>NZ_FPBA01000025.1 GCF_900116515.1 Geodermatophilus amargosae
ACAGTGAGCCTTTCCCGGTAGCGGGTGATCCGCAGGTCAGAAGCGACACGCCGACGGCGGCCAGATGACCGGAGACGACGCAGGACCTCGGTAGGAGGGACGTCCTCTCACAGATCGTCTTCCTCACCCGAGGTCCTGCTGTGTCTGATCCTGTCATCTACACCGCCGTGCTCCCGGTCGATGAGGACACCGTGCAGTTCGTGTCGGCGCTGCTGGCCGCCGACCGGCGCCGACGTCGCACCCGGCCCAAGCGCCGAGCGCTGGGCTGCTACCGGCAGGCGGTGCTGGTGCTGCGCTGGTTGCTCGACGGCACCCGGCTGGCGCAGCTGGCCGCCGACAACGCCATCGGCCGCTCGACGGCCTACCGCTACCTGCACGAAGGCATCGACGTGCTCGCCGAGCGCGCACCCGGGCTGCGCGGAGCGCTGCTGGCCGCCCGCGCCGCCGGGTATGCGCATGTCACCGTGGACGGCACGCTTATCCGCACCGACCGTTGCCACGTTCCCGGCCCGACCGCCCGGACCGACCGATCCGGCCGCCAGGTGGATCTGTGGTGGTCGGGCAAGCACGCCGCCCACGGCGGCAACGTGCAGGTCATCGCCGCGCCCGACGGCTGGCCGATCTGGACCTCGCCGGTGCGGCCCGGCCGCGAGCACGACACCACCGCGCTACGCACCCATCCCGAGGCGTTACCGCTGCTGGCCGAGTGGACCGACGCCGAGCACGCCGCCCTGGCCGACCTGGGCTACGAAGGCGAGCGGGAGGCGCTGACCACCCCGATCAAGCACTCCGCCGAGCGCCGGCTGACTGCGGACGAGCGCTGCGTCAACCTGCTGCACGCCGCGGTCCGGGCTCCCGCCGAACGCGGCAACTCCCTGCTCAAGACCAGCTTCAAGGCGCTGCGCCGGGTCAGTCTCTGCCCCTGGCGCATCGGCGCCATCACCGCCGCCGCTCTGGTCCTGCTCCACCACATGCACGACCGCACGACATGATCAACACGCCGTGGAGACCGTTACTGGGAATGGCTCAGTGGCACGCTCTCTGCGCATCCAAAGTTCGGTGGGCACTTCAGGCGGCAGCGGTTCAGCTTCTACTCGGCCGAAGCACTGCGCATGGACGTGCGTGACGCCGTCCCGGAAGGGACGTTTGAGCGTCTCCAGGACGATATTCACGCGGGCGTCATCGAAACGGTCGAAAGCGAGCACGCCTCCGGCATGTTGCGGCTGACCGCAGCCTTGAACCACGCAACCCTACTCGACCTCAGCGCCCATCCACTGGTGTCTCTTGCCCGTCCCGACGACCGCAAGGGAATTTGCCACCAACTCGCGAACGACCACAAGATCGCGTGGACGTCAGGCGCGACGACATGAAACCGCTCAACAGCTCGCTCGAAGTTGGCCTTCGTGTGCTGCTGATTTTGCAGAATGCATTCCCCGAGCACCTCGATCTCAATCAGCTCGTCCTGCTCGATCACAGCGTCTTGCACAGCGCTGACCTTGGAGGCCCGGAAAGCCTGCATCCACCGGTGCCGGTCCGCGCGAGCGAGCTCGGCGTGAAACGTCAGGCAATCGAAGCGGGATTAGAGGTCATGATTCGCGCGCACTTGGCCCACGTCGGCGTCGGCGACGGCGGCATCGAGTTTTGGGCCGGCGAAGCAGCCGACGGCTTCATCAAGCTGCTGGAGACGGAGTACGCGGCTCAGCTAAGCACCCGCGCCGCCTGGGTAGTGCAACACTTCGGCACCCTAGACGAGCAGACGCTGCGTGCAGCTCTCTCCACCGTCGCTCAACACTGGTCGGAGGAGTTCGCCACGGCAGCTGCCCCAGAAGAGTTGCACTGACCATGGCCCAACTTAAGCTCACCCACCTAACGTTTATTGGCACGTCAGTTGAGCCCGCCCAGGTGGAGTTTGGTCCGTCGGTGACCATCGTGCGCGGCCCCTCCGACACAGGAAAGTCCTTCATAGTTGACGCACTGGACTTCATGCTCGGCGCTAACGCGTTGAAGGAGATCCCTGAGCGCGAGGCGTACTCGACGGTGCTGCTTGGTCTGGAGATGCCTGACGGCGAAGCGGTGACCTTGACGCGGTCGGTCAACGGTGGAAATCTCGGGTTGTATCTGAGCGATATCCGGGACGGTCCGCTCACCATCCCTGACCAAACGCTCACACCCAAGCACAATGCTGCCTCAGTCACGAACATCTCGCGATATCTGCTCGGTGCCATCGGCATGGACGGAAGGCAGGTCCGAAAAAACGTCCGGAACGCCACGGATAGCCTGAGTTTCCGGAATGTGGCGCACTTGTGCGTCGTCGACGAAACTCAAATGCAGGCTGAAACGCCGCCCGCGCTCACTGGCAACTACGTGACGAAGACTAAGGAGGTCTCGGTCCTGAAAATGTTTCTTCAGGACGAGGATGACTCAGGGTTGGTTGAAGTAGAATCACAGTCGGAACTTGTAAAGCTCAGCAAGGCCAAGATTGACGTCGTCGAGCGCCTTCTGCGGGAGCTAGAGGCTCGGCTCGCGGATGAACCGGAAGCCTCCGAGCTTCGAGACCAGCTTCGACGACTCACTGCCACGATTGAGGAGCAGAGCAGCCCCATCAGCGATCTTGTTGAGTCTCGTACTGCGCTCAGCGCTGCGCTTCAGGACCGACAACGCGAGTTAGCGCAGCTTGAGACCGAATGGGGCGACACCGGCGCCCTCCAGAACCGGTTCGATATCTTGCGACGAAAGTATGACTCTGACCTAGCTCGCCTCGACACCGTGCGCGAAGCTGGCAACCTGCTCGGGTACTTCACCGCTGGCACCTGCGCATTCTGCGGCGCCGAGCCGGAAAATCAACACAACAACACCGAATGCGATGGCGATACCACAAGCTTCGGCGCTGCTATCGACGAGCAGGTGCGCCGCACACGTGCATTGGCAGACGACTTGCAGTCGACTATTGCCGACGTGGCCGAGCGCCGCCAAGAGGTCCGACGGCTAGCGACATTGTCGATCGGCGAGCGCGAGCGGCTGATACGAAACCTGGCCGAGGTCGAAAAAACCTTGACTCGGAGCAACACCGCTCTCAAGGACCTGCTCAGCAAGCGAGCTTCCATCGAGCGTTCCTTGGGACTTTATGACCAGATCGAGGCCCTTGAGAAGATGAAGCGAGTTGTGGTCGACGAGGCCACCGCAGAGACCGCGGCCGTGGCGGCCTCTGTAAACCTTCGGGCGCAGCGGGAATTCTCTCGCGAGCTAGTCGAACGGCTAGCGGCCTGGGGCTTCCCAAATCCTAACGACGTCCGCTACGACGCCTCTGCCCAAGACATTGTGGCCGGCGATCAGCTCAGGTCCGCCCATGGCAAAGGTGTGCGGGCAATCTTGCATGGCGCGTTCACTCTTGGGTTAGCGAAGTACTGCTCCGACCGGGATATTCCGCACCCCGGTTTCGTAGTTCTCGACAGCCCGCTTGTCACCTATCGGCCGCCTGATCAAATGCAGGCCGAGGACGGAGAACCGCCAGCAGACGTAGTCACGGCGTTCTACCAAGACATCCAGCGCCACGCCATCGGCCAGGTGATCGTCATGGAGAACACGGATCCCACTGAAGCGCTCGACGCACAGACAACCGACATTATCTTTACCGCCAGTGGCTTCGGACGATACGGTTTCTTCCCAGTCGAGTGAGGTGCGAGCCGCTCCGTGGTTCAACACGCGCATCTACATCTTTGACCCACTGTCCTTCTAACGCATGCGCCTCCCTCGGGCGTCACTCACCCATCTGTCAGGGCGTCGACGGTTGGCAGCAGTCTTCTAACAGTTCTCATCGCGCGGCGGAGTAAACAAGATCACGGACCCTGTGCACGGGACCCGGCGGCCCTCTTGCCAGCGACTGCGCTAGGAAGCGGCCGCCTTGTCCTTGCCTTGGTTGCCCCCGAGAGCACGAAGCGCGCTGTCCAGCATCTCGACTAACTTGGGATCAAAGTCGGATGCCGACGTGTCGACGAAAGCGGAAGGGCGATCGATGTTCCAGTTCGCGAACGCCTCCTTAAGTTCAGGCCAGGTCGCGCGCTGCCCGTAGACTCGGAGGTAGAACCGACCAAAAGCGATGGCATGAAGGCGGTCGGCGCACTTCAGAGCCTCGACCGTGAAGGACCTGCCCAGGGAGAATGTGTACTTCGCGCAAGCCCCTAGAAGTGCGATGACAACCACCGCACGAAGGGTGGTGTAGGCAAATTCTACCCACCCGCTCGTGGCGGCTGGCGTTCGCCCCAGAACAGTCACGACGAATCCGAGTGCGCCGATCAAGGCCAGTAAACCAAGGATGTACCAAGTCATGCCGAGGACTCGGTAGCGGCGTTCGGACCGTTCTTGAGCCGCAATGGCCTCACCAACGTACTCTGCTGCATTATCCTCGATAAACTTTCGGGTCTCTTCTTCCTTCTCTTCTGCCGCCGCCCTGTTGCCGAGGAAGGTAGCAACGGCGCTCGCAACCTTCAGAGCGGTTCCCTCGGCGTCGTCGCTAAGGTCCCTGATCACCTGCACGGTTTGAATCGGCGGTGGGATTCGGATGTCGCCAAGAATGATTGGGACGACAAGCATCCGACCCGAGTCGCGTGCGTAGGCTAGGGCGGCTCCAAGTTCCGTCATCACGAACGGAGACTGAGTGGAGTTTGTCGAGAGAACCGAGACCAGCACTTCCGCCGAGCGCAGCGCCTCGTTTAACACCTCCTGCCAATCCTGACCAGGTGTAAGGATAGCGTCATCAGTAAGGACGGTGTGCCCCAATGTCTGCAAGGACGAGGCCAGCGTCTCGACATACGAGACATCGGAACGGCTGTAAGAGATGAAGATTTTCGCCATAACCCTACTCATTCGCAGAAGCCACGCGTCTCTGGGCGCGGCGCGCGTAGCCTAGCGACTTGAGCTGAGACTCCCGCTAAACGATCTCCGCCCGGCTCGATTGCCAGTCCCCCAAGATGTTCTCTTGGCCAGGCGGGGCAACCTGGCCTTGATGTTCCGTCGGTCAAGATGCAAGGCGTGACGGGGACGATCCACGCTGTCCCGCAGGTCGTCGGGGTGCTTCCTCGATGCCGCCATGCCTCTCATCCTCACGTGCATTGGGAGCCTCCATCGGACCCGGGGCGGGACAGACTTGCGGATTACCGGAGCTCCAGGACGTCGGGGTTCGGTCCCAGGCACCACTGCCACAGCGGGACGATGTAGCGGCCGGGGGTCGTCTGGTGGCGCCGCCAGTAGCCGTGCAGAGCGCAGATGCGCCACTGGTAGGCCGGCGGCGTCTCGTCCCACTCGTCGGCGGTCAGACGGGTGTAGCAGCGCGGGCAGCGGTCCTCCAGCAGCGCGGCGATGACGTGCAGGCTGTACATCTCCTCGGCGTCGACCCATGCGGGCACGTACACCGTCACCACCGGCCGGGCCGGGGAGCGCACGGGCGGGTCCGGTGGGGACGTGGGCAAGTCGACCCACGGGCTCGGGGACCAGGTGGTCATCGGGGCGGCTCCTCGCGGATAGCGGCGGTCACGGCGTCGGGGTCCGGGGCGAGCAGGTGCCGGTTCCGGGTGAGCACGTCGGCGTAGGCGGCGTCGTCGGGCCGGTAGTCCGCGACCCGCGTCGCCCAGGGCATGAGTTCCGCGGGGTCGTTGGCGCACCAGTCGCTGAACGCCCCGTCGGACGAGTCGGCGTAGATCGCGAGCAGCACGTCGGCGGGGATGGTGTGGCAGGCGGCGGTGCGCTCGTCGAGGTGGGCGAACAGCTTCCCCAGGTCGGTGAACTGGATGCTGACCGAGCTGGAAGGGAGCGCGCAGCCGCAGCACTCGATGCAGCCGGCGACGTGCTCGTACACGTACACGTCCTCGTACACGTACACGTCGGAGCCGTCCCAGCCGAACCGGGCGTAGCTCATGCGATCACCTTGACCGCGGACGGCGGGATGCCCCGAGCGCGTATGTCGGGTTCTGACGCATGCGGACTAGGAGAGCAGGCCTAATGGGCTTACGTCGCGCCCTGTAGCTCGTATCAGTCGTGGAAGCGCAGCACTGGCTCGCGGAAGCCGCCCTGCGGGCCGCGGTCCAGGCGCAGTGACGTCGACGCGCCGGAGCGCAGCTTCTCGACATGCTCGTCGCACAGCGCGAGCTCGACCTCCCGGGCGACGAAGTTCAGAGACCCAATTTGCGTCGCCGGCTGGTCGCAGGCGTCGGCGTTGCACGTGCGCCCGAGGTCGGTCATGAAGCCCAGCATGCAGGAGGGCGAAGTCAGGGGCGCGCTGCGCGGACGGTCACAGCGTGTCGAGGAGGGTCGCCCGGTGAGCGGGCACCCAGTGCAGCCGATCTTGCCACCGGCCGGGCGCTCACTCGACCTCGAGGAGGCACAGCCCCCACCAGCCGTCCTCCGGCGCGGCGGCGACCGACCAAGGAGACGTTGCATTAGTCGGTGGGGAGCCTGCGAGCGCAGATGAGGGTGACTGCCAGACGGACCAGCGCGGCGATAGCCATGGCGGAGCGGGTCGTAGCGCAGCGCCAGGCGTTTGTAGGACAGCAGCCAGCCCCAGCGTGTGCTCGACGACCCAGCAACGACCAAGCTGAGTGCTGGAGTCCCGGCCGATGCGAGAGATCCGCTCAGTGATGCCGCTCTGGCGCAGGTAGAGGCGGACTCTTCCGACGCCTCGGCATACCCAACGCCGCTCCCCCCTCAGCCAACGAACCTTCCCGCGCCTGGAGAAGCCAAGATTGCGAGCCGACACCTCTTGCATCTCGGCGACACGGCGCCGACCCAGGCAGGGCTTCTTCATCCGCGGGCACCAACCTCACTCGCACGTCATGGCTGCCTCGATTCACTCGTCACAACGAGTTGCTGGCCCGACAGTGCATGAGGTGTGTCGCCTCGTGATCATGAATGCTCCAGTTGAGTTGGAACGGCGACTCCGGTCAGGCGGAGCCGCCAGCGCTGCAGCCTCAGGACACGAGCGGACGCGGCAGCCCTACGGCTGGCTCACGAGCGACGAACGGAGATCTGCAACAGGTCGTCGTCCGCCGCTGCCGCCAACTGAGCCACCTGATCGCGGTGCAGCCTCTGCGGCCGGCTGATGAGCCAGTCGGCCAGGTGCTCTCCCTCGACGTAGGTCACCCCGCCGGCGCTCTCGACGCGCTGCGGGAACCGAGCCCACACCACGACCACTGGTTCGGGCTGAGGGACGGCCAGGCCGCTCCGGAGCGCAAGGGCACGGGCTACCGCAGTCCCGGCGCGTGCCTGCCTTCCGCGCTGTCCACGGGCGGTCCACGCCGCGTCCGGGTTGTCCCTCGGCGTGATGGTCGCTCCGGCGTCGTCGACGTTCACCACGCCGCTCCACGCCTTGCTGTCGAGCACGAAGACACCGGCGGGCCCGACCACCAGGTGGTCGACGTTGCCGGCTCGAGGCCAATCGAGGTCGTGCACCACATGCCAGCCCGACCGCAGGAGGGGCCTGAGCGCCCGCGCGGTGTGCCGCTCCCCTTCTGCGCCTGTCCCCCATCGCTCGATGTGCTGGGGCGGCGACTTCCAGGCGACGACGAAGAGCGCCAGGCCTGCACCGAGCACGACGCCACCGTTCCAACGCAGCCAGCCGTCCGTGAACGCGGTGAGGGCGATCGCCGCAACCAGGAAGGGCGACACGATCAGGAGCAACGGTCCGAGGACCCGTTGCCGCCACCGACGGCGCAGCCGTCGGTAGTGCTGCTCGGCGTACCGACCGGCTCGGGACGAGCGCTTCCACGAGCTCACGACGTCACCATCGGCCAAGCGGCGCCCGACAGCAGTCGGGTGGCCTCGTACCTCACCACTGCAGGGGAACTGGAGGCTTTCTGCAGTCCCGTCTTGAGGCTGACAAGGCGGCCTTGAGCCACCGGTCCGGCTGCGGTGCACGGAACTCCGTCCGTCCACAGGCGCCGCCCGCTCCACAAATCCCGCCGGACGCGTCCACTGCCTGCGGCTCCGCGCTAGTCCGTGGGATTAGCGGCTGGAGATCCCGCCCGCTCGGTCTGGCGAGGAGACGGCATGGCCAGCATCTCGAGGCGACCCAACGGCACTTGGCAGGCCCGCTACCGCGCCGCCCCCGGCGGCCCGCAGCGGTCCCGCGTCTTCACGCGGAAGGTCGACGCCCAGCGCTGGCTCGACGAGGTCCGCGCCAGCATCGTCACCGGCCAGTACGTCGATCCCCGCGCCGGCCGCCAAACCGTCCGCGAGTACGCCGAGCAGTGGCGCGCTGCCCAGGTGCACCGGCCGACCACGGCCGCCCACGTGGAGACGATGCTCCGCCGGCACGTCTACCCGAGCCTCGGCGACAAGCAGCTGTCCGCCGTCCTGCCGAGCGACGTCCAGGCCCTCGTCAAGCGCCTGTCGAAGACGCTGGCGCCGGGCACGGTCGGCGTCGTCCACCGCATCCTGTCCGCGGTCTTCAAGGCCGCGGTCCGGGACCGCCGCATCATCGCGTCGCCCTGCACGGGAACACGACTGCCGAAGGTCCACAAGCAGCGCATCGAGCCGCTGCCCATCGAGGCCGTCCGCGCGCTCACCGAAACCGTCCCCGAGCGCTACCGGGCGCTGATCACCCTCGCCGCCGGCACGGGTCTGCGGCAAGGCGAAGCCCTCGGGCTGACCGTCGACCGGATCGACTTCCTCCGCCGGCAGCTGACCGTCGACCGGCAGCTGGTCACCATGCCCGACCGCCCGCCCTATCTGGCGCCGCCCAAGACCCAGGCCTCGGTCCGGGTGGTGCCGCTCCCCCAGGTCGTCGTCGACGCCCTCGCCGCCCACCTCGCGCGGTGGCCGAGCGACGGCTTCGTCTTCACCACCGACCTCGGCAACCCGATCCGCCGGACCGCCTTCTCCGCCACGGTGTGGCGCCCGGCCGTCCGCGCGGCCGGCCTGGACGACACCGTGACCTTCCACGGCCTCCGGCACTTCTACGCCAGCCTGCTCATCCGGCACGGGGAGTCGATCAAGACCGTCCAGGCCCGACTGGGCCACGCGAGCGCCTCCGAGACCCTCGACACCTACAGCCACCTGTGGCCGGACTCCGACGACCGCACACGGGCCGCGGTGGACGCCGTGCTGGCTCCCGCGGCTGAGGAACATCTGAGGAACGGGGACGCCCGCCGGACCTGAAACCGCAGGTCAGGCGGAGGGCGACGGACGAGTCGGCCTGTACGCCGGGTTCTGTCCTCGGGCGCCTCGCGGCCTCCCGATGGGCGGTCATCCATCTAGGCCCGCCGTTGCCGGCGGGCTCGAGCGGTCCACCCGCAGGCTCGGGCGGGCAGCCCTCGAACGCCTGCGCAGGACGACGTCCGGTTGCCCAGCCGCCGTCCCTTCTCGACCTTGCTCCGGGTGGGGTTTACCGAGCCGCACCGGTCACCCGGTGCGCTGGTGGTCTCTTACACCACCGTTTCACCCTCACCAGCGGCGAGCCGCTGGCGGTCTGTTCTCTGTGGCACTGTCCCGCGGGTCACCCCGGGTCGCTGTTGGCGACCACCCTGCCCTGTGGAGCCCGGACGTTCCTCGGCGACGGGGTCTCCCCCGCCGACGCGACCGCCCAGCCGACTCGTCCGTCGTGCCGGTCATCCTACGGCCCCGCCGAGGCTGCCGGACGTAGCCCACGGCCCGTCGACACGCTGCCGTCCGAAACGACACGCCGGGGATGACCAGGCAGATAACCAAGAGGACCGGCTTCGGATTGTCACAAGCCGATAACACCCCTACGGTTTCGGCGTCCGGCAGGTCGTCACCGCCCCACCCGGGGAAGCCGTGCCGGACGCCGCCGAGTCGTGATCCACCTCGTGGACGCGAGCCGGGGACCCACCGAACCACTGGGGTGAGTCCCGCCTCCGAGTTCGCTCGGAGGTGGGTAGGGCGCAACCTCCCGCCCGAACCCGTCAGCTGACCCGGTAGGCGGCACAGGAGAGAACGGAGATCCGCACACGGGGTGCGCCGCCGGCGCCCTTCCCGGCGTGCCCGCACCCCCACGAACCTCCGCCGCGACCCGCCCTGCACATCTGCCGGTCGCCGCGTGGACGGGAACGGACCTCGACGGCCTCCGCGTCGGCCTGCCACCCAGCGGGTCCTCCGCCTGGCCCTGTGTCCGGCTGCCCGTCTCGGCCTCGTGCCGCCCCTCGATCACGACAGGCCCCGCCGATCCACGGCGGCCTCGGAAACACTCGTCAGGAGCTCTCTTCGTCATGCCCTCGAACACCCACCGGCGCACCCTGCGCCGCTCGCTCACCGCCGGCGCCCTCGCCGTCACCTTCGGCCTGGCCGGGCAGTCCGCCGCCCAGGCCGATCCCGGCCGCGACTGGGACCGCGGCGGGGACCGCTGGGACCGGACCGCCAACACGGCGCCCGCCCAGGAGGCCGCCCCCGCGGCGGCTCCGGCAGCAGCGGCTCCGGCGGCAGCGGCTCCGGCGGCGGCAGCCGCCACCGCGGTGGTCGCCGTGTCGGCCGACCTCACCGGCAAGCCCACGCCGACGTCGACCGCCTACAGCGCCTGGGCTGCGCACGTCCGCCCGGTCGTCGCGGAGGTCACCCAGACCTTCGGGGTGTCCACGGTCCTCACCCGACCCGGGCACTCCCCGACCCAGCAGCTCGCCGCGGACTTCATGGTCTACGCCGACTCGGCGAAGGGCGACGCCGTCGCGCAGTACGTCATCGACAACGCGGCGCGGTTCAACGTGGAGTACGTCATCTGGAAGCAGCGGATCTTCATGATCGGCGGCTCCGGCTGGCGGGCGATGGAGGACCGCGGGTCCGTCACCGCCAACCACTACGACCACGTGCACGTGAGCTTCAACCCCTGATCGGCCGGGACGCGGCCCCGGGTCCTCCGGGGCCGCGTCCCCTCGACCCACGCCCCCTCGACGCACGCCCCCTCGACGCACGACCCTCGACCCGCGCCCCCTCAACCGGCGTAGAGGGCGAACCCGGCCACCCGCCGGCCGTCCACCTCGGGGGTCGCCATGTCGACCTGCCGGCGCGCCTGCTCCTCGACCGGGTCGTCCGACAGCGCCTCGAGGTAACGCCGGTGCTCGGCGAGTGAGGCCACCGCACGGTCGACGACGCCCGTGACGTCGACGGTGTGCGTCACCTCGAACGGCGTCGAGACGGCCGTCCAGCGCACGCCGCGCCACGGCTCCTGGGCGGAGATCTCGGGGAAGATCCACTCGTTGGCCGCGTCGCCGACCGCGTCGAGCGCGCAGCGGCCCAGCGCCCGGTGGTCGGCGCTGTTCCAGTACGCCGGCGCGATCCCCGGCGGCGTCCACGTGTCACCGGGGTGCATCGTCACCACCAGGTGCGGCCGGTGCCGCCGGATCGCCGCGGCGAGCGACCGGCGCAGGTCCAGGCCCTCGGTCAGCCGGCCGTCGGGGTGCCCGAGGAACTCGACCACCGACACACCCACCACCGCGGCCGCGGCCCGCTGCTCGCGTTCGCGCAACGGCCCGGCCTCCTCCGGCGGCAGCCCGGCGATGCCGGCCTCGCCGCTGGTGGCCAGCACGTACCGGACGTCGCGTCCGGTCGCCGTCCACGCGGCGACGGCGGCAGCGCACCCGTACTCGACGTCGTCGGGGTGGGCGACGACGACGAGCGCGCGCTCCCAGTCGTCGGGCAGTGGTTCGGCCATGCGGGCAGTGTGCCCGGGCCAGCGCGCCGCGGCGGGCTCGGGACGCGCGGCGGCGACGACCCCGACCTCCACCGCTCCTCAGCGCCCGCGGGCCACCCGCAACGCGGCGGCGATCATCGGCGCCTGCAGCGGCAGCCGCACCGCCGCGGCCGCCAGGAGCGCCGGCCGGCCGCGCGCCACGCGGAAGTGGTGCAGGTGCGCCGGCAGGAACGAGGCCAGCAGCCCGGCCGCCGCCCATCCCCCGGCCCGCCGGGTCGCCGGTGCCGCCAGCAGCGCTGCGGTGCCGACCTCGGCCACGCCGCTGCCGAACACCCAGGCGCGCGCGTCGCCGAGCTCGGGCGGGACCAGCCACTGGTAGGTCCGCGGCCGCACCAGGTGCAGCACGCCGGAGCCGCCGAGGGCGGCGGCCAGCCAGGTCGCCGGGGCGGGGAGGCGCATGGCGTCACCGTAGGCTGCCGCTCCGTGCCAGCCGCCGACCTGCTCGTCGCGGCCGCGGTGTCCCTGGCCGCCGGTGTCATCAACTCGATCGCCGGCGGCGGGTCGCTCATCCTCTTCCCCACCCTGGTCGCGCTGGGGCTGCCGACGGTGGCGGCCAACGTCACCAACTCGGTGGCGCAGTGGCCCGGCTACCTCGGCGGCATGGCCGGGTTCCGCCGCGAGTACGTCGGTCAGGGCGGCCGGATGGTGCGCCTCGGCGCCGTGTCGGTCCTCGGCGGCACGGCCGGCAGCGTGCTGCTGCTGACCACGCCGAGCGAGGCCTTCGACGTCGTCGTCCCGGTGCTCGTGCTGCTCGCCAGCCTGCTGCTCGCGCTCCAGCCCCTGCTGACCCGCCGGCTGCGCGACCGTGACGACGGCACCACCCGCGACCCCTGGTGGCTCTACCTCGCGCTGTTCCTCGCCACCGTCTACGGCGGCTACTTCGGCGGGGCGCTGGGGGTGATCCTGGTCGGCGTCCTGGGGACCGCGCTGCACCGGCTGCAGCTGGCGAACGCGCTCAAGTCGGCGTTGTCCGCGGTGACGGCGAGCGTGACGCTCGTCGTCTTCGGCCTCTTCGGACCGGTGGCCTGGCAGGTGGTCGCCGTCGCGGCGCCGGCCAGCCTGGTGGGTGGCTTCGTCGGCGCCCGGATCGCCGGCCGGATCCCCGTGACGCCGCTGCGAGTGTTCATCGTCGTCTTCGGCGTCGCGGTGTCGGTCTACCTGTTCACCCGGATCTGAGCCGTCGGCCGCTGTCCGCCCGGCGGCTCACTCCCCGCCGCGGCCGGGCTCGCCGATGGCGACCATCGCCTCCACGGCGCGGCGCGCGCGGGCCGCGGTCTCCGGGTCGACGTCGATGGCGCCCTCGCCGGTGCGCAGCGTGTGCAGCAGCTTCGCCGGGGTGATCATCTTCATGTAGCGGCAGGCCGCCCGCTCGTTCATCGGGATGAACGCCGTCCCGGAGTTGAGCGAGCGCAGCTGGTGCAGGATGCCGACCTCGGTGGCCACCAGCACCTGCGAGGCGCGCGTGGTCGCGGCCTCCTCGACCATCCCGCCGGTGGACAGCACGCGGGTGCGGTCGGCGGGCAGGTCGCCGTGGCTGACCAGGTCGAGCACCGAGGTGGTGCAGCCGCACTCGGGGTGCACGAGGATCTCCGCGTCCGGGTGCGCGGCCACCTGCGCGCGGACGTCGGCCGGGCTGATGCCGGCGTGCACGTGGCACTCCCCCGCCCACACGTGGATGTCCTCGCGCCCGGTCACCCGCTTGACGTGCGCGCCGAGGAACTGGTCGGGGCAGAAGAGGATCTCCCGGTCGGCCGGGATGGAGCGGATGACGTCGGCGGCGTTCGACGATGTGCAGCAGATGTCGGTCTCGGCCTTCACCGCGGCGGTGGTGTTCACGTAGCTGACGACGACGGCGCCGGGGTGCTCGGCCTTCCACTCGCGCAACTGCTCGGCGGTGATCGAGTCGGCCAGCGAGCACCCGGCGGCGTGGTCGGGCAGCAGCACCGTCTTGTCCGGCGAGAGGATCTTCGCCGTCTCGGCCATGAAGTGGACGCCGCAGAAGACGATCTCGCGGGCGTCGGTCTGCGCGGCGACCCGCGACAGGTAGAGGGAGTCGCCGGTGAAGTGGGCGACGTCCTGGATCTCGGGCACCTGGTAGTTGTGCGCGAGGACCACCGCGCCGCGCTCCTCGGCCAGCCGGCGGACCTCGGCCGCCCAGGTCTCGTACTCGGCGGGCGACAGGGTGCGCTCGTCGCCGACGACGGCGGAGGTGGCGGGCGCGATGGTCGCGGTCACGGGGGCTCCTCGTGGGATGGCGCGGGGGGCTCATCGTCCCCGTCCTCCCACCGGCGGCGGGAGCGGGGTGCTCCGTGCAACGCTCCCCCGCCCCTGCCGCATCCCGGGGCCCCGGCGCCGGACGTCACCGCCGGACGTCACCGCCGGATGTCGTAGACCAGGTGGGTCACCCTGCTCCCCTGGACGACCTGCGGGTCCTCGAACTGGAGCTCCGGCGGCCCCCCGGCGCCGAAGAACGGCCGGCCCGACCCGAGGACGACCGGGACGAGGCAGAGCGCCAGCCGGTCGACCAGGCCCTCGCGCAGCGCCTGTCCGCCGACGTCCCCGGCCGAGACCGTCACGTCCCGGTCGCCGGCGAGCTCCCTCGCCCGCTCCATCCCGGTCCGCACGTCGGGCACGAAGCTGAACGGCGCCGTCCCGAGGTGCGCCCAGTCGTCGGCGGGCCGGTGGGTCACGACGACGACGTGCTCACCGTTCGGGGGGACGCCTCCCCAGCCGTCGGTGATGTCGAACAGCCGGCGACCGCAGACCATGACGGCCATCCGCGACCTCGTCGCGCGCAGGAACTCCGCCGTCTGCGGGGTCACGTGGAAGCGCCGGTCCTCGTCGCTGAAGGTCGTCTCGACGTCGCCGTTCTCGTACCAGTCGAACAGCGGCCCCGGCATGTCGTCGTCCCGGGCCACGTACCCGTCCAGCGACACCGCCGCGAACACCACGACAGCACCCATGGCGCACCTCCTCGATGCCGGCTCCCCGGTGGAGCCGTCTACCAGGGGAGACGGGTCCCGCGTCTTCAACTCATCGGTTGAACATGCCAGGTGAGGCCGGACACACGGGACCCGGTCCTACGATCTGCGCGCCGATCCCACCCAGCAAGGGACTCCCCGATGCACCGTCGTCCGCTCCCCCTCGTCCTCGCCGCCACCGCCGCCCTGGCCCTCGTCGCCTGCGCGCCGCAGGAGGAGTCGACCGACGCCGGCTCCACGAGCGGCGGCTCCTCGGCCACCGGCGCCTGCACGCCCGACGAGCTCGACACCCTCGAGCCGGGCACGCTCACCATCGCCACCGACGAGCCGGCCTACGAGCCGTGGTTCGTCGACGACGCCCCGGAGAACGGGGAGGGCTTCGAGTCCGCCGTCGCCTACGCCGTCGCCGAGCAGCTGGGCTACGCCGAGGACGACGTCACCTGGACGCGGGTGCCGTTCAACGCCGCCATCCAGCCCGGCGCCCGGCCGTTCGACTTCGACGTCAACCAGTTCTCCATCACCGAGGAGCGGCGGCAGGCCGTCGACTTCTCCTCGCCCTACTACACGGTCAGCCAGGCGGTGATCACGACCGCCGGCTCGGCGGCCGAGGGCGCGAGCAGCCTCGACGACCTGCGCGGCCTGCGCCTGGGTGCCCAGGTGGCGACGACGAGCCTCGACGTCCTCACGGACGTGATCGCCCCCGAGAACGACCCGGTCGTGTTCAACACCAACGACGACGCCAAGCTCGCCCTGCAGAACGGCCAGGTGGACGCGATCGTGGTCGACCTGCCGACCGCCTTCTACATCACCGCCGCGGAGCTGGACGACGGCGTGATCGTGGGCCAGCTGGAGGACTCCGGCGAGGGTGGCGACCAGTTCGGCCTGCTGCTGGCCAAGGACAGCCCGCTCACCGACTGCGTCAGCCAGGCCGTCGACGCGCTGCGCGAGGACGGCACGCTCGACGAGCTCGAGCAGCAGTGGCTCTCCGACGTCGCCGACGCTCCCGTCCTGTCCTGAGCACCGTCCTCTCCGGCGGCGGGAGCCCCGCGCTCCCGCCGCCCAGCGAGCTCGAGCTCGGCCGCCGGGCCTGGCGCCGCAGCCGGGCCCGGCGCTCGACGCTCGTGGCACTGGCCTCCACGCTGCTGTTCGCCGCCGTCGCCTACCTGGCGGTCACCAGCTCACCGGGCTGGCCGCGGGTGCAGGCCACGTTCTTCTCCCCGTCGGTGGCCCTGGAGTCGCTGCCCGACATCGCCCGCGGGCTGCTGGTCAACCTGCAGGTGCTCGTCGTCGGCGGGTTGCTCGTGCTGCTCGTCGGCCTGGGCACCGCGGCCCTGCGGACGCTGCGCGGGCCGGCGTTCGCCCCGCTGCGGCTCCTGGCCACGGCCTACGTCGACCTGTTCCGCGGGATGCCGCTGATCATCGTGCTGTACCTGGTCGGCTTCGGGTTCCCGGCGCTCGGCCTGCAGGGCGTGCCGACGTCGCCGTTCGTCCTGGGGACGGCGGCGATCGTGCTGGTCTACTCCGCGTACGTGGCCGAGGTCTTCCGCGCCGGCATCGAGTCGGTGCACCCGAGCCAGCGCGCCGCGGCCCGCTCGCTGGGGCTCACGCACCGGCAGACCATGCGGATCGTGGTGCTGCCGCAGGCGCTGCGCACGGTCACCCCGGCGCTGCTCAACGACTTCGTCGCGCTGCAGAAGGACGTCGGGCTGATCTCGGTGCTGGGCGCGGTCGACGCGGTCCGCTCGGCGCAGATCCAGGTCGGGCAGAGCTTCAACTTCACGCCCTACGTCGTCGCCGGGCTGCTGTTCGTCCTGCTCGCCGTCCCCTCGGCCCGGCTCGCCGACGCCGTCACCGCGCGCGCCCGCCGCCGCCAGCAGAGCGGGAGCCTGCTGTGACCGTGCTGGAGCTGCGCGGGATCGTGAAGGCGTTCGGCGACGACGTCGTGCTGCGCGGGGTGGACCTCGCCGTCGACGAGCACCGGGTGGTCGCGCTGATCGGCGGCTCCGGGTCGGGCAAGTCGACGCTGCTGCGCTGCGCGTCGCTGCTGGAGACCGTCGACGACGGGCAGGTGCTCCTCGACGGCGAGGACGTCACCGACCCGCGGGTCGACGCCGACCAGGTGCGCCGCCGGATGGGCGTCGTCTTCCAGGCCTACAACCTCTTCCCGCACCTGTCCGTGCTCGACAACGTGACGCTCGCGCCGACGGTCGTGCACGGGCGCTCGAGGGCCGAGGCGGTCGAGGAGGCGCGGGCGCTGCTGGACCGGATCGGGCTGGCCGACAAGGCGGCCGAGTACCCCGACCGGCTCTCCGGCGGGCAGCAGCAGCGCGTGGCGATCGTCCGCGCCCTCGCCGTCCGCCCGCGGGTGCTGCTGCTCGACGAGGTGACCAGCGCCCTGGACCCCGAGCTGGTCGGTGAGGTGCTCTCGCTGGTGCGCGAGGTGGCCGCGCAGGGCATGACGATCGTGATGGCCACCCACGAGATGGGCTTCGCCCGACAGGTGGCCGACACGGTGGCGTTCCTCGACGGCGGGGTGCTGCTGGAGTCCGGCCCGCCGGCGCAGGTGCTCGGCGAGCCGCAGCACCCGCGCACGCGCCAGTTCCTCGCCCGCGTGATCGACGCCGGCCGGCTCTAGAGGGCCCCTCCCCATCGGCGAGATCGGCGATCTCGTACGCCCTGGGCCGTCCAGCCGTGCGAGACCGCCGATCTCGCCGGGCCGCTACCTCAGGTGCGACGTGTCGTTGACGACGCGGACGGAGGTGCGGCCGTCGGAGCTCCACGCGACCGTCGACAGCGACGCCGCCTCGAGGAACACCCGGTGCACGACCTCGTCGCCGACGCCGAGCCCCGCGGCCAGGAGCAGCTTGATCGGCGTCACGTGGCTGACCACGAGCACCGTCTGCCCGGCGTACCGGTCGAGCAGCCGCTCGCGCGCCCGGGCCACGCGCTTAGACACGTCGGCGATCGACTCGCCGTTCGGCGCGGCCACGGTGACGTCGGCCATGAACCGGCGGGCGGCCAGCGGGTGCTTCTCGCGGGCCTCGGTGGCGGTCAGCCCCTCGAGGTCGCCGAAGTCGAGCTCCACCAGGTCGTCGTCGAGCTCGACCTGCAGCCCCAGGGCGGCGGCCACGGCCTCGGCGGTCTCCCGCGTGCGGCGCAGCGGCGAGGCGACGACGACGTCGATGCCCAGCTCCTTGGCACGCGCGGCGGCGGCCTCCGCCTCCGCCCGCCCCGTGGCCGACAGCGGCAGGTCGTTGCGGCCGCTGTAACGGCGCTCGGGGGTGTGCTCGGTCCGCCCGTGCCGCAGCAGGTGCGTGACCGTGGTGACGACGGGTGCCGGCTCGGCGGTGGGCTGGACGTCGTCCTCGGTGACCGACGGCTCCGCGGCCACGTCCCGGTGCACCGGCCGGCCGTCCATCGCGCTGTTGGCCAGCGCGTCGGCGGCGCCGTTCTGCGCGCGCGGCACCCAGGTGTAGCGGACGCTGCCCAGCTGCCGGGCGATGGCGCGGGCCTGGACGGCGAGCTTCTGCATGTCCGGGTGCTTGATCTTCCAGCGGCCCGACATCTGCTCGACGACGAGCTTGGAGTCCATCCGCACCTCGACGTCGGCGCTCGCGTCGAGGTCCAACGCCGCCTGCAGCCCGGCCACCAGCCCGCCGTACTCGGCCACGTTGTTGGTGGCCCGGCCGACCGAGGCGGCCCGCTCGGCGAGCACCTTCCCGGTCCGCGCGTCGCGGACCAGCGCGCCGTACCCGGCCGGGCCCGGGTTGCCTCGCGATCCCCCGTCCGCCTCGACGACGAACCGGCCGCTCACAGCCCGGACTCAGCGGTGCGCACCAGGATCCGGCCGCAGTTCTCGCAGCGGACCACCTCGTGCGGGTCGGCGTTGCGGACGGCGGCGAGCTCCCGGCCGTTGAGCTCGATGCGGCAGCCCTGGCACGCGCGCGCCCGCAGCATCGCCGCGCCGGTGGTGCCGGTCTGGGTGCGGATGCGGTCGTACAGCGCCAGCAGCGGAGCCGAGAGGCCGGCGGCGACCTCGTCGCGCTTGGCCCGGTGCCGGGAGGTGGAGTCGGCGATGTCGGCCAGGGCGTCGTCGCGCAGCTGCTCGGCCCGCTCCCGGTCGGCGACGGCCGAGGCCTTGCCCGTCTGGGCGTCGGCCAGCGCGGCGTCGGCGGTCTCCCGGCGCTCCATGAGCTCGAGCACCTGGTCCTCGAGGTCGGACTGCCGCCGCGCCAGCGACTGCAGCTCCGACTGTAGCGAGGTGATCTCCTTCGGCGTCGCCGCCCCGGAGTCGATCCTCGACTGGTCGCGGGTGGCCCGCTGCCGGACGGTGTCGACGTCGGCCTCGAGCCGCTTCTGCTCCCGGTCGAGGTCACGCACCTCGGTCCCGGCGCGGACCTCGGCCTCCGCGAAGGTGCGCTCGGCCTCCGCCGCGGCCTCGACGGCGGCCACCTCGGGCAGCGTGCGCTGACGGTGGGCGAGCTGGGTGAGCGCGACGTCCTCGTCGGCCAGGGCCAGGAGCTTCTGCTGCTCGAAGTGGTCGGCCTTCACCACCTCAACCTACCGGGGCACCGCCCCGACCTCTGGTCCTCGGCCCCCGTGCAGGGCCCCGTCGCGAGCCTGCGAGCGGTGGGGGGCACGGGGGTCCTCCGGCTACCGGGACACCGCCCGACCCCCGGCCCACGGCCGGGGACCGGGGGTCCTCCCGCTACCGCCGACCGCCGGACTCCCCCACCGTCTTCTCCAGACCCGGAGGCGTCGACTGCAGCGGGTCGGGCAGGTCGCGGAAGGTGGGGTCCTCCCGCTCGGCGGTGTAGTCGGACTGCGCCGTCGCGTCGACGCCGTCGGGCACCTTCATCGCCCGCAGCAGCAGCGTGACCAGCACGGCCACCACCAGGTTGGCCAGCAGCGCGAGCAGGCCGGTGTAGACGCTGGAGGCGACGTCGAGGCCGAGCTTCGACAGCGCGAACGACGAGCCGCCGAAGTGCTCGCGGACGACGGTGCCGTCCGGACCGATGCGCGGGATGTTGTAGAGCATCACCAGGCCCGCGAGCATGCCGGCGAACCAGCCGGCGATGAGCCCGCCGCGGTGCAGCCAGCGGGTGTAGAGGCCGAGCGCGACGGCGGGCAGCGTCTGCAGGATGATCACGCCGCCGATGAGCTGCAGGTCGATGGAGAACTGCGGGTCGATGAAGAGGATCGCCGCGACCGCGCCGAACTTGACCACCAGCGAGACGATCTTGGCGACCTGCGCCTCCTGCCGCGGGGTGGCGTCCTTCTTCAGGAACTCCTTGTAGATGTTGCGGGTGAACAGGTTGGCCGCGGCGATCGACATGATCGCGGCCGGCACCAGCGCGCCGATGCCGATGGCGGCGAAGGCGACGCCGGCGAACCAGCTCGGGAACATTTCCTGGAACAGGACCGGGACGACCGTGTTGCCGTCGCCGCCGATCGGCGTGACCCCGGCGGCGATCGCCATGAAGCCCAGCAGCGCGATGAAGCCCAGCGCCAGGCTGTAGACCGGCAGGGCGCTCATGTTGCGCTTGAGCACGTCGCGGTTGCTGGCGGCCAGCACGCCGGTGAGGGAGTGCGGGTAGAGGAACAGCGCCAGCGCCGAGCCCAGCGCGAGGGTGGCGTAGCCCAGCTGCCCGGTGGCCGGCAGCAGCACGCCGGCCCCCGTCCCGGCGGAGAACTTCTCCTCGGCCGCCCCGAAGATCGCGTCCCAGCCGCCGAGCTTCACCGGGATGACGATCACCGCGACGATGATCGTCAGGTAGATCAGGGTGTCCTTGACGAAGGCGATCAGCGCCGGCGCCCGCAGCCCCGAGTTGTACGTGTACAGCGCCAGGATGACGAAGGCGACGATGAGCGGGAGCTCGCCCTCGACGCCCATCGCCTTGAGGATCGCCTCGATGCCGACCAGCTGGAGGGCGATGTAGGGCATCGTCGCGACGATGCCGGTGAGCGCGACGAGCAGCGCCATCCCCGGGGAGTCGAACCGGGCGCGCACGAAGTCGGCCGGGGTGACGTAGCCGCGCACGTGGCTGACCGACCACAGCCGGATCACCACGAGGAACACCAGCGGGTAGATCACCACGGTGTACGGGACGGCGAAGAAGCCCGCGGCGCCGGCACCGAACATCAGCGCCGGGACGGCGACGAACGTGTAGGCGGTGTAGAGGTCACCGCCGAGCAGGAACCAGGTGATCCAGGTGCCGAAGTTGCGCCCGCCCAGGCCCCACTCGTCGAGGTGCATGAGGTTCTCCGCGCGCCGCCAGCGCGAGGCGACGAACCCCATCACCGTCACGACGATGAAGAAGAAGATGACGATCGACAGCTCGACGACGTCGACCCCGTCCACGGCTCAGTGCCCCCCGTCCCGGTCGTGGGTCCTGCGGGCCGCCGCGTCCCGGGCGTCCCGGCTGATGGCGTCGCGGGCGGCGGCCTGGTCGGCCGGGCTGCGCCGCGTGGCGCGGTACACGATCACGGTGGTCAGCACGCCGAGCCCGACGAACACCAGCTGCACCCAGTAGAAGAACGGCCAGCCGAAGAGCGTCGGCTCGACGCGGTTGAACAGCGGGACCAGCAGCGGCACCACGATCGGCACCAGCAGCAGCCAGTTCCACGGGCTGCGGTCGCTGCGCACGGGCGCTCCGTCGGTCCTCCCCGGCGTGCCCGCGGGCGGTGTCGCTGCGCTGGCCATCCCCGTCCCCCTCCTCAGCCGGCCCGTCCGGCCGGGTCCTCCGCCGTCGAGCGGCCCCGGTGCACCGTCCACGGATCGGTGCGCACCCGCGAGGCGGAGGCCGCGACCCGCCCGGACAGGTCCGCGGTCAGCACGTCGGCGACCACGGGCACCCAGGGCCACTCGGACGCGAAGTGTGTCACGTCGCACAAGGCCGGACCGGACACCTCCTGCGACTCCGACACCGGGTGGTGGCGCAGGTCGCTGGTGAGGAACACGTCGGCACCGGCGGCCGCGGCCTCGGGCAGCAGCGAGCCGCCGCTGCCCCCGCAGACGGCGACCGTGCGCACGGGCCGGCCGGGGTCGCCGGCCGCCCGGACGCCGACCTCGGTGGCCGGCAGCACCGCGGCGGCGTGCGCGGCGAAGGCGGCCAGCGTCGTCGGCTCCGCCAGCTCCCCCACCCGGCCGAGCCCCTCGCGGGAGCCGGGGGCGGCCGGCTGCAGCGGGCGGGTGCCGGTCAGCCCGAGGACGGCGGCCAGCGCGTCGTTGACGCCCACCCCGGCGGCGCGGTCGGCATTGGTGTGCGCGACGAACAGCCCGCAGCCGGCCCGCACCAGCCGGTGCACCAGGCGCCCCTTCGGGTCGTCGGCGGGGACGCCGTGCACCGCGGTGAGGAAGAGCGGGTGGTGGGTGACCAGCAGCCCGGCGCCGGTCTCGACCGCCTCGTCGACGACGGCGGCGACCGGGTCGACGGCGACCAGCACGCGGTCCACCGGATCGGCCGGGTCGCCGCAGACCAGCCCGACGGCGTCCCAGCCCTCGGCGAGCGCGGGGTCGTAGCGGGCCTCCAGCGCGGCGACGACCTCGCCCAGGGTGGCGGTCACGGCCGCCGACCCTAGGGCGTGCGCCCCATCAGGACGCGGCGGTCGTGGACCTCGAGCCCCAGGGCCGCCTCCCGGGCGGCGAGCGTGGTGAGCTCCGAGCCGGGGTCGGTGACCGGGGTGGAGCCTCGGGCGGCGTACCAGGGCCCGTTCCACGGCACGTCGGCGTAGGTGGTGGGCGCGACCCGGTGGGCCCCGGCGGCGCGGGCGACGCCGACGACGGCGTCGGCGGGGCGGCAGGTCGGTGGTCCCGAGCGGCGCGAGGAGCGTGTCGGCGGCGGACTCGACGTCCGGCAGCCGGTCGAGGTCGGCCGGCTCGGCGTCGCGCACGTCGGCGTCCACACCGTCGTGCTGCCGCGGCGTCCCGGCTCACCGTGACGCGTCCTGGCTCGCCGTCGACGGTGAGCCAGGACGCGGCACGATCAGGTCAGCTGGTCATCCGCACCCTCCCGCGCGCCGGGTGGCAGGCTGCGGGGCGTGGCGGACAGGTCGCTGCGCGCACCGGCGTGGCTCGAGGAACTGGTCCGCACCACTCCCCCGCCGGTGCCGTGGCGCGACGTCGCCCGCTTCGCCGTCACCGTGCCCGCGCCGCTGGCGGTCGCCCTCGTCGTCGGCGGCTCACCGGCCCTCGGCGCGGGCGTCTTCGCCACCACCGGGGCGCTCGCGGCCACCCTCGCTCCCCAGGGCGGACCGCTGCGGGACCGGCTGCGGCGCACCGCGGCCGCCGTCGGCTTCGGCGCGGTCGGCCTGGTCGCCGGTCAGTTCGCCAGCGGCGGCGGGGTGCTGCCGGTGGTCCTGGTGGCGGTCCTGTCGGCGGCCGCGGCGGTGATCAGCTCGGTCAACTCGGCGATGTCGCTGGGCGCGCTGCAGCTGCTCGTCTACACCGCACTGGCCTCCGGGCTGGTCACGCCGCTGCCACAGTGGGCAGAGGTGTCCTTCTTCGCCGCCGGCGCGGCCTGGGCGGCGCTCACGACGCTGGTCCAGGCCGCCACCGAGCCCAGCGACCCCGACCGGACGGCGGTCGCGGCGGTGTTCACCCGCATCGCGGAGCTGCTCACCGCCGTCGGCACGGAACACACCGACGACGCCCGCCGCGACCTGACCACCGCGCTCAACGCCGCCTACGACCGCGTGATCCGCACCCGCAGCCTCGCCGCCGGCCGCAACCGGCAGCTGTCGGAGCTCGCCGGGGTCCTCAACGCCGCGGCGCCGCTGGTGGAGGCGGCGGTCGCCTCGGCCCGCGCCGGGGTGCACGCCGACCCGCACGACGTGACGGCGGTGCACGCGCTGGCCGCCGCCGTCCCGGGGGGGCGGGAGCTGCCCGCCGAGCGGCCGCCGGCGTTGGAGGACGGCCCCGCCGCGCGCCGCGCGGTGCGCCACGGCGTGCGGCTGGTCTGGTCCGTCGTCGGCGACCCCGAGGAGCGGGCGGGCGCGGCGGTCGCGCTCCCCCGGCCGCCGCTGGGGCAGCGGCTGCGCGACCTGGCCGACCGCACCCTCGGCAGCGCCGACACCCGCGACTTCGTCCTCCGGCTGACGCTGTGCATGACCGTCGCGGAGATCGCCCGCCAGCTGCTGCCCATCGAGCGGCCCTACTGGGTGCTGCTCACGGTCGCGATCGTGCTCAAGCCCGACTTCGGCTCGGTGTTCACCCGGGCGGTGCAGCGCGGCGCGGGCACGCTGCTCGGCGTCCTCATCGGCTCGCTGCTGCTGTCGTTCCTGCCGCGCGACGGCTGGGTGGTCGTGGCCATGGCGATCGCCGCGGGGCTGCTGCCGTGGGCCCGCGGCGCCAACTTCGGCCTGTTCTCGGTGTTCCAGACGCCGGTGATCATCCTGCTGCTCGACCTCGCGGTCCCCGGCGGTCCGGGACTGGTCGGTGCCCGGCTGGCCGACACCCTCATCGGCTGCGCGATCGTGCTGGTGTTCGGCTACCTGCTGTGGCCGCAGACCTGGCGGGCGCCGCTGGAGGACGCCCTGCGCGCGGCCGCCCTCGCCCTCGACGGCTTCGTCGGCGCCGCCTTCGACGGGGACCCGACCGCGCGCCGCCGCGCCCGCCGGGCCACCTACCGCGCGCTCACCGAGCTGACCACCCAGCTGCAGCGCCGGCTAGCCGAGCCACCGCCGATCAGCACCCGCGCCGTGGCCTGGTGGCCGGTGATCGTGCAGCTGGAGCGCACCGCCGACGCCGTCACCGAGGCGGTCATCGCCGTCCGGCACGGCGGAGAGACCCCCGAGCCGGGCCAGGTGGCGGTGCTGCGCCGGGCGCTGCGCGAGCTGGAGGACGACGTCCGCGCGCACCGGCTCCCCGACGACGCCGAGATCCACGCCGAGGGCGTGCTCGCCCCCGTCGCCCGGGAGGTCGACGCCGCCCGCCGGCTGGTCCGCGACGCCGCGCCGGGACGGCGCCCCGAGCCAGCGGCTCCGGGGAGCTGAGTCGCCGGTACCCGGGAGCTGCGCTGTCATGGACGGGTGCCGCTCCGACGACGTCCCGCCCCCGTGCCACCCCGCATCCCGGTCGTGCCGGGCATCGACGGCCCCCCGCCGCCGGGCTCGCGCACCGTCCGCACCGACGACGGCGTGGACCTGCACGTCGAGTTCGACGGACCCGAGGACGCCCCGGTGACCGTGGTCTTCTGCCACGGCTTCACCGCCCGGCTCGGCGAGTTCGAGCTGCAGCGCGCGGCGATCCGTGACCGCGCCCGGATCGTCCTGTGGGACCAGCGCGGCCACGGCCGGTCCCGCTGGGTCGACCCGCGGACGGCGACCATCGACCGCACCGGCCGCGACCTGGGCCAGGTGCTCGACGCCGTCGTCCCCACCGGTCCGGTGGTCCTGGCCGGGCACTCGATGGGCGGCATGACGATCATGGCGCTGGCGCGGCAGCGGCCGGAGCTGTTCGGCACCCGCGTCGTCGGCGCCTTCCTGCTGGCCACCTCGGCCGGCGGCCTGGTCGCGAGCGGGCTGCTCGGCAGGGCGGTCGAGCTGATGCGCAAGCTCCACCTGCTGCGGCTCTACCTGTGGTGGCTGCGGCTGCTGGCGCCGGGGCTGGAGCGGCTGCGCCGCCGCGGCACCTGGCTCGGCCACCGGTTCACCCGCCGCTTCCTGTTCGGCCGCGACGACGCCACGCGCGAGGCGGTCCGGGTCGTGCAGGCGATGCTCGAGGAGACGCCGCTGACGGTGACGCTGGCCTTCTACGGCACGTTCCTCGACCACGACGAGACGGCGTCGCTGGCGGTGCTGGGCCAGGTGCCGTGCACCGTCGTCGCCGGGCAGTACGACCGGCTGACGCCCGCCGCCCACGGCCGCCGGCTGGCCGAGGGCATCGGCGAGCGCGCGGAGCTGGTCGTCGTCCCCGGTGCCGGGCACAGCGTCAACATGACCCGCACCGCCGTCGTCGACCGGGCGCTCGCCGACCTGCTCGACCGGGTGGCGGCCGCTGGCCCCGAGTCGGCCCTGCGGGCAGGCTGACCACGGGCGCCTACTGTGTCCGGGACCACACGACCGCGTTCCGTCGGCCGGGTCGCTGGATACAGAACCGGCCGTCACCGAATCGATGAGCAGAGGAGCGACCGTGGACCGCCTGAGTGCGACCGACGCCGGGTTCTACTACGCGGAGACCGAGAACGCGCCGCTGCACGTGGGCTCGGTGGCGGTGTTCGAGGGGCCGGCGCCGTCCTACGGCGACCTGGTGCGGCTGCTGCTGAGCAAGCTGCCGCAGGTGCCGCGCTACCGGCAGCGGGTGCGCGAGGTGCCGTTGAACCTGGGCCGCCCGCTGTGGGTCGACGACCCGCACTTCCAGATCCTGTACCACGTGCGGCACACCGCGGTGCCCAAGCCCGGCGGCCCCGAGCAGCTGCGCAACCTCGCCGGGCGGGTGCTCGGCCAGCGCCTGGACATGGCCAAGCCGCTGTGGGAGGTCTGGCTGGTCGAGGGCCTGGAGAACGACCGGTGGGCGATCATCTCCAAGGTCCACCACTGCATGGTCGACGGCGTGGCCGGCACCGACCTGATGCAGATCATGTTCGACCTCGACCCGAACGCCGAGCAGACGGCGCCGCCCGACTGGTCGCCGCAGCGCACCCCGTCGGGCCTGGCGATGGTGGCCGGCGCGCTCACCGAGACCGCCACCGCTCCCCTCCGCCAGCTCGTGCACAGCCCCGACGCCCTCGCCACCGGCGCGAAGGGCCTGGTGGGCAGTGCCCGGGCGGCGGTCAACACGGTCCCGCAGCTGGCCCGCCAGGCGCTCACGCCCCTGGCCCGCACGCTGACCGGGCCGATCGGCCCGCACCGCCGGTGGGCGTGGTCGGACGCCCAGTTCGAGGACCTGCGCACCGCCCGGACCGCGCTGGGCGGCACGGTCAACGACATCGTCCTCACCGCGATCACCCGCGGGTTCCGCGAGCTGCTCACGGGCCGCGGCGCCCTCGGCGCCGACACGGTCGTGCGCACCATGGTGCCGATCTCGGTGCGCAAGGAGGGCGAGCGCGGGTCGCTGGACAACCGGGTGACCGCGGTCTTCGTCGACCTGCCCGTCGGGGAGCCCGACCCGCTGGCCCGGCTGGCGTCCATCCGCAGCCAGATGGACGAGTACAAGCGGACGATGCAGGCGGTCGACGCCCGCTCGATCATCAGCATGGGCGACTACGTCGCGCCGAACCTGCTGGCCATGGGCGTCCGGGCGGCCATGCAGACCGGGCAGATGTGGTGCCAGGCGGTGACGACGAACGTGCCCGGCCCGCGGGTGCCGCTGTACGTGCTCGGCAAGCGCATGGTGTCGGCGCACCCCTACGTGCCGATCGCCGGCGGCACGCGGATCTCGATCGGGATCTTCAGCTACCTCAACGAGATGACCTTCGGCATCAACGCCGACTTCGACGCCTTCCCCGACATCGACGTCCTGTCTGCGGGCATCTGCCGCGGCATCGCCGAGCTCGGGGAGCTGGCCGCCGCAAAGCAGCCGGCCGCGGCCTCGCGGTGACCCTCCGGCCGCCGGGCGTGACCCGGTTCACGTCCGGCGGCCGGGGGTAGCGGTCCGGGGTGACCGCTCCCGATGCTGACCTGACCGTCGCCGTCACCGGCCCCACCGGCACCTTCGGCGAGGGCCTGGTCCCGCTGCTGCAGGCCGACGAGCGGATCGGCCGCGTCGTCGGCATCGCCCGCCGCCCCTTCGACCCGGCCGCCCGCGGCTGGACGAAGATGGAGTACCGGCGGGGCGACGTCCGCGACGCCGACGCGCTGCGCGAGGCCTTCGCCGGCGCCGACGTCGTCGTCCACCTGGCCTTCCTGATCACCGGCAACGCCTCGCGGCAGACGACCCGCGCGATCAACGTCGACGGCACGCTCAACGCCTTCCGGGCCGCGGCCGCCGCCGGAGCGCGCCGCTTCGTCTACGCCTCCTCCGTCGCCGCCTACGGGTTCCACCCGGACAACCCGGTCGGCATGACCGAGGAGTGGCCGGTGCGCCCGGCGGCGAAGCTCTTCTACGCGCAGGAGAAGGCCGAGCTCGAGCAGCTGCTGCAGGCCGAGGCGCAGGCCCACCCGGAGATCGACCTGTACCTGCTGCGCCCGCCGGTGGTGCTCGGTCCGCACACCGTGGGCGCCAAGGACGTGCTGCCCGGCCCGCTGGCCCCGCTGGGGCGGCGGCTGGCCGAGCAGAGCACCCGGCGGCTGCCGGTCCCCGTGCCGGCGTTCGTCCCCGCCCTGCCCCTGCAGTTCATCCACGAGGACGACGTCGGCCAGGCGCTGGTCCAGTGCATCGTCGCCGCCGGCCCGCCCGGTGCCTACAACATCGCCGGCGACGGCGTCCTGACCGCTGCCGACGTCGCCCGGGAGTACGGCGCCATCCCGCTGCCCCTGCCGGCCGCACCGGCCCAGCTCGCCGCCCGCGCGGTGTCCCGGCTGCCGTTCCTGCCGCCGGTCGCCGAGTGGGTGGAGGCCGCCAGCCACCCGGCGATCATGGACACCACCAAGGCCAAGCGGGAGCTGGGCTGGCAGCCGCGCTACACCGGCCTCGAGGCGCTGCGCGCCACCCTCGACCACCGCTGAGACCGGCACCGGCGCCGCGCCGCGCCGCGAGGGGGCAGGATCTGTCCCCCGCGGCGCGTGCCCGTGACCAGCAGGGGCTCCCCCTCGCCGGACCCGGCGCCGACGAGCCGACGAGTGCCTGAGAGGAACGCGCATGAGCCCCGGAGCGGACACCGACGTCCCCCGCATCGTGCTGGTCGACGTCTCGAGCGAGGTGGAGCGCCGGCTGGTGGCCGGCGCCCTGCCGCCCGGCGGCACGGTCCTGCCGCTGAGGGGCTCCGCGCTGGCCCGCCCGCTGGCCGACGCCGACCCCGCCACGGTGGTGACCGCCACCCGCGTGGCCTGGGCGCCCGGCGGCGGGTCCGAGGTGACCCGGCAGGGCACCGGCCGGCGGCGCCGGCGGGAGCGGTGGTCGGCCGCCCGGCCCGCGCTCAAGCGGCGCCCGCCGCGCCCGTTGCAGGCCGCCGCGGTACGCCGTGACCCCGACCGGGCCCGCGTGGTGGTGGCCGAGCCGGCCACCGTGGCCGAGCTGACCGCGCGCTGGGACGGCACCGGCACGCTGGCCGGCTTCGTCGCCCACCAGGCGGCGCTGGCACTCGACCGGGCCGAGCGGCAGGTCGTCGGCGACCGGGCGAAGGTGCCGCGGCACGTGGCCGAGGCGATCCGCTACAGCCCCGAGTGGCGCGCGGAGGTCGCCGCGCTGGCCGAGCGGCTGGAGGCCCCCGAGGCGGAGGTGGCCGCCGAGGCCGCCGCCGACCTCGACGAGCTGGTCGCGGCCATGGACCCGGCCGCCGTCGAGGTGTTCACCGGCCTGCTGCGGCCGGTGCACTCCCGCGCCTGGGACGTGCAGGCCGACACCGCGCGGCTCACCGACCTGCGCGAGCTCAACCGCACCCACCCGCTGGTGTTCCTGCCCAGCCACCGCTCCTACGTCGACCCACTGGTGCTCGCCGACGTGCTCGCCCGGCACGACTTCCCGCGCAACCACGTGCTCGGCGGGGAGAACCTGCGCTTCTGGCCGGTCGGGCCGATCGCCAAGCGGGCCGGCCTGGTGTTCATCCGCCGCACCTTCGGCGACGACCAGGTCTACAAGACCGCCGTCCGGGAGTACCTGGCGTTCCTGCTGGCCAAGCGGTTCAACCTGGAGTGGTACATGGAGGGCGGCCGCTCCCGCACCGGCAAGCTGCGCCCGCCGCGGCACGGGCTGCTGCGCTTCGTCGCCGACGCCGTGGAGCGCAAGCGCGTGGAGGACGTCTACCTCGTCCCGGTCTCGATCACCTACGACCAGCTCCGCGAGGTCTCCGGGATGGCCGCCGAGCAGGGCGGCGCGGCCAAGCGCGGCGAGGGCCTGTCGTGGATGGCGTCCTACATCCGCGAGCAGGTGCGCACCCCCCTGGGCACGGTGCACGTCGGCTTCGCCGCGCCGCTGTCGCTGGCCACCGCGCTGCGCAACGGCGCCGACCCGGCCGACCCCGACGCCCGCCGGCTCACCTTGCAGAAGGTGGCCTTCCAGGTCGCCGTGGGCATCAACTCCGTCACCCCGGCGACGGCGACGGCGCTGGTGACCACGGCGCTGCTCGGCGTGCGGGACCGGGCACTGACGCTGGCGCAGGTGCAGCGGGTGCTCGAGCCGCTGCTGCGCTACCTCACCGAGCGGGACCTGCCGCACTCCGGCGCGGCCCTGCGGAGCGCCCGCGGTGTGCGCTTGGTGCTCGGCGCGCTGGCCGCGCAGGGCGTGGTGACCGTCTACGAGGGCGGCGAGGAGCCGGTCCACGCCATCGAGCGCGGCCAGCACCTGGTGGCCGCCTTCTACCGCAACAACGCCATCCACCACTTCGTGGACCGGGCGATCGCCGAACTCGTCATGCTCCGCGACCCGGCCGACCGCTGGGAGGAGGCACACCGCCTCCGCGACCTGTTGAAGTTCGAGTTCTTCTTCCCCGAGCGGGATTCCTACCGAGAGCGGCTGGCGGCCGAGCTCGAGCGGCTGGACCCACAGTGGGAGACGTCCGACGGCCGCGAGGTCCTCTGCCGGGCCGACCTCCTGGTGGCCCACCGGGTGCTGCGGTCCTTCGTCGACGCGCAGCTCGTCGTCGCCGAGCGGCTCGCCGCCCGCGACCCCCGCACGCCGGTGACGGAGCCGGAGTTCCTCGCCGAGTGCAGTGGGGTCGGCCAGCAGATGCTGCTGCAGGGCCGGCTGCACGGGCCGGAGTCGCTGTCCCGGGAGCTGTTCTCCGGGGCGCTGCGGCTGGCCGCGAACCTCGACCTGGTCGACCCCGGCCGCGAGGAGCTGGCCCGGCGGCGGCAGGAGTGGGCCGCTCGAGTCAGGGACGTCGTCGGCCGAGTAGTGGTGATCGACGAGTTGGACGCCGCGGCGCGGCGGGAGAACGTGGGGGTGGAACCGTGACGGCCGAGACGCCGCCCGGTGGTGGACTGCGCGAGCAGGCGGCCGCGATGGCCCGGTCGAACGTCTGGACCGAGGAGCAGCTGATCGCCGACGTCGACGCGGCGCCGCCCGGCCGGCGGGTGGGCGCGTTCTTCGACTTCGACGGCACGGTGATCGACGGCTACTCGCTGGCCGCCTTCGCCCGCCACCACCTGCGCTCGCTGGAGGTCACGCCGACCGACCTGGGCCAGCTGCTGCTGACCGGCCTGCGCGGGGTCACCACCGAGGACGACTTCGAGCGGTTCACCGTCTCGGGCATGCGCGCCTGGGCCGGCCGCAGCGAGGACGAGCTGGCCGAGCTCGGCGAGCGGCTGTTCGTCCAGGGCATCGCCGGGTCGCTGTACCCCGAGGCCTGGCGGCTGGTGACGGCCCACCTGCAGGCCGGGCACACGGTCGTCCTGGCCTCCTCGGCCACCCGGTTCCAGGTGGAGCCCGCCGCCCGCGCCCTCGGCGTGGAGCACGTGCTGGTCTCCCCCGTCGAGATCGTCGACGGCGTCTGCACCGGGCGCCCCGGCGGCCCCCTGCTGTGGCGGGCGGGCAAGGCCGCGGCCGTGCGCGCCTTCGCCGAGGAGCACGGCATCGACCTGCTGCAGAGCTACGCCTACTCCAACGGCGACGAGGACGTCCCCTTCCTGCGCACCGTGGGTCGCGCCCGCGCGCTCAACCCGGGCCGGGGGCTGACCGCCGCGGCCCGGCACTACTCGTGGCCGGTCGCCCGGTTCCGGCGGCGCGGCCGCACCGGGGCCGCCGACCTCGCCCGCACCGTCGCCGGCATCGGCGGCATGTTCGGCGGCTTCACCACCGGCCTGGCGGTCGGCGCGCTGGGCGGCTCGCGGCGGGAGGCGGTCGACCTCGGCCTGACCCTCGCGGGTGAACTCGGCAGCGCGCTGGCCGGCGTCCGGCTCGACGTCCAGGGCGCCGAGCACCTGGCCACCCGGCCGGCGGTCTTCCTGTTCAACCACCAGAGCCAGCTCGACGTCCTGATCCTCGCCAAGCTGCTGCGCGGCGGGTTCACCGGCGTGGCCAAGAAGGAGCTGGCCAGGACGCCGGGGTTCGGGCTGGCGTTCCGGCTGGCCGACGTCGCTTTCGTGGACCGCAGCGACCCGGCGCAGGCCCGCCGCGCCCTCGAGCCGGCCGTCCAGCGGCTGCAGGAGGGCATCTCGCTGGTCATCGCCCCCGAGGGCACCCGCTCGGCCACCCCGACCCTCGGCCCGTTCAAGAAGGGTGCCTTCCACGTCGCGATGCAGGCCGGCGTGCCGATCGTGCCGGTGGTCATCCGCAACGCCGGCGAGCTGATGTGGCGCGGCGCCACGGTGGTCACCGCCGGCACCGTGCAGGTGAGGGTGCTCCCGCCGGTGCCGACGACGGGCTGGCGCGCCGAGGACGTCGACCGGCACGTGACCGACGTCCGCGACTCCTTCCTCGCCACCCTGGCCAACTGGTCGGGCCGCACGCAGCGCCCGGTCGTCGCCGAGTCGCCGACCGCTGACGACGGCGTGCCCGCCCCCGCGGTCCCGGCCGCACCGCTGGACTGGGGCACCTCTCCGGAGATGAACCCCATCGAGACGGCGATGTGGCGCGCCGAGGCCGCCGACCCGCGGCTGCGGGCCAACGTCACGCTGCTCGAGATCCTGGAGACCGCGCCCGGTTGGGACCGCTTCCGCGGCGCGCACGAGTGGGCCTCGCGGATGGTGCCGCGGATGCGCCAGCGGGTGGTCGAGCCCGCGCTCGGCGTCGGCGCGCCGCGCTGGGTGACCATCGAGGACCTCGACCTGGACCGGCACGTGCACCGCGTCCGGCTGGAGGAGCCCGGGTCGATGCGCCAGCTGCTCGCCATCGTCGGGGAGTTCTCCTCCGCCCTGCTCGACCGCGACCGGCCGCTGTGGGAGGTCATGCTCGTCGAGGGGCTGGCCGACGGGCGCGCCGCTTACGTCGTCAAGACCCACCACAGCACCACCGACGGGCTGGGCGCTGTCCAGCTCATGGGCCTCCTGCACCGCCGCGGACCCGAGACCGACCCCGCCCGCCCCGAGCCGCCGGCCCCCGTGCCCGGGGAGGTCTCCCGCGTGGGCGCGCTCACCGAGCAGCTCGTGGGGACGGCGCGGTCGGTGCCCCTGGCGGCGCTGCGCCGCGGCGTGGAGGCGCTGGGCGCCCTCCGCCACCCGCGTGAGGTGGCGGCGCAGGCGCTCGACGCCGCCCGTGCGGCCACGAAGACCCTCGCGCCGCCGCGCGGGAGCTCGCCGCTGCTGGCGCCCCGCGGCGGGGACTGGCGCTTCGAGGTGCTCGAGGTGCCCCTCGCCGACCTCAAGGCGGGTTCCAAGGCGGCCGGCGGGAGCCTCAACGACGGCTTCCTCGCCGCGGTGCTCGGCGGTTTCCGCCGGTACCACGAGCGCTCCGGCGCGCCGCTGGGGACGATGACCATCGGCATCCCGATCAGCCTGCGCGCCCGCGACGACGCCCAGGGCGGCAACCGCTTCACCGGCGCCCGGTTCACCGCGCCGCTGGACGAGGCGGACGCGGCGGCGCGGGTGTCCACCATCCGCGAGTTCGTCCTGTCGGCGCGCGAGACCAGCACCAGCGGCGTCACCGACGACCTGCTCGGCCCGGCGCTGCACTGGATCCCCGCCTCCGTCGTCGGGGCGGTCTCGGGCCGGCTGACCGGCGCGAACGACGTCCAGGTGAGCAACATGCCCGGCGTGACGCACCCGGTCTGGATCGCCGGGTCGCGGATCCTGCGGATGTTCCCGTTCGGGCCGCTGCCCGGGTGCGCGGCGATGGTCACGCTGCTCTCGCACGAGGACACGTGCTGCATCGGCGTCAACCTCGACGCCGCCGCGGTCACCGACCCGGCAGGCCTGGTGGCCGACCTGCAGGCCGGCCTGGACGAGGTGGTCGCACTGGGCCGCCGGTGAGGTGTAGCGGGTCCCCGGTGCGGTACTGCCGGGTTGTTACCCGCGTCACAGCCGAGCCCAGGGAGCGGCCATGAGCTTCAACCTCGCCACCATCCTGCGTGAGTCCGCCTCCGCACACCCCGACAAGCCGATGCTCCGGCTCGGCCCGCTCACCCTGACCTACGGCCAGGTCGACCAGCTGTCGGGGCAGGTCGCGGCCGGTCTGCGGGAGGCGGGGCTGCAGCGTGGCGACAGCGTGGCCCTGCAGCTGCCCAACGTGCCGCAGTTCGTGCTCGCCTACTTCGGCGCGCTCAAGGCCGGCATGACCCTGGTGCCGCTCAACCCGCTACTCAAGGCGCCCGAGGTGAGCTACCACCTGTCCGACAGCGGCGCGCGCGTCCTGATCACCTTCGACGCCTTCGCCGAGGAGGCGGTCAAGGGTGCCGCCGGCGCCGGCGACGTGCGGGTGTACGTGGTGCCCTCGCCCGGCGGCCCGGAGGCGCCGCCGGACACCACGCCGTTCGACGCGCTGCTCGCCGCCGGACAGGGCGCCGACCCCTCCGAGGTCGAGCAGATGTCGTCGGAGGACACCGCGGTGGTCATCTACACCAGCGGCACGACCGGCAAGCCGAAGGGCGCCGAGCTCACCCACTTCCAGGCCTACATGGCGGCCTCCGTCGCGGCCGAGACCTTCCGGTACCAGGACGACGACGTCGCCATGGCGGTGCTGCCGCTGTTCCACGTCTTCGGCCTGTCCAGCGTCATGAACTGCGCCGTCCGCGCGGGGGCGACCCTGGTGCTGGTGCCCCGCTTCGACGTCGGCGCGGTCCTCGACGCCATGGAGCAGCACAGGGTCACGGTCTTCTGCGGCGTCCCGACGATGTTCGTGGCGCTCATGCACGCCGACCTGACCGGCCGCGACGTCTCCTCGCTGCGGATCTGCGTGTCCGGCGGCGCCTCGATCCCCGGCGAGGTGATCAAGGGCTTCGAGGCCGCGTACGACGCGACGGTCCTCGAGGGCTACGGGCTGTCGGAGACCTGCGCGGTGGCCACGTTCAACCGCAGCGCCGAGGAGCGCCGGGTCATGTCGATCGGCAAGCGCCTCTGGGGCTGCGAGGTGCGCGTGGTCGACACCGACGACCGCGAGCTGCCGTACGGCCCGGACAACGTCGGCGAGATCGTGCTGCGCGGGCACAACCTCATGAAGGGCTACCTCGGCCGGCCCGAGGCCACCGCCGAGGCGATGAAGGGCGGCTGGTTCCACACCGGCGACCTCGGCTACCAGGACGAGGACGGGTTCTTTTACATCGTCGACCGGAAGAAGGACCTGGTCATCCGCGGCGGCTTCAACGTCTACCCGCGGGAGATCGAGGAGGTCCTGCACGCCCACCCGGCGGTGCTCGAGGCCGCCGTCATCGGCCGGCCCGACGAGCGGCTCGGCGAGGAGGTCGTCGCCTACGTCAGCCTGCGCCCCGGCGCCTCGGCCGAGCCGGCCGAGGTCATCGACTTCTGCAAGGAGCGGCTCGCGGCCTACAAGTACCCGCGCGACGTCGTGGTGATCGACGAGCTGCCGAAGGGGCCCAGCGGCAAGGTGCTCAAGACCGAGCTGCGCGCCCGCTGACGCTCTCCCTCATCCAGGAGAGCACCAGAGCGGCCAGGCGGTCGGGCACCTGCAGTTGCGGCACGTGCCCGACCGCCGACAGCTCCTCGTAGCGCCAGGCGGGGCGCGCCTGCGCGACCTCGCGCGCCGCGCTGACGGGGACCAGCCGGTCGCGGTCGCCGTGCACCAGCAGCACCGGCGCGGCCACCCGGTCCATGGCCGACCGGTACCGGCGCGGGTCGAGGAGGATCCGCAGCAGCGAGCGAGCGGCGGTGAGGAACGCGCGGTCCATCCCGGCGACGTCCTCGCGCTGCTCGAGCAGGGTCACCGCACGGTCGACCACCGGGGCGGGCAGCTCGTCGGGGTCGACGCCGACCAGCTCGAGCATCGCCCGCACGCGGGTCAGCGGCGTCGAGCGCGCCCGCCGCAGCGCGAGGAACCGCTCCCCCAGCCCGGGCAGCGCGTAGAGCGCGAAGGTGGCCGCGACGAGCGGGTCCAGCCGGCGCCGGCCACCGGGGAGCGCCGGATCCAGCAGGACCAGGCCGTGCACCAGGTCGGGTGCGGCCGCGGCGGTGAACAGCGAGATCATCCCGCCCATCGAGTTGCCGACCAGGACCACCGGCTCGCCCACGACCTCGCGCAGAAACCGCTGCACGACCTCGACGTTCGCCGGCACGGTGGCGCGGCGCTCCCCCGGCTCGCTGCGGCCGAACCCGGGCAGGTCGACCGCCCACACCCGGCACGTCGGCGTCAGCAGCGGCGCGAGGAGGTCCCAGTTGCCGTGCGAGCCGCCGAGGCCGTGCACCAGGACGACCGCCGGGCCGCCGTCGGCACCGCCGTAGTCGACGACGTGCACCGGGCCCCCCAGGTCGAGGGTCCTGCTCGTCCCCGGTGTCTGTGCCTCGTCCACGTCCACCCCGCGGTCCCTCCTGCCGTCCGGACGGCGCCCGTCGTGCCGCCGTCCGTACGGTTCCACGGCCCCCGGGAGCCCGCTCGCGGTGCCCCTGGGACCCCTGCGACGGCTGTGGTCTGCACCACATCTGGCACAGCGCGCCGCCGCAGTCAGGTGTGACCGGAGCTCCAGAGTGGTATCCAGCCGGTCGGCGGTCACGGGTCAGGCAGAGGCCCCGCCGCGAGCGAGGAGGACGAACGTGGCACGACAGCAGTTCCAGGGTCCGGGTCTGCCCCTGTACGTCACCGAGGTGAGCAGGGCATTCGCCGACTACGGCCTCTATCTCGCGGCCCGGCCGCTGCTGCCCCGCCTCCCGGCCGGTGACGGGCACCCGGTGCTGGTGCTCCCCGGTCTGATGGCCGACGACAGGTCCACGGTGACGCTGCGCCGCGTGCTGCGGCGGCTCGGCTATCGGGTGCACGGCTGGCGCCTGGGCCGCAACATCGGCCCGACCGCCCAGTGCGTCGAGGGCATGGCCCAGCGGATCGAGGACCTCAGCGACCGCTACGGCCGGCCGATCAGCCTCATCGGGCAGAGCCTGGGCGGCATCTTCGCCCGCGACCTGGCGCGGAAGGCGCCCGACGCGGTGCGCCAGGTCATCACCCTCGGCAGTCCCTTCGGCCTGCAGTCGGACAGCCAGACCCGCGCCCACAAGGCGTTCGAGCGCTACTCCCACCTGCACGTGGAGAAGCGCACGCTGCCGCTGGAGAGCGAGTGCGCGCCGCTGCAGATGCCGTCGACGTCGATCTACTCCCAGCACGACGGGATCGTCGCCTGGCAGGCCTGCCTCGACCGGCTGGGGCCGCAGGCGGAGAACATCGCCGTCTACGCCAGCCACCTGGGCATGGGCCACAACCCGGCGGTCATCTACGCGGTCGCCGACCGGCTCGCGCAGCCCGAGGGCACCTGGCGGCCGTTCCGCGCCCCCTTGGCCCTGCGCCCGGCCTTCCCGCGCCCCGACGTCCCGCGGCACGACTTCCGCCCCGCCGCGGCTGCCTGACAGACGCCTCTTGTCGACCTGGGGTCGTCTCGACCTCTTCGAGACGACCCCAGGTCGGCACCCGGCACGGCACACGCCACAGCAGCCGGAGACGGCGTCGGCCCAGTCCGCTTCGTCAGCGGCAGGGCCTCCACCCAGAGCCACCCCAGGCTGCGCCGTGTCCCTCCGAGCTGCCCCCGTGCCCGTGACCGCCGGCGTCACCATCACCGGGCTCCGGTCCGGTGGCCACCGGCGTGACCTCCTCGCCGGGAACGACCGGAGCCGCCTCGACAGGGGTGGCCGCGGAGGCAGCCTCGGCACCGGTGGCTGCGGGGGCGACCTCCTCACCCGGGCCGACCGGCGTGGCCTCGGCACCGGAGACCGCGGGGGCGACCTCCCCGCCGGCGACCGCCGGGATGGCCTCCTCGCCGGACACGACCGGCGCGGCCTCGGCACCGGAGACCGCCGGGACGGCCCCCGCACCGGTGGCGACGGACGCGGTCTCACCGCCGGAGGCGACCGGGACGACCTCGGCACCGGTAGCCACAGGGGCGACCTCGGCACCGACAGCCACGGGAGCGGCCTCCTCGCCGGAGACGGTCGGCGCCACCTCAGCGCCCTCGGTCACCGGCGCCACCTCGGCGCCCTCGGTCACCGGGGCGACCTCCAAGCCCTCGGTCACCGGCGCCACCTCGGCGCCGGAGACGACCGGCGCCACCTCCTCACCGGCGGGAACCAGGACGACCTGCGCACCGGCGGGCACCACGACGACCTCCCCACCGGAGAGAGTCTCCGGTGCAGCCGGCTCGACGCCGACTCCCGCACCACCCGTGCCCCCGGTGCCTCCGTCGCCGCCTGATGCGTCGGCCGTCACGGCGCCGGTCCCCATGGTGACGATGGTCAGCGTGTCGACGGTGGAGTTGTTGAGGACCAGCACGGTGCCGGAGATGGCGGTGGCGACCGCCTGTCCGCCCGCTCCACCGTCCCCGCCGAGTCCTCCGAGACCGAGGGACTGCATGGTGGTGCGCGCCGGCAGCAGTTCCACGTACTGATCCTCGAACACGAGCGCCTCCTGGTGGCCGGTCTCGACGATTGCCGCGGGCGCGGGAAACGCTCCGTGCAGGAGCGCAGAAATCAACGACGGGCGTTCTCCCGCCATTTCGGTCCCCCGTCCCCGCTTCGGTGGACCGACATTCTCAGGCGGTATGGCAATCGGCAAGTCACGCTTCGGTGAAGGGACGAGCTCGCGCAGTGCGCGGACCGACTCAGGGGACCGGCGGCGCGTTCCGACACGCATTCGGCCGATCGACCACCGGAGCCTCGAGTTCACTGTGCGGGGTCGGACCTGCACTTCTCGTGCTGGAAATTCCTGGTCAATCTGCCGCGACACGGTCTAGGGCTGGCCCCGAGAATGGGACTCGGACGATTCTCGCGCACCGTCGGGAGAGCGTGACCTCATACCTGCGTATGGGTCGACGTCGATACACGACGTCGTTGTCGGCACGTTCTCCTGGCCGGCAGGGCTTCCCGGTGCCGAGGGGCCGTGGTCTGTCGCTAGGGTCTGGGCCCTCTCAGGGGCACCCGCCCCCGCAGGAGGGAGTCCGGTGGGTCACAGCCTCGGGATCGACCTCGGGACGACGTTCGTCGCCGCCGCCGTAGCGGACGACGACCGCCTCGAGACAGTCCCCCTGGGGGACACGTCGGCGGTGGCGCACGCCGCGGTGCGCGTCGGCGAGGACGGCTCGATCGCCAGTGGGGACGCCGCCGCCCGCCGGGCCGTCAGTGACCCGGACCGGGTCGCCCGCGACCTCAAACGCCGCCTCGGGGACCCGACACCGGTGGTGCTCGGCGGCGTGTCGTTCCCGGTGACCACGCTCCTGGGCGCGCTGCTGCGCGACGTGCTCGCCCGGGCCGTCGAGGTCTCCAAGGGTGGACCCGACACCGTCGTGCTCACCCACCCCGCCCACTGGGGGCCGCTGCAGTGCCGGGCCCTGGCCGACGTCGCCGCCGCCGCCGACCTGACCCGGTACTCGACCGCCACCGAGCCGGAGGCCGCCGCGGCGTACCACGGGACCAACCGCCCCCCCGAGGACGGCGGGATCCTCGCCGTCTACGACCTCGGCGGGGGCACCTTCGATGCGACCGTCCTGCGCCACACACCGGACGGGACCGAGGTGCTGGGGGTCCCGGACGGCATCGAACGCCTCGGCGGCCGCGACTTCGACGACGCCGTCCTCGGGTACGTGGACGCCGTCGCCGGCGGGGTCCTGCACCGGCTCGACCTGAGCGACGCCCGGACCCGCGTGGCCCTGGCCCGGTTGCGCCAGGACTGCACCGATGCGAAGGAGGCCCTCTCGTTCGACACGGAGGCGACCATCCCCGTGTTCCTCCCCGGCCAGCACCTGCAGGTCCGGCTCACCCGCGAGGAGTTCGAGGGCCTGATCCGGGTCCCGGTGGAGTCCACGCTCCATGCTCTGGGCCGGACGCTGCGGACGGCGGACGTGACGCCGGACAGGCTCTCCGCGGTGCTGCTGACCGGCGGCTCCGCGCAGATCCCGCTGATCGCCGAGATGGTGTCCCAGGAGTTCGGCTGCCCCGCCGTCGTGGCCGCCCACCCGAGACACGCCGTGGCGCTCGGGGCCGCCGTCCTCGCCCGACGCCGGGCCGGGACGGGCCCGGAGGGGCCCACCGGGATCCTCGCTGCGCGCCCGGAGGAGACCCGCACGGCCACCGTCGCTGCTCCGGCCGCGCAGCGCAGCCGGCCGGTGGTGGCGGGCTCCTCGCCGGTGGGGTCGTCGCCGGCGGGGTCGTCGCCGGTCGAGGCCGCGCCCGCGGCACCGGGACCCGGGACCCCGCCGGCCGAGCCGGGCCCTCCGTCCCCGTCGGCTGCGCCGTACCCCACGGCCGGCGCCACGACGTCCGGCCTCCCGGGAGGAGGGACCACCCCCACCGGTGCGGACCCCGCCTCGCCGGCGTCGAAGGCGGAGGCGGGACCGGCGGAGGAGCCGAAGGGGCCACCCGCCCTGCTGGCGGTCGTGGTCCTGGTCCTGGTGAGCCTGCTCGGGATCGCGGTGCTGATGACGGGCCGCGACGCGGCGAGCGGTCGGGACGACGCCGGCGCGACTCCGACGGCCTCGGACACGGCCGGGGTCACGCTCCCGGAGCCGGCCGCCTTCGCCCCGGTGGCAGCGAGCGCGTCGGTGCCGTCGACGGCCGGCACCGTCCCGGTCGGTGAGACGCCGGGCTACGCCGTCGCCTCGCCCGACGGCCGCCGGCTCTACGTCGCCCAGCGCGCGGCCGGGACCATCGCGGTGGTCGACACCGCGGTCGACCGGGTGGTCACGACCATCGACGTCCCGTCCGGCCCGCCGCAGTACCTGACCCTCTCGCCGGACGGCACCCGCGCCTACGTGAGCGTCTGGGACGACGACCGGACCGTTGCGGCGGTCAGCGTGCTGGACACGATCACCGGCGAGGTCGTGGCCACCGTTCCGATGCGCAGCCGCCCGTACGTGTCGGCGGTCAGCCCGGACGGGGCCGAGCTGTACGTCCCCAACCACGACTCCGCCGTCCTCTCGGTCGTCGACACGCGGACGGCGTCGCTGGTCGCCGAGGTCGACGTCCCGCCCAACCCGCACTGGGTGGAGCTGACGCCCGACGGCGCGCGCGCCTACGTCGCCGACCACGACTCGAACGTCGTCGCGGTCGTGGACACGGCAACCGACACCGTCGTCGACGAGGTGCCGGTCGGGACCAGCCCGCACAGCGTGGCCGTGCACCGGTCCCGGCCGCTGGTGGCCACCGTCAACTTCGACGCGGCCTCGGTCTCGGTGATCGACACCGACCGCGACGAGGTCGTGGCCACCGTCCCGGTCGGCGAGGGGCCGCAGGACGTCACCTGGTCGGTCGACGGCCGCTTCGCCTACGTCACCAACGTCCGCGACAGCACGCTGTCGGTCGTGAGCGCCGAGGACTTCAGCGTCACCGCGACCATCCCGACCGGGATGTCGCCGACGTCGGTCACCGTGCTCCCCGACGGCCGCAAGGGGTACGTCAGCGACCTCGACAGCGGCACGCTGACCGTCCTCGACCTCACCGGGTGACCTGCTCCCCCGTCCCGTTCAGCGGAGCGAGGCGGTGAAGTCCACGCTGTCGCTGCCGACGGTCCGGCACTCGAGGTCCAGCGGGCCCGACGAGACGCGCTGCCCGGGCGCACAGGAGACGTCCACCTCCCCCACGCGCAGGCGTGCCCGGCCGTCCTGCACCCCGAGGTAGGAGATCGTCGTCCCGAGCACGGTCGCGCTCGAACCGCTGCCCGCCAGCGTCACGGAGCACGTGTTGCCGGAGCAGGACACGCGGCTCACCGAGGAGGATCCGGCCGAGGCGGTCGCGGTGGCTGCGGCCGAGGCACTCGCCCCGGGAGAGCCCGGCGCGCCAGGAGAACCGGAGGCGCCAGGAGAACCGGAGGCGCCGGCAGACCCAGAGGCGTCGGCAGACCCGGGAGAGCCGGAACCCCCGGAGGCGGCCGCACCGGTGGACGCCCGGGAGTTGCCGGAGTCGGCGGAGCCCGAGCAGGCGGTCAGCAGGACGAGCAGCAGCACCCCGGCGAGGGCGCCGGAGCAGGGCGGCGCGACGCGGCGTCCCCGCGGCCGCCGGCGGTACGGCAGGCACCCGGGGTCGGAGATCACACGCTCCACCTCCAGTCGGTCAGGTGACGATCCCGCGGTCACATGGGGGTGAGCCGGACCCGGAAGGAGACCGGCCAGAGCTTGCCGGTGAGCAGGTACTCGTCGTCCCCGAGCGCCGCCATCCCGTTGAGCACGGCATCGGGGTCGGTGCGTCGCTGCGGGTCCAGCAGGCCGGCCGCGTTGACCACCGCGGTCACCGCTCCGGTGTCCGGGTCGATGCGGACCAGCTCGTCGGTCTGCCACACGTTGGCCCACACCTCACCACCGATGCACTCGAGCTCGTTGAGCCGGGTCACCGGGGTCCCCCGCAGTGTCACGGCGACACTGCCCGTCTCGGCGAAGGTGTCCGGGTCGTGGAAGTACAGCCGGTCACTGCCGTCGCTGCGCACCAGCCGCGCGCCGTCGGCGCACAGTCCCCATCCCTCACCGACCAGCGGCAGCTGCCGACGCAGCGTGAGGGTGGCGCGGTCCCACTCGAGCACCACGCCGTCGCGCCAGGTGAGCTGCCAGACGCTGTCCCCCGCCACCGTGACGCCCTCGCCGAACACCTGCCCGGGCAGCGGGACGGCCCGCAGCACCTCGCCGGTCTCCGGATCGAGCTCGCGCAGCTCGGACCGGCCCTCGAGGCCCGTGCCCTCGTAGAGCACGTCGCCGTCCAGCTCCAGACCCTGGGTGAAGGCCGCCGGGTCGTGCGGCACCTCGGCCAGCACCTCCGCCCGCAGCACCGGCACCTCGGGGTCGGAGGCCGACGCCACCGTCGACCGGCTGGTCAGGTACTGCTCCGCGGCCTGTGGGGAGGCCGCGGGCACGAAGAGCGCGCCGACGAGCACCAGGAGGAAGGCAGGCGCCACGAGAGCCGTCCGCACCAGCGGGTGCGGACGCTCCGCCGCGCGCCGCCGTACCAGCGCGTGGACGGCCAGGGCGGCGAGCACGGCCGCGGCACAGACGGCCAGCGGGAGGACCGCCACGGCACCCCGCGCCGGGAGGAGCGCCACCACGACCAGCGACCCCAGCACCACCGCCGCCCACCGCAGCTCGCGCATGGTCGCCACCGCGGCGACGACGAGCAGCGCGGCGACCACGAGCACCTGCTGCTCGGGGAGGGAGAGCACGGTCCCTGCGCGCGTGCGCAGCAGCACCGGGGCGACCAGTGCGGTCAGGACGGTAACCCCGAACGCCGCGACGGCCAGCGGCGTCCACCAGCGCACGGGCGCCGGACCCGCTCCCCGGCGGACCACCACCAGGACGGCGGCCACGGACAGGGGGATGCCCAGCAACGGTGCCGTCGCGATGCCCACCGCCACCGCCACCGCGCCCACCCCGCCCAGGAGCCGGTGCAGGAGCTGCACCCGCCCGTCGCGGTCGTCGTCCCGGTCGCGAGCGGCCAGCGCCAGGGCGGTGCCGCCCGCGGCCACCCAGGCGGCCCCGACCACGGCCGGCCCCAGGGTGGCCAGGGTGGTCACGGCCGGGCCCATGGCGGTCACCGCCGCCAGCGGGACGGCGACGGCCACGGGCCGCCAGTGGTGGACGACGGAGACCAGCAGCAGGCAGGTGACCAGGACGAGGACGGACAGGACGGCCAGCTCGCGGCCGCCGCTGAGGACGTCGGGGTGCCGGTCGAAGGCACCGGTCAGTCCGGCGTAGGCGGCCAGCTGGTCCCGCACGACCGCCTCGCCCGGGCCCACGTCCGACGCGGCCGCGCGCCCCACGTCCAGCGCACCCGCCGCGCTGGCACTGATCCGGGCCTCGGCCGGGGACAGCGGCGCCGACAGGGCCACCGCGGTCACGCGCAGGACCAGCGCTGCCCCGAGCAGGCCGAGCCCCACGGGCACGGCCCAGCGGCGAGCCGCCGTCCACCGGCCGGGTGCAGCCCACGTCCACCCCCAGGACACGACGATGCCGCGCAGGAGTGTCCAGAACATGCCGAGGATCAGGACCATGCCCACCCAGGGCACGAGGAACAGGACCAGCTGGAACACGCTCAGGACGACCCTGGGGAGGTCCCCCTGACCCAGGGCGCGCTGCATCTCGTCGCCGTACGCGAGCGCGGCCTGCCACACCACCGGGAGCACCCGGGGGAGGACGAGGAGGAGGACGACCAGGTAGTACGCGAGCACCGGGACGGCGACCGCCACCCACAGGACGATCAGCCGGCGCGCCCGGGGCCGCAGCGCCTTCAACCGCGGGTCCGCCGGCCGGCCGGGCACCAGGCTCTTGAGCACCGGCCCGACGTAGCCGAACAGGTCCGGCACCCCGACGAGGTCGGCGAGCATGTAGTAGCCGTCGAACCGGAGCAGGGGCAGGAACTGGCGGGTCGTCTCCAGGTGCATGGCGAAGACCGCCAGCAGCAACCAGGCCTGCCCGGTGCCGAGGTAGGCCAGGCCCACCGCGGTCATGACGATGGCGTTGAAGTAGACGCCGCCCAGGTCGGTGCGCAGGCGCCCGACCCGGCTGAGGCGGTAGGAGTCGGTGACCGTGCTGTAGAAGGCCGGCCAGACCAGGTAGATCCCGACCCCCATGGCGCCCGGGCGCGCGCCGCCGAACCGGCAGGCAGCGGTGTGGCCGCACTCATGGAACCCCCCGGAGAGGAGGACGAGCGCGAGCAGCAGGAGGGTGAGGCCGGGGTGGTGGACGAACTGCGTCACGCTCGCCGTGAGCCGGCCCACGAGGTCGCCCTGGGCGAGGATCGCGACGTCGACGGCCACGAACGCGGCCACCGCCGCCATCCACACCGGACGCAGGAAGAGGGGGCGGAACAGCACGGCGATGCGCCGGGCGATCCGTTCCGGGACGAGGTCCACGCGGTACCGCAGCCCCAGCAGCGGGTCGGCACGCACCGGAGGGGGAGCCGCGCCCTCGTTGCCGGCCCCAGTGGGCTCCGGGGCGACGAGCCCGACGGGGCGGAGGCGCTCGTCGACGAGGTACAGGACCTGCTCGGCGGTGAGCTCCCGGCCCAGCCGCGCGCTCAGGTCGGCTGCGACCTGCCCGACGGTGTGCCCGTCCAGGGACTCCGCCACCCGGTACAGGAGCTCGGGCAGCTGCATGACCTGGCCGTCGGCGCGGCACGCGATGTACCTGGGCTCCTGGTACCCGGAGTCGGCGTACGCCCCGAGCAGTTCGGTGCCCTCGGCGAGGCGACGGACGTGGTGGTCGACCGGAGGCGCCGGCTCGTCAGCCAGGGTGCTCGGTTGCACGGTCTGCGTCACCTGGTGCTCTCGTCCCCTCTCGGGCCGTGCCTTCGTGCGTCACCGGCCGGTGTCTGACGGAAGGGGGGCGACCGGTGTCCGGTCGCCCCCCTCCTCGTCAGTGCGGTCCCGTCCCGTCGGGCCGTGGCCCGGGACCGCCGTCCAGACGTGCAGGTCAGCCGATGCCGGCGCCGCCGGCGCCACCATCGCCACCGGCGCCGCCGGTGGCCTCGGCAGCACCGGAGGTGGCGTTGCCCGTGGTGACCTCGTTGAACGCGGCGGCGTCGCCGAACACCGAGACGGCGGTTGCCGTCTGCGTGGCCACCGCCACGTTGGCGGCGAGCGAGAGCGCCAGGGCGGGGCCGCCCGCCCCGCCGGCGCCGCCGGCTCCGCCCAGACCACCGATGTTGATGGTCTGCATCGTGGTGCGCGCGGGCAGCAGGTCGACGTACTGGTCCTCGAACATGGGTCCTCCTGGGTGATCGGGGTGGTCGGTCATGCCGGGACGGCCGGGGGGCACCAGGACGACGTCACGCACGCCACCTGCGCGGTGCTCCCCCGGCCGGCCGCGTCAGGTCACTCGCCGCCGGCGATACCGGCGCCACCGGCGCCGCCTGCGCCGCCTGCGCCGCCGGTGGCGGTGGCGTCACCGGCGGTGGCGTCGCCAGTGGCGGCGATGTTCGCGGCGGTGGCGTCGCCGAAGCCCGAGACGGCGGTCGCCGTCTGGTTGGCCTCCACGAGGTTGAGCGCAGCCGACAGCGCCGCGGCGAAACCGCCGGCGCCGCCGTTACCACCGGTGCCGCCCACTCCCACCACCGTGACGGTCTGCATCGTGGTGCGGGCCGGCAGCAGCTCGACGTACTGGTCCTCGAACATGGGTCCTCCTGGTTGCTCTGTGTGGTCCGTGCTCAGGTCCGTGCAGGGACAGCCGGCGGGCGCCGCGGAGACGTCAAGGAGATCACCCACCCGGCGCCACACCGACCGACCACGTCAGGTCAGCTCAGCCGCTGATACCGGCGCCACCGGCACCACCGGCACCGCCGGCACCGCCCTCGGCGGTCGCGTCACCGGCGGTGGCGTCGCCGGTCACCGCGGCGTTCGCGGCGGTGGCGTCACCGAACACCGAAGCGGCCTCCGCCGTCTGGTCGGCGAACACGACGTTCGCGGCGGCCGACAGCGCGGCGGCGAAACCGCCGGCACCGCCGGCGCCACCCGCGCCACCCTCACCGAAGATGTCGATCGCCACCTGCATGGTGGTGCGTGCGGGCAGCAGCTCGACGTACTGGTCCTCGAACATGGGTCCTCCTGGTCGTCCGGTATGGCGGTCTTCGGACAGCAGTCGGGAGCATGGAAAACGGCCGCGAAATGGCCCGCCCGACGTTCCCCCAGCCCCGACCGGTCGCCGATCACCATCTGGCGTCGGCGGGCCCGACCATTTCACCGGACGCCTGCGGGGCGCAACCCGGGAATGACACATAGTCAAAGTCGATACCGACGAGCATGCCCGCGCACGCCCACGTCGAAAGGGCGCTCCACTGAGATCCCGGCAGTGGACTACGTAGAACAGCCGAGCACTCCACTGACACCGGGCAATCGGCGGCGGCTGTCGAGCAGGACGTGTGACCGCGCTGTGTCCCTGACGCTGCCACCACGTGAGCGGCTGCAGTCGGCGAATGGCTTGGAGACGGCGCCATGATCACAATCTACCGCTCTCACCAGCGACTATGACTGTACGTGCGGTTACCGCTACGTACGCGGGCACGCCACGCGGCCAGCGCACGAACATGCGGGACACGGCACGGACACGAACGACCCCTGTGTCGTCACCCGGTGATCCACCCCCGTGGCCGGCCGGCCCCTCCGGAGGCGCCCCCGACAGCGGCGGGACGGCAGGCCGACGCGGTGACCTGCATGTTTCCGGAAAGTGATCGGCCGACTCTCCGAGTTGAGGGGCAATGAGCGTCGCAACTCGTGGTGCTGAACTGTTGAACCGCCTCGGCGAGCCAGCTGCGAACAGCTCCCCGCCGAGACTCGTGCGGGCCATAAAGTGCTGCCCCGTGGGGGAGACGACGCGATTCCACGGGAACGGGCCGCCGAACGACGATCCCGGCTCCGGAAACGTCGATCCCCCCGGTCCCCCGCCCGGGCGGGGGACGCACCCCGGGGCGGAATGGGTCTTCGTCGAACGGGGCGGGGAGCTGCGCAGGCTCCTCGAGGGCGTCGACGGCGCCGAGCCCGCCGCCGTGGTGATCTCCGGCCGACAGGGGGCGGGGCGGACCCGGCTGGCCCAGGAGGCCATCCGGGTGCTCCGTGCCCGGCGACGCGGCACCGAGTGGGTCACCTGCGCCCGGAGCACGGAGACCATCCCGCTCGGGGCACTTACCCACCTGGTGCCGGTCGGGGGGGTGTCATCGGATCCGACGGCGGCGTGGCTGGCCCTGGCCGCCACCCTCGACGCCTGCACGGAGCGGCACGGGCGCGTGGTCGTGGGGATCGACGACGCGCACCTGCTCGACGACCTGTCGGCCACCCTGGTGCACAAGCTGGTCCTCACACGCAAGGCCAGTGTGGTCCTCACCGTCCGCAGCGGCGCCCGGTCACCGGACGTCATCGCCGCCCTCTGGAAGGACGGGCTGGCCACGAGGGTCGAGCTCCCGCCGTGGTCTCGCGGCCAGGTCGACCGGCTGCTCACCTCCGTGCTGCACGGGACGGTGACCAGTCGCACGACGGAGTTCCTCTGGCACACCAGCCACGGGAGCGTCGCCCACCTGCGCGAGCTGCTGGCGGCCGGCGCCGAGACCGGTCGCCTGCACGAGGTGGGCGGTGTCTGGCGCTGGGAGGGCGACCTCGAGCCGACGCAGCGGCTCCTCGACGTACTGCAGGTGGAGACCGGGGAGTTGGAACCCGACGGGCGAGCGGCGGCGGAGCTGCTGGCCGTCGGCGGTCCGCTGGACCTCACCGATCTCGTCGATCTCACCTCGTCGGAGGCGGTCGCCTCCCTGGAACGCCGGGGGATGGTGTCCGTCGAGGAGACGCCACACGGGCCGACCGCGCGCTTGACCGAACCCCTGCACGCGATCGGGCTCCGCGCCCAGCTGCCCCACGCGACCGCCCGACGCTTCCAGCTCCGCCTGGTCGGGACCGCCTCGGCGCGACGATGGACCGAGGAGGACCCCGTGCGGGCCGCGGAGCTCCTCCTGCAGACCGATGGCTCGACGGTCGCGGCCGACGTACTGCTCCGCGGCGCTCAGCAGGCCAGCGCGTCGGCGGACCACCGCACCGCCGAACGGCTGGCCCGGGTCGCGTTGGAGCGAGGGGCGGGCACCGCGGCCTCGGTCGTCCTCGCGGAGTCGCTCCGGTGGCAGGGACGCCCGGTGGAGGCCGAGTCCGCCGTGCGGCAGGCCCAGGTGGGCGCGGCCACCGATCAGGAGCAGCTCACCGTCACGAGGAGCCTCAACCGGTTCTACGGCCTCGGGTCGACCGAGGAGGTCGACGTCGCTGCTCCAGCAACCGAGCAGGACCTGGTGTCCGCGGTGCGGGCCCTGCTGCTGGTCTCCGCCGGACGACCGCGGGAGTCGCTCGACCTGACCGAGGGCGCCCGGAGCGATCCGCCCTCCCGGCTGTGGGCGTGTGCCGCGCGGACCGGCGCCCTCGCCGTCCTCGGCCGCGCCGACGAGGCGCTCGCCACCGCCGACCACGGGTGGACGGCGCTCGACGGGTGCGCGACGACGGTGGAGTCGTCGACCGCGCGGGCCGCGCTCGCCCACGCGGAAGTGGTGGCACTGGAGCTGTCCGGGCGGTTCGGGCAGGCGGTGCAGCGGGCCCACGAGCTGCACCGGGCCGCGCTGTCCCGGTCCGCCTGGGCCGGTGACGCGGTCTCCGCACTCGCCGTCGGCTCGGCGACGCTCGCGGCGGGCCGTCCGGCCGGTGCGGTCCGGTGGCTGGCGGAGGCGGCGACCGGGCTGGCCGACCGCGACCCGCTCGGGCTGCTCGCGTTGTGTCGGGCGCAGCTGGCCCAGGCCCACGCCCTGGCCGGGGACGAGGTCCGCGCCCGGCAGATCCTGGCGGTGCCCAGCCCCTCCGCGGTCACCGCGTTCAGGCCGGAGACCCAGCTCGCCCACGCCTGGACGGCGGCGCTGGGGAACCGCCTGGAGGACGCGCTCGCGGCAGCGCTGGAGGCGGCCTCGTCCGCGGCGGACATGCGGCAGCCGGCGGTGGAGGCTCGTGCCCTGCACGTCGTCGTCCGTCTCGGCGGGACGGGCGAGGCAGCCGGGCGGCTGCAGGAGCTGGCGAGAGAAGTCGGCGGCCCACTGTTCCGCACGTACGCCACTCACGCCGCCGCGCTGGCCGCCGGGCACGGGGACTCACTGGACGAGGTCGCCGGCGAGTTCGACTCGATGGGTGCCGGTGTCCTCGCCGCCGACGCCGCCGCGCAGGCGGCCGAGGCGCACGCGGTCGAGGGCCGGCGACGCCGGGCGGCCACCTCCGCCGCGCGGGCCGGCGCTCTCGCACGAGCGGCAGGTGGGGTGTACTCCCCCGCCCTGCAGCGGGTGGGTCTGCGACCGCTCACCGCGCGGGAACGGCAGGTGGCGGCGTTGGCCGCCGAGGGGCTGAGCAACCTCGGCATCGCGCAGAAGCTGCAGCTGTCGGTCCGTACGGTCGAGACCCACCTCGCGCACGCCTACACCAAGCTCGGGATCAGCACCCGAACCGCGCTCACGGTCCCGTTGGTCACCGCTGCCCGTGGGTGGGTGCCGCTGCCGCGCACCAGTTCCCGACCAGGGATCGTCCAGCAGCCCGGGGAGCCGGGGCCGCCGAGACCACGGCAGTGAGGCGCGCCGAGGCATCCCGGCGGGCGGACGGACAGGTGGGCACGGCGAGGATCGGACCTGCGACCGCTCGCTCGTGAGGCCCCACGGGATCGACTCGGTACTCGACCGCTGGACGAGCCGAGGAGCCGGCCCGGGTCGCCAGGAGCGCTGTCATCGGCACCGGCCCGGTCACCGGTCCTGGTCACTGGTCACTGGTCACTGGTCACTGGTCACTGGTCACACCCTCGACGCTCTCTGAGTCGGGGGGCGTCCTGCCGTCGACGACTGCGGCACCGGCAACCCCGACCTCACCTGTCCGAGACAGCTGCCTCTCGGCGAGGTCGGGCTCGACGGTTCCTCCCTCGCTGGACCGCGCTGCCGTGATCGCTGTCGCGGTCAGCGAGGCACTTCGCCCCGGGCGCTGGAAGCGGCTGCACCGACGGGCAGCCGGCGCAACCCCGGCCGCGGGGCAGCCCTCCAGCGCCTACCAGGCTGTCGGCCAAGCCGAGGGATCCTGCCGGGCCCTTGGTCCCTGTCGGCCTCCTCGGCGTCGCCCCTACGGTCACCGCTACGCGTCACCGGCGCGCTCAGCGAGGGGTTGTCCTGCCGGCCACGCGGTCCGGGGCCTCGTCGCAGCCTGATCTGCACGACGGAGGAAACGGACGATGGCATCCCGGACGGTCACGCGAGCGTCGGCTGCGACAGTTCTCGCCGGTGCGCTGGTCTTCGCCGGCTCGACGCAGGCGCTCGCCGCCCCTCCCGGCGGAGGCACCGCCTCGACGCCGCGCGTCATCCAGCGGGACCTGCCGCACAGCGGGGAGGGCGTCCAGACCGTCGTCGTCGACACCAGCGCCGGGACAGGCAGCACCGGCGGAACGATCAGCCGCAGACCGATCGTGCAACTCGACCTACCGCACAGCGGCGACGGGGACCAGGTCGTCGTCTACGACGCGAGCGCCGGGAACGCCGGAACCGGCGGGGCCGGTGGCACTGCCATCGCCGCATCCCGCGCCGTCAACACGTCCACCATCACGCAGACGGCCCTCGCCGGCGCTGGCACGGGGACTGCGAGCGCCACGAACACCGCCACCACGGGCGAGGCGACCTCCGGTGACGCGACCGCCGTCGGAGGCGACGGGGGGGCCGGGGGAACCGGCGGCACGGGGAGCACCGGCGGCACGATCACCACCGGCCCGACGATGCAGCAGGACCTGCCGCACAGCGGCAACGGCGACCAGAGCATCGTGCTGGACGCCAGCGCCGGGAACGGCGGGGACGGCGGCGACGGCGGCGACGCGACCGCCGTCTCCGCGGCGGTGAACACCTCCACGGTCACCCAGACCGCCGGTGCTGTGGCTGTCACGGGGACCGCGAGCGCCACGAACACCGCCACCACGGGTGACGCGACCGCCGCTGGTGTGCTCGCCGTCGGAGGCGACGGAGGCGACGGAGGCGACGGCGGCGCGAACAGCACCGGCGGCACGATCACCACCGGCCCGACAGCTCAGCGGGACCGGCCGCACAGCGGCGACGGCGACCAGAGCATCGTGCTGGACGCCAGCGCCGGGAACGGCGGGGACGGCGGCGACGGCGGCGACGCGACCGCCGTCTCCGCGGCGGTGAACACCTCCACGGTCACCCAGACCGCCGCGGCCGTCAGTGACGGTGGAGTCGCCACCGCGGCCAACACCGCGGTCACGGGTGACGCCACGTCGGGGAGCGCGGAGGCCACGGGCGGCAACGGCGGAACCGGAGGCGACGGCGGCGCGGGCAGCACGGGCGGCGCGATCGCTCCCGGCTCGATCGTCCAGCAGTCGCCACCGAACAGCGGCGGAGATGCCCAGGGCACGGTCGACGACGTGAGCAGCGGTAACGGCGGAGACGGCGGAGGCGGCGGAGACGCCGTCGCGGCATCGGTCGCGGTGAACGTCACCACCGTCGACCAGGCGGCCGTCGCCGGTGCCGACGACGGCGCCGACGACGGCGCCGCGACGGCCGCGAATGCTGCGACCACCGGCGACGCGACCTCCGGAGCCGCGAGCGCGACCGGCGGCGAGGCAGGTGCCGGGGGCGATGGTGGCGTGGGTGAGGACGGCGGGGACGGCGGGGACGGCGGGGACGGCGGGGACGCTGCCGCGCTGTCGCTGGCGGCCGACACCTCCACCGCGACCCAGACGGCCACCGGGGAGGACGTAGCCCCCGCCGAGCAGCCCACCGGTGACTCCACCGACGGTTGAGGTCACGCGGGAGCCGGTGCCCGTCAGCCACCTGGAGGGGACACACCGGGGCCAGGCGCTCCGCACAGCGCGGCGACAGCCGGTCGGTGCGCCCGGCCCCGGGTCGGTCCGGCGCACCCGTGCGTCGCAGCCCAGCGCCTGGGCAGTCCGGGCGCCGAATGGCACGGTGCGTACCTCGTCCCCGCCGTTGCCGTCACCCTGCCGACGACGGTGATCCCTGCTCGGTCACGTCCACGTCGGCCAGCCGCACCCAGGCCGGTTCGGCGCGGCGGCAGCCGGTGTCGATCAGCAGCCGGATCAGGGCGGCGTCCTGCCGGTCGACCAGCTCGCGACCCACGCACGAGGCCGGCAGCTCAGGGGTGCTGGTCGTCGGTCAGCGGCGTGACCTCCGGCGGGCCTCATGGGCGCCTCCCGACGGGGGCTGTCTGACGGCTACGCCTGCCGACACGCTCCACCGTGAGGGGATCCGCCGCAGGTCGAGTGCGGAGTCGTGGGCGCGGCAGGGATCGAACCTGCGACCGCTCGCTTGTAAGGCGAGAGCTCTCCCGCTGAGCTACGCGCCCCGCGCGCCCAGGGTAGGTGCCCCGGGCGGCGGTACGGGGAGCGCCGCCCGGACGCCCCCCGGAGGGATCAGGCCGCGATCTTGGCGACGGCGTCCTTCCAGCCGGACTGCTCGCGCGCGTCACCGGGCTGGTTGACCTCGGTGAACGCGATCTTCCCCTCGGCGTCGACGAGGAAGGTGCCGCGTACGGCCATGCCGGCCTTGTCGTTGAACACCCCGTAGGCCTGGGCGGTGGCGCCGTGCGGCCAGAAGTCGCTCAGCAGCGGGAAGTCGAAGCCCTCCTGCGCCTTGAACGCCTTGAGGCTGAACGCCGGGTCGGTGCTGATCGCGACCACCTTCACGCCGGCGTCGGTGTAGGTGGCCAGCTCGTCGCGCAGCTGGCACAGCTCGCCGGTGCAGATGCCGGAGAACGCGAACGGGTAGAAGACGACGAGCACCGGCGTCCCCCGCAGGTCGGCGAGGGAGACGACCTGGCGGTCCTGGTCGGGCAGGCTGAACTCGGGCGCGACGTCACCGACGGAGAGGCTCATGCGCCCGATCGTGCCGCACGTGCCGATGTGGCCTCGCAGCGGGACGTCCTCAGCGGCGGGTGCGCGCCGTCTTCGGGGTGACCAGCCGGATCCCCGACCAGTCCTTGGCGGCGGAGATGCTGCTGGTCTGGGCCAGCCCCGCGGTGGGGGCCGCCTCGGTGACGTCACCGGGCTCGACGTGGCCGGGACGCCCGGACTTGGGCACCAGCAGCCACACGACACCGTCGTCGGCGAGGGAGGCGATCGCGTCGACGAGCGCGTCGACGAGGTCGCCGTCGTCCTCGCGCCACCAGAGGAGGACGACGTCGGCGACCTCGTCGGTGTCCTCGTCGACCATCTCGCTGCCCGAGGTGTCGACGATCGAGTCGCGCAGGTCCTCGTCGGCGTCCTCGTCCCAGCCGAGCTCCTGCACGACCATGCCCGGTTTGATGCCCAGGCGGGCCGCCATGCCGGCGCTGCCCGAGTCGACGCTCATCCCTGCTGTTCCTCCGAGGTGTGGCCGGCCGCCCGCGTTGCGCAGGCAGGCACGAGGCGCCGAGTGACGGGCGCGTGGGAGTCGTGGGGGCCGACGGCGGACACGACCGGCGGGGAGTCCACCCGCTGCCTGGTCATGTCACCCCTCTCGTGCCCGGAAAGCGCTGTCCCGACGGCGTCGGTCTGCGTGGGCAGGAGCGTAGGGCATGCCTGGTGACGCGCAAGCGCTCGTCGGCGACGCGCCCGAGGGGCCCCGTCCACCGCTGGCCGGGAGGTCTCACGTGACGCGGACCATCCCGGCGCGCGACGATGGACCCATGAGCGCTCCGCAGCAGAGTGGCGACCCCACCCGCGACGCCGGCCGGCCCCGCGCGGTCATCACCGACGGGCTCCCCAGCCAGCTGGTCGACACCGATCCCGACGAGACCCAGGAGTGGGTCGAGTCGCTCGACAGCGTCGTCGAGCACGCAGGCCGCGGGCGGGCCCGCTACCTCATGCTCAAGATGCTGCAGCGCAGCCGTGAGCAGCAGGTGGGTGTGCCGGCCCTCCGCAGCACCGACTACATCAACACGATCCCGCCCGAGCGGGAGCCGTACTTCCCCGGCGACGAGGACACCGAGCGGCGCATCCGCGCCTACATCCGCTGGAACGCCGCGATCATGGTCCACCGGGCGCAGCGGCCCGGCATCGGCGTCGGCGGCCACATCTCCTCCTACGCCTCCTCCGCCTCGCTCTACGAGGTCGGCTTCAACCACTTCTTCCGCGGCAAGGACCACCCCGGCGGCGGCGACCAGATCTGGTTCCAGGGTCACGCCTCCCCCGGCATCTACGCGCGTGCCTTCCTCGAGGGCCGGCTCAGCGAGCAGCAGCTCGACGGCTTCCGGCAGGAGGTCAGTCACCCCGGCGGCGGGCTGTCGAGCTACCCGCACCCGCGGCTCATGCCGGACTTCTGGGAGTTCCCCAGCGTCTCCATGGGCCTGGGCCCGATGAACGCGATCTACCAGGCCCGGTTCAACCGGTACCTGCACGCCCGCGGCGTCAAGGACACCTCCGACCAGCACGTCTGGGCCTTCCTCGGCGACGGCGAGATGGACGAGCCCGAGTCGCTCGGCATGATCGGTCTCGCTGCCCGCGAGGAGCTGGACAACCTCACCTTCGTCGTCAACTGCAACCTGCAGCGGCTCGACGGCCCGGTGCGCGGCAACGGCAAGGTCATCCAGGAGCTGGAGTCGTTCTTCCGCGGCGCCGGCTGGAACGTGATCAAGGTGATCTGGGGCCGCGAGTGGGACCCGCTGCTGTCGGCCGACCGTGACGGCGCCCTGGTCAACCTGATGAACCAGACGCCCGACGGGGACTACCAGACCTACAAGGCCGAGGACGGCGCGTTCGTCCGCGAGCACTTCTTCGGGCGCGACCCGCGCACCCGCAAGCTCGTGGAGCACATGAGCGACAAGGACGTCTGGGACCTCTCCCGCGGCGGGCACGACTACCGCAAGGTGTACGCGGCGTTCAAGGCGGCCGTGGAGCACAAGGGCCAGCCGACGGTCATCCTCGCCAAGACCATCAAGGGCTGGACGCTGGGCAGCCACTTCGAGGGCCGCAACTCCACGCACCAGATGAAGAAGCTGACCGCGGAGGACCTCGCCGCCTTCCGCGACCGGCTCTACCTGCCGATCCCCGACGAGGCGCTCGACAAGACCCTGCCGCCCTACTACAAGCCCGAGCCGGACTCCGACGAGATGCAGTACATGCTCGAGCGGCGCCGGACCCTGGGTGGCGCGGTGCCGCGCCGCCGAGCGGAGTTCAAGACGCTCAAGGCGCCCGAGGACAAGGCCTTCGACGTCCTGCGGCGCGGCTCGGGCAAGCAGGAGGTGGCGACGACGATGGCGTTCGTCCGCCTGCTCAAGGAGCTGCTGAAGGACGTGGAACTCGGCCCGCGCTTCGTGCCGATCATCCCCGACGAGGCGCGCACGTTCGGCCTGGACAGCCTCTTCTCGTCGCACAAGATCTACAACCCGGCCGGGCAGCGCTACACCTCGGTCGACCGGGAGCTGATGCTGGCCTATAAGGAGTCCGAGCAGGGCGTCATCCTGCACGAGGGCATCAACGAGGCCGGCTCGACGGCGTCGTTCACCGCCGTCGGGACGTCGTACGCCACGCACGGCGAGCCGATGATCCCGATCTACATCTTCTACTCGATGTTCGGGTTCCAGCGGACCGGTGACTCGTTCTGGGCCGCCGCCGACCAGATGACCCGCGGCTTCGTCCTCGGTGCCACCGCCGGCCGGACGACGCTCAACGGCGAGGGCCTGCAGCACGAGGACGGCCACTCATTGCTGCTGGCGCACACCAACCCGGCGGTGGTGTCCTACGACCCGGCCTTCTCCTACGAGGTCGGCCACATCACCCGGGACGCGCTGCTGCGCATGTACGGCGAGGACCCGGGCGCCCCGCTCGGCGGGCACCGCAGCCCCGACGTCATGTACTACCTGACCGTCTACAACGAGCCGTACAAGCAGCCGGCCGAGCCCGAGGACCTCGACGTCCAGGGGCTGCTCGCCGGCATGTACCGCTACGCCCCAGGCCACGGCGAGGGCTCCCGGGCACAGGTCCTGGCCTCGGGCGTGGCGGTGCCGTGGGCACTGCGGGCGCAGGAGCTGCTGCGCGAGGACTGGAGAGTGTCGGCCGACGTGTGGTCCGTGACGTCGTGGACCGAGCTGCGTCGGCAGGCCGACGCGTGCGAGGAGCACAACCTCCTGCACCCGGAGGAGGAGCCGCAGGTGCCGTACGTGACCCAGCGGCTGCAGGACGCCGAGGGGCCCGTCGTGGCGGTGTCGGACTGGATGCGGTCGGTGCCCGACCTGATCGCCCCGTACGTCCCGGGCGGGATGGCGACGCTGGGCACCGACGGGTTCGGCCTGTCCGACACCCGCCCGGCGCTGCGCCGGCACTTCCACGTCGACGCCGAGTCGATCGTCGTCCGGACGCTGGCCTCGCTGGCCGACCGCGGTCAGCTGGACCGCTCGACGGTCCGCGAGGCGGTGGAGAAGTACCGGATCCGCGACGTGCAGGCGGCGCCGGCCGAGGAGCGGACCGACCCCAGCCCGGCGACCTGACGTCAGGACCCCCTTGCCCCCCGCCACTCGCGAGCCCGCGGCGGGACCCTGCACGGGGGCCGCCCTCGCACCCGACTCCGCCGCCGACGACGGCCCACGCGACGTGGCCGTCGTCGGCGGCGGGGTGGTCGGGCTGACCTGTGCGCTCGAGCTGGCACGGTCGGGGCACCGGGTCCGGGTGCACACCGCCGACCCGTGGCCCGCGACGACCTCCGCGGTGGCCGCCGCGATCTGGTTCCCCTACCGGGCAGCGCCCGTGGACGCCGTCCTGCGGTGGGGCGCCACCTCGCTGGAGGTCCTCACCCGGCTCGCCGCCGACCCGGCGACCGGGGTGCGGCTCCGCCCGGGCACCTTCGTGCACCGCACCCCCGAACCGGACCTGTGGTGGACGCCGGGGGTGCCCGGGGTCCGTCCGGCGGCCCCGGAGGAGCTCCCGCCCGGCGCCCGCGCCGGTACCCGCTGCACGCTGCCGGTGGTCGACACGGGGGCGTACCTGCCCTGGCTGGCCGCCGGGTGCGCCTCGGCCGGGGTGGCGACCGTGCCGGGTCGGGTCGCCGCACTCGACGAGGTGGCCGGCGACGTCGTCGTGGTGGCCGCCGGGCTGGGTTCGGGGCACCTCCTCGACGACGACACCGGCGTCCCCGTGCAGGGCCAGGTGGTCCGGCTGGCCGACCCGGGCCTGTCCGGCTGGGTGCTGGACCAGGACGGCCCGGCCGGGCTGACCTACGTCGTCCCCCGCGGCCGGGACGTCGTCTGCGGCGGGACGGCGGTGGAGGGGGCCACGGGCCGCGAGCCCGATCCGCGGGTGGAGGCGGCGATCCTGGAGCGGGCGTGCGCGCTGGTCCCCGAGCTGCGGGGTCAGCCGGTGCTGTCGCGGGCGGTGGGGCTGCGGCCGGCCCGGCCCACCGTCCGGCTGGAACGGCTGGAGATCGGCGGGCGGCCCGTCGTCGCCTGCTACGGGCACGGCGGCGCCGGTGTCACCCTCTCCTGGGGCTGCGCGGCCGAGGTCGCCGGTCTGGTGTGAGCCCGTCCCCGGGGAGGGGCCGCGCCGCCGCGTCGGCCAGCAGCAGGAGGGCCTGGGCCTCGGGTGAGTGCCCCGGACGGTCGAACCGGGGCGCGGCCGGTGCACCGGAGACCCTCCCCAGCCCGTCGAGGCTCGCGACGGCGGGAACGAGCAGCGCCCGCCCGACCGCTCCGTACGGCGCCGGCAGCCAGCCCTCGCCGGCTCCGGTCAGCGCCGCGTAGGACAGCGTCGCGGCCGCCGCGGGGTCGGCGCGCGACGCGTCGTCGTCGAGGACGTCCCCGAGGGTCCCGTCGGGCCGCCGGTGTGCCAGGCATCCGTCGAGCAGTGCCCGGAGCTCGGCCGCGAGCGCGGCGCCGGAGGCGGCCGGCAGGCGGCCCACCGTCCGCGCCAGGCCGGCGGCCACCCAGCCGTTGCCCGTGCCCCAGGCACGGTCGTCCGCGGGGCGGCCGGCGTCCTCGTCCCACCGGGCGCGCCACAGCCCGTCGGGTCGCCGCAACCGGGAGCGGTGGCCGTCCAGCTGGGCGAGCGCGGCGTCCCCGTGCCCGGCCGCGGCCAGCGGCGGCACGACCGTGCAGACCGTGTCGGCCCACACCTCGCGGGGACCGACCAGGTGGAACAGGGTGCCGTCGGCGGCGCGGGGCGCGGACCGCAGCAGCCACGCCCGCTGGCGGGCGGCGGCGGCTGTCAGGGCGGCGTCGCCCGTGCGGCGCGCCACCAGGTCCACGTACTCGCCGACGATGCCGCCGTTGACGCTGCAGGCGGGATCGAGCTCGGCCAGCCGGCCGTCGGGCAGCTGCCGCGCGACGGCGTCGCCGACGAGCGCCCTCAGCGCGGAGTCCTCGCCGTCGCCGTCGAGGACCGCAGCCGTCAGGCCCTGGTCCCAGGAGTGCCGCTGGCAGACGAGCAGGGCGCCGAGCACCCGCCGGCGGGTCCCGTCGTCGAGCACGGGACCCGCCGGCGGGCACTCCATCAGGCCTCGTCGCGGTGGCGGCGCAGCAGCTCGGCGTAGGCCAGCCCGCTGTCCTTCGCGGTGCGCCGCTGGGTGGCGTAGTCCACGTGCACCAGCCCGAAGCGCTGGGCGTACCCGCGGGCCCACTCGTAGTTGTCCAGCAGCGACCAGGCGAAGTAGCCGCGCACGTCGGCGCCGCGCTCCATCGCCGCGGCCATGGCCGCGAGGTGGCGGACCAGGAAGTCGACCCGCTCGGGGTCGTGCACCGCGCCCTCGGCGTCGACCTCGTCGTCCCAGGCGGAGCCGTTCTCCGTGACGACGAGCGGCAGCCCCGGCGCGCGCCCGCCGATCCACAGCAGCAGGTCGGTGAACGCCTGCGGGCTGATGCCCCAGCCCATCGTCGTCGTCGGTCCCACCGGGTCGAGCTCGACGACGTCGCCGCCGCCGATGAACGACGTCGGCGGCTTGCCGGCCGGCCGGGTGCCGGCCCGCACCGTCTGCTCGAAGTAGTAGTTGACGCCCAGCCAGTCCAGCGGCGCGGCGATCGTCTCCAGGTCGCCGTCACGGACCGGCAGCGGGGCGCCGGCGGCCTCGAGGTCGGCGACGACGTCGGCCGGGTAGGCCCCGTTCACGACCGGCTCGAGGAACATCCGGTTCTGCTGGCCGTCGAGGCGGCGGGCCGCGTCGAGGTCGGCGGGGTCCTGGCTGGCCGGGTTCATCGGCGTGAAGTTGAGCGTGACGCCGAGCGAGGAGACGCCGGCCGCCCGCAGCCGGGCCGCGGCCAGGCCGTGGCCCAGCAGCAGGTGGTGGGTGGCGCGGGCGCCGGCGACGGAGTCCTGCAGCCCCGGTGCGTGCGCTCCGGACACGTGGCCGAGCAGGGCGCTGCACATCGGCTCGTTCAGCGTCGACCAGTGCGTCACCCGGTCACCGAGGGCGCCGACGACGACGGAGGCGTACTCGGCGAAGCGCTCGGCGGTGTCCCGGTCGGCCCAGCCGCCGCGGTCCTGCAGCGCCTGCGGCAGGTCCCAGTGGTAGAGCGTCAGCCAGGGCTGCACGCCGACGGCGAGCAGCTCGTCGACCAGCCGCCGGTAGAAGTCCAGCCCCCGCTGCTCGACCCGGCCGCCGCCCTCCGGCAGCACCCGCGGCCAGGACACGGAGAACCGGTACGCCGAGAGCCCGAGGCCGGCCATCAGCGCGACGTCGTCGCGGTAGCGGTGGTAGTGGTCGACGGCGACGTCGCCGGTGTGGCCCTGGTACGTGCGGCCGGGCGTGTGGCTGTAGGTGTCCCAGATCGAGGGGCCACGGCCGTCCTCGGTGACGGCCCCCTCGATCTGGTAGGCGGCGGTCGCGGCACCGAAGACGAAGCCGGGCGGGAAGGTGAGGCCGGCGAGGGCGTCCTCGCGGATGTCGGTGCTGGTCACGGGAGGGGTTCTCCTCAGGGCAGGAGGGAGCACGGGCAGAGGGGGGCAGGGGTCACGGGCAGGGGGGGGGAGGGGTCACGGGCAGGGGGCAGCGCGGCGGCACCGGGGCCGCCGGGGGTGAAGCGGGAGTTCAGTCGACGCGCAGCTGCGTGACCGGGTCGAAGACGTGCAGGCAGTCCTCGCGGACCCGCAGGTGCACCGTCTCCCCCACCGCGGCGGCCGTGCGCGGCTCGGTCCGCACCACGACGTCGGCGGTGTGCAGGACGTCGCCGTCGTCGTCGGCGCCGAGGGTGGCGTAGAGGAAGGCGTCCGAGCCGAGCTGCTCCACGACGTTGACCACCACGGGCACGCCCTCGCCGGGTGGCGCGGTCTCCAGTGACTCGGGGCGGAAGCCGACGGTGACCCGGCCGGTGCCGGCCGCGGCGCGGGCCAGCTTCTCGCGCGGCACCGGCAGCACCGCGCCGGCGAGCCGGACGCCGCCGTCGACGGCCGGCCCGGTGACGACGTTCATCGCCGGTGAGCCGATGAACCCGGCGACGAAGGTGTTGGCCGGCCGCTCGTAGAGGGCGCCGGGGGTGTCGCACTGCTGCAGGACGCCGTCGCGCAGCACCGCCACGCGGTCGCCCATCGTCATCGCCTCGACCTGGTCGTGGGTGACGTAGACGGTGGTGACGGCCAGCCGCCGCTGCAGCGCGGCGATCTGGGTGCGGGTCTGCACGCGCAGCTTCGCGTCGAGGTTGGACAGCGGCTCGTCCATGAGGAAGACCTGCGGGTTGCGCACGATGGCCCGGCCCATGGCCACCCGCTGCCGCTGGCCGCCGGAGAGCGCCTTGGGCCGCCGGAGCAGGTAGTCCTCGAGGTCGAGGATCTTCGCCGCCTCGGCCACCCGGCGGCCGATCTCGTCCTTGGCGACGCCGGCGATCTTGAGCGCGAAGCCCATGTTCTGCTCGACGGTCATGTGCGGGTAGAGCGCGTAGTTCTGGAAGACCATCGCGATGTCGCGGTCCTTGGGCGGGGCGTCGGAGACGTCGCGGTCGCCGATGCGGATGCTGCCGGCGTCGATCTCCTCCAGGCCGGCGAGCATCCGCAGCGACGTGGACTTGCCGCAGCCGGACGGCCCGACGAGGACGAGGAACTCGCCGTCGCCGATCTCCAGGTCGAGGTTGTCGACCGCCGGCCGGTCGGCCTTCGGGTACATGCGGGTCGCGGAGTCGAAGGTGACGGTGGCCATGGCTCAGGCGCCTCTCGGGGTGCGGGTCGGGACGGGGGTGGTGGACGGGCGCCTCATCCCTTGACCGCGCCCTGCATGATGCCGCCGACGATCTGCTTGCCGAGGACGACGAAGACCACGAGCACGGGCAGCGTCCCGATGAGCGTCCCGGCCATGATCACCGCGGTGTCGGGGACGTAGCCGCCGCCGAGACCGGCCAGCGCCACCTGCACGGTGGGGTTGTCCGTGGTCAGCGCGATGATCGGCCAGAAGAAGTCGTTCCAGGCGGTGAGGAACGTCAGCATCGCCAGCACCGCCATGGCCGGCCGGGCCACCGGCACGACCACCGACCAGAAGGTCCGCAGCGTCGAGGCGCCGTCGACGCGGGCGGCCTCGAGCAGCTCGTCGGGCAGCGCCTGGGAGAGAAACTGCCGCATGAAGAAGACGCCGAAGGCGCTGACCAGGGTGGGCAGCACGACGGCCTGCAGGTGGTCGACCCACTGCAGCTCGGCGATGAGGATGAACAGCGGGATGATCGCCAGCTGGGTCGGCACCATCATCGTGCCCACGACCAGCGCGAGCAGGGCCCCGTTGCCGCGAAAGCGCAGCTTGGCGAAGGCGAAGCCGGCCAGGGTGCTGCAGAGGACGGTGCCCACGGTGATGCAGCTGGACACGACGACGGAGTTGACGATGGCCAGGCCGATCGGCGCCTCCTCCATGGCCCGGCCGATGTTGGTGAACAGGTCGGCGTCGGGCAGGAACGGAGGCGGGGTGCCGGCGAGCTCGGCGTTGGTCTTCGAGGCCGCGACGGCGGTCCAGTAGAGCGGGAAGACCGACACCAGGGCGGTCAGGCCGAGCAGCACGTAGGTCAGCGGCCCGGCGGCGGTCACCTTCCCGGCCCGGCGGCCGCGACGGCGGCGGGGGGTGGCGACGGGGCCCGCCACGGACACGGTCTCCTGCGGTGCGGAAGCGAGGGTGGTCATGGCGGCTCCTACCGCTCGGCCCGGGCCCGCCGGCGCGCGAGCAGCGCGTAACCACCGACGACGACGAGGATGATGAGGAACATGGCCCACGCGGTGGCGGCGGCCTGACCGAGGTGGAAGTTGGTCCAGCCCTGGTCGTACATGAGCAGGCCGAGGGTCTGGTACTGGTTGGACACCCCGCCGCTGGTCATGCCGTTGCCGCTGAACAGCAGCGGCTCCCCGAACAGCTGCACCGCGCCGATCGTCGAGACGACGATCGTGAACAGGATCGTCGGCTTGAGCGCCGGGATCGTGACGTGCAGGAACTGCTGCCAGCGGCTGGCGCCGTCCAGGGTCGCGGCCTCGTAGAGGTCGCCCGGGATGGCCTGCATGGCGGCCAGGTAGATGAGCGCGTTGTACCCGGTCCACCGCCAGGTGACGATCACCGAGATGGCGAACTGACTGGTCCAGGTGCCGCTCTCCCAGTCCACCCGGTCGAAGCCGACGGCCTCCAGGAGGGTGTTGATCAGCCCGTAGTCGTGGCCGAAGAGCTGGGCGAAGACCAGCGTGGCCGCGGCGATGCTGGTGGCGTAGGGCATGAGCATCGCGACCCGGTAGAAGGTCCGGCCGCGCAGCTTGTAGTTGAGCAGGTGCGCCAGGCCCAGGGCCATAGCCAGCTGCGGCACCGTGGAGAGGACGCCGATGGTCAGCGTGTTCCTCGCGGCGTTCCAGAAGAACTCGTTCTGCAGCAGTGCGGTGTAGTTGCCCAGCCCGACGAACTCCGCGCCGTCGATGTCGGACAGCCGCACCTCGTGCAGGGAGATCCACGCGGTGTAGAGGAACGGGTAGAGGCTGAAGCAGGCGAAGAGGACGAAGAACGGGGCGACGTAGGCGTAGCCCCAGCGGTTGCGGGTGAGCCGGCGCCGGCGGCGGACCGGAGGGCCCGGCGGTGGCGCGGGTGGCGGTGCGGCGGCCGCCGCGACCCGGGGGTCGTCGCTGGCGATGGTCATGCGGGGCCTTCCAGGGGGTTCTCGGGCGGGGTCCCTCGGACGGGGTGGAGCCGGCCGGTGCCCGCGGGTGGACGCGCGCGGGCACCGGCCGGGGTCTGTCAGCCTCCGACGACCTGTTCGATCTCGTCGAGGGCCGCCTGGAAGGCGTCGTCGGGGCCGGTCCCCTCCGCGACGGTGCTCAGGGCGTTGGTGAACGCCTCCTGGATCTGGGTGTCGTAGGGGCCGATCGGCGTGAACCGCAGCGCCGCCGCCGACGAACCGAAGATCTGCCCCACCGGCGCGCCGCTGAAGTACTCACTGGTCGCCGTCGCCACCTCCGGGTCCTCCGCCGCCTGCTGGCTGGAGGGGAAGTGCTGCTCCTCGGTGAACATCCGCACCTGCTGCTCGGGCGCGGTCAGCCACTCGACGAGGGCGATCGCCTCCTCCTTGTGCTCGCTGGACTCGGTGACCCCGAGCCAGGAGCCGCCCCAGTTGCCGGCGCCGCCGGGCAGCGGTGCCACGTCCCAGCGGCCCTCGCCCTCGTCGCCGGCCTGGCCGGTGATGTAGCCGAGCATCCAGGCCGGGCAGGAGATGGTCGCGAACGCGCCGTTGGCGAACGCGGAGTTCCACTCGTCGCCGAACTGGATCAGGTTGGCCGTCATGCCCTCCCCGGCCGCCGCGCTGGCGTGCTGCCAGGCCGTCGCGACGCCGTCGCTGGACTCGGGGATCGGGTTGCCGTCCTCGTCGTCGTAGGCGGTCTGGCCCTGGTAGACGGCGGCGGAGAAGACGCTGGCCGGGCTGTCGAGGAACGCGCTGCCCTCGGGCTTGGTCGGCGAGGCCTCGTACTGCCGGCCGAGCTCGAGGTAGCCCTCCCAGGTGGACCACAGCTGGGCCAGCTCCGCGCGGTCGGTCGGCAGGCCGGCCTGCTCGAACAGGTCACGGCGGAAGCACATGGCCTCGGGCCCGGCGTCGGTGCCCAGGCCGACCACGCGGCCGTCGGCGGTGGTGGACCCCTCGACCTTCCAGTCGTAGTAGTGCCCGAGGATCTCGTCGGCGTTGTCCCGGGCGGCGAAGTCGACGAAGGCGTCGGCGTGGTTGGCCACGACGTCGGCGACGAAGCCGATCTCGATGCCCTGGATGTCCGCGAGGCCGGAGCCCGCGGCCAGGCGGGTCTGCAGCGCCCGGTAGTAGTCGGCCGACCGCTCGACCGACTCCTCCTGGATGCGGATCTCGGGGTGCATCTCCATGTACTCGTCGTAGAGCCCGGCCTCCTCGAAGCCGAACGTGCCGAAGAGGCCGAGGTCGAGGGTGATCGTGCCGTCGTCGGAGCCGGAGCCCCCACAACCGGCGGCCATCAGGGTCGCGACGAGAGCAGCGCCGAGCGCCGCCCTGCGTCTCGGGGGAACGGTCATCGGTCCTCCTGGATCGGTTCCCGAACGGCTGCGCTCGGGCTATGGTGACGGTCGTGAAAGCGCTCTCACGACCGATGGGAGGAGAGTGATGGGCACCACATCCCGCTGTCAAGAGGGCACCCGAGGGAAGGCGCGAGAGGCCCGGGCCGTGCACGATGGACCCGCAGCGCGACCGGAGGAGGGCCCGTGACGACGCTCGCCGGACGCGGCTCCTCCCCGACCCTGGACGAGGTCGCCCAGCTCGCCGGGGTGTCCCGGGCGACGGTGTCGCGCGTGGTCAACGGCTCGCCGAAGGTGCGCCCGGAGGCCCGCCGCGCCGTCGAGGAGGCCGTCGCGCGGCTGCGCTACGTGCCCAACCCCGCGGCCCGCAGCCTGGTCACCCGGCGGACCGACACGATCGCGCTGGTCCTCTCGGAGTCGAACACGCAGGTCTTCAGCGACCCGTTCTTCGCCCGCGTCGTCCGGGAGCTCTCGGCCGCGCTGGCCGACACCGAGATGAACCTGGTGCTGCTGGCCGCCCGCGGGGAGCGCGAGCAGGAGAAGGTCGCCCGCTACGTCCGCCAGGGGCACGTCGACGGCGTCATCCTCATGTCGCTGCACAGCCAGGACACGCTGCCGGCGGTCCTCGCCGAGGCCCAGGTGCCCCTGGTGCTCTCCGGCCGGCCCCTCGACGGGCGCTCGGTCTGCTACGTCGACGCCGACAACGCCGGCGGCGCCCGGGACGCCACCGAGCACCTCCTGGCGGGCGGGCGACGGCGGATCGCCACCGTGAGCGGCCCGCAGGACATGATCGCCGGCATCGACCGGCACGCCGGGTACCGCGCGGCCCTCGAGGGCGCCGGGATCGGGCCGGACCCCGCCCTGGTCGCGGCGGGCGACTTCACCGAGGCCGGCGGCGCGCGCGCGATGGCCGCACTCCTGGAGCAGGCGCCGGACCTGGACGCGGTGTTCGTGGCCTCCGACGCGATGGCGGTCGGGGCACTGCGCACGCTGCGGGAGGCCGGCCGCTCCGTGCCCGGCGACGTCGCCGTCGTGGGCTTCGACGACGCCGCGGCGGCCGCCACGAGCGACCCGCCGCTGACGACGGTCGCCCAGCCGCTGGACGAGATGACCCGCCACATGACCGACCTGCTGCTGCGCCAGGTGGAGGGCGACGAGGAGGTGCAGGCCCGGGTCTGCCCGACCCGGCTCGTGGTGCGCGCCTCTGCCTGAGGAGACCCTCCCGCTCCACCGCTCGACGCTGCAGCGATCTGAGCACCCTGACCGGACGGCCGGGAGCCCTCCGCTCCGGAGGACCCCCGGTCAGTCCGCCCAGGCGGGGCGGGCGGCGTCGACCTGCCACACGACGACGACCCCGCCACCGGGGCGCAGCACGACGCCGTCGGGGACGTCCGGGCCGTCCTCCCCCAGCCACAGCCGCGCGTCGGGACGGCCGAGGTCGACCCAGCCGCGCGGGGTGTGCACCACCTCGTGCGCCGGCGCGGCCCCGGCCTCGGCCGGGCGCAGGTACGACTGCAGCACGCGGGCGCCGTCGGGGCCGGCCACCTCGTCGTGCTCGAGCCCGGTCCCGGCCCGCAGCACCCCGACGTCGCCGGCGTCGACCACCGCTCCCCCACCCCAGCGGTGCGCGACCGACCCGGCCAACACCACGGCGACGACGTCGACCGCGCGGTGGGCGTGCACGCCGTAGCCGGCGCCGGGCGGCAGCCGGTCGTCGGTGACCCGCAGCAGCGGCCCCAGCGAGCCGTCGCCCGGCTCGAGCAGCGTGGTGCCCTCGGGGCCGGTCACGGCGCCTCGTCCCGCTCGGGCAGCGCGCCGGGGCCGCCGGGGAACCCGCCGGCTCCCAGTGCGACCAGCAGCGACCACGCCGTCCCCAGACCCAGCCCGCCGACGACGTCGGACGGGTAGTGCACGCCCAGCCAGATGCGGGTCAGCGCGACCAGGACGGCCAGCGCGACCCCGGCGGCGACGGCGGCCCGGCGCCCCGGCTGGCCCAGCCGCGGCCAGGCCAGCACCAGCCCGACGGTGACGAGCGTGGCGATGCCCGAGGAGTGCCCGCTCGGGAAGCTGAGCCCCTCGTACACCAGGCCGCCGTTCTCGAACGCCGGCCGGGCGCGGCCGACCAGCTCCTTGATCGCGGTGGTCAGCGGCCCGATGGCGGTGATCGCGACCACCACCCACACCACGGTGTGCCAGGCGCGGCGGCGCACCAGCCAGAGGAACACCGGCAGGAAGACGAGGACGCGGAACCAGGTGACTCCCGGCGTGGTGAGGACCTCCAGCAGTCCGCCGTGCAGGGCCGACCGGTCGTCCCCGGCGTAGAGCGCGCGGCTCACCGCGTCGTCGAGGCGCACCTGCGGGCCGAACCGGGCGGCCACCCCCGTGCCGAGGACGGCGAGGACGGCGACCCCCGCGCCCGCGGCGGCGAGCACCCGGCGGCGCAGCCGGGATCGGGGGCGGGTCGGGGCGCTCACTCCCCCACTCTCCCCGACGCACCCGACCGTGACACGCTGACCGGTGTGGCCCACCGGGTGATCGACCACCCGCCGACGGCGGCGACGCTGCGGCGGCTCGAGCGCGCGTCCGGGGCCATCGCCACCCGCGCCGTCGCCCGCATGGACGAGGACCTGCCGTGGTTCCGCACCATGCCGGCCGACCAGCGCTCGTGGGTGATGCTCGTGGCCCAGGCGGGCATCGCCTCGCTCGTCGAGTGGTGCCGCGCCCCCGGCCGCCCGCCCCGGCTGACCGGCGAGGTGTTCGGCGCCGCCCCGCGCGACCTGGTCCGCGCCGTGCCGCTCAAGCAGACCGTGGACCTGGTCAAGCTCACCGTCGAGGTGATGGACGACCACGTCGAGTCGGTGGCCGAGCCCGGCGACGCCGACACGCTGCGCGTGGCGGTGCTGCAGTTCAGCCGCGAGGTCGCCTTCGCCACCGCGCACGTCTACGCCAGCTTCGCCGAGAACCGCGGCGCCTGGGACGCGCGGCTGGAGGCCCTCGTCGTCGACGCGCTGGTCCGCGGCGAGCGCTCCGAGGAGCTGCCCGGCCGCGCCGCCGCGCTCGGCTGGGCCGGGACCGGCCCGGTGTCGGTGCTGGTCGGCGCCGCGCCCGGCGACGGCGACGCGCACTCCGGCGTCCGCCGCGCCGCCCGCTCGCAGCGCTGCGAGGTGCTCGTCGGCGTGCACGCCGAGCAGCTGGTGGTCGTGCTGGGCGGCGCCGAGCACGTGCCGACGGCGGCCGAGCGGGTGGCCGAGGAGTTCGGGCCGGGCCCGGTCGTCCTCGGCCCCGTGGTCGACCGGCTCAGCGCGGCCGGCGGGTCGGCCGCCGCGGCGCTGGCCGGCCTGCGGGCCGCGCGCGCCTGGCCCGGCGCCCCGCGCCCCGTGTCCGCCGACGCGCTGCTGCCCGAGCGGGCCCTCGACGGCGACCCGCTGGCCCGCGCCGCGCTCACCGCGCGGGCGGTGCTGCCGCTGCGCACCGCCGGCGGCGAGGTGCTCGAGACGGTCCGGGCGGTGCTCACCGCCGGGGGGAACCTGGAGGCCAGCGCGCGGGCGCTGTTCGTGCACCCCAACACGGTGCGGTACCGGCTCAAGCGGGCCGCCGAGCTGACCGGCCTGGTGGTGACCGACCCCCGGGGTGCCTGGACCCTGCAGGTCGCCCTGGCGCTGGCCGACCTCGACGGCGACCGCTCCCTCTGGCACTGACGGCCCCCGTGCAGGGGCTCGCCACGAGCTCGCGGGTGGTGGGGGGCACGGGGGTCCTTCAGTGGTCCCCACCACGGAACGGCTCGCCGACGGCCCGTCTGCGCCCAGCGATTGTGGAGATCCTCCAAAGGGATGTGGTGTCCTTTCGTTCCGGACGACCGCGCGGGACCCCCGGGCGGATGAGACGGTGGGGAGGTGCTGGCCGTCCTCGCACCCGGGCAGGGTGCGCAGAAGCCCGGGATGCTCACCCCCTGGTTGGAGCTGCCCGGCGCCGAGTCCTTCTTCCGCTGGGCCGGCGCGATCGCCGACGCCGACCTGCTGACCCTCGGCACCACCGGCGACGCGGAGGCCATCCGCGACACCGCCGTCACCCAGCCGCTGGTCGTCGCGATGAGCCTGTTCGTCGCCCGCGAGCTCGGCGGTCTGCCCGGCCCGGTGGCGCACACGCCGCACACCGGGCGCGAGGTCGTCATCGCCGGCCATAGTGTCGGGGAGCTCACCGCGGCCGCGCTGGCCGGCGTCCTGTCGGTCGAGGCCGCGATCGCGCTGACCGCCGTCCGCGGCCGGGCGATGGCCCGCGCCTGCGGCCTGACCCCCACCGGCATGTCCGCCGTCCTCGGCGCCGACCCCGACGAGCTGTCCGCGGCGCTGGAGCGCCACGGGCTGACCGCGGCGAACCTCAACGGCGGCGGCCAGGTCGTCGTCGCCGGTCCGCTCGAGGGGCTGGCCGCGCTCAAGGCCGAGCCGCCGGCCAAGGCCCGGGTCGTGCCGCTGTCGGTGGCCGGCGCCTTCCACACCTCCTACATGGGCCCGGCCCGCGAGGAGCTCGAGGGCCTCGTCGGCGGCCTGCGCCCGGCCGACCCGAGCCGGCTGCTGCTGTCCAACGCCGACGGCGCGGCCGTGTCCACCGGCACCGAGGTGCTCACCCGCCTGGTCAGCCAGGTCACCAGCCCGGTCCGCTTCGACGCGTGCCTGACCACCCTGCGCGAGCTCGGCGTCACCGCGGCCATCGAGCTGCCGCCCGCCGGCGCGCTCGCCGGCCTGGCCAAGCGGGAGTGGAAGGGTCAGAACGCGAACGGCGGGGACGTCGAGGTGCTGGCGCTGGCCGGTCCCGGCGACCTCGACCGCGCCCGCGGGCTCATCGACGCCGCCCGGGGCCGTCCCGAGGCCGAGCACCAGCCCGACTGGCGCGTCGTCGTCTCCCCCGTCCGCGGCACGGTCAGCCCCGCCGACGTCCCCGAGGGCACCCGCCTGCCCGCCGGCACCCCGCTCGGCTGCGTGCGCAGCCGCCGCGAGGAGGTCAACGTCTCCGCCGCCTACGACGGCGTCCTCGCCGAGTGGCTGGTCCACGACGGCGACCTGGTCGACGCCGGCGACCCCCTCGCCCGTCTCTACCCGGAGGTCCACGCGTGAGCATCCGACTGCCCGAGGGCGCCCCGGGCGCACGCATCCTCGGCCTGGGCGCCTACCGGCCCCGCCGGCGGGTCACCAACGACGACCTCGCCCAGGTCATGGACACCAACGACGAGTGGATCCAGACGCGGGTCGGCATCGCCGAGCGCCGCTGGGCGTCGGAGGACGAGACGCTGCAGGAGATGGCCGTCGCCGCCGGCGGCAAGGCGCTGGCCGCCAGCGGCCTGTCCCCCGACGAGGTCGACCTGGTGATCCTGGCCAGCGCCAGCCTCAAGGAGCCGATCCCCGGCATCGGCCCGCAGGTCGCCCACCGCCTCGGCATCCCGCGCCCGGGCGCCTTCGACCTCAACGCCGGGTGCGCCGGCTTCTGCTACGCGCTGGAGGTGGCCTCGGCGTCCATCCGGGCGGGCTCGGCGCGCAACGCGCTGGTGGTCGGCGTCGAGCGGCTCACCGACGTCGTCGACCAGACCGACCGCTCCACCGCGGTGATCTTCGCCGACGGCGCCGGGGCGGCCGTGGTCGGCGCGTCCGACGAGCCGGGCATCGGGCCGGTCGCGTGGGGCAGCGACGGCGACCAGTTCTCCGCCATCGAGATCGCCGCCGGTACCGGCACCATGACCATGGCCGGCCAGGCGGTCTACCGCTGGGCCACCACCCGGCTCACCGACACGCTGATCCAGGCGATGGAGGCCGCCGGCGTCGGCCCCGAGGACATCGACGTGTTCGCCCCGCACCAGGCCAACCTGCGCATCGTCGAGTCGATGAGCAAGAAGCTCGGCTTCGGCAAGGAGACCGTCGTCGCCCGCGACGTCGTCCAGTCCGGCAACACCTCGGCCGCCTCGATCCCGCTGGCGCTCACCGCCCTGATGGAGTCCGGCGAGGCCAAGAGCGGGGACCTCACGCTGGTCCTCGGCTACGGCGCCGGCCTCACCTTCGCCGGCCAGGTGCTCGTCCTGCCCTGACCGGCACCCCAGCCCCCGGATCCCCCGGGCCCGACGGCGGGCACCGCCCGTCACCACCGAGAGAGAGGACCCCCGCGTGAGCGAGGACATCCAGGCAGGTCTGGCCGAGATCCTGGAGGAGGTCGCCGGGGTCGCCCCCGCCGACGCCACCCCGGAGAAGTCGTTCACCGAGGACCTCGACGTCGACTCGCTGTCGATGGTCGAGATCGCCACGGCCGTCGAGGACAAGTTCGGCGTGGCCATCCCCGACGACGAGCTCGCCAACATCAAGACCGTCGGCGACGCGATCAGCTTCATCCAGAAGAACCAGGGCTGACCAGCCCCGCTCCCCCCGGCCCCCGGCCGCCCCATCCCAGGAGGAACACGTCATGAGCACGTCCGACCGCGACGTCGTCGTCACCGGTCTCGGTGCCACCACGCCGCTCGGCGGCGACGTCGCGAGCACCTGGGAGGCCCTGCTGGCCGGGCGGTCGGGGGTCAGCCGGCTGACCGACGACTGGGCGAAGGACTTCCCCGCCCAGCTCGTCGCCGCGCTGGCCAGTGACCCGGCCTCGCAGATCGACCGGGTGCGCGCCCGGCGGCTGGACCGCAGCCAGCAGGTCGCGGTCATCGCCGCCGAGGAGGCCTGGGCGCACTCCGGCGCGGCGGACGCCGGCGTGGCGTCCGAGCGCATCGCCGTCGTCTTCGGCACCGGCATCGGCGGGGCGCTCACGCTGCTCGGCCAGGACGACGTCCTGGAGGAGAAGGGCCCCAAGCGGGTCTCGCCCTTCACCATCCCGATGCTCATGCCCAACGGCCCGGCCGCGGCCGTGGGGCTGGCCGTCGGCGCCCGCGGCGGCGTGCACGCCCCGGTCAGTGCCTGCGCCTCCGGCGCGGAGGCGATCCGCTGGGGCCTGGACCTGCTGCGCTTCGACCGCGCCGACGTCGTCATCGTCGGCGGCACCGAGGCCTGCGTGCACCCGCTGCCCATGGCCGGGTTCGCCGCGATGCGGGCGATGAGCACCCGCAACGACGAGCCCGAGCGTGCCTCGCGGCCGTTCGACAAGGGCCGTGACGGCTTCGTCCTCGGCGAGGGCGCGGCCGCGCTGGTCCTCGAGCGGGCCGGCTCGGCCGCCGCCCGGGGCGCCCGCGTGCACGCCCGGCTGGCCGGCGCCGGCGCGACCGCCGACGGCTACGACCTGGTCGCCCCCCACCCCGAGGGCGAGGGCGCCGCCCGGGCGATCGGCGCGGCGCTGCGCGACGCCGGCCTCTCCCCCACCGACATCGGCCACGTCAACGCCCACGCCACCTCGACGCCGGTCGGCGACACCGCCGAGGCCGCGGCCATCCGCAGCGCCGTCGGCGAGCACGCGATGGTCTCGGCGACCAAGAGCCAGACCGGCCACCTGCTCGGTGCCGCGGGCGCCCTGGAGTCGGTGTTCACCATCCTCGCGCTGCGCGAGCAGGTGGTCCCGGCCACGGCCAACCTCGACGACCCCGACGACGACGCGGCCGTGCAGGCGCTCGACATCGTCCGCCGCGAGCCGCGCAAGGCGTCCTTCGACGCAGCGGTCAACGACTCCTTCGGCTTCGGCGGGCACAACATCGCGCTGGTCTTCACGACCGCCTGACGACAGGACCCCGCTGCGCACCGCCCCTCGCGAGCCCGCGGCGGGGCGCTGCAGCGGGCCCACCGCCCACCCGGCCGGTAGCCGGGGAGACCTGGAGGCCCGGTGACCACCGTCCACGCCGTCCCCACCCTGCCCAGCTCCGACCCGCGCGACCCCGAGGACCGCCTGCAGCGTCTCCTCGACGCCGGGTCGACCACGCTGCTCGTCCCCCGCGACACCTCCGGGGTCGTGGCCGCGCGCGGGACGGTGTCGGGCACCCCCGTGGTCGCCTTCTGCACCGACGCCACCGTGATGGGCGGCGCCATGGGCATCGACGGCTGCCGCCACATCGTGGACGCCATCGACACCGCGCTGCGCGAGCGGCTGCCGGTCGTCGGCATCTGGCACTCCGGCGGTGCGCGCCTGGCCGAGGGCGTGACCGCGCTGCACGCCGTCGGCGAGGTGTTCGCCGCCATGGTGCGGGCCTCCGGCCGGGTGCCGCAGATCTCGGTGGTCCTCGGCCCGGCCGCCGGCGGCGCCGCCTACGGGCCGGCGCTCACCGACCTGGTGATCATGGGACCGGCCGGGCGGGTGTTCGTCACCGGTCCCGACGTCGTCCGCTCGGTCACCGGCGAGGACGTCGACATGGAGCGCCTCGGCGGCCCGGACACCCACGGCCGGCGCAGCGGCGTGGTGCACGTGGTCACCGACACCGAGGACGAGGCGCTGCAGACCGCGCGGCAGGCGGTCGACCTGCTCGCCGCGCAGGGGCAGTTCGCCCCGGCGGCGAGGGTGCCCGACGTCGACCTGCGGGCGCTGCTCCCCGAGCAGCCGCAGCGCGCCTACGACGTCAAGCCGCTGGTGTCCGCCGTGCTCGACGGGCCCGGCCTGGAGATGCACCCGCGCTGGGCGCCCAACGTGGTCACCACGCTGGGCCGGCTCAACGGGCGGACCGTCGGCGTCATCGCCAACAACCCGCTGCGCCTCGGCGGCTGCCTGGACTCCGCGTCGGCGGAGAAGGCCGCCCGCTTCGTGCGGATGTGCGACGCGTTCGGCGTCCCGCTGGTCGTGCTTGTCGACGTCCCCGGCTACCTGCCCGGCGTCGGCCAGGAGTGGGACGGCGTGGTGCGGCGCGGTGCGAAGCTGCTGCACGCCTTCGCCGAGGCGGTGGTGCCGCGGGTGACGCTGGTGACCCGCAAGTCCTACGGCGGGGCCTACATCGCGATGAACGCGCGGTCGCTGGGCGCCACCGCCGTGTTCGCCTGGCCGGGCGCCGAGGTGGCCGTGATGGGCGCCAAGGCCGCCGTGGGGATCCTGCACCGCAAGAAGCTGGCCGCGGTGCCGCCGGCCGAGCGGGAGGCCCTGCACGCCCAGCTGGCCGCCGAGCACGAGCGGATCGCCGGTGGCGTGAACCGGGCGCTGGAGATCGGCGTCGTCGACGAGGTCGTCGAGCCCGCCCACACGCGCAGCCGGCTGGTGGCCGCCCTGGCCGCCGCTCCGGCCGGCCGCGGTGCGCACGGCAACATCCCGCTGTAGCCGACCCCACTCTCCCCACCACTCGCGAGCCCGCGGCGGGACCCTGCAGCGGGGCCGACCGCTCACCGGGAGCAGTCGCCCGGGCCCCGAGACGCCGAGAGGCCCGTTCCCCGGAGGGAACGGGCCTCTCGTGCTGAGGTCGCCCGGACGCCGCTTCCCCGACGGCGTCCGGACGACCTGGTCTGCAGCCTACGACGCCGACACGGGATGTCTCACGTCGTCGTGCCCTGATCGTGACCTGCGAGTTCGTCCGTACGGGGCGTCAGACGACCTGGTGCAGCCAGGTCGTCTGACTGCCGTCGCCGGCGTACCGGTAGACCTCGAGGTCGGCGTCCCAGGCCGCGCCGAGGAGCTGGTCGACGCCGTGGCGGAACGCCTCGACCGACGTGGCGGTCGCCGCGAGGGTCCGCAGCTGCTGCTCGCTGACCACGATGTCGCCGTTGGCACTCGTGGGCGCGCGGAAGACCCCGTGCCCGGGCACGTAGGACATGCGCTCGCCGTCGTTGCCGTGGCTGGCCTCCTCGGTGACCTCGAAGCGCAGCATCGGCCACGCGCGCAGCGCGGCGACCAGCTTGGCGCCCGTCCCGGGAGACCCGGTCCAGGCGACCTCGGCACGGTAGGCACCGTGAGCCGCGGGCTGGTCGGCCCACGACAGGGAGACCGGCGCGCCGATGACGCGCTCGAGCGCCCACTCGACGTGCTGGCAGAGTGCCTTCGGGCAGGAGTGCACGAAGACGACACCCTGGGTAGACCGTCGCTGCACGAGGCACCTCCATCGACTCGATCGGTCTCGTCTTCCCCAACGGACGATCGCATCGGTGACAGGCTGTGTTCGGCGGCGGCGGACCAGGGGTCCCGGGGACAGTGTGCACGATGAGGTACCGGTCGCGCCAGTGCGGATGGGGCGACTGTGCCGGAAGTGACCACATTTGCCCCAGCGGCCACGGAAGTGCTGGTCAGCGGCCATAGCACGACGACGGGGCAGGCGTCCAACCCGGGTCCGGGCTGCCCGACGGCACCCGGGCGGGGTGATCACGGCCTGTTGCGACCGGAGGTGTCGCATGCGGAACCCATCCGGCCTCCGGTGACGCTCGGTGAGGACCGCGCGGAACGACCCGTCACCCTGCGAGATCGGCGACCCGGTCCCCACCTGCGGCCTTGGCCCGGTACATGGCCGCGTCGGCCCGGTGCAGCACGCCCGCGACGTCGTCGTCGGGGTGCACGAGGGCACACCCGACACTGGCGGTGACGCCGCAGCCGGCGCCCACCTCCGCCACGGCGGCGCGCAGCCGGTCGGCCAGGGCGGCGTCGTCGGCGGGCAGCACCGAGCCGGCCAGGACGGCGAACTCGTCGCCGCCGAGGCGGGCGACGGTGTCGGTCTCGCGGACCACCCGGCCGAGCGCGGCGGCGACCGCCCGCAGGACGGTGTCGCCGGCGGCGTGGCCCCGGAGGTCGTTGACGGCCTTGAAGCCGTCCAGGTCGACGATGCAGACGACGGCGCGCTCGCCCCGGCCGGCGAGGCCCACGGCCCGCTCGACGCGGTCGAGGAAGACCCGGCGGTTGGGGACGCCGGTGAGCGGGTCGGTGGTGGCCAGCGCCTCCTGGGTGCGCAGGAGCAGCACCTGGCGGTCGTGGGCGGCCCACTGGTTGGCCGAGGTGATCGTGCAGATGAGCGTGGTCGTCCCCAGCACGGTGGTCACCAGCAGCGCCTGCGGGCCCAGCGGGCCGCCGACCAGCGCGACGTACGCGGTGGTCATCAGCACGCCGGTGAGGACCACGCCGGCGGGCGGGAAGGCCACCGCCATGAACACGAGGACGAAGAAGAGCACCGGCAGCGGGCTGGCGGCGCCGCCGTCGAAGGCCGACGCCGTCGTCACGATCGCCGTGGTGGCGACCGCCCAGCCGTAGAACAGGAGTGGCCCGCGCAGGTCGCGGACGATCCGGTCCAGCGGCAGCAGGAGCAGCAGGGGCGTCCCGACGACGACGCGCCGGCCAGCGCCAGCAGCACCGGGTGCCGGTGGCCGGGAGTCGGGGTGGTCGCGGTGTAGAGCAGGCAGGCGAGGCCGGCGATCTCGCTGAGCAGCACGCCGGTGTGCACGTGCTGCACCCAGGACCGCGCGCGGTCGTCGTCCTCGGCCAGCGGCCGGTGCAGACCGGCGCCGAGCCAGGCCGGCGCAGGACGTCGACGCGGGCGCCACCGGGGCCGCACCCCGGCGGGCCCCGCGGCTGCTGCGTCGTCCACGGACGGTCCATCGACCGGATCCGGTCCGCTCTCGATCCGGATCGCGTGCCGCTCCCCCGACGGGGTGGGTAGGGGCCGGGTATGGGACGAGACGACGACGCGCCGCGGCGGTACGGGATGGTCGGCGCCGGCCGGGATGTGGTGGGGCCCATGGTGCTCGGCGCCTGGGACGCCTTCCTCGAGCAGGCCGCCGCCGTGGACCTCGACCGGCCGACCCGGCTGGCCGGTTGGCGGGCGCACGAGGTCTGCGTGCACCTGGGCGCGTGGCCCGACCACGCCGCGCTGGCCGACCTGGTCGCCTCGGCGCGTGCGGGCGGCACCGGCACGCCGCCCGACGTCGACGCGACCAACGCCCGGGTGACCGCGGCCCACCGGAACGCCTCCCGTGAGGAGGTCCTGGCCGCACTGCGCCGTAACCGGGAGGCCACCGCGCGCTACCTGGGCGACGAGCCCGCCGGGCTGGACACCGCGCCCGCCGTCTCCACGGTCGGCCGGCTGCCGATGCTGTCGGTGGTGCTCGGCCAGGCCTACGAGCTCGCCGTCCACGGCCTGGACCTCGTGCCGCTGGGGGCGCCCCCTCCCCCGCCGCCGGTGCTGGACGCCGGGCTGGCCGCGCTGGCCGACGTGACCGGCGCACTGGCCGCCTCCTCCGGCATCGCCGGTGGCGCCGCCCTGGTCACCCCGGGCGGCGGCTGGGCCTTCGCCGCCGACCCGCCGGGCTGGACGGTGCGCCGGCTGTCCGGGGAGCAGCCGCGCGGGGCCGTCGTCGAGGCTCCGGCCGACGTGCTGCTGGAGGCGGCGTCGGGGCGGACCAACCCCGCCGCGGCGCTGGTGCGCCGGCGGCTGCGGGTGCGCGACCTGCCCGAGCTGATGCGCCTGGCGCCGATCGTCGAGTCCGCGCCGGGCATCCCCGGCGGGCCGATCCTGGCGCTGGCCGCTCGGACCGTCGGGGGCGCCGGCGACCTGCTCGGCCGGTTCCGCGGACGGCGCTGAGGGACCTCCTCAGCAGCCCCCGCCCAGGGAGATGCCGTGACCCTCGAGCCACGGCATCGGGTTGACGCGGCTGGCGTACAGGCCGCCCTCGTGGACCTCGAAGTGCAGGTGCGGCCCGGTGGACTGGCCCTTGTTGCCGACCTCGGCGATCTGCTGGCCGGCGCTGACCACCTGGCCGGCGGACACGAAGAACTGGTCGACGTGGCCGTAGAGGGTGATCGAGCCGTCGCCGTGCTGCACGTAGACGGCCTGGCCGAAGCCGCTGGCGGGACCCGCCTGCAGGACGACGCCGCCGTCGGGGGCGAAGATCGGGGTACCGATCGGCGCGGCGATGTCGACGCCGTAGTGCATGGTGCCCCAGCGGGCGCCGTAGCAGCTGGTCACCCGGCCGGTGGTCGGGGCGATGCCCCCGCCGGTGGACCGGACGTTCACCGCGGCGGCCTGCTCGGCCTCCTGCTGGGCCTGCCACGCGGCCTCGGCGTCGGCGATGCCGCGCAGCCGGAGCAGCTCGACCTCCGCGGCGCGCAGCTGCTCGTCGAGCTGGGCCTTGGCGGCGGCGAGGGCGTCGTAGTCGGACTGCGCGTCGGCGAGCCGGGCGTCGGCGGCGGCCTGGGCCTCGGCGGCGGCGGCCGCGGCGGCGTCGCGCTCGACGACGGCGGCCTGGGCGGCGGCGTCGGCCTGCTCCTCCTGCGTCTCCAGCAGCTCGTACTCCTGCAGGGTCTCGGCACGCTGGGTGCCGAGCAGGTCGAGCGTGGCGGCGCGCTCCAGCACCTCGCGGGGGCCCTCGCTGTCGAGCAGCACGGAGGCGGCGTCGCCCATGTCCACGCTGGCGCCCATGTAGGCCTCGCGGCCGAGCTCGACGACCTCGTCCTGGGCCGCGGCGACGGCGTCGCGGGCGGCCTGCAGCTCCGCGGCGGCCACGGCGGCGGCCTCCTGCGCGGCGGCCAGCTCGGCCTGGGCGACCAGGGCGGCGTCCGCGGCGGCCTCGGCCTCGACGGTCATCCGCTGCAGCTGCTCCTCGGCGGCGGTCACCTCGCCCTGGATGCGGCCCACCTCGGCCATGAGTTCCTGCTCGGCGGCCTGCGCGGCGGCGACGTCGTCAGCGGGGCTGGCCAGTGCCGGCGCCGGTGCGGTCAGCAGGAGGGCAGCGGCACCCGCGGCGAGCACGGCGCGGCGGAGCCGACGGGAGGAGGCGGGACGTGCGGTCCGGTGGTGCAGGGTCGCCAAGACGGCGGATCTCCGTTTCCTCGCATCCGCCTGCCGGGTCGGGACCGTCCGTCGGGACGGGCACCGTGCCCGCGTCCCCGTCCCCGGGCGCGACCTGTCCGGGGACCCCACGTGCGGTCCCCGGGCCCGGCGGGGAGGCCGGGGCGGTCAGGCGGGATCTCGCCGGGGCCCTCGGCTTGTCGAGGGGCTGAGGCCCGGCAGGACCGCGGGCGAACGTACTACGGATGTGACGCCTGAGGTAACGGGGAGGTCACGACGACGGCGCGCCTGCTTGCGCGTTCAACTCTCTCACCTGCCGGTTTCACGGCACGTGTCTAAAACGGCACTTGGTGCCACTCCCCCGCACGTGGCACGTCGCACGGTGTCGCGGCTCACAGGTCCGTCACAGGAACGGCGGGCACCCTGGCCGGTCGGACCGGCCTATGGGGAGGAACGACGTGGACGGCATGCCGATGGCAGGACGGACGACGGCGGAGCAGGCGACGGCACGGCAGGCGACGGCGCCGCAGCCGGCGGCACGTGCGGCCACTCCGCCACTGCGCGCCTCGGACGCCGATCGGCTGGCCACCGTGCACCGGCTGCAGGACGCCGTCGCGCGCGGGCTGCTCACGCCCGACGAGGGCAGCGAGCGGATGGCGGCCGCGTTCGCCACGGTGCACGTGCGCGACCTGCCGCCGCTGACCGCCGACCTGCCGCCGACGGTCGCCGTCGCCGCCGCTCCCACCCCCGCCCCGCCCGGCTGGCGGCCGCTGGGCGCCATGGCCTGGCAGCAGCTGCGGGCGAGCGTGGCGGCGGCCCGGCACGGCGGTCCGCCCACCTGGCGTCTCGCGCTGGCCGTCCTCATCGCGCTGGTCCTGCTGCTCACGGTGCTGTCGCTGCTCGCGCAGGGCCTGTACGACGGCGTCCCCGGCGACTTCCGCAGCCCCGACTTCGACGGCCTGGACGGCTTCGACGAGGGTCGCGGCCCACGCTGAGGTCAGGCGGCCGACGGCCCTCACGCGGTGGTGCCGCCGCCGGTGGTCTAGCCGACGGCGAAGCCGCCCACGCCACCGATGGCCAGCAGCGCGACGGCGGCCGCACCGGGGGCGGGGCGTCTCCTGAGCCGGGCGGACAGCGCCCGCCGGGGCTGCTTCCCCTGGGCGGCGGGGACGCCGTCGGCCGTGGCACCGCCGACCTGGGGCAGCTCCGACGTCGCGGTCCGGGACGGCGCGGCGGTGCCCTGCTCGGGGTGCCAGGCCGGAACCGCCGGCGGCTCCCAGCGGTTGCCGCTCAGGGTAGGGACAACGTCCTCGTCCACCGTGCTCCTCGTGGGGTCCGGGGAGCTCTCACGGTGGCGGCCGTCGCTGGGGCGGAGCCGTGCGACGACTGTGGAGTGGCTGGACGAGATGGCAGCCCCGCCCGGGACGTCTGGCAGGCTGGACGCAGTTCCGGGGCGGTAGCTCAGCCGGTCAGAGCATGGGACTCATAATCCCTGGGTCGTGGGTTCGAGCCCCACCCGCCCCACCGGTGTTACTGCAGGTCAGCGGCGTGCAGGCTTGATCGGGACGACGTCGGAGCCTCGCTCAGTCCGCAAAAAGTCCGCACGAGCGCGGACTGCGGCTTCGTCGAGGCGGTCAGCGACGGCATCCAGGTCGTCGTCGAACAGCCCCGAGTAGACGTCCAGGGTCATCGCGGCCGAGGCATGCCCGAGGAGGCGTTGGACGGCTTTAACGTTCGCTCCGGCGGACACCGCGAGGCTGGCCGCGGTGTGCCGGAGCTCGTGCGGGGTGAGCCCGGGCAGGCCCGCCTCGAGGGCCGCACGGTCGAAGACCCGCTTCCGGAAGTTGCCGACGCGCAGGACCCCGCCCTCGGGGCTGGTGAACAGCAGCTCGCCCGGCGCCCGGCCGGCGACCACCTGCGCCAGCTCGTCGACCAGCGATCGCGGGATCGGCACGGAGCGGCGATGGTGGGTCTTCGGCGTACCGAACACCGTTGCCCCGTTGACCTCGGTCACCGACTCGGCGATCTCCAGGCGGCGACGGAGCAGGTCCACCCGCCCGACCCGCAACGCCGCGAGCTCACCGAAGCGCAGGCCGGTGAAGGCCAGCATCTCGACGACCAGCAGGTAGTCACCGGCGGCGGTCGCGAGCCGCTGGACCTCCGCGTGGCTCAGGAACCGCTTGTCGCGCGGGTGGGCCCTGGGAAGGGATGCGCCCCCGGCCGGATTGCGTGGTAGCCGCCCGGCGCGCACGGCGTGTTCGAGGATCAGTGAGAGGACGCGGTACGCCTGGCGGACGCTGGAGACGGCCAGGCCGCGGGTCATCATGTCCGCCAACCAGCTCTCCACGTCCGCGACGTTCACGGCGCGGATCGAGGTCGTCCCCCACCGCGGCTCGATGTGGCAGCGCATCAAGGACTCGTAACGCCCGCGGGTGGACGGCTTGAGCGCCGCGTGGCCGTCAAGCCAGCGACGTCCCCACTCCCCCACCGTCACTCGTGAGAGGGCCGGGTCGGTATAGGTCCCGGTGACGACGGTCGACGTGACCTCGTCGAGCCAGCGCTGCGCGTCGACCTTGCGGCTGAAGTGCCGCGCGTGCTCCTTGCCGGCCGGATCCCGGTACCGAGCCCGCCAGACACCGTCCGCCCGTCGCTTGATGCTGGCCATGGGGTGCCTCCGTTGGCGCTCTCGGCTACAGGACCGAAGGGGTCGCACGGAGCCTGGCAACTGGTCCGACACGGTCCACCGATCAGCCCGCCGGCGAGCCGCCCTGCTCGTGTTGCGCACCGATCCACGCATTGAGGTCGTCGCGGCGGTAGAGCACCCGGCGGCCGAGGCGGAAGCTGCGCGGGCCGGTGCCGAGGTGGCGCCAGTAGCGCAGGGTGGCGACGGGGGCGCGAAGGAGCTCTGCGGCTTCGGTGATGGTGAGCAGCTCGGGGACGGGCTCGGTGGCGCGCTGCCGGCTGGGCGTCTCGTGGACCAAGGCTGACTCCTAATACTGCAACGGCAGTTATGGCGGTGCCTGTCCGCGGGCTCGGTAGTGGGCGGCGCGGGCCTGGGCCTGGCGTCGTCGGCGCCACCAGGACCAGTCGGCGGTGTGGTCGAGGTCGGGCCGCGGTGTATGGATGAGGGTGTTGAGCAGGCGGCGGAGCTCGGGCACGGTCAGCGCGATGAGCTGCTCGGTTGCGGCTGCAGACCCCCCTTTTCCGCGCTGGCGCGGGTGGCACTCAGATAGGCGTGGGCGAGCATTGCCAGGGTGATGTGCCGATACCAGGCGGTGTAGTCCCGCACCTGGTAGGAGGCCAGCCCGGCCTCGT
>NZ_FPBA01000013.1:0-147077 GCF_900116515.1 Geodermatophilus amargosae
CGGCGCGCTGAACATCTACGCCCGCCGGGCCGACGCCTTCGACGAGGACGCCAGGGCTGCGGCCACCCGGTTCGGCCCGTACGCCGCGGTGGCAGCCGGCAACCTGCACGCCTACCGGAGCGCCCGCGACATGGCCGACAACCTGCAGGCCGCGCTCGAGTACCGCGCGGTGATCGACCAGGCCAAGGGTGTGCTGATCGAGCGCTACAAGATCACCCCCGACCAGGCGTTCCAGCTTCTCGCCCAGGCATCCATGCACGCCAACCGGAAGGTGCGCGACATCGCCGACGAGCTGGTGCACACCGGCGAGCTGCCCGTCGTCGTGCCACGCGGCGAGGGCGGGCGCCGCCGGCCGGGGCCGGCGTCCGGTCGCCCGGGGCCGGACGCGCCGCGACACTCCTGAGCAGCCGCCGGAGTTCCCCGGGGGGCCCCCGGCGGTCAGGCCTCGTCGCTCCAGAACCCGGGCGACGGGGCCGCCCCTCGTCGTCCTGCCCGGTACCGGGTCGGCCGGCCGGGAGCGGCTCGCCGGTGGTGCGCCGGGTCAGTCAGGGATGACGACGGCGGTGCCGCTGACCTCGATGCCGCCGGTCCCGGCCGGGACGTGCACCGACAGCGTGCTCGGCCGGCCCATGTCCGCGCCCTGCAGCACGGTTAGCCGGGCCGGAGCCTCGACGTGCCCGCTCTCGCGGAGGTAGCCGCCCAGGGCGGCCGCCGCGGCGCCGGTGGCGGGGTCCTCCACCACGCCGCCGGGCGGGAACGGGTTGCGGGCGTGGAAGGTGGCCGCCTCCTGCCGCCACACCAGCGCGACCGTCGTCCAGTCGCGCTCGGCCATCAGCCGCCTGAGCCCGGCCATGTCGTAGTCGAGGACGGCGAGCCGCTCGCGCGAGGCCAGCGCCAGCACCGGGTGCCAGGCGCCGGCGTAGGCGACGCGAGGTGGCAGGGCGGGGTCGAGGTCGTCCGCGGAGAGCCGCAGCAGCGCCAGGAGATCTCGCCGGTCGCCGTCGCCGAGCGCAACGGTCCGCGGCGGCACGCTCGTGAGCGTCGCCGTCCAGGCGCCGTCTGCCGTGCGCTCGGTGCGCACCGGCACGTCGCCCGCCCGGGTGCGCAGGTGCAGCGTCCCGGCGCCCTCGCGCTCGGCGTGGGCGACGGCGGTGGCGATCGTCGCGTGGCCGCAGAAGCTGACCTCGGCCAGCGGGCTGAAGTAGCGCGCGTCCAGCCCGTCGGGGCGGGGGAGCAGGAACGCCGTCTCGGAGAACCCGACGTCGGCGGCGATCGCCAGCATCTCGTCGTCGCGGAGGCCGGTCGCGTCCAGCACGACGCCGGCGGGGTTGCCGCCGGACGGGTCACCGCTGAACGCGACGTACCGCAGGACCTCGGGGTCGGGCATCGGGCCTCCTGTCACCATGTTGTACCTACTGGTATGTACGCTAGCACCCGTGAACGCACGGGAGCGACTGGTCGAGGCCGCGCAGGACCTGCTCTGGGAGCGGGGGTACGTGGGCACGAGCCCCCGCGCCATCCAGGACCGCGCCGGCGCCGGCCAGGGCAGCATGTACCACCACTTCACCGGCAAGGCCGACCTCGCGCGCACCGCCCTGCAGCGCACCGCCGACCGCGAGCGCGCCGGCGCGGAAGCGCTGCTGAGCGGGGACGGCACGGCGCTGGAGCGGCTGACCGGCTACCTGCGCCGCGAGCGGCAGGTGCTGCGCGGGTGCCCGGTCGGCCGGCACGCGCAGGACCCCGACCTGGTCGCCGACCCCGAGCTGAGGGCGCCGCTGGAGACGACCTTCGCGTGGCTGCGCGCCCGCCTGGCCGAGGTCGTGGCGGAGGGGCAGGAGGCGGGGGAGCTGCGCGCCGACGTCGACCCGGCAGCCGTCGCGGCCGCCCTCGTCGCGACCGTCCAGGGCGGCTACGTCCTGGCCCGCGCGGCCGGCCGCCCCGAGCCGTTCGAGGAGGCGACCGAGGGCGCCGTCGCGCTGCTCGCCGCCCTGGCCCGCTGAGTCCCACCCGACAGACAGGAGTCGACGTGCACGTCATGCAGTACGAGATCGGCCTGCCGGCCGACTACGACATGGGGGTGATCGAGCACCGGGTGGCCACCCGCGGCGCGGCCACCGACGACTTCCCGCACCTGGGCCTCAAGGCGTACGCGGTGCGCCGGAAGGGCCGGCACGGGTCGCCGGTCAACGCGTACGCGCCCTTCTACCTGTGGCGCGACCCCGCCGGCCTCGACGCCTTCCTCTACGGCCCCTTCCGCGCCATCACCGCGGACTTCGGCCGCCCGCCGGTCCGGCACTGGATCGGTGCGGCGTTCGAGCCCGGCCCGGCGACCGGCGCCCCGGCCTTCGCCACCCGCGAGCTGGTCGCGCTGCCCGACGACGTCCCGCCGGGCGAGGCGGTGGCCGAGGCCCTGCAGACGCCCGCGCCGGAGGACGACGGCTGGCACAGCCGCGCCGTGGCCGTCGACCCCGCGCGGTGGGAGCTCGTCCGCTTCACGCTCTGGACCGCCGCTCCCGACCGGGTGCCGGCCGGTGCGACGGCGTTCGACGTCCTGCACGCGAGCACGCCCTGCCTGGAGCAGCTGACGAGGGGACGGCTCTGGTGACGTGGGAGCGCTCCGTACCGACCGGTGTGCACGGAGGCACGGAGCCGCCGGGCTCGGCTGTCCGACGTCGCGGTCCGGACGCGGCACGGCCCGCCTCCCCGGGCGGGGAGGCGGGCCGTGGACCGTGTCGAGGTCAGTGCGGGTCGCCGACCAGCTCCGGCTCGCGGGTCGCGCCCGGGTCCTTGTCCAGCGCGGCGCCCTCGACGTCGACCGCGGGGAGCCAGCGCAGCCAGCGCGGCAGCCACCAGGCCCGCTCGCCGAGCAGTGCCAGCGCCGCGGGGACCAGCACCATCCGGACGACGAAGGCGTCGAACAGGATGCCGATGGCGAGTGCGAAGGCGATCGACTTGATCGTCGGCTCACCGGCCGGCACGAACCCGGCGAACACCGAGAACATGATCAGCGCGGCCGCCACGACGACCGGTGCGGCCTGCCGGAACCCGGTGCGGATCGAGTCCAGCGGCGAGGCGCCGTGGCTGTGCGCCTCGTGCATCCGCGAGACCAGGAACACCTGGTAGTCCATCGCCAGGCCGAACAGGATGCCGATCACCAGGATCGGCGTGAGGCTCAGCAGCGGGCCGGTGGTGTCGAGGTTGACCACGTCGGCCAGCCAGCCCCACTGGAACACCGCCACCGTGGCGCCGAGCGAGGCGCCGATGGTCAGCAGGAAGCCCAGGACGCCGACCAGCGGCACCAGCAGCGACCGGAAGACCAGCACCAGCAGGACCAGCGCCAGCCCGACGACGAGCAGCAGGTAAACCGGCAACGCCGCGTCCAGGCTCTGCGCGACGTCGACGCTCACCGCCGTCTGACCGGTCACCGAGGCCTCGACGCCGTCGAGGTCGCCCAGCTGCGCGCGCAGGTCGGCGACCAGCTGCTCGGTGGCCGGGGTGGTCGGGCCGGACTCGGGGATGACGTTGAGCAGCGCGGCGGTGCCGTCGGCGTTCGGGACGGGCGGCGCCACCAGCGCGACGTCGTCGAGCCCGCTGACGGTGCCCGCGGCCTGACCGGCGGCCTCGACGGCCCGGTCGCCCTCGAACAGCACGGTGATCGGGCCGTTGAAGCCCTCGCCGAAGCCCTCGGCCAGCAGGGCGTCGGCACGCGCCTGGGTGGTGCCCTCGCCGGGGGTCTGGATCAGCGTCGTCTGCATCGAGGCGACCGGGACGGCGACGACGCCGAGCGCGACGATGGCCAGCAGCAGCGACACCACCCGGTGCCGGCTGACGGTGGCCGCCCAGCCGGTGAGGAAGCCCCGGCCGCGCGCCGGCACCGGGGCGTCGGCGGTGGCCGCGGCGGTCGCCGCCCGGAGCTTCCTCGGCAGCACGCGCAGCCCGAGGAGGGACAGCACCGCCGGCACGAGCGTGAGCGCCACCAGCACGGCGACGACGATCGTGGCGGCTGCGGCCAGGCCCATCTGGGTCAGGAACGGGATGCCGGCGACGAAGAGGCCGGCCAGCGCGATGACGACGGTGAGGCCCGCCGTCACCACGGCCGAGCCGGCGGTCCCGACGGCCAGCCCGATGGACCGGCGGACGTCGGTGCCGCGCGCCAGCTCCTGCCGGTGCCGCGTGACGATGAACAGCGTGTAGTCGATGCCGACGGCGAGGCCGAGCATCGCGGCCAGGATCGGCGTGGTCGAGGACAGGCCGGTGAAGCCGGTGGCGATGGTGATGCCGAGGACGCCGACGCCCACGCCGACGAGTGCGGTCAGCAGGTTCATGCCGGCCACGACGAGGGCGCCGTAGGTGACGGCGAGGACGACGAGGGCGACGACGACGCCGATGGCCTCCGACGGGCCGCCGACGGCCGGCACCTCCTCGATCGCCTGGCCGGTGACCTCGACGGTCAGCCCGGTGTCGCGGGCGTCGTCGACGGCCTCCAGCAGCGCCTCCTGCTGCTCGGGCGTCACCCCGCCGGCCTGGGCGTCGTAGGTGACGGTGCTGTAGCCGGTGGTGAGGTACTGGTTGACAGACGGGGCCGCCGGGTCCAGCGGGTTGGTGGCCGAGACGACGCCGGGGAGCTCGGCCAGCGTGCCGGCCAGCCCGGTCAGCGCGGCGGCGTTCTCCGGGGTGGTCAGCGTGCCGCCCTCGGGAGCGGCGACGACGACCCGCGCCGACACGCCGCCGGCGACCTGGCCGAACTCCTCACCGATCCGCTCGAGCGCGGTCGTGGACTCCTGGCCGGGGATGGAGAAGCTGGTCGACGTCTCCCCGGAGAGCGTGACCGCACCGACGCCGCCGGCCACGAGGACGAGGAGCCACACGGCGAGGACGGCGAACCGGTGCCGTGCGGAGGATGTCCCGAGACGGGACAGCAGGACTGCCATGGACGATCAGGCCTCTGTCTGGGAGGGGTGGGATGGGGTCGCGCGCGGACGGCGGTGGCCGAGCGCGTCGAAGCACGTGCCGACGACGTAGGGCCGCCACGCGAGGGTCAGGTCCGCCTGCCGGGCGGCGAGGGTGAGGACGGCGAGCGCGCCGAGGGCACCGACGACCCGGACGCACCGCTCCGGGTCGGTGGTCTCCGGGTCGACGCCGAAGGCGGCCAGCGCCATGGCACCGGCCCCGTCGGTCAGCGACCCCTCGGCGCCGGGCTCGTCCCGGGTGGCCGGGGCGAGCAGGAACGCCACGACGCCGGGGTGGGCGAGGGCGACGTCGACCAGGACCTCGACGGCCCGGCGGTCGCGGGCCGCGCCCAGCGGCAGGTGCTCGACCTGGTCGAGCACCTGCCTGCCGAGCGTCTCCGCCTGGGCGAGCACGGCCTCGTGCAGGGCGTCCTTGCTGGGGTAGTGGTGCAGCAGTCCGGCCTTGGACAGCCCGACGGCGTCGGCAACGTCCTGCACCGAGGTCTTGGCGAAGCCGCGGCGGGCGAACAGGGCGGCGGCGCGGTCGAGGATGCCCTCGTCGATCTGCTGCCGGAACGGTCGCGCCACGCGACCACGGTACGACCGACCGACCGATCTGGTCGGTCGGCCACCCGAAGTGGTCGGCGTGCCGTCGCTCACAGCATGCCGCTGGCCGGGAGTCGTACCGCGGGACGCAGCGGGGCGCGGGCGAGGATGACGTCATGACGACACGACGGAGGGTCGGGCCGGCGGACGCACGCTCGTGGCTGCTGGTGAACGGCGCGCGGCCCGAGCTGTTCGACGAGCGGTACGCCTCGCGCGCCGACCAGGTGGTCCTGGACATCGAGGACGCCGTCGACCCGGCGCACAAGGACGAGGCCCGCGCCGGCGTCGTCGCCTGGCTCGCGGACGCCGCCCGCCCGGCCTGGGTGCGGATCAACGACCGCTCGACGCAGTGGTGGGAGGACGACGTCGCCGCGCTCGCGGGCCTGCCCGGGCTGGCCGGCGTGATGCTGGCCAAGACCGAGGCGGGCGCGCACGTCACCGAGACCTTCGACCGGCTCGGCGGCTCGACCCCGGTGCTCGCGCTTATGGAGTCGGCGCTCGGCATCGAGGAGGCGGTCACCGTCGCCCGGGCGCGCGGCGCGTTCCGGCTCGCGTTCGGCAGCGGCGACTACCGCCGGGACACCGGCACCAGCGCCGACGACCTGGCCATGGCCTACCCGCGCTCGCGGCTGGTCGTGGCCAGCCGGATCGGCGGCCTGCCCGGCCCGATCGACGGCCCGACCGTGAGCACCAGCCACCCGGTGCTGCGCGACCAGTCGGCGGTCACCGTCTCCCTCGGGCTCACCGGCAAGCTCTGCCTGGACCCCGACCAGGCGCCGGTGATCAACGAGGTGATCAGCCCCGCGCCGTCCGACGTCGTGTGGGCGCGGTCGTTCCTCGCCGACTTCGAGGCCCGCGGCCAGGTCATCCGCGACGGCAGCGACCTGCCCCGGCTGGGCCGCGCCCGCAAGATCGAGCGGCTGGCGGTCACCTTCGGCGTCGAACCCGCCTGATCTGCGGCGGGCCCGCGGCCGGACGTGGTGCCGCGGGCCCCGGAGGACGCAGGATGGGGGCCCGTCCCCGTCCGTGCAGGAGGTCCCCGGTGACCGGATCGTCGCGCCAGGTGCCCGCCTCGGCGTCCGTCGTGGTGATCGGCGGCGGGGTGATGGGGCTGGCCACCGCCTACGAGCTGGCGACGGCCGGCGTGCCCGACGTCGTCCTGCTCGACCGGGACGCGTTCGGCGCCGGCTCGACCTGCAAGGCGGCCGGCGGCGTGCGGGCGATGTTCTCCGACCCGCTCAACGTCGCCCTCGGCGCGCGCAGCCTGGAGACCTTCCGCGACTTCCCCGCCCGCTTCGGCCAGGAGATCGACTTCGCGCCGGTCGGGTACCTGTTCCTGCTGTCGACGCCGCAGGCGGTCGCCGACTTCGAGGCCGCCGTCGCGGTGCAGAACTCCCTCGGCGTGCCCAGCCGGATGGTCGACGTCGCCGAGGCGGTCCGGCTCTCCCCGCTGGTCGACGCCGACGGCCTGCTCGCCGCCGCGTTCTCACCCACCGACGGGCACTGCACGCCGGAATCGGTGGTGCTGGGTTACGCGTCGGCGGCCCGGCGCGCCGGGGCCACGCTGCTGCCGCAGTGCGCGGCCACCGGCATCGACGTCGACGGCGGGCGTATCACCGCGGTGCGCACCGCGGCCGGGACGATCCGCACGGACACGGTGGTCTGCGCCGCGGGCGCCTGGTCGGCCGAGGTCGGCGCCTGGACAGGGGTGGACCTGCCGGTGACCCCGCTGCGCCGCCAGGTGCTGGTGACCGAGCCGGTCCCGGGGCTGGACCCGCACACGCCGTTCACCATCGACTTCGAGACCTCCTTCTACTTCCACCGCGAGGGCCGGGGCCTGCTCATGGGCATGTCCGACCCCGACGAGACCCCCGGCTTCCGGCTGACCCGCTCCGACGCGTGGCTGCCCCGGCTCGCCGCGGCGATCGAGCGGCGCGCACCCGCGGTGGCCGGCGTCGGCGTGGCCAGCGGCTGGGCCGGCCTGTACGAGATGACGCCGGACCACAACGCGCTGATCGGCCGCGCCACCGACGTCGAGGGGTTCCTCTACGCCACCGGCTTCTCCGGCCACGGGTTCCTCATGGGCCCGGCGGTCGGCGAGGTCGTGCGCGACCTGTACCTCGGCGAGCAGCCGTTCGTCGACGTCTCGGGGCTCGACGTCCGCCGGTTCGCCGGCGACGGCGTCCGCCCCGAGCTCAACGTGGTGTGAGCAAGGACCACCCTGCCCCCGACCGCTCGCAGGCTCGCGGTGGGACCCTGCAGGGCGGCCGCCGCATCCGAACTCGAGGAGCACGTCTGTGACCACCCTGCCCACCGCCGAGGACCTCGCCCGCCTGGCGGCCGAGGCCGCCACCCGCTGCGGTGTCGACCTCGACGCCGTCGCGGGCGACGACTCGGTCACCTCGCCGGTCAACGGCCGGCGGATCGCCTCGGTCCGCCGGGACACCGCGGCCGACGTCGAGGCCGCCGTCGCGCGGGCCGGCGAGGCGTTCCGCACCTGGCGGACGGTCCCCGCGCCGGTCCGCGGTGCGCTGGTGCGCCGCCTCGGCGAGCTGCTGCGCGAGCACAAGGCCGACCTCGCCACCCTGGTGAGCACCGAGGTCGGCAAGATCACCTCCGAGGCGGCCGGTGAGGTCCAGGAGATGATCGACATCTGCGAGTTCGCCGTCGGGCTCTCGCGGCAGCTCTACGGCCGGACGATCAGCTCCGAGCGCCCCGGTCACCGGCTGATGGAGACCTGGCACCCGCTCGGCGTCGTCGGCGTGATCAGCGCCTTCAACTTCCCGGTCGCCGTGTGGTCGTGGAACACCGCCATCGCCCTGGTCTGCGGCGACCCGGTCGTGTGGAAGCCCTCGGAGCTGGCGCCGCTGTCGGCGCTGGCCTCCGCCGCCCTGCTCGACCGGGCGATCGCCGAGACCGGCGCGCCCGAGGGGCTCAGCCAGGTGGTGCTCGGCGGCGCCGACGTCGGCGAGGCCCTGGTGGCGTCGCCCGGGGTGGCCCTGCTCAGCGCCACCGGCTCGACGCGGATGGGCCGGCTGGTCGGGCCGCGGGTGGCCGACCGCTTCGGCCGGTCGCTGCTCGAGCTCGGCGGCAACAACGCCGCGATCGTCACGCCGTCGGCCGACCTCGACCTGGCCACCCGCGGCATCGTCTTCTCCGCCGCCGGCACCGCCGGGCAGCGCTGCACCACGATGCGCCGGCTGATCGCGCACGTCGACGTCGTCGACGCCCTGACCGAGCGGGTCACGGCCGCCTACCGCGCGCTGCCGATCGGCTCGCCGCTGGAGCCCGGCACGCTCGTCGGCCCGCTGATCCACGACGCCGCGTACAAGGCGATGCAGGACGCGCTCGAGGCGGCGCGGCAGCAGGGCGGGGAGGTGCTCGCCGGCGGCGGGCGGCGGCTGGCCGATGACGCACCGGACGCGTACTACGCCGAGCCGGCGCTGGTCCGGATGCCCGGGCAGACCGACATCGTCCGGCAGGAGACCTTCGCGCCGGTCCTGTACGTGCTGCCCTACCGGACGCTGGAGGAGGCCGTCGCGCTCAACAACGACGTGCCGCAGGGGCTGTCGTCGAGCATCTTCACCTCCGACCAGGCCGAGGCCGAGCGGTTCCTCGCCGCCGACGGCTCCGACTGCGGCATCGCCAACGTCAACATCGGCACCTCGGGCGCCGAGATCGGCGGCGCGTTCGGCGGGGAGAAGCACACCGGCGGCGGACGTGAGTCGGGGTCCGACGCGTGGAAGGGCTACATGCGCCGGGCCACCAACACGATCAACTTCTCCGGTGAGCTGCCGCTCGCGCAGGGGGTCGAGTTCCCCATCTGACGCCGCGGACGGTGTGCGCTGACGCGGCATCCCACGGGCGGGAACGCGGCCGCGGCGCACACCGTCCCCTCGGCTACACGGCGGTGGCGGTGAGGAAGGTGCAGACGCCGTCGCCGGAGGTCGCGCGCTGCCGGATGCCCAGCAGCCACAGCGCGGCCATCTCCACCCGGTACGCCGCGCGCATGGGCCCGCGGTAAAAGGTGTCGCCGGCGGTGGTGACCTCGACGTCGTCGAACCCGGCCAGCCGCACGTGCTCGGTGAGCATCCAGTCCGGCAGCAGCGTGATGTGCCCGGGGGAGTGGTAGAGCCGCGGGCCGAAGACGTACGGCGCACCGCGCAGCAGCGTGAGCAGCCGCGAGTGGGGGTGGGTGACGTTGGGCGTGCTCACCAGCAGCCGGCCGCCGGGGCGCAGCAGCGCGCGGACGGAGCGCAGCACCTGCCGCGGGTTCTCCACGTGCTCCAGCGTCTCCACGCAGACCACCAGGTCGAACGGTCCGCGGGTGTCCTCGGTCCACTCGGGGTCGTCGAGGTCGAGGCGGGCGATCCAGTCGTGCGGCGGGTCCAGGTCGGTGGGGACGACGTCGACCCCCGCGTCCCGCAGCCGCAGCGCGAGGGCGCCGCACCCGGAGCCGACCTCGAGCACCCGGCCGCCGTCGGGCAGCAGCGACCGGGCGAGGTCCGCGGCGTACTCGTGCACGCCCGGGGCGGCGTGGATGCCGTGCCCCCGGTAGTCACGGACAGCGGGGGTACGACGCCCGTCCCGGCGCACGACGTCGGTCACCCGTCCACCCTGTCACCCGTCCGGGCCCGGCGCCCGGGCGGGAGCAGAGGTCAGACGGGGACGCCGTGGTGCACGACGCGGCCCTTGCCGGCGCGCTTGGCCGTGTACATGGCGCCGTCGGCGCGGGCCATGAGCTCGTCGGCGCCCGCCGCGGCGTCGCCGGCGGACAGCGACACCACGCCGGTGCTGGCACCCACCGCGCGCAGGCTCCCGGCGACGGGGAAGGGCAGGTCCATCGCGGCCGCGATCCGGGCGGCGGCCTCCCGCGCGTCGCCGCCGTCCTCGAGCAGCGCGGCGAACTCGTCGCCGCCGAGCCGGGCCACCGTGTCGCCGCCGCGCAGCGCTCCGCGCAGCCGTCCCGCGACGTGCCGCAGCAGGTCGTCACCGGCGGCGTGGCCGAGGGTGTCGTTGACCGACTTGAAGTCGTCGAGGTCGAGGAACACGACGGCGATCGGCCGCCCGTCGCGGGCGTGCAGCGAGAGGGCGTGCTCGAGCCGGTCGAGGAACAGCGACCGGTTGGCCAGGCCGGTGAGCGGATCGGAGAAGGCCAGCTGCCGCAGCTGCGCCTCGCGGACGGCGAGGTCGTCGGCCAGACGGACGTTCTCGCGCACGGTCCCGTACTGGCGGGCCAGCAGTGCGGCGATGACCAGGGCGACGACGAGCTCCTCGGCCTGCTGCAGCGTGGTCCCCGACAGCGAGCGCGTGAGGGCCACGCCGAGGGCGAGGGTGACCGGGACGTAGGGCAGCAGGGAGGCCGCCGCGCTGGTGCGGCGGGCGACGCGGTCGCCGGCGCCTGCCGGCACGGTGGGGCGGCACAGACCGGCGACCGCGAGCAGCACGAAGGCCGCCGTCCACCCCGTGTCCACGCTGCCGCCGTCGTACGTGCTCGTGGCGCCCAAGTAGGTGAACGTGCTGTCGGCCAGCGACAGCGCGGTGAGGCCCGCGGCGACGAGGTTGAGCGGCCGGCGGTCACCGGCCGTGCGGGTCACCAGCAGGATGGCCAGGACCACCAGGACGACGTCGGCGACCGGGTAGGCGGCCAGCAGCAGCCGGACGGCGACGCCGTGGCCGGTGTCCTCGCGCAGCACGGCGCCCAGCGCCGTCTGCCAGCTGACCAGACCGACCGCGCCGGCGGTCATCACCGCGTCGAGGCAGCGCTGCCAGCGGCCGGTGCGTCCCCCGTCGGCGGGGTGGACGACGAGGGCGAGGACGGCCAGGACGGCGAAGCCGAGGAAGCCGACGTCGGCCAGCGAGGGGAAGGGCGCCTGCCCGCGGGCGGCGAGTACGGCCCAGTACGCCTGGCCGAGGCACCAGCACGCGCAGGCCGCCGCCAGCAGGCCCCACGCCGCCCGCATGCGCCGGCCCGTGGACCGCGACGCGTGCCGGAGGGTGCTCAGCGCGGCAGCGCCGGAGGCCAGGGTCTGCAGCAGGTCGGACACCGGGGTCGCGGCCGCGTCGGGCAGGAGGACGGTGGCGAGCACGCCGGCCGCGCCGACCCCCAGGAGCAGCGCGCCCAGGCGGCGGGCGTGGACGGCAGGCCGGGCCACGGTGCGCTCCTCTCGTCGGCAGGCGTCTTTCGATGAGATCGGCGCACCGCGGCGGCGGCCACATGCCCCGTCGGGGTGAGGACCCCCGGCGGCTCAGGCTGCGAAGGCAGCCGACTGCTCGGCGCAGAGCTCGGCCAGGGCCTGCGGCGCCGAGCGGCACAGCCGCGGGAACGCGAGGAACCCGTGCGGCATGCCGACGTACTCGGTCAGCCGGACCGGCACGCCGGCGTCGCGCAGCACCCCGGCGTAGCGCACGCCGTCGTCGCGGATCGGGTCGTGCTCGGCCACCTGCACCAGCGCGGGCGGCAGGCCGGAGTGGTCGGCGGCGAACAGCGGCGAGGCGTGCGGGTGGTGCGGGTCCTGGCCGCCGAGGTAGTGGTCGCGGAAGGCGAGGCAGTCGGCCCTGGTCAGGATCGGCGCGGAGGCGTTCTCGTCGATCGAGGGGCTGCTCATCGTGAGGTCGACCGACGGGTACACCAGCCCCTGGTGCACGATCCGCGGGCCGGAGCGCTCACGGGCCAGCAGGGAGACGACCGCGGCCAGGTTCCCCCCGGCGCTGTCGCCCATCACCGCGACCCGGCTCGCGTCCGTGCCGAACTCCTCCGCCCGCGCCACCACGTCGGCCAGCGCGCAGTAGCAGTCCTCCGCCGCGGCCGGCCAGCGGTACCCGGGCGCCAGCCGGTAGTCCACCGAGACCACGACGGCGCCGACCGTGGCCGCCACGTTGCTGCACAGCCAGTCGGCCGAGTCGAGGTTGCCGAGCGTCCACCCGCCGCCGTGGAAGTTCACGACCAGCGGCAGCGGGCCGCGCGCGCCCTCGGGCCGGTAGGTGCGCACGGGCACGGGGCCCATCTCGCCGCGCGCCGTCCCGTCGGTGAGCCGGACGCCGCGGGCCACGCCGCCCAGCAGCAGGTCGGTGACCGGGTTGTGCGGGACCGACCGAGACTGGGCCCTGCGCAGCCGCTCGTCGTCCATCGACGAGATCGACATCCGGCGGAGCAGCCGGCCGAGCAGCCGCACCCGCAGGTCCATCCGTGCCACGTGTCCTCCTGTGGAGTGGGTCAGGGTTCGGCGTACCAGGCCCAGCCGAGCCCGGGGACGACGAGCCGGCCGTCCTCGACCGGCAGGGCGCCGTCGCTGCCGGCGACGCACGGGAAGGTGCCGAAGCCGGTGACGGTGTCGGCGTCCACGGTCTGCGGCCGCGCGCTCACGTTGGCCAGCCCGACGAACGTGCCGCCGCGCGGGTGCCGGCGGCGCCAGACCAGGACGGCGTCGCTGCCGGCGTCGACCACCTCGGACTCCGTGCCGCCGGCGAGCGCGGGCTGTCCCCGCCGGGCATCGGCGAGCCGGCGCACCAGCGCCGTCACCCGGCCCTCGAGGCTGCGCGGGTCGCCGGCGCGGGCGGTGGCGGCCCAGTCCAGCGGCGGGCGGTGCATCCACCGGTTGTCCGGGGCGAGCGCGGGGTCGGCGAGGTAACCGGCGTCGTTGCGCTGGGCCAGCTCGTCGCCGGAGTAGAGCAGCGGGATGCCGCCGAAGCCGTAGACCACCGCGTACAGCAGCCCGAGCCGGCGCAGGCCCGCCTCGAGCGCCGCGTCGTCGCCGCGGTCGAGGGCGTCCTCGATGCCGCACAGCGACGCCGTCGTCCCCGAGATCCGGGCGTCGCCGGTGGCCTCGTTCTCCTGGAACAGCGCGCCGCGGGCGACGAAGGAGCCCACGAAGCGGCCGGAGTAGAAGTCGTTGAGGAACCGGCGGTGGGCGAACCCGTCGAGACCGACCGCGGCGGCGTCGGCGTCGGTGACCGCCCAGCCGATGTCGTCGTGCCCGCGGACGTAGGTGCACCAGGTGGTCGCCGGCGGGATCGGCCGCATCCGGCCCAGCGCCTGGCGGGCCAGCCGGGCGTCGCCGGTGGCCAGGCTGCTCCACAGCAGCACCATGAGCTGGTTGTGGTAGGCCAGCTCGCACTCGGGCCGGTAGCGCTCGTGCGCGCCGAGGTACTGCACCAGGTCGTCGGGGGCGACGATCGCCTCGGCCTTGAACACCACCCCGGGAGCTGCCACCCGGGTCAGCGCGTGCAGCAGCTGCAACAGGACGTGGGCCTCGGGCAGGTTCTGGCCAGTGGTGCCCAGCCGCTTCCACATGAACGGGACGGCGTCCATGCGGAAGACGTCGACGCCGCGGTTGGCCAGCCAGGTGATCTCGCCGAGCACCGCCAGCGTCACCTCGGGGTTGGTGTAGTCGAGGTCCCACTGGTACGGCCAGAACGTCGTCCACACCCAGCCGCCGGCGCCGCCGAGGGCCTCGGGCACCCAGCTGAACGAGCCCGGCGCCCGGTCGGGGAAGACCTCGGGGATCGTGGCGTCGTAGGCGTCGGGGAGCTGCCGGTCGGGGAAGGCGGTGTAGAAGCCCGCGTACGCCGGGTCGCCGGCCAGCCAGCCCCGCGCCCACCGGTGCTCGCGGGCGGTGTGGTTGAGGACCAGGTCGATGCACAGGCTCATGCCGCGCCCGTGCAGCGTCGCGGCCACCGCCTCGAGGTCGGCCATGGTGCCCAGCCGGGGGTCGACGGCGCGGTAGTCGGCCACCGCGTACCCGCCGTCGTTCTCGCCCTCGCGCGGGCGCAGCAGCGGCATGAGGTGCAGGTAGGTGGTGCCCAGCGCCTCGAGGTGGTCCAGCTTCCCGGGCAACTCGCGCAGGGTGCCGCAGAAGCGGTCGACGTAGCAGACGTAGCCCTGCACCCGCGGCGACTGGAACCACCCCGGGTCGATCTCGCGGCGGCGGTCCAGCCGGCGCAGCGCCGTGGGCCGCTCGGCGGCGGCCTGCAGGGCGGTGCGCAGCGCCCGGCCGAGCAGGTCGCCGGCCCGGTCGCCGTAGAGGCGCTCCAGAGCGGCGGCGACGTCGGGCAGGACCAGGCCCGCCCGCGCCAGGAAGGCGTCGGCCTCGTCCTCCCCGAGTGCGGCGGCCGCCTCGTCGGCCAGCCCTGGCGGCATCCCCGTCACGTCTCCTCCGTCCCCGGCCGGCGCACGGTCACCGCGGCCAGTGCCCGGTCGGTCAGGCGCACGAACTCCTCCGCCGGCGTGGCCGGGTCCCAGGTCAGGAACGCCACCCCGAGCGCCGCACCCGCCGTCGCGGACAGCAGGCGCGCACCCAGCGGGTCGTCAGGGAAGCGCCGGGACGCCCAGGCCTCCAGCGCGGTCTCCACGTGCCGGTGCACCTGCACCGGGTAGTCACGCAGCTCCCCGGACGCCGCCACGAGGCGGTAGACGACCAGCGTGTCCGGCGGACCCCACCGCACGAACGACGCGCAGATCCACCGCAGGTCCGCCCACGGGTCGCCGGTGACCGGTGCCTCCTCGGTGAGGCGCTCCAGCCGGCCGGCCAGCTCGGGATCGGGGTCGAACAGCGCCGCGGTCTTGGTGGGGAAGTAGTTGAAGAACGTCCGGCGGGAGGTGCCGGCGGCCGCGGCCACGTCGTCGACGGTGACCGCGGCGAAGCCGCGCTCCGTGACCAGCCGGACCGTCGCCTCGCGCAGCGCCCGCCAGGTGGCCAGGCGGGAGGCCTCCCGCGCGGACTGCGTCACGGCGTCGACCCTAGGACCTTGCACTGAGTGCAAACTACTCCTACCGTGACCCGCGTCATACAGCCGGTCGAGGAGGCAGCAGTGGCAGGACGGGTCGAGGGCAAGGTCGCGCTGGTCACGGGCGCGGCACGGGGGCAGGGCCGGGCGCACGCCGTCCGGCTGGCGGCGGAGGGCGCCGACGTCGTGGTGGTCGACGTCTGCGGGCAGCTGCCCGACGTCACGTATCCGTCCGCGAGCGAGGAGGACCTCGACGAGACGGTGCGGCAGGTCGAGGCGCAGGACCGCCGCGCGGTGTCCGCCGTCGTCGACGTCCGCGACCTCGCCGGGCTGAAGGAGGCCGCCGGCCGCGGCGTGGCCGAGCTGGGCCGTCTCGACGTCGTCGTCGCCAACGCCGGCATCTGCAGCCCGCGCCCCTGGGACCAGGTCGCGCCGGAGGTCTTCGCCAACACCCTCGACGTCAACGTGACCGGCGTGTGGAACACCGTCATGGCCACCGCGCCGCACCTGGCCTCGGCCGGCGGCTCGATCGTGCTGGTCAGCTCGGCGGCGGGGCTCAAGGTGCAGCCGTTCATGGTCCACTACACGACCAGCAAGTGGGCCGTGCGCGGCATGGCCAAGGCCTTCGCCACCGAGCTGGCCAAGCACTCGATCCGGGTCAACAGCCTGCACCCGACCGGCGTCGCGACGCCGATGGGCGAGGGCGACATGCAGGCCACCCTGGGCGCGGCGATGGCCGGTGACCCGAGACTGGCGCCCATGTTCAGCAACCTGCTGCCCGTCCAGGTCACCCAGCCCGAGGACGTCGCCGACGTCGTCCTGTTCCTCGCCTCCGACGAGTCCCGCTACGTCACCGCGCACGAGATGGCCGTCGACGCCGGCGTCTCGGAGTTCTGAGGTGGGTCGCGCACTCGTCCTCGGCGGCGGCGGCATCGCCGGGATCGCGTGGGAGATCGGCCTGCTGTCCGGGCTGGCCGCCTCCGGCGTGGACCTCCGCGACGCCGACCTCGTGGTGGGCACCTCGGCCGGCTCGATCGTGGGCACCCTGCTGCGCACCGGCTCCGACCTCGAGGAGCTCTACGAGGCGCAGCTGGGCCCGGTGCCGGCCACCGAGCGGGCCGTGCCGTTCGACGGCGCGGCCTTCTTCGCCGGCGTCGCGGCCGCCCTGGCCGGCGCGACGGGGCAGCAGGACGCGCGGGCCCGGATCGGCGCGCTCGCGCTGCGGGCGCAGACGATGCCGGAGTCGGAGCGCCGGGCGGTCATCGGCGGGCGCATCGGGACGCCGGAGTGGCCCGCGCAGCGGCTCGTCCTGACCGTCGTCGACACCGCCGACGGGGAGTTCCTCGCCGTCGACCGCGACACCGGCTTCCCGCTGCTGGACGCCGTCGCCGCCTCGTGCGCGGTGCCCGCCGTCTACCCGCCGATCACCATCGGCGGACGGCGGTTCATGGACGGCGGCATGCGCTCGGCCACCAACGCCGACCTCGCCGCCGGCTGCGACACGGTGCTCGTCGTCGCGCCGATGGCCGGGATCGCCGGCAGCCCGCTCGGCCCCTCGCTGGACGACGAGATGGCCGCGCTGCGCCGCGACGGCGAGGCACACCTGGTGCTCGCCGACGGGACCGCGGTGCAGGCCTTCGGCACCAACCCGCTCGACCCCGCCACCCGCGAGCCAAGTGCCCGCGCCGGCCGCGCCCAGGCCGAGCGGGTGGCCGAGGAGATCCGCGCCTTCTGGGCCTGAGGGGTGCGGGCGCCCGTCGTCGACCTGCGGTCGTCCCCCGCGGCCTGAGACGGCCGCGGGTCGACACGCGGCGAGTGCGTGCCGGACGGGGCGACGGGTGCTACGAGGGGAGGACGCGGACGGCGAGCACGGCGACGTCGTCGTCGGTGCGCTCGGGGAGCACGCGGGCCAGCAGCCGGTCGCACACCGCGTCGGCCGACAGTCCGGCGAGCCCGGACAGCGCCCGGGCGGCGGCCGCGAGTCCCTCGTCGATGCCCTGCCGGCCGACCTCGACCAGCCCGTCGGTGACCAGCACCAGCGTCTCGCCGGGGCAGAGGGCCGTCTCGTGGTCGCTGCGCACGGCGAACTCGTCGGCGCCCAGCAGCCGCTCGGGCCGGGTCGCGAGCAGCCGCACCCTGTCGTCCGCGCCGAGCACCAGCGGCGGCAGGTGACCGGCCGACGACCAGCGGAGCAGGTGACCCGGTGCGCCGTCCGGGGGCGGCAGCAGGTGGGCGATCAGCGCGGTGGCCAGCGTCCCGACGTGCAGGCCGGCGAGCACCCGGTCGACCCGGTCGAGCGTGCCGGCCGGGCCCTCGGGGGAGTCGTAGGCCAGCGTCCGGACGGCGCTGCGCAGCTGGGCCATCGCCGCGGCGGCCTCCACCCCGTGGCCGGCGACGTCGCCGATGACCAGGACGGTCGCGCCGTCGGGCCGGTCGAACGCGTCGTACCAGTCGCCGCCGACCAGGTCCTGGGAGACGGCGGGCCGGTAGCGGACGGCGACCTCGAGGCCCGCGGGCTGCGTCGGCGGGGTGAGCAGGCTGTGCTGCAGCGTCTCGGCGACGCGCTGCTGCCGGCCGTAGAGGCGGGCGTTGTCCAGCGCCAGCGCTCCGCGGCGGGCGACGTCGACGGCGAACGCGACGTCGTCCGGCCCGGCCGGCGGCCGGTCCCCGCAGCGCACCAGCGACAGGACGCCGAACGCCGAGCCGCGGGCCTGCAGCGGGACGAACAGGCTCGACCGGGGGTCCAGCCGCTCCCACGCGCCGCGCACCGGGCCCTCCGGGAGCGACTCGGGCCCCAGGTCCGGCTCGACGGCGCGCAGGTGCACCGGCTCCCCGTCGCGCAGGACGGCGGCGAGGGCGTCGTGATCGCGCGGCGCGGTGATCCGGCCGGCGAGGTAGGTGTCGACGTCGGCGAGGCGGTCGGGGTCGCGGTGCGCGCGGGCGGAACTGCCCGGTGCGCCGTCGGCGGCGAGGACGGTCACGGTCGCCCAGTCGGCCAGGCGCGGGACCACCAGGCGGGCCAGTTGGTCGGCGGCGGTCCCGGCGTCGAGGCTGTGCGTCAGCGACTCGGTGACCTCGGCGAGGAAGCGGTAGCGGTCGCGCTCGGCGTCGACGGCCCCGTCCTCGCTGGGTCCACTCACTCCGGCTCCGTCCCGGCCCCCTCGTTCCGGGCGCCGGGTACGGAGGGTACGGCAGCGCTCACCCGCGGATCCGCAGGTCGGCGCGGGGCGTGTGCCTCAGCGGTTGCGGCGGTCGCGGTACCTGACCGCCCGCTTCGCGGCCGCGGCCCGCCGCCGTTCGGAGTCGAGGGCCTCGCGCTCCCGGCCGGCCAGGTCGCGCACCGCCTGCGCCGAGCCGGGGGCGTACCCGGCCTTCTTCACCCGGTTCTCCACCGCCTCGGTCATGTAGGCGAGGGAGAAGGCCATCCCGAGGATCAACCCGCCGAGTGCGGCCATCGCGCGGATCCAGAAGGCACCCGGGACCAGCAGCAGGACCAGCGCGATCGGGACGGCGAGCTGGACGAACGTGCGCACCACGTGCCGCCACACCCACGTGCGCGTCGTCGTGTCGTACAGGACCCAGGTCCGGTGCCGCTCGGGCAACCCGGCGCCCATCGCGTAGGCGATCCACCGCAGGGGACCGGGGCGCACCCGCGGTGGGACTTCCTGGTCGGGCTGCATGGCTCCTGTCTACGCCAGTGATGCTGGGTACACCAATGATTGGGGCACCAATCACGGTGTCGTGTCGGTCTCCATCGCGGACTGGGAGGCCTCGATGACCCGGGTCAGGGCGCCGTGCAGGGCCTGCAGTTCCTCGAGCGGCATCCCGAGGTTCTCCACGATCCCGGCCGGGATGGCCTCGGCCCGGGCGCGCAGCGCGCGTCCCCGGTCGGTCAGGGCGATGGCCAGCGCCCGCTCGTCCCGCGGGTCGCGGTCGCGGCGGACCAGGCCGGCCGACTCCAGCCGCTTGACCAGCGGCGAGAGGGTGCCGGGGTCCAGTTGCAGGAGCCGGGAGAGGTCCTTGACCGACCGCGGGCCGTGCTGCCACAGCGCCAGCATCACGAGGTACTGCGGGTGGGTCAGCCCCATCGGCTCCAGGAACCGCCGGTAGACGGCGACGACGTTGCGCGCGGCGACCGACAGCGCGAAGCACACCTGGCGCTCGAGGGCCAGTGGATCGGGGACGTCCGGATCGGTGCCGGCCGGGAGGGCGTCGACGGACTGCATCCCCCGATGCTAGGTGCGTGGTGCCCCGACGATCCCCGGACCGGCTCAGGGTCCCCCGAGGCGGCGGGCGCGGGCCCGCGGGTGCTCGAGCAGGGCATCCACACGGCCGTGCAGGTCGGTGAGCCGGGTCGCGACGTCGTCGTGCACGAAGCCGGCCGAGTCGTCCCCGCCGAGGGCGACCGGGACGTGCGGCGGCAGCGTGGCGAGCAGGCCGGCGGCGTCGTCCCCGGCGGCGACCACCTGCCGGGCACTGAGCCGGACGTAGCCCAGCGCGTCGCCCAGGGCGTCGACGACCGCCTCGACCCCGCCGGGCGTGCAGGACCCGACGGGGACGTCGAGCACGACGCCTCCGCCGCTCGGGGTGACGACTGCGACCGCGTCGTCGACGAGGTCGGGACGGTCGGCCGGGACCGGCGCGAGCAGCGGGACCAGCCGGTACGGGCGGGCCTGGTCGGCCAGCTGTCCGAAGACGTCGGCCCGCCGTGCCGGCGGGAGGTCCGCGGTCACGCGCGCGGTGACGTAGCGGGCGCCGAACCGGGCCCCGAGGTCGAGCACCCGCCCGTGGTGGGCGTGCACGTCGTCGCGGGGCAGCCCGGCACCCAGCTGCACCCGGCCGACGTCGAGCACGGTGACCCGCGTCTCGAGCAGCAGCGGCACCAGCCGGGCGAGGTTGTGCTCCCCCGCGCCGCCGTGCCACCACGGCTCGGCCTCCGCGGTGCCGCCGACGTGCAGCCCGACCGAGTGCCACCCGGTGCCCGGGAGCACGGCGGTGAGCTCGAGCACGTCGTGCGGGTGGACCAGCGACTGGTGGACCGCGAGCCGGTTGGGGGCGTGCACGGTCACCGCCCCCCGGTGGACAGCGCCTGGCGCCGGCGGCGGTGGGCTGCCATGCGCACCGGTGCGTCGGTGGTGCCGTAGCCGTCGTAGCCGCCGAGGCGCTGCACGACCTCGAGGAAGACGCGGTCCCCGAGGACGTCGGTGGCGAGGTGCAGGTAGCCGCCGTGGGCGTCCTCCTCGTACATCAGCCCGTGCTCGCGGACGGCGGCCAGCAGGTCGTCGGGCAGGTCGACCCGCGCTGCCAGGTCGTCGGCGTAGTTGGCCGGGATCGAGAGCAGTGGCGCACCGGCCGCGCGCAGTGCCCGGGCGGTGGCCACCAGGTCGTCGGTGGCCAGGGCGACGTGCTGCGGCTCGGGGACGCCGGGGGCCCACCCGCCACGGCGCAGCGCCGACACCGACAGCGTGAGCCGAACGGCCCGGTCCGGACCGGTCACCGCCCGGGTGCGCACCAGGCCGAAGGGCGCGGCCAGCTCGGTGACCTCCTGCGGGTCCAGCCCCAGCACCGCCCGGTAGAACAGCCCCGCCTCGTCGAAGGCGTCGAAGGGCTGGGTGAGCCCGACGTGGTCGATCCCGGTGATGCCGGTGCCCGGTCCGGGGGGGCGCCCGGTGGGCAGGAAGTCGGCCGGCCAGCCGTCGGGTCCGGTACGGGTGAAGAAGACCTGGGTGTCGTCGGGGGCGGCGACGGCCGACAGCTCGGCCTCGGCGGCGCCGCGGGTCCGGGGGAGGACCGGCGCGCTCATCGCCTCGGCGCGCGCGGCCGAGCGCTGCGGGTCGGCGCTCTCCAGGCCCAGCGCCGCGACCGAGGCCACGCCGGGTCCCGCGGGGCGGACCACCGACGCGTTGAGCAGCACCCGCGCGCGGCCCTGCTCCCAGAGCTGCACCGGCTTCGAGCGGTGCTGGCCGGTGTGCGCGAACCCGAGCGCGTCCAGGACGCCGGCGAGCTGCGGCCCGGAGACCCCGTCGACGGCGAGCTCGGTGAACGACCACCCGGTCAACGCCGGCGCGGCCGGCGGCAGCGGGAGCCCGGCGTCCGGACGGCGCAGCGCGAGGGCCTCCTCGAGCCACTGCAGCGACCGCATCGCGTCGACCGCGGTCCGGGCCGGGTCGGCCTGCCGGTAGACGTCGTTGAAGACCTCCAGCGACAGCGGACCGGTGTACCCGGCGGCGAGCACGCACCCGACGAAGCGCGGCAGGTCGAAGGCGCCCTGGCCGGGGAAGAGGCGGTGGTGGCGGCTCCACTGCAGCACGTCCATCTGCAGGTGCGGCGCGTCGGCCAGCTGCAGGAAGAACAGCTTCTCGCCGGGGACGGCGGCGAAGCCGGCCGGGTCCCCACCGCGGGAGAGCACGTGGAAGCTGTCCAGGCACAGCCCCAGGGCAGGGGAGTCGGCCCGGCGGACGGCGTCCCACGACCGCTCCCAGGTCGACACGTGCCGGCCCCAGGCGAGCGCCTCGTAGGCGATCCGCAGCCCGCGCTCGCCGGCGCGGGCCGCCGCGGTCGCCAGCTGCTCGGCCAGCAGGTCGGCGTCGTCGACGGCGTCGGGCGCGACCGACGAGCAGACGAGGACGGTGTCGACACCGAGCGCGGCCATGACGTCGAACTTCGCCTCGGCACGGCGCAGGTTGCGGTCGAACCGGGCGGGGTCGGTGGAGTCGAGGTCGCGGAAGGGCTGGTACAGGTCGATCGACAGCCCGAGGTCCGCACACCGGGCGGCCAGCTCGGCCGGCGACCACGGCGAGGCGACCAGGTCGGGTTCGAAGACCTCGATCCCGCCGAAGCCGGCGGCCGAGGCCGCGGCGAGCTTGTCCTCGAGGGTCCCGGACAGGCAGACGGTGGCGACCGCCCGCCGGAGCGGCTCAGCCGACACGGACGTCGGGTCCCGGGCCGGCCACCAGCTCGGCGAAGTGCGCGAGCACCCGCCCGGCGTCGGGCTCCACGCCGGTGAACAGCCGGAACGCGTCGACGGCCTGGAAGACGGCCATGCCGCCGCCGTCGAGGACGCGGCAACCGCGCGCCCGGGCGGTCCGGACCAGCTCGGTCTCCAGCGGGCGGTAGACGATGTCGGCCACCCACTGCTCCGGCCGCAGCAGGTCGGCCGGCAGGGGGAGTCCCGGGTGCGCGGCCATGCCGGTCGGGGTGGCGTGCGCCAGCCCGTCGGCACCCGCCAGTGCCTCCTCCAGGCCGCTCAGGTCGCCGCCGCCGGCGCGGGTCGGGCCGAAGCGTCCACGGAGCGCGCCGGCCAGGTCGTCCGCGCGGCGTGCGTCGACGTCGAGGACGGTGAGCCGGCCGGCGCCGAGGCTCAGCAGCGCGTGGGCGACGGCGGCCCCCGCGCCTCCGGCGCCCAGCAGGACGACGTCCTCGATGCCCGCGTCGGGCAGCCCGCGGTCGAAGGCGCGGGCGAACCCCGACCAGTCGGTGTTGTGCCCGACGGCGCGCCCGTCCCGCAGGACCACGGTGTTGACCGCCCCGAGCGCCTCGGCGTCAGGGGAGAGGTTGTCGAGGTGCGGGATGACCAGCTGCTTGCACGGGTGCGTGACGTTGAGTCCGTCGAAACCGGTCAGTCGCGCGGCGGCCAGGACCTCACCGATCGCCGTCCCCGGGCGCTGCAGCAGGTCGAGGTCCAGCCGCCGGTAGAGGTAGCGCAGACCCAGCGCGTCGGCCTCGCGCTCGTGCATCGGCGGGGTCAGCGACGGGCCGATCCCGGTGCCGACGAGGCCGACGAGGAAGCTCTGCGCGTCGGACGCCATCGCCCGCCCCCGATCCATGTACCAACTGGTGAGTTGTCCCAGGGGACCACATCCGGCGGCGGTCCGCCAGCCTCGGGCGGAAGCACGGCCACCACGTCCCCGCAGGGGAGCACGGTAGGCGACCTAGGCTCCCGGTGTGGCCGCGCAGCAGTCCGGGGACGACGCCGGGGGTGTCCGCGCGGTGCCCGAGCGGACGCGCGACGCGGACCGGACCCGCGCCGAGATCCTCGCCGTGGCCACCGCCGAGTTCGCCGACCGCGGCTACGCCGGGGCCCGCATCAACGAGATCGCCGACAAGCTGAGCACGACGAAGCGGATGATCTACTACTACTTCGGCGGCAAGGAGCAGCTCTACGTCGCGGTCCTCGAGCAGGCCTACAGCCGGATCCGCGGTCTCGAGCAGCAGGTCGACGTCGAGCACCTCGACCCGGTCGAGGCGATCCGGGAGCTGGCCGGCCTGACCTTCGACCACCACGAGGCGCACCCGGACTTCATCCGGCTGGTGAGCATCGAGAACATCCACCGCGCCGAGCACATCGCCCGCTCCGAGGCGCTGTCCGGGCTGGCCAACCCGGCCCTGGACGTGCTGGGGCGGATCCTCGAGCGCGGCTGGGACGCCGGGCTCTTCCGCGACGACGTCGACGCCCTCGACGTGCACCAGGTGATCAGCGCGTTCTGCGTCTTCCGCACGGCAAACCGGCACACGTTCGGCGCCATCTTCGGCCGCGACATGCTCGACCCTGCCCGGCGCGAGCACCAGCGGCGGCTGCTCGGCGACCTCGTCGTCGCCCACCTCACCGCGCACTGAACCGGCTCCCACCTGCCCGCTTGACACGGTGACGCCGATCACCTCACCATCTGGTACGTAACCAGTTGGTACATAAGCCGCCACTGGGAAGCCGGACCGGCCCGCACAGGGAGCCGGTCAGGCGTCCGGACGCAGACCCGGCCGGGCGCCACCAGCACCGCACCGACGCACCGCTGACCACCCCGGGCCCCGCCCGGCCGATCACCGGCACGACGAGATCGATGCCGCCGCGCCTCCCCAGGAGACCGACATGAGCCCGACCCCCGCGCCCGGCGCGCACACGCACCAGCGCACACCGCGCAAGGCCGCCATCGCCAGCTTCGTCGGCAGCATGCTCGAGTACTACGACTTCTTCATCTACGGCGCCGCCGCCGGCCTGGTCTTCCCGAAGGTGTTCTTCCCCGACACCGACCCCACCACGGGCACGCTGCTGTCCCTGGCGACCTTCGGTGTCGCCTACGTCGCCCGGCCGCTGGGTGCCGTCGTCATCGGCCACTTCGGGGACAAGGTCGGCCGCAAGAGGATGCTCGTGCTCACCCTGCTCCTGATGGGGGTCTCGACCTTCCTCATCGGCGCGCTGCCGTCCTACGCCGCCATCGGGGTCACCGCGCCGATCCTGCTGGTGATCCTGCGGGTCGCGCAGGGGCTCTCCGCCGCCGGCGAGCAGGCCGGGGCGAACTCCATGACGCTGGAGCACTCGCCCGAGGGCCGCCGCGGCTTCTTCACCAGCTTCACGCTCGTGGGCACCCAGGCGGGCCTGATCCTCGCCAACCTGGTCTTCATCCCCTTCGCGCTGCTGCCGGAGGACCAGTTCCTCAGCTGGGGCTGGCGGATCCCCTTCTTCCTCTCCGCGGCCGTCGTCGCGGTCGGCTACTGGGTCCGCCGCTCGCTGCCCGAGACGCCCGAGTTCGAGCGGGCCAGCGAGGAGCACGAGGTCGCGAAGCTGCCGGTCGCCGTCCTGTTCCGCGACCACTGGGCCTCGGTGCTGCGCGTCGTCCTGTGCGCGCTGGTCTCGGTGGTCAGCACCATCGTCGGCACCTGGGCCCTGGCCCACGGCACGAGCGACGCCATCGGCATGGAGCGCTCGACCCTGCTGTGGATGGTCGTCCTGGCCAACCTGATCGCGCTCGGCACGCTGGTGCTCTGGGCCCGGCTGTCGGACCGGATCGGCCGCCGTCCGGTGTTCGCCTTCGGTGCCATCGGCTCCGCCGTGGCGATCTTCCCCTTCCTGTGGGCCCTCCAGCAGGGCAACGTGGCGCTGGTCTTCGTGTTCGGCATCCTCCTGTCCGGCGTCTTCTACTCGGCCGCCAACGGCATCTGGCCCTCGCTCTACGGCGAGATGTTCGACACCCGGGTCCGCTACTCCGGCATGGCGATCGGCACCCAGGTCGGGTTCGCCCTCGGCGGCTTCTCGCCGGTGATCGCCACCGCGATCGTGGGTGAGGGACCGAACGGCTGGCTGCCGGTCGCGTTCCTGACCGCCGGCGCCGCTCTCGTCGCCGGGCTGTGCGCCCTCACCGCCCGCGAGACCGCGCACGTGCCGCTGGAGCAGCTCGGGAGCAGGGACGCCCTCCCGCGGGACCGGTCCCTGGTCGACGCCTGACCCACCCGTCCAGCGGGCCCCGGCCGACGGCCGGGGCCCGCTGCCGTCCCACCCGGAGGAGCCGCATGGCCCGCACCCTCGTCGTGACCGGATCCGGCCCGGTCGCCGGCCGGCTGGAGGACGGCGTCCGCAGCTGGCGCGGCGTCCCCTACGCCCGCGCCGAGCGCTTCGGCGGTGCCGGAGCCGCGCCGTCCTGGCGGGATCCCCTCGACGGCACGCGTCCGGGCCCGGTGGGGGTCCAGTACCTGCCGGACGGCACCCGGGTGGGCGTCGAGGACTGCCTGACCCTCGACGTGTACGCCCCCGCGGAGGCCGACGGCCCGCTGCCGGTGCTGTTCTGGGTGCACGGCGGGGCCTTCCGGACCGGCGCGGCGGCCGACTACGACGGCTCGGTGCTCGCCGCGGCCGGCCCGGTCGTCGTCGTCGCGGTCTCCTACCGGCTCGGCCCGCTCGGTTTCCTCCAGCTCGGCACCGCGGACGACCCCGAGCCCAGCCCGGCGATGACCGACCTGCTCGCCGCGCTCGACTGGGTGCAGCGGGAGGTCGCCGGCTTCGGCGGGGACCCGGACCGGCTGACGCTCGTGGGTCAGTCGGCCGGGGCGAGCCTCGTCTGTGCGCTGCTGGCCACGCCGGCCGGGCGCCGCGCCCGCGCCGCGATCGCCTTCTCGATCGGCGGACCGCCGCAGGAGCCGGCCGAGAGCGCCGAGGTCGCCGGCCGGGTGCTCACGCGGCTCGGCGTGCCGCGGACCGACCGGGCGCGGCTGCGCGACCTGCCGGCCGAGGCCGTGCTGGCCGCCGCGCGGGAGGCGGCCGCCGCCAGCCGGCGCGACCACCTCGGTGGCGTCTTCTGGGGACCCGTCGTGGACGGCGCCGTCCTGCCCGGGCGGCCGGTCGACGTGGCGGCCCGGGGCGACCTGCGGGGGACCGCCCTGTGGCTGGGCTCCTGCCGCGACGAGATGACGGTGTTCCTGCAGAGCGGAGCCGAGGAGGCGGCGGCCGTGGCACGGGGGCACGTCGGGGACGAGGCCTTCGACCGGCTGCTCGGCGTCTACGGCGCGACGGCGCGGCCCGGGGAGGACCCGCTGCAGGCGCTGCTCACCGACGAGATGTGGCTGCGGCCGGCGTGGCGGCTGGCCGAGGCGCAGGCGGCCGCGGGCGGCCGGGCGTGGCTGAGCCGCTGGGACCACGCGCCGTCCCTGCCGCCGTTCGACCGGCTCGGCCCGACCCACGGGGCGGACAACGCCTCCCTGTGGGCGCACCCGCCGCGGTTCGTCGAGCGGCCGCTGCTCGGTCGCCCGGCGGCTCCGATGGGCCCGGCCGACCTCGCGGTCACCGCGGCGCTGCACGACTCGGTGCTCTCGCTGGTCCGCGGCGGGACGCCGGCCGTCGGCGTCCTCGAGGGGTGGCCGCCGTACGAGCCGGCCACCCGGTGCACCGCGCTGTTCGACGCGACGACCCGCGTGGTGGCCGACCCCGACGCCGGACGCCGGAGCGCCTGGACCGGCGGCTGACCCGTGGTGGGCGCCGTCCGCGACACCCCGCGGTGTACCGGCGTCGGGTCCACACTGGCCGGGGACGGGAGGTGTCTCGTGAGGATCCTGACCGCGGCCGACTTCGCCGGGGTGGTGTCGGCCCCGGGCATCGTGGTGGTCGACTTCCGCTCGTCGGCCTCGGGCTCGAGCCGCGCGTTCACCGCGCTGCTGGACGCCGCTGCGGCGCGGCACCCGGACCTGGTGTTCACCGCCGTCGACACCCGGGCCGAGGAGGCGCTGGCCGCCGAGCTCGGGGTGCGCTCGGCGCCCACGCTGAGGGTCTACCGCGACGGTGTGCTCGTGTTCGCCGAGCCCGGCTGGATGCCGGCGGACTCGGTCGACCTGCTCATCGCCACCGTCCGGGCGCTCGACATGCCCGCGGTGATCGCGCAGTACCCCGAGCCCCTCTGAGCGGCCGCCGCACGTCGACCTGTTGCTGTCTCCAGGCGCGGGACGACCGCAGGTCGACACGCGGCGCACCACCCCCGCCGGGGGCTCAGCCGGCGAGGACGACGACCAGGGTCCGGGGGCCGTGCACGCCCTCGACGCGCTGCAGCTCGATGTCCGACGTCGCCGAGGGGCCGCTCACCATCGTCAGCGGGGCGAGCGGGTCGAGCCGGCCCAGCGCGTCGGGCACGTCGGGGACCACCTGGGCGGCCTCGACGACGCACACCAGCACGTCGGGCAGCAACGACAGCGCCCGCCGTCCCGACAGCGGCGAGCCGTCGAGGACGAGGGTGCCCGTCTCGGCCACCGCCGTCGCCACGCCGGTCAGCGTCGCGGCGAAGGCGGCCAGCTGCACGGCCGGCCGGCCGTCGTCCTCCGGGGCGCCGGAGGGCCGCCAGGCGGCCGGGACCCCGGGGGCGACGACGACGTCGGCGGGCTCCCAGCCCGCGCCCAGCGCCAGGTCCAGCCCGCGCACGACGGTCGCCGGGACCTCGTCGGGCGTGCAGCGCAGCACCGTGGCGCGGTAGTCCTCCACCCGCTCGGCGAGCAGGTGGAGCAGCTCGGCGGGGGCGAGCGAGCGCGGGCCCGGGACCGGCGGGACGGCGACCTGCGGGCGCTGCTCGCCGAGCGCCGTCCGGATCCGGCCGAGCACCTCGTCACGGGCGCTCACGTGACCTCCTCGCTGGAGCTCGTCGGCCGCGTTCGCGGCGCTGTTGTGTCCATGGGTGAGCTCGCGAGCTCGCTCACCTCCGGTGCTCCTCGGTCCACTGCTGCACGAACGACTTCCCCGGCGGGGTGGGCAGGTCGCGGGTGCGGGTCCAGGCGCTGACCGGCGGTGGCAGCACCGCGGGCAGCGTCGGCCTCCCGCGGGACAGGAAGCGGCCGAGCCCGGCGGCGCGCTGGGCGAGGTGCCACAGCCGCGGGTTGCTCATCACCCGGGACAGGCCGCGGAAGGCGACCGACTCGGCGGTGGGCCGCGTCTGCGCCTCGACGTGCTCGGCGCGCAGGTGCACCAGGATCGACGGGATGTCGATGGCCACCGGGCAGACGTCGTAGCAGGCGCCGCACAGCGACGACGCGTACGGCAGCGAGGCGTTGTCCTCGACGCCGGTGAGCTGCGGTGACAGCACCGCGCCGATCGGGCCGGGGTAGACCGAGCCGTAGGCGTGCCCGCCGGCGCGCTCGTACACCGGGCAGACGTTGAGGCAGGCCGAGCACCGGATGCAGTGCAGCGCCTCGCGGCCCACCTCGTCGGCGAGCACCGCCGTCCGGCCGTTGTCGAGCAGCACGAGGTGGAACTCCTGCGGCCCGTCGCCGGGGGTCACGCCGGCCCACGTCGACGTGTAGGGGTTCATCCGCTCACCGGTGGAGGAGCGGGGGAGCAGCTGCAGGAAGACGCCGAGGTCCTCCCAGCGCGGCACGACCTTCTCGATGCCCATGACGGTGATCAGCGTCTGGGGCAGCGTCAGGCACATCCGGCCGTTGCCCTCGCTCTCGACGACGGCGAGCGTGCCGGTCTCGGCGACGGCGAAGTTCGCCCCGCTGACGGCGACCCGGGCCCGCAGGAACCGCTCGCGCAGGTGCGTCCGGGCGGCCATGGCCAGCTGCCGCGGCTCGTCGGTCAGGCCGGGGTCGACGCCGGGGATGGTGCGGCGGAAGATCTCGCGGATCTCCGAGCGGTTCTTGTGGATGGCCGGCACGAGGATGTGGCTGGGGGAGTCCTCGCCCAGCTGCACGATCAGCTCGGCCAGGTCGGTCTCGATCGCCTCGATGCCGGCGGCCTCGAGCGCCTCGTTCAGGCCGATCTCCTGGGTGGCCATCGACTTGACCTTGACCACCTCGTCGCTGCCGGTGGCCCGCACCAGCTCGGTGACGATGCGGTTGGCCTCGGTGGCGTCGCGCGCCCAGTGCACGGTCCCGCCGCGCGCGGTGACCTGCCGCTCGAGCTCCTCGAGGTGCTCGTCGAGGTGGGCCATGGTGGCGGCCTTGAGCGCCTTGCCGGCCTGGCGCAGCTGTTCCCAGTGCGGCACCTCGGCGACGACGGCGGCGCGCTTGCCGCGGATCGTCGTCGTGGCGCGGCCGAGGTTGGCGCGCAGCTGCCCGTCGCGCAGCGCCGTGCGGGCGGCGTCGGGGAAGGACTGCGTCCCGCGCAGGTGGCCCACGCCCCGGGGTGCGGTCGGCAGGCCGAGGAACGTCGTCCCGGAACGGGGGGCGCCGGGCGCGAGCGGCGTCGGCTCGGCGCGGGCGTCCTGCGGCGTCGTCGTCACGCGGGGACCGCGGGGGCGGTGGTCTGGGTGGGGGACACGTTCTCCTCCGTCGAGGCGAGGATCTCGGCCAGGTGGACCGTGCGCGTGCCCGAGCGCAGTCGCGACAGCCCGCCGCCGATGTGCATCAGGCACGAGGAGTCGCCGGCGGTGCAGACCTCGGCGTGCGTGGACAGCACGTTCGCCATCTTGTCGGTCAGCATCGCCGTCGAGGTGTCGGCGTTCTTGACCGCGAAGGTGCCGCCGAAGCCGCAGCAGGACTCCGCGCCCGGCAGCTCCACCAGGTCCAGGCCGCGGACGGCGCGCAGCAGCTGCAGCGGCCGGTCGCCGACGCGCAGCAGGCGCAGCGAGTGGCAGGTCGGGTGGTAGGTGACCCGGTGCGGGTAGTACGCGCCGACGTCGGTGACACCGAGGACGTCGACCAGGAACTGCGACAGCTCGTGGGTGCGCGCGGCCAGCGCCTCGGCCTCGTCGGCCAGCGCGTGCTCCCCGGCACGGCGGGCGACCATCGCCTGCTGGTGTTGGATCGACGCGACGCACGACCCCGACGGCGCCACGACGGCCTCCGCACCGGTGAAGGCGCGCACGTGATTGGCCACGATCGGCACCGCCTCGCGCCGGTAGCCGGTGTTGACGTGCATCTGCCCGCAGCAGGCCTGCGTGGGCGGCACGACCACCTCGTGGCCGAGCCGTTCCAGCAGCGTCGCCGTCGCGCGGGCGACCTGCGGCACCATCGTGTCCACCAGGCAGGTGGCGAACAGGGCGACCCTCACGGGGCGGCTCCCTCCCGGTCCCGGAAGACCATGCTCGACTCGCGGACCACCAGCGTGGGCTCGAAGACCTCCTGCACGTGCGCGTGCCCCTCGCCGCGCGCCTCGTCCAGCAGCAGCTCGGCGGCCCGCGACCCCAGGGCCGCGCGCGGCTTGCGCACCGAGGTCAGCGGCACCGCGGCGGCCGCGGCGAAGTCGATGTCGTCGTAGCCCACGATGGCGAAGTCGTCGGGCACCCGCACGCCCTGGCGGACCATCTCCTGCAGCACGCCGAGGGCCAGCAGGTCGTTGGCGCAGACCGCGGCGGTGGGCCGGCGGGCCGCGGGCAGGCCGACGATGCGGGCCGCGGCCTCGCGGCCGCCGGCGACGGTGAGGTGCTCGGGAGAGAGGACCAGCAGGGCGTCCTCGTCCCCGGTGGCCTCCCGGACGGCGGCGACGACGCCCGCGTGCCGCTCCTGCACCTGCGGCAGGCCCGACGCACCGCCGATGAAGGCGATCCTCCGGTGCCCCCGCTCGAGCAGGTGCTCGGCGGCCAGCCGGCCTCCGAGGACGTCGTCGACGGCGACGGAGCACTGGTCGGGCGTGGGTGCGCGCCGGTCGACCAGCACGACCGGGATCCCGCGACGGCGCAGCGAGTCCAGGTGCGGGGACAGCTCCGCGGTCGGGGTGATGAGCACGCCCTGCACCCGCTGCTCGGCGAGCACGTCGAGGTGGGCGGACTCCTTCTCCGGGCGGTCGTCGGAGTTGCACAGGATCACCGCGAGGCCGGCCGGGTCGACGACGTCGTCCACGCCGCGGGCGACGTCGGTGAAGAACGGGTTGGCGATGTCGAGGACGACCAGGCCGATCGTGCGGCTGTGCCCGGCGCGCAGGTGGCGGGCCGACTCGTTGCGCACGAAGCCGAGCGCGGCGATGGCGTCGAGCACGCGCTCGCGGGTGTGGTCGCTGACCAGCTCGGGGCGGTTGAGGACGTTGCTCACCGTCCCGACCGAGACGCCGGCGTGCTCGGCGACGTCGCGGATGCTCGCGGGCACGGCGTCCTCCTCGCGCAGGTGTGGTGCCGGGGGACACCGTCCGGGACCGATGGTCGCCGGAAGACTGAAACGTGTCAAACACGCGCATAGCGGCGGATCCGGGCGTTGACACGTCTCGGAACGCCGCCCTATGGTCTGCGCCACAGGTCGTCTGAATCGTTTCACAACGGAGGTGGTCGTCGTGGACCACGCCCCGGTGCCATCGGCGCCGCCGGCGGCCGGCAGTGGGGACGGCACCGTGGTGCTGGCCCTCGAGGACGTCGGGAAGAGCTTCGGCGCGGTCGCCGCGCTGCGCGGCGCACAGCTCGAGCTGCGCGCGGGGGAGGCCCACGCGCTGGTCGGCGAGAACGGTGCCGGCAAGTCCACGCTCGTGAAGGTCCTCGCCGGCGTGCACGGCCCCGACACCGGCCGCGTGCTGCTCGACGGACAGCCGGTGACGCTGGCCGACCCCGCCGCCGCGCGGGCCGCCGGCATCGCGGTCATCTACCAGGAGCCCACGCTGTTCCCCGACCTGTCGGTCGCGGAGAACATCTTCATGGGCCGCCAGCCGCTGCTGTCCGGTCGCCGCATCGACCGCCGCGGGCTGGCCGAGCGCTGCCGGGCGCTGTTCGAGCGGCTCGGCGTCGCGCTCGACCCCGACCGCCCCGCACGCGGCCTGTCGATCGCCGACCAGCAGATGGTCGAGATCGCCAAGGCCCTGTCCTTCGACGCGCGGGTCCTGGTGATGGACGAGCCCACCGCCGCGCTGTCCGGCGTCGAGGTGGAGCGGCTGTTCGCCGTCGCCCGGTCGCTGCGCGCCTCCGGTGCCGCCGTGCTGTTCATCTCCCACCGGTTCGACGAGGTGTTCGACCTCTGCGACCGGATCACCGTCATGCGCGACGGGCAGTGGGTCTCCACCGACCTCGCCCGCGACCTCACCGTCGACCAGGTGGTCCGCCGCATGGTCGGCCGCGAGGTCTCTTCGCTGTTCCCCAAGACCGAGGTCGAGCCCGGCGAGGTCGTGCTCGAGGTGCGCGGCCTGACCCGCCGCGGCGTCTTCTCCGACGTCTCCTTCGACGTGCGGGCCGGCGAGATCGTGGCGCTGGCCGGGCTGGTCGGCGCCGGCCGCAGCGAGATCGTCCGCGCGGTCTTCGGCATCGACCCCTACGACGCCGGCTCCGTCCGCGTGTCCGGCAAGGCGCTCAAGAAGGGCGACCCGGCCGCGGCCATGGCCGCCGGCATCGCGCTGGTCCCCGAGGACCGCCGCCAGCAGGGCCTGGTCATGGAGCTCTCCGTCGAGCGGAACGCCACGCTCACCCGGCGCTGGGAGCTCGCCAAGGGCGGGCTGCTCAGCTCCCGCACCGAGCGGGCGGAGGCGGCCGAGTGGTCGAAGCGGCTGCAGGTCAAGGCCGGGAAGCTCTCCGACCCGGTGTCCACGCTCTCCGGCGGCAACCAGCAGAAGGTCGTCCTGGCCAAGTGGTTGTCGACCGAGCCCACGGTGCTGATCGTCGACGAGCCCACCCGCGGCATCGACGTCGGCACCAAGTCCGAGGTGCACCGGCTGCTGTCGCAGCTCGCGGCCGAGGGCCTCGCCGTCGTCATGGTGTCCAGCGAGCTGCCGGAGGTCCTCGGCATGGCCGACCGCGTCCTCGTCGTCTCCGAGGGCCGCCTCGTCGACGACATCCCCCGTGCCCGCGCCGACGAGGACAGCGTGATGCTGGCCGCGACCGGCCAGGGCAGCTCGATCGCGGAGGTGGCCCGGTGAGCGCGCCGCTGACGGAGCAGCCGGCGGCGCCGCTGCCCGAGGAGCTCGCCGGCCCCGAGCGCAGCGGCCGCCGCGGCGGGGCGCTGGTGCAGCGCCTGGTCGTCGTACGCGAGCTCGGCATCCTCGCCGCGCTGGTGCTGCTGGTCGTGGCCACGGTGATCGCCAACCCGCGCTTCTTGTCCGGACAGAACGTCCGTGACCTGCTGCTGTCGGCCGCGATCCTCACCGTGCTCGCCGCCGGGCAGACGATGGTGATCATCACCCGCAACGTCGACCTCTCGGTCGGCTCGGTGCTCGGCCTGTCGGCCTACGCCTCGGGCACGCTGATGGTGGTCGCGCCCGGTACCCCGGTGGTCGTCGTGGTGCTCGCCGGCATGGCGGTCGGCGCGGTGTGCGGCCTGCTCAACGGTGCGATCGTCGCCGTCGCCGGGGTGCCCTCCCTGGTGGTCACCCTCGGCACGCTGTACGCCTTCCGCGGGCTGGACTCGCTGTGGGCCTCCAGCTCCGACCGGCTGCAGATCAACGCCGCCGACCTGCCCAGCGGGTTCAAGTCCCTCGGCGGCGCCCGGCTGCTCGGCGTCCCGGTGCTGTTCCTCGTCGCCGTCGTCGTCGTGGTGCTGGTCGGCTACTACCTGCGCACGTTCCGCAGCGGCCGCGAGCTCTACGGCATCGGCTCGGCACCGGAGGCCGCGCGGCTCTCGGGCATCCCCGTCGGCAAGCGCGTGCTCACCGCCTTCGTCGTCAACGGCGCCCTCGCGGGGCTGGCCGGCGTCCTCTACGCCGCCCGGTTCCAGACGCTGGACACCACCGCCGGCACCGGGCAGGAGCTGTTCGTCGTGGCCGCCGCGGTCGTCGGCGGGGTCGCCATCTTCGGCGGCAGCGGCTCGGTCTACGGCGCCGCGCTCGGCGCGCTGCTGCTCACCACGATCGGCACCGCGCTCCCGCAGCTGGGCCTGGACCCGTTCTGGCGGGACGCCGCCGTCGGTGCGCTGATCCTCGCCGCCATCGCACTGGACCGGGCGCTGCAGCTGCGCCTGGCCGCCCGTCTCCGGGGGAGGAGCGCACGACGATGACCGTCGACACCGCACCCGCACCGGCCGCCCCGGCGGCCGCCGCGCCCGCCCGCCGCGGGCTGACCCTGCCCTCGGGCAGTGTCATCACCACGTTCCTCGTCCTCTTCCTCGTCATCGCGGCGTTCTCGGTCGACGGCTTCGCGTCGACCCGCAACGCCGGCTTCCTGCTCCTCGACGTCGTCGTCATCGCGCTCATCGCCCTGCCGCTGACGCTGGTGGTGGTCACCGGCGAGATCGACCTGTCGGTGGCCAGCACCGTGGGCCTGTCCAGCGCGGTCATGGGCCAGCTGTGGATCGTGGGCCTGCCGCTGGAGGCGATCGTCCCGCTGGTGCTCGTCCTCGGCGCGGTGCTGGGCGCGGTCAACGGGTTCCTGGTGACCCGCCTCGGACTGCCCTCGCTGGCGGTCACCATCGGCACGCTGGCGCTCTACCGCGGCCTGGCCTTCGTCGTCCTCGGCGACCAGGCGGTGGCGGACTTCCCGCGCGCCTGGACCACGTGGGCGATCAGCTCGATCGGCTCCACCGGCATCCCGACCGTGGTGGTCCCGCTGCTGGTGCTCATGGCGATCACCGGCGTGGTCCTGCACGCCACCCCCGTCGGCCGCTCGCTCTACGCGATGGGCAACAGCGAGGACGCCGCGCGCTTCAGCGGCATCGACGTCGGCCGCACCAAGCTCTGGCTGTTCGTCGTCACCGGCGTGGTCAGCGCGCTCGGCGGCCTCTACTGGACGCTGCGCTACGGCAGTGCCCGCGCCGACAACGCGACGGGTCTGGAACTGCAGGTCATCGCGGCGATCCTGCTCGGCGGGGTGTCGATCTTCGGCGGCTCCGGCGGCCTGCTCGGCGTCATCGCCGGCGCCCTGCTGCTGGCCTCGGTGCGCAACGCCCTGCAGCTGGTCAACGTGCCCTCCGACGTCCTCAACATCGTGACCGGCGTGCTGCTGATCACCGCCGTCGTCGCGCCGCAGGTCGCCGCCCGGGTCAAGGGCCGGCGACGCCGCCCCGCCCCGACCTGACCTCCCCGGACCGCACCACCGCACCACCGCACCACCTCAGCTCCACCGCACCACCACTCCACCCACCCGAAGAGAGGGACCCGATGTCGCTGTTCCTGACCAGTCGCCGCCTGCGCGGCGGCCTGACCGGCGTGGCGGTGGCCGCCATGGTGCTGACCACCGCCGCCTGCGGTGGCACCACCCGTGGCGAGGACGAGGGGAGCGGCTCCGGCGGCGACTCGGCCGGAGCCTCCGCCGACCCCGACGCCGAGATCCCCGCGGACCTCGCGATCGCCTTCCTGCCCAAGCAGCTCAACAACCCCTACTTCGACGTTGCCGCCACCGGCTCCGAGCGGGCCGCCGGTGAGATCGAGGGCGAGTTCACCCAGGTCGGCCCGTCCGAGGCCAGCGCCTCCTCGCAGGTCAGCTACATCAACACGCTGACCCAGCAGGGCGCCGACGTCATCCTCACCTCGGCCAACGACCCCAACGCCATCTGCAGCGCCCTGGACCAGGCGCGCAGCGGCGGCGCCAGCGTCGTCACCTTCGACTCCGACACCTCGCCCGAGTGCCGCGACGTCTTCATCAACCAGGCGACCCCCGAGGGCATCGCGGAGGCGCAGATCGACCTCATGGCCGAGCAGATCGGCGGCGCAGGCCAGGTCGCGATCCTCTCGGCGACGGCCAACGCCACGAACCAGAACGCCTGGATCGAGCTCATGACCGAGTACGCCGCCTCGGAGTACCCGGACATGGAGATCGTGGCGACGGTGTACGGCGACGACGAGGACGAGAAGTCCTTCCAGGAGACCCAGGGTCTGCTGCAGACCTACCCGGACCTCAAGGGCATCATCTCGCCGACCACCGTGGGCATCTCGGCCGCGGCGCGTTACCTGTCCGGCTCGGAGTACAAGGGCCAGGTCGCACTGACCGGTCTGGGCACCCCGAACCAGATGCGCGAGTTCGTGCAGGACGGCACCGTCACCGCCTTCGCCCTCTGGAACCCCGAGGACCTCGGGTACCTCGCCGCCTACACCGGTGCCGCGCTGGCCGCCGGCCAGATCACCGGTGCCGAGGGCGAGACCTTCACCGCCGGTGACCTCGGCGAGTACGAGATCGGCGCCGACGGCGAGGTCGTGTTGGGCGAGCCGACGGTGTTCAACGCCGACAACATCGACGACTTCGACTTCTGAGTCGCCGCCCGGTCCCGCCACCGCACCGGCGGCGGGACCGGGCACCCCCCGCTACACCGTCCCCGCCCACCCCGCCGCTGAGGACCCCCTCGTGCCCCGCGCCTGCTTCACCCTCCAGGTCCGCCCCGACCGCCTGGCCGAGTACCGCGAGCGGCACGCCGCCGTCTGGCCGGAGATGCTGCGCGCCCTGCGCGACGCAGGCTGGCGGGACTACCAGCTCTACCTCCGCGACGACGGCCTGCTCGTCGGCGTCGTGGAGACCGACGACCTCGCCGCCGCCCAGGCCGCCGTGGACGCCACCGACGTGAGCGCCCGCTGGGAGGCCTCCATGGCGCCCTTCTTCGTCTCCGGCGACGGCTCCGGCAAATCCGAACTGCCGCTCGTCTTCGACCTCGACGCCCAGCTCACGGCGCTCGGATGAAGGACCCCCGTGCCCCACCGCTCGCAGGCTCGCGGTGGGCCCCTGCACGGGGGCCGTCCCAGCACCTCACCGACAGGAGACCGACCGTGACCGACCTCCGCGCCCGTGCCCTCGCCGCGCTGGCCGAGCAGACCATCGAGCTGCCCTCGTGGGCGTTCGGCAACTCCGGCACCCGCTTCAAGGTCTTCGGCCAGCCCGGTGTCGCCCGCGACCCGTTCGAGAAGATCGAGGACGCCGCCCAGGTGCACCGCTACACCGGCGCCGCGCCGCGGGTGTCGCTGCACATCCCGTGGGACCTCGTCGACGACTTCTCCAAGCTGGCGGCGCGCGCCGCCGACCTCGGCGTCTCCATCGGCGCGATCAACTCCAACCTGTTCCAGGACGACGACTACCGGCTCGGGTCCCTGACCCACCCGGACGAGTCGGTCCGGGACAAGGCGATCGCCCACCACGCGCAGTGCGTCGACGTCATGCGCGCCACCGGCTCCACCGACCTGAAGCTGTGGCTGCCCGACGGCACGAACTACGCCGGCCAGGACGACCTGCGCGCCCGGCAGGACCGGCTCGCGGACTCGCTGCAGCAGGTCTACGCGATGCTCGAGCCGGGCATGCGGCTGCTGCTCGAGTACAAGTTCTACGAGCCGTACTTCTACGCGATGGACATCCCCGACTGGGGCACCTCGCTGCTGCACTGCCTGGCTCTCGGCGACCAGGCGACGGTCGTGCTCGACACCGGCCACCACGCGCCGGGCACCAACATCGAGTTCATCGTCATGCAGCTGCTGCGGGTCGGCCGGCTCGGCGCGTTCGACTTCAACTCGCGCTACTACGGCGACGACGACCTGATCGTCGGCTCGGCCGACCCGTTCCAGCTGTTCCGGATCATGAACGAGATAGTCGCCGCCGACGCGCTGCGGCCCGATTCCGGCGTCAACTTCATGCTCGACCAGTGCCACAACATCGAGCCGAAGATCCCCGGCCAGATCCGCTCGGTGCTGAACGTGCAGGAGGCGACGGCGAAGGCGCTGCTGGTCGACCGCGAGGCACTGGCCGCCGCGCAGGCCGGCGGTGACGTGCTCGCCGCGCACGGTGCACTGACCGACGCCTTCTCCACCGACGTCCGCCCGCTGCTCGCCGAGCTCCGGGAGTCGAAGGGCCTGGACGCCGACCCGTACGCCGCCTACGCCCGCTCGGGCCACCAGGAGCGCATCGCCCGCGAGCGCATCGGCGGCACCCAGGCGAGCTGGGGCGCCTAGTCCTCCCGAACCTCCCGTGCACTCCCGCGCAGGTGCACACCCTCCCCTCCGGCAGAAATGGCCATTTCTGCCACCACCGGAAGGAACCACCCCCCGTGACGAACCCCGTGGTCAGTGAGCTGCTGAGCCGGAGCAACCGGCTGGGCGCCGACCCGCGCAACACCAACTACGCCGGCGGCAACACCTCCGCCAAGGGCACCGAGACCGACCCGGTCACCGGGCGGCCCGTCGAGCTGCTCTGGGTCAAGGGTTCCGGCGGCGACCTCGGCACGCTCGCGGAGGCGGGCCTGGCCGTGCTGCGGCTGGACCGGCTGCGCTCGCTGGTCGACGTCTACCCGGGCGTCGAGCGCGAGGACGAGATGGTCGCCGCGTTCGACTTCTGCCTGCACGGCCGCGGCGGCGCTGCGCCGTCGATCGACACCGCGATGCACGGCCTGGTCGACGCCGCGCACGTGGACCACCTGCACCCCGACTCCGGCATCGCCCTGGCGACGGCGGCCGACGGCGAGGCGCTGACCCGCGAGTGCTTCGGCGACCGCGTCGTGTGGGTGCCGTGGCGCCGTCCGGGCTTCCAGCTGGGCCTCGACATCGCCGCGATCAAGGAGAAGAACCCGCAGGCCGTCGGCTGCATCCTCGGCGGCCACGGCATCACCGCGTGGGGCGCCACCAGCGAGGAGGCCGAGGCCAACTCTCTCGAGATCATCCGCACCGCCGAGCGTTTCCTCGCGGAGAAGGGGAAGGCCGAGCCGTTCGGCGCCGTCGTCCCCGGCTTCGAGGCGCTGCCGCCGGCCGAGCGCCGGCACCGGGCCGCCGTCCTGGCGCCGGTCATCCGCGGCCTGGCGTCGACGGACCGGCCGCAGGTCGGGCACCTCACCGACTCCGACGTCGTCCTGGAGTTCCTGTCCCGCGAGGAGCTGCAGCGCCTCGCCGCGCTGGGCACCTCCTGCCCCGACCACTTCCTGCGCACCAAGGTCCGCCCGATGGTCGTCGACCTGCCGGCGTCGGCGCCGGTCGAGGACGTCGTCGCGCGGCTGAAGGAGCTCCACGAGGAGTACCGCGCCGAGTACGCGGCCTACTACGAGCGGCACGCCACGCCCGACTCGCCCGCGATGCGCGGCGCGGACCCGGCGATCGTGCTGGTGCCCGGTGTGGGCATGTTCAGCTTCGGCGCCAACAAGCAGACCGCGCGCGTGGCCGGCGAGTTCTACGTCAACGCCGTCAACGTCATGCGCGGCGCCGAGTCGGTGAGCACCTACGCGCCGATCGACGAGAGCGAGAAGTTCCGCATCGAGTACTGGGCGCTGGAGGAGGCCAAGCTCCAGCGGATGCCCGAGCCCAAGCCGCTGGCATCGCGGGTGGCCCTGGTGACCGGCGCGGCGAGCGGGATCGGCAAGGCCATCGCCGAGCGGCTGGCGAGCGAGGGCGCCTGCGTCGTCGTCGCCGACCTCGACCTGGCCAAGGCGACCGACGCCGCGGCGGGCATCGGCAACGCCGACGTCGCGATCGGCGTGGCCGCCGACGTCTCCGACGCCGAGGCGGTGGCCGAGGCCTTCCGCGCGGCCGTGCTGGCCTTCGGCGGCGTCGACCTGGTGGTCAACAACGCCGGCCTGTCGATCTCCAAGCCGCTGCTGGAGACCACCGAGCAGGACTGGGACCTGCAGCACGACGTCATGGCCAAGGGCAGCTTCCTCGTCTCCCGCGAGGCGGCCCGGATCATGATCGAGCAGGGGATGGGGGGCGACGTCGTCTACATCTCCTCGAAGAACGCGGTCTTCGCCGGCCCGAGCAACATCGCGTACTCCTCGACCAAGGCGGACCAGGCGCACCAGGTCCGCCTGCTGGCCGCCGAACTGGGCGAGCACCAGATCCGGGTCAACGGCATCAACCCCGACGGCGTCGTCCGCGGGTCGGGCATCTTCGCCGGCGGCTGGGGCGCCAAGCGCGCCGCGGTCTACGGGGTGCCGGAGGAGGAGCTGGGCCAGTTCTACGCCCAGCGGACGCTGCTCAAGCGCGAGGTGCTGCCCGAGCACGTCGCCGACGCCGTCTTCGCCCTCACCGGCGGGGAGCTGTCGCGCACCACCGGCCTGCACGTCCCGGTCGACTCCGGCGTCGCGGCCGCCTTCCTGCGATGAGCCGGGAGCTGGCCCTCGCGGCGGTCGACCTGGGCGCCTCCAGCGGCCGGGTGATGGTCGCGAGGGTCGGCCCCGGGCGGCTGGACCTCACCGAGGTCCACCGCTTCCCCAACCGGCCGGTGCGGACGGCGGGGACGCTGCACTGGGACGTCCTCGGCCTCTATGCCGGGGTGCTCGACGGGCTGCGCGCCGCCGGCCACGAGGCCGACGGCCGGGGCATCGACGGCATCGGCATCGACAGCTGGGCGGTCGACGTCGGCCTGCTCGACGCCGACGGCGCGCTGCTGGGCAACCCGGTGCACTACCGCGACGCCCGGCACGAGACGGCGGTGCCGCAGGTGCACGCGCTCGTCCCGCCCGACGAGCTGTACCGCGTCAACGGCCTGCAGCACCTGCCGTTCAACACGGTGTTCCAGCTGGCCGCCATGCGGGGGACCGCGCGGTTCACCGCGGCGTGCCAGGCGCTGCTCGTCCCCGACCTGCTGGCGTACTGGCTGACCGGGGCGCGGGTCGCGGAGGTCACCAACGCCTCCACCACCGGCCTGCTCGACGCGACGACGCGGCAGTGGGCGACCGGACTGCTCGACCGGCTGGACCTGCCGCGCGACCTGCTCCCGGCGCTCGTGCAGCCCGGTGACGAGATCGGCCGGCTCACCGCCGACGTCCGCGCCGAGACCGGCCTGGGCGACGTGCGGGTGATCGCGGTCGGGTCGCACGACACCGCGTCGGCGGTCGTCGGCGTCCCGGCGCGCGGGGACCGGTTCGCCTACATCTCCTGCGGCACGTGGTCGCTGGTCGGCGTCGAGATGGAGGAGCCGGTGCTCGGTGAGGCCGGGCGGGCCGCCGGCTTCACCAACGAGCTCGGCGTCGACGGCACCGTGCGCTACCTGCACAACGTCATGGGCCTGTGGCTGCTGCAGGAGTCGCTGCGCACCTGGGCCGCGCACGGGCTGCCGGCCGACCTCCCCGACCTGCTCGCCGCCGCCGCGCGGGTGCCGGCCTTCACGGCGGTGGTCGACGTCGACGACGCGCGCTTCCTCCCGCCCGGCGACGTGCCCGCCCGCATCGCGCAGGTGTGTGCCGAGACGGGGCAGACGCCGCCGCAGAGCCAGGCCGAGACGGTGCGCTGCATCGTCGACAGCCTCGCGCTGGCCTACCGGCGCACGGTGCGGACGGCGGAGGAGCTCTCGGGCCGCGAGGTCGACGTCGTCCACCTGGTCGGCGGGGGAGCGCGCAACGCGCTGCTGTGCCAGCTCACCGCGGACGCCTGCGGGCGGCCGGTGCTGGCCGGGCCGGTGGAGGCCGCGGCGCTGGGCAACGCGCTGGTTCAGGCCCGGGCCCTCGGCGCGCTCGAGGGCGGACTGGGGGAGATGCGCCGGCTGCTGCGCACCACCCAGCAGCCGGTCGAGTACCGGCCCACGGGGTCGGCCGCCGCCTGGGACGCCGCCGAGGCGCGGGCGTACCGGGACCGGTGAGTCACCGGCGGCCGCGCGGGTAGGTACCGCCCGTGCGCCTGCCCGGTCCCTCGGACCTCCTCGACCTGCCCTGGACGCTCGCCGAGTCCGTCCGCACCCTGGGCGCGGCGCTGCCCCGCGCCGAGGGCCTGCTGCCACTCGCCGACGACGTGCTCCGCCGGACCCGTGCCCTGCTCGACGGCGCCGGTCCCGCGGTGGCCCGAGTGGTCGCGGTGGGCCCGGAGGCCGTGGAGGCGGCCTCGGACGTCATGCGGCGCTTCGCCGCCGTCATGACCCCGGAGCGGATCGCGGCCCTGGGCACCCTCGTCGACCGGATCGGCACCGCGCTGTCGCCGGAGCGGGTCGAGGCGGTCACCCGGACCGTGGACACCCTGCGGTCGCGGGCCGACGTCGTGCCGCGGGCCCTCGACGCCGTCGACGGCCTGCTGTCCTCCGGCCTGCTGACCCCGGGCCGGCTGGACGGGATCGCGGACGGTCTCGACCGGCTGCTGTCGACCGACCTGCTGACCCGGGTCGAGCGGGTGCTCGACCACCTGGCCGACGAGCGCGTCGAGCGCGCCCTCGACCTCGCGGGGGACGACCGGGTCGTGCGGGCCCTCGAGCTCGTCACCGGCGACCGGGTCGACCGCACCCTCGACGTCCTGACCGACGAGCGGGTCGACCGGACCCTGGACCTCCTGACCGGCGACCGGGTCGACCGGACCCTGGACCTCCTGACCGGCGACCGCGTGGAGCAGGCCCTCGACCTGGCCGCCGACGAGCGGGTGCGCACGCTGCTCGACCTGGCCGCCGACGAGCGGGTGCAGCGACTGCTCGTCCGGCTCGACGACCTGCTCGCCGACGAGCGTGTCCCGCGGCTGGTGGAGCGCGGTGTCGGGCTGCTCGACGACGAGCGCCTGGCCCGTGTCGGCGCCCGGGTCGACCGACTGCTGTCCGACGAGCGCCTCGACCGCCTCGAGGAGGCGCTCGGCGAGGAGCAGGTGGACGCCGTCCTCGGGCTGCTCACCCGGCTGGGCCGCGAGCTCGACGACGACGCGACCCGCGCGCTGGGCACGCTGCTCGGCCGCCTGCCCGCGCTGCTCACCGAGCAGCGGGCCGCCGACCTCGCGGCGCTCACCGACCAGATCCCGCGGCTGCTGCGCGGGCTCGACTCGGGTCACCTGCCGACCACCGCCGACCTGGGGCGGGTGCCGACGGACCTGCACGCGCTGCTCGAGCTGATGGACGACCTGCACCAGGTGGTGTCGGGCCTGCCCGGGGCCGGTCGCGCACGCGACCGCGGCGACGACCCGCACCCGCAGGTGGAGAACCCCCGGCCGCCGGACGACGAGCCCCGTTCGGAGACGGACGCCCTCCCGTCCGGAGACGGACACCCGCGCGTGCAGACGGACGCCCCCCAGTCCGAGGGCTGAAGAAGGGCCCCGTCCTCTCCGCCCCTCGCACGCTCAGGGCGGGACCCGGGACGGGGCCGCTCACCGGAGTGCGTCCTGGCTCGCCGCCGACGGTGAGCCGGGACACGGCACGATCAGCTCACCTGGTCGTCCGTGCGCTGCTGCGCGTCCTCGTCCGGGTGCGCGGCGTCCACCTCCTCCGCCTCGAGGGCCAGGGCGCCACGCCAGTCGGCTGAGAACGTTAACAGGCTGTGATCCGGCGCATCAGGCGACGACCACCCACGCATGGATGACTGGCGCCCCATTCGCTGCGGAGCCACTTGACGCGACCATATGTTTGCGTTCACAGTGTCCCGCATCACGCCCAGCAGCGTCGCCGGGCCCACAGGACGAGCCGCCCGAGAGCGCGTCCGGGGACCAGTCAGCGGTGGTCGCCCTGGGAGCACCACGACACCGGCCAGGACGGGCCGGCAGGAACTCACAGGAGGCAGACGTTGATCAGGAACAAGCTCCTCGCCGCCGTCACGGCGTCGGTCGCGGCCCTGGGCCTGGCGGCCTGCGGCGGCTCCGGTGACGGCGGCAGCGGTGGCGGTGGCGGCGGGGACGACACGATCACCATGGGCTTCGCCCAGGTCGGCGCCGAGAGCGGCTGGCGCACCGCCAACACCGAGTCCATCCAGAGCTCGGCCGAGGCGGCGGGCATCGACCTGCAGTTCTCCGACGCCCAGGGCGAGCAGGAGAACCAGATCTCGGCGATCCGCTCCTTCATCCAGCAGCGGGTCGACATCATCGCCTTCAGCCCCGTGGTCGAGACCGGCTGGGACGCCGTCCTGCTCGAGGCCAAGCGCGCGAACATCCCGGTGATCCTCACCGACCGCTCGGTGGAGACCGAGCAGGAGGACCTCTTCGTCACCTTCCTCGGGTCGGACTTCATCGAGGAGGGCAGGAAGGCCGGCGAGTGGGCCGTGGAGAACTGGGCCTCGACCGGCGCGCAGTGGAACATCGCCGAGCTGCAGGGCACCACCGGCGCCGCGCCGGCCATCGACCGCCAGGAGGGCTTCGCCGAGGCCATCGCCGGCAGCCCCAACCTGACCGTCGTGGCCTCGCAGTCCGGTGACTTCACCCGCACCGGCGGGCGCGAGGTCATGGAGGCGATGCTCAACTCCAACCCGGAGATCAACGCCGTGTACGCGCACAACGACGACATGGGGCTCGGCGCGATCGAGGCGATCGAGGCGGCCGGCAAGGTCCCCGGTCAGGACATCCAGATCATCACGGTGGACGCGGTCCGCGACGGCATGCAGGCGCTGGCCGACGGGAAGATCAACTTCATCGTCGAGTGCAACCCGCTGCTGGGTGACCAGCTGATGGACCTCGCCCAGCAGGTGCTCGACGGCGAGGAGGTCCCCGAGCGGGTGGTCACCGAGGAGACCACCTTCACGCAGGAGCAGGCCGCCGAGGTCCTCCCGGACCGGAAGTACTGATCCGCACGCGGGAGCCGGCCGCGGCTTCCGTCCCCTCCGCCCGTCCCGGGTGCTCCGTCCCCAGGTGCGCCGTCCCCGGGACGGGCGGTGGGTCCTCCCTCCCGAGAGGCCTCCCGTGTCCCCAGCTCCCAGCACCGCGGTGCCGGCCGACCCGGCCGCTGCACCGCCCCCCTCGGACCCGGTCGTCGCGATGACCGGCATCACCATCCAGTTCCCGGGCGTCAAGGCGCTCGACGACGTCTCCCTGCGCCTGTTCCCCGGTGAGGTGCACGCCCTCATGGGCGAGAACGGGGCCGGCAAGTCGACGCTCATCAAGGCGCTGACGGGGGTCTACGCCTACGACGCCGGCACGGTGACCCTCGGCGGCGCCGAGCAGCGGTTCACGACCCCCGCCGACGCCCAGGCGGCCGGGATCAGCACCGTGTACCAGGAGGTCAACCTCTGCCCGAACCTCACGGTCACCGAGAACATCGTCCTCGGCCGTGAGCCCCGGCGCGCCGGGCAGATCGACAAGCGCGCCTCGCGCCGGCGGGCCCAGCGGGTCCTGCAGGAGCTGCACCTCGACATCGACCCGCGGTCGGTCCTCGACTCGCACCCGATCGCCGTCCAGCAGCTCGTCGCCATCGCCCGCGCCGTCGACATCGACGCCCGGGTGCTCGTCCTCGACGAGCCCACCTCGAGCCTCGACGCCGGCGAGGTCGCCGAGCTGTTCCGCGTCGTGCGGTCGCTGCGGGACCGCGGCGTGGCGATCCTCTTCGTCTCGCACTTCCTCGAGCAGGTCTACGAGATCAGCGACCGGATGACCGTGCTGCGCAACGGCCGGCTGGTGGGGGAGTACCGCACCGCGGAGCTCCCGCGCACCCAGCTGGTGCGCGCCATGATCGGCCGCGAGCTGGCGACGCTGGAGGACCTCGAGCGCGCCGGGACCCGGCCCGTCGAGGCCGGGGCAGTGCCGCGGCTGGCGGCGTCGGGTCTCGGCCGCAAGGGCGCCATCGAGCCCGCCGACGTCGAGGTGCACGCCGGGCGGGTGGTCGGCCTGGCCGGGCTGCTCGGCTCGGGCCGCACCGAGCTCACCCGGCTGCTCTTCGGCGCGGACCGGGCCACGAGCGGGCGGGTGGAGGTGGACGGGAAGCCGGTGCGCCTGCGCACCCCGCGTACCGCCATCGCCCGGGGCATCGCGTTCCTGTCCGAGGACCGCAAGGGCGAGGGCGTGGTCGGGGACCTCACCGTCCGCGACAACGTGCTCCTCGCGCTGCAGGCCCGGCGCGGCTGGCTCCGGCCCATCCCGCGGCGGGCCGGCGACGAGATGGTCGCCCGGTACGTCAAGGCCCTCGACATCCGGCCGGCCGACCCCGGTGCGCTGCTGCGCAACCTCTCCGGCGGCAACCAGCAGAAGGTGCTGCTCGCGCGCTGGCTGCTCACCGAGCCGCGGCTGCTGCTGCTCGACGAGCCGACCCGCGGGATCGACATCGGCGCCAAGGCGCAGATCCAGGAGCTCGTCGCCCGGCTCGCGAGCGAGGGCATGTCGGTGCTCTTCGTGTCCGCGGAGCTGGAGGAGGTCCTGCGCATCTGCGACTCCGTCGTGGTGCTGCGCGACCACCACAAGGTGGCCGACCTCGACGCCTCCGACGCCACGCTCGACGGCGTCGTCGACCTCATCGCCCGGGGGAACGCCCGTGACTGACCGACCCGCCTCCGATCCCGCCGCGCGGCGACCGGCCGACGGCCTCGTCGCCCGTGCCCGCCGCTCACCGGTCCTGTGGGCGGTCGCCGCCCTCGCCGTGCTGCTGCTGTTCAACCTGGTCGCCAACCCCGGCTTCTTCGCCCTGCGCTTCCAGGACGGCCACCTGTTCGGCAACCTGGTGAACGTCGTCAAGAACGTCGCGCCGGTGCTGCTCATCGCGGTCGGCATGACGCTCGTGATCGCCACCCGCGGCATCGACCTCTCGGTGGGCGCGGTCCTCGCCATCTCCGGCTCGGTCGCCTTCACGATCGTCGAGGGCGCCGACGACCCGTCCTCGGGCGGCACGGCCGCACTCGCCATCGGGGTCGCCCTCGCCGCGGGCCTGGTGCTCGGGGCGTGGAACGGCTTCCTCGTCTCGGTGGTCGGGATCCAGCCGATCATCGCGACGCTGGTGCTGATGACCGCCGGCCGCGGCATCGCCATGCTGATCACCGACGGCAACATCGTCACCGCCGAGAACCCGGTGTTCGACTGGCTCGGCGGCGGCTACCTCGCGGGGGTACCGGTCCAGATCGTGATCACGGGGCTGGTGCTGCTGCTCGTCGCCGTGCTCACCCGGCGCACCGCGCTCGGCGTGCTCATCGAGGCCGTCGGCGTCAACCCGGCCGCGGCCCGGCTGGCCGGCGTCCGGGCGCGCAGCATCACCTTCACCGTCTACGTCTTCATCGCCCTCGTGGCGGCGGTGGCCGGCCTGATGGTGACCGCCAACGTCAGCGCCGCCGACGCGAACCGGGCCGGGCTGTTCATCGAGCTCGACGCGATCCTCGCCGTCGTCATCGGCGGCACCTCCCTGGCCGGCGGGCGCTACTCGCTGACCGGCACGGTCATCGGCGCGCTGATCCTGCAGACGCTGACGACGACGGTGCTCACGATGGGCCTGCCCGACGAGTACATCCGGCTGTTCAAGGCCGTGGTCATCATCATGGTGTTCCTGCTGCAGGCGCCGCGGGTGCGCGCGGCGCTGGGCCGCAGGCGCCGCAGGGACCCGGCCCCGCCCGCCGCCGCCCCGGACGGCGGTCCCGGCCCGGTCGCCGCGTCCGCCCCGCCCGACGAGGCTCCCGCCGCCTCACCGGCCACGGTCCCCGGCACCGTCCCCGGCCGGTCGCCCCAGCAGGAGGTCCTCCGATGACCGTCTCCGACACCCGGCCCCCCGAGGAGCAGGTACCCGCCCCGCCGGGCGGGACGCCGCGGTCCGCGGCGTCCCGCGCGGGGTGGCAGGGCGCCGTCCGCGGCTGGCTGCGCAGCACCAGCACGGGCTCGAGCACCTTCTCCGTGCTCGTGACCGCCGTGCTGCTCGTGGTCCTCTTCGGCGCAGGCAGCATCCGCTACGAGAACTTCGGCTACCCGCAGGTGGCGCTCAACCTGCTCGTCGACAACGCCTACCTGATCGTGCTGGCGGTCGGGATGACCTTCGTGATCCTCACCGGCGGCATCGACCTGTCCTCCGGCGCGGTGGTCGCCCTGGGCACGGTGATGGCGGCGAGGCTGCTGCAGGCCGGCTGGCCGGCGCCGGTAGTCATCGCCGTCGTGCTGGCGACCGGCGCGCTGCTCGGCTGGCTGATGGGCCTGGCCATCCACGGGCTCCAGCTGCAGCCGTTCATCGTCACCCTCGCCGGCATGTTCCTCGCCCGCGGCATCTGCTTCGCCATCAGCGGGCCGTCGATCCCCATCCAGGACGACTGGTTCACCGCCGTGGCCATCAACGTCGTCGAGCTGCCCGGCGGGACGTTCCTGTCCTACGGCGCGGTCCTCGCCCTCGTCGTGGTCGCGGTGGCCGCCTACGTCCTGCACCGGACCCGGTTCGGGCGCACGGTCTACGCGATCGGGGGCAGCGAGTCCTCCGCCGCCCTCATGGGACTGGCCGTCGGCCGGACGAAGGTCGGCGTCTACGTGATCAGCGGCTTCTGCTCCGCCCTGGGCGGCCTGCTGTTCAGCGTCTACATCCTCTCCGGCTGGAGCCTGCACGGCATCGGGCTGGAGCTGGACGCCATCGCCGCGGTCGTCATCGGCGGCACGGTGCTCGTCGGCGGGCGCGGACTGGTCCTCGGCTCGCTGCTGGGGGTGCTGGTCCTCGGCACGATCAAGGCGCTCATCGACTTCGACGGCGGGCTGAACTCCTGGTGGACCAAGATCACGGTCGGCGTCCTGCTGCTCGTGTTCGTCGTCCTCCAGCGGGTCACCGGGCGGCGCAGCGGGACGGCGTCGTGACGGCCCTGGGGTCCCCGCCCCTCGACGGCACGGGCCGCGGGACGCACCGCGGCCTGACAGGATCGGCGGCCGTGAGCGGGCGGCCGAGGAGCCAAGCGGGCAACCGCCCGGCCGTCATGGCCGACGTCGCCCGGCTGGCCGGGGTGTCGGCGCAGACCGTCTCCCGGGTCCTCAACGACCACCCGCACGTGGCCGAGGAGACCCGCACCCGGGTGCACGCGGCCATGGAGAAGCTGGGCTACCGCCGCAACCTCACCGTTCGGGCGCTGGTCACCCGCCGCACCGACACGATCGGCGTCGTCGCCTTCGACACCGGCCTCTACGGACCGGCCAGCACCCTGTTCAGCCTGGAGCAGGCGGCCCGCGAGCGCGGCTACCACGTGCACGTGGCCACCGTCCCCGACCTGTCGGAGCAGGGGTTCAGCGACGCCGTCGAGCGGCTCCGGGAGCACTCGGTGTCCGGGGTCGTCGTCCTGGCGCCGCAGCGCTCGGCCGTCCGGGTGATGGCCGGCCTCCCCACCGACCTGCCCGCGGTCGCCGTCGAGGGCGGTGCCGCGCCGGGCATCACCTCCGTGGTCATCGACCAGGTGGGGGGCGCGGTGCAGGCCACCCGGCACCTCGTCGACCTCGGCCACCGCCGCATCGGGCACGTGTCCGGCCGCGAGGACTGGATCGAGGCCGCCGCCCGGCTGCAGGGCTGGCAGCAGACCCTCGCGGCCGCCGGGCTGCCCGCCGACACGGTCCTGCCCGGTGACTGGAGCGCCCGCTCGGGCTACGAGGCCGGCCTGTCCCTCCTGGCCGCGGGCGTGCCGGTGACCGGCGTCTTCGTCGGCAACGACCACATGGCGCTGGGCATGATCCGTGCGCTGGCCGAGGGCGGGGTCCGGATCCCCGAGGACGTCAGCGTGGTGGGCTTCGACGACATCGCCGAGGCGGAGTACCTGCGTCCTCCGCTCACCACCGTGCGGCAGGACTTCGCCGAGGTGGGACGGCGCTGCGTGGACCTGCTGCTGCGCCGCATCGAGGACCCGGCGGGGACGTCGGGCGACGACGCCGTCGTCGTCCCGGCGGCCCTGGTGGTTCGCGCCTCGACCGCCCCGCCGCCCGGCTCCCGGCCCTAGAGCCCTCCGCCGACACCTCGCCGCACCGGCCGGGTGTTCCTCCCGCCGCGTCCCGCGGCGGACCGACCCGCATCTCCGAGACCCACCGGGCGCGGCACCCGCGACCCGCACACGGCGGCGGCCCGACCGGCCACCGCAGAGCAGGAGGACCGATGTCGGAGAACGCCGGCGCAGCGATCACCGGCGGTCGCACGGCCCTGGGGATCGAGCTCGGGTCGACACGGATCAAGGCGGTGTTGATCGGGCCGGACCACGCTCCGCTCGGGGTCGGCAGCCACGACTGGGAGAACCAGCTCGTGGACCGGCTCTGGACGTATGCGCTGGACGACGTCTGGACCGGGGTGCAGCAGAGCTTCGCGGCTCTGGCCGAGGACGTGCAGCGGCGTCATGGGGTCGACCTGTCCACGGTCGGGGCCCTGGGCGTGTCGGCGATGATGCACGGTTACCTCGCATTCGACGCCGACGGTGAGTTGCTCACGCCGTTCCGCACGTGGCGCAACACGAGCACGGGACGGTCGGCAGAGCGGCTCAGTGCCGAGTTCGGCATCAACATCCCGCACCGGTGGAGCGTCGCGCACCTCTATCAAGCGATGTTGGACGGCGAGGAGCACGTCGGTCGCCTGGACCACCTGACGACCCTGGCCGGCTACGTGCACTGGAAGCTCACCGGCGAGAAGGTCCTCGGCATCGGTGATGCCAGCGGCATGTTCCCCATCGACGACGGCACCCGCGGGTACGACGCCGTGATGCTGGCCCGGTTCGACCAGCTGGCTGCCGAGGCGGGGGTGGACCTGACCCTCGCCGATCTGCTCCCCAGGATCGAGTTCGCCGGCCATCAGGGCGGCGAGCTCACCGATGCCGGCGCGAAGCTGCTCGACCCGACCGGGCGGTTGCGCCCCGGCATCCCGCTCTGCCCGCCCGAGGGTGACGCGGGCACCGGGATGGTCGCCACCAACTCGGTCGCTCCGCGCACCGGCAACGTCTCCGCCGGTACCAGCATCTTCGCCATGGTCGTGCTGGAGCACGAGCTCGCCGGGGTGCACCGCGAACTGGACCTGGTCACCACACCGGCTGGCGACCCGGTGGCCATGGTGCACTGCAACAACGGGGCCAGCGAGCTGGAGGCCTGGGCCGGGCTGTTCACCGAGTTCGCCCGGGCTCTGGGGTCCCAGGCGGACCCGTCGGCGATCTTCGAGATCCTGTTCACCGGGGCTCTCGGTGGTGCCAGTGACGGCGGCGGGATGCTGGCCTACAACTACCTCTCCGGCGAGCCGATCACCGGGCTCGAGGAGGGCCGGCCACTCTTCCTGCGGTCCCCGTACAGCCGGCTGGAACTCGGCACCTTCGTACGGACCCTCCTGTACTCGTCCCTGGCCACGCTCCGGATCGGCATGGACGTCCTGCAGCAAGCCGAGGGCGTGCGGCTCGACCGCATGTTCGCTCACGGCGGCCTCTTCAAGACCGAGGGCGTCGCGCAACGCTTCTTGGCCGCCGCCATCGACACCCCGGTCTCCGTCGGTGACGTCGCCGGCGAGGGAGGCGCCTGGGGCATCGCCGTCCTGGCTGCCTTCGCCGGCAGTCGCTCTCCGGAACGGAGCCTGGCGGACTACCTGGAGACCACGGTCTTCACCGGCGCGGACGTGCGGACAGTCGAGCCGGACCCGGTCGACGTCGCCGGATTCGACGCGTTCATGCAGCGCTACGTCGCCGCGCTCCCGGTCGAGCGGGCCGCCGTCGACCACGTCAGCCCCGCCCAGCGAGGAGAACTCCGATGACCGCCACCCTGACCGAGCGCGGCACGCACCGCGAGCAGCGCGGCCACGTGGCCCGCCTGCACGCCGAGCTGACCCGCTACGGGCTGGTGACCTGGACGTCGGGCAACGTCTCCGAGCGGGTCCCCGGCGAAGACCTGTTCCTCATCAAGGGCAGCGGCGTCTCCTACGACGAGCTGTCCTGGGAGGGCGTCACCGTCTGCGACCTCGACGGCGGCGTCGTAGACGGGGCGTGCAAGCCCTCCAGCGACACCGACGCGCACGCCTTCGTCTACCGGTCCATGCCCGAGGTCGCCGGCCAGGTGCACACGCACAGCCCGTACGCGACGGCGTGGGCGGCGCGCGCCGAGGAGATCCCCTGCGTGCTGACCGCGATGGCCGACGAGTTCGGCGGGCCGATCCCGGTCGGGCCGTTCGCGCTGATCGGCGACGACTCGATCGGGCGGGGGATCGTCGCCACGCTCCGCGGGTCCCGCTCGCCGGCGGTGCTCATGCGCAACCACGGCGTCTTCACCGTCGGCCCGTCGGCCCGGGCCGCGGTCAAGGCCGCCGTCATGGCCGAGGACGTGGCGCGGACGGTGCACCTGTCCCGCCAGCTCGGCGAGCCCGTCCCGATCGCCCAGGAACACGTCGACGCGCTGTACGCGCGCTACCAGAACGTCTACGGACAGTGAGGAGGGGCAGCCCCGTGGTCGCAGACCCGTACGCCCAGCACGAGGTGTGGTTCCTGACCGGCAGCCAGGGGCTGTACGGCGAGGACACGCTGCTGCAGGTCGCCGAGCAGTCGCAGCGGGTGGCCGAGGCGCTCGACGAGGCCGGCGAGGTCCCGGTGCGAGTGGTCTGGAAGCCCGTGCTGACCGACGCCGGGGCGATCCGCCGGACGATGGGCGAGGCCAACGAGGACCCGTCCTGCGTCGGCGTCGTCACCTGGATGCACACCTTCAGCCCGGCGAAGATGTGGATCTCCGGACTCGACGCGCTGCGCAAGCCGCTGCTGCACCTGCACACCCAGGCCGACGCCGCCCTGCCGTGGGCGACGATCGACATGGACTTCATGAACCTCAACCAGGCCGCGCACGGCGACCGCGAGTACGGGTTCGTCCTCACCCGGCTGCGCATGCCGCGGACGACGGTGGCCGGGCACGTGTCCGACCCGCGGGTGCGGGGCCGCGTCGGCTCGTGGGCGCGGGCGGCGGCGGCGGCCACCGCCGTGCGGTCGCTGAAGCTCGCCCGCTTCGGCGACAACATGCGCGACGTGGCCGTGACCGAGGGCGACAAGGTCGAGGCGGAGATCCGCTTCGGCGTCTCGGTGAACACCTGGGGCGTCAACGACCTCGTCGCCGTCGTCGAGGCGGTGGAGGACAAGGCCGTCGACGCCCTCGTGGAGGAGTACGGCGACCTCTACGACCTCTCCGACGGCGCCCGCCCGGACGGGCCGCAGCACGAGTCCGTCCGCTACCAGGCGCGCCTCGAGGCCGCCCTGCGCACGTTCCTGGAGGACGGCGGCTTCGGCGCGTTCACCACCAACTTCGAGGACCTCGGCGGGCTGCGCCAGCTCCCCGGCCTGGCCGTCCAGCGGCTGATGGCCGACGGCTACGGCTTCGGCGGCGAGGGGGACTGGAAGACGTCGGTCCTGCTGCGCACGCTCAAGGTGGCCGGTGCCGGGCTGCCGGGCGGGACGTCGTTCATGGAGGACTACACCTACGACCTCACCGGGACACCGCGCGTGCTCGGCGCCCACATGCTCGAGGTCTGCCCGACGATCGCCGGCGGGCGCCCCCGGGTGGAGGTGCACCCGCTGTCGATCGGCGGCCGCGAGGACCCCGCGCGGCTGGTGTTCACCGCCGCACCCGGCGAGGGCGTCGTCGTCGGGTGGTGCGACCTCGGGGACCGGTTCCGCTGGGTGGCCAACGAGATCGACCTCGTCGAGCCTGACGAGGAGCTGCCCAACCTGCCGGTGGCCCGGGCGGTGTGGCAGCCGCGGCCGGACTTCCCGACGGCGACCGAGGGCTGGCTGACCGCCGGCGGCCCGCACCACACGGTGCTGTCCACCCAGCTCGGCGCCGACGAGCTCACCGACCTCGCCGAGGTGTTCGGCACCGAGCTCGTGCTCATCGACGCCGACACCACCCGCCGGTCGCTGACCAAGGAGCTGCGCTGGAGCGCGGCCTACCACCGGCTGGCGCAGGGCCTCTAGCAGCGTCCTGGCTCACCGCGGCGCGTCCTGGCTCACCACCGACGGTGAGCCAGGACGCGGCACGATCGGCTCACCTGATCACGCGTGGCGAGACTGCCACTCCCTGACCCAGGCGCGGCCGTAGTCGTTGCCGTGCGGGGTGCGCAGCACCGTGTGCACGTGGAAGGGCTTGGGGGTGTCGTAGTCGAGGAAGACGCCGCAGTGGTGGTCGAGCTCGGCGATCACCACCGGCGACTGCACGCGGTAGTAGAAGACGTCGCCGGGCGCGTGCCCGCCGATCCAGGAGAACCACGTCTCGTCCAGGTGCGCCTCGACCTCGCGCATCCGCGCCGCGCGCGGCCCCTCCGGCAGCAGCCGGACGAACGTCGCGACGACGTCGAGCACGCGGGCCCGCGCCTCCGCCGACACCTCCGACAGGCGCACGCCCTCGACCGGGATCACGCGGTTGTCCTGGAACGCGCCGGCCAGGTGCCGCTCGTCGCCGGGGTGCACGCGGCCGGGCGGCATCGCCGGGTCGACCACCTGGGCGTACACGGTGGCCACGGCGCGCTGCTCGCCGGTCAGCGCGGCCATCACGGCGAGACCGGCCTCGATGCGGTCGGCGAAGAGGTCGGCGACGCCGGCGTGCGGGCCCTCGTCGATCTCGTCGGGCTCGGCGCCCACGAACACCGGCGAGACGACCATGCGGCCCTCGACCACCAGCACGTTGACCGCGCAGTGGTGGCCGTAGAGCTGCCAGCCCCACGGGGCGCGCAGGTCGGGGGTGCCGTAGACCGCGACGTTGTAGCTCCAGTCGCCGAGCACGGTGGGCAGGTCGACGACGTCGCCGAGGAAGCCGTTGACCAGCATCGCGGCGTGCACCAGGCCGGCGCCCTCGGGCGACAGCGACGCGCGCACCAGCGACAGCGCCGCCTCCCGCACCTCCGGCGGCTGGAACTCCAGGCGCAGCCCGGTGTCGAACTGCATGAACTCGGGGTTGGCCCAGGTCTGCCACTCGGGCGCGTCGACGGGGAAGCAGACCCGCGCGCGGTCCTCGGGCGTCAGCAGGCCGAGCAGCGCCTCGGCGGCGGCCACCATCGCGGCGACCGGCGCCTCCTCGCCGGGCCCGGCCGGCGTCAGCGGGTGCAGCCCCTCGCGGAGGGTGCCGTCCTCGGTGACCCCGCGGAACGGCGCGAGGTACAGCGGCGTCCAGCCCTCGACCAGGCCGCCGGTGAACGTCCCCGGCGTCCGGGCGTGCTCGCGGTAGGCGTAGGGGTCCATCCCGCGGACCCCGGCCAGCCGCGGGTGGTCGTGCGGGAAGAGGTAGTGCCGGAACTCACCGGCCACGGCGCGCCTCGTTCCCGACGACCGTGTTGCGCAGCACCCCGAGCCGCTCGACCTCCACCTCGACGACGTCGCCGGGCTGCAGGAGCCACGGGGGCGTGCGGGCGTAGCCGACGCCGGACGGCGTGCCGGTGGCCAGCAGGTCGCCCGGCCGCAGCGTGAAGGTGCGGCTGATCAGCGAGAGCGTCTCGCCGACGGGATAGACCATCTCGTCGGTCCGGCCGTCCTGGACGGTCTCGCCGTTGACCCGGGTCCGCACCCGCAGGCCGTCGCGCAGGTCGCCGACCTCCCCGGCCGGGACCAGCGGCCCGAGCGGGCCGGAGCGGTCGCCGTTCTTGCCGAGGATCCACTGCGACGTGAGCTTCTGCGCCCGCCGCGAGGTCACGTCGTTGAACGTGGAGTACCCGACGACGGCGGTCAGCGCCTCGTCCGGTGTGGCGTCGACCAGCGGCGAGCCGACGTAGGCCACCACCTCGCCCTCCCAGTCGAGGCCGTCCTCGTCGGCGGGCACCGGGATCTCCGCGCCGTCCACGGTCAGCGACTGTGTCCAGCGGGCGAACAGCGTCGGGTACGGCGGCACGCCCTCGCCGGCGAAGGAGCCCTCGGCCACGTGCCTGAGGTAGTTCAGCCCGATGCACACCACCCGGGCGCCGGGCAGCACCGGCGGGACGAGCTCGACGTCGCCGACGGGCACGGGGTCCCCGTCGGCCGGACGCCCCAGGTGCGTGGCGGCGTCGGCCCAGAACTCCTCCAGCGGCGCCAGCACCGTCACCGTCGCGCCGTCGTCGGACAGCGCGGCGACCTCGACGCCGGCCGCACCCGGCCGGCGGATCCCCACGACCCGCATCAGGCGAGCCCGTTCCGGCGGGCCACCTCGCCGAGCCACGCGAGGCTCGGCTTGGGCGTGCGGGTGAAGGTCTGCCGGTCGACGGCGACCAGGCCGAAGGTGGGCAGGTAGCCGAGCATCCACTCGAAGTTGTCCAGCAGCGACCAGTGCAGGTAGCCGCGGACGTCGGCGCCGCCCGCGATCGCGGCGGCCAGGGACGTCAGCGCGTCCGTGGTGAAGCGGATGCGGTCGTCGTCGTCGGCGGTCGCGATGCCGTTCTCGGTGACGAACAGCGGCATGCCGGGCAGCACCTCCGCGGCGCGCGAGACGGCAGCACCGAGGGCCTGCGGCCGGCGCTCCATGCCGTGCGCGAGCGTCTGCACCTCCGGCGCCGGCGCGACCAGCCCGTCGGGGCCGAAGCGTGCGGCGGTGTAGACCTGCAGGCCGACGAAGTCGTCGCCGCGGGCGGCCTCGAGGAACTGGTCCTCGAAGGCGGCGCGCTCGGCCTGCATGAGCTGCTCACCGCCCTCCTCGGCGATGTGCTCCCGGCCGACCAGCGTCATGCCGGCGTTGCGGACGTTCCCGCGGAGCACCTCCATCGACCGGGCGTGCAGGCCGAGCAGCGCCTCGGCGACCTCCTGGTCGGGGCGGGGGAGGCCCGTGATCTCCTCGCCGCGCATCGCCATCGCGCCCATCACCGGCTGCGCGGCCATGAGGTTGGGCTCGTTGAGCGTGGCCACGTACTCGGCGTCGGCGAGCACCGGCAGCACGGTCTCGGTGTAGCGGGCGATCCGGTCGCCGGTCTTCGCCCCGGTCCAGCCGCCGTCGTGCACCAGCCAGCGCGGCATCGTGAAGTGCACGAGCGTGACCACCGGGGTCAGCCCGCGGTCGCGGCAGCCGTCGACGATCCGGCGGTAGTGGTCGAGCCCGGCGCGGGAGACCTCGCCCTCCTCCGGCTCGATGCGGCTCCACTCGAGGCTGAACCGGTAGGCGTTCAGGCCGGCGCCGGCCACGAGGTCGAGGTCCTCGGGCCAGCGGTGGAAGGAGTCGCAGGCGTCGCCGCTGGGCTCGCGGAACGGCGAGTGCTCGGCGTGCTCCATCTCCCAGTGGTCGTTGTTCACGTTGCCGCCCTCGACCTGGTGGGCGGCGGTGGCGGAGCCCCAGAGGAAGCCCTCCGGGAAGGTGGTGGTCATCGGGTCTCCTGGGAGGTCGGGACGGGCACGGCGGTGCCCTCGGACAGGGACTGCGCGACGGCGGCGAGCAGGCGCTGCAGCCGGACGCCGGAGTGGACGTCGAGGGCCGGGGGGACGCCGGCGGCGACGGCCGCGGCGAAGTCGGCCACCATGCGGCCGCCCACGACGTCGGGGCGCTCGGCGGAGGGATCGGTCAGCACGAGACGGCCGGCGTCGGTGAGCACCTCGGCCCGCAACGGGCCGCGGGCGCCGGGGGTCGTCGTGGACAGCAGCACCGAGCCGGCCACGCCGCCCGCGTGCCGGGTGGTGACCAGGACGGCGCCGGCGGGCCCGATCGCGGCGCTCACGCGCTCGACCGGCCCGGCCAGCGCGACCAGCAGGTCGAGGGCGTGCGGGCCGACGTCGAGCAGGGCGCTGTCGGCGGTGCGCCAGGGAGTCGCGAACGGTGAGCCGGGCAGGGCCGCGCCGCTGACGAACTGCGTCGTCGCTGCGTCCACGGTCGTGCCGGCGACCTCCTCGAGGAGGGTCCGCACCGCCGTCGACCAGCGGTTGGTCAGGCACAGCTGGGAGACGACGCCGGCCGCGTCCACGGCGCCGGCCAGCGCCTCGGCGGCGGCTCCGGTGGTCGCGAGCGGCTTCTCCAGCAGCAGGTGCCGGCCGGCCCGGGCGGCACCGACGGCGAGGTCGGCCTGCACGTCCGGCGGGACGGCGAAGGCGACCGCGTCGCAGCGCTCGAGCAGTTCCTCGAACGAGCCGGCGGCGACCGCGCCGTGCCGCCCGGCCAGCCCGGCGGCGGCGTCGGGACGCCGCGCCCACACCGCGGTGAGCGTGGTCGCGGGTCCGGCCGCGAGCAGCGGGGCGGTCGCCATGCCCGCCCACGGGCCGGCGCCGACGAGGCCGACGCGCAGCGGGGTGCTCACCGGGACGCCGGTGCGCCGACGGTCGCCGTCCCGAGGACGCGGTCGAACAGCGCGGCGGGATCGGCGACGGCCGGGCCGCGCCAGGCCACGTGCTGGTCGGGCCGCACGAGCACCAGGTCCTCGCCGAGCAGCTCGCGCAGTCCCGGGACGTCGGGCAGGTCGACCACGGTCAGGGGCACGCCCCGCCGCTGCGCCTCGGCGGCCAGCGGCGCGGGGTCGGCGTCGCGGTCCAGCCGCAGCAGGGTGAGCTCGGGGCCGAGCCGGTCGAACAGCGAGTCGCCATCGGCCAGCCAGGCGTGCGGCAGCCGGGCGCCGGGGTGGGCCGACGGGGTGAAGGTGGCCAGCGCCGGCTCGGGCACCGGGCGGCCGTCCGGGACGACGACGGGGGAGTCGGGGTAGTCGTAGCCGAGCACCAGGCCCAGGCTGTGGAACTCGGGGTCCTTGACCTGCAGCGCCTCGGCCAGCGCCGCGCGCAGCTCCCAGCCGGTCGGACCGTCGTCGTCGAGGTCGCGGCCGGTGAAGGCGGGGGCGAGGAAGGCCTCCTGGCTGCCGGCCGCCTCGATGGTCCGCTGCGCCACCGGGCGCCGCTCGGGCTGGTAGCTGTCCAGCAGCGCGGCCGGCGCCCAGCCCCGCAGGACGGCGGCGAGCTTCCAGCCGACGTTCACGGCGTCGCCGACACAGGTGTTGAACCCGTGCCCGCCCCACGGCGGGTTGAGGTGCGCCGAGTCGCCCACGAGGAACACCCGTTCGCCGCGGTAGCGGTCGATCAGCAGCATCCGCGCCTGCCACGGGTCGGTGGCCAGCACCTCGACGTCGATGTCGTCGCCGTTCGCGTCTGTGCCGACCATCGCCCGTACCAGCGCCACCGGGTCGGCGTCCTCGGACACCGTGTCGACGCCCTGGACGATCGCCCACCAGGTGCCGTCGAGGTCGAGGCGGCCCATGAGCCCGCCGCGCTCGGTGCCGATCACCCAGTAGTGGACGCCGAGCGCGCACAGCGGCCGCTCCTCCAGCGCCCGGGAGCGGAAGGTGACGCTGAGGTTGGGCAGCGCTCCGGAGGAGCCCTCGTAGCGTGCGCCGATCGCGCGGCGCGAGATCCCGCCGCTGCCGTCGCAGCCGAGCAGGTAGTCGGCGGCGACGTCGGTGGTCGCGCCGTCCGGGCCCTCGACGGTGGCGCGCACCTCGTCCGGGCCGTCGACGACGGCGGTGACCCGCGAGCCGACCAGCAGCGTGACCGACGGCAGCTCGGCGGCGGCCGCCCGCAGCAGGACCTCGACGTCGGGCTGCGGCGCCTGCTGACCGGCCTCCGCGGCGATCTGGCGCGGCTCGGTCCACAGGCCGAACGCCTCGGGGAAGCGGGTGATCTCGTGGCCGAACAGGCCGGTGCAGAAGACGACGTCCTGGGCGTGCGCGACGGGCAGCGGCGCCGCGGCGCGCAGCCGGTCGGCCAGGCCCCACCGGCGCAGGTGCTCCATCGTGCGGACGCTGGTCGTCTTGGCGCGCGGGCGCAGCGGGTCGAGGACCGTGCGGGGCTCGACGACGAGCACCTCGACGCCCCGCCGGCCCAGCTCGATGGCGGCGGCGAGCCCGCTGGGGCCGCCGCCGGCGACGAGGGCCGGGACCCGGGAGGGAACGTGCGCTTCGGTCACGGGGAACTCCTGTCGGACTGCGGTGCCGGAGGAGCCTCCATCGCGGTGGAGGCTGGACGGGCCGGTGGGCTTCTGGGGCCGCTTCCGGACACGTCGAGCATCGGTGGCGCAGGTCACCCCGCCCCACCCCGTTGCCATTGACCGGCAGACGGCCCCGGACGGTTCCGGATCAGCCCGCGCGCAGGTGAGCCCGCAGGAACGCGACGGTCCGGTCGTGGGCGTCGGCGGCCGCCTCGGGCGCGCCCAGCCACATGTGGTCGGCGCCGTCGTAGGTGTGCAGCTCGACGTCGGCCCCGGCGTCGCTCAGGGCGGCGGACAGCCGCTCGCTCTGCACGCACGGGACGAACCGGTCGGCCCGCCCGTGCAGCAGCAGGAACGGCGGGACGTCCCCGCGCACGTGGCCGACCGGGCTGGCCTGCGCCGCGACGTCGGGGACCGTCGCCGGCGCCGCCCCGAGCAGCTGGGCCTCGCGGGTGGTCGCGTCGGCCGGGTCGGCGCCGGTGTCGGTCGCGACCGCCGCGACGTCGCTGGGCGCGTACCAGGCGGCCACGGCCACGACGGCGCTCGACGGGCCGGTCACGCCGACGTCGCCCTCCAGCGCCGGGTCGGCGACCAGGCCGAGCAGCTCGGCGAGGTGCCCGCCGGCCGACTCTCCCCAGGCGGCAATCCGGTCGCCGTCGACCCCGAGCTCGCCCGCCCGCGCGCGCAGCCAGCGGACGGCGGCCTTGGTGTCGTGCAGTTGCGCGGGCCAGACCGCCTCGCCGGAGAGCCGGTAGTCGGCGCTGGCGACGGCGATCCCGGCCTGCGCGACCCGCTCGAAGAGGCTGCGGCCGGGGAACGCGGGGCCGCCGGAGCGCCGGCTGCCCAGGCGCCAGCCGCCGCCGTGCAGGAAGAGCGCGACCGGGTGGGGGCCCCCGCCGGCCGGCAGGTACAGGTCCAGCTCCAGCGGGCGCACACCCGGGATCGCCGCGTACGGGACGCCGGTCAGGAGCCGGGTGCCGTCGGGGCCGGAGGTGGCCGGCGGCAGGGGAGCGGCGTGGGCCGGCGGCGGGAGCGGCAGGGCGGGGGTGGGCACGCGGGACCTCCTCGGGACGCGCGCCGGGCGCGGCTCCACGAGGAGCCGCGCCCGGTCGGGGAGCGCGGGACTCAGGCCTGCTCGGGCCACTCGAAGTCGCGCATGAACTGCATGTTGTGCTGCTGCGCGGCCGCCTGCATGCGCGGGAAGTCGGGGATGAAGGGGGGCTGGTCCTTCGTCGGGTGGTCGGTCGGCTGGCCCATGTGCTGGAAGAACCGCTCGAAGCCGCCGGAGAGGGTGCCCATCATCCGGGCGTCCTCGACGATCTGGTAGGCGTGAGCGAACCCGGCCGGCACGTAGCCGAAGTCCCCGGGCGTGAGCAGCCGGGACTGCCTGGCGCCCTCGGCGTCCTCGAAGAAGAGCCGCACCTTCCCGTCGAGGACGAAGAACGTCTCGTGGGTCTCGTTGTGCGAGTGCGTCGGGATGACGTCGCCGGCGGGGGAGTCGCTGACGATGATCCCGAACTGGTTCTGCGTCTCGTCGCCGGAGAGCAGCACGGTGAACAGGTCGCCGAAGAGCATCGCGTGCTCGCCCTCGCCGCGCTCGAGCACGTAGGGGACCGGCTTGCCCGGCAGGACGCCCTGCCACTGCGGGCCCTTCTCCGGGTCGATCAGGTACTCGAAGCTCATCTGCACTCCCGGGTCGGGTCGACGGTGACCGTCCGAGCATGGGTGACCCGGGTCACGCACTCCCAGCGCCCTGCCATTGAGCGGCAACCATCCTCCTGCGGTGGCCGAGCCGGGCCCGAGGGCGCCCGCAGGAGCAGGATGCGGGGCATGCCCCTGTTCACCGGCGTCGGTGTCGCCCTGGTCACCCTCTTCTCCGAGGACGGGACGTTGGACGCGCCCGCCACCGCCGACCTGGCGGCGCAGCTGGTCGGCCTCGGCGTGCGGTGCGTGCTCGTCGCCGGGACGACGGGGGAGGCGGCCGCCCTGACCGCCGAGGAGCGGGACGCTCTCGTCGGCGCGGTGCGGGCGGCGGTGCCGGCAGAGGTGCCCGTGCTCGCCGGTACCGGCGCGCCCACCGGCCGGCAGGCGGCGGAGCTGACCGAGCGCGCCTTCGCCGCGGGCGCGGACGCCGTCCTGGTGCTCTCGCCGGCCGGCGTCCCCGATCCGCGGCCGTACTACGACGCGGTCGCGAAGGCGGCTCCCGGGCCGCTGCTGGCGTACCACTTCCCGGGTGCCTCCGCGCCCGGGATCCCCGTCGACCTGCTGCCCGACCTGCCGGTGTCCGGGCTCAAGGACTCCTCGGGGGACGCCGGCCGACTGCTCCACGAGCGCGACGTCTTCGCCGGCGACCTCTACACCGGCGCGACCAGCCTGGTCGGTCTGTGCGGTGCGGTGGGGAGCGCGGGCGCGCTGGTCGCGGTCGCCAACCTCGCGCCCGAGGACGCCGCCGCAGCCTTCGCCGGCGACGCGGAGGCCCAGGTGCGGCTGGCCGCCGTGGACCGCACGGCGTCCGCCGACTTCCCGGCGGGCTACAAGCGGGCCGCCGCGGAGCGCTTCGGCACCTCGGTGGTCACCCGGGTGGGCGGCTGACCGCGCTCAGTGGGACTCGCGGCTCACCGCCGATCCGCTCGAGCCGACGAGGAAGTCCAGGTCCGCGCCGGTGTCGGCCTGCAGCACGTGGTCGACGTAGAGCCGCTCCCAGCCGCGCCGGGGGTCGGCGAAGGCGGCGACGGTCGCCTCGCTCGGCCGGCGCCGGGCCAGTTCGTCGTCCGGGACCTCGACGTCGATCCGCCGGGCCGCGACGTCCAGCGTGACGACGTCGCCGGTGCGCACGAGGGCCAGCGGGCCGCCGGCCGCCGCCTCCGGCGCCACGTGCAGGACGACGGTGCCGTAGGCGGTGCCGCTCATCCGCCCGTCGCACACCCGCACCATGTCGCGCACCCCCTGCTCCAGCAGCTTCCTCGGCAGCGGCATGTTCGAGACCTCGGGCATGCCGGGGTAGCCCTTCGGGCCACAGCCCCGCAGGACGAGCACCGAGTCGGCGTCGACGTCGAGGTCGGGGTCGTCCAGCCGGGCGTGGAGGTCCTCGATGGAGTCGAAGACCACCGCCCGGCCGCGGTGCCGCATGAGGTGTGGCGACGCCGCGGCCGGCTTGACGACCGCGCCGGACGGCGCGAGGTTCCCGCGCAGGACGGCGATGCCCCCGTGCTCGACCAGCGGCTCCCCGCGAGGCCGGATCACCTGCGGGTCCCAGATCGGGGCGTCGTCGAGGGTGTCGACCAGCGGTCTGCCAGTGACGGTGATCGCGGTCGGGTCGAGCAGGTCGCGGACCTGGGCCAGCACGGCGAGCAGGCCGCCGGCGCGGTGGAGGTCCTCCATGAGGAACCGCCCCGCCGGGAGCAGGTCGACGAGCACCGGCACGCCCGAGCCGATGCGGTCGAAGTCGTCGAGCGTCAGGTCGATCCCCAGCCGGCCGGCGATGGCCAGCAGGTGGACGACGGCGTTCGTCGACCCGCCGATGGCGGCCAGCGCCACGATGGCGTTGGCGAAGGACCCCTCGGTGAGGAACGTCGAGGGCCGGCGGTCGGCGGCCACCATCTCCACCACCAGCCGACCCGTTCCGTGCGCGGCCTCCAGCAGGCGGCTGTCCGCGGCGGGGGTGCCGGCGACCCCGGGGACGACGGTGCCCAGCGCCTCGGCGACGAGCGCCATGGTCGAGGCGGTGCCCATCGTGTTGCAGTGCCCGCGGCTGCGGATCATCGCCGACTCGGACCGCGTGAACTCCTCCGCCGACAACGTGCCCGCGCGGACCTCCTCGGAGAGCCGGAACACGTCGGTGCCGCAGCCCAGCGGCACCCCGCGGAAGGTGCCGGTCAGCATGGGCCCGCCCGGGACGACGACAGCGGGCAGGTCGACCGAGGCGGCGGCCATGAGGAGCGACGGGATCGTCTTGTCGCACCCGCCGAGCAGCACCAGCCCGTCGACCGGGTTGGCCCTGAACATCTCCTCCATCTGCATCGCGGCCAGGTTGCGCCAGAGCATCGCCGTGGGCCGGACCTGCGTCTCGCCCAGACCGAGCACGGGCAGTTCCAGCGGGGTGCCGCCGGCGGCGTGGACGCCGTCGCGCACGGCGGCCGCGACCTCGGAGAGGTGGCGGTTGCAGGGCACGAGGTCGGAGGCGGTGTTCGCGATGGCGATCTGTGGGCGGCCGAACGCGTCGTCCGGGACGCCGCGGCGCATCCACGCCCGGTGGATGTAGGCGTTGCGGACGTCGCCGGAGTACCACTGCGCGCTGCGGAGGGTCACGGCCGCCATCCTCGCTCCGTGCTCGGACGGTGGTCCAGACGAGCGCACGCACCGTGCGGGCCGTCGTCCTGACCGGGCCGGGAGAGGAGGCGGTCAGACGGCGGCGTCCCGCCTCCGCTCGGTGCCGAGGACCACGTCGGCCATCAGGGTCAGCGCCCGCTCCACCGGCTCGACGTCGGCCGCCGGCATGTTGAGGAAGCCGTGCAGCATGCCGGGCACCAGCACCTGACGGACGTCGACGCCGGCGAGCGCCAGCGCCGCCGTGAACGCCTCGGCCGAGGCGCGCAGGTCGTCGTACTCGGAGTTGAGCAGCAGGACCGGGCAGAGCCCGTCGAGGACGGCGGTGGCCGGCATCGCGTACCCGTCGGCCCGGCTCTCCGGCCCGCCCAGGTAGTTACGGGTGATCGACGCGCGGTCCTCGGGCAGGAAGCGGAGCAGCCGCGGGACCTCGGTCATGAGCGCCGCGAGCGCCGTGGACGGGGCCGGGACGACGGCGTGCAGTGTCGTGTAGGCCAGCACCAGGGCCGCGGGCTGCCAGCCGTCGTCGTCGCGGAGTCGCAGGGCCGCCCCGGTGGCCAGGTTGCCGCCGGCGCTGGCGCCGCCGACCGTGATGCGGTCGGGGTCGATGCCCAGGTCGGCGGCGGAGTCGCGGACCCAGCGCACGGCGGCGACGGCGTCGTCGTGGGGGACCGGGTAGGTGACCCCGCCGACGCAGAGCCGGTAGTCGACGCTCACGACGACCGCGTCGGCCCGCTCGCAGACCTGCCGCGCGGTCCAGTCGGCCTCCGGCATGTCCAGGTCGCCCATGCGGAAGGCCCCGCCGTGCAGCCACACGAAGCACGGCCGGCCGCCGCCGCCGCCCTCGGGCTCGTAGACGCGCACGGGCACGTCGCCGTGCGGCCCAGGCGCCGACGCCGACCGCGTGGCGACGGCCGGCGGCTCGGGTGCCCCGGCGATCGACGTGAACGCGTCCAGCCGCGCGCGCTGCTCCGGGTCGGCCAGGCCCTGCTCGAAGGACTCGATGCCCTCGAGCAGGTGCAGGTTCGAGGCGATGGCGGGATGGATCGGCACGGGTCCTCCGGCGGGTCGGCGGTGGTCCAGGCCACCTTCGCCATCAGGCCGGCCGTCGGGCGATGCACCTGCCATTGACCGGCAGGGACGGCCCCGTCCGGAGGCTCGGCCCGAGCGTGCGAGGGCTGAGAGGGACGGGGTCCTCCGATCAGCGGCCGAGCGGCCGCCGGGCACCGAGCTCACGGGAGATCGCGCGTGCCGCGGTGCGCACGGCCGGGCCGAGCAGCCGCGCGTCGGCGCGCTCCTCCGGCACGACCACCGACAGCGCCGCCGACAGCCGGTCCTGCGCGTCGAACACGGGCGCGGCGACGGACACCAGCGGCTGGGGGACCTTGCGGCGGAAGTGCGCGAGCCCCTCGCGGCGGACGTCGGCGAGCGTCCGCCGTAGCGCCGCCTCCGACACCGGGACCCGCTCGGGCTCGTGCAGCAGCGGCCGGGACAGGTACTCCTCCTGCACGTCGTGGTCGGCGTAGGCGAGCAGCACGAGGCCGACGCCGGTCGAGTGCAGCGGCAGCCGGCCGCCCACCTGGTAGAGCACCGGGATCGCCGCGTGCGCCGAGAGCCGCTCCACCAGGACGGCGTCCCCGCCCTCCCGCACGGCGAGCAGCACGTGCTGGCGGGTGACCTCCTCGAGGTCGCCCAGGTAGGGCATCGCCACCTGGCGCAGGCCGCGGGCGCGTGGCGCCAGCGAGGCGACCTCCCACAGCCGCAGCCCCACGGTGAACCGGCCGTCGGCGCCGCGCTCGAGCGCGCCCCAGGCCTGCAGCCGCCCGGCGAGCCGGAGCGTGGAACTGGTCGGGATGCCGCTGCGGCGGGACAGCTCGCCGAGGGTCAGCGCGGGGTGTGCGGCGTCGAAGGCGGACAGCAGTGCCAGCGCCCGGTCGACCACCGGATCGCCCTGTGGCGGCCGGCGGCCGCGGACGCGCGCCACGGGGGGTGGGTCGTCGGTCATCTCCCGGTCACCTCCCGGTCACTGATGAGGCGCGCACCACACTGGCGTTCCATTCAACGGCATTGTGCCTGACGCCACACCCGGGTCGTCCTCATCGTCTACGTCAGTCGGGCGGAGTCGCCCGCGCGGCCGCCGGTCGGCCGTCCAGACCCCTCGACCCGTCGAGGATGGGGAGCCAGGACACATGATCAAGATCTCTCGACTGCGACTGCGACTGCGCAGCTCGGCCACGCGGCCGATGTCGGTCCGCATCGGTGCGGCGACCATCGCCCTCGCGACGGCCACCACGCTGGCCGCCTGCGGTGGCAACGGCGGCGGCGGTGGCGGCGGCGGCGCCGGCAGCGCGAGTGCCGAGGGCACGCTGACCTTCGCCTACGACGCGGACGCCGCCCCGACCGGCTACGACCCGCTGCTCTACTCGCAGGGCCAGTTCACCTTCTTCAGCGCGATGTACGACGCGCTGTTCGTGACCCAGGCCGACGGCACCGTCGCACCGAGCCTGGTGACCGAGTTCTCCAACAACCCCGAGAACACCCAGACGACGCTGTCCCTGCGGGAGGGCGTCACCTTCACCGACGGGTCGCCGCTGGACGCCGAGCTGGTCAAGGTCAACCTCGACCGGCGCAGCGACGAGGACCTGGAGGCCTACGGCGCCATCGCCCCCGGCGGCGCGAGCGAGATCACCGACGTCACGGTGTCCGACCCGCAGACCGTGGTCATCACCTGGGCCCAGCCGCAGGCGACGCCCGAGAACAACCTCGTCGACACCGCCGGCATCATCGTCGGCCCGGCCGGCGTCGCCGACCCCTCATCGCTGGAGACCACGCCGGACGGCTCGGGCGCCTACACGCTCAACGCCGACGAGACGACGCGGGCGAGCACCTACACCCTCGACAAGAACGACGAGGCGTGGGCCGCCGACGAGTGGAGCTACGACACGATCGTCTTCGACGTCATCACCGACCCGCAGGCCCTCGCCAACGCGGTGGTCTCCGGCCAGGCCGACGTCGCGACCGTCCTGGACCCGACGACGATCGACCTGGTCGAGCAGCGGCAGCGGACGGTGAGCGTCGGCGGCACCATCGTCGGCTTCCCGGTCATCGACAAGACCGGCGCGAACAACCCCGCCTTCGCCAGCGAGCAGGTGCGGCTGGCGATGATCCACGCCACCGACCGCGAGACGCTGGTCAACGACCTGCACGACGGCTCCCGGCCGACGTCGCAGCTGTTCCCCGAGAGCGCTCCCGGGTTCGACCCGGCGATCGACGAGGAGTTCGCCTACGACCCCGACCGCGCCCGGGAGCTGCTCGCCGAGGCCGGGTTCCCGGACGGCATCGACGTCAACTACACGGTCCTCGGGCAGCCGGACGAGGACGCCGTCGCGATCCAGGGCCAGTGGGCCGAGGTCGGGATCCGGCTGAACTTCGTCACCGCGACCTCGACCGACCAGGTGTTCGCCGCGGTGCGCACCGACCCGGTCATCTTCGGCCCCTTCACCGTCGGCGCGCAGCCCGCCGGCTTCATCGCCGGCGTGCTCTACGGCGGGTTCATGAACATGCAGGGCGCCACCGAGCCGGAGATCGAGTCCTCCCTCGGCGCTGCCCTCGGTGCCACCGGTGACGCGCAGGAGCACGCCCTGACCGACCTCAACCGGGCCATCACCGCCAACGGCTGGTTCGTCCCGGTGTACGAGGACTTCACCTACGCCGGCTACAACGCCGAGTCCGTGTCGGAGCCGGCCTTCGCCGGGACCAACAACTACCTGGTCCTGTCGGAGATCCAGCCCGCCAGCTGAGGCCACCGGCCGGTGGCCGCGGAACCCTCCGCGGCCACCGGCCGTGCCCGACCACCCCACTGACCCGGCACCCACGGACAAGGGACCCGAGATGCTCGCCTACGTCGCCAAGCGACTGGCCCTGGCGGTCGGCACCGTGCTCGCCGCGGTCGTGATCGTCTTCCTGCTGGTGCACGCCAGCGACACCACCCCCGGCGCCGTCCGTGCCGGTGCGGGCGCCACCGCCGAGCGGGTCGCCGCGGAGAACGAGGCCCTGGGCTGGAACCGTCCGCTGTGGGTGCAGTTCACCGACTACCTGGGGCAGCTCGTGCAAGGCGACCTGGGGACCTCGCTCGTCGACGGCCGCGACATCGCCGCCGACCTCGCCGACCGGCTGCCGGTGACCGCCTCGATCGCGCTGTTCGCCACTCTGCTGTCGGGCCTGGTCGGGGTCTTCCTCGGCGTCACCGCCGCCGTCCGCGGCGGTCGCCTCGGCCGGCTCATCACCACCGGCAGCGGCGTCGCGCTGTCCCTGCCCGCGTTCTGGGTGGGGATCCTGTTCGTCTACCTCCTGTCGCTGCAGCTGGGGTGGTTCCCCGCCACCGGCTACACCGAGTTCTCCTCCGACCCGCTCGGGTGGCTCTCGAGCATCGCGATCCCGGTGATCACCCTGGCCGTCGGCGGTGCCGCGATCATCGCCCGCACCGCCGCGGCCGGGATGCGCGAGGCCCTCACCCAGGAGCACATCCGCACGCTGCGGGCCATGGGGACGCCGCGGTGGCGGATCCGGTACGTGCACGCACTCCGATACGCCAGCGTGCCGGTGGTCTCCACGCTCGGCATCCAGTTCATCGCGCTGTTCGGCGGCTCGGTGATCATCGAGAACCTCTTCGCGCTGCCCGGCCTCGGCCAGGCCAGCCAGGTCGCCGCGTCCTCGAGCGACTTCCCCGCGCTGGTCGGCGTCGTCGTCGTGGCCACGGTGGTCGTGGTCGTCACCAACCTGCTGCTCGACCTCGTCGTCGCCGCCCTGGACCCGAAGGTGCGCACCTCATGAGCGTCATCCCCCTCGACGCGGCCGACGAGGTCGCCACCGAACCCGTCCCGCCGGCCCGGCGCCGCCGCGGCCTCCCTGGCCTCCTCCGCCGTCCCGGCGGGATCTTCGGCGCCGCCTGGCTGACCTTCGTCATCGTGGCGTCGCTCACCGCGCCGCTGTGGCGGCCGTTCGAGCCCGGCCAGCAGGACACCGCCAACCGGCTCGCGCTGCCCTCGGCCGAGCACTGGCTGGGCACCGACCCGCTGGGCCGCGACCTGCTCTCGCGGATCTTCACCGCCGGCTCGCTGCCGCTGCTGTCCTCGGCGCTCATGCTCGTCGTCGCCTTCGGCATCGGCCTGCCGCTCGCGCTGATCGCCGCCGAGCGCGGCCGCCGTGTCGAGCGGGTCATCAGCCGGGTCACCGAGGTCTTCCTCGCACTCCCGGCCACGATCCTGCTGCTGGCGCTCATCGGCGTGATCGGCAACCGGCTCTACCCGGTGATGGCGGTCCTCGGTGTGCTCATCTCCGCCGCGGTCTACCGCGTGCTGCTCGGGGTCGCGCAGTCGGTGCGCCAGCGGCTCTACGTCGACGCCGCCCGGGTCAACGGCCTGGGCTCGCTGCGGGTGAACCTCGTCCACGTGCTGCCCTCGATGGCCACCGTCGTGGCGGTGCAGGCCGCGCAGCTGTTCGGCATCGGCCTGCTCATCGTCGCGGGCCTGGCCTTCCTCGGGTTCGGGCCGGGCGAGCCCGAGCCCAGCTGGGGCTTCATGATCCAGGACGCGTCGGGCTACATCTACACGTCGCCGTGGCTGATGGTCCCCACGGGCCTGGTGCTCGCACTGACGGTCGTCGCGGCCAACGAGCTCGCCGACGCGCTGGCGGGCAGGGCCGCCGGTGCACGCGGGACCCGCCGTCGCCGCCGTCCGCTGCGCCGGGCCGTCGCCGCAGCCGCCGTGCCGGACGGCACCCCGGCCGACCCGGCCGCCGTCCTCGAGGTCCGGGACCTCACCGTGTCCGTCGACGACGGCCCGGACCTGGTCACCGGCGTCTCCTTCTCTCTGCGGCAGGGGCAGGTCCTCGGTCTGGTCGGCGAGTCCGGCTGCGGCAAGACGATGACCGCCCGCTCGCTCCTGGGGCTGCTGCCCGACGGGGTCTCGGTCACCGGCGGATCCATCCGCTGGCAGGGCCGCGAGCTGGCCGGTCTGCCCGAGACCGAGCTCAACCGCATCCGCGGCCGGGAGATCGCGATGATCTCCCAGGAGCCGATGGTCGCCCTCGACCCGATGTTCTCCATCGCCACCCAGCTCGTCGGCCCGATCCGCCGCTTCCGCGAGGTGGGCCGGTCCCAGGCGAAGAGGATCGCCGCCGAGCTGCTGCGCAACGTCGGCATCGTCGACGCCGAGCGGGTGCTGAAGAGCTACCCGCACCAGCTGTCGGGCGGCATGGCACAGCGGGTCTGCATCGCGCTGGCGCTGACCGGTGAGCCGCAGCTGCTCGTCGCCGACGAGCCGACCACCGCCCTCGACGTCACCGTGCAGGCCGAGATCCTGTCGCTGCTGCGCGCGCTCGTCCGTGACACCGGCCTGTCGGTCGTCATCGTCAGCCACGACCTCGGTGTGGTCGCCGACATCTGCGACGACGTCGCGGTGATGTACGCCGGCCAGGCCGTCGAGTCCGGCACCGCCGAGGCCGTCCTGGACGCGCCCGCGCACCCGTACACGATGGCGCTGCTCGGGGCGAACCCGCACGTGCCCGAGGGCGAGCCGGTGCCCGAGCGGCTGGCCTCGATCGCCGGCACCGTCCCCCCGCCCGGCTCGTGGCCGACCGGCTGCCGGTTCGCCACTCGCTGCCGCTTCGCGCAGGAGAAGTGCACCGTGCCCTTCCCGGCGCTGCCCGCCCACGGCGCGGGCTCGGTCCTCTGCATCCGGGTCGACGAGCTCAGCCGTGAGCACGCCACCTGGACGCCGGAGCGCGCAGGCGACGAGATCCAGCCCGGTGCCGAGGTCCTGGCGCCGGCCGACGAGACCGCCCCGACCGCTGGAGTGTCCTCATGACCGCCCCCGCCGGCGCCACGGCCCTCACCGCCACCGCCGCCACCCCCGCGCTGGAGATCCGCGACCTCGTCGTGCGCTACGGCTCGGGCCGCAAGGCGCGGCAGGCGCCCCCGGCCATCGACCGGGTCAGCTTCGACATCGCCCCCGGCGAGACCGTCGGCCTGGTCGGCGAGTCCGGCTCGGGCAAGTCGACGATCGGCAAGGCGGTGCTCGGACTGCAGCGGCCGACGTCGGGGACCGTGAAGCTGCACGGGCAGGACATCACCGCGATGTCGCTCAAGCAGCGCAGCCGCCTGGTCGCCGACCTGCGGGTCGTCTTCCAGGACCCGTACTCCTCGCTCAACCCGGCGCGCACGATCGGCCAGACGCTGGTCGAGCCGCTGCGGCTGATGGGCATCAAGGGCCCGCAGGCCGTGGAGAAGGCTCGCGCCGGCCTGGAGTCCGTCGGGCTGCCGGCCGACGCGGTGGACCGCTATCCCTCGCAGTTCTCCGGCGGCCAGCGCCAGCGCATCGCCATCGCCCGGGCGCTGGTGTGCGAACCGAAGGTCGTCGTCCTCGACGAACCGGTCAGCGCGCTGGACCTCTCCACCCAGGCGCAGGTGCTCAACCTGCTCGCCGACCTGCGCGACCAGCGCGGCCTGGCGTTCCTCTTCATCGCGCACGACCTCGGCGTCGTCCGGTTCCTCTCCCAGCGCACGGTGGTGCTCTACCGCGGGCAGGTCATGGAGACCGGCCCGGTGGAGGCCGTGAGCCAGGCGCCGCGGCACCCGTACACGGTGGCGCTCACCGCGGCGGCGCCGGTGCCCCGCCCGGCCGAGCAGCGGGCCCGCCGCACCGCCCGCGAGGCGGCCGGTTTCGGCACCGCGGGAGCCGCAGCGCCGTCGGCCACCGGCTGCCCGTTCGTGCCGCGCTGCCCGCTGGCCACCGACGTCTGCGTCACCGAGCGGCCGCCGCTGCGGCTGGTCGAGGGCACCGAGGCCGCCTGCCACCACGCCGAGCGCCTGAAGGACCTCGGTGCCCCCCACCGCTCGCAGGCTCGCGGCGGGCCCCTGCACCGAGGCCGCGGTGCCGCAGACGCCTGACGGGAGACACGTGCCCTCCGCAGCACACTCGCTCCGCGTCGAGCACCTCGACGAGCCGCTCGGCATCCGGACGACGGCACCGCGGCTGTCCTGGCGGCTCCCCGACGGCGCCCGCGAGCAGGTCGCGTACCGCCTGACCTCCGACGACGGGTGGGACTCCGGCTGGGTCTCCGACGGCAGCCACCTGCTCGTGCCCTACGACGGCCCGGCGCCGGCGTCGTCGCAGCGGGTGCACTGGCGCGTGCAGGTGCGCACCGACCTCGGCGAGAGCCCGGTGTCCGAGCCCGCCTGGTTCGAGACCGGGCTGCTCGCGGCCGAGGACTGGCAGGCCTCCTGGATCGAGCCGGGCGAGATGCCCGGCGGCCCGGCGGGGGAGCGGCCTGCGGCCCTGCTCCGCGCGGAGTTCGACGTCGACCGGCCGGTGGTGGCCGCGCGGCTGCACGCCACCGCGCAGGGGCTCTACGAGGCGTTCCTCGACGGGCAGCGGGCCGGCGACGCCGAGCTCACGCCCGGCTGGACCCAGTACGACGCCCGCCTGCAGGTGCAGACGCTCGACGTGACGTCGCTCCTCCGCACGGGCCGCACCACGCTCGCCGTCGTCCTCGCCGACGGCTGGTTCCGCGGACAGATCGGCATCACCCGCGCCGCCGACCAGTGGGGCGACCGCACCGCCGTCCTCGCCCAGCTGCACCTGACGCACGACGACGGCACGGTCACCGTGGTCGGCACCGGGCCGGACTGGCGCAGCGCCCCTGGCCACGTGGTCGCCGCCGACCTCATCGCGGGTGAGCGCTGGGACCTCGGCCGGCTGCCCCGCGGCTGGGACACGCCCGGCTTCGACGACTCCGGCTGGGACGCCGTCCAGGTCGTCGAGCACGGCCTCGCCGGGCTGGTCGACTCCCCGGCGCCGCCGGTGCGCCGGGTGGAGGAGCTGGTGCCCGTGTCGGTGACCCGGCTCGACGAAGACCGGCAGGTGGTCGACCTCGGCCGGAACGTCAACGGCTGGGTGCGGCTGACCGACCTGGGCCCCGCCGGGACGACGGTGACGCTCACCCACGGCGAGTGGCTCGGCCCTGACGGCGACGTGACCACCGAGCACCTGCGCCCCGCCGTGCCCTTCCTCCCGCACCCGCTGCCGGCCGGCCAGGTCGACACGGTCGTCAGCGCGGGCGTCCCCGGCGACGTCTTCGAGCCGCGGCGCACCACCCACGGCTTCCGGTACGTGCGGGTCGAGGGGCATCCGTCCGACCTCACGCCGGACGACGTCCGCGGCGTCGTCGTGCACACCGACATGCGCCGCACCGGCTGGTTCTCCTGCAGCGACGAGCGGGTCACGCGCCTGCACGAGGCCGCCGTGTGGAGCCTGCGCGACAACGCCTGCGACGTCCCCACCGACTGCCCGCACCGCGAGCGCGTCGGCTGGACCGGCGACTGGCAGCTGTTCGTGCCGACCGCCGCCTTCCTCTACGACGTCGCCGGCTTCTCCACCAAGTGGCTGCGCGACGTCGTCGCCGACCAGTGGCCCGACGGGACCGTCGCCAACGTCAGCCCGATGCCGCGCTCGGAGGGCCGGGAGAGCCCGGTCGCCTTCCTCAACGGCTCGGCCGGGTGGGGCGACGCCGCGGTGGTCGTGCCGTGGGAGCTGTACCGCGCCTACGGCGATCCCGGCGTGCTCGCCGAGCTGTGGCCGACGATGGTCCGCTGGCTGGACCGGGCCGAGCGCATGGCCCGCGAGCAGCGGCACCCGGCGCGGGTGGCGCGCCGGCCGGAGCCGGCGCCGCACGAGCGGGAGCTGTGGGACACCGGCTTCCACTGGGGCGAGTGGCTCGTCCCGGGGGAGGAGATCACCGACTTCGGTGCCTTCGTCGCCGCAGACGAGGGCGACGTGGCCACGGCGTACCTCGCGCACAGCGCGGACCTGGTGCGCAGGACCGCGGAAGTGCTCGGCCGGGACGACGACGCCGCGCGGTACGCGGAGCTGGCCGACCGGGTGCGCGCCGCCTGGCAGGCCGAGTACCTGGACGACGACGGGCGTCTCACGCCCGACACCCAGGCGAACCACGTCCGCGCGCTGGCCTTCGGCCTGGTCCCCGACGCACTGCGCCCGGCCGTCGCCGAGCGGCTGGTCGAGCTGGTGCGGAGGGCCGGTACCCACCTGGGCACCGGCTTCCTGGCCACGCCGTACCTGCTGCCGGTGCTCGCCGACGCGGGCCACCTCGACGTGGCGTACGAGCTGCTGCTGCAGGACACCGAGCCGTCCTGGTTGACGATGGTCGACCGCGGCGGCACCACGGTGTGGGAGCGCTGGAACGGCGTCGACGCCGACGGGGTGCCGCACGAGTCGCTCAACCACTACTCCAAGGGCGCCGTCGTCTCGTTCCTGCACCGGTACGTCGCCGGGATCGAGCCGATCGAGCCCGCGTACCGCCGGTTCCGCGTCCACCCACGCCCCGGTGGCGGGCTCACCTCCGCCGAGGCCGCGCACGAGTCGCCGTACGGCCGGATCGGGTCGTCCTGGCGGCTGGACGGCGGCGTCCTGTCCCTGACCGTCGTCGTCCCCTCCGGGACTCAGGCCGAGGTCGTCCTGCCCGACGGCACCACCACGACCGCCGGCCCCGGCCGGCACGAGTTCACGAGCACCTCCGAGGAGACGCGATGAGCACCACCGAGACGCCCGGGTGGGCCGGCCCCGCCCGGTTCCTGCCGCCGGCCGAACCGACCCGCCGGGACGACGGCGCGCGGCACTTCCCCGGGCTGACCTACGCCGTCGCCTTCGGGTACCGGCCGCTGCAGCTGGACGTGTGGGTCCCCGACACCCCGGCGCCCGCGCCCCTGGTCGTGTGGGTCCACGGCGGTGCCTGGATGATCGGCGACCGCCGTGAGCTGCCCGAGACCCTGCGGCCCGGCCAGGTCTTCGACGCGCTGCTGTCCGCCGGGCTCGCCGTGGCCACGATCGACTACCGGTTCACGCTGGAGGCGCCCTTCCCGGCGCAGCTGCACGACGCCAAGGCCGCGGTCCGCTACCTGCGCTCCTTCGCCGGGGAGCTCGGCGTGGACACCACCCGCATCGGCGTGATGGGGGAGTCGGCCGGCGGGCACCTCGCCGCGCTGGTCGGCCTGACCGGGCACCGCGCCGACCCGGAGGGCACGCTCGGCGTCGTCGGCCCGTCGAGCGCGGTCGACGTCGTCGTCGACTGGTACGGCGTCTCGGATCTCGACACCATGCCGCGCCAGGCGCCGCCCCCGGAGATCGCCGCCCGGCTGCCCGAGGAGCTGCGCGTCCCGCCGGAGGACCACCTGGTCGCCGGCCTGACCGACGCCACCCGGGCGGACGCCAGCCCGGTCACCCACGTGACCGCCGGCGCCCCGCCGTTCCTCCTGCTGCACGGCACGGCCGACTGGCTGGTGCCCTTCGCGCAGAGCGCGCGCCTGGCCACGGCACTTCGGGAGGCCGGCGTGCCCGTCGAGTTCGAGGCCGTGGACGGCGCCGGGCACATCTGGGAGGGCTCCGACGACGTCGACGGGATCGTCGACCGCTCCGTCCGGTACCTCGCCGACGCGCTGATCGGAGCCCGGGCATGAGCGACCTGACCGTCGGCGCCGTCACCGTCGAGCACCACCGCGAGCCGCTCGGCATCGGCGAGACGGCACCGCGCCTGTCGTGGGTGACGTCGACCGAGCTGCCGGACTGGCGGCAGGCCGCCTACGAGGTGGAGGTCGAGCCGCAGGGCGGGCCGGCGTGGTCGTCGGGCCGCGTCGACTCCGACGCGTCGGTGCTCGTGCCGTGGGGCGCGCCACCGCTGACCAGCCGCGAGCGGCGCACCGTCCGCGTCCGCGTGTGGGGCGCCGGCGACGCGCAGCCCTCCGCATGGGGCGAGGACGTCGTCGTCGAGGCGGGGCTGCTCGAGCCCGCGGACTGGACGGCCACCCTGGTGCGGCCGGTGCTGCCCGAGGGCGACGAGCCGGCGGTCCTGCTGCGGCGCGAGTTCGTGCTCGACGCCCCGGTGGTCAGGGCCCGCCTGTACGCCACCGCGCAGGGCGTGTTCGAGGCCGAGCTCAACGGCGCTCCCGTCGGCGACGAGGTGCTGGCGCCGGGCTGGACCAGCTACCGGCACCGGCTGCGCTACCGCACGCACGACGTCACGTCCCTGCTCGCCGAGGGCGGCAACGCGCTCGGCGTGCACCTGGCCGACGGCTGGTTCCGCGGATACCTCGGCTTCACCGGCAAGCGGGACTGGTACGGCGACCGCACCGGCGCCTTCGCGCAGCTGGAGGTCGACCACGCCGACGGCTCCCGCACGGTGGTCACCACCGACGGCACGTGGCGGTCGGCGCCGAGCTGGCTGACCCGCGCCGGGCTGTACAACGGCGAGACCGCCGACCTGCGCGCCGAGCTGCCGGACTGGTCGGCGCCCGGCTTCGACGACGCGGGCTGGACGCCGGTCGAGGCGGGCGAGCTCGACGTCGCCACGCTGGTCGCCCCGACCGGCCCGCCGATACGGCGCACGCAGGTCCTGCCGGTGCAGGCCGTCACCACCTCGCCGTCCGGGAGGACGCTGGTCGACCTCGGCCAGAACCTGGTCGGCCGGCTGCGGCTGCGGCTGCCCGACGGCCCGGCCGGCACGGAGGTCACCGTCCGGCACGCCGAGGTCCTGGAGGACGGCGAGCTCGGCACCCGCCCGCTCCGGGCCGCGAGGGCGACCGACGTGGTCGTCCTCGACGGCGACGGCCCGCGCACCTGGGAGCCGCGGTTCACCTTCCACGGCTTCCGGTACGCCGAGGTGACCGGCTGGCCCGGCGAGCTGCGGGCAGAGGACCTCGAGGCCGTCGTCCTGCACACGGACATGCGGCGCACCGGCACGTTCACCTGCTCCGACCCCGACGTCGAGCGGCTGCACGAGAACGTCGTGTGGGGGATGCGGGGCAACTTCCTCGACATCCCGACCGACTGCCCGCAGCGCGACGAGCGGCTCGGCTGGACCGGCGACCTGCAGGTGTTCGCGCCCACCGCGTCGTTCCTCTACGACACCACCGGCATGCTCCGCTCCTGGCTGGCCGACCTCGCCGTCGAGCAGCGCGGGTTCGACGGCACGGTGCCCATGTACGTCCCGTTCCTCCCGCTGCTGCCGTTCCCGCAGCAGCCCGAGGTGGGCTGGGGCGACGCCGCCGTCGTCGTCCCGTGGGTGCTGTACCAGCGGACCGGGGACGCGGGCCTGCTCGCCGACCAGTGGGAGTCGATGACCGCCTGGATCGACGCGTTCGCCGCCCGGGCGGGGGAGGACCTCGACTTCCCCGGCGGTGGCTTCTCCTTCGGGGACTGGCTCGACACCGCCGCCCCGCCGGACAACCCGGCGGCCGCCCGGACGCCGTGGCAGTGCGTGGCCACCGCCTACCTCGCCCGCTCGGCGCGCACGGTCGCGCAGGCGGCGCGGGTGCTGGGCCGCGACGGCGCCCGGTTCGCCGAGCTGGGGGAGCGGGCCGCCGCGCGGTTCCGCGCCGAGTACGTCTCCCCGAACGGCCGGGTCGCCTTCCCGTCGCAGACCGCCTACGCGCTGGCGCTGGAGTTCGACCTGCTCGAGCCGCGCCAGCGCGGGCACGCCGGGCGGCTGCTGGCCGACCAGGTGCTGAAGGACGGGTTCCACATCGCCAGCGGCTTCCTGGGCACGCCGCTGGTCACCGACGCGCTCACGGACGCCGGGGAACTGGCCACCGCCTACGAGCTGCTGCTGCAGCGGGAGAACCCGTCGTGGCTGTACCCGGTGACGATGGGCGCCACGACGATCTGGGAGCGCTGGGACTCGATGCTCCCCGACGGGTCGATCAACCCCGGCGACATGACGTCGTTCAACCACTACGCGCTCGGCGCCGTCGCCGACTGGCTGCACCGCACCGTGGCCGGCCTCGCCCCGGCCGCGCCGGGCTACCGGCGGCTGCAGGTGGAGCCCCGCCCCGGTCCGGGGCTCACCTCGGCGGCGGCCACGCACGAGACGCCGTACGGTCCGGCATCGGTGTCCTGGGCGCTGACCGGCGGGACCGCGTTCGCCCTCGACGTGGTCGTCCCGCCGAACACCACCGCGGAGGTCGTGCTGCCCGACGGCAGCGCGCCGGTGGAGGTCGGCTCCGGCCGGCACTCCTTCACCGCGGAGGTCCCGGAGCCGCGGCCGGTGGAGAAGCCGGCGCTGTTCTTCGACCCGGACGCGCACGCATGACCCCACGTCCCGTCGTCCCCGGCTTCCACCCCGACCCGAGCGTCGTCCGGGTCGGCGACACCTACTGGATGGTGCACTCGAGCTTCGAGTACGCCCCCGGCGTCCCGCTGTACCGCTCGCCCGACCTGGTGACGTGGGAGCAGGCCGGGCACGTGCTGGCCCGGCCCTCGCAGCTCGACGTCTCGGCCGCGCCCGGGTCGGGCGGGATCACCGCGCCGACCATCCGCCACCACGACGGCCGGTTCTGGATGGTGACCACCAACCTCGCCGACGGCGGCTGGCAGGTGCTCACCTCCGCCGAGGACCCGCTCGGCGACTGGTCGGACCCGGTCCGGCTGACCGGCGTCCGCGGCATCGACCCAGACCTGGCCTGGGACGACGACGGCACGCTGCTGGTCAGCTACGCCGGCTTCGGCGCGGGCGGCCCGGCCGGGCTGGTGCAGCAGGCCGTCGACCCGGTCACCGGCGCAGCGCTCACCGAGCGGCGCCCGCTGTGGCAGGGCACCGGCGGCCGGTTCCCGGAGGGGCCGCACCTGTACCGGGTGGGCGCCCTCTGGTACCTGCTCATCGCCGAGGGCGGCACCGAGCGCGGGCACGCGGTGACCATCGCGCGCGGGCACTCGCCGGCCGGGCCGTTCGAGCCGTGCCCGTCCAACCCGCTGCTCACCCACCGCGGCGTCGAGTCGCCGGTGCAGAACACCGGCCACGCCGACCTGGTGCAGCGCCCCGACGGCAGCTGGGCGATCCTCTTCCACGGCGTGCGCCCGCGCGGCGCCAGCCCGCAGTTCCACGTCCTCGGCCGGGAGACCTTCGCCGCCGAGGTGGAGTGGGTCGACGGCTGGCCCCGGCTGGGGGAGTGGCTGACCCCGCCGGACGGCGCCGTCGAGGTCTCCGACGACCTCTCCGGCCCCGCCTGGGTGGCGCCCCGCCGCTTCCCCGGCGAGCTGCTGACCCGGGTCGAGGGCGGCTGGCGGCTGACCGCGGCCGACCCCGACCCCGCGTCGGAGGACCTCGCCGTCGTGGGCCGCCGCCAGGAGCACGAGGACGCCCTCTTCCGCGCCGTCGTGCGGGCCTCCGACGGGGTCGGGGGGCTGACGGTGCGCATCGACGCCCGGCACCACCTCGACCTCGAGGTCGAGGGCGACCGCGTCCGTGCCGTCGCCCAGGTCGGCGCGCTGCGCTCGGTGCTCGGCGAGGCCGCCGTCCCCCCGGGCGACGACGTCGTCCTGGAGATCCGCACGCTGCCGGGCGAGGGGCACTTCTCCTCGACGGCGCTCGCCCCCGACGTGCTGGTGGCCGGGCTCGCCGGCGCGGGCGGGTCCACCGAGCTCGGCCGCCTCGACGGGCGCTACGTCTCCACCGAGGTGGCGGGCGGCATGACCGGACGGCTGGGCGGCGTCTGGTGTGCGCGGGGCGAACTGCTCGTCCGATCGACCACCTACCGCGGCGCCGACGCCCCGGCCGCCGTCTGACCATGGAGGAACGCGTGTCCCTGCGCATCACGGAACGCTGCCGGGTCGTCGTCGACAACGACTGGGCCGGCGACCCCGACGGCCTGGTCGCCCTCGCCCACCACCTGCTCAGCCCCGCCAACCGGGTGGACGCGGTGACCAGCTCGCACCTGAACCCGGTGTTCGGGCCACCCGAGGGCACCGCGGAGAGAGGCGCCCGGTTCGCCCAGGAGCTGGTGGACCTGGTCGACGGCCCCCGGCCGGCGGTCGCCGCCGGCTGCGACGTGGTCCTGGACGCAGGCGACACCCGCTCGGCCGCGGCGGACCTCATCGTCGCCGAGGCCCGGCGGGACGACCCGTTGCCGCTGCTGCTCGTCTGCGCCGGGCCGCTCACCAACGTCGCGCAGGCGCTACGGCAGGCGCCGGAGATCGCGTCGCGGCTGACGCTGGTCTGGGTCGGCGGGGCACTGGACCCGGCCGCCTTCGAGTACAACCGGGAGACCGACGCCGAGGCAGCCCGTGAGGTGCTGGCCCGCACCGACCTCGCGGTCTCCCAGTTCCCGCTGGAGACCTACCGGCGGTGCGAGTACTCCGTCGCCGAACTGGAGCAGGACCTGGGTGGGGCGGGCCGGGTGGGGGCGTGGCTGTGGCAGCGGTACGTCGAGCTGCCGATCCCCTACTTCGTGGAGCAGGGGGAGACCTGGCCGCTCGGCGACAGCCCGCCGTTGCTGCTGACCGCCCTCAGCGATGCGACCAGCGCGTGGACCGAGACCGCGTCCGCGCCCGGGGGTGCGTCCCGCCGCGTGTACGTCGACGTCGACGTCCGGCTGCTGGTCGCCGACCTCTACGCCAAACTGCGCCGGCACGAGCGGCAGGCGGTCGGGTCCTCGGGGCCGGTGTGACCGGTGACCGGGGGGGCACCCGCCCCACCCCACGGGTCACAACGTGGTCATGCCGCCGTCCACGGCGAACACCGCACCGGTGGCGAACGCCGACTCGTCGCTGGCCAGGAACACCATGACGCCCTCGAGGCCACCGGTCGTGCCGGCCCGGCCCATCGGGATCCGGCCGACGATCCCGGCCCGCGCCCCGGGGTCGGCGGTGAGGGTGCTGACCAGACCGGTCTCGGTGTAGGGCGGCACGACGGTGTTCACCCGGATGCCCCGCCGGGCGTAGGCGGCGGCGACCGTGCGGCCCAGCCCGTGCATGCCGGCCTTGGACGACGCGTAGGCGGTGAACTCCGCGCCCTCGCCACTGAGCGCGGTGGGGCGGCCGGTCAGGACGATCGAGCCGCCGCCGACGGTCAGCATCCCGCGGACGGCGTGCTTGACGGTCAGGAAGGCGCCGGTCAGGTTGACCTCGTGGGTGCGCCGCCAGACGTCGAGGTCGAGGTCGGCGACCTCGGCGTCCTGTCCGAACAGCTGCACGCCGGCGTTGACGACGACGACGTCGGGGACCCAGCCGTCCGCGGCCAGCGCGGCGAACCCGCCCGCGACGCCGTCCTCGTCGGTGACGTCCATCGGCACCGCCCGCCCGCCCGACGCCGCGGCGGCCGCCTCGGCCCCTGCGGCGTCCCGGTCGGCGTAGGCGACCCGCGCTCCCTCGGCGGCGAACCGGTCGGCCACCGCCCGCCCGATGCCGGCGGCAGCACCGGTGACCAGTGCCGTCTTCCCTGCCAGTCGCCCACTCACGTCCGCAGTCTGTCCCGCGCCCCCCGGGGCACCGGGACCCGTCTGCCATCCACCGGCACGCGGCTGTCCGTCGGCTGCCCGCGTCGTCGAGTATCGGGGACGCGGGCTCCAGCGGCGACCCAGCGGACGGCCGGTCGCCCCTGACGCCGGACCCGCGTGGGCACGGGGCGCTCCAGCCAGGACGCCATCCGTCGCGTGCTGCCCCCTCGTCCCCCCGATGACAGGACAGCCATGCGCCGCATCCCGTTCACGACCGGCTGGCAGACCCGGCCGCACGCCAACTCCTTCGCCGAGGTGGTGGGTGCCGCCGCGCCCTGGCAGGACGTGACCCTGCCGCACGACGCCACGCTCGGCGAGCCCCGCGAACCCGCTCACGGCGCCGGCCGCGGCTACTTCCCCGGCGGCGTGTACGAGTACCGGAGGACGTTCGACGTCCCGTCCGACGCCGCCGGCCGGCGGTGGGTGCTCGAGTTCGAGGGCGTCTACCGGCGGGCGACGGTCCACGTGAACGGCGCCCTGGCCGGGCACTGGGCGTCGGGCTACACCGGCTTCGCCGTGCCGCTCGACGACTTCCTGCGGTACGGCGACGACAACGAGGTGCGGGTCGTGTGCCGGTCGGCCCAGGACTCCCGCTGGTACGCCGGCGCGGGCATCCACCGGCCGGTGCACCTCGTCGTCGGCGACCTGCTGCACGTCGCGCTCGACGGCGTCCGCGTCACCACCCGGGACGCCGACGCCGAGCTCGCCGTCATCGAGATCGCGACGACCGTGGAGAACGACCGGCCGCGGCTGGCCACCGTCGAGGCGGTCACCGAGGTCCGCGACGCTGCCGGTGCCGTGGTCGCCACCGACCGGGCGCCGGTCACCGTCCGGCCCGGCGAGCCCGCGGTCGTGCGGCAGCGCCTCGTCGTCCGCGAGCCGGCCCTGTGGGGTCCCGGCTCACCCGCGCTGTACACCGCCACGGTGCACCTGCGCGACGGCGACGCGGTCGTCGACGACGACACGGTGACCTTCGGCATCCGGACGGTCTCGGTCGACCCGGTGCGCGGCCTGCGGGTCAACGGCGAGACCGTGGACCTGCGCGGGGCGTGCGTGCACTCCGACAACGGCGTCCTCGGTTCCGCCACCGTCGACCGCGCCGACGAGCGGCGGGTGGAGCTGCTGCGGGCGGCCGGCTTCAACGCCCTGCGCAGCGCCCACAACCCGATGAGCCGGGCGATGCTCCAGGCCTGCGACCGGCTCGGCGTCCTCGTCATGGACGAGCTCACCGACGTGTGGACGGAGAGCAAGTCCGACTTCGACGCCGCACTGGACTTCTCCGAGTGGTGGCAGCGCGACGTCGCGGCGATGGTGCGCAAGGACGTCAACCACCCGAGCGTGGTCATGTACTCGATCGGCAACGAGATCCCCGAGGTCGCCACCCCGCACGGCGCGCTGTGGTCGCGACGGCTGGCGGAGGCGGTGCGGGCCCTCGACGACACCCGCTCGGTCACCAACGGCGTCAACGGCATGCTCGCCGTGATCGGCGAGGCGACGCAGAGCGTCGACGGCGGCATCAACACGATGCTGTCGGACATGGGTGGCTTCATGCGCGAGCTGTCCGGGTCGGAGCTGGTCGGCCGGCGGACGGCGGAGTCCTTCGCGGTGCTCGACGTGGCCGGCCTGAACTACATGGACGCCCGCTACGAGGCCGACCGCGAGGTCTTCCCGAACCGCGTCGTCGTGGGCAGCGAGACCTTCCCGGGCGACGTCGACCGGCTGTGGCGGCTGGTCCGCGACAACCCGCACGTGATCGGCGACTTCACCTGGACCGGCTGGGACTACCTCGGGGAGGTGGGCATCGGCCGGGTCGCCGACGTCGAGGACCCGACCGCCCGTCAGCTCAACGGCCCGTTCCCGTGGCTGCTGGCGCACGTCGGCGACATCGACGTCACCGGGCACCGGCGGCCGGCGTCCTACCACCGCGAGATCGTCTTCGGTCTCCGCCGCGACCCCTACGTCGCGGTCCTGCGGCCGGAGCGCTCCGGTCGGGAGACCGTGTCGACACCGTGGTCGTGGAGTGACACCGTCGGCAGCTGGGCCTTCCCCTCCGGGACCGAGGGGACGCCGCTGACGGTCGAGGTCCACAGCGACGCCGACGAGGTCGAGCTGCTGCTCGACGGCGAGTCGCTGGGCACCGCGAAGGCAGGGGAGGCCCACCGCTTCCGGGCGGAGTTCACGGTGACCTGGGCGCCCGGTGAGCTCACCGCCGTCGCCCGCACCGGCGGCGGGGAGACCGGCCGGTTCTCGCTGCGGTCGGTGGAGGGGCCGGTCGCGCTGGCCGCCGTCGCCGACCGCGAGGTGATCCGGGCCGACGGCACCGACCTCGCGTACGTGGACCTCACGCTGCAGGACGCCGCCGGCACCGTGGCGCTCGGCGTCGACCGCGAGGTCACCGTCACGGTCGAGGGGCCCGGCGTGCTCGCCGGGTTCGGCAGCGCGGCGCCGTCGACCGAGGAGTCCTACCTCGACGACGTGCACACCACGTTCGACGGCCGCGCGCTGGCCGTCGTCCGCCCGACCGGCCCGGGGACGATCACGGTCACCGCGTCGGCGGCCGGCTGCGAGCGCGTGACCACGACCGTCGAGGCGCGCTGACCGGGCTCCTCCACCGTGCCGGCATGACGGACGGGGGCCTGCGGGTGCAGCCGTGGCGCGCCGGCGGGTGGACGACCGCCCCCGCCGCCGCCGTCGAGGACGGGCCGGACCTGGTGGTGACCGCCGTCGAGGGCAGCGACGCGGGGCGGCACACCGCCTACGGCTTCGTGCACGACGACGCGCACGCGCTCCTGTCCCCGATGGCGTCCCCGGGCGCGGTCGAGGTGACGTCCGACGTCGGCTGGGACGGGCAGTTCGACCAGGCCGGGCTGGTGCTCCGGGCGGACGAGGAGACCTGGCTCGAGGCCGGGGTGGAGACGACCGACGGCGCCGCCTACGTCGGCGCCGTCGTCACGCTGGGCCACTCGGACTGGTCATCGGCACCGGCGCCGGAGTGGGCCGGCCGCCGGGTCACCGTCCGGGCCAGCCGTGCCGGGGACGCGGTCACCGTCCGCGCGCGGGTCGACGACGAGGCCTTCCGCCTGGTCCGGGTCGCGTCCTTCCCGCCGGAGGCCGCGGTGCGGGCCGGGCCCCACTGCTGCGCACCCACCCGGAGCGGCCTCGTCGTGCGCTTCCGGCGGTGGGCGCTCGGCCCGGCGGACGCCGCGCTGCACTGAGCCGCGCTGCCACTGGATGGCAGCCGCGAGGACGTGCGGTCCGCGGCACAGCAGGATCGGGCGGTGACCTCCGCCACGCCCTCCGTCCGGTCCCACCTCGACGCACTGCCCCTCGAGACGAAGGCGGCGCTGCTGTCCGGCCAGGACTTCTGGTCCACCGCGCCGGTCGAGGAGGCCGGGCTGCCGTCGGTGGTGCTCACCGACGGCCCGCACGGCGTGCGGCGCCAGGAGGGGGACTTCGACCGGATCGGGCTGCTGCAGAGCGTCCCGGCCACCTGCTTCCCGCCGGCCGTCGCCGTCGGGTCGAGCTGGGACCCGGAGGTCGCCAAGCGGATCGGGACGGCGGTCGGGCGGGAGGCGCGGGCGCTCGGGGTGCCCGTCGTCCTCGGCCCGGGCGTGAACATCAAGCGGTCGCCGCTGTGCGGGCGGAACTTCGAGTACTACTCCGAAGACCCGTTGCTGACCGGCGTGCTCGGCGCCGCGCACGTCCGCGGCCAGCAGGCGGAGGGTGTCGGCGCGTCGGTGAAGCACTTCGCGGCCAACAACCAGGAGACGCAGCGCATGCAGGTCAGCGCCGACGTCGACGAGCGCACCCTGCGCGAGATCTACCTGCCCGCCTTCGAGCGGATCGTCACCTCGGCGCAGCCGGCCACGGTCATGTGTGCCTACAACCGGGTGAACGGCGTCTACGCGTCGCAGAACCGCTGGCTGCTCACCGAGGTGCTGCGCGAGCAGTGGGGCTTCGAGGGCGTCGTCGTCTCCGACTGGGGCGCCGTCGACGACCGGGTCGCGGCGCTGGCCGCCGGCCTGGACCTGCAGATGCCCGGCGACCACGGCGCGGGCAACCGGCTCGTCGTCGAGGCCGTCCGCGCCGGCGAGCTCGACGAGGCCCTCGTCGACCGCAGCGCCCGGCGGGTGGCCGTTCTCGCCGACCTGGTGACCGAGCCGACCGCCGGCTTCGACGTCGACGCCCACCACACCCTGGCCCGGGAGCTCGCGGCGCAGTGCGCGGTGCTGCTCAAGAACGACGGCGCCGTGCTGCCGCTGGCGCCGGGTGCGCGGGTCGCCGTCGTCGGCGAGTTCGCCCGCACCCCGCGCTACCAGGGCGGCGGCAGCTCGCACGTCAACGCCACCCGCGTCGACGACGCGCTGACCGCGCTGCGGGAGGCGCTCCCCGCCGTCTCGTTCGCGCCCGGCTTCTCCCTCGACGGCTCCGGCGACGCCGCCGCACTGCGGGACGAGGCGGTCGCCGCGGCCCGCGACGCCGAGGTCACCGTCGTCTTCGCCGGCCTGGCCGAGTCCGACGAGTCCGAGGGCTTCGACCGCACCACCATCGGCCTGCCCGCGGTGCAGGTGGAGCTGATCCGGGCCGTGGCCGCGGCCAGCCCGCGCACCGTCGTCGTCCTGTCCTCGGGCGGCATCGTGTCCCTGGAGGGCTGGCACGACGACGTCGACGCGGTCCTGGCCGGGTTCCTGCTCGGCCAGGCCGGCGGCAGCGCGCTGGCCGACCTGCTCACCGGCGCGGTGAGCCCCTCCGGGCGGCTGGCCGAGTCGATCCCGCTGCGCCTGGAGGACACCCCCAGCCACCTGAACTTCCCGGGCGAGCAGGGGCACGTCCGCTACGGCGAGGGCGTGATGGTCGGCTACCGGCACTACACGACCGTCGACCGTCCGGTGCGGTACCCCTTCGGGCACGGGCTGGGCTACACGACCGTCGAGACCTCCGACCTTCGGGTGACGGCGACCGGCGACGACTCGGCGACCGTCTCGGTGAGCGTGACCAACACCGGGGAGCGGACGGGCCGGCACGTGGTGCAGGTCTACGTGGCGACGACGGCCGGCCCGGTCCGCCGTCCCGCCCGGGAGCTGCGCGCCTTCGCCAAGGTCTCGCTGCAGCCCGGGGAGTCGCGGACGGTGGAGCTGGCGCTCGACCGCCGCGCGTTCGCCTACTGGGACGTCCGCGAGGGCGGCTGGGTCGTGGCGCCGGGCGAGTACACCGTGCAGGTCGGCGCCAGCGCTGCCGAGGTCCTGGCCGAGGAGACGGTGACGCTGGCCGGCGACACGGTCGTCCCGGAGCTCACGCTGGGCTCGTCGGTGGCCGAGTGGTTCACCCACCCGGTCGTCGGGGCGCGGCTGCTCGAGGGCTTCCTCGCCACCATGCCGGAGGGCGCCGCGGAGATGCACGCCGGGATGCTGCAGATGATCGGGTCGATGCCGATGCGCCGGTTCGCCGCCGACTTCGGTGCCGCCATCCCGCCCGCCGAGCTCGACCGCCTCGTCGCCGTCGCCCGCGAGGCCCGCGCCGGCTGAACGGTCCGGGGTGGCAGGAATGGCCGTTCCTGCCACCCCCGGGCCGGCGGCTGGTCGGGATCAGGTCCGGTCCGCCGCCGGGGTGGCCGCCTGGGTGGCGGTTGCGGCCCAGCTGGCCAGGAGCTTGAGCGCGTCCTCCGACGGTGAGCCCGGTTCGGCCGTGTAGATGGTCAGGCGGAGGTCCGAGCGGTCCTCGGTGGGGAGGTCGAGGGTGCGGTAGTGCAGGTCCACCGTGCCGACGACGGGGTGGTGGAACTGCTTGGTCCCGTTGTGGTGGATGCGGACGTCGTGCGCGGCCCACCGGGTCCGGAACTCCTCGCTCACCGTGGACAGCTCCCCGACGAGCTCGCGCAGCTGCGTGTCGTGCGGGCGGCGGCCGGCCTCGGCGCGGAGCAGGGCAACGGTGACGTCGGCCGCGCCCTCCCGGTCCAGGTAGAAGTCGCGCGCCCGCGGGTCGAGGAACTGGAACCGGGCGAAGTTCGGCGGACGCCGCGGGTCGTCGAACATCGGGGAGTGCAGCGCCCACCCCAGGGTGTTGGTCGCGAGGACGTCCAGGCGACCGTCGGCGACGAACGCGGCCGACCCCGTCATCGAGTCGAGCATCCACTGCACCTGCGGCTGGATGTGCGCCCTGCCACCGCGGCGTTGCGGGGTGCGGGCCGGCCTGGAGGCGGCGCGGGCCAGGTTGAACAGGTGGGCGCGCTCGGCCTCGTCGAGCTGCAGCGCCCGGGCGACGGCCTCCAGCACGTCCTCGGAGACACCGGCGATGTGGCCCTTCTCCAGCCGGGTGTACCAGTCGGTGCTCACCCCGGCGAGGACGGCGACCTCCTCGCGGCGCAGCCCGGCCACCCGCCGCCGCCCACCGCCCGGCAGGAGCCCGGCCTGCTCGGGGGTGATGCGGGCCCGCCGGCTGGTGAGGAAGTCGCGGATGTCGGCCCGGTTGTCCACGCCGTCGACGCTACGTCGCGCCCACCGGGAGAAGGGGGGCGAGCTTCCACCCCCCACAGACCCGACCTCCCACGCGCCTTCCCGGGGGCGTTCCGTGGAGTCCAGCCACCCCACCCGACCACCTCTCGAACGAGGAGATCCACCGTGCGCGTCCACGCCTACGCCGCCCCCGCCGCCGGCCGCCCCCTTGCCCCCACCACCATCGAGCGCCGGGACGTCGGCCCCGACGACGTCCTGATCGAGGTCGAGTACGCCGGCATCTGCCACTCCGACATCCACACCGTCAACGGCGACTGGGGCCCGCAGCCCTTCCCCGTCGTCCCCGGCCACGAGATCGTCGGCGTCGTCACCGAGGTCGGGCCCCGGGTCACGCGCCACCGGGTCGGTGACCGCGTCGGCGTCGGCTGCATGGTCGACTCCTGCGGCGAGTGCGCCAACTGCCGCAACGGCGACGAGCAGTACTGCCTCGACGGCCTGGTCCCCACGTACGCCGGCACGGACCGCGACGGCAGCACCACCCAGGGCGGCTACTCCACCCACGTCGTGGTCGACGCGGACTTCGTGCTGCGCGTGCCCGACGGCATCGGCCCCGCGGCCGCCGCGCCGCTGCTGTGCGCCGGCATCACCACCTGGTCGCCGCTGCGCCGCTGGGGCGCCGGGCCGGGCAGGCGGGTCGCCGTCGTCGGCCTCGGCGGCCTGGGCCACATGGCCGTCAAGCTCGCACACGCGATGGGTGCGGAGGTGACCGTGCTGTCGCAGTCGCTGAAGAAGCAGGAGGACGGCCTGCGGCTCGGCGCCGACTCCTACTTCGCGACCACTGACCCGGACACGTTCACCCAGCTGGCCGGGCGGTTCCACCTGATCGTGAACACCGTCAGCGCGACGATCGACGTCGACGCGTACCTGTCCCTGCTGGCCGTCGACGGCACGCTGGTCAACGTCGGCGCTCCCGCCGAGCCGCTGAGCCTGAACGCGATGTCGCTGATCGGCGGCCGCCGCTCGTACGCCGGTTCGATGATCGGCGGCATCGCCGAGACCCAGGAGATGTTGGACTTCTGTGCCGAGCACGGCATCGGGGCCGAGGTCGAGGTCGTCCCCGCCGACCGGGTCAACGAGGCCTACGAGCGCGTGCTCGCCTCCGACGTCCGCTACCGGTTCGTCATCGACGCCGCGACCCTGCGGTGACCCCGGACCGGCTGACGCGCCCGGCGGGGCCGGCGATCCCGCCCGCCGGGGCCCGGGAACGGCTCCCACTGGTCGTGTACGTGCTGGCGGCCGGCACCTTCCTGATGCTCACCACCGAGTTCGTGGTGGCCGGACTGCTGCCGGAGATCGCCGGCGACCTGCAGGTGACCGTGGCCCAGGCCGGGCTGCTGATCACGGTGTTCGCGGCCGGGATGATCGTAGGCTCACCGGTGATGGCGCTGCTGACCCGGCGGATGCCGCAGCGGACGACGCTGGTGCTCGCCCTCGTCGTCTTCGCGGCCGGGCACGTCGTCGTCGCCCTCGGCTCGGACTTCCCGCTGCTGCTCGCGGCCCGCTTCGTCACCGCGTGGGCGGCCGGCGCCTTCTGGTCGGTGGCATCGGTGGCGGCCACCCGCGCCGCCGGCCCCGGCGCCGGCGCCCGCGCCCTGGGCCTGGTGGGCGCCGGCGGCATGCTCGCCAACGTCGTCGGTGTGCCGTTGGGCGCGTTCGCCGGACAGCTGACGGGCTGGCGCGGACCGTTCTGGGCGCTCGCCGCACTCGCCGGAGGCGCCGTCTGGCTCATCGCCCGCCAGGTACCGCACGGCGGCCCGGCCGGGGAGGCGGTGTCCCTGCGATCCCAGTTCGCCGCGGTGCGCTCCGGCCGGCTGTGGCTGGTGCTGGCCGCCTGCGCGACCACGACCGGCGCGGTGCTGTCGGCCTACTCCTACGTCTCCCCGCTGCTCACCGACCGGGCCGGCATCGCCGTCGGCCTGGTGCCGCTCGTGCTCGTGGGCTTCGGCGTCGGCTCCCTGGTCGGCACGATCGTCGGTGGTCGCCTCGGCGACGTCCGTCCGCACGCGACGACCATCGCCGTCCCCGCGGCGACCACGGTCGTCCTCGCGGCGATCTGGCTGCTCTCCGCGCAGGCGGTGCCCACGGTCGTGCTGGTCACCCTGCTGGGGCTCGTCGGGCTCAGCGCCAACCCGGTGTTGTCGTCCCTGGCGGTCCGCTTCGCCGGCGTGGCACCCACGCTCGGGGTGGCGATGTCGGTCTCGGCGTACAACCTCGGCACCGCCGCCGGGACCGGGATCGCCGGCGCCACCCTCGACTCGGGTCTCGGTGCAGTCGGTCCCGCGATGGTCGGCACCGTTCTCGCCGCACTGACCCTGGTCCCCGCGGTCACCATCGCCCGCGTCCAGCGCCGCCGGCGCGCGACGCGCCCGGCCGCCGGGATCGGAAGCGCTGCCGCCTGCGGCCGGGCCGCCTGACCCCTTGCTCCGTGCACGTCCGCGGATCTGTCCCGCAGATCCGCGGACGTGCGCGGTCAGAGCTGGAGGTGCAGGCGGAGCGCGTCGTCGAGGGCGGCCATCGTCGTGGCGGGCACCCGTCCGAGCACTGGACCGACGCGCTCGACCGCGACTGCACGCACCTGTTCCGCCTGGGCCTTGCTGTCGACCTGCAGGCCCGTGTCCGCAGCTGGGAGCAGGGTCTGGAAGGGGAAGACACGGGTGGTGTTGCCGGTGACCGGGACGACGGTCACCACGCCACGCCGCAGACGGTCCGCCACCGCGTTGGCCCGGTCGTTGCTGACGACGACGGCGGGTCGGCGCTTTCCGGCCTCGCTCCCGCGGATCGGTTCGAGGTCGACCAGGCGGATCTCACCGCGCAGCATCGCCCGGCCCGTCGCCCACGGTCGTCTGCCAGTCGGCCTCCTCGCCCGACGCCCGCCACTCCTCCCACGCGGCCGCGTAGTCGTCCTCGAGGTCTGGGTGCCGGAGGAGACGGATCGCGTGCTGCAGGGCCGCCGACCGGGACCGGAGGCCGGCCGACCGGGCGTAGTCGTCGAGGACCGCGACGTCCTCCTCGGTCAGGCTGATGCTGAGCTTCACACCGCGATGCTACTCCGGTAGCACCGTTCTTCCCCTGTCCTTCCGCGGATCGGCCCCCGGGCGATCCGCGGGAGTGCACGGGTCAGACGCGGACCTGGTCGTCGTCGTGGTCCTCGCGCACGGTCGGCTCGGGCGCCGGGACGGCGGCGTGCGCGCCCGACCGCCGCAGCGCCGCGAGCTCCTCCTCGGACTCCACCGCCTCGCCGCGGGCGACCATGCCGGCGTGCTCGGCCAGCGGGACCTCCCTGAGCGCGAACGACAGCAGCAGCGCGAGGACCAGCAGCGGCACGAGGTACCAGAAGACCGGCGCCAGCGAGTCGGCGTAGGCGTCCACGATCGCCGTCCGCAGCGGCTCCCCGGCCGCCTCCACCGCCGACGGCACCAGGGTGTCCGGCGAGGTGATGCCCGCGGCCGCCGCCTGCTCGGCGTTCCCCCTCAGCGCGCCGGTCAGGTTCTCGGCGAGCCGGCTGGTGAACAGCGTCCCGAAGACGGCGACGCCCAGGGTGGCGCCCACCTCGCGGAAGTAGTTGTTCGTCGAGGTGGCGGTGCCGATCTGGGTGGCCGGGACGGCGTTCTGAGCAGCCAGGACGACGTTCTGCATGATCAGCCCGAGCCCGCAGCCGAGCGCGAAGAACATGACGCCGATCGTCCACAGCGACGTCCCGCCGGTCAGCGTGGTCATCCAGACGACGGCGCCGAGGATCACCGCGGTCCCGGCGATGGTGAACCGCTTGTAGCGCCCGTCCTCCAGGATGGACGCCGCCGAGCCCTGGATCGTGACGATGATGCCGGCGGTCATCGGCAGCATGAGCAGCCCCGAGTCCGCGGCCGACAGCCCCGAGCTCATCTGCAGGAACGTCGGCATGAACGCGATGGCCGAGAACATGCCCAGGCCCACCGCCATGCCCATCCCCGTGGCGACGACGAACGTCCGGTTGCGGAACAGGCTCAGCGGCACGATCGGCTCGACCGCGCGCCGCTCGACCAGCACGAAGGCGATCGCCGAGACGACGAACGCCGCCGCCAGCGCGAGGGTGACCGGGGCGGTCCAGCCGTCGCTGCCGCCGAGGTCGGTGGCCAGCACCAGCGACGTCGTGGTGGCCGACAGCGCGACGATCCCGGCGACGTCGAGCGGGGTGGTGCTGCGCTTGCGCGGCAGGGACAGCGCGAACCAGCCGATGAGGAAGGCGCCGACGCCGACCGGGACGTTGACCCAGAAGCACCACTCCCAGCCCAGCGCCGGCGAGTCGGTGAGGAAGCCGCCGACCAGCGGCCCGGCCACGGCGGACAGGCCGAACAGGGCGCCGATCGGGCCCATGTACCTGGCGCGCTCCCGGGCCGGGACGATGTCGGCGATGATCGCCTGGGAAAGGATCATCAGCCCGCCGCCGCCGAGGCCCTGCACCCCGCGCCAGACGACGAACGAGGTGAAGTCCGGCGCCAGCGCGGCGCCGACACTCGCGACGGTGAACAGGCCGATCGCCACCAGGAAGAGGGTGCGCCGGCCCCACAGGTCGCCGAACTTGCCGTAGACCGGCATGACCAGCGTCGTCGCCAGCAGGTAGGCGGTGGTCACCCACGCCATGTGCGAGACGCCGCCGAGCTCGCCGACGATGGTGGGCATCGACGTGGACACGATCGTCTGGTCGAGGGCGGCCATGAGCATGCCGGCCAGCAGGGCGCTGAAGATGACGTTGATGCGGCGCCGGGTCAGGACGATCGGCGGTGCGGAGCTGTCGGGCGGGGCCTGCACGAGGTCCTCTTTCGGGTCGTTCGGCGGTGCCGCGAGCGCGCGGCAGCGAGGGGGGAGCGGACGGCGCCGGCCGCTCAGGTGGTCAGCGGCGCGGGGCGGGGAGCCCGGCGGCCAGTGCGTCCCACGCCTCGTCGACGAGGGCGGGCAGGGAGGCGGTGAAGTCGCTCGCCAGCCAGGCGTGCAGGCCGGCGCGCATGGCCGCCCCGGACACCGCGGCGAGCAGTGTCGGGTAGACGTCGGCCCCGACCGCGGTGCCGGTGCGGACGGCGATCGCCTCGGCCAGGGCGCGCTCGGCGGAGCCGAAGACCGCGTGCAGCCGGGCGATGAGGACCGGGTGCTCGTCGATGACCCGCAGCCGCAGCGGCCACAGCGTCTCCGGCTCGCCGGCCATCTCGGTGGCCTGCTGGGCGTGGACCGCGCGCAGCGCCTCGACCGGCGACTCGTGCGCCGGCCGTGCGGCGAACCGCTCGGCGGCCTGCCCCACGGCGGAGGCGTCGATCCCGACGACGGCGTCGTCCTTGGTCGGGAAGTAGTTGAAGAAGGTGCGGGGAGAGACGTCGGCGCGGGCGGCGATGTCGTCGACCGAGACGCCGTCCAGGCCGCGCTCGGCAACCAGCTGCAGCGCCGCCTGGTGCAGCGCCAGGCGGGTGGCGAGCTTCTTGCGCTCGCGCAGGCCGGAGGTCACCCGGACATCATCGCGCGGATCGTGCAGTCCGGGCAATGTTGCGTAGCCTGCACGGCGTGTCGCGTCGGTCTCAGGGGCCGGCGCCCTGTCAGTCCCGGTCGCGCTGCTCCTCGATCGCCTCGAGCACCGTCTTGCGGCCCGTGCCGAGGTCGCGCTCGGCCTGCTCGGCGCGGTCCAGCTGGGAGTCGCCGTGCATCTTCGCCACCCGCTCGCGCGCCTCGGGAGCGGGAACGTCGAGGAGCTCGGCGGCCTTGCGGGCCTCCTTGGCGGCGTCGGTGTTGGCCACGTGCTGCTCGTCGGAGCCCCGCTTGCGCGCGTCGGTGGCCGCCTTCTCCTCGTCGGACAGCAGCTCCCACGCGGCGTCGGGCAGGTACCGCTTCGTCCCGTCGGACCCGCGGGCCCGGTCGCCGCCGTCGGCGGTGTGCCAGTCCTGCTTCGTCCACTCCTGCAGGTGCTCCTGCGACGCGGTGCGCTCGCCCTCGTGCCGGTAGCCGCCGCCCTGCGCCTCGTACTCGTGGGTGAGCAGCTGGCTCTTGCGGGCGCTCCACTGACCGGGCCGCCCGCCCTTGTCGCCGGCCTTGATCTCCTCCTTGAGCCGCTCCCGCAGCTCCGGGTCCGTGTAGTCCTGGGCGTAGTCCTCCGCCGACTTCCCGCTCATGACGGCGGTCGGTACCCAGGGCGCCGCCCGCTCACCCGGCCGCGGTGGCCGCCCGCTCGACCTCGACGTGCGGGCGGGCCTGCCAGCGCGTCCAGTCGGCGCTCACCTCGCCGGCGGTGCGCAGCAGGGCCGGCAGGTGCTCGCCCAGCAGCCGCTCGATGGACGTCTCGGCGGCGTGCACGGTCACGTTCATGGCCGCGCGCACGGCCCCGGTCCCGTCCCGCACCGGGACGGCCACCGAGCGGACGCCGGGCGCCAGCTCCTCGTCGGCGAGCGCCCAGCCGCGGGCACGCACCTCGGTCAGCTCCTCGCGCAGCTGCTCCGGCGTGCGCCCGATGTAGGGGGGCAGGCCCGAGCGGCTGGGCTGCGCGAGGGTCTCCGCCAGCTGGTCAGGGGTCAGGGCGGCGAGCAGCACCTTGCCCTGCGAGGTCTGCACGGCGGGGAAGCGCGTGCCGATCTCCACCCGCAGCGTGATCAGCTTGGGCACCGAGACGCGGGCGACGTAGACGATGTCCGAGCCGTCGAGCTGGGCCATCGACGACGACTCGCCGGTCCGCGCCACCAGCTCCTCGAGGTGCGGCCGGGCGACGTCCCACAGCCCGAGCGCGCCGACGTAGGCCATGCCGAGCGAGAGCACCCGCGGCGTGAGCGAGAACGCCCCGCCGGCCAACCGGACGTGGCCCAGCTCCACGAGGGTCAGGAGCAGCCGCCGCGCCGTCGGGCGGGCCAGCCCCGCGGCGGCCGCCACCTCGCTCAGCGTCATGGCGGGCCGGTCGGCGTCGAAGCAGGCGAGCACGTCCAGTCCGCGCGCCAGCGCCTCGACGAAGTCCGGTCCCTCACCCCGTCCGGCCATGCCGTCTCCTGTTCCTGGTGTCGCAGGTGCGCGGGACCCCGCCCGTCGGCCGGGTGCTCAGGGCTGCGCGGCGACGGTGCCGTGGACGAGGCGCTCCAGCGCCGCGGCGAGCGCCGTCGCCGGGTCCTGCGGCAGGTCGCGGGCCCGCCAGGCCACGATGGTGTCAGGGCGGACGAGCAGGGCGCCGCCGGGTGCGACCTCCCGCAGGCGGGGCCAGTCCTCCCCGCTGCGGACCGCCGCGTCCGGCCCCACCGCGACGACGTCGACCAGGCCCGCGAGCGGGGACGAGGACGCGGCGAGCGCCTGCTGCCACTGCTCCGCCGCGGTGTCGACGACGAGCGCCCACCTCCCGCGACCGACCAGGTCGAGCGTGGAGCGCCGCTGGTCCCCGGCCGTCACCCACGCGTGCGGCAGGTGGTGGCCGGGAGCGGTCGTGGGCCGGTACACCAGCAGGTCCGAGGGGACGCAGCCCTCGGCCTGCCCGGGCTCGCGGACGACCGTGCCCTGCGGGTAGGACCAGCCGAGCTCGGCGCCGTGGGCGTGGAACTCCGCGTCGAGGACGTCCATGGCCGCCTGCACCGAGGCCCGCGCGGCGTCGCCGTCGGGACCGTCGTCGAACAGCCGGGCGAGCGCGGCCCAGCCGGCCGCCGGGCCGGCCGCGGGGTCCAGTCCGAGCGCCACGTCGACGACGCCGCCGTGGGCCTGGAAGTTGGCCAGGGAGTTGGCCGCGACGGTCAGCGCGATCGGCCGGCGCTCGGTCTCGTAGCCGTCGAGCAGCGGCTCCAGGTCGGGATCGGCCAGGGCGGCCGCGATCCGCCACGTCAGCGCGTGCACGTCCTGGACGCCGGTGTTGAGGCCCAGCGCCCCCCACGGCGGGATGCGGTGCGCGGCGTCGCCGGCCAGGTAGACCCGACCGGACCGGAACCGGTCGGCGACCACCGAGCGGATGTACCAGTGGCTGATCGAGTGCAGGTCCACCTCGAGGTCGGGCAGGCCGAGCGACCGCGAGATCCGGGCGCGCATGTCGTCGTCGTCGAAGCGGGCCGGGTCGGTCGGGAGGAAGGCGCAGGCGAACACCCACTCCCGGGACGTGCCGGCCTCGTCCCACGGGCCGAGGTGGTAGAGGTACCCGCTGCCGATGGACCCGGCGTGGTCGGGGTTGACGAACCAGTGGATAAGCAGGCCGGGGTCGGGCAGGGCGGCGGACAGGTCGGCGCTGAAGTGCGCGCTCACCATGTCGAGGAGGTCGGTGGGGCCGGTGTCGCCGATGCCGAGCAGGCCCGCGGCCGTGCGGCCGCCGTCCGCGGCGACCACGTGGTCGGCGACGACGTCCCCCCGGCGGCCGTCGGTGCTCTCCCAGCTCACGGTGACCGGCCCGGCGTCGGTGTCGGACAGGCCCGTGACCGCGGTGCCGAAGCGGAGCTCGGCCTCGGGGGCGGCCTCGGCGGCCGCGCGGAGCAGGGGCTCCAGCCGGATCTGCGGCAGCATCGTGTAGCCGCAGGGGCTGGCCGCGGCGTACTCGTCGCGGTACCGCCCGCCACCCCAGGCGTCGCGGACGGCGATCCGGCGACCGTGGAGGCCGGTCGGCCCCGCGAAGGAGGTGTACCAGCCCGTGCGGCCCACCGTCTCCGGCGGTGCCGCGTGCCCGCGGACGACGTCCTCGATCCCCAGCGACCGGAACACCTCGATCGTCCGCTGGTTGAGCCCGATGGCCTTGGGGTGCACCGACGTCCCGGGGTGCCGCTCGAACAGGACGTGCCGCACGCCCAGGCGGCTCAGGAGCAGCGAGGCGGTCAGCCCGACCGGCCCGCCCCCGACGACGGCGACCGGCACCCGCTCCGGCGCGGTCACCGCTCGCCGGCCAGGTGGCGCTCGAAGGCCTCCTCGCGGGCGGCGTGCGTGGAGTCCGAGCGGTAGTCGGTGTACTGGTACGGGTTGTCGAGCACCTCGCCCGAGGGGAGCTCCGGGTCCATCCCCGCCTGCCAGACGTCCTCGCCCATGTCGGCGCGCAGGTGCTCGACGGTGGCCTCGACCTCGCGGCGCACGGCCGCCAGGTCGACGCCGACCAGCCGGTGGCCGGACTTCACCACCCGGCCGTCGACCAGCACGGTGTGCACGTCGCCGCGCTGCGCCTGGAACGCCACGTGGCCGTAGGGGTTGAGGAGGGGGAACGACACCGGCGAGGCGTCGTTCTTGAGCAGGACGACGTCGGCCTTCGCGCCCGGGGTCAGCCGGCCGAGGTCGTCGCGGCCCAGCGCCGCCGCGCCGCCGCGGGTGGCCCACGAGACGACGTGCTGGGCCCGCAGTGCCAGCTGCGTCACGGTCTCACCCTTGAGGTGGGCCTCGAAGTGCTCGCGCGAGCGGTCGGCGCCCAGGGTCGTGCGCATCGCGGAGAACAGGTCGCCGCTCCACCACACGCTGGTGTCCATCGACAGCGACACCGGGATGCCGTGCGCGCGGACCTGCCAGGTGGGCGGGTAGCCCTGACCGGCGCTCTGCTCGGACTCCGTGGACACCGAGATCGACCCGCCGGTGGCGGCGATGCGGTGGTAGCTGTCGGGGGAGAGCGAGGCGGCGTGCACGTAGACCGTCTCCGGCGTGGCGAAGCCGTGCTCGTGCATGAGCCGGACGCCCTCGTCGTTCGTCGCGCCCCAGACGCCGGCGTGCGTGGTCACCGGCAGGCCGAGCTCGCGGGCCACCTCGAACGCCGCCTTCTCGGGGAAGGCCGGGTCGCCGGTGACGTCGAAGGCGAGCTGGAAGGCGAGCAGGTCGCCTGCGCCGGTGCGGCGGCGCTCGAGGAAGCCCTGCACGGCCGGGTCGGCGGTCCACTCCCACGGCGCGCCCTGGATGTTGCCGTAGGCGAGCACGTACCGGCCGGGCACCGACTGCAGCGCGTCGACGGCGGCCTCGGCGTGGTCGACCGTCTGCAGCCCGTGCGACCAGTCGACGACCGTGGTGACCCCGGAGTCGAGCGCCTCGACGGCGGCCAGCCGGTTGCCCGCGGCGACGTCCTCGGGCCGGAAGCGCCGACCGTGCTCGAGGTAGTACCAGACGAAGTACTGGGTCAGGGACCAGTCGGCGCCGTAGCCGCGCATGGCCGTCTGCCACATGTGCCGGTGGGTGTCGATCATCCCGGGCATCACGACGCCGTCGGTGGCGTCGACCTCCTGGGTCCCCTCGGGCACCTCCAGCGCGGGTCCGACGGCCGCGATCCGGTCGCCGACCACCAGGACGTCGGCGTCGCGCAGCACCGTCCCGGCGTCGTCCATCGTGAGCACGGTGCCGCCGCGCAGGACGACGGGGCGGCCGGCCTGCGGCGCCGGGGACGGGGGCTGGGTCATGGGGGCTCCTCGGACGCCTCGACACGGACGGACGCCTGTCCGCTGCACGGACACCGACGCCGGACGGCGTCACCCTGTCCGTGACCTGCGCCACCTGTCAAGCGGCCGGCCTCCCGGTTGACAGCGTGCGGTCGCCCTCCCCAGGATCGGCGGCGACGACGGACGGCCGTCCGCTGATCGGTGCAGCACCGCGGTGAGGAGCTCGAGGCGACGATGACGGCAGGACCCGCCGGAGCCGCACCCCGGGGACCTCTCGCAGGCCTGCTCGTGGCCGACTTCTCCCGCATCCTGGCCGGCCCCTACGCCACGATGCTGATGGCCGACCTCGGCGCCGAGGTGGTCAAGGTCGAGGGCCCGCGCGGCGACGACACGCGCACCTGGCAGCCGCCGGTGCGCGAGGACGTGTCGACGTACTACCTCGGCGTCAACCGCAACAAGCGGTCGGTGGCCCTCGACCTCACCGACGAGAGCGACGCCGCCGCCGCCCGCGAGCTGGCCCGCCGTGCCGACGTCCTGGTCGAGAACTTCAAGCCCGGCGGCCTGGCCCGCTTCGGGCTCGACTTCGAGACCGTCGCGGCGACCAACCCGGCGGTCGTCTACGCGTCGATCAGCGGCTTCGGCAGCGGGCCCGGCGGACGGTCGCTGCCCGGCTACGACCTCATCGTCCAGGCGATCTCCGGGCTGATGAGCCTCACCGGGGACCCCGACGGCGATCCCTACCGCGCCGGCGTCGCCGTCTTCGACGTCATGGCCGGGCTGCACGCCACCATCGGCGTGCTCTCGGCCCTCAACCACCGGCACGCCACCGGCCGCGGGCAGCACGTCGAGGTGAACCTGCTCTCCAGCGCGCTGTCGGGCCTGGTCAACCAGACCTCGGCGTTCGTGGCCGGCGACGTCGTCCCGTTCCGGATGGGCAACAGCCACCCGAGCCTGTTCCCCTACGAGCCGCTGCCCTGTTCCGACGGCGACCTGATCGTGACCGCGGGCAACGACGGCCAGTTCCGCAAGCTGTGCGACGTGCTCGGGCTCCCCGGGCTGGCCGACGACCCGCGGTTCCTGCACAACGAGGACCGGACCGCCAACCGCGGGGAGCTGCGCCCGCTGCTGGTCGAGCGGCTCGCCACCCGCACGAAGATGGAGTGGTTCCGCGAGATCATCGCCGCGGGCGTGCCGTGCGGGCCGATCAACACCATCGACCAGGGCGTCGCCTTCGCCGAGGAGGTCGGCCTGGACCCCGTCGTGACGGCGGGGGACGGCGACGCGGGGGTCCCCTCGATCCGCAACCCGATCCGCTTCTCCGACACCGCCGCGGAGTACCGGCTGCCACCGCCCACGCTGGACGAGCACGGCGAGGAGGTCCGCCGCTGGCTGACCGAGGGCGGGGAGACGCCGTGATCGGGCCGCGCGAGTACCCGACCGCGCTGGGCGCCTCGAGCCGGGAGTCGATCACCCTGCTCGGCACCGACCTCGCCCGCGACGTCATGGGCAGCGTCGGCTTCGGCGAGCTGGCGTTCTGGCTGGCCACCCAGCGCCGGCCGACCCGGGGGGAGACCCGGGTGTTCGAGGCGGTGCTCGCGGCGCTGGCCGACCACGGCTTCACCCCGACCGCGATCGTGACCCGGCTGACCTGGCTGTCGGCGCCGGACTCGGTGCAGGGCGCGCTGGCCGCCGGGCTGCTGGGCGGCGGGTCACGCTTCCTGGGGGTCACCGAGGACTGCGGCCGGTTCCTGCACGGCGTCCTCACCTCGACGGAGGGCGAGCTGCCCGGGGACGACGCCGGCTGGGACGCCCTCGCGCTGGAGACGGTGACCGCGCAGCGGACCGCGGGCCGGTTCGTGCCGGGCCTGGGTCACCACGTGCACAAGGACGGCGACCCGCGCACCCCGCGGCTGTTCGAGATCGCCGCCGAGGAGGGCCTGGTCGGGCCGCACCTGGCGCTGTTCGCCGCGATCGGCCGGGTGCACCCGCAGGTGCTGGGCAAGACGCTGCCGCTCAACGGCGCCGGCGTGTGCGGGGCCGCGCTGGCAGACCTCGGCCTGCCGCTGGAGCTGCTGCGCGGGTTCGCGCTGCTGGCCCGCACCGCCGGGCTCATCGGCCAGCTCGCCGAGGAGCTGCGCCACCCCGTGGCCAACGACGTCTTCCTGTCGGTGGACCTGAACAACCGCTCCGTCGCCCCGGATCCGTACGAGCCCGACTCACTGGGAGGTCGGCATGGCTGAACTGGCCGCGGTCATCGCGTCCACCCACCACCCCTTCTACTACCGCGCCAGCACCGCCACCGGCGCGGACCGGCCGCCGTTCGCCGACGAGTGGGTGGCCAAGATCGAGCGGTTCCGGGAGACCCTGACCCGGGCCGAGCCCGACGTGCTGGTGATGGTGGGCAGCGACCACTTCCACCAGCTGTGGCTGGACAACATGCCGCAGTTCCTGGTGGGCAAGGCGCCCTTCTTCGACGCCAACTGGTACAACGAGGAGCGCGAGTTCGGCCTGCCGCGGATGACGCTGCGCGGCGAGGAGGACCTGGCCGCGCACCTGCTGCGCGACGGCCTGGACCGCGACTTCGACCTGGCCTTCTCCAACGAGCTGCGGATCGACCACAGCATCACGTGCCCGATCATCACGCTGCGCCCCCAGGCCGACCTGCCGATCGTGCCGGTCTACACGAACATCTTCGCGCCGCCGCTGCCGCAGCCGAGGCGGTTCGTGGCCCTCGGCCGCGCGATCCGGGAGATGGTCGAGTCCTGGGAGTCGGACGAGCGGGTCGCCGTCATCGGCACCGGCCACCTCTCGCTCGAGCTCGGCGGTCCGCGCCAGTTCGGCGAGCACGGCCCGGACCCGGAGTTCGACCGCCGGGCGGTGGAGTGGATCGCCTCCGGGGACATCGAGGGCTGCCTGGCCGAGGTGTCGCTGGAGTCCCTGCACCACCCCGGCAACGCCACCCACGGGTTCATGGACTTCATGCTGATGATGGGCGTGGCCGGCGAGGGCGCGAAGGCCGACCACGTCGACACCCTCGACCTGTTCCACACCATGGAGGCGTACTTCACCTGGTACCCGGACGGGGTCCCGGCATGAGCCGCTACCTGCTGGACAAGTTCCTCTTCACCGTCGACCGCGACCCGGCCCTGGTCGAGCGCTACCGCGAGGACCCCGCCGGCACCGTGGCGTGGTGGGAGGCCGAGATGGCCAACACGATCCTCAACTGCACCCCGGCCGAGAAGAGCACCTGGCTGGAGTTCACCGAGGACGAGCGGCGCGCGCTGCGCGAGCACGACCACGTGACGCTGTTCGAGATGGGCGCCCACCCCTTCCTCACGCTCACGCTGTTCATCGCGATGTTCGAGCGCGACCACGGGCCGCTGGAGTACCAGAAGGCCTACGGGAAGGCGATGGAGCACCTGACGCTGCCCTATCCCGACATCAGCACCTGACGTGCGCGCCGCCGTCGTCCGGGCGCCCGGGGCGCTCCCGGAGCACGCCGAGCACCCCGACCCGGTGGCCGGGCCGGGGCGCAGCCTGGTGCGGGTCACCGCCGCGCCGATCGTGCCGCTGGACCTGCTCTGCGCCTCCGGCACGAGCTACTTCGGCACGCCGGCGGTGCCCTACGTCCCCGGCGTCCAGGGCGTCGGCGTCGTCGAGGAGTCCGGCCGGCTGCCGGCCGGCACCCGGGTCTGGTTCGCGACGTCGGCCGGCATGGCGCCCGGCGACGGCGGCCTCGCGCAGCGCTGCGCGGTGGCGGACGACGACCTCGTGCCGCTGACCGCCGACGTGCCCGACGCTGCGGTCGCGGCCCTCGGCCTGTCGGCGGTGGCCGCGTGGATGGCGCTGACCTGGCGCGGGCGGCTGCAGCCGGGGGAGCGGGTGGTGGTCCTCGGCGCCGGCGGCGCGGTGGGCCAGGTGGCGGTCGGGGCCGCGCGGGTCCTGGGTGCCGGGCGGGTGGTGGCGGTCTGCCGCTCCGCCGCGGCGCAGGAGCGGGCCCGGGCGGCCGGCGCCGACGCCGTGGTGCCGGCGGGCGGCGACGTCGACGCGCTCGCGGCCGCGCTGGCCGGGGCGTGCGAGGGCGACGCGGACGTCGTCGTCGACCCGGTGTTCGGCACCGCGGCCACCGCGGCCTCGCGGGTGCTGGCGCCGGGCGGGCGGCTGGTGAACCTGGGCGGCGCGTCCGGCGACGAGGCGGTGTTCTCCTCGGCGGTGCTGCGCGGCCGGTCGGCCGAGGTGCTCGGCTACACCAACAACGCGCTCACCCCCGCGCAGCGCCGCAGCGCCCTGGGCGCGGTCCTCGCGGCGGCCGCCGCCGGCCGGGTCGGCGTGGCGTACGAGACGGTGCCGCTGGCCGACGTCGCCGCTGCCTGGGCGCGGCAGGCCGCGGGCGACGCCGGCGCGCGGCTGGTCGTCGTCCCCTGAGGGGGGCTCGTAGCGCTAGTGGCTGCGGGGGGCGGCGCGCACGTGCATCCGCTCGCCCTGCGGGCCGTACAGCGCCAGCAGCTCGGCCGGCCGGTCGTCGGGGTTGCCCATCCAGTGCGGGGTCCGGGTGTCGAACTCGGCCACCTCGCCGGCGGTGAGGACGACGTCGACGTCACCGAGCAGCAGCCGTAGCCGCCCGGACAGGACGTAGAGCCACTCGTAGCCCTCGTGCGACCGCTGCTCGCCCGGCTCCCCGCCCCAGCGCGGCGGCAGCACCTGCTTGTAGGCCTGCAGCCCACCGGGCCGGCGGGTCAGCGGGATGAACGTGGCGCCGTGCCGGGTGACCGGCTTGAGGCGCACGCGCGGGTCGCCGGTCTCGGGTGCGTCGACCAGCTCGTCGAGCGGCACCTGGTGCGCCCGGGCCAGGGGCAGCAGCAGCTCCAGGGTGGGCCGGCGCTGCCCCGACTCCAGCCGGGAGAGCGTCGACACCGAGATGCCGGTGTCCTCCGACAGCGCGGTGAGCGTGGCCCCCCGCCGGCGGCGCAGCTCGCGCAGGCGCGGGCCCACGGCGTCGAGGACGGAGTCGAGGTCGGTCACGCCGTCCAGTTTGCCGTTCTGGCAAAGGTGTTTGTCAAGGTGGCACTGCCAGGCGCACAGTCGTCGGCATGGACGAGACGTACGACGTGGTGGTCATCGGTGGGGGAGCGGCGGGCCTGTCGGGGGCCCTGGCGCTGGGACGGGCGCGGCGCTCGGTCGCCGTCGTCGACGAGGGGACGCCGCGCAACGCGCCGGCGCACGAGATGCACAACTACCTGGGCCGCGACGGCACGCCGCCCGGTGACCTGCTCGCCGCCGGGCGGGCCGAGGTCGCCGGGTACGGCGTCGCGCTCGTCCAGGACACGGTGACCTCGACCGGCGGCACGGTCGGCGCCTTCACCGTGGAGCTGGCCGGGGGTCGGGTGCTGCAGGCGCGCCGGCTGCTGGTCACCACCGGCCTCACCGACGAGCTGCCGGACATCCCGGGGGTGCGCGAGCTGTGGGGCACGGACGTCCTGCACTGCCCGTACTGCCACGGCTGGGAGGTGCGCGACCAGGCGGTCGGCGTGATCGCCACCGGCCCGATGTCCGTGCACCAGGCCCAGCTGTGGCGGCAGTGGAGCGCCGACGTCCTGCTGTTCCTGCACACCGCGCCGGAACCCGACGACGCCACGGCCGAGGCGCTCGCCGCGCGCGGCGTCCGGGTGGTGCGCGGCGAGGTGGCGGCGCTGGAGACCGAGGGCGGGCGGCTCACCGGCGTCCGGCTGGCCGACGGCGAGGTCGTGCCCCGCGCGGCCGTCGTCGTCGCCCCGCGGTTCACCGCCCGCTCGGCCGTGCTCACGGGGCTGGGCCTGGAGGCCGCGCCGTTCCGGATGGGCGAGGCGGTCGTCGGGTCGCACGTGCCGGTGGACCCGCGCGGCGCCACCGCGGTGCCCGGCGTCTGGGCGGCCGGGAACGTCGCGGACCTGAGCGCGCAGGTGATCAGCGCGGCGGCCGCCGGCCTGGGGGCCGGTGCGCAGATCAACGCCGACCTCGTCGCCGAGGACACCCGCGCCGCGGTCGAGGTGGTCCGCGCGCAGACCGACCCGGAGTTCGGCGAGAGGTGGTGGGAGGAGCGCTACCGCGCGAACGGGCACCGGGTCTGGAGCGGCCGGGTCAACGACGTGCTGGCCACCGAGGCCGCCGGCCTCCCGCCCGGCCGCGCCCTGGACGCCGGCGCGGGCGAGGGCGGCGACTCCGTCTGGCTGGCCCGCCGCGGCTGGCAGGTGACCGCCCTCGACGTCTCCCGCACCGCGCTCGACCGGGCGGCCGCGGCCGCCGCGGACGCCGGCGTCGAGCTGGAGACCCGCCAGGCCGACATCACCGCGTGGCAGCCGGGGGAGGAGCGCTGGGACCTGGTGACCGCGTCCTTCCTGCACTTCCTGCCCGACCGCCGCGACGACGTGCTGCGGACGCTGGCGTCGGCGGTCGCGCCCGGCGGCACGCTGCTGGTGACCGCCCACGACGGCGGCGACGCCGCGCACGGCGTGCGGCGGCCGGGGCTGCCCGAATGGTACGCCACCGGCGAGCAGATGGCCGCCGCCCTCGACCCGGCCGAGTGGACGGTGGAGGTGGCCGAGACCCGGCCGCGGCCGGCCCGCGGGCACGAGGCCGTCCACGGGGGTCACGGCGGTCACGAGGGGCACGTGGCCGACGCCGTCCTGCGCGCGCGGCGTCAGCCGGTGACGTCGTCCTCGCTGGTGTAGAGCAGCCGCAGGCGGGCCGGCGGGGTGAACGGCCGCCACTCGTCGCCGCTCTGCGCCAGGCGGTCGGCGACCAGCCACAGCACCGCCGGGTCGTGGCCCATCCCGAGGTGGCTGGCGTGCACGCCGACGTTCTCCGCCCCCGGGCCGGGAGCCTGCCGGCAGGCCCGCCAGTCCACGACGCCGTCCCAGCGCGAGTAGACCGCGGTGCTCGGGACCGGCAGCGAGCCGCGCAGGTCGCCCCGGCCGGTGGTCGGGACGGCGTGCAGGTGCCGGTAGCGGGCGTACGCGCGGGCACCGGGCGTGCCGTCGGCAGGCCGCCCGGACAGGCCGAACGGCGAGCCGAGGCTGATCACCTGGCGGACCAGGCGCGGCACCCGCAGCGCCAGCCGCCGGGCGAAGATGCCGCCGAGGCTCTGGCCGACGACGCTGACCGGCCCGCCGTGCCGGTCGGCGAGCTGCTCGATCAGCTTCGGCAGCTGCTCGGTGATCTCGCGGGTGGGGCCGCGGTTGCGGCCGAGCTCCCACCCGACCACCGGGTAGCCGAGCCCGCGCAGCCAGCGGCGCAGGGTGACGGTCGAGGCGTCGGAGGCCATGAGGCCCGGGAGCACGAGGACACCGTGCGGCTCGCCGCGCGGGGCGCCGCGCAGCAGAGGGTAGGTCAGCGCGAGCGCGCCGGCGCTGGCCGCGGCCCGGACCGGCTCGGTGGCCGCGAGCAGGGTGGCCCGGCGGCTGGGCTGGAGGAACCCGGCGGCGCGGCCGGGGGTGGCGCGGCCGCTGGACCGGCGGTTCTGCGGGGACTCGGGCACGGGTGCTCCTCCGACTGCGGTGGCGTCCCGCTGCGCTACCCCGCCGGGCGGCCGGGTGCACCCCGGACGCCCGGCGGAGTCCTCAGCGCTGCTGCAGGTACGCCGAGGCGGTGGCCCGCAGCCGCTCGTGGACGCCGTCGTGCGCCACGGCACCGGGCACGTACCGCTTCGCCAGCTTGGCGACCATCGTGTAGTTGGTGTCGACCACGTTGCCCGCGGGCGCCAGGCCGGCCTGGCTGACCAGCTGCAGGGCGTCGAGCGGGTCCCAGCCGGTGAGCTGCGCCGCCCAGGTGACCAGGTCGTGCTGGCTCACCCGGTAGGCGTCCTCCAGCGGCCGGACCGAGCCGGTCGACATGAGGAACTCGTCGGTCTCCAGCCGTGGCCAGACCGGGCCGCCGCCCTTGACCAGGTCGACGACGACGACCGTGCGCATCGCCGACTCGACCGCGGTGCCGCAGACCTCGCCCTCGCCCTGCCGGCAGTGCCCGTCGCCGAGGGCGAGCATCGCGCCGGGCACGTTGACGCCGAAGTGGACGGTCGTGCCCGCCCGCATCTCGGGGGTGTCCATGTTCCCGCCGTGCGCGCCCGGCGTGATGCTGGCGAACACCTCGCCCGCGGCCGGCGCGACGCCGATCGTGCCGTGCATCGGGTCGAGCGGGAGCTCCACCTCCGGGCCGCCGCGGCGTGGGCGGAACAGGCAGGTGCCCCGCTCGCGGTCGACCTCGTAGAGCCAGACCAGCTCCTCGAGCGGCTCGTGCAGCATCGCCGTCGAGTGGGTGGTGGTGAGCGCGCCGAAGTGCGGGAACGTGCTCGACACCGCCCAGTCGCGGGCCGGCGCGATATCGACCAGGTGCACCGCCAGGGTGTCGCCGGGCTCGGCCCCCTCGACGGCGATCGGGCCGCTGACCGGGTTGAGGTAGGGGAAGTCGCACACCCGGCTGGGCAGGTCGTCGACGCCACGCACCTTCCCGCCGTAGCAGTCCTCGGTGGTCAGCTCGACCACCGTGCCCGGCGCCACCGTGATCAGCGGCTCGCCGCCGCCGAACGAGAAGCGGTACTGGTCGGGGGTCGGCTCCAGCGACACGACCTCCAGCGACGTCGTCACAGGTTCTCCTCCGCTCGGATCTCGGGCTTGCGGCCGGTGGCGATGAGCACGCCCATGAGCACCAGGCCGATGACCAGCCACACGAAGCCGAGCTCCTGCGCGGCCACCTGGGCGTTGTAGACGACGTAGGCCAGGATCGCGAACCCGATGACGGGCACCGCGAGGTGCAGCCACCAGTTCCTGCTCTTCAGCCGGCCGACGTAGTGCCACACCACCGAGACGTGCAGCAGCAGGAACGCCGACAGCGCGCCGAAGTTGACCAGCGTCGACAGCAGCGTGATCCCGTCCTCGCGCGACTCCATGTACAGACCCAGCACGAGGGAGATCACCGCCACCAGCAGCGTGGCGTTGACCGGCACGCGGCGGGTCGGGTGCACCTGCTTGAGGAAGGCGGGCAGCTGCCGGTCCCGGGCCATCGCGAACAGCAGCCGCGAGGTGGCCGCCTGGGCGACGAGGGAGTTGGCGAAGCCCCACGCGATCGCCGTCGCCACGGCGGTCAGGGTGCCCAGCCACGCGCCGCCGGCGACCTCGGCCGCGTCGTAGAACGCGGTGCCGGCGGCGTCGCCCTCGGCGATGAGCGTGTCGGGGTCGGGAACGAGCAGCGCGGCGACCCAGGTCTGGACGATGAACAGCGTCCCGGCCAGCGCCAGCGCGGCGATCATCGCCTTGCCGATCGAGCGGGCCGAGTCCCTGTTTTCCTCGGCGAGGGTGGAGATGCCGTCGAAGCCGAGGAAGCTCAGCACCGCGATCGAGACCGCGCCGAAGACGAGCTCCAGCGAGAACGTGTCGGCGTTGTAGATCGGCGTGAAGTCGAAGCCGCGGCCCGCGCCGGTGGCCAGTGCGATGACGCCGATGACCAGGAAGACCGCCAGCACGATCAGCTCGCCGACCAGCATGATCTTGTTGACCCGCGCGGTGAACTCGATGCCGAAGTAGTTGACGACGGTGTTGAGGACGACGAAGCCGATCAGCCACACCCACACCGGGACCGACGGGAGGATCGAGTTCATCGCGACCGCGGCGATGAGGTAGAGCAGCCCGGGGACGAGCACGTAGTCGAGCAGGATCATCCAGCCGGCCATGAACCCGACCGGCTGGGCGATGCCGCGGCCGGCGTAGGTGTAGACCGAGCCGGCCATCGGGAAGGCCCGCGACATCTGCGAGTAGGACGCGGCGGTGAAGGCCATGGCCAGCCCGCCGATCGCGTAGGCGAGGGCGATCATGCCGCCCGAGCCCTGGAAGACACTGCCGAAGATCCCGAACGGCGCGATCGGGACCATGAAGACCAGGCCGTAGACCAGCAGGTCGGTGAAGGTCAGCGAGCGCTTGAGCTCCTGGCGGTAACCGAACTCCTCGACGCCGGCCGCGCCGGCGGCGGGCACGGCTCCGGCGCCGGTTCCTCGACCCGGCTTCGTGAGGTCGGGGGACGGGGTGGTGCGGGGGTCGCTCACGGCTCCTCCTCTCGGCCGGCACGCAGCCGGACGCGGGGAGGGTAGGCCACAGTTGTTTCCGTTCGGAAGCAGTGGGGTCAGTCGCGCGACCCGACCTCGCGGAACACCAGCCCGTCGGCCCTGGCCAGCCGCGGCCGGGGGATCCGCGGCGGCTCCGGGACGCCGGTCTCCAGCAGCCGCGCGGCGGCGCGGACGCCGTCGTGGACGCCGCGGGCGTAGGCGCACACCACCGGCGCGCTCGGCCCGACGCGCGCCGCGAGCCGCTCCTGCAGGGCCAGCTGCCCCTCGTCGGCGGCGCCGTCGGCCGCCGCGAACGAGGGCATGCAGGCGTACAGCTCACCGGTGCCGTCGCCGCCCACCGCGTACAGGCCGTTCTCCTCGAGCGCCCCGGACAGCCGGACGACGCGGCGGTCGAGCCCGGCGCGGGCGAACGCGCGGTTGACGGCGACCAGGTCGCGGCCGACGAGGCTGAGCAGCACGGCGTCGGCGCGGGTGCGGCGGATCAGGCCGAGCGCGGGGCCGGGGTCGGCCGGGCCGAAGGGGACGAGCAGCTCGCCGACCACCTCGGCGCCGAGGTCTCGCAGGACCGTCCGGGCGGCGCGGTGCACCGCCTGCGGCCAGACGTAGTCGGTGCCGAGCAGGACCCAGCGCCGGGCGCGGCGGTGCCGCACCAGCCAGGCCAGGGCGGCGGCGTGCTGCACCAGCGGCGACGAGCCGATGCGCAGCGCCCCCCGTGAGCCGCGGCCGCCCTCGTGCGGCGGGGTGAAGACGTACCCGGCCCGCCCGGCCAGCGCGGCGGCGACCGCACGCGACACGTCGCTGGTGGAGAAGCCGACGAGGACGTCGACGGCGCCGGCGGCGTGCAGCGCGGCGACCTCGGCGGCCACCTCCGCGGGCCGCTGTCCGGCGTCGACGGTGACCAGCTCGACCGCGCGGCCGCGCACCCCGCCGGCCTCGGTGAGCTCGTCGGCGGCCAGCGCGGCGAGGTCCAGGGCCGAGGGCGCGGTCATGGCCAGCGGGCCGGTCAGCGGGACGGCCAGGCCGATCCGGACGACGTCGGGGGAGCGGCCGGCGACGGCGGCCTCCCACGCGTCCATCGGGACGGTCGGTCCGGGCACTCTCTGAGTATGGTGCGGCCATGGCGGTCGAGCAGCAGGCCACCCGGACCGAGGCGCCGGCGTCCTCGCTCGTCGAGCTGCTGAGCGTGGTCTCGCGGCGGGTCGCCCGTGGGGTCGGGGCGGTGCTCGCCGAGGACGGCGCCTCGCTGGACACCTACCGGCTGATGCGCGCGCTCGCCTCCGGACCGGGCCGGACGATGAGCGAGCTGGGTGCCGCGCTGTGCGTCCCGGCGCCGACCGCCACCCGCCTGGTCGACGGGCTGGTCGACGCCGCGCTGGCCTACCGGCTGCCCGACCCCGACGACGGCCGGCGGGTGCGGGTGCACCTGTCCGCCCGCGGCCGCACCCGGCTGGACCGTCTCGAGGCGCTGGTGTCCGCGCACGAGGCGGCGCTGACCACCGAGCTCGGCCACGCCCGGGTCGCCGCGCTGGTCACGGCCCTCACCGACCTCGCGACGCCGTCCGCCTGATCCGCGCCCCTGGCCGCCCGCGGTCCCGTTCGCTGCGTGCCGGCGACGATGACGGAGCCGCGGCGGCGACACGCCGCCGGGCCTCGGCGCGTCGTGGCACCCGCCCCGTGATCACGCCGGACAGCGCCACGTCGCCGCCCCCGAGACCGTCGGCGGTCCGCCTCCCGCGCTCCGGCGACGATCACGGAGCTGCGGCGGCGACACGCCGCCCGGCGACGGCGTGGCGCGGCGCCGGCTCCATGATCGCGGCGGAGGGCGATGTCGACAGCGCTGGAACGGCGCCGGACCGCCGGCCCTACCGCCGCTGGAGCTCAGTCGGACGGGGGCAGGACGCGGGGGAGGAACACCTCGTCGATCGGGCGCGGGCCGACGTACTGCCGGCAGGTGCAGGGCACCCAGCTGTGCCCCGCCCAGCGGCCGCGCCTGTCGAAGGTGTCGCGGCGCAGCTCGGCGTAGCAGGTGTTGGTCTCGGTGTCGTGCTGGCTCAGCGGGTGCCCGCAGCCGCACACGGGCACCGGGGTGGGTGGGGGACCGGCGGGACGGCGACGCCCGAGCCGTCCGGCGAGGAAGCCCGTGACGAGCAGCGCCGCCCCGACCACCAGGCTGATTGGATCCACCGCGCTCGCTCCTCCGCTCTGCAGGACTCCCCGACGGTAACGCCGCGAGGCGCCCGGAGGTGCCACCCGCGGGCCGCCGGTCGGTTCCCCGGACGAGGGGGTCGGCTCGCGGTGACGCGGGGCACGGCCCGGCCGGTGGACTCGACGGCGAGGTGGAGCCGGCCCTCTGCGGTGCGATCGTGCAGGTCCGGGGCAGCCAGACGTGGGAGCGCATCGGGGCCGGGCGCACCGGCTGCCCGGAGTGCCGACGGCTGTCCCGGCCGGCCTGGGAGGTCGCCACGTTCAGCCGCGCGGGCTCAGCGCGCGACTCACCGCCGCCGGCCGCTGATCGCCGACAGCCCGGTGATCTCCCGTCCGACGATGAGCGCCTGCACGTGGTCGGTGCCCTCGAAGGTGTAGATCGCCTCGATGTCGGCGTGGTGCCGCGCGATGTGGTGCTCGAGCAGGATCCCGTCGCCGCCGAACAGGTCGCGGGCGTCGGCCACGATCGCCCGCGCGGTGGCGCAGCAGTGCCGCTTGGCCAGCGACGCCATCGCCGCGGTCATCCGGCCGGTGTCGGCCAGGCTCGACAGCCGCCAGCACATCAGCTGCATGGTGGTGATCTCGGCGAGCATCGTCGCGAGCTTCTCCTGCACGAGCTGGTAGCCGGCGATGGGCTGGCCGAACTGCTCGCGGCTCAGGCAGTGCGCCAGCGCCAGCTCGTAGGAGGCCATCGCCACGCCCAGCGCCCGCCAGGCGACGGTGTAGCGGGTGCGGTCGAGGATCGTGGACACGTCCTTGAACGACCGGCAGTTCTCCAGCTTGTTCTCGGCCGGGACGCGGGCGCCGTCGAGGGTGATCTCGGCCTGCCACACGGCCCGCAGCGCCGTCTTGCCGGTCATGACCCGCGCGGTGAAGCCGGGCGTGCCCTTCTCGACGACGTACCCGCCGACCTGGCCCTCCTCGTCGCGCGCCCAGATGAGCACGTAGTCGGCGATCGAGCCGTTGCCGATCCACTTCTTCTGCCCGTCGAGGACGTAGGAGTCGCCGTCGCGGCGGGCGCGGGTCTCCAGGGCGACGGCGTCCGAGCCGTGCCGCGGCTCGGTGAGGCCGAACGCGCCGATCTTCTCCATCCGAGCCATCGCGGGCAGGAACCGCTCGCGCTGCTCCTCCGAGCCCAGCAGCGCGATCGACTGCATCGCGAGGAAGCTGTGCACGCCGTTGAAGGTGCCGATGCTGCCGTCGGCGCGGGCCAGCTCGGCGGCGACCAGGCCGGCCGCGACGGCGCTCATCCCAGGGGAGCCGTAGCCCTCGATGGTCCCGCCGGCGATGCCGAGCTCGGCGAAGCCCGGCACCAGCTCGAACGGGAACTCCGCGCGCTCCCAGTAGTCGTTGATCCGCGGCGTGACCTCCTTCGCGCACCAGTCCGCCACCCGGTCGCGGACGTCGATCTCCTCGGGCGTGAGGAGCTCCTCGAGTGCGTAGAAGTCGGTGCGCGCGGTCTCGGTCACGTCCCGACGCTACGCGCGGGGAGGGCATGCTGCCGGGCGTGCGGATCGTCGTCGCGCCCGACTCCTTCAAGGGCACCCTGACCGCCGCGGAGGCCGCCGACGCGGTCTCCCGCGGCCTCCTCCGGGTGCACCCGGACGCCGAGGTGCTGACCCGTCCGATGGCCGACGGCGGGGAGGGCACGGTGGCCGCCGCACTGCGCGCCGGCGCCCGCCCGGTGACGACGACGGTCAGCGGTCCCGACGGCCGGCCGGTACGCGCCACCACCGCCGTCGACGGGACGACGGCGGTGGTCGAGCTCGCCGCCGCGGCCGGGCTCGGGCTGCTCCCCGAGCCCGCGCCGATGACCGCGACCACCCGCGGGGTGGGGGAGCTGCTGCTGGCCGCGCTCGACGCCGGCGCGCGGAGGGTCGTGCTCGGCCTGGGCGGCAGCGCCACCACCGACGCCGGCGCGGGCCTGCTGCAGGCCCTCGGCGTTCGGCTGCTCGACGCGACCGGCCGCGACGTGCCGCCCGGCGGGGCGGGCCTCGCCTCCCTCGACCGGATCGACGTCGGCGCCCGCGACCCGCGGCTGCGCGAGGTCACCGTCTCGGTGGCCACCGACGTCGACAACCCGCTCACCGGCCCGGACGGCGCCGCCGCGGTCTACGGCCCGCAGAAGGGTGCGACGCCGGAGCAGGTGGCCGAGCTGGACGCCGCGCTCGGGAGGTTCGCCGCCGTCGTCCGGCGCGACCTGGGGATCGACCTCGAGGGCCGGCCGGCGATGGGCGCGGCGGGCGGCACCGCGGCGGGCGTGGCCGCCGTCCTGACGTGCACGGTCGGATCGGGGGCGGAGCTGGTCGCCGACCTCGTCGGGCTCGACGCGGCGCTGGCCGGCGCGGACCTCGCCGTGACGGGGGAGGGCAGCCTGGACGCGCAGTCGCTGCGCGGCAAGGCGCCGGCCGTCGTCGCCGCCCGGGCCCGGGCGGCCGGGGTGCCCTGCGTCGGGCTGGCCGGCCGGGTCGCCCTGGGACCGGGCGAGCTCGCGGCCGCCGGCCTCGCCGCCGCGCACGCCCTGACGGAGGTGGCCGACCTCGCCCGCTGCCTGGCCGAGCCCGCGGCCGTCCTCGAGGAGCTCGCCGCCCGGGTGCTGTGACCTCAGGCGCCGAGCAGCCCCCGCACGTAGGCCGCCTGGCCCACGTGCTGCAGGTCGTCGGAGAGCACGCTGACCAGCCGGACGCCGAGGGTGACCGGAGGGTCCCACCGCTCGTCGACGACGCGGTCGAGGTCGTCGTCGGACAGGCTCCCGAGGTACTCGGCGCTGCGGGCGGCCACCGCGTCGGCGTACTCCAGCAGCAGGTCGGCGGAGGGCACCCGCAGCGACTCCACCTCCAGGCTGCTCATCCCGTACCCGGTGGCGGCGTCGTCGGCCGGCCGGCCGAAGCGGACGGCGAACCCCTGCGCCGAGTAGACCTGCTCGCTGCCGGCGACCTCGGCGAGGTGGTCGTCCTGCACCCGGAGCAGGTGCCAGGCCAGCCAGCCGATCGGGTTGGCGTCGGGGCCGACCCGGGCGGCGAGCTGGTCGGGGGACAGGCCCTCGACGGCGGCGTGCAGCGTCTCGCCGACCTGCGAGTACGCGTGGGTGAGCAGCTCACGGGTGCGCATGGGCGGCCGCTACCCGTCCCGCTCCCGGGGGACTCCTGGGGGCGCCGCGCGACGGTAGGTTGCGGTGTCCGCCGCGCCGTCGAGGGAGCCCCCGCGTTGCCGTTCTTCCTGCACCGGCTGCTGCGCTTCGCCCGCATCCGGCTGCCCGGCTGGAGGCTGCCACTGGCGGTGGCCACGCTGGTGTTCCTCACCAGCTGGGGCCTCATGGCGCTGGCCGAGCCGGGCAGCGAGCTCGTCACCCCCGCCAACTACTGGTGGTACTTCGTCGTCACCGCCGCCACCGTCGGCTACGGCGACTTCTTCCCCGAGTCCGGCCCCGGCCACCTCGTCGGCGCCTACGTCATCGTCGGCGGGATCGTCACCCTGACCCTGTTGTTCACCGAGCTGGCCACCGCCCTGCAGACGGCGCGGGGCAAGCGGCTGAGAGGAGTGGTCGGCCTGGACCTCCGGGACCACGTGGTCGTCCTGGGTTACACGCCGGGACGGACCGAGCGGATCGTCGCCGAGCTCACCGTCGAGCCGGGCACCCAGGTGGTGCTCGCCGCCCACGACGACGTGCCCGGCAACCCCATGCCCGAGGAGCCGAGGGTCTCCTTCGTCCGCGGCGACCTCACGCACGCCGACGTCATGACGCGCGCCTGCGTGGACCGCGCGCGCACGGCGGTCATCGACGGCCGCGACGACAACGAGACCCTCGCCATCGCGGTCGCCGTCGACCACGCCAACCCGCAGGTGCACATGGTCGCCGCCGTGCGCGACCTCGGCCGGCGCGACACCCTCCGCTACGTCAACGCCGGCGTGCAGGTGGTGCAGTGGCACATGCCCTTCCTGCTGTCGGAGGAGGCCGCCGACCCGGGGCTGACCCAGGTCTACAACGAGCTGATGACCGCCGGCGGGCACGGCAACACCTACTCGGTGCGGGTGCCACACGACCTGCCGCAGCGGACGTTCGGCGAGTGCCAGACGGCCTTCGGCCGCGAGCACGGCGCCACGGTGCTCGCGATGCGCACCGGTGAGGGGCTGCTCGTCAGCCCCTCGTGGGACACCCCGGTGCCGGAGGGCGCCACCCTGTACTACGTGGCGTCGCAGCGGCTGGACGCGTCCCGGCTGGGTCGCTCACCACACGCCGAACGCCGCGGCCAGTAGCGCCACCACCCCGGCGAGGGCGGCCAGCACGGCGAGCACGGCGAGCAGCACCGGGACGACCACCCAGCGGCGCTTGAACCGGCGGCGCTGCACGGGCGCCGTGGGCCGGCGCCGGGACGGCGGAGCCGCGGGCGCCGCCACGGGCGGGGCGGCGGCCGCCCGCACGGGCCGGGACCCCCGCTTGCGGTGCTTCTCCTCGAGCTCCTTGCGTTCCTTGCGCTCCTTGCGCCGGTCGGCGAGGTGGCGCGCCTGGTCGCGGGCGTCCCGGGCGACGCCGTGGATCACCGAGGCGAGGGCGCGCAGGTCGTCGATGTCGAAGCGCTCGACCTGGCCGCCGAGGGTGGGGCGGCCGCCGGCGTTCCCGTCGTCGCCGGAACCGTCCTCGGGCCCGTCGCCGGACCGCTGCGCGCGCGGGTTCCACTCCGGCCCGGGGCCGGCGCCCTCGAGCACCGCGCGCAGCGCCGCGCGCGCCCGCGGGACGTCCCATCGGGCGGCGGCTTCCTTGGTGAGCAGGCCCTCGAGGACGGGGGCCAGCGGGCCGGCCAGCTCGGTCGGCGCGGGGTCCTCGGAGACGACGGCGAGCAGCGTGGCCATCGACTCGGGCCGGTCGAAGGCCAGCCGGCCCTCGACGGCGGTGTAGAGCGTGGCGCCGAGGGACCACAGGTCGACGGCGGGGCCGGGCTCCTCGCCGCGGGCCCGCTCGGGCGCCATGTAGGACGGCGAGCCGATGATCGCGCCCGACGTGGTGATCGACGGGCCGCCGGTGGCGATCGCGATGCCGAAGTCGGTGAGGTGCGCCGCGCAGTCCCGCCCGACGAGCACGTTGGCCGGCTTGACGTCGCGGTGCACGATCCCGGCGGCGTGCGCGGCCTCCAGCGCGTCGAGCACGTCCAGGCCGATGCGGGCCACCGCCCGCCAGGGCAGCGGGCCCTCGCGCTGCACGATCTCCTGCAGGCTGCGGGACTCGACGTGCTCCATGACCAGCCAGGGCCGGCCGTCCTCCTCGACGACGTCGTAGAGGGTGGTCACGCACGGGTGCACCAGGCGGGCGGCCGCCCGGGCCTCGCGCAGCGTCCGGTTGCGCAGCGCCTCGCGTTCGTCGTCGGTCAGGTGTGCGGGGAAGGTGACCTCCTTGAGCGCCACCGGACGGCCCAGGACCTGGTCGGTGGCCCTCCAGACGACGCCCATGCCGCCTCGGCCGAGCATCCCGTTCACCGTGTAGCGGCCGGCGACCAGCCGCTGTGCACCCGCGTCGGCGGTCATGCCCGGGACGGTACGCCCGGAGCGGCCCGGACGGCCCGGCTCAGTCACTGCGACCGGGCGCGGGCTCGGGGTCGCTCTGCGCCTCGAGGTGGGCGGCGGTCTCCTCGTCCTCCATCTCCAGGGCGATGTCGCGCGGCTGCGGGGGATCGGGCTCCGGCGTCGTCATGCGCCCAGCCTGCCCCGGTCCGGCTCCTCCCGCGCCCCGGCGCCGGACCCGTCCGGGGAGGACGGGCCCGGCGCCGCCGGACGGGAGGGGTTCCCCGCGGAGGGTCACCCGCGGAGGGCAGCCCGGGCCACCGGGACCAGCGCGGCCAGCACGAGCGCCTCGCCGAGGACGCTCACGGCGGCGGGGAACTCGCCGCCGGCCAGGACGAAGCCGGCCAGGTGGGCCGGCGCGGCCCAGACCGTGACGTCGGCCCGTGCCCGGACCAGCGCCACCGTGGCCAGCACCGTGCCGATGACCGCCATGAGCACCAGCGGGCCGAGGACGAGGAAGGGCGGGCCCTGCTGCACGGCCGTCCACGTCTCGGCGGCCGCGGGACCGCCCTCGCCGGCCAGGACGCCGGCGACCAGCCGCATGCCGGCGAACCTGCCGCCGCCCACGCTGCCGGCGGCCAGCAGCGCCGCGGCGATCCCGGACAGCAACGGGGCTCGGTGGCCGCGGGCTGGGCGCGGCGCTGGCGCGGCTGGGCCCCCGCAGCGACGGGCTCCCCGCCTTCCCGCAGCTCACCGACCGCGAGCGGGAGGTGCTCGGGCTGCTGGCCACGGGGGCGTCCAACGGCGAGATCGCCGGGCGGCTGTACCTGTCGGAGAAGACGGTGCGCAACGTGGTCTCGGCCGTGTTCGCCAGAGCTCGAGGTGGGCAGCCGGGCCGAGGCGGTGGCACGGGCCCGGGACGCCGGCCTCGGTGGTGCCGCGCCCGGTCTGGGGGTCTGACCCCGGCCTAGACTCCGCGGCCGATGACGATCACCCGCCTGCTGGTGGCCAACCGCGGCGAGGTCGCCGTCCGCGTGCTCCGGACCGCCGCCGCCCTCGGCCTGTCCACCGTCGCGGTCGCGCCCGAGGACGACGCGGGGAGCCTGCACGCCCGCCGCGCCGATGACGTCGTCCGCCTGCCCGGGACCGGCCCGGCGGCCTACCTCGACGTCGCCGCGGTCGTGGGTGCCGCGGTGGACACCGGCGCCGACGGCCTGCACCCGGGCTGGGGCTTCCTCGCCGAGAGCCCCGACCTGGCCCGGGCGTGCGCGGACGCCGGCGTCGCGTTCGTCGGACCGGACGCCGAGGCCCTCGCGCTGCTCGGCGACAAGACCGCCGCCCGCGCCCGCGCCGCCGGTCTAGGCCTGCCGGTGCTGGCGGCCACCGACGGCGACACGGACCTCGACGCCGCCGGCGCCTTCCTCGCCCGGCTCGGCGACGGCGGCGCGGTCATGGTCAAGGCGGTCGCCGGGGGCGGCGGGCGCGGCATGCGCCCGGTGCGCGACGCCGCGGACCTGCCCGCGGCGCTCGAGCGCGCCCGGTCGGAGGCGACGGCGGCCTTCGGCAGCGGCGCGGTCTACGTCGAGCGGCTGCTGACCGGCGCCCGGCACGTCGAGGTCCAGGTGGCCGGCGACCGGGGCGCGGTGGTGGCCCTCGGCGACCGGGACTGCTCGCTGCAGCGGCGCCGGCAGAAGCTGGTCGAGATCGCCCCCGCGCCCGGGCTGGACGACGACCTGCGCGCCCGCCTGGCCGCGTACGCCACCACGCTGTGCGGGTCGCTGGGCTACCGCGGGCTGGCCACCGTCGAGTTCCTCGTCCGCGGCGGCGAGGTGGCCTTCCTCGAGGTCAACCCGCGGCTGCAGGTCGAGCACACGGTGACCGAGGAGGTCACCGGGCTGGACCTGGTCGAGGTCGGCATCCGGCTCGCCGAGGGCGCGACGCTCGCCGGCCTCGGGCTGGCCTCGCCGCCGCCGTCCCGGGGTGCGGCGGTGCAGGCCCGGGTGAACGCCGAGACGCTGCTGCCCGACGGCACGGTGCACCCGGGCGTGGGACGGCTCGAGCGGTTCGTGCCGCCCACCGGGCGCGGCGTGCGGGTGGACACCGGTGTGGTCGCCGGCGACGAGGTCGGCCCGCGCTACGACTCGCTGCTGGCCAAGGTCGTCGTCTCCGACCGCGACCTGCCGCGGGCCCTGGCCGGCTGCCGCCGCGCGCTGGCCGAGCTCGACGTCGCCGGGGTGCCGGTCAACCGCGACCTGCTGGCCGCGCTGCTCGACCTGCCCGGGGTGGCCGACGGCGGGGCGACCACCGACCTCGTCGACGACCGCCTGGCCGACCTGGTGCCCGACGCACCCGTGCAGGCCGCCGTCGCCGGGACCGACGGCGCGCTGCCGGTCACCGCGCCGCTGTCCGGCGCGGTGGTGGAGGTGGCCGCCGCCGCGGGCGACGCCGTCGCCGCCGGGACGACGCTGCTGGTGCTCGAGGCGATGAAGATGGAGCACGTCGTGCCCGCGCCGGCCGCCGGCGTGCTGACCGGGCTGGCCGTGCGGGTGGGCGACGTCGTGACCGCGGGGACGGTGCTCGGCGGTGTGGTGCCCGGGGACGTCGGCGACACCGCCGCGGGCCCGGAGGCGGCCGACCCCGACGCCGTCCGCCCGGAGCTCGCCGAGCTGCGGGAGCGGCGGGCCGCCACCCTCGACGCCGCCCGGCCCGAGGCGGTCACCCGCCGGCACGGCGCCGGGCGGCTGACCGCGCGCGAGACGGTGGCCGCGCTGGTCGACCCGGGCACGTTCGTGGAGTACGGCCAGCTCGGCATCGCCGCCCAGCGCGCGCGGCGGTCGCTGGAGGAGCTGGTCGCTCGGACGCCGGCCGACGGCATGGTCACCGGCATCGGCGAGGTCGGCGGCGTGCCGTGCGCGGTCCTGGTCTACGACTACACCGTGCTGGCCGGCACCCAGGGCCGCACCAACCACCGCAAGACCGACCGGCTGCTCGAGGTCGCCGCCGAGCGGGGGCTGCCGGTGGTGCTGGTGGCCGAGGGCGGCGGCGGGCGGCCCGGCGACACCGACGGCGGCGGCTTCTCCCGCCTCGACGTCCCGACCTTCACCACGATGGCGCGGCTGGCCGGGACGGTGCCCACGGTCGCCGTCGTCTCGGGGTACTGCTTCGCCGGCAACGCTGCGCTGGTCGGCTGCTGCGACGTCGTCATCGCCACCGCGGACAGCAGCATCGGCATGGGCGGCCCGGCGATGATCGAGGCCGGCGGGCTGGGGGTCGTCGCGCCGGAGGACGTCGGCCCGACCGCGGTGCAGGCCGCCAACGGCGTCGTCGACGTCGTGGTGCCCGACGACGCCGCCGCCGTGGCCGCCGCCCGGCAGGCGATCGGGCTGCTGACCGGGCGGGTCGTGCCGGGGGAGGCCGCCGACCAGCGGGCGCTGCGGACGGCGCTGCCGGCCAACCGGGTGCGCAGCTACGACGTCCGGCCCGTGGTGACCACGCTCGCCGACACCGGCAGCGTGCTGGAGCTGCGGCCGGCGTTCGGCCGCGGCATCGTCACCGCGCTGGCCCGGCTCGGCGGGCGGCCGGTGGGGATCGTGGCCAACGACCCGCGGCACCTCGGCGGCGCCATCGACGGCGAGTCGGCGGACAAGGCCGCGGCATTCCTGCGGCTGTGCGCCTCCGCCGCGCTGCCCGTGGTCTCGCTGGTCGACACCCCGGGGTTCATGGTGGGCCCGGAGTCCGAGCGCACCGGCACCGTGCGCCGCTTCGGCGGGTTGTACGTGGCCGGGGCGCAGCTGGGCGTGCCGCTGCTGGCGGTGGTGCTGCGCAAGGCCTACGGGCTGGGCGCGATGGCCATGCTCGGCGGCGACCTGCGGGTCCCGCTGCTCACCCTGGCCTGGCCCACCGGCGAGTTCGGGCCGATGAGCCTGGAGGGCGCGATCCGGCTCGGGCACCGGCGCGAGCTGGAGGCGCTGCCGCCCGGCGCCCGCGAGGCCCGCTACGCCGAGCTGGTGGCGGAGTCCTACGCGCAGGGAAGGGCGCTCAACGTCGCCTCGGCGTTCGAGGTGGACGACGTCGTCGACCCGGCCGACACCCGGGAGGTGCTGGTCCGCGCGCTGGCCGGACTGTCGTAGCGCGGGAGGGCCGGGTGCTCGCCACGGCCACCGCGACCGCCCGAATCGTGCATCCCGCCTGACCGGCGGGCACGGCGGACCGCCGATACGGTCCGGCCATGCCTCACTACCGCCTGACCACCGGCGACGGCGCCGTCGTGCACGAGTGGGACGCCGCTGACGCGACCGCCGCCGAGTCCGAGGCCGTCGACGTCGTCAGCCGGCACCGCGCGGACGACCCGTCGGGTGCCGCCGAGTACGTGCTCGTCGACGAGAGCGGCGCCGACGTGGCGCGGTGGGGCTCGGTCGCTCCCTGAGCTCAGCCCTCGGCGAGGCGGCGCTGCAGCACCTCGTGCTCGTGGCGCAGGACCACCTGGGTCACCAGGTCGCGGACGGCGCCCTCGGCCTTCCGGCCGATGAAGGGCGCGTCGACCTTGGCGTCGCCGGTCACCGTGGCGCGGGTGCCGCCGCCCGAGGCCGGGGTCAGCCGCCGCTCGCAGGTGACCACGGCCTGGCGGCCCATGATCTCCGCACGCAGGTCGAGCGCGCCGCGGTAGCCGCCGTTCCCGTCGGGGGTCCAGGTGGTGACCTCGGTGACCGGCACCGTCCTGCCGACGAACCGGGCGAACACCGGCGGGATGCCCGTCGTCGCCGCCGTCAGCCGCACCCGCGTGGTGGTCCCCGACCCCTCGGCGCGGCTCGACACCTCCTGCACCTGCGCCTCCAGCGCCCGGGCGACCTCGCGCAGGAACGCCTCGTCGGTCAGGGCGGCGAGGACGCGGTCGGGGTCGGCGGCGTAGCTCGTGGTGGCGTCGATGGGCACGCCCCATCCTCGTCCGGGCGCGCACAGGCGGCCCACCGGGGTCACCGGGACGGGCGAGGGCACTGGGGCCGCTGGGCCGGACCCGCGCTCGCGACCTCCGGGATGGGCCGGCCCGGGCGACCTAGCGTCCGTCGCACCGCGCGCCGGCCGATCGGGACCGGCGCTCTTCTCGAGGAGACGACGCGTGCGCCGCAGCACCGCTGTGGCCGGGGCCCTGGCCGCCGGCATGACCATCCTGTTCACCGGTCCGGCCGCCTCGGCCGCGCCGACCGCCACGGACACCCTCTACGTGCCGGACGACTTCGCGCCCGCGTTCCGTGCCGTGCTGGGTACAGGCCACTACGAGGTCGAGGGCACCGGCCTCCGCGTGACCACCCTCACCAGCGCCGACAAGGTCGCCGAGTACGTCGCCACCAACACGCCGCTGGATGAGGCCGGTGACCCGACCCTCGACTACGTGGCCACCAGCGGCGCTGCACCGGGCTACCAGTTGGTCATCGACCTCGACGGAGACGGTGATCGCGACGGCATCCTGGTGGGCGAGCCGACCGTCCCCGGCTACGGAGAAAACTGGTGGCTGGCCTCCGGCACGACCGAGGGCAAGGCCCTCGCCCCGCACGACAGCGGCGGCATCTTCAACACCGCCTGGTACGGCACGCTCGACGAATGGCGTGCTTCAGCACCCCAGGCCGACGTCCTCGCCTTCGGCTTCTCGCTCGGGAGAGGACCCGTCGGTGATGGTGTCATCGAGTCGATGAGCTTCGCCGGCACGACCTACACCTTCGCCCAGCACGTCCGGGTGCCCAGCAAGCAGGCGTGCAAGAACGGTGGCTGGGCCACCAGCACCGACCCGGTCTTCCGCAACCAGGGCGAGTGCGTGAGCAGCTTCGCCAAGGCCGCGGAGCGCTGACCCGCGCATTACCGACAGAGGCTCCCACCCGGATCCGGGTGGGAGCCTCCGTGCGTCCGCGTCAGGGAGCCGGGGCCGGCTCCTCCGGTGCTGTGCACGCCGGGACGGTCGCCGCGGGGGACTCCGCCGGCGCGGGGTCGGCTGGGGCGGCTGCTTCCGTGGCCAGCGCCGGGTCGTCGACCGCAGTGCCGTCGGCCGCTGCCGGGTCGACGGGGTCCTCGCACGCCGGGGCGACCAAAGGCTGCTCCGCGACCGGCTCCTCCACGGGGGGCTGCTCTGCGGCCGGGGGCTCCTCGATTGGTGGTTGCTCCGTGGACGGCTGGCTCGCTGGGGGCTCCTCGACTGGCGGCTGCTCAGGCGGGGGCTGCTCGACGGGAGGCTGCGCGGCGGGCGGCTGCTCCGCTGGGGACTCCTCGACAGGAGGCTCCTCCGCCGGGGGCTGCTCAGTCGGGGGCTCTTCGGCGGGCGGCTGCTCCGCTGGGGGCTCCTCGACGGGAGCCTCTCCGACGGGAGGCTGCACAGCCGGGGGCTCTTCGACGGGAGGCTGCACGGCGGGCGGCTCCTCGACGGGAGGTTCCTCCACCGGGGGCTGCTCGGCCGGGGGTTCCTCGGCGGGCGGCTCCTCGGTCGGCGGCTGCTCGGCGGCCGGTGGTGCAGGCTCGGCCGGAGCGAGGGGTGCCGCGTCCGCCGGCGCCTCGGCAGGAGGCTGCTCGCTGGGCGGCTCTGTCACCGGCGGGGCCTCGGGAGCGGGTGCCTCGGGAGCGGGTGCCTCGGGAGCGGGCGCCTCCGGTGCGGGCGCCTTGGGTGCAGCAGCTTCGGGAGCAGGCGCCGCGGGGACCGGTTCGGCGGGAACGGGTGTTGGCGGGAGCGCGTCCGCGAGGGGCGGCTCGTCCACGGATCCATCCGTCGGGAACGCCTCCCCGAGGTGGGACTCGTCGAGCAGGAACGGGTCGAGGTCGTCGGGCGAGGCGGTCGACCCGCCGGCGTCCGGCAGCGGGCGCGGAGCAGATTCCGGCGCCCAGCCGTCCTCGAACCCGGGTGCGGTGACACCGATGCTCGGGAGCACCAGCGGGCCGGCCTCGTCCGCGGCCTCGCCCACCCGGGCCTCCGTGTGGGCGGCCTCCACTGCCGCCGACGAACGGCCCTCACCGGTGGCACCGGCGACCGGCGTGTCGGAGACCGCGGCCATCGCGGCCACCATCCCGAGCGCGCACGCGCTCGCTCCGATGCCCGGGATGAACCGCGCGGACCGCACCCCGCGCCGCTTCCTGTCCATGTGCCCTTCCCCCTGAGCTGTCGGAAGGCCCGGCCCATCGTGTCCCGGACGGTTTCGTACGTCTACGGGCGTCGGAGTGGCGCCGGCACCGCGTGCGCGTGTCGCGGGTACGCCTCGCCGGAGGCCCGCGGGAGGCGCACCCGCCCGTCACCCCGGTCGCGGAGAACACCGACCTCCTGCACGGAACCGATCCGATCATGAACTCCCGGGTGCCGCAGGGGACGGCGTCAGCGGCGGTCGCGACGGGCGATCTCCGCGCTGAGCGCCGTGGCGAACGCCGTCCACGCCGCATAGGGGAGAAGGGCCAGCCGGGCCGTGCGGTCGATCCGCGCGGAGCGCCGGGCGAGGTCGGCGGACGAGGAGGCGAGCAGCGCCGCCTCCGCCGCCGCCAGCGACGGCCGGCGCGCCCGGAAGAACGCCCACGGCCACCCGGCGTTGAGCACGAGGTTTCCCGCGAACGCCCGCGACCAGCTCCGCCGTCCGGCGCCGGCCCGCCGCAGCGTCCGGGTGCCGGCCGTGGCGAGGAGCGCGTAGAGCGCCGTCCACGGGATCCCGAACACCGGGCCGGGGGGCTGCCAGCGCGGCTCGTCCAGACGCCGGTACCAGTCCGAGCCGACGTCGGTGCCCGCCGTGCCCACCAGCGCGGTGAGCACGACGGGCACGGTGGAGGAGACCAGGGGACCGGGGCGGCTCATCCCGGGAGCACGGTCCCCGCCGCTCAGACGGGCACGGCCTCCCGCTCGACGGGGACCGGCCTCGCGGGTCGGGACCGGCGGGCGCGGGCGGCGCCGGTACCGACGAGCGCCAGGCCCGCGAGGCACCAGACGCCGAGGACGAGCAGCGCCGAGCCGGCGCCCGCACCGTCGAACCACGAGGTGGCCCTCAGCAGCGTTCCGGTCGCACCCGGCGGCAGCCACTGGCCCACGGCACCCCAGGCGCCGGGCAGCAGCTCCGGCGCGCCGGCCAGTCCGGACAGCGGGTTGCCGAGCAGCACCGTCGTCGCCGCGCCGAGTGCCAGCCCGGGCGTGCCCAGCAGCTCGTGCAGGCCGAGCAGCACCAGGGCGGTCGCCGCGATGCCGAGCGCCACCACGCCCGACGTCGTCCACCACGAGGCCTCGACCGACCCGAGCCAGGTGCCCAGGACGGTCGCGGTCACCATGCCGCCGGCCACCGCTGCGGCGAGCACCGTGGCGATCCGCCGTCCGCGGCTGCGGACCAGGCGCGAGGTGAGTCCTGCGGTGACGATGCCGCCCAGCGCGAGCGGCAGGGCGGCGGCGGCCAGGCCGGCGCCGCGGGGGTCGGCTTCCGGAGCGGGGACGACGTCCTCGACCGGCACCGGTGCGCCGGTCGCCGCGCCGAGGCCGGCCGCGACCTGGCGCAGGGAGTTGGCGACGGTGGGGGAGGCGGCGGAGGCGACGAGGAGCCGCGGGCCGGAGGCGTCGACGACGACCGCCCCGTAGACCTCACGGTCCTCGATCGCCGACCGGGCGGCGGCCTCGTCGTCGACCGGCCGGACGTCGAAGGCGCCGGGGGAGGCGGTGTCGAGGGCGGCGGTCACCTGGGCGGTGGCAGGCGGCGGCCCAGCGACGGCGAGCGGGAGGTCGTGCGGCGCCGAGCGGACGGCGAACCAGGCGAAGGCCGTGAGCACGACGGTGAGCAGGACGGCGACCGCGGCGGTCACGACCAGGACTGCGCGGGCGGCGGGGGGAGCCGCGGGCTCCGGGGAGGCGGACATGTGGACCACTCCAGTAAAACGAAGGACCGTTCGCTTACTCGGTCGAGTGTGGACCCGCCCCTGCACCGCGTCAAGAACGATCGTTCGCTTTATGGTGGCTTAGTGCCCCGCGTATCCGAGTCGCACCTCGCCGCCCGTCGCGACCAGATCCTCGACGCCGCCACCACCCGCTTCGCCGCGAACGGTTTCCAGGCGACCGGCATGGCCGACGTCATCGCCGCGTCCGGGCTGTCGGCGGGCGCCGTCTACCGCTACTTCCGCAGCAAGGACGAGCTGATCGCGGCGATCGTCGAGCGGGTGGTGGGTGAGGCGGCGGCGCGTTTCGAGGTGCTGCTGCAGCAGGAGCCGGTGCCGGATCCCGCCGCGGCCGTGGCCACCGCCGTCCGGATGGTCGCCGACGTGGCCGGGCGCGGGCAGGTCGACCTCACCCGGGTCGCCGTCCAGGCGTGGGGTGAGGCGTTGCGCAACCCCGAGGTGCACGCCGTCGTCGACCGGGCCTACCGGACGATCCGCGGGTTCTTCGTCGAGGTCGTGCGGCGGGGACAGCAGGCCGGGACCATCCCGGCCGACGCCGACCCGCTGCACCTCGGGGCGACGATGCTGTCCGCGGTCCTCGGCTTCCTCCTCCAGCGGCTGCTGCTGGCCGACCTCGACCCGGCCGCCTACACCGAGGCGCTGCGGGTCTCCTGGGTCGGCACACCCGCTGCCGGCGGATAGGAGCGCGGGGGCCGGCTGCCCACCAGCACGCCGACGACCACGAGCACGCCGCAGGCCAGCTCGACCGGGGGCGTGCGCTCGCCGAGGAACAGCCAGGACGCGCCCGTGCCGACGACGGGAACGAGCATCGAGAACGGCGCGACCGTGCCCGAGGGGTGCCGGCTCATCAGCGCCGTCCAGATGCCCGAGCCGAGCAGCGTGGCGACGACGACGGTGAACAGCAGGCCGGCCAGCGCGAGCACGCCCTGCCGGGTGTCGAGCGTCGTCAACGACGTGCCGATGCGGGCGGGCCCTTCCGTGGCGAGGGAGAGGGCGAGCATCGGCAGCGGTGGCACGACGGTCATCCAGAGCATCAGCCGGAACGGCCGGGCCGGGCGCGCCTGCCGGTTGCACAGGTTGCCCAGCGCCCAGCCCAGGCCGCCGCACAGTGTCAGGACCACCGGCAGCAGCGTGGCCCCACCGTCCAGCCCGGCCCGGTGGACGGCGATGCCGGCCAGGCCCGCGACGGCGAGGCCGACCCCCGCCGCCTGCCGTGCGCTCAGCCGCTCGTGCAGCAGCAGCCCGGCGAGGACGACGGTGAACGGCGCCGAGGACTGCAGCACCAGCGAGGCGAGCCCGGTCGGCATGCCGGTGTCCATGGCGACGTAGAGGAAGACGAACTGCAGGACGCCGAAGCCGGCGCCGTACCCGAGGACCCAGCGCCACGGGACGCCCGGGCGCGGCACGAACAGCACGGTCGGGACGGCGATGACCGCGAAGCGCAGCGCCACGAGGAAGAAGGGCGGGAACTGCTCGAGCGACAGGTGGATCGCCAGGAAGTTCAGGCCCCAGACGACGGCCACGACGAGGGCGAGCAGGCGGTCGCGGGTGGGCACGGCGCCGAGCCTCCCCGGGCCGACGCGTCAACACCAGCGAAGAGTCCTGCATCGAGGATGTAGCGTTGCTTCATGGACGTGCGGGCGCTGGAGACCCTGCGGACGGTGCGCAGCCAGGGCGGCGTCGCGGCCGCGGCCGCCGTCCTGCACCTGACGCCCTCGGCGGTCTCCCAGCAGCTCGCGTCGCTGTCCCGGGAGGCCGGCGTCGCGCTCACCGAGCGAGTGGGCCGCGGACTGCGGCTGACCGCGGCCGGCGACGCCCTCGCCGACGCCGCCGTCGACGTGGCGGTCGCCGTCGAGCGGGCGCGGGCGGCCTGCTCGGTGTTCCTCGACCGGCCGGAGGGCACGGTCCGCGTCTCGGCGTTCCAGAGCGGCGCCCGGCTGCTCCTGCCCCCGCTGCTCACCCGGGTCGCGACGCTCGGCGGCATCACCGTGGAGTGCTCCGACGAGGACGTCGCGCTCGACGACTTTCCCGCGCTCACCGACCGGGTCGACGTCGTCGTCGCCCACCGGCCCGACGGCGCGCAGTGGCCGGCCTCGGGGCTGCGCGTCGTCCTGCTGCTGCGCGAGCCGCTCGACGTCGCCGTGCCCCGCGACCACCCGCTGGCCGGCCGCGACCGGATCTCGGCCGGGGACCTCGACGACGAGGACTGGATCGCCGTGCGCGAGGGCTTCCCCGTGGCGACCGTGCTCGGTGCCGTGGCCGCGGCGTCCGGGACGGCGCCGCGGATCGTGCACCGGATCAACGACTTCTCCATCGCCGAGGCGCTGGTCGCCGCCGGCCACGGCGTCTCGCTGCTGCCCCGGTTCACCGGCGGCGGCCACCCCGGCGTCCGGCTGGTGCCGCTGGCGGGCGTGCGGGCCGGGCGGACCGTGGACGCGCTGATGCGGCCGGACACCGCCGAGCGGCTCGTCGTCCGCCGGGTGCTCGACGCGCTGGTAGCCGTCGCCGCCGAGGCCTCGAACGCGGAGCGCTGACCGCCGTCAGGGCTTCCAGCTGTGCAGACCGGTGGCTCGGCGGACGGCGGCCGACGCGACCCGGTAGGGGATCTTGTTGAGGACCGCGGCCATGCGGGCGTCCGGCCCGACCTGCACACGGAACGCCGGGCGGCGTGCCGTCAGCGCGCGCGCGACGGCGCGGGCCACCTCGCGAGGGTCGCGCGAGCGGGGGAGGTGCTGCTCCTCGACGAAGCGCTCCACGGCCTGCAGCAGGCCGGCGTAGGGGCTGTCCGGCGGCGTGAGGCGCGGCGTCGTCGCCCAGATCGTGGTGTCGTAGTTGCCCGGCTCCACCAGGACCACCCGGACGCCGAACGGCTCCACCTCGTAGGCCAGCGACTCCGCCCAGCCCTCGAGCGCCCACTTCGACGCGCAGTACAGCGACAGGGCGGGGTTGCCGTAGCGCGCGGAGTCGCTGGAGACGAGGACCAGCCGCCCGGACCGCTGCCGCCGCATGACCGGCAGGACCAGCTGGGTCATCCGCATCGCGCCGAACAGGTTGGTGTCCAGGACGCGGCGCCACTCCTCCTCGTCGGTGTCCTCGAACGCGCCTCCGCTCGCGGTGCCGGCGTTGCTGACGAGCGCGTCCAGCCGGCCGCCGGTCAGCTCGAGCGCCTCCTTGACGCCGCGCTGGGCCGACTCGGCGTCGGTGACGTCGAGCTGGACGACATCGAGTGGCGCCAGTCCGGCCTCGCGGGTGCGCGCGTCGAGGGCGGCGCGCCTGCCGGGGTCACGCATCGAGGCGACGACGTGCCAGCCGCGGCCGGCGAGCTCGACGGCGGTCTCCAGGCCGAGCCCGGAGGAACACCCGGTGATCAGGACGGTCCGCTGCTCGTTGTCCACGCCAACCACATCGGCAGGGTGACAGCCGGACCGGACGGGGACGGCGGGGGACCCCTCTCTCGCCACCTCAACGTATAGCGCGTGCGGGGGCTTGCGGCAAGACCCGGGTCGGGGCCCAGACTCGCCCGCCGTGAGCTCCGTGAGTCCCCTGAGCACCAGCGTGTTCGACCTCCCCGAGAACCTCGCCGCGAAGGCCGACCCGGTCCTGGTCGCCCGCGACGAGGAGCACTTCGCGGCCGTGACGGAGAGCCTCCGGCGGTCGATCGCCGACCTGTCCGACCGCCTCGACGCCGAACGCCGGGCGCCCGGCGGCACCGGCCAGGAGGCGCTGGACCGCGACCTGGAGGTCCACCGGCTGACCGCGCGGCTGCGCGCGCTGCGCCGCTTCGGCCTGGATCTGTGCCTCGGGCGCATCGTCGGCGCGGACGACGGCGAGCCCGTGTACGTCGGGCGGCTCGGCCTCACCGACGGCGCGGGCCGGCGGCTGCTCGTCGACTGGCGCTCGCCCGCGGCCGAGCCGTTCTTCGCGGCGACCCACGCCGACCCGATGGGGCTGGCCAGTCGCCGTCGCTACCGCTGGACCCGCGGCCGGGTCACCGACTACTGGGACGAGGTGTTCACCCCCGACGCACTCGAGGGGCACGCCGCGCTCGATGACCAGTCGGCGTTCATCGCCAGCCTCGGCGGCAACCGCTCGGCCCGGATGCGCGACGTCCTCGGCACCATCCAGGCCGACCAGGACGCGATCATCCGCGCGGGGTCGGCCGGCGCCCTCGTCGTCGACGGCGGCCCGGGGACCGGCAAGACCGTCGTCGCGCTGCACCGGACGGCCTACCTGCTGTACGCCGACTCCCGGCTCGGGCACCGCCGGGGCGGGGTGCTGTTCGTCGGTCCGCACGAGCCCTACCTGGCGTACGTGTCCGACGTGCTCCCCAGCCTCGGCGAGGAGGGCGTACAGACCTGCACCCTGCGCGACCTCGTGCCCGAGGGGGCCGCGGCGGTGGCCGAGACCGATCCCGACGTGGCCCGTCTGAAGTCGTCCGCGGACCTGGTGGAGGCGATCGAGGCGGCGGTCGCCTTCTCCGAGGAGCCGCCTGCCAAGGGGATGACCGTCGAGACCCCGTGGACCGACGTCTGGCTGAGCCCCGAGGACTGGGCCGAGGCGTTCGAGGCGCGTGAACCGGGGACCCCGCACAACGAGGCGCGCGAGCAGGTCTGGGAGCAGCTGCTCACCATCCTGGTCGACGCGCACGACGACGACGTCGAGCCCGAGCTGGTCCGCAGGGCGCTGCAGCAGGACCGGCAGCTGCGCGCGACCTTCACCGACGCGTGGCCGCTGCTGGAGGCGGCCGACGTCGTCGCGGACCTGTGGTCGGTCCCCGCCTACCTGCGCAGGTGCGCTCCCTGGCTCGGCGCCGAGGACGTCCGGCGGCTGCAGCGGCCGGACCCCCGGGCGTGGACGGTGTCGGACCTGCCGCTGCTGGACGCGGCGCGGCACCGGGTCGGCGACCCGGAGGTGGCCCGGCGCCGGCGCCGGGCCGACGCCACCGTGGCCGCCGAGCGCGACCGGATGTCCGACGTCATCGACCGGCTGCTCGAGGCCGACGACGACGGCCTGGGTCTGGTGCAGAGCCTGCGCCAGCAGGACCTCCGGGACGCGCTGGTCGACGACGCCGCGCTGCCCACCGCCGACCCGGACGCCCTCGCCGGCCCGTTCGCGCACGTGGTCGTGGACGAGGCGCAGGAGCTGACCGACGCGGAGTGGCAGATGCTCCTGCTCCGCTGCCCCTCGCGCAGCTTCACCATCGTCGGCGACCGCGCCCAGGCGAGGCACGGGTTCTCCGAGTCGTGGCAGGAGCGGCTGGAGCGGATCGGGCTCGACCGGGTGACGGTGGCCTCGCTGACGATCAACTACCGGACGCCGGAGGAGGTCATGGCGGAGGCCGAGCCGGTCATCCGGGCCGCGCTGCCCGACGCCAACGTGCCGACGTCGATCCGCAGCAGCGGGCTCCCGGTCGTGCACGCGCCCGCGTCGGAGCGGGACGCGGTCCTCGACGCCTGGCTCACCGCGCACGCCGAGGGGATCGCCTGCGTCATCGGCGACCCGACGTTCCGGGCGACGTCGCGCGTGCGGTCGCTGACCCCGGTGCTGTCCAAGGGGCTGGAGTTCGACCTGGTCGTCCTCGTGGACCCTGAGACGTTCGGGGAGGGCATCGAGGGGGCGGTCGACCGCTACGTCGCGATGACCCGCGCGACCTCGCAGCTCGTCGTCCTCACCAGCTCCTGACGTCGGGCGTGCCGGGTCCGACGGGAGGCCGGAGACTGGCGCCGTGACCGAGACGGGCCGTTCCCGGCGGCCGCCTGCAGCGGTCGACCGGGTCGCGGTCCTGCTGGGCGTCATCGGCAGCGTCGGAGCCGTCATCGCGTTGCTGGAGGGTGCATGGCTCTGGGCGGCGACGGTCTTCCTGGGGTCGATCGTGGTCGAGCTGCTCGTCGTCCTGGCCCGTCGTCGGCGTGCCCGGCGGTCGCTCGGAGCCTGGTCACCCGGCGTCCACGGCGGGCTCAGCCGGGCGCGGAGCCGTTCGGGACGGGCCCCGCAGGGAGCGGGCACGGGTCACCATGCGGTCCATCTCCTCGACGGTCAGCTCGACCAGCCGGCGGACCGACTCGGTGGCGCTGAGCAGTGCGTCCGTGAGCAGGGCCCGCGGGGTCGCGAGGGCGCCGGGAGCGCTGGAGACGGCCGCCAGCGCAGCGTCCTCCGAGGACCACCGACGCGTGGGCGGTGACGTCATGGCCATCCTGTCGCGGTCGGTGCGGTCGACGGCACGGTCAACGTGGCGACGGCGCAGCCGGCTCCCGGCCTCGGTCCACGTGCCGCGCCGCACGTGTTCCGCAGCGACGTGGCGCTGGCTCCAAGGCACCGCGACGAAGCCGGTCGGACAGCGACGGGAGGCCTCCGGTGACGAGGACGTCCGCCGGCGGGAAGCCGAGTGACTGGTCGGGCACCTCGATGGCGTCGCCGGCGTCGGTCAGGACGCCGCGCAGTGCGAGGTCGACTAGCAGGGCGCCGCGGCGCCGGGTTCAGTTGCACCTCGTCGTCGGTCAGGCGTCCGCAGTGGTCGGGGTGGACACCCGGAGGAACGACCGCCCCCGCCGCGCGTCCCGGAGGAGGAAGATCCCGGCGAGCAGGTTCATCGCCACCATGAACAGTACGAGCACGCCGCGCCATGTCGACGGATCGGCGATCCACGTGCCGGAGAAGGGAAGGGTCAGGCCGACGTTGCTCGCCAGGGCGTAGCCCTGCTGGACCAGCTGCTCGGCGGTCAACCGGGCCAGCGGGAGGGGCGCCGAGTCGAGGGCCTGACGGCGGCTGACCACCGCGATGAGGTGCCGCCGTTGCCCCCTGCTCAGCACCGTCAGTGGTCCGCTCCACGGACGGGTGCGCCGACTGCCGAGCAGTTGCAGGGCCAGACCCCAGACCTGCAACGTGAGGCCTGCCGCTGCGATGCACCATCCGGCAACAGCCTGGAGGGTCCCGACCTCCCGGCCGTCCTGCAGCGAACGAGGGTCTACGAGGATGGACAACACGGTCGTCACGGCCGCGCCCGCGACGAGCGCTGCGGCGATCAGGAAGGCCCGCTGCTGACGCCAGCGACGTCGCCGGGCGAGGGCGGTCTCGGTCGGCATCCGCTCGAGGATCGACAGCGCGTGCGACCAGGACGTCGTGTCCGCTGCGTCGGCCGTCATGATCGAGAGCATCGACCACCGCAGGGCGCGGGGGCGCGCTCGACCCGCGACTGTCGCCCGGTCGAGTCGTCCGCGGAACGCGTGGTCGCCAGCCGGGACCGCGACCTCGGCGACCAGCGGCCACCGCGCTGACCTGCGGCTTCGTGCGTGGGCGGGTGGGGCTCGAACCCACGACCCAGGGATCATGAGGTCCTTCAGAGCCGATTCTCGACCTACGGGCTCGTGGTGCAATTGGGCCCTTGAGCTGCGGTTACACGGTTGGCGATGATGTGTCCGCGACGCCCCGAAACGGACGTTCCGTGGGCCCGTGTGGACGTCGTGTGGGCGCCGTGTGCGCCGGAGGGGGGCGCCAGTCCGTCTGGGGTCTCCTGTTCAAGCCCCGAGACCGGCTTGAGCGTCTCCAGTTCTTCTCCACTCACTGGGGGCCAACCTCCGTACGTCGGTGCCGGCTCCCATCGCAGCGGTCCTCGGGATGGGCGGCGCTGTGACCGGCCGCCTAGCGCTCAACTGGATCCGGGGTCCTCCGCCAGTGCCTAGGAGGAGCCGTCCCGGTCCCTCATCTGTCCGGTCCTTGTCCATCGGGTCGACCAAGCGCACCGCCTTTTCTCTGACTGAGGTCAGAGATCATCACCTCCGCCCGGTCGTCGTCCGCGCTTTCAACCGGACGGTCACCCCGTGCATCGGTGCCCTCGAGGACCACTTCCTCGCCTGCCGCCGGCCGCTCGGGCACTCCCGGGTGCTCTGGGACATCGACCCGGACGGCAGTGACGTCCGGGACCTGCGTGCACGGCTCGATCTGGACTCCGGCTACCTGAGCCGCATCCTGCGAGGGCTGCAGGCCGAGGGGCTGGTTTGACGTCGCCGCGAGTCCGGGGGATGGCCGGGTGCGCGTCGTCCGGCTCACCTCGGCGGGCATGCGTGAACGCCGCGAATTCGATGAGCGGTCCGACGGGGCGGCCGCCGCACTATTGGCGCGCCTGAGCCCTGTCCAGCAGCAGCGATTGACCGAGGCGATGGGCGAGGTGAACCGGCTGCTGACCGCCCGATGATCGAGGTCGATGTCGAGGATCCGCGCCACCCCGACGCCCGGTCCTGCATCGCGCAGTACGTCGCGGAGCTCGACGCCCGCTTCTCCGGTGGCTTCGACCCGGCCCGCAGCCTGCCGGCAGCCGACGACGAGCTGGTCCTCCCGGCCGGGCTGCTCTTGGTGGCCAGGCTGCACGCCCGGCCCGTCGGCTGTGCGGCCTTGAAGTTGCACGGCCAGCAGCCCGCGGAGGTCAAGCGCATGTGGGTCGCCCGGGCCGCTCGCGGCCTCGGCCTGGGCCGTCGGCTGCTCGACGCGATCGAGGACCGCGCCAGGACCGTCGGCGTTCCCGCGCTGCGCCTGGAGACCAACCGGGCTCTCGGCGAAGCGATCGGGCTGTACCGGTCCGCCGGCTACCGCGAGGTCGCCGCTTCAATACCGAACCCTTCGCCGATCACTGGTTCGAGAAGGACCTCGCATCCGCCTCACCCGAGGACGGCGAGGCCTGAACCGCACCCTCGGCGTCGCTGCCGCCCAGCCGCCCGTCGTCGCTGAGCAGCCCGGTCACGCCGCTGAGAACCCGTCACAACGAGTTACCGGGCCGCTGGTGCAGGAGGTGTGCCACCTGATGCTCGACCTTCTGCAGTGCCAGCAGTGCGGAGCTCGGCCTGTGGCTGGATCAGCGATCAGAGAGTCCGCTTGTCCGTCGGCGGGCGTCTGGACGACGATGCTCGGCCGCGGCCGCGGCCGCGGCCACTGCCGAGTGCTCCGGCAGAGGATCGCGAGACGTCGCTGGCAGGTCGGCGCTAGGCCGACCACGTGAGGTGAGGCGACCTCGGGGAGTGGCCGACGGTTCCCGCGGTGTCCGCACGCCGTCGGCGGTCGGCACCCGAGGACGCAGGCCGCGCGTGATTGCTGACAGCGGGCGGGACTGGGGTCGAAACGGCTCCCAGCGCCTGTCGTGGTGACGCGGTCGCCTGAACGTCCTCCGGGTCATTGCTGAGGGGAGCGCGGATGCCGCGCCGTGCCTCCGGCTCTTGTCAGCACGGCAGCGCTCCATCATTTTGGTTAGGTAACCAACCAGGAGGCCCTCGTGTCAGCCAGGTGGGAGGCGATCGTGGCGGCAGCGCTCGACGTCATCCAGGAGGAGGGGCTCAGCGGCTTCACCCAGCCGCGGGTCGCCCGGCGCGCCGGGCTGCGACAGAGCCATCTCACCTACTACTTCCCCACGCGGGCCGACCTGCTGCTCGCCGTCGCCGACGAGGCCGTGCGCCGGCGCGTGGAGGCCCTGCGCGCGGCGGTGTCGGCCGAGGACCCGGCGGCGAAGGTCGCCGGCTTGGTCGACGTGCTCCTCGACCCCCGTCAGACGCGGATCCTGACCGCACTGACACAGAGCGCCGACGCCGACCCGGGAGTCCGCCGTGCGTTCGCCGCGCTGGGTGCCGGGATCGCTCCACTCGGCGCCGAGCTGATCACCTCCTTCGGCGCCGAGCCGACCGAGGCCTCACTCGCCCTGCTGCAGGCGACCTCCACCGGCATCGCCGTCCTCGCCCTGGCCACCGGCGCAGAGGCGTTCCGCGGCCCCGCCGAGCAGGCCCTCACACAGTTGCTCACCGGCCTGCGCACCGAACAGGACTGCACCTGAACCCACCGCATCCACCGCAGCACCGACCCAGGAGAGGCACCGGCATGAGCACGCACATCCCCCTCAGGGGCTCCACCGCCGGCCGGCAGTACGCCGGCTGGGAACCATGCGCCGTCGCGATGGAAGGGCTCGGGAACCGAGTGCTGGCCGACCAGCGCGTCCCGGTCGCCGGCGGCGCCGAGCTGCACGCCGACGTCTACGTCCCCCGAGCACCGGGCCGTTATCCGGCTGTCGTGTCCTTCGGCGGCTACGCCACCGAGAGGGCCACGGCGGGCATACCGGCTGGCTCGAACGAGATCGGCTCACCGCCGGTGTTCACCGACCGCGGCTACTGCCCCGTCGTCGTCGAGCGCCGGGGGATGGGCCGATCGACCGGCGAGCAGGTGATGTTCTTCGATCCGCAGGACGTCGACGATCACGAGGCGGTAATCGCCTGGGCGGCCGAGCAGCCGTGGTGCAACGGGGAGGTCGTGCTCTTCGGCACCTCCTACTACGCCGTGTCCCAGCTCAGCGTCGCTGCGCGCAAGCCGCCGGCGCTCAGGGCGCTGTTCTGCAACGAGGTGTCGACCGACCTGTGGCGCCACCTGGTGCACTTCGCCGGCGTGCCCGCCTGGTTCTTCGTCAGCCTCTGGATGGGCGGGAACTACACGCAGGAGAACTACGACGAGCGACTGTCACCGGATCGCCGTGCGCTCCTCAGCCAGGTCACCAACGGGCCGCTGCACCCCCTGCTCGAGCGGCTGGTCCACCACCGGGTGTCGGGGATGTTCGAGTCCTTCGAGTCCGCCACGCCCGTGGAGTTCATGCGGCGGATCTACGCGCACTGGATGTTCGACGAGAAGACCCGCGCGCAGGCGACGATCCCCGAGGGCCCGACCGCCACGCTCGGCGAGGTCGAGGTGCCCTTCACGGTCGTACAGAACCTCGGGTACTTCAACCTGCACCAGTTCGGCTGCTACGACCTGGTCGCCAACGCGGGGACACCTGCCGACTCCCGGTGGCTCATCCTCGCCCCGCCCGCCTTCGACCTGCCGGTCTACTCGTGGCAGGGTGAGGCGCTGGCCTTCTTCGACCACGTCCTGCGCGGCACCGACAACGGCTACGCCGAGCAGCCGCACGTGCGCTATTGGGTCGAGGGCGCCGAGCGCTTCGACACGGCCACGGCCTTCCCGCCCGCCGGCGGGGAGGTCCGGCGTCTGCACCTCGGGCCCCCGGACGAGGACGCCACGACCTGCCGGCTGAGCCGGGAGGCGAGGGCTGAGGGCTCCGGGTCTTGGGTCGCCGTCCCCCTGGGGCTGCCGCAGCTCGGCGGCCTGGACGAGGTGGCCCACCAGGTCCTCGCCTTCGACCTGCCGGTCGAGGAGGACACCCGGCTCGCCGGTCCGGTCACCGCCCGACTCACCTACAGCTGCAACGAGATCGACTCCTACGTCGTGGCCCGACTGTCCCGGCTCGACGCCGCCGGCGAGTGCCACCAGCTCTCCCTCGGCGCCATCCGTCCCGCGTCCCGCACCGAGGAGGAGGGACGCAGCACGCCACTGGAGATCGCCATCGACGCCGGGCTCCGTGAACCCCTCGTCCCGGACGAGCCGGTCGTCCTGCGCTTCAGCCTCACGCCCGGGCCGACGCTGCTGCGCCCCGGGGACACCCTGCGGCTCGAGCTCGCCAGCCGGGTCGACCTGCTGCGTGCAGACCCGAGTGAGGGCTACGCGCAGTTCGACATGCCCGTGCCGCCCTACCCCTGTCGCAACACCGTGCACTTCGGTGGTGACAGCTGGATCGAGGTCACCGAGGTGCCGCTCCCGGCGCCCTGATCCGACGGCCGGTGGAGGACACGTGGCCATGCCCAGGCGGCTTCGTCGACGTGCCCCAGCAGCACGAGCGTGGCCGGCTGCCCTGCGCGGGCCTCCGGTCCGTCATCCCGCGCCGGTCGCGGTCCGGAGCCTCGGTAGCACCTCGGCGGCGAAGAGCTCGTTCGAGGCGGCCAGGACGTCCGGGTCGGCGTCCCGGGAGCCGGGGACCACGATGATCCGGTCGAGTCCCAGGTCGATCAGCTCACGGAGCCGGGTGGTGCAGTGCTCGGGGGAGCCCACGACGGCGAAGCGGTCGAGGAAGGCGTCGGGGAGCAGTGTCGCCTGCCCTGCCGTGGTGAGCCCGTGGGCCGCCTCGTCGTAGGCCGCGCGCACCCGTTCCACCACGGCACGGTCGTCGTCCGGCACGACGTCGTGCGGACCCTCGCTGACGAAGTGGGCGAAGATCGCCGCGCTCCCGCGGACCAGGTCGCGCGCCACCGCGGCGTCCGGGTGGACGGCGACGTTGACGAAGGCCCCCAGCGAGAGCGGAGCCCCCTGGCCCTGGACGGCGTGCCGAGCCTCGGCGACCGCCCAGGCCACCCGCCGTGGATCGGCCCCCACGGTGAAGTCGACCCGGCCACAGTGGCGGGCTCCGACCGCGATGGTCGTCGGACCCGTCGCGGCCACCGACACCGGGACCTCATCCGCGTGGAAGGGGTCAATCCACGCCATGCGGGCGGCGACACCGCCGGTGGGAACGGCCCGCCCGCTGAGGAAGCCCTTCAGCTGGTCGAGCCCCTGCTCCAGCTCCTCCGTGGTGGCCGGGTGCAGGCCCAGCTGCCGGACCGCCGAGTCGCCTCGACCGAGGACGACCACGGCCCGCCCGCCGGACTCGACCTGCAGCGTCGCGAGGGCCGACGCGGTGACCGCCGGATGGCGGGTCACCGGGTTGGTGACGGCGGGACCGAGCCGCAACCGCCGCGTCGACCGGGCGGCGAGGGCCAGCTCCACGTACGGATCACCCACGAGGTTCTCGCTGTCGGCGAGCAGCAGGCCGTCGAACCCCCAGGCCTCCGCCTGCACCGCCAGGGCGGTGGCCCGGCGTGGCACCGGGAACCCGTGCAGCCAGAACTCAGTGCTCATCGGGCACCCCCGGCCCGGCCGTCGGCTCCAGCGGCGGACGGGCGCTCCGGTCCCGGGCGCGGCCGCCTCGGCGGATGGACACGACACCTCCACCTGGCACGGTCGATGCCGACGAGCGGCAACGTAGCCGTCGCCGGATCGCCTGTCGACGACCCTGGCTCGTGACGGGACCGGCGGACGGTCGTGCAGCCGCCGGGGCGCTCCGGATCCACGGCCCCTGCAGTCCGCACACCACCGGCCGGATGCGCCGCGACGGGGACGATGGGTAGGGACCGGGGATCCTGCTTGTCCGGACCCACGCCCCACCGGCAGGCTGCTGCCGTGCAGGTCCCGCTGACCGCCGAGGACCGGACGATCCTCGCCCTGGAGGATGCCCGGCTGGTCGGGCACACCGCCACGGTGGTCCACCTGCCGGGAGGTGCTCCGGATCTGCGGCAGCTCCGTGAGGCGGTTGCCCGGCGGCTGCCGGCCGCGCCCCGGCTGACCTGGCGGTTGAGCGGGACGTCCGAGGAGCCGGTGTGGCGCTCCGACGAGGTGGACGTCGCGGCGCACGTCCGGGCCGTCGACGGTGCCGGCCCGCTCGACGAGGCGGGCGTGCGCACCGAGCTGGCCCGGCTCTTCGGGGAGCACCTCGACCGCAGCCGGCCGCTGTGGCGGATGGACGTGCTCGGCCCGCTCGCGGGTGGGGGCGCGCTCCTGGTGTGGCGGGTGCACCACGCGCTGGCCGACGGCGGAACGGTCGTGCGCCTGGCCGAGGACGTGCTGTGGGACCCGGCGCCGGCCGTGGCAGGGGCCGGGCAACACCGCTCGGGAACGGCGGACCCCGGGACGTCTCGAGCCGGTCGGGGACGTTCCTCGCTGTCCGGCGTGCTGACCGGTGAGCTCCTCCCCGGGCTCCGGCGCTCGCCGTTCGACGTGCGGGTCGGCCGCGAGCGGGAGGTGGCCCTCGCCGTGGCACCGGTGGCGGGTCTGCGCGAGGCCGCTCGCCGGCTGGCCGGGGCGACGCTCAACGACGCCGTGCTCGCGGTGGTGGCCGGTGCGCTGCGCCGGTGGCTGGAGCACCGGCACGGGCCGGTCCACGGGCTGACGGTGAAGGTGCCGGTGACCCTGCACCACGACGGCGACGACGTCGGCAACCGTGACTCCTACTTCCGGGTGGACCTGCCGGTGGACGAGCCGGACCCCGTGGCACGGCTGCTCGCCGTCCGCCGGGAGACCGCGGAACGCAAGGCGCGCCACGACGCCCAGGAGCTCGACGAGCTCACGAACCGGTTGGCGCAGCTCTCGCCCCGCCTGGCCGGTTGGTCGCAGCGACTGCAGCGGAGCGGGCGCTCGTTCGCGCTCAACGTGTCGAACGTCCGGGGACCCGACCGGGCGGTCACCGTGCTCGGCGCGCCCGTCGGCGCCGTCCAGCCACTCGTGGAGGTCGCGCAGCACCACGCGCTGCGGGTGGGGGTGCTGTCGGTGGCCGACCGGCTGGGGTTCGGGCTGGTCGCCGACCCCTCGGTGGTCGGGGACCTCGACCTGCTCGCCGCCGCGGTGGAGCAGGCGGCGGTCGAGCTGCTGCACGCCCGCCGGAACGGGACCGCGGGCGGCTCGGCCAGGTGAGCCGGGACGGGTCGGGTGACGTCTGTGCACGGGCGCGGCGAAGTGCATCGGTGGGGATCCACCCGACACAGCGGCGAAGCGTGCCGCCAGACCGATGGAGCCGCTGACGCGGGAGGGACCGCAGGGCTCCTCGCAGCCGAACCGGATGACGTCCGCGCTCGGTGGAGGAGCGATCGGATCGGTCCCTCCCGGAAGGGACGGTGGCGAGCCTCGGGCGGCCTAGTCGAGCGGGAGGGCGCCGTGATCACCTCCACGGGGTTCGCTGAGGAGCACTGGGCGGCCTGCGGGCCGTCGCAGGCTGTCTGGGCTGCGGGCGCCCGCCATTCGGAGCGGTGCGATGCGGCACCAGTTCACAGGCGCGGTTGTCCACAGTCGATCGCATTGCGTCGTTGACGCGGGGACACCTCGTGGGCACGGTCCGCGCATGGCGGGGTCGATCAACACGGTCGAGCTGGAGGACGGCACCAGGCGCCATCGAGCCCGGTATCGCGACGTCGCCCGCCGGCAGCACGAGCGGCGCTTCCGGCAGAAGGTCGACGCCCAACGCTGGCTCGACGAGCAGACGTCCGCGCTCGTCACGCAGACCTGGACGGCTCCCGAGCGCGGGCGGGTCACCGTGGAGGCCTGGGCGGCACAGTGGCTCGACGCGCAGACCGGCCTCAAGCCGAGCACGCGCTACCGCTGCCGGTCGCTGCTGCGGTCGCAGGTCCTCCCGCGCTGGGGTCGGTACCGGCTGGCCGACGTCACGCACGCCGACGTCGCCGCCTGGGTGGCGAAGATGAGTGGCGGGGGCCTCGCGCCGGCCACCGTCCGCCAGGCCCACCGCGTCCTGGCGCTCGTCCTCATCCTCGCCGTCCGCGACGGGCGCATCTCACGCAACCCGGCCGTCGAGGTGCCGCTCCCTCGGGTGCGGCGGGGCGAGCCGCGGTTCCTCACCCGCGAAGGGGTCGAGCGGCTCGCCGAGGCGGCGGGGGAGTGCGGCGACGTAGTCCGGCTGCTCGCCTACACCGACTGCGCTTCGGGAGCTGGCCGGCCTCCGCGTCCGTCGCGTCGACTTCCTCCGCCGCCGGCTGACCATCGCGAGAGCGCCACTGAGGTCGGCGGCACCGTGGAGTTCGGCGCACCTAAGACGCACCAGCAGCGGACCGTCCCGTTCCCCGTCGCGCTCGCCGAGCCGCTGGTGCGTCGGTGCGAGGGCAAGGGTCCTGACGACCTCGTCATCACCTCGCCGGAGGGCACGGTCCTCCGGTCGGGCAACGTCCGCCGCCGCTTCTCCGACCCGGCGGCTACTGCAGCAGGACTGGAGAACCTCAGTCCGCACGACCTCCGGCACACCGCGGCCAGCCTCCTGGTCGCCTCCGGCGCCCACGTGAAGGCGGTCCAGCGGATGCTCGGGCCGCCTCCGCAGCGATGACGCTCGACGTCTACTCGGGCCTGTTCGACGACGACCTGAGCGCCCTCGCCGAGCGCATGGACGCCGCCCACCAGGAGGCAGTCACGGAGCGTGTTGTGGGCGCCGTGTGGGCGCCGGCCAAGATCCGCGATCTCGACGACCCTCGACCACGGCGCTGAACTGCACAGACATCGGTGGGGCGGGTGGGACTCGAACCCACGACCCAGGGATTATGAGCCCGTTTCCGCCCCTCTCTTGACGTGCGTCGATCTTGGCGACTAGGCCGTTGAACTGCGCTTTCGTGGTTGGACGTCTCTGGCGCTAACCGACGGTTTGTGGTCCTCTTGCGGACTTTCTGCGGACTCGCTGCGGACTGGCGAACTTCCGCGGCTGACTCCTCAGCGACTGATAGGGCAGCCACTGACGAGCTCCAGTGGTGGCTCGTCGCCTGGTAGCTGCGGAGCATGGAGGTGCCATCTCGCTAGCAGGTGCGCGCCGCCCCGTTCCTGAAATCTCGTCCGTCTGTCCACCGAAGCCAGCCGAGCCGCCGCCGTCCGGCACCGCGGCGGCCGAGCTGCGTGTCCTATAGGGCGGCTTCGAAGCGGGTGCCAGGCCGTACCCGCGAACTCCAAGACGCTGGGACCACGAGCGGCCTTCGGCGAGGCCGCTGGGGACCACCACTTCCGCAGAGATCCCCAGAAGGCCCTGGGTGAGGACACCCAGCAGCGCTCGCCGGGGTGCTCGGCCCGGAGCATCCGATCACCTTGCACGCCGCGCGGGGCTGGCATCGGTCCCCTTGGTTGGAGATGAGGCACGCGGCCCAATGTTGGTGAACGGCGAAACCGGTCGTGCAGGTGAATGAGAAGCGCCCTGGCGCCACCATGCCCTGGGTGGACCTTGACCTCCGCGGCCTGCGCCACCATCGGGAGATGACAGAAGCTACGCCTCCGCAGACAGCGATGACCTCGGTGCTGGAGGATGGCCGGCGCATCTCCTGGGCCGAGTACGGCCGCGCCTCCGGAGTGCCGCTGTTGTTCTTGCACGGCACGCCGGGCTCACGACTTCAAGTTCGGAGGATGCACGGGCCGGCGATGGCTGCGGGGATCCGCGTGGTCGCACCCGAGCGACCCGGTTACGGGGCCAGTGATCCGGTGCCCGGCGGCGTCACCTTCACCGGGTACGCCGACGACCTGCGTCAACTGCTCGACCACCTCGAGCTGCCGATGGTCACGTTAGGAGGGGCCAGCGGTGGCGGCGGGTTCGCGCTGGCCACCGCCATACTCCATCCGGAGCGGGTCACGCGGTTGGTCCTGATCTCGGCAGCCGTGCCGGCTCCTCGCTCCGCGCTGCGGGGGATGTCTCCGCCACTGCGTGTGCTGCTGTGGCTGGCCGCGCATACCCCGGGGCCCACCGAGAGGTTGCTGGCCGCGCAGCTGTCGACCGATCTCGCCTCCGCCGCCAGCGTGAGGCGGAGACGCCGACTGCCGGCCGCCGACCGCCGGTTGTTCGACGATCCAACGTGGCGCGCCCACTTCGCGGATGACTTCCGTGAGGCCTTCCGGCAGGGGCCGAGGGCCACCGTGCACGATCTCCGCCCCTGGCGGGAACCTCTCGGTGTGAACCTGGTGAACCTGACCGTCGAGACCGTCCTGCTGCACGGGTCCGACGACGTCAACGTGCCCATCGGGATCGCCCGATGGTTCGCGGCGCAGGTGCCGTCCAGCCGGTTGATCGAGACTCCGGGGGCCGCCCACCTGTTCACGCTCGAACATCCCGAGGTGATCCTCGAGTGGGTCGCCCCCAGGTAGAGATCCTCACGGGCAGGTGTCAGCGAATGGACTGAAGTGGAGACAGGTGCTGGCGAGGAAGCTATTCCCTCGGCAGGCAGGCGTCGCCCGGCTGGGAGACCACAAACAAGACGTTGCGGAAGTAGGCCTTCCGTCTCTGGCCGGTCATAGCCCGTTGTCGCATGCCCTACGTATTCAGCAGGCTCGCCGTGCTAGTCCGGTGCAAGGCCCAAGGGGGAGGCCACTCAGGTCAGCGCCTCCGGAGAGCGGAAAAACGAGGATTGAGCGTCGTTGGCAGGTGCCGATTGTTGCGCATATTCCCAGGTCGGCGGCCTGAGTGGTCGCTTGCCGTGGATGGCCATGGATGGCCGCAGACGGACCTCGTGTTGCCCCAGTGTTGCCCGAGACGCCACACCGGTGGTGTCACCGGGCCTGGTGGCACTGGAGGACCGCTGATAGGGAGATGGACACCTGCGGGTGGGTCTTCGCAACGTGGCTGCCGGCATCCAGTGCGCGACCGACCAGGACGAGACGGTCGATGGCTGCGCACCGCCGGCCGCCGCCGGCTGCTCACCGTGGCCCGGCAAGGCCGCCCTGCGGGTCGGGGACCGGCTGGTCGCCGACATCGTGGCCGTGCTGGCAGAGCAGACGGTGGTGGTGCTCGGCAGCCCCGCGGCTGGCCCGCGACCTGTCCAGCCGGCCGGTCTCGCCCAGCCGATCCAGGACCGACCGGTGGAGCCGGTCGAAGGCGATGCCCTCCAGCACGTCTCGGTCGGCGGTGCGGGGCCGGCCGGTGCGGCCGTGCACTGCCGGCTTGCGCGGTGGGATCAGCGGCTCGACCAGCGCGCAGAGCTCGTCACTGACGAGCCGCCGCGGCGCCGAAGACACCGACGGCGACATGGCGCGCAGCCTGCGCCGATCCCACAGCGGCCGACGGAGCCCGAGGACCTACCTCCGCAACGTCTTCTCACCCCGCATGACCTCCGCCGGCAGTAGCAACGATCCTCGCCCACTTCACCTTCAGGGGCGGCGCGCCTCTGCCCCGGACCGACGATGCAGCTCGCGTCGATCAGCCTCCGGTATCGCGACCATGCGCACCCGCGCGGCCATGAGGAACGGTTCGCCCACGCCAGGGATGACGCAAAGAACCGCTGCGACGGAGCACTCGGACTTGACGGGCCAACCTAGTTTCAAGGTCCGCGGGGATCCCTTTGCGCAGCCGAGCCAGCCCCCCTTGGCAGCAGCGAGTGGTGCTGCCACCCTTGCCTCGAGTGACAGGAGGTGAGCTGTGGACGCTTCGTCCGGCCCCCCCTTACCCGCCTACGTTGAATTCCCGACCCGATTCCGGGCGATGACTACGCGGTCCAAGACGGTTTGCTCAGCTTGCCGCAACCCAGCCATCGCCATGCTCTCGGCCTGTCGGGACCCAAGCTGTAGTCGTCCGACCGTGTGCTTGAGATGCCCCTGGGGGAGTCTGACGCGGAGTCATGGACGCCGAGCCAACGTTGCGTGCCGCAAAGATGCAACGACAGGCGATGATCAAATGACAGGAGGTAGCCGGCATGGCAGTGCGCTTGGGCGGGCGGGTGGTTGAACTGCTCGCTACCAGGGATACAGTCAATATTGTATTGGACAACGATCCTGCCGTTGGGCCGAAACACAATCGGTTTATCCTGCGGAACAGTCATCAGAACTACAATGCACTTTATTCCCTAGCACTGGCCGCCGCGGCGAATCGCTGGACCCTGGTGATCAGAATCGCGGGCGACGCGCAGATAGACCCCGAGCAGGAGGCCGAGGTGGCCCTTCTCGGCGTTGCATGGGAGAGGTAGCACCTCAGCACTCCCCATCAGTGAAACGATTCTTCACCAAGAAGACCTCCTGTGCCGCACTCATGATGGGCGAATCCATGAGTAACGATGTTCCAACCTTTCGCTTTCTCGCCCACTCGCGCCTCCCCGAGCCAGGTCGTGATTACGATCCTGAAGTGCATCGGTATAGCGCTGCGTACGTCAACCCGGACGGTTACGGCCTGACCGTCGACGCCTTTCCCGGCGCCGACGTCGTAGAGGTCATCGAGGACCCAGAACCTCAGCAGGGAGGCCCCGATAACCAAGAACCGATAATCATCAAACGATTAAGGGTACCCGCGGACACTGTGGCTTTCGACTTCACTATCAGGCGCAGCAGTGGAGGATTCGAACAGACCGTTTCGAGAAGGATAGAAAGACTTGAGGGCGTGATCAATGAAGCCCAGTCAAATGCAGCCTGGAAACTGGGCGTCACCGTTCCCATGCAAGGCACCTACACCTGCAGCGTGCGACTCCGAAATCAGTCCGGAACGGGGCCGACTCGCGAGGCTTCTCTTGCACTGCGTGACCGCCTCGTGGTTGTGCTTGGGGACTCTTTCGCCTCCGGTGAAGGCAATCCAGACGAGCCTGGAGAGGTTAGCGGCATCCTCGGCGAAGGGGTGTGCGAGAACGCTACCGCTAACATCGTAATTAAGCGGACGGCCCCTATGCGTAGGGTGGCCAGTTGGCTTGAGCCTCGCGGACATCGCTCAATGCGATCGGGCCACGTTCGTGGTAGCGACGCTGCGCAAGACCTAGAGAGGGGCAGGGTTGTAACTCTGCTCTCCTTTGCCACGTCCGGCGCTGAGGTGGAACGTGGCCTGTTGTCAGCGCAGCATGATTGGCAGAGTGCGCTTGGAGGACAGGTTGAGGAGGCTAAGAGGGCGATAGGCAATCGACCCGTCGATGCGTTGCTGCTTTCCATCGGCGGCAACGATGTTGGCTTTGCTTCTGGTCTCGAGGGCCTCGCGGGCGACTGGAGGGATGGCGGTCGAGACGAGATGGTCCGCTCTACGCGACAGAGGATCGACGCACTGGCGGACTGCTTTGAAAAAATGGCAACACAGGTACAGTCGCTAGTTAACCCGCGACGGGTATATATCACTGAGTACCCGGCGGGGATGTTCGATAAGAGGGATCCTTCGGGACGCTCACTCGGCGTACGGGGGGATGGATGTGGAGTATTTGATTCTGGCATCTTCATGAGAGTGTCAATTGACGACGCAGAAGCGATCTTTGATCTGGCTCATCAACTCAACGACCAGATAAAGCGGGCCGCTGATCGATACGGTTGGACATACCTTGATGGTATTGCTGAAGGCTTCGCAGGGCATGGTTACTGTATGACGGGTGTTGACAGGTTCTTCGTCCTTGCCGAGGAGTCATGTCACAGTCAGGGCGATTTGAGGGCACGATGCACCCGAACGAGCGCGGCCACTCGGTGTACCAAAAGGTCGTTGCGGATGTGTTGCGACGGGAGTTCGAGAATGGTGCTATCGAGCGCTCAGGATGCTTGGAGTCGATCCTGCACATGATGACATGACCAGCAATCATCTCTTCCCTGCATGCAGCAACAATCATGCGAGCGATCAAGAGTCGGCGATCTGAAAGTATCGAGCCGAAATATCTGTCCCGACTCAAGGAAATCGCTCAAATCCTCGAACGCTTCTGGCGCTAGCGTCGGACATCGGTGGGGAGATGTACGTGGCACGAACCGCACGACGCGATCGACCCACTGCAATCAAGGTGCGCAATGATGCCTCCGTTGCGGGGATCGGCCGGAGGCAATATCGAGACGGGCATAACCCCACCCGGCAATCCGATGAGAGCCCAAGCCCTATTTCCGAGGCAGGCCAGGTCTGGGAGTTGATCTCGCTAGTCGTTGCCCCGACTACGCTCGCAACTGCACTCTTATACTGGTTCGGGTTGGAGTTCACGGAGGCTCGGTCTGGCTACTTTGGCCTCCCCGCCGAGATGCTGAACTTCTCGACCACTGACTATCTCGTTCGCGGGGTCGCGGCTGGTATCGTGCCGTTGATTGTCTTAGTCCTTTTCGTCCTCGTGGCCGTAACAATGTGGACCGCGGCTCGTCGTCTCGCGGATCGGCTCGGGGCCTCGGAGCGCTTCCAGTGGGCGCTATGGACGGTTGCAGGTCTAGGAGCTGCGCTGACCGTTGCCGGCTCGTACGCGATCCTCTGGCCGCTGCCTACGCCAATTAATGGGTACTTGCTCCCTCCGCTGCTGCTTGCCAGTGGTCCCCTGATCGCTACAGGCGCTCTGGAGATGCTGCGTCCACGTGGGTCCGAAAGGACATGGTCCGTCCGCATCGGCATCACCGCAGCAATTGCACTGACTTTGCTGAGCGTTTTCTGGGGCTCCTCCCTCTACGCGGACGCACTCGGTCGAGGACGAGCCGCAGCGCTGGCCGACTCGCTCGATCAACTTCCAGAGGTTCGGCTCTACAGCGAGCGCTCGCTGGGGATTGACCTCGGCGACGTGGTGACTGAACGGATGTCCAGCAATGAAAACCGGCGCTATCCGGTCCGGTACGACGGACTCAGGTTGCTCCTGCGGTCCGGCGACAGATATTTCCTTGTCCCTAACGACTGGACCGCGTCCACTGGCGTGATCCTGGTCGTCCTGGAAGCCGCCGATATCCGCATAGAACTGTCTCCTGGAGGCTCGTCATGAGCAATCGGGCCCTGGCCATCCTTATCGCTGGCGCGCTGTTCATGAGCCTGGTCGGGTGCACCAGCCAAGACTCCGAACAAACTGAGGCGACCTCCGCGCAAAGTAGTGATGACGGTGGGAATGGTGACAACGGGAATGGTGACAACGGGAATGGTG
>NZ_FPBA01000013.1:147572-153273 GCF_900116515.1 Geodermatophilus amargosae
GAGATCCCGCAAGAGGGGGATGAGGGCGGCGAGATCCCGCAAGAGGGGGATGAGGGCGGCGAGATCCCGCAAGAGGGGAATGACGACACCGAGATGCCGCCACAGGGAGGTTCGTGAGGGACCTCCCAGCGCCTGGAAGCATTGCTCGTCGGCTGCGGCCGAGCGGCCCACCACTACTCGGAATCATCCGAGGAGGGGGAACTTGTTCGCGCTACCGACGAGCTCGTCGGCTTGGGCAGCACTCGGCGGGGGCTCAGGCGACCGGGCGCGGCGGACCGCTCTGCCGCAGATGCGACGCTCAGGTCCGTGCGGATCGCGACTGCTGCAGCTCGGGACGACCGCGCCCTACGAGGCAGCGGACGATCGCGGGCTGATCCCCGCGCAGTACCCACAGTGTGACCTTGGCGCGGAGATCTTGGATTACTTGGAGGAGTTGCATGAGTCCGTCGGTAGCCGTCGGGCGCAGATGAGGGTGACCGCCAAGCGGACCAGCGCGGTGATGGTCACCGCGCTGCGGTCGTAGCGTAGGGCCAAGCGTTGGTAGGACAGCAACCAGCCCAGAGAGCGCTCGGCGACCCAGCGGTGCCGGCCTAGGCACTGGCTGGAGTCACGGTCCGATCCGGGCAAGGCGGGCGGTGATCCCCCGGCGGCGCAGGGATCGGCGGACCCGCGGGTTGTCATAGCCCTCGTCGCCGTGCAACTTGACCGGCCGGCGCCGCGTTTGGCCGCGTCCGCCGCGCTTGATCGCCGGCATCGAGTCGAGGATCGGCTCGACGAGCATGCTGTCGTGCCGGTTCGCGCCCGAGATTAGCACGTTGAGTGGCAGCCCGTGCGCGTCAACGAGCAGGTGGTACAAGCTGGGAGGCATTGCCCCGGTCGGTCGGATTTCGGGCCGGTCGGCTCACGCCCCTTTTCGCCCGGACGCTGACGCTGTCCAGGCTGGCCTGCGACCTGTCCAGCCGGCCGGTCTCGCCCAGCCGATCCAGGACCGACCGGTGGAGCCGGTCGAAGACGCCGGCCTCGGCGCACTCGTCCATCCGCCGCCAGCAGGTCCAGCCCGACCCGTTGTCGACCTGGGTCGGCAGCTTGGCCCAGCCGATGCCGAGGGAGAGCGCGAAGGCGATGCCCTCCAGCACGTCTCGGTCGGCGGTGCGGGGCCGGCCGGTGCGGCCGTGCACTGCCGGCTTGCGCGGTGGGATCAGCGGCTCGACCAGCGCGCAGAGCTCGTCACTGACGAGCCGCCGCGGCGCCGAAGACACCGACGGCGACATGGCGCGCAGCCTGCGCCGATCCCACAGCGGCCGACGGAGCCCGAGGACCTACCTCCGCAACGTCTTCTCACCCCGCATGACCAACTTCTTCCCCGCGACTCCAGCATCAAGCGATTACCAATACCCTCACCAAGTCAATCTTCAACACATGGCGGTTTGCCCTTGATCAACCTGCTCTGTCACATCGAAGGCCCTCCCAAGAGAACGGCACGCATGCTACCAATATAGGTAGTCCGGGCCCCTCTCCGCGGGGCCCGTCGGCGTCCTCAGGGGAGACCTGTTGGCCATTGTTGCACGGCGTTGGCAATGCGCGGCGGAATGAAGATCTACGCCGGCCCGCCGGCCGCTGCCCGGCGGTACCTCGAGGCCGACCGCGGACGGGCCGATGACTACTACCTGACCGAGGGCACCGGGATCGCCCGCCGCTACACCGCTACCGCTGGTCGAGTGCAAGAGCTCGCGGCACTAACCGGCGACGGCTACGAATCTTGGGTGGCCGGCCGGGACCTGGACACGCGCGAACCGCGTGGCCGGCTGCGTACGGATGAGCGCGCGGTGCGGTTCGTCGAGGTCGTGGTCAACGGCCCGAAGTCGTGGTCGCTGGCGGCCGCGCTGCACCCCGAGATTGCCGATGCCTATGACGCGGCGCAGGACCGTGCCGCCGCCGAGATCATCGGCTGGCTCGCTCAGCATGCGACCACCCGGGTGGGCCCGCGGGGCGGGCAGGTGCAGCTACCGGTGGAGGTGCTGGAGGCGGTGACGGTGCGGCACTACACCTCCCGCGCCGGCGACCCGCACCGGCATCTGCACCTGCAACTCAACGCCCGGGTTTTCGCCGCCGGTAAATGGCGCGGCCTGCACACCGTCGGCGTCCGCGATTTCCTGACCGCGGTCAACGGGATTGGCCATGCTGCGGTGGCGTGCGATCTCCAGTTCCGCATGGCGCTGGCCGCGCACGGCTACACCCTCGACGCGACTGGAGAAACACAAGAGCTCGCCAGTTACGTCGGGCCGCTCAGCGCGCGGGCGGCTCAGATTGGGCGCAATCTGGACGGCTACGAACGCGACTGGAGGACCGCGCATCCCGGCGAATCTCCGGGGCCGGCGCTGCGGCGGGCGTGGGATGCGCGGGCGTGGGCCGACGGCCGCCCAGACAAGATCCTTCCACGCTCGGGCGTCGACCTGATCGCACGCTGGCGGGCAGAACTGACCGCCCTCGGCTACCGCGACCCGGAGACTCCGGTTCAGCTGCGGCCCACTCCGGTCGGGGCGCTCGACCGCGACGGCGCCGTCAAGATGATGCTCACCCGGCTCGCCGCGAGCCGTTCGGCCTGGAACGCCGCCGACCTGCGTGGCGAAGCCGAACAGCTGAATGCCGCCACCGGGATCGTCGTGGAACCTGCGGTTCGCAGCGAGCTGGCCGAGGACATCACCGCCCGCGCACTGTCCTGCTGCGTGCCGTTGCTGGAACGCGAGGGCGTGCCCGAGCACATCCGAGCCTGGACCTCAGCGGCGGTGCTCGAGGTCGAAGCCGATCTGACTACCCGCCTCGCCGCCCGCGGCGACTCCACCGGCTGCGATGCGGACCTCCGGCTGGACCGGATCGCCTCGCTGGAGCGGCTGGATGACGGGCAGGCAGCCACCGCGGCCGCGCTCGCGGGGTCGCGGCCCCTGGTCGTCGTGGAGGGCGCCGCTGGGACCGGAAAGACCACCGCCCTGGCCGCCGCCCGCCGACTGCTGGAGCAGCAGGGGCGCCGTCTCGTCGTTGTCACCCCCACCCTCAAGGCGGCTCAGGTCGCCGCGGGCGAGGTCGGCACGGCCGCCGCGTCGGCGGCCTGGCTGGCCTTCCAGCACGGCTGGCGCTGGACCGCCGACGGCGCTTGGAGCAGGCTCACCGCCGGGCAGGCCGACCCCAGCACCGGTGTGGTCTACGCCGGGCCGGCCGACCACGCGCGGCTGCGACCACGGGATCTCCTCGTGATCGACGAGGCTGCCATGCTCGACCAGGACACCGCCCGCGCCCTGTTAGCCGTCGCCGACGAGTGCGAGGTCCGGATCGCGCTGCTCGGCGACCGTCACCAGCTTCCTGCGGTGGGCCGCGGCGGCGTGCTCGACCTCGCCGTCCGCGCCGCCGATCCGGCCGCCTGCCTGACCTTGGAGGCGGTGCACCGCTTCGTCCGCACCGACGAGGCCGGCCCTGCCATGCCCGACACCCAGTACGCCGAGCTAACCCTGGCCATGCGCGGCGGCGTCGATCCTGGCGCGGTGTTCGACGCTCTGCACCTTCGGGGTCAGATCCGGCTGCACCCCGACGCCGCTGCCCGGCTCGAGGCACTCGTCGCCGTCGCCGCCGCTTCAACTTTTGATGGTCATGCGGTGGCCGTGGTGGTCGGCACCCGGGAGCAGGCCGCCGAGCTCAACGCCGCCATCCGCGACCGGCTGGTCGCCGAAGGCGGGGTCGACGACACCAGCGTCGTCATGACCAGGGCGGGGCAGCGGATCGGCGCCGGGGATCGGATCGCCACCCGCCGCAACGACCGCACCCTGGGCGTGGCCAACCGGGACACCTGGACGGTCGCCGCGGTCACCCCGCACGGGAAGTTGGTCGTCACCCTCGTCGGCCCCACCGGGGGTGACGTCACCCCAGATGTCACCCCGTCCGGCCCGCCGGGCCGGGTGCTGCCCGCCGGCTACGTCGCCGAGCACGTCGAGCTGGCCTACGCCTCCACCGCGCACGGCGTCCAGGGCGACACCGTCCCCGCCGCCCACGTGCTCATCAACGAGCACACCGCCGCCGCAGCCACCTACGTCGGCATGACGCGCGGTCGCACCGCCAACACGGCTCATCTCGTGGCTGCTGACCTCGCCGCAGCTCGCGCACAGTGGGTTACCGTCTTCGGCCGCGACCGCGCCGACCTCGGCCCCTCTCATGCCGCCGAGCTGGCCGCGAGCGAGGCCGCCCGTTACGCCCGACTCCGACCGCTCGCGCAGGTGCTCACCAATCTGCACAGCGCCTGGACGGCCGAGCAGAGCTGCCTTGACCGGCTCGACGCGCTGCAGCTGCGCCGAGAAGTGCTGCGCACGATCGTCGCGGCCGACGCTGACCACGCCTCCCAGCTGCTCGCGCTGGAGGACCGGCAGCGGCAGGCGGCGATCGCCGCGAGGGCTGCGACGGACAGAGCCGCGGCCAGCGGCGCGGTCGTGACCGCCGAGGCCGGCCGCCTCCGTGACACACTGCTCACCCGGTGGGCGGCCCAGCGTGAGGATGCCCGCCGGGCCGCCCAGACCGTCCTCCACGACCCGGGCCGGCTCCGCCGGCGCCGCGGAGCGTTCCGCCGGGCGGAAGAGCAGCTGACCGGCTGGGCCGACCGTTGGCGGACATGCCTGTCCAACCTGCCCACCGAGCCCCGTCGGCTCGCCTCCGTCGCTTCCTCGCCCGACGACCGGCCACGCCTCCAAGCGGCGTTCGATGACGCCGCCCGCCGCATTTCCGAGGCTGCCCATCCCGAACAGGCCCGGCTTCGCGCGGCCGCTGACGCCGCACAGGCCGTACACGGCCACGCCTCACGAGCTCTGGATGAAGCGCGCCGCCGGCAGGAGGACCGGCTCAGCCGCCTCACCGCGCACGGGCACTTCCTGGGCGCTTCCGGTCGGCTGGCCACTGCCCGGGATGGCGTCACCGCCGCCGAGCACGAGCTGGCCGCCGCCCGGGCGCGCATCGCCGAGCTGGCGTCCGACCCGACACTGTTGGCCCAGCCGCCCGACCGCCTGACGCAGGAACGCGATGCCTGGCGTGGCCGCCGGAACGCGGAGCGGGCCCGGCGCCAGGTAGCCCCCTCCTCGCCGCTCACGCCGCCACCGACTCACGGCGTTCGACCGCCGAAGTCGGTTCACCTGACGCCGTCACTCGGCAGAAGCCCGAGCATCGGCTGGTGATCGGAGCACCGCCGCTCATGAGCTCACGGGCCGCCGCCCGCGTGCAGGGGCCTGGAGACAGACCGGAGAACAACCGGAGATGTTGGCGGTGGGCTGTCACCAATGGGCGAGATCTGGCGCCTTCTGCCAGTGCACCCCCGACCACAGCCGTCCAGCTTAGTACTGCAACGGCACTTGAGCGTGTCGCTGTCGTGATCGGCTGAGGGCTGGTAGCAGCGTGGGCGGATGCGCTGCGATGGCCTGGTGGCCGAGGTGCAGGACTGGGCGGCGGGGCTGGAGGAGGTCCACCGGCGCATTGCCGCTGCGTTCAGCCGGGCCGAGCGGCGGGCCCGGGTGCTGGCCTATCTGCGCGGGTTGTTGGGTCAGCTGGAGCGCAAGAACGGCTGGACGCTGGCCGAGGCCGCCGGTGAGGTGTCTCCGGACGGGATGCAGCGGCTGCTGCGCACCGCGGACTGGAACGCCGACGCGGTCCGCGACGAGCTGCGCGACTACGT
>NZ_FPBA01000038.1 GCF_900116515.1 Geodermatophilus amargosae
GTGGTGGTGAAGCTGCAGGACCTGGCCGACCCCGGCACCGGCCCGGGTGCCGGGCGGATGGGCTTCGGTGCGGTCATCTCCGCCGCCCGCGCCCGCTGGCTGGCCTGCGACGGCGCCGTCTCCCGCGTGGTCTTCGGCCCCGGCGGCGCCCCGCTCGACCTGGGCCGCGAGCAGCGGCTGGCCGGCCGGCACCTCCGCCGCGCGGCCGAACTCCGCGACGGCGGCTGCGTGTTCACCGGCTGCGCAGCACCCACGCACTGGTGCGACGTCCACCACCTGGTGCACTGGATCGACGGCGGTGAGACGTCGCTGGAGAACTCAGCCCTGCTGTGCGAACGCCACCACACCAAGGTCCACCACGGGTTCCGCGTCGAGCGACAACCGGACGGCCGATGGCGCACCTGGCGACCCGACGGGTCGGAGATCACCGTCCCCCGACCGCTCCTCTCCCCCGCCGCCTGATCCCGCGCGCGCACGGCCGCCCACCTGAGACCCGGCGGACGGCCGTGCGGGCGTGCGTGCGGTCAGGACGCGGCCGTCACCTGCTCGCCGATCTGGAGCACCTGCTCGCGGGTCAGCTCCTGCGGTGCCAGGAGGCGGAGGTACCGCCCGTCCGGGAGCTGGCCGAGCATCGTCCAGAACGGTGAGGTGCCGGCGTCGCCCTCCAGCAGTGCCAGCCGCCCCGGCCGCCCCTGGACCGTCACCGTCTCCACCGGCGCGGCCATCGGCAGCCCGTCGAGGAGCTCGTCGATCGTCCCGTCGTACTGGGGACCCACCGCGCTGAGCCGCAGCAACAGGGCGGGGTCGGTGTCGCTGACCAGGTCCAGGCTCCGGCTCTCCTCGTAGCCGCCCACCGACCAGCCGGCCGGCGCGAGGCCGAACTGCAGGCCGACCGGCTGCGGCCGGTCGACGATCGACTCGGCCACCGCGACGAGCGACTCGGTCCGGGCCCGGGCACCCTCGCCCGCCAGCCACACCCACTGCCCGTCCGGCCGCTCCCACAGCAGGCTGACGACGCCCTCCTCGCGCCAGACCCCGGCCTCGATCCCGTCGACGGTCGCCGTGCCGGTCGGGTCACCCTCCGCCCAGAACCCGTACTCCTCCGACGACCGCGGGTCCTCGGGGAACAGGCCGAGCAGCACACGGCCCGGGTCGGTGGCCCCGGCTCCGGCCGCGTCGGGGGCGCCGGACACCAGGGAGGTGGGCTCGTAGTCGGCGACGTGGAAGGGCGGCGTGCTCCCGTACTGCGCGATGCCACCACGGCGGCTGTAGAGGGGCGTCAGTCCCTCGGGCACGGGGTCGAGGGAGACGGGGAAGGTGACCGCCTCGGCCGCCACCAGGTCGATCCCCCCGGGTGCCGCCGGAGCAGCAGGGGCGGTCGCCGACGGCGCCGGGCGTCCGGGAGCGGCATCGCCGGGCGCGACGACGACGGCGGTCCAGGCCGCCGCGACGGCGACCACCGCGGCTCCCAGGCGCAGCGGCAGCCGCCGGCCGGGCAGGAAGGCGCGTAGCCGGCCGCGGACGGTCCGCGAGGCGCCGATCTCCTCGAGCAGCGCGGCACGGGCGGCCGAGCGGGCGGCGGGTGACAGCGGCGGTGCCTCGGGCCCGGCGTCGCGCAGCAGGGTGGTCTCGTTCATCGGGTCTCCTCCGACGCCGGGTCGGACAGCAGGTCGGACAGCGTGGGGGCGTCGAGCACGGCCCGGGTCCGACGGCGGGCGCGGTGCAGGCGGGAGCGGACGGTCCCCACCGGCACGCCGAGGACGGCGGCGACCTCCTCGTAGGACAGGTCACCCCAGGCGACGAGCAGCAGGACGTCGCGGTCGTGCGCCTTGAGGCCGGCCAGCGCGGCGGCCAGCGGACCGCGCAGCGCCTGGGCGTCGAGCCGGTCGCCGGAGTCGGCCGGGTCGGGTCCGTGCTCCTCCGGCCGGCCGGCGGCCCTGGCGAGCAGCCGGTACCGCCGCCGTTCGGTCCGGGCGTGCCCGTGCACGAGGTTGGTCGCGATCCCGATCAACCACGGCCGGACGTCGAGGTGCTCGGGCCGGTAGTCGGCGCGGCGCCGGAAGGCGACCAGGAACGTCTCGCTGAGCAGGTCGTCGGCGAGCTCACCGACCCGCCGGCCGAGGTAGCGGTGCACCGCGGCGGCGTGCCGGTCGAACAGCATCGCGAAGCGCTCCGGGTCGTCCTGCGACGCGGCGAGGACCTCGGCGTCGGTCGGCAGGGCCGACGGCAACGCGCGCAGGTGCACCGCGTCCGACGGTGGGTCCGCCGACCGGTGCAGCGAGAGCGCGATCACGGCTGGCGATGATCCAGCCGCGGTGGGTGAGGTGGTCACACCCCCTCATGTCCGGAGGTCCGGATCCGGTTCGCGGCCGCCGAAGCCGTCCGAGCCGTTGCACGAGACGTAGCATTAATGATACGAAAAGACGCATGGGTCGTCAGCCACGAGGAGAGGCCGACCGGGTCCACGACCGGATCGCCGTGCTCCGGGCGGAGCGCCGGGTCAGCCGGAAGGAACTCGCCGACGGCGTCGGCGTCCACCCGCAGACGGTCGGCTACCTCGAGCGCGGCGAGTACAGCCCCTCGCTGGCGCTGGCCCTGCGCATCGCCCGCTTCTTCGACCTCCCGGTCGAGGCGGTCTTCTCCCTCGACCCGCTGCCCGCGATCGGCTCCGAGCTCACCCGGAGGACGCCATGACCACCTCACCCGACCAGACGTTCCTCGCCCGCACCTTCGAGGACGGCCGCTACGCCTGGACCCGCACCCACCGGGTCCGCATCCGCGCGGTGCTGGCCGAGGCGGCCCTCCTGGGCGCCCTCGTCGTCGCCACGCTCGTCCAGGCCCTCACCGACACGGGCTGGACCACCGCCTACTTCCTCGTGTGGTCGGCCGGGATGCTGCTGTTCATCCCGCTGCACTCGCTGCTCAACCTCGGCATCCGCGGGGTGTTCGACCGCGGGCGGCACTCCCTCGACGAGCACCAGGAGGGCCTGCGCGAGCAGTCCCACAGCCGCGTCGGCTGGCCGATGACCGCGCTGACGTTCGCCGCCTGGACAGGAGGCATCGCCCTCGCCTCCGGCACCGGGCACACCGCCCTGGCCCTCTGCCTCGGCTTCCTGCTCTGGTTCGCCTCCGGCCTTCTGCCCTACTGGCACCTGGCGTGGACGCTGCCCGACGAGGCCGACGAGGCCGACGACGCCCTCCCGGTGTGACGGGTCAGGCCGGGCCGAGGACCCGCTCGTAGTACAGCGAGCACCCGGCGTCGGGCTCGTCGACGTAGCCGCCGAACGCGGGGATCGGCCGGTAGCCGGCGCCCTCGTACAGCGCGATCGCCTCCGGCTGGCGCGGGCCGGTCTCCAGCCGCAGCACGGTCCACCCGCGCGACCGGGCCGCGTCCTCCAGCCCGGCGAGCAGCACCTTGGACACGCCCCGCCCGCACGCCTCCGGCACCACGTACATGCGCTTGACCTCGGCGGCGCCGTCGCCCAGGGCCCGCAGCGCCCCGCACCCGACCGCCGTCCCGGCGGGGTCGCGGGCCACCAGCACCACGCTGACGTCGACGGCCGACGGCGGCGTCCCGGGCTCGGTGTCGCCCTCGTAGCGGGCCCGCAGCTCGGCCTGCTGCGCGGTGGTCAGCCGCTGCACCTCCTCGTCGTCCCATGACGCCGCGACGAGCCTCACCGGCTGATCCCGTGCAGCAGCAGTGCGGCCAGCTCGCGGTAGGCGGTGGCGTCGTCCAGACCGGTGGCGCGGGCGGTGTCCCCCCGGCCGATGCGGGACATCAGCGTGGTGACCGTGTCGGCCACGAGCCCCGGGTGCACCTCGCGGAACCGCCCGGCGGCGACGCCCTCGGCGATCATCGCGGTGACCCGCTCGGCGGCGGCCGCGGTGTTGTGCTCGTAGACGGCCCGGCCCGGCGGGAACGCCTCCAGGTCCCGGTGGAAGGCCCGCGAGGCCGGCGTCAGCTCCACGGCGACGGCCTCGAGGTAGGCGGTGACCTGCCGCGCCGGGTCGCTCTCCCCGGCGGTCCGCGCCTCGACGGCGGCCGTCGCGCGGCGGAAGAAGTGCCGCACCACCCGGACGGCGAGCTGCTCCTTGCTGTCGGCCAGCGCGTACAGCGTCGTCTTGGAGCAGTGCAGCCGGACGGCGAGGTCCTCGAGCGTGAACCCGGCGAAGCCCTCGGCGAGGAACACCTCGGTGAGCTGGTCGAGCAGCTGCGCCTGGCGCACGGTCAGCCGCCGCTCGCCGGTCCCTCCCACCATCTCCGTCGTCGTCACGGCACCTCCCGGCCGGCCAGCATGCGCCTGGACGTCGGACAGTACCGGCGTACCGTCGCCGGTACTGCAGTCCGCGCCTGTGCACCGTGCGATGAGGGGGACCCCCGTGGCCGTCGACCGAGAGCTGCCCACCCAGGAAGCCGCCGACCTCATCGCGCTCACCCGCGAGGTCGCCGACGCCGAGCTGGCGCCGAAGGCGGCCGCGTACGAGCGCGAGGAGCGCTTCCCCCGCGAGGTGTTCGCCCTCCTCGGCGACACCGGCCTGCTCGGGCTGCCCTTCGGCGAGGACGTCGGCGGCGGCGGGCAGCCCTACGCCGTCTACCTCCAGGTGGTCGAGGAGCTGGCGATGCGGTGGGCCAGCGTCGCGCTCGGCGTCAGCGTGCACACCCTCGCCTGCGGGCCGGTCGACCGCTTCGGCACGCCCCAGCAGCGCGAGCAGTGGCTGCCCGAGATGGTCGGCGGCCGCCTGCTCGGCGCCTACTGCCTGTCCGAGGCGCACGCCGGCTCCGACCCCGCCGCCATGCGCGCGAGCGCCAAGGCCACCGACGACGGGTGGCTGGCCACCGGGGAGAAGGCCTGGGTCACCCACGGCGGGCACGCCGACTTCTACTCGACCTTCCTGCGCACCCCCGACGACGGCCCGGCCGCCATCTCCTGCTTCCACCTCACCCCGGACCTGCCCGGCCTGTCGGCCGCGCCGCCGGAGCAGAAGATGGGCATGACCGGCTCGACGACGGCGGCGATGCGCCTCGACGACGTCGCGGTGCCCGCCGGGCGGATGGTCGGCGAGCCCGGCCGCGGGCTGGCCATCGCGCTGTCGGCGCTGGACTCCGGCCGGCTCGGGGTCAGCGCGGTCGCCGTCGGGCTGGCGCAGTCCGCCCTCGACGTCGCCGTCGCCTACGCCCTCGAGCGGGAGGCCTTCGGCCGGCGCATCGTCGACCACCAGGGCGTGGCGTTCCTGCTGGCCGACATGGCCGCCGCCGTGGAGTCCGCCCGCGCCACCTACCTCGTCGCCGCTCGCCGCAAGGACGCCGGCCAGCCCTACTCCCGGCAGGCCAGCATCGCCAAGCTCGTCGCCACCGACGCCGCCATGAAGGTGACCACCGACGCCGTGCAGGTGCTCGGCGGCGCCGGCTACACCCGTGACCACCCCGCCGAGCGCTACATGCGCGAGGCCAAGGTCATGCAGATCTTCGAGGGCACCAACCAGATCCAGCGGATGGTCATCGGCAAGCACCTGGCCAGGGAGGCCACCCCCGCCAACGGCTGAGCCGGCCGACGGCAGGGGTGCAGGACGCACGGCCGATCCGTGACGTCTGTCAATGGTGGCGGGGAACCCCGCGGGAAAGACTCGGAGCACACCGCCTGACGAGGAGCCCGAGATGCCCGAGCCGCACCTGCTCGCCGCCGACACCGACCGCGCCGCCGTCGTGACCCGCCTGGACGAGTCCCTGGCCGACGGCCGGCTGACGCTGGCCGAGTACGAGGACCGCTCGGCGCGCGCCCACGCCGCCCGCACCTACGGCGAGCTGGCCGACCTCACCGCCGACCTGCCGCTCCCGGCCCGCCGCGAGCCCGCCCGCCGGGAGCCGGCCCGCTCCCCCGTCGCGAGCGCCCTCCACGGCGGGGCCTGGCACGGCGCCTGGGGCCATGACCTGCGCGCCGCGTGGACCGGGTGGGTCACCACCGCGGTGATCGTCGTCGGCATCTGGCTCGTCACCGTGCTGGGCAGCGGCGACCTGCAGTACCCGTGGCCCGTCTGGGTCATCGGCCCCTGGGGCGTGGTGCTGCTGGCGCGCACGATCGGCGAGCGCCGGTCGCAGGACACCGACCGGCAGCAGCTGCCCGCCTGAGTTCCGGTGCGGGTGCGTCCGCGATCGGCCGGGTAGGTGCCGGGGACCGCAGACGACGTCCCCGGGAGGACCCCCGTGCACAACCTGACCGAGCGCTTCACCGCCGCGCTGCACCACCTCGACGCCGAGTCCGACCCGCAGCCGCTCGTCGACCTCACCGGGGACGAGGCCGAGCTGGTCAAGCTCAACTCCACCCACGAGGCCCGCGGGCGCGAGGGCGCCCAGCGGTTCTGGGAGGACTACCGCCACGTCTTCGGCGAGCTGGAGACGACGTTCACCTCGAGCACCGTCGGCGAGAAGACGGCCGCGCTGGAGTGGGAGTCGCGCGGCACGCTGCGCAGCGGGAAGCCGTTCAGCTACCGCGGCGTCACCGTCATCGAGGGCGACGGCTCCGACGACGGCCTGCTCACCGGCGTCCGCACCTACTACGACTCCGCCGCGTTCCTCCAGGAGACCGCCGGCACCGCCTGAGGAGGCTCCCCGGGTCACCCGGCGCAGGACCCCTGACACGCGAGACGGCCCCCGGGGATCCCGGGGGCCGTTCGTCTCTGGGTGGGCAAGGGGGGAGTTGAACCCCCACGTCCTCTCGGACACACGGACCTGAACCGTGCGCGTCTGCCATTCCGCCACTTGCCCTGGCGAGGAGCCACGTTAGCAGCCGCCCGGCGTGACCCACCGGAGGGGTCCGTCGTTCTCCCAGGTGCCCCCGCCGGGCATGGGGTGTCACGTGTTCCTGGCCGGTTCCGACGCAACCACCCGGCTACGATCAGTCGGAGGGCCACCTGTCCGGGCGAGCGTGGAGGAGCGACTGTGGGCGTGCTGCAGCGCTTCGAGCGACGGCTCGAGGGCATGGTCGGCTTCGCCTTCGCCCGCATCTTCAAGGGCAAGGTCCATCCTGCCGAGATCGCCAAGGCGCTGCAGCGGGAGGCCGACGAGCAGCGCTCGGTCATGGGCGAGGGCCGGGTGCTCGCCCCCAACGTCTACGACGTGCGGCTCGGCCCCGCCGACTACGACAACCTCGCCGAGTGGTCAGGCCAGCTGGCCTCCGAGCTCGCCGACATGGTCTCCGAGCACATCGACGACGAGGGCTGGCAGGTCTTCGGGGCGGTACAGGTCCGCCTCGAGCGCGCCGACGACCTCCCCACCGGCGTCTTCGAGGTCAGCTCGCACGTCGCCGACCCGGCGCGTCCGGGCTCGCGGGTCGACGCCGTCGCCGTCCCCCCGGCCCCGCCTCTGCACGGCTCGGGCTCGATCCCGCCGCTGCCGCCGCTTCCCGGCCGGGTGGCCACCGACACCGGCCGGCAGCACCCGTCGGTCGTCGGCCGCGCCGGCTCGAAGCCCGGCGTCACGCACGTGCTGGTCGTCGACGGGCCGGGCACGCGCCACGAGCTCACCACCGGCCGCAACGTCATCGGCCGCGGCACCGACGCCGACATCCGGCTGCCCGACACCGGCGTCAGCCGCAAGCACGTCGACGTCGTCCTGGACAGCGGCACCGCCGTCGTGGAGGACCTCGGCTCGACCAACGGCACCCTCGTCAACGGCCGCCGGGTGACCCGCCAGGCCCTGTCCGACGGCGACGTCATCCGCATCGGGCACTCGGTGCTGGTGTACCGGCAGGACGGCACGTGAGCGAGCTCGCGCGCGCGGGGCAGAGCAGCGGGGGCCGGCCGTGACCGCCGAGATCGTCCTGCAGGTCTTCCGCTTCGGGTTCCTGCTGCTGCTCTGGCTGTTCATCTTCGCGGCCTTCCGCGTCGTCCGGGCCGACCTGTTCGGCGGCCGGACCGGGCGGGTGGCGTCGGTGCCGCCGCGCGCGGCGGCCCCCGGTCGCAAGCGCGGCCGCGGCGTGCGCACACTGGTGGTGACCGCAGGCCCGCTGACCGGTACGAAGATCACCCTCGGCGAGCAGCCGATCCTCATCGGCCGCGCCGACGACTCGACGCTCGTGCTCACCGACGACTTCGCCAGCTCGCGACACGCGCGGCTGACCAACCGGGGCGGGCAGTGGTACGTCGAGGACCTCGGCTCGACGAACGGCACCTACCTCGACCAGCAGCGGGTCCAGGGCCCGCTGCTCGTGGCTCCCGGCCAGCCGATCCGCATCGGCCAGACCGCCATGGAGCTGCGCTCATGACCAGTCCACGCACGACGACGCAGGCGACCACGGGGAGCGGCAGAGCAGACGTGAGCAGGGTCCGATGAGTCTCGCGCTGCGCTACGCCGCCCGCTCCGACCGAGGTCTGGTCCGCGGCAACAACCAGGACTCGGTCTACGCCGGGCCACGGCTGCTCGCCGTCGCCGACGGCATGGGCGGGCACGCGGCCGGCGACGTCGCCAGCAAGGTCGTGATCGCGGCGCTGGAGCACCTCGACGAGGACGCACCGAGCGGCGACATGCTGCAGGCGATGCGCGAGGCGGTCTTCGACGGCAGCGAGCACCTGCGCGAGGTCATCCGCGAGTCCCCGCAGCTCGAGGGCATGGGCACCACGCTCACCGCCGTCCTCTTCGCCGGCGGCCGGCTCGCGCTCTGCCACGTCGGCGACTCCCGCGCCTACCTGCTGCGCGACGGCGTCTTCACGCAGATCACCCACGACGACACGTTCGTGCAGACCCTCATCGACGACGGGCGGATCACCCCCGAGGAGGCCAACCACCACCCGCAGCGCTCGCTGCTGCTGCGGGCACTGAACGGCCAGGACGTCGACCCCGACCTGTCGATGCGCGAGGCGCGCGCCGGCGACCGCTACCTGCTGTGCTCCGACGGCCTGTCCGGCGTGGTCAGCGAGGAGACGCTGGCCGAGGCGCTCAAGGACCCCGACCCGCAGTCGACCGCCGACCGGCTGGTGGAGCTGGCGCTGCGCAGCGGCGGCCCGGACAACATCACGGTGATCGTCGCCGACGTCGTCGAGGACTCCGGCAGCGGCTTATCGATGGAGCCGGTCGTCGACGGCGCGGCCGGGGACAACCGCGGCCAGCGCGAGGTCGACCCCCGCTCGGCGGCCGGCCGGGCCGCCCTCGCCGACCCCCCGCCACCCCCGCCACCTCCACAGACGAGCACCTCCACGGCAGCCGCTCCCCCCGACCGCCGCCGCCCTCGGCGGCGGCTGTTCGTCGCTGGGGGGGTGGTGCTGCTCCTGCTGGTGGGCGGGATCGCCACCTGGCTGTGGGTGCTCACCCACTGGTTCGTCGGGGTCGCGGCCGCCGACGCCGGCGACCGGGTCGCGGTCTACCGCGGCTTCAACACCGACCTGCTCGGCCTGGACCTGTACCGCGTCGACGACGTCACCGACATCGACCTCGACGACCTGAGCTCCTACGACCGGAACAGCGTGCGGCAGGGCATCGAGGCCGGCGACGCCGACGACGCGCAGCGCATCGTCGACGACCTGCACGCCGCCACCCTGCCGCCGTGCGACACGAAGACGTCCACCCCTTCGGACGACGCTCCCCCGTCGGCCGAGACCTCGCTGTCGCCGCTCCCTGACGGCGCGCTGCCCTCCCCGGACACCGGGGCCGCACCGGGCAGCAGCACCGAGGCCGCGCCGACGTCGGGCACCCCGACCTCGTCGCCCGAGCCGGGAGTGGACTGCCGGGAGGCGGAGTGATGGGCGGGCCCACGACCGACCCGCGCGCCGCCGCGCCGGGCACGGTCCCGCCCAAGCGGCGCAACACCGAGCTGGCGCTGCTGGGCTTCGCCGTCCTCATCACGCTCGCGGCGCAGTGCATCGTCGACGTCACGGTCACCGGGTCGCTGCGCGCGGACCTGTTCACCTTCGGCGGCTGGTTCACCGCGCTGTGGGTGGTCGTCCACCTCGTCGTCCGCCGGTTCGCCCCGTACGCCGACCCGCTGCTGCTGCCCGCCGTCGCGGTGCTCACCGGCCTCGGGCTCACGATGATCCACCGGCTGGACCTCGCCGGCCTGCAGGACGGCGAGGCCACCCGCGAGGACGCCCCCGTGCAGCTGCTGTGGGCGACCGTCGGGGTGGCGCTGTTCGTCGCCGTCGTCGTGGTGCTCCGCGACCACCGGCAGCTGTCCCGCTTCGCCTACACCCTGGGCCTGGTCGGCCTGGTGCTGCTCGCGCTGCCCGCGGTGCTCCCCGCGTCGATCTCCGAGGTGTACGGCGCCAAGATCTGGATCCGGGTGGCCGGCTTCAGCATCCAGCCCGGTGAGTTCGCCAAGATCTGCCTGATCGTCTTCTTCGCCGCCTACCTGGTCGACAAGCGCGACGTGCTGGCGCTGGCCAGCCGCCGGGTCATGGGCCTGGAGCTGCCGCGCGGCCGCGACCTCGGCCCGGTGCTCGCCGTCTGGGTCGTGTCGATCCTCGTGCTGGTCTTCGAGCGCGACCTGGGCAGCTCGCTGCTGCTGTTCGGGATCTTCGTGGTGATGCTCTACGTCGCCACCGAGCGGGCCAGCTGGCTGCTCATCGGCGTGGGCCTGTTCGCCGGCGGCGCGTTCCTCGCCTACCAGGTGTTCGGCCACGTGCAGGTGCGCGTGGACACCTGGCTCGACCCCTTCGCCTACCGCAACGAGGGCGGCTACCAGCTGGTCCAGTCGCTGTTCGGGCTGGGCACCGGCGGGCTGTTCGGCGCCGGGCTCGGCGGGGGCCGCCCCGACCAGGTGCCGGTGGCCAAGAGCGACTTCATCGCCTCGGCGATCGGCGAGGAGCTCGGCCTGTTCGGGCTGGTCGCGGTCATCGTCCTCTACCTGGTGCTCGTCGAGCGCGGCCTGCGCACGTCGCTGATCGTCCGCGACGCCTTCGGCAAGCTCCTCGCCGGCGGCCTGGCCTTCGCCGTCGCCTGGCAGCTGTTCGTCGTCCTCGGCGGCGTCACCGGCCTGCTGCCGCTCACCGGCCTGACCACGCCGTTCGTCGCCTACGGCGGGTCCTCCCTGGTGGCCAACTTCGGGCTGGTCGCCGTCCTGGTGCGGATCAGCGATGCCGCGCGCCGGCCGGCGACGCCCCCCGCCCCGCCCAAGGCGGCCTTCGGCGAGGCGCCCACCGAGGTGGTGTCCCGGTGAACGCGCCCCTGCGCAAGGTGGCGATCAGCGTGCTGGTGCTGTTCACGCTGCTGATCGTCAACGTCAACTACATCCAGGTCGTGCGCTCCGACGAGCTGCGCGAGGACTCCGGCAACACCCGCGTGCTCAGCGAGGAGTACTCCCGCGAGCGCGGCTCGATCGTCGTCGACGGCACCGAGGTGGCGCTGTCGACGCCCACCCAGGACACGCTGACCTACCTGCGCCAGTACCCGCAGGGGGAGACGTACGCCGCGGTCACCGGCTACTACTCGCTGCTCTACAACAGCGCGCAGCTGGAGCGGGCGGCCAACGACGTGCTCGCCGGCTCCGACGCCCGGCTGTTCACCCGGCGGCTGGCCGACCTGTTCACCGGCCGCGACCCGGCCGGCGGCGACGTCGTCCTGACCCTCGACCCGGCCGTGCAGGAGACCGCGATGGCCGGGCTGGAGGGGGTCACCGGCGCCGTCGTCGCGCTCGACCCGTCCACCGGCGCGGTGCTCGGGATGGCCAGCACCCCGACGTACGACCCGGGCCGGCTGTCCAGCCACGACCCCGACGCCATCCGCGCCTACGCCGAGGAGCTCGGCGCGATGGACCTCGACCCGCGGCTGAACCGGGCGACCCAGGACAACTACCCGCCGGGCTCGGTCTTCAAGGTCATCGTGTCGGCGGCCGCGCTGTCCAGCGGCGAGTACACCCCGGAGACCGTCATCCCGGCTCCGGACCTGCTCACCCTGCCGGACACCTCCACGACGCTGGAGAACTTCAACGGGTCCTCGTGCAGCAGCAGCCAGGAGCAGTCGCTGCTCGACGCGCTGACGATCTCCTGCAACACCGCCTTCGCCCAGCTGGGCATCGACCTCGGCGAGGACCGCGTGCGGGAGATGGCCGAGGCGTTCGGGATGACCGGGGACGGCATGGAGATCCCGCTGCAGGTCGCCGGCAGCAGCGTCGGCGACATCGAGAGCGAGGCGGCGCTGGGCCAGAGCTCCATCGGCCAGCGCGACGTCCGGATGACCCCGCTGCAGGCCGCGATGATCGCCGCGGCCGTGGGCAACGACGGGACGCTGATGACCCCTTACCTCGTCGACCAGGTGCGGGCACCCGACCTCACCGTCATCGACCGGTCCGACCCGGAGGAGTTCTCCTCGCCGGTCACGCCGGAGGTCGCCGACCAGCTGCAGCAGATGATGGAGAGCGTCGTGGCCAACGGCAGCGGCCGCGCGGCCCGCATCCCCGGCGTGGCGGTGGCGGGGAAGACCGGCACCGCCCAGGTCGCCGAGGACGTGCCCGACCACAACTGGTTCGTCGGCTTCGCCCCGGCCGACGACCCGCAGATCGCCGTCGCGGTGTTCGTGGCGAACGGCGGGGGTACCGGCGGTGACGTCTCCGCGCCGATCGCCGGCGACGTGATGCAGGCCTATCTCGAGGGTCAGGGGGGCTGATGGCCCTGTCCACCGGAACCATCCTGGCCGGCCGGTACGAGATCACCGAGCCGATCGCCACCGGAGGCATGGGCGAGGTCTGGCGGGCGCGCGACCGCGTCCTCGACCGCGTCGTCGCGGCCAAGGTGCTGCGCAGCGAGTTCACCGGCGACCCGAGCTTCGTCGCCCGCTTCCGCAACGAGGCGCGGCACACCGCGGCGCTGTCGCACCCGAACATCGCCTCGGTCTACGACTACGGCGAGACCGAGGCCGGCGGGCCGGGGCAGACCCTGGCCTTCCTCGTCATGGAGCTGGTCGAGGGCAAGCCGCTGGTGACGATCCTCCACGAGGAGGGGCGGCTGCCGGTCGACTGGACGCTGCACGTCCTCGAGCAGGCCGCCGACGGGCTGTCGGCCGCGCACGCCGCCGGGGTGGTGCACCGCGACATCAAGCCGGGCAACCTCATCGTGCGGCCCGACGGCGTGGTGAAGCTGACCGACTTCGGCATCGCCCGCACCCGCGACGCCACGCCGCTGACCCGCACCGGGATGGTGGTCGGCACCGCGCAGTACCTCTCGCCGGAGCAGGCGCAGGGCCTGGAGACCACCGCGGCCTCCGACGTCTACTCCCTCGGCGTCGTCGGCTACGAGTGCCTCACCGGCGGGCGGCCCTTCGACGGCACCTCCCAGGTGGCCATCGCGCTGGCGCACATCAACCGCCCGGCACCCCCGCTGCCCGGCGACGTCCCGCCGGCGGTGCGGATGCTCGTCGAGCGGGCGCTGGCCAAGGACCCGCACGACCGCTTCGCCGACGGCGCCGCCTTCGCCGCCGCCATCCGCTCCGTGGCCGCGGGCAAGGGCCTCGGCCCCGCCGGGCCGGCCGCGGTGACGTCGAGCACCGGGATGGCGGCCGCCGCGCAGACCGAGGTGATCCCCGAGGTCGACGCCGACGGAACCCGCGTGCTCGGCGGTCCGGCCACCGGGGTGGCGGCCGGCGCCGCCGCGCTCGGTGCCGCCTCGGCCGCCGGCCCGCGCACCGCCGGCCCGCGCACCGGCGGCCGGCACGCCGCCGGCGGGCGCACCCTGCCGCCGCTGCAGAGCCCACCCGTCGACGACGACCGGGCCGGCTGGGACGACCGGCCCGCGCAGCGCCGGGGCGGCGACCGCCGGCTGCTGTGGGTGCTGCTCTCGCTCCTGCTCGTGGCCGGCGTCGCCGCCGGCGCGTACTTCCTCCTCGCCGGCAACGACGACGACCCCCGCACCTCCGCCGGGACGACCAGCAGCGCCTCCGCGAGCGACACGGCCACCGCCACGCAGCAGCTCGTCAACATCCCCGCCGCCGGCCAGTACATCGGTGAGGACGCCGAGGGCGTGCGGGCCGAGCTCGAGGAGGCCGGCCTCGAGGTGACGCTCGCCGACGCGGACGCCGGCCAGCTGGCCGCCGCGGGCGTCGACCTCGCCGCCGGCGACGTCGCCGCCGTCGACCCGGCCGGCATCCCGGTGCCCCGCGGCTCCGGCGTCACGCTGTACGTGGCCCAGGAGGACTACAGCCCCGCGGAGCCCGAGGAGGACACGGGCGACGACGCGGGCAGCGGCCAGGACGACGGCGACACGGGCGACAGCAGCCCGGGCAACGGCGGCGGCGCCGGCACCGGCGGCGGCGGGACGCAGACCTCGACGTCCACCTCCACCTCCACCTCGACGAGCCCGTCCGCGCCCGTGCCCGCGCCCGTCCCACCGCCGGTCGAGGAGGAGCCCGAGCCGCCCGCGGAGGACGCGGACACGCAGCCCGGGTCGTCTGCGCCGGCGCCGACGGGGACGAGCACGCAGCCGCCGGTCACCGAGGAGGCGGAGCCCTCGGCACCCACCGGTCCGGGCGCCCAGCCCGGCGGCGGGAACGCAGGCGCGCAGAGCGGGACGGCGTGACGCCGCTCCCCCGCGCCGCCCGGGAACGGGCCCTGTCAGCCGTTACGCTGCCCGCCGGAACCGGGTCAGCGCCCGGCGCTGCCCCATGCCCGGAGGCGCCCGCGACCCGTCACAGCACCGCCCGAGAGGACCACCGATGACCACCCCCCAGGTGCTCGGCGAGCGCTACGAGATCGGCGGGGTGCTCGGCCGCGGTGGCATGGCGGAGGTGCACCGCGGCCGGGACCTGCGGCTCGGCCGTGAGGTGGCGGTCAAGGTCCTGCGCAGCGACCTGGCCCGCGACCCGTCGTTCCAGGTCCGCTTCCGGCGGGAGGCCCAGGCGGCCGCCTCGCTCAACCACCCGTCGATCGTCGCGGTGTACGACACCGGCGAGGACCGGTCCCCGTCCGGCGCGACGCCGTACATCGTCATGGAGTACGTCGAGGGCGACACGCTGCGCGACGTGCTGCGCCGCGAGGGCGTGCTGCGGCCGGAGAAGGCGATGACCCTCGCCGCCGACATCTGCGCAGCCCTCGACTTCAGCCACCGCAACGGCATCGTGCACCGCGACGTGAAGCCCGGGAACGTGATGATCACGCCCCAGGGCACCGTCAAGGTGATGGACTTCGGCATCGCCCGCGCGGTGTCGGACTCCGCCGCCACGATGACCTCGACCGCCGCGGTCATCGGCACCGCCCAGTACCTCTCCCCCGAGCAGGCCCGCGGCGAGGCGGTCGACGCGCGCTCCGACGTCTACTCGCTCGGCTGCCTGCTCTACGAGCTGGTCACCGGCGCGCCGCCGTTCACCGGCGACTCGCCCGTCTCGGTGGCCTACCAGCACGTGCGCGAGGACCCGCGGCTGCCGTCCTCGGTCAACCCGGCCATCCCGCCGGAGCTCGACGCCATCGTCATGAAGGCGATGAGCAAGAACCCGGCCAACCGGTACCAGTCGGCCGCCGAGATGCGCAACGACCTGCTCCGGGCACTGGCCGGGCAGCGGGTCGAGGCCACGCCGGTCATGGGCGACGAGGAGAAGACCACCATCCTCGGCGCCACCCCCGGCGCCTACGGGGACGGCGACTGGGACGACGACGAGGCCGCGCGCCGGCGCAAGCGCAACCGGGTCGTCGCCCTTGTCGTCGGTGCGCTGGTGCTCATCGGCGCCGTCGTCGGGGTGGCCCTGCTGGTCGACTCCGGCGACGACGACCCGCCGCCGCAGGCCGCCACGCAGGTCACCGTGCCCGCCGGGCTGGTCGGTCAGCCGCAGGCCGACGCCGTAGCAGCGATCGAGGCGGCCGGCCTCGAGGTCGGCACGGTGACCACGCAGCCCACCCAGGACGAGGCCGCCGTCGGCACGGTGCAGGCCACCGACCCGGCCAGCGGTGCCCGGGTCGAGGAAGGCACCGAGGTGGACCTGACGGTCGCCGGCGCGCCCGACACCGTCACCGTGCCCCAGGTGGTCGACCTCGACGAGGACCGGGCGCGCACGGCGCTCGAGGACGCGGGTTTCACCGGCAACGTCAACTCCGACCAGGCCGACTCCCTCGCCGAGGAGGGCACCGTCGTCGCGGTGGACCCGGAGGAGGGCACCGCGGTCGCGCCGGCCACCACCGTCACGCTGGCGGTCTCCGACGGCACGGACGCGATCCCGGACGTCGCCGGTCAGGCGCAGGACGCCGCCCGCCAGGCGCTCCTGGACGCCGGCTTCCGCAACGTGACGGTCAGCGAGGTCGACTCCGACCAGCCCGCCGGCACCGCGATCGCGACCAACCCGGCCGCCGGCCAGCAGGCGGGCGCCGACCAGGCGATCACCCTGCAGGTGTCCGGCGGCGCCGCGGAGATCAGCGTGCCCACCGCGATCGTCGGCCAGACCGAGCAGCAGGCCCGGCAGACGCTGGCCGCCGCGGGCTTCACCGGCACCATCACCGTCGTCGACCTCCCCGCGGACGGGGGCCAGACCGTGGGCACGGTCGCGGGGAGCGAGCCGACGCCGGGCTCCTCGGTGGCCGCCGACGGCGAGATCAGGCTCATCGTCTACCGGGAGGCCCCGGACGACGAGACCCCACCCCCCGCCGTAGACACGGACAACGACCCGAACACCCCCCAGTGACGTCCTGAGACGCAGCAGGGGCCCCTCCCGGACGGGAGGGGCCCCTGCTCCCGTGTGGGGGCTCAGACGACGGCGGCGGACAGTCTCCGTGCGCCCGCTGCGGCCGCCTCGACGACGGCGGGGTCGGGGGCCAGGCCACAGGTGGTCAGCCAGGTGGCGAGCATCTGGTGGCCGCCCTCGGTGAGCACCGACTCGGGGTGGAACTGCACGCCCTCCACGGGCAGCTCGCGGTGCCGCAGCGCCATGACGATGCCCGACTCCGTGGCGCCGGTGACCTCGAGCTCATCGGGCACGGTGGCGCGGTCCACGGCCAGCGAGTGGTAGCGGGTGGCGGTGAACGGCGAGGGGAGCCCGGACAGCACGCCGGCGCCGTCGTGCACGACCTCGCTGGTCTTGCCGTGCAGCAGTTCCGGCGCCCGGACCACCTCGGCGCCGAACGCCTCGGCGATCGCCTGGTGACCCAGGCACACGCCCAGCACCGGCGTCCCGGCGCCGGCCGCGGCACGCACCATGGGGACGGTCACCCCGGCGCCGGAGGGCGTGCCCGGCCCGGGGGACAGCAGCACGCCGGCGACGTCGAGGTCGGGCAGCTCGTCGACGGTCACGGCGTCGTTGCGCCGGACGACGCACTCGACGCCCAGCTGGCCCAGGTACTGGACCAGGTTGTAGACGAAGCTGTCGAAGTTGTCGACGACGAGGACGGGCCGGCTCACGGTCCCTGTGTACCGCAGCGCCCGGTCAGCCGTCAGCGGCTGTGGCGTAGGCCATGTCCAGCGGGGCGGTGTAGGCCGGCACCGCCATCTCGGGCCGGTCGCGGACGGCGAAGGTCAGCCCGAAGTCCTCGACCGCCTGCTGGAAGACCGCCACCTGGGGCGAGGCGGCCAGCTGCGCGCGGATGGCGGCCGGGTCGCCGATCGCGGTGACGACGAACGGCGGCGAGTAGGTCCGCCCCTGCAGCAGCAGGACGTTGCCCACGCAGCGGACGGCGCTGGTGGCGATCAGCCGCTGGTCCATGATGGCCACGCCGTCGGCTCCCGCGGCCCACACGGCGTTGACGACGGCCTGCACGTCGGACTGGTGGATCACCACGTCGTCGGGGCGGGCGCCCATCGGCAGGCTGCCGTCGGGCCGGCGCGGGGCGTCGTCGAGGGTGATCTCCACCCCCCGCCCCCGGAGGGCCACCAGGCCGGCCGAGAGGGCCCCGGCGTCCCCTGCGGCCTGCGCCTGTGCGACGGCGCCGTCCCGGGAGGCCGCGTGGTCGGTGAGCTCGCGGGCCTGGCGTTGCAGGTCGGCCAGTTGCTGCTGCTGCTCGGCGATGACCTCGTCGCGCTGGGCGATCAGCCCCGACAGCTCGGTGACGTTCCCGGCCCGCAGGTCCGACCCCTCGGCGGTCTGGCCGGACGTGGCGAAGAGCAGCCCCGCGGCCAGCGCCACCACGGGCACCAGGGCGCCCCAGGCCGAGGGGCCGCGGCGGACGCGCGCCGGGGGCTCGGGCGGGGTCACAGCGGCTCCTGGGGGGACGCGAGGTGGAGGCACGACCGTCGGGAGGGCCGTGCGGCTCCCCTCGGAGCTTAGGCTGGGAGGCGATCGTGCCGGTCGCGACGGACCGGCACCCGAGCGAGTCAGCAGGAGTCGGTCCAGGTGCCCAAGTCCAAGGTCCGCAAGAAGTCGGTCTACACCCCGCCCGAGGGCGTGCTGCAGTCGCGGGCGGCGAACGCGCGGGCCGTCCAGCCCAGCCCGCGCTGGTACGCGCCGCTGATGGTGGGCCTCATGCTGGTGGGCCTGCTGTGGATCGTCGTCTACTACGTGGCCGGCGACCAGATCCCGTTCATGGTCTCGCTGGGAGCCTGGAACTTCGCCATCGGCTTCGGCGCTATGGTGCTCGGCCTGGTGATGTCGATGCGCTGGAGGTGAGCGCCTCCAGCCCCTCCACCGAGGCCCCCGTCCCGCGCTGGGACGGGGGCCTCGGTTCGTACACGGGGCGGGGAGGGCGGCTCTCACCGGGGGTGTGCACCGCTGTGCACAGCCGACGGGTGCGTCCACAGGTCGACTTGGCGCTCCGCCCCCAGGGTTGTCCACCACATGTGGAGAACGCCTGTTCGACCACACCGCGCTGAGCTGCGGTTTCCTCACCGGTGGGGCGCGTGTGACGAGAAGGGCAGCCCAGTAACTACAGGTCTGTGCTTTGTCCCCAGCTGTGTACCCAGCTGTGGATGTGTCGACATGACCCCGCACCGGGGCGGTCACCCACAGCGAGCACAGACCTGTCGTCGAGGAGTCGACACGCGCAGTGAACAGGGCAGATCCCCTCGCACGGGGCGCCGTCCCCAGGGGGCCCGGCCTGTGGACGGACGGCGCGGCCTGCGAGGGTGGGGACGTGCACTGGTCGGCACGGACGGCGGAGACGGTCGCCCTCGGTCTCGGCGGCGTGCTGCTCGTGCTGGGCGCCTTGACCCTCGACGCCGCCGGCCGGGTCCTGGTCGGTGCGGCCGGGGTGCTGCTGGTGGCCGTGGCGCTGCGCGACGTGGTCCTGCGGCCCCGGCTGGTGGCCGACGGCGCCGGCGTCGTCGTGCGGACGCTGGGCGGCCGCACGCGGCTGCCCTGGCCGGGTCTCCGGGTGCGGCTGCGGACGACGCGGCGGCTGGGGATGCGCTCGCGGCTGCTGGAGCTGGACACCGCGGCCGGTCCCGACGACGCAGGCACGCTGGTGCTCCTGGGCCGCCGCGAGCTGGGCACCGACCCGGCGGCCGTCGCGCAGGCCCTCGAGGCGCTGCGGCCGGCCTGACGGGCTGGAGCAGCCCTCAGAGGCCCAGGACGACCAGCGGGGCGGGGACGGTCAGGGCGAGGGTCACCAGCGCCGCGGCGAGCACCGCGAGGCCCCCTGCCTGCAGCGCCGTGCGCCGTCGAGCGAGGACGAGCAGGCCGGTGGCCAGGATGCCGGCGACCAGGCCGCCCAGGTGGCCGAGCAGCGACACCCCGGGCAGGAAGCTGATGACGACGTTGATGGCCAGCAGGGTGAGCAGGCCCCGCAGGTCCTGGCGGGCCACCACCATGAGCACGCCCAGGGCGCCCAGCAGACCGTAGAGGGCCGCGGAGGCGCCCGCCACGGGCCGGCCGGGGTCACCGAAGAGCTGGATGGCCACGGCGCCGCCCAGGGCCGAGACCAGGTAGACGGCGAGGTAGCGCCACCAGCCCAGGCGGCCCTCGAGCTCCGGGCCGAAGATCAGCAGGCTGAGCATGTTGAGCAGCAGGTGGGTGATCCCGATGTGCAGGAACGCCCCGGTGAGCAGCCGCCAGTCCTCGCCGAAGACGTCGACGAGGACGGGGACCTGCGAGAACGCCTGGAACACCGGTGAGCGCCAGTTGTCCAGCGGGCTCTCGCCGACCGAGGTCGCCGAGACGGCGGTGATGACGAAGACGACGAGGTTGACTGCGACCAGCGAGACGGTCACCGGGCCGAACCGGCGCCGCGCACCGGCCAGGCGGGAGGCCGGGCGGGGGCGGCGGACGCTCGCGTTGCCGGCGCGGACGTCGTCTGGGCACTGGAAGCCGACCGAGGCCGGCGTCATGCACTCCGGGCAGATGGGCCGCTCGCACCGGACGCAGCGGACACCGGTCGGCCGGTCCGGATGGCGGTAGCAGGTGACCGACGGGGGCGCCGGCGGCCGGCTGGCGCCCCCGTCGTCGGGACCGGTGGTCAGCTGCGCTGCACCTCGACCGACTCGATGACGACGTCCTCGACGGGCTTGTCGTTGCGGCCGGTGCGCACCTTGGCGATGCGGTCCACGACCTCGCGGCTGCTCTGGTCGGCGACCTCGCCGAAGATCGTGTGCTTGCGGTTCAGGTGCGGCGTCGGGCCGACGGTGATGAAGAACTGCGAGCCGTTGGTGCCCGGGCCGGCGTTGGCCATGGCCAGCAGGTAGGGCCGGTTGAAGGTCAGCTCGGGGTGGAACTCGTCGCCGAACTGGTAGCCCGGGCCGCCGATGCCCTGACCGAGCGGGTCGCCGCCCTGGATCATGAAGCCGTCGATGATCCGGTGGAAGACCGTCCCGTCGTACAGCCGGTCGGTCGTCTTCTGCCGGGTGGCCGGGTGCGTCCACTCGCGGCGGCCCTCGGCCAGGTCCGCGAAGTTCGCGACCGTCTTCGGCGCGTGGTCGGGGAACAGGTCGACGGTGATGTCGCCGTGGTTGGTGTGCAGCACGGCACGGCGTGCGGGAGTCGATTCGGTCACGACCTCCACTCTCCCACCTCCACCCCGGGTGCCCTCCCGCACGTGCTCGGCAGACCCGGCGGTCCCCGTCGTGCGGCCGGACATCACTCGAGTCTCATCGACGTCTCACCGAACGGGCCCGGCGGCGGCTCACGATCCCCCTCAGCCGCACGAGAGGGGACGGACATGCCGACGTCCACGTCCACGCCGGAACGGACAACGAGGGAACGGGCGCCCGGTGAGCGGCGCGCCCCGGGGCGCCGGGCAGCGAAGGTGGTCGCCGGCACGGTCGTCGGTGGGCTCGTCGTGTGGGGGATCGCGGCCGTCGTCACCGGCAGCAGCGAGGGCGCGCTCGAGGTCTCGGCCGAGGCCAACGTCTTCGGCGCCGGGCTCGACGACCCACCCGATCCCGGGGGCGGCGGAGGCGGCGTGCCACCGGTCCTGTCGCGGCTGCCGGAGGGCGAGCAGCGGGTGGTGACCTTCCCGGGCGTCGACGGCCGCGTCACCCCCATCGAGGGCTTCGCGGACCCTGTCGGCCCAGGGGGCGACGGCGGCCGCTACGGGACGACCGACCTCGACTCGTCCGGCGGGATCTCCGGGATCGCGCACCGGGAGAACGGGATGTTCCTCGTCGGGGTCTTCCTGACCGACGACCCGCCGCAGGACGAGGCTCCGCCGCGGCTCGACGTCACCGACGTCGACACCGCCCGCCCGGTCGCGCCGGAGATCGGCCAGACCTTCCTCATCGGCGACGGGAGCGACCTCCGGGTCGCCGCCCCGGACGAGGCCACCCGGCTCTTCCTCGGCTTCGCCGACGGCTACTACTACCAGGAGGCCCCCGGCTGGTACGACAACAACGCGGGCTCCGTGAGCGTCACCGTGGAGGTGAGCACGGCCTGACCCGGGAAGCCGGCTGACCGGGGTCGGGGTCGGCGGGCCGGGGACGTCCGTCCCTGGTCGTGCCCGGCCCGCGCGACCACGCTCGGGTGGTGCGCACGGTCACGCGGCCCGGCGCCGCTCCGTTGCTCGGGCGCGGACCCGAGGTCTCCCTGCTGCTCGAGCACGTCCGCAGCGGCGGGGTCACGCACGTCCACGGTCTGCCCGGCATCGGCAAGTCGGCCCTGCTGGGCGCCTTCGCAGGGCTCACGTCGGCCACCGGCGCGACGGTCGTGGCCCTGGACTGCCGCACCGTCGAGCCCACGGAACGCGGGTTCCTGAGTGCCGTCGGCGGCCACCCCACGGTGGAGGCGCTCGCCAGACACCTCGACGCGCTCGAGCCACCGGTCGTGCTGGTCCTGGACCACTACGAGCACTTCCTGCTCCTGGACACGTGGCTGCGCCGGACGCTGGTGCCCGCGCTGCCGGCCGACGCCGCCCTGGTCCTCGGCGGCCGGGAGCGTCCCGTGCCGGCCTGGTTCGGTGTCCCCGGCTTCCACACCGTCCCGCTCGCCCCGCTGTCCGACACCGACGCGGGCGTGCTGTTGGCCGAGCGCGGCGTGCCCGCGACCGAGGTGGTCCCGCTCAACCGCATCGCCCGCGGGCACCCGCTGGCGTTGATCCTCGCGAGCGCCGGGGTCGCGGAGAACCCGCAGCTCGGCCTCGAGGACGCGGCGATGTCCCGTGTCGTCGAAGAGCTGACGCGGCTGTACTTCGAGGACATCGTCGACCCGCTGACCCGGCAGGCGCTCGAGGCGGCCGCGGTCCTGCGCCGGGCCACGGAGTCCCTCCTCGACGCCGTCCTGGGCGGTGGCGGCGCGGTCGCGATGGAGCGCCTCCTCGCGCTCCCCTTCGTCGTGGCCGGCCGGGACGGCGCGGTCGTGCACGAGGCGGTCCGCGACGCCGTGGCCGGGCACCTGCGCAGCGCCAACCCAGTGCGCTACCGGGACCACCGGCGGGCCGCGTGGCGGCGCCTGCAGGAGGAGATGCGGTCGGCCGCCCCGGCCGAGCTGTGGCGCTACACCGCGGACGTCCTGTACCTGCTGGACAACCCCGTGGTGCGGACCGCGTTCTTCCCCGCTGACGCCCAGCAGGTGGCCGTCGAACCGGCGAGCGTCCTCGACGAGGAGACGGTCCGTGGCATCACGCACCGGCACGAGGGCCTCGAGGCCGCCCGGTTGCTGGACCGGTGGTGGGTCACGACGCCCTCGGCCTTCTCCGTCTCCCGGGACCGGGACGGGCGCGTGGCGGGCTTCTTCGTGCTGCTCGACGACGCGCGCATCCGCCACTCCCCCGTCGCCGACGACCCCGTCGTCCGGGCCTGGGACCGGCAGCTGCAGAGCCACCCGCTGGGACGCCGTGAGGTCGCGCTGGGGCTGCGGCGGTGGCTGGACGTGGACCGCGGAGAGGCTCCCGGGACGACCCAGGCAGCGTGCTGGCTGGACGTGAAGCGGACCTACATGGCGCTGCGTCCGGCACTCCGGCGGATGTTCGTCGTCGTCCAGGACGTCCCGGCATACTGGCCCGTCGTCCGGGAGCTCGGCTTCCGCCCGTTGAACTACGCCCCTGCCGTGCTGGACGGCAGGCAGCTCACCAGCGTGGTGCTCGACTTCGGCAGTGGCTCGGTCGACGGCTGGTTGGTCGACCTGCTGGCGAGGGAACTCGGCGTCGCCGGGGAACCGGCCCTCCACGCCGACGCCCACGAGCTCGTGGTGGGTGGACGACGGGTTGCGCTCACGCCGCTGGAGTTCGGGCTCCTCCGGTGCCTCCGCGACCGCGAGGGCCGCACGGTGACACGGACGGAACTGTTGCGGGAGGTCTGGGACACCGACTACGCCGCGGGGAGCAACGTCGTGGACGCCGTCGTCCGGACCCTGCGGACGAAGCTCGGCCCCGGCGCGCCGGCGGTGGAGGCCGTCCGGAGCCGCGGGTACCGACTGCGCGAGGACTGGCGCTCACACCTGCGCTGAGGGGTGGCCGCACGAGGGTCCTGCGATGGAGACGAGGGGAATCGAACCCCCAACCTCCGCCTCGCAGACTCGATCGAGGGGTGGTCCGGCACTGGGGGAGGTGATGAACAGCCCACCCGAGCTCAGGTCCTTCGTTGACCTTGGTTGGCTCGGATCGGCCGATTCTCGACCTCCCGCGGACTGTTCGCGGACTCGTCACTTGTTGAATCCGGAGTCGCTGACCGCCGCCGATGTCACGCGCCGCTGGTGGTGCCGTCGGTGTCGGTGCCCGGGACCACTCCCTCCTCCAGTTCTCCTCCAGCCCTCCTCGCCCAGCCGTCCTGACGTCGGATGCATCGGCCTGGAGCGTGTCGGGCGCTGGACCAGGGTGACAGCGGAGCTCCATCGAGCTTCCGTTCTGCTCGTACGTCGACTGATGGACAGCCGAAGCACTGAGCGCTCGGGCTCCCAGGCACCGACCTGCGAGGACGGCGCAGTCCCCCACGGACGGCGGCTCGACCGGACCGACGGTCACCTCATCGTCCGTGTCGACGTGTCGGTCCACAGCAGCCGGTCGTCGGACGTTCGGCCACGATTCCGACAACCGGAACCGACGTGGCGCGTTCGGAGCATGGCCGGCCCTCATCCTTCTCGGGCCCGACAAAGATGCGCAGGACACCCACCTGGAGCCCGTCATGAGCACGGCCGTCACCTCGCCTGACACCCGGCGTAGCAACTGGTTCGCCGACCGGCGGGTCAACACCAAGCTGATGCTCCTGCTCACGGCACTGCTGGTGGTGGCCGGCGCCGTCGGTGGGCTGGCGACCGTCCAGCTCGGGACGGTGAACGCCGCGGCGGACAGCATCTACAGCGAGGGTGCCGTTCCGCTCAAGGACCTGGCCGAGGCACAGGAGGCCGTCGGCAGCATGCGGCAGCGCGTCCTGCTGCACTTCGCCGGCCCGGTGACGGACAAGCCGCGCCGTGAGCAGGAGATCGCCGGGTTCGACGACGTCTTCGACAACGAGGTCGAGGCCCTGCAGCAGGAGGGAGTGGATCCCGGACTGCTGGACCGCTACCTCGAGGTGGTCGCGGAGTACCGCGCCTACCGGGACGGCACGATCCTGCCGGCCAGCCGGGCGATGGACCCCGCCGTCGACGTCGCGCCCATCCTCGCTGAGTGCGACCGCCTGTTCGGCATCGTGGTGGACGCCGGCGGCGCGTTGAGCGCCGCCCAGGCCGACGCAGTCGAACGCACGCAGGCGGATGCCGAGGCGTCCTACCGCAGTGCCCGCACCCAGGTCCTGGTGATCCTGGTGATCGGCGCAGGCCTCGGACTGGCCCTCGCCCTGTACATCGGGCGTCAGATCGTCCGGCCCCTGCAACGCGTCCAGGACGTCGCGACGGGACTGGCCGACGGCGACCTCACCCGCACCAGTGGCCTGCGCTCGCAGGACGAGCTCGGACAGACCGGTCGCGCGCTCGACGCGGCGGTGGAGAACCTGCGCGGCGTCATGGCCTCAGTGGTCGCCTCGGCGGATGCCGTCGCGGCGTCGAGCGAGGAGCTGTCGGCGTCCTCGGCGCAGATCTCGGCGTCGGCCGAGGAGACCTCCGCGCAGTCCGGCGTGGTGTCCGGTGCCGCCGAGGAGGTCAGCCGCAACGTGCAGACGGTGGCCGCCGGCGCCGAGCAGATGGGCGCGAGCATCCGGGAGATCGCCACCAACGCCGCCGAGGCCTCCGCGGTGGCCGCGCGGGCGGTGACCGCGGCGGAGACGACGACGGCGACGGTGGCGAAGCTGGGTGAGAGCTCGGCCGAGATCGGCAACGTCGTCAAGGTGATCACCTCGATCGCCGAGCAGACGAACCTGCTGGCGCTCAACGCCACCATCGAGGCCGC
>NZ_FPBA01000020.1 GCF_900116515.1 Geodermatophilus amargosae
GGCCGGCGTGGTCGGAAAGCCGGCGTCGGCCAGCGGCCGGCCGACCTCGTCGATCACCGCGGCGTGGTGCACGTCGCTGTGGGTGTCCACGCCGACGGTGACAACCCGCCGGGTGCTCGTCATGCTCGTCATGTCGTCTCCCGCTCGCACCGGTGATGGCGACGCGCGTCCGGGCGGGCCGGTCGGACAAGACAGTGATGGGCGCCTCTCGCACAGGCTCCTATGAGGTCACGGCCACCCGTCCGGACGTGCGCACGGACGCCACCGGGCACGGCCGACAGATCTCAGCCAAGACAGCCAGGCGTCGGTCAGCACTCAGGGTCAGACCGCGCCCGATGGCGCCGGGGACATCCTCACTGTCAGATGCGCACGACGATGGACATCTACAGCCACGTCGTGCCTGCCCTGGCCCGCGAGGCGGCCGACCGCATGGGAAGCCTGCTGCTGCCAGACGGAACGGGGCGAACTGCAACCACAACTGCAACCAGAGACGACTCAGGCCGTTCCCCCGAGGGGGAACGGCCTGGTCATCGGGGTGGAGCTGAGGGGACTCGAACCCCTGACCCCCACACTGATAGCTTCCGGCAGCTCCTCGCCATGAGGCGAGGTCACGGCGTCGGAGCTGCTGAAAAGGCGTCCTGAGCAGCGCTTTCAGCGCGCTGGTTGACGATGGGGGCTGTCAGCTCGGGAGGGCCGTTCCGTGTCCTTGTGCGGACTGCGTGCGGACTACTTCGCGGGACCGCGGAGCCGTCAGGATGCCGAGGAGCGGCGGCTTCCACATCCCTGACAGGCGCTTCGAGCGAGAGGCTCTCCCCTGGTTCGCCGTGTCGACTCCACGGTCCCGGTACTCACCAACCGTTCGCCAAGCGGTTGACTCGGGACCTCGAGCCAGCAGCGGCCCGCGGATCAGGTGCCTCCCGCGGGCCCTCCGGCTGACTCGGGCCGACTGCAGTTGGGCACAGGCGCAGCTCCGGACCCTGACCTCGGGGCCGTCCTGCGCCCTGACCGGCTGCCCGACCGGGCACGATCGCCAGTTCTTCTCCAGTGCCCCAGCGGAGGGTCTGTCGGACCGCCGGATGAGGGCTTGAAGCCGCCGGCGCCGGACCCCACCGCATCGGCCCCGAACCCGGTTCCGTGGGCAGTCGCACGCTCACGACCATCGAGGTCGCGGTCCACGCCTCGGACGACAGCGGGGTCTGCAGGAGCGGTCCGTGGAGGCTCTGGCGTGCGTTCGGCGAGGTCAGCCGATAGTTTGCACGCCCCCAGCGTGCGGAGGCGTGGATGGCCGAACCTCGTTCGATCTGCTTCTACACGCCCTCGACAGACCCGTCGGGCATGGGGGCGCACGTGCTGGACCTGATCGCCGCATTCGCCGGCACGGTGGACGTGTCCTTGATGGCGCGCGCGCTCCCCCAGACGCAGTGGCTGCTGGATCGAGCCAGGGACCTAGGCGCAGAAACGGTGCCTCTGCCGTCCCCGCGCGACCCGCGATTCGCGCCCCTGGTCACCGCGTTCCTCGCGGCACGTCCGGCCGACGTCTTCCACTGCCACGTCGGGACCGGCAGCGAGAACTGGGACGGGGTCCGGCTGGCCCGGACCGCCGGGTGCCCGGTGGTGGTGCAGACCCAGCACCTGCCCTACGCCCTCTCCTCCCCGCGCAGGCGGCAGGCGTACTTCCGCGCGATCGCGCCGGTGGACCGGCTCATCGCGGTCTCCGCCGGACTGCGCCGGACCTACGAGCGGATCGGGGTACCGACCGAGTCGTTCACCACGGTGGCGAACGGAATCGCACCGCTGGTGCACCCGGTGCCGCGGGCGGAGGCGCGGCGTGTCCTGGGGCTGGACGCGCACCAGCCGGTGGTGGTGACCGTCGGCAGGCTCACGCACATGAAGGCCCAGTGGCAGCTGCTCGACGCGGCGCCGGACCTGGTGGCTCGCTTCCCGGGCCTGGCGGTCGTTCTGCTCGGTGACGGTCCGTTGCGGGAGGCCCTGGTCGAGCGGGCAGCCTCCCTCGGTGTGGCCCATGCCGTGCGGTTCCCCGGGCACCGTCCCGACGCCCGGCTGCTGCTCGCCGCCGCCGACGTGTTCGTCCTGCCGTCGAAGTGCGAGGGGATGCCGCTGGCCGCGCTGGAGGCGATGGAGGCCGGGCTGCCGGTGGTTGCCACCCGTGTGGTCGGCAGCGAGGAGGTGGTCGTGGACGGCGTGACCGGAGCACTGGTGCCGTTCGGCCGCCCGGCCGAGCTCGGTGCCGCGCTCGCGGAGCTGCTTGCCGACCCGGCGCTGCGGCGGCGGCAGGGCGCCGCCGCGCGGCGCCGGTACCTGGCCGGGTTCACCCGGGACCGGATGGCGCAGGAGACGGCGGCGGTCTATGCGGAGCTGCTGCAGACGGCGGCCCAGCCGGCACTGACCGGGAGCGCGAGATGACACGGCTGCGGGTGGCCTGCGTGGGCACCGGCTTCATCGCCGGCCAGCACCTGCGCGCGCTCTCCGAGATGGCCGACGTGCAGATCGTGGCGGTCGCCGACACGCAGCCGGAGCGCGCGGAGGAGGTCGCCACCCGGTACGAGGCCCGCTCCTACGCCGACGGAGCGACCCTGCTGGCGACCGAGGAGCTGGATGCGGTCTGGCTGTGCGTACCGCCGTTCGCGCACGGCGCCCTGGAGGCCGCCGCCATCGCCCGCGGGCTGCCCTTCTTCGTGGAGAAGCCACTGGCGCTCGACCTGCCCACCGCCCAGGGCATCGCCGACCAGCTGGCCGGCACCGGGCTGACCACCGCCGTCGGGTACCACTGGCGGCACCTGGACGTCGTCGAGCGGGCCGTGGAGCTGCTCGCCGGGACGCCCGCCCAGCTCGTGACGGGCTACTGGTGGGACAAGACGCCGCGCGTGCCGTGGTGGCCCCGGCGGGCGTACTCCGGTGGTCAGGTCATCGAGCAGACCACCCACATCTTCGACCTGGCACGCCACCTCGCCGGCGAGATCGACACCGTGACCGCGGCCGAGCGAGCCGCTCCCGATGGCGGGGAGGACGTCCCCACGGCGGCCTCGTCGCTGCTGCGGTTCGCCTCCGGCGCGGTCGGCTCCATCTCCTCGGCGCGTGTGCTGGCCGGACGGCACCGGGTAGCGCTGCACGTCGTCGCGGACGGACTCGTGCTCGAGGTGTCCGAACGCGGCCTGACCGACCACGAGCTGCGGGTGGGCACGGAGCACGGTGCGGAGGTGCTGCGGTCCGAGCAGGACCCGATCACCGCCGAGGACCTTGAGTTCGTCGACGTCCTGCTCGGCCGGGCGGCGCGCACCCGCGTGCCCTACGAGGAGGCGCTGCGCAGCCACGCCCTGGCCTGCGCCGCGGACCGCTCCGCCCGCGAGTGGACACCGGTGCACCGGGGGGAGGGGGGATGGCAGTGACCGGTCGCACCGTGCGGTCGATCGCCGTCCTCGGCCCCGGCCGCACGGCGATCATCGACGACATCGAGCCCGAGCCGGGGCCCGGGCAGGCGTGGGTGAGCACCGAGTGGTCGGGGATCAGCGCCGGGACCTCGCCCAGATGGGCCCGATTCGCGTCAACGGACTGCTGCACGCCGCGGCGGCGCTCGAGGGGCCGCGAGCCACGCTCGACGCCGGCGTCCGGGACCGGCACGTGCTGGTCGTGGGCGCGGGCGTCATCGGCCTGCTGAGCGCACTACTGGCGGTCCGCCACGGCGCGGCGTCGGTGTCGGTGGCCGAGCCCTCGGCACAGCGGCGCGCGGTCGCCGGGCCCTCGGCCTCGACGCCGTGGACGATGCTGACGGCAGCGCCTGGCTGACGATCAAGCACCGCTGGTGGCACGGCCCAGGGGACGCCGGCGCCGACGTCGTCCCTGCAGTGCCGCGGCCACGACGCCGCGCCGGCCACGGGGCTCCGCTCACTGCGGCCGCAGGGCGTCGTGGTCGACCTGGGCTCCTACCAGGACGGAGCCGGGGCCGTGTGGAGCTTCGTGACCCCGCGCCGCGTGTCGGCCTCCCGCCGCCGTCCTCTCGGCCTCCCGTGATCGACCTGACTGAGCTGGACCCCCCGCCGGCTGACTTCCCCGGCTGCACGGCGTGCCCGTACCTCGGGACCCGGCACTCCGGCCGTCTGCTTCGCCTGCGCCCACGGTGGGCCGACCCACCGGTGCCCGTGCGGCCTGCCCGGTGTGCGGCCAGGTGCAGGGTCCCGGCCACCCCCTGCTCACGCGTCCGTAGCGGAGTCCCCTCCGGGGAGCGGCACAGCATCACGCGGCGGGGCGGCCGGCAGGTCGCTACTGGTCAGGTGGTCGGCGTCGTTGAAGGAGACCAGCTTCCACTCGGGCTCGCCGGCGGAGGAGGGCCGGTGCCGCCAGTGCGTGAGGCTGGTGTTTGACGGCGCGCAGTCCACCCGGTTCCCGCTGGCGCCCAGGCCGAAGGCCAGCGCGAACGACGCCTCCACGACCCCGGCGTGGCACACGGCGACCACCGTTTCGTCCCGGTGTCGGGCGACGAGACGGGACAGGGCGCCGCACGCACGGGCCAGAAAGGTCGCCCAGCTCTCGCCGCTCGGGGAGAACTCTCGGTAGGGGTCCCACGTCCCCGGCGTCTCGTCGCCGCCGCGGTACCGGGCCCGCCACTGCTCCACGGTGAGCCCGTCGGCCTCTCCGGGTCGCAGCTCCTGCAGACCGTCGTCCCGCAGCACCGGCAGGCCCAGCGCCCGCGCGACGTACTCGGCGGTCTCCAGCGCCCGCGGGAGGCTGCTGGAGACGAGCCGGTCGGCGGGCACCGGTCGGTACCGCAGCCGGTGCTCCAGTAGCCGGGCCTGCTTCCGCCCCCGGGCAGTCAGGCCGGCGTCGCCGTGCATCCCGCCGATCACCGGCTCGACGTTCGCCACGGCCTCGCCGTGTCGCACCAGGTACAGCTCCGTCGCCACCAGGCCTCCTCCGGGAGCCCCGTGGCTCCGTTGCGACAGCGTGTCCCACCGGGCGCTGCCCTGCCGCGGGAGGCGGGCGGATCCTGGTCCCCGCTGCACGGGGCCGCCGACCGACCTCAGCCGCCCTTGCGACGAGCGAGGACCAGACCGGCCACCTCCGCCGCGCCGGCCTCGAGCAGCACCCGCGCCATCTCCCGGAGCGAGAAACCCTCCGAGTACACGTCGTCGAAGACCAAGAGCCGCCGTCCGGCGACCCGCGCGGGCTCGGGCACCGACAGCGCAGCGCGCAACTCGCCCTCGGCGATCCTCCGGCGCTCCTCCGGGCTGATGCCGAGAAACCGTCCAGTGGGTCCCGACTTGGCGATGAGGCCCGGCGCGAACGGCCACGCGGGTCCGTCGCACCGGGCCGCCTCGACGATCACCCGCAGGTAGTCCCACAGCCGGTGCGCCCGGGGACCGACGTAGATGGCGCCGGTGGTGATCAGGTCGTAGCCGGCCAGCTCCTCGCGGTTGTCCTCCAGGAAGCCGACGAGGATGCGCCCCAGGACCTTGGCCAGGTCGCGCTCCTCCCCGTACTTGAACCGGTAGATGGCGCTCCACATCTCATCCGCCCGGCCCGACACGGTGTACAGGCGGGAGAAGTAGCGGTCGTCGAGACCGCACACCGTGTTGGAGCACGAGCCGCGCTCATCGACGACCTGACCGCAGACGATGCAGGTCGGCCCGTCGGGTGCCGCGCCGCCGACGATGGCGCACGCGAAGCAGATCGCCGGCGTCCCCGTCGTCCGATAGGCGCACGCGGCGCAGGCGTCGAACCCCGCCGGTGCCGGGCCGAGCGGCTCCAAGTCGATGGGCATCGTCACCTCTCCCGGACCTCCGGCACCGCTCGATGGAGCAGGCGGACTCTAGGGGAGGTCCTGGGCCACGCACAGCTCCGAGCGACGACGGGCACGCGGAACACCGAGCACGGACAGGTGGACACGACCGACTGCCGGCGAGTAGACCGAACGCCTCACTCGAGTGAAGGAGCGGGACATGACCAGTGGTAGCGGCCAGGAGGCTGGACAGGTCACCGGCACCCAGGACAAGGACTACAACCTGATCTGGTTCACCGAGCAGTGCCTGAGCAATGCGCTCCGGTTGGAGACCTACGTCCAGGACGCCGACCGCGACGGCGACAGTGAACTCGCCGACCTCTTCCGGAAGGCGCAGGCAGAGAGCCGTAAGGGTGCTGAGCAGGGCAAGCAGTTGCTCAAGTCCCGGCTCAACGGTTGAGCCAACCAGACGAACAGTCACAGGTAGGCGCTCCGACGGCCTCTCAGGGGCCGCCTGGTGCCACGAGTCGGCACGCCGGTCACCACGAGGGCAGGACTCGAGGCAGAGTCGACGCTGACACAGTGCCATGCAGCTCGTCCGTCGAAGGCCGCCTCACGGGCGGTGGTACGGGAGAGGCCCGCCGCTCGACAGCGCCGCATCAGCCTGCGGACCAGGCCCCACCGTCGAACCGAGCGCCGCGCTGACCTCCAGACCGGACACCCTCGGCGGCCCGGTCCGATCACACCTGCCACCGGACCTCGTGACTCCAAGGGCGAGAGCTGAGACAGCGACCGTGCGCCGATGTCTGTTCACGGATCCCGAGGGTGGTGACCGGTAGCCCACCGGCGGCTCTCTCAACGCCCCGGATCCCGCTGAGGACCGCAGAGGTGCGGAGCCGCGCGAACCCGATCGGGTCGTCGGTACAGATCATGTCGACGCCCAGCCGGGTCATCAGCCGAGCCTCGTCAGGGTCGTTCACGACCCCGACAGAGACCAGCAGACCGAGCCCGCGCACCCGGTGCACGACGTCACGGTCCCGACGGACGTGGACCGGGTTGAGGTGGACGTCGGTCAGCCCGCGGTCCCTGGCACGCCGGGCGGCGACATCGGGATCCACGTGGGGCGCGACGATGAGTGCTCCGGACACCGAGCCGCAGCCGGCCAGTGAGGCGGCGGCGTGCAGGTCGAACGACGTGGTGGTGACCCGGTCGACGCCGGGGCGGTGCACCCGGCGGGCGTGGAGCAGGCCGGCAAGGAGCCCAGCCGCGCGGGCGGCGGCGGCTCCTCCTGCCTCGGGCTTGACCTCGGTGACGATGAAGGCATGCCAGCGGGCGGCGACGTCGAGTGCCTCGGTGAGGGTGGGGATGCACTCACCGTTCGGGAGCCGGAGTTCGCGGAGTGCGGCGAACGGGGTCTGTCCTACGACCGGGCCGGTTCCCGGGCCCAGACCGAGGACCCGGCTCAGGTCCGGGTCGTGCGCCAGCACGAGTACGCCGTCGCTGGTGGCCTGGACGTCGACCTCCACCCCGTCGGCGCCTGCCTCGAGTGCGACGCGGATGGACGGCAGGGTGTTCTCAGCGCGCTGCGGACAGCTCGGGGTGCCGCGGTGACCGACGATGCGCATGCCCGAGACACTGGTCAGCGATCACGGCCGTCCCGTGACGCTGACACGTGATGTCGATGGCGCGCTCGTGAACCAACCGGTGACGCCAGAGCCGATCGTCACCGCCATGCAGGGCTCCGCGCACTGGAGGTGGCTCCCCACGGGCGGCGGGCGCACTGCAGAACTGCGGGGCCAGGAGGCACACGACTCTTGCACTCCCGGTCAGGGAACTCGTTGTGACGGGTTTCAGGACGTCGCCTTCGACGGTAGGGCCGACCGGTCACCCAGTCGTCGGTGTACGGCCACCGGCAGCGTCACCACCGGGCCGGCGGACGGGGTCACCGAGACATCCGCCTGGACCGACGCATCGACTCGAGCGCTGCGCGGGAGAGCCAGCGGCAGCAGGACCACCAGCGGTGGCGCAGCAACGTCAGCCGTTACGACGACCTCGCTCGGATCTCTTTCGCGGCCAGCTCTCACAGGTGCGAAGTCACCCGGCCTCGTGGGCGGCGGCGGCGGCGAGCGTCGGAGGAGGGCAGACGACTTGCCTGGTTGCTCGGTGGCCTTGCCGAGCCTGATCCGCTCAGCCGCCAGTCATCCGTCGGTCACGGACGCGCCGGGCAGTGCAGCCAGGCGATCAGCTCGCCGTGCAGGGCTGCGTTCGAGTACAGGCCGCCACCACGATCGCGCGCATGTCCACCGGTTGGGTCCGTGAAGCACCCGCCCGCCTCCTGGACGAGCAGAGTCCACGGCGACTCGTCGAGGCCCGCGCCGGCAAGAGCTCCGACGATCTCGTCTTCACCGCACCCCGAGGCGGCGTGATCATGCTGCGCAACTGGCGACGTCGCCTGTTCGACCCCGCGCTCCGACGAGCCGGCCTGGGTGACGTCACGCCGCACGAGCTCCGGCACACGGCAGCCAGCCTCGCCGTGGCCGCCGGAGCCAACGTCAAGGTCGTCCAGCGGATGCTCGGGCACGCCAACGCGACCATGACCCTCGACGTGTACTCAGGTCTGTTCAACGGCGACCTGGACGCCGTTGCCGACCGGTTGGACGCCGCCAGCACTGACCGCGCGCCAAGATCATGCGGACTGATTTCGGACCAGACCTGACCACGGCTGACGAACGACGAGGGCCTGACCTGCGAACCGCAGGTCAGGCCCTCGTCAACGGGTGGAGCTGAGGGGACTCGAACCCCTGACCCCCACACTGCCAGTGCCTTTTGAGGGGACGCGTTGACCTGCACGGTTGCTCGTTTACCGGGGCTAAGCAGCACTTATGGCTCTCAGTGTTCCCCACTAGTAATCGTCCCTAACCGACGTTCTGTGCCCCGGATGTGCCCCGTGCTGAGGTCACGTGCCGATGGGGCTTGTGCTGTAAGGGACGGTAGAGGACCGTTTCGGTTCGCGGCGGTGTTTCCCCCGAGCGCCGCCGGAGCCTTCCTCCTTCGTCATGTGGAGAAGCCCCATGGCCGAGGCCAGCAGCCCGGACATGCTCGTGCTGTGCGGCGGTGAGGTGTGGTTGCTATTCCGCGACCTGCCCGACCTGGCGGTGTGCATGGTCCTGCCCGACCCGGGCGACGGGGTGCTGCGGATCGTCGTCGACCCGTCCAAGCCCGACGCGATGGCACACGTCCTGCTCATGCTGGCCGAGAACTGCGACGAGCCGATCACCATCGGCCAGCTGCCCCGGCCCCACCTGAACTGAGTTCAGGCGGCGTCGGGCCGGGCCAGCTGCAACCGCTCACGCGGCAATAGCCCGCCCCAGATGCCGCGTCGTTCGCCGGCGGCCACCGCGTAGGCCAGGCACGCGACCCGGGCCGGGCACATCCGGCAACCGGCCACAGCGTCCGCATACTCATCGCGGCTCTCACCACGGATGGGCCACCACTGCTCCGGATCGCCGATCGCACACGGCGCCGGCCCGGTCGCGGCGAGCACGTCGGCGAGCTCCGACCAGGCTGCCTGCGCCTGCGGAGGAATTGCAGTGTGCGAGGGACTTACATCGGCCACGGTGACCAGTCGACCATCGCAGGCGGAAAGGTGCCACTCCGCGAGGGCAACGAGACTGTGCGTAATGGCCCGTGGGGTGCCGGGCTGCGACGTCCTAACCGCGATGAAGCCGCCCGCGTCGCCGCTCCCGGCCTTCCGACACCCCGATCGGGGCAACGAGGTTACCTGGTAGGACTTGCGATCAACGGAACCCGAGCGGACCGTTTGAACTGGCCCCGGCCGCCGCCCCCATCGCCGGCCGAGGCCATCCCGTTACGTCACGTGGAGAAGCCCCATGACCGACGACGGCGTCGGCGAGGTTCGGAAGGTCACCGACCAACTCCTCATCCGGTCCGTGGCGGCCGGCCTGTTCGAGATGACGGGCGTGGATTCCACTGGCGTCCAGAGCTGGATCGTCGACGTGGCCGACCTCCAACGGCTCGTCGACCGGCTCGTCGAGAGCCTGCGCAGCGGGGACGCGCTCGATGGCCGGCTCGGCCTGGAAGACCAGCTGTAGCCCAAACGCTGCCCGACGTTGAGCCCCGCCGTCGTGGTGACCGGCGGGGCCTAAGTCGTGTCATGCCTTTGTGTAGTCGGTCAGATCCTCAATAGAGTGGAACTCAGCCTCGCTAATGAAGTGGCACCACGGAAGCTGGGTGTTGGGGAACCGGAGACGCTTAGCGCCAGCCCATGTGGCCAGCTCGATGTGTCCAAGTCGGCCGTTGTAGACCGTCTCGATAGCGGGCATCAGGTCGGTGTCAGAGGAGACGACGATTGCGGCGTCGTACTCCTTACGCATAGCCATGGCGACTACGTCGACAGCCAGGGCGACATCGATGCCCTTCTCCTGGGCACGACTGATTGGCCAGTCGAACGGATACCGCAAGGGGCGTCGCACAACCGTCACCAAGCCACTGCGTTCCCAATCCGACGTCTGTCGATCGTTCGCCGCAGCGGCGCCGGGCTGATGGGCAGGCGCGGGGCGTCCGCGATAGATCCGTACACCCTCAAGCTGGGAGGGGTGCTTTCGGCGCCGAACGAGCAGTTGCGCTAACCGAAGCGGGTCAACATGCCCCTGGGCGGGGTGGGCGTTGGGTGGGAAGAACTGGCGAAGCGCCCAACCATGGACGTTCTGGTAGTCGATGAAGACGATGACACGGTTCAGCACCCGAGCCCCCCGACCGGCTCGCTAGCAAGAAAAATCCCCGCCAGTCCCGGAGGACGACGGGGAGGAATGACCTCAATATAGCTACGGGGTTGACACGGGTCAAGCCATGTCGGCGACGTCGCCCCCAGGGGGTGGCCCAGGCAGGGGGCCCGCCCACGGCGAGGGAGCGGGGGCCCTGTCGTTCGGCGCTGGTCGGGTCTCTGGCGGCCTGGAGGACGCTTATCCGGGCCCTGACGTTGTGGCAGCGCCCCCGGACCAACGGCGGGAAGGGACGGGGGCGCTGCGGTAGTGGTGGCGCGCTGGACGGCTACAAACGGGGCCAAAGGTGACCCCTCGCACGACCCATGCTTTCCCGTACTCCGCCGCTGATCACACGCTTAGGACGGCGGCGGGTGAGTTTGACGCACGCACCACGATGGTGCAGCGCCCTCCCGGCCGGGGCCTAGTTCGGCCAGGGGGGCGCTGGTCTCAGAGGTGCCCGGCGTCGCCGATCCCGCCGTCGGCGGACGGGACTGCGGTCACGACCTCGCCGACCCGGCGGTCACCCTCGGTGGCCTCCGCGACGGCGCACTCGGCGGCGGCCTTGGACGACGCGGTGACGCGGTGGACGGTCTGGTGACCGTCCTCGCGCTGCGTCAAGACCTCGAACAGCTCGTCAGGCATGGGGGAATCCTCTCAGCTCAGGGGGTCGGAATGCCGTCACGCGGTGAGCACGCGGACGGCATCGGGGATGACGAGATCCCCGCCAGTGCGGAAGAACAAGATCATGCCGGACTGTCCGGTCGGACGACGCCCGGCCGGCCCGAACAGGTGCGGAACGATGCTGACCACCGACCCGAGACGATCCGCCACCACATAGGCGGCCTTCACGTCGCCGTACACCGCGATCCGGTTGGCCTGCCCGGCGGTGACGGTGCCGTCGATCTCAGACGTCTCGGTGAACGGCCGACCGGCCAGCGTGGCGCCGTCGAGCACGTCACCGTCACCGCCCTGGGCCTGCCGGATGACGTCCAACAGGTCCTCGGAGAGCAGCCAGCGCGCGTTGGGGCGGAAGCGCACCGGAAGGGCGGCCTTGGTGCGGTAGAGGTCGCCGAGCGCGAACGTGTCGGCCCCGGCCGTGTTGACCGTCTTCCCGGCGGCGACGGCGGCCGTCACCAGCCCGCGAGGCTGCCCGACACCGGTGCCGTTGACGAACGCCTGCGCCTGCAACCGCTCGGCGGCGTCGGCCAGGAGCTTGCTCATCTCGCCGACGAAGTTGACCGCGTCGGCCGCGATCTCCCACGAGTAGGGGATGAACGAGTCGCCCCGGTGGGCGACCACCGACACATCGGCCAGCACGGGGCTGTCATCGTCGACCTCGCCGGCCTCGGGCCGCCAGTGCGCGGTGGTGCCTTCCGAGGTGACCCCGGTCCAGCGGTCGGTCACGATCTGCTTGACGTTGAGCACCGACCGGAGGCCCCGGTTGGACGTCGAGTCCCCGACCATGATTACCGCCGGGTCGAGCTCCAGCGGCACCATGACATGCCCGGTGGCGTCGGCACCGATGGCCATAGCGCGCTGGAGGGACTGCACGGCGCCGAACGCCTGCCGCTCCGCATCCGTCCACTCATGGGACCCGAGCTGCGGGTTACGCGCGATCTTGCGGAACGCGCTGGAGTAGGCGGGGTCACCGGCGGTGCGGACGTACCTCGCGGCGGCGTCGCCGTCGTCACCGGAGATCAGGCCGGCGACGGCGTCCAGCATCCGGCGGTCCATGTGCTCGGCGCTGCGTTCGAGCTGGTCGAGCACGTCCAGGGCGCGGCCCCGGCCCTCGCCGACGACACCGTCGAGGCGGGCACGCCGACCGACGGCAGGGACGGCGTCGCGGGGCGAGCCGCCCTCCATGCGGAACTCGCCACCGCCACCAGCCAGGGCACGGGACACCGACAGTGCCGTCCGGTCCTCGGCGTGCTCCAAGGCCAGACGCTCACCGTCCAGCCGGTCGAACTCCTCCCCCAGGGCCTCCAGCTCGGCGGCCTGCGGGGCAGTGAGGGACGGGTACTTGGCGAGCGCGGACGTGCGGCTGACGATTTCCTGCATGCGGGCGAGGATTTGCCTGCGATTCATGGTCACTCCAGGGCATGGCAAGGGGGTCAAGGTGATGACCTCCGCTTGGCCGATCCCTGGATCGGCGGGCCCTGGCCCACGCTGCGGCGGTGAGGCGCGCATAGTGCCCGACGGGGCGGCTCTGCGTCGCAATCCACATCATAGCGGCGGCGGTGACAGTTCCCGGAGATCGCTCTCCAGCCACGCCGCCGCGGCGACCGCGGACCCGTGCTGCCGGATGGCGCCCTCCGCGGCCAACCGCAGCAACTCGCCGACCATCGCGGCCACCGGGTCGAAGCGTTTCTGGTCGGCAGCCCACCCCAACGGATCGGTGTCGAAGCTCCGCGCCGTCGGAAGCACCCCGGCCAGCATCGCCTCCATGGCCGCGTGGTCGCCGCGGAGCCCCGCCACGAGCAACGCGACGGCCCGCCGACGGTCATCGGTCAGGCCACCACCCGCGGCGCTCACGACCGGCCCCCGCCGTCGTCGTCGGACTCCGGGAAGAGCGCCCGCCAAACAGTCTCCGTATCGACCTGCGGGCGGGCGTTCAGCCACCGCCGGACCGAACGCGCCCACCGACACCACCCGTACACAAAGGCGCGCTCCGCCGGGGTCCACTCCGCGGCGCTGTCCGGCGCCGGCTCCCGCGCCTGCGGATCATCGGCCCACTGCCGCACCCGGAACACGCGGAGCGACACGGGCAGCGCCGCCAACGGGTCCTCGCCGGGGACGGTCACGCCGGCCACCCCCCGCGGGGCCGGTCACCGTGGATCGCGCGCAGCTGCGCCAGCTTCCCGCCCTGCGCGGGCGGCGGCACGGGTGCGTCCAGCGGCGCGAGCTGGTCGAGCAGGCGCGCCAACAGGGTCCGTTGCCGGGCGGCCTCCGCGTGGCACAAGCGACGCTCAGAAGTGGACACCTCGGGATCGTCGGCCACCGACGCCAACCAGTCGGCGGCGTCGGCCGTGTGGCTCGCCTCGGTCAAGAGGGGGAGCTGGTGCCGCTCCAGGGTCCGCTCCGCGAGCACGTCTCGCCACAGGCGACGTCCAGCGGTCCCCAGACCGGACGGAGGGGGCGGTTTTCGGGTCTTACCAGGCATTTCTCACACTCCGTAACGTGATCGTTCTCAGCGGGCTTGCTCAGGGGCAACGGGGGGATCTCCGGGAACCGGCGGCCCGGTGATCCTGGCGGCGGTCACGCGCCCCCCCCGCCCCGTGATTCCGCAGGTCAGGGGGCCGGGCGGAAAGAGGAAGGTGACACCTTCCTCTTTCAGACGTAGGTCCACTTGCCGCCGCTGCCTGGCTGGTCGTGACTCCCCTGCCGGCTGCGTCGTGCCTCCCTGGCCTCTGCCTGGGCTCGCTTGCGCACCTGCCGGGTGGTGAGGGTGGCCTTGCATCGGTCGCACCGTGCGTCGGCCTTCGGGCGGCGGCGCGGGATGCCGGCATGGCAGTCCGGGCAGTGAAACCGGCTCGGTGGGTCGGTGTGCGGCGGGTGTTCGGGCTCGGTCCAGGGCTCGGGATTGGCCCAGGGTTCGGGCTCGGGTGGCGGTGGTGGTGCGGCGGGTGTTCGGGCCAGTGCGGTACGCCGGTCCCGTCGTGCCCGTGCGTCCGTGGTGGTGACTGTGGGTGTGGTGGGTTCGTCGGTGGTGTCGCGTCGGTTGGGCAGCGCGGGTCGCGGTGGCGAGTCGTGTCGTCACGCGTTCGTCCTCGTGCGTGTCGTCGTGGTCGTGAGTGCGTTGGCTGCTGCGCCGATGGCTGCGGCGACGAGCAGTGCGCGTCGCTCGTCGTCGTCGTGGTCCGCCGTGGTCGGCATGAGCAGGCGCAACGGCAGCAACGCGAGGACGGTCACGGACAGGGCGTCGGTGACCGGGCGGTCTATCCATCCGCGGGTGTGTAGCTGGTGGACCGCGTCGGCTACCTGATCCGCGGTCGACTGCGTGTGCTCACAGAGTGTTGCGTGCAACGGAATGCGCGGGACGTGCGCACCGGCAGGCGCGTCGGTGCTGGTGGTGGAGAGGGCGGCGAGGGCCCGGCCGGTGCGGGTCACGTGGGCTGGTAGCCCGGCGGCGGTGAGGGCGGCGAACCAGCGGGCGGCGGTCGGGGCTGGGGTGTCGGGGGTCATGGGGGGTTGGTGCTCCTCGGGTGGGGTGGTGGTGTCGGGCTGAGTGGGGGTGCCTGCCTGCTGTGCGGGGGTGGGGTGCCTGCCTGTTGGTGGGGGGTAGGGGCTCCTGTCGGGAGGGCGGTGGGGGGCGCGCGAGGCGGGGGCAAGATCACCAGCCCGCCGGTGCGTCGCGTATCCCCCCGCTGCCGCCATGTCACGTGGCACGTGTCCCGCTACGGGGCGGGGGTCCATACGCGAGGGGGAGGGGGTGTCCTCGCGGCGAGGGGGGTGGGGCGTGCACCAGGTGCAGCCGGTGCCGTGGCAGGCGGAGCAGGTGTCCCAGGGGTGGGCCATCAGGTCTCCTCGAAGTCAGAGGCGGGCGGGGGCGGCGTGCTTGGCGGCGATGCACAGGGCGCACTTGCCGGTTGTCGTCATCACCGACGCCGGGTGGCCGCAGTCGGGCGAGGTGTCCTCGACGAGGCGGAGCTGCCCGCGGGCGTGACCGTCTTGGTCCGCAGTCGGCTCAGTCGGGCCACTCCCTGAGGGTTGGCCCAACTGAGCCGACTGTGCAGGCGGGTCGGGATAAATGCCCGGGTCAACCCCAGTTGGGCCACGCCCTCCAGTTGGGCCACCCTGTACGTATTGGGTCGAGGGTGGCCCGACTGGCAGGCTCCAGGTGGCGACGGCCGGATAGCCGTATCGCTCGGAGACGACTCCGGCCCGGGCAGCGGCGCGCTTGAGGGTGCGCTCGCTGAACCGCTCGGCGGCGGCGGCCTTCATCACGTCCTTGCGCGGCGCCTGCCCCCCGTTGGCCTTGAGGTAGCCGGTGAGCCAGTCGACGGCCTCGTCGCGTTCGGTGCGGGTTTCGTCGTCGGCGGCGTCCCGCAACAGGGTGGCCGCGGTGTGGTCGACCGGCCCGTCCTCCCACTGGACGCGAGCGCAGCCGTTGGTCGGGTCGTCGACGAGGCGGTACGCCAGGGACGGCGGCTCGGCAGTGAGATTGGACTTCGTAACCGCGAAGATGCGGCGATCCGCGTCCTCGGGGTCGCGGGCGACGAGGTAGGCGGCGCGGGCAGCACCGACGATGCCGATGCTGCCGCCGCCGCGGTACAGAGCGTTGCTGCCGCTGGCCTTGTTGAGGTGGCGGACCAAGACGACGGTGGCGCCGGTGCGCTCGGCCATAGCGGCCAGCTGGTGCAGGACGCCGCGCACGTCCTGGTCCCGATGGGAGTCAACCTTGCCGCTGAGGTAGGCCATGAGGACGTCGACCACAACCAGCTTGATGTTCTTCTCGGTGACAACCCTCTCGATGACTGCGAGGTCCCGGGGCAGCGATGGGGGCACCTGCCGGGGAGCGCCGTCCTCATCGAAGACGACCACCTCCGTGAGGGCATGAACACGGGCGAGATCGGCGCCGGCCGCGGTCAGCCTGGGCACGATCGTGTCGGCCAGGCCGTCCTCGGCGGAGAGCAGGAGGACGCCTGCGGGGTCACCGCCGGGGGCTCCGTCGGGCCAGTCCTTGCCGGCGGAAACCCGAGCGCCCAGGTCGAGGGTGAGGGTCGACTTGCCCGTGGCCGGGTCGCCATCGAAGACGACGACCTTGCCCCGGGGGAGCCGGTTCAGCCACAGCCAAGCGACGCGCTCGGCGGTGACCTCGGCGAGGGTCGTGACGGTGCTGTCAGGCGCGCTCACGGGACAGCCCGGAGTGAGGTCGGTGCTTGGGTGAGTCGGTCGAGGAGCAGGCGCAGGCTGATGTGCTCCCGGTCTACGAGCTCACGCAGGCTTTCCAAGCTCTCGCCGTCGGCCGCCTGGTGGAAGCGGTCGGCGGCCTCGTGGAAGCGGCAGCGGAGAACGTACTCGCGCAGCTCGTGGGCCCAGAATCCCCACGCGGCGGGGATTGGAGACCGCAGGTAGAGGTCGGCGACTCGCTCCTGGAGGTCGTGGACCTCGGCGGCTCCGGTGACGACGCCGGTGGAGCGGGCGCGCCCGAACACGGCGACCGGGTGAGGGGCCACTCCGTCGGCCACCAGGGTTCGCGCGACCTGCACAATCTGACGGAGGCGGTGGTCGGTGAGATCGGCGTCGTCGACGAGCGCGAGGGCCTGTTGGGCATCGCCCAGGTCGCTGGTCAGGACGGCGGCGACGAACAGTGTCTCGGGGCTGTCCAAGCCGGTAGAGTTGGGACTGGGTGCTGGTGACACCTGATCTCCCAGAAGTAGTAGTTGCGGCGTTCGTTCCGGATGGGGTCCGGGCCGGGCGCCGCTGCTATGCCGCCCCGTCACTGAGGTGCTTCGCTTCCCACGCCTCTACGTCGCTGAGGCGATACCTGACGTGCTTGCCGATCTTGAGACGCCGCGGCGCGGTGTTCTGGCTCTGCCAGCGATAGACAGTGGCCAGCGGGACGCCCACCCTCCGCGCGAACTCTTCCGGGCTGAGGCGCTGCTCCACCTTGGCTCTCCCTAGTTTGGCGAGATGACGTACTAGTTTGGCGATACTGCACCTCAGACTGCACCGCTGCTCGACCTTTGTCAAACAAGGCGCTACGGTTGCCAATATGGAGAAGAGGACGGCGGGTCGGCGGAAGGTCGAGCCGGGGCCTACGGCGGGCCGCGTCGCGGCGAACCTGCGCCGGCTGCGGGGAAGCCTCACCCTGGCGCAGCTGTCTGAGCGCCTGGCCGAGGTCGGGCGGCCGATCCTCCCCTCAGGGCTGAGCAAGATCGAGCAGGGGGCCCGGAGCGTCGACGTCGACGACCTGGTGGCACTTGCAGTGGTGCTGGGGGCGACCCCGAATGCGCTACTGCTACCGCCCTACGGCCAAGAGGACAGCAAGGTCGAGCTGACGGACTCCGTCGTGGTGAGCTGGCACCGGGCATGGGTGTGGGCCACCGGGGACGGGCCTCTCGACGGCCCCGCCCGGCTGTCGCAGCGGGTGCAGTGGTTCGAGATCAACAAGCCGCACAGGGTCGATGAACTGAGGCTGGACGACTTGATCGACGGCTCACACGAGACGTACCGGCAGGAACACCCCGACCAGAGCTGACCGTGGGGTCGATCGAGCGCCACGTCCGCGGCGGGAAGGTCAGCTATCAGATTCGCTGGCGTGACCCGGCCGGGAAGCAGCGCAAGGCGTCGTTCCAGCGGAAGGTCGACGCCGAACGGCGCCTGACCGAGATCGAGTCCAGCAAGCACGCGGGCAGCTACGTTGACCCGCGCGCCGGGAGGACGTCCGTCGGCGAGTACGCGGCCACGTGGCTGGAGCGGCAGGTGCAGCTACGGCCGTCCACCCGGGACCGCTATCAGACGATCCTGCGGGTGCACGTCGTCCCCGCGTTCGGCGCGTTGCCGCTGTCCCGGGTGGAGCGGTCGGCGGTGGCCTCCTGGGTGGCGGAGATGGCCGCGTCGGGGCTGGCTGCGGCGACGGTGCGGCACGTGCACCGCGTGCTGGTGATGGTGCTGAACTCGGCGGTGGCTGACGGCCGGCTGACCCGCAACCCGGCGGCGGGTGTGCCGTTGCCGCGCGCCGCGGGGCGGGAGAAGCGGTTCTTGAGCCACCCGCAGGTGGCGGCGCTGGCCGCGGCCGCCGGTGAGGACGCCACGGTCGTGCGGGTGCTGGCGTACTGCGGCCTCCGGTTCGGGGAGCTGGCAGCGTTGCGGGTGCGGAACGTGGACCTGCGCCGGCGGCGGCTGACCGTGGCCGAGTCCGCGACCGAGGTGGCGGGCCGGATGGTGTTCGGCGCGCCGAAGTCAGGGGCGGCCCGGTCGGTGCCCTTCCCGCCGTCCCTGGCCGGTGAGCTGGAGGCGGCCTGCGCCGGCAAAGCACCGGAGGCCCTGGTGTTCACCGCGCGCGAGGGCGGGGTGCTGTGGCTCCGCAACTGGCGACGACGGGTGTTCGAGCCGGCCGCGGCGGCGGCGGGTCTGGACGGGCTGACGCCCCACGGCCTGCGGCACACCGCCGCGTCGCTGGCGGTGGCCGCCGGAGCCAACGTCAAGCACGTGCAGCGGATGCTGGGGCACGCCAGCGCGGCGATGACCTTGGACGTGTACTCGGGCCTGTTCGACGACGACCTGGACGCGGTCGCCGACCGGCTGGGGGAGGCCGCGGAAGCGGCTGTGCCCCGTTCGTGCCCCGGAGACGACTCAGGCCGTTCCCCGTGAGGGAAACGGCCTGGTCGAACGGGTGGAGCTGAGGGGACTCGAACCCCTGACCCCCACACTGCCAGTGTGGTGCGCTACCAGCTGCGCCACAGCCCCGTTCCCGGCCCGCCCGGATTCGCTCGGGCCGGGGAGAACCATACCCGTTCCTCCGTCCGGCCCCGTGGCGGGGGGTCGGTGCGCGCGTCGGGCCTCAGACCTCGACGCCGCGCGCGGCCAGCCACGGCACCGGGTCGACCTTCCGGCCCGACATGCCGCCCTGGTGGACCTCGAAGTGCAGGTGCGGCCCGGTCGACTGACCGCGGTTGCCCAGCAGCGCGATCGTCTCGCCGGCCTCCACGAACTGCCCGACCTCGACCAGGATCTCCTGCATGTGGCCGTAGACGGTGACGTCGCCGTTGTCGTGGAGGACGTAGACCGCCAGGCCGAAGCCGCTGGCGGCGCCGGCCCGCAGCACCACGCCGTCGGCCGCCGCGTACTCCGGCGTCCCGAGCGGGGCGGCCAGGTCGATGCCGTAGTGGAAGGTGCCCCAGCGCGAGCCGAAGCCGCTGGTGAAGCGCGCCCCGCTGACCGGCAGCACGGCCTTGGGCCGGGCCGCCTCGGCCGCTGCCTCCGCCGCGGCGGCCTCGGCCGCCGCGCGCTCGGCGCGGCTGGCGGCCACCTCCTGCAGGCGGGCCTGCGCCTCGGCCTCGGTGATCGAGGCCATCGGCAGGAGCTCCTCGGATACGTCCTCGGTGGCCAGCTCCATCTGCACGCCCAGCTCGGAGGACGGCTCGGCCCCCGCCTGCGTCGAGCCGGGGACGCCGAGGACGCCGGCGCCGATGGCCCCGGCCACGAGGGCGGCGAGGAGGAGGTGCGGGCGGCGGTCCCGCAGGCTGCGGCGGCGGACGGGGGCAGCCTCGACGACGGGCGCCGGGGCCTCGACGACGGGCGCCGGGGCCTCGACGACGGGTGCCGGGGCCTCGACCGGCGCGAGCTCGGGCAGGACCGTGGTGGCCAGGGACGCGACGACGTCGTCGCCGGCCGCGCGCGGGACGGGCAGGACCGGCGGGAAGCCGCGCAGCGCCGACACGGGCCGGCCGGCGGGGCGCCGGTGCGCGCCGGTGCGGGGACCGGGCACCACCCCGCCGGGGTCGCTGGCGGGACGGGTCAGGAGACCCGCGGTCGTCCGGGAACTGGCCAAAGCACGTACCCCGCTCGTGGGAAGCGGCCCTGGCGGGCCCGATCAGGTTGTAACGATCCAAACACACCGTGACCCAGTCGTGACCGCGCGTGCGGCGTGTCCCCATCGGACACGCCGTGTGCTCCGTGTCACCAGGGGCGGATGGGTTTACCGACCCTCTCCGCGGACACATCAAGTGGTCCGGCGTGGAAGAGCTCGCGCCGTCCCGCACCGCCTCCGGGACCGACGCTCACCCGTCGACCCGGTGCCCACGTGAACGCACACGTCGGCAGCCGACATGCAGCACACGGGACCACGCCGACCCGTCGGGCCGCCCTCCGGGAGTCCCCGCAGGACCGGCGTGATCCCATGATCCTTCCCCGCGCGACCCGCGGCGCCCGCCCCCGGCGGTGCGACCGGCCGTGCGGTGGCACCGACCCTGGACAGGAAGGACCGATGCCTCGATGGCACAGCTCGAGCGTTTCGCGCGGCGACTCCGGCGGACCGTCGTGCCCGCACAGCCGGCGGCCGAGCCCGTCGCGCGTGTCCGGCCGCTGACCAGCGCGACGCTCGAGCAGCACGGGACCCGGCTGACCGTCCCCACCTACGACCGCGCGGCCCTGACCCCCGCCGTCGTCCACCTGAGCGTCGGCGGCTTCTCCCGCGCCCACCAGCTCATCTACTTCGACGAGGTCGCGCAGCGGCGGATCTCCAGCGGGTGGGGCGTGGTCGGCGTCGGCCTGCGGGCCCGGACGCTGCAGGAGGCCCTCGCACCGCAGGACAACCTCTACACCGTCGTCGAGCGCAGCCCCGACGGCGAGCGCGCCCGCGTCGTGGGCGTCCTGACCGACTACCTGTTCGCCCCTGACGCCCCCGGCGCCGTCCTCGACCGGCTCGCCCACCCCGCTGCCGCGCGCACCGTCTTCGGGTTCCTGGTCGAGGCGCTCGACCGCCGCCGGCGGGCCGGAACGGCCCCGTTCACCGTCGTGTCCTGCGACAACCTGCACCGCAACGGCGACGCCACCCGCGCCGCCGTCGTCGGGTTCGCGGCCCTGCGCGACGAGGTCCTCGCCCGGTGGATCGCCGACCGGGTCGCCTTCCCGAGCAGCATGGTCGACCGGATCACCCCGCAGACGACGCCCGAGGAGCGGGCCGCGGTCGCCCGGCGGCACCGCGTCGACGACCGCTGGCCGGTGATCACCGAGCCGTTCTCGCAGTGGGTCATCGAGGACACCTTCTGCAACGGCCGCCCCCCGCTGGACCAGGTCGGCGTCCGCTTCGTCCGGGACGTCACCGCCCACGAGCTGATGAAGACCCGGCTGCTCAACGCCAGCCACTCGGCGCTGGGCTACCTGGGCACGCTCGCCGGCCACGAGCGCATCGACGTCCTCATGGGCGACCCGCTGTTCGCCGCCTACGTCACGCGGCTGATGGACGACGAGGTGACCCCGCTCATCCCCGTCCCGGAGGGCATCGACCTCGCCGAGTACAAGGCCACGCTCCTGCAGCGCTTCGCCAACCCGGCCATCGCCGACCGGCTGTCCCGGCTGTGCCGCCGCGGGTCGACCAAGCTGCCGCACCACCTGCTCCCCTCGCTGCGCCAGGCGCTGGCCGAGGGGCGCCCGCACGCGCTGCTGACGCTCGCGCTGGCCGGCTGGGTGCGGTACCTGCAGCGGGTCGACGACGACGGCCGGCCGCTGCCGGTCGAGGACGACCGCGGCCCGCACCTGCAGGCCCTGGCCCTCGCCGGCGGCACCGACCCGCGGCCGCTGCTGGCCGAGGAGTCGGTGTTCGGCGACCTCGGGTCGGTCCCCGGCTTCGCCGACGAGCTCGCCGGCGTCCTGCGCCGCCTGGAGCGCGACGGCGTGCGCGCGACCGTCGCCGCCGCGACCCGTGCGAGCGCCCGGTGACCGCCTCCCCCACCAGCGGCACGGCCGCCACCCTGCCGCGCGACGTCGTCGCCGGCCTCACGCACCTGCTCTGCGACGCCGACGGCAACCTCTTCCCCTCCGAGGAGCCGGCCTTCGTCGCGTCGGCCGAGGTGACCAACCGCTTCCTCGCCGAGCTCGGCGACCCCCGCCGGTACACCCCGGAGGAGCTGCGCCTGGCCACCACCGGCATGAACTTCCGGACGACGTCGACGCGGCTGGCCGCCGAGGCCGGCCGGCCCGAGGTCGACGTCGAGCCGTGGGTGGCCGAGGAGAAGCGCGCGGTGACCGCGTACCTCGGCGCGCACCTGCGCCCGCACGAGCCGACGACCGCCGCCCTGACCGCGCTCGCCACGCCGCTGCGGCTGGCCGCGGTCAGCTCCAGCGCGCTGGCGCGGCTGGCGGCCTGCTTCACCGCCACCGGCCTCGACGGGCTGATCCCCGCGGACCAGCGGTTCAGCGCCGAGGACTCCCTGCCGGTGCCCACCAGCAAGCCCGACCCGGCGGTCTACCTGTACGCCTGCGAGCAGCTGGGCATCGCCCCGGCGGCGGGCCTGGCCGTGGAGGACTCCGTCCCCGGAGCGCTCTCCGCGGTCCGCGCCGGGTGTCCCACCGTGGGCAACCTGCTGTTCGTCCAGCCGGCCGAGCGCACCGACCGGGAGGCCGCGCTGCGCGAGGCCGGGGTAGTCACAGTCGTCTCGTCCTGGCAGGAGCTCGCCGACCTGCTCCTGCCCGTCCTGACCGGAGGTGACCGATGAGGATCGTCTACACCAGCTTCCGCGGCCTGTTCTCCGACAGCCCGCGTGCCGTCTACGAGGCGCTCGCCGCACGCGGCGACGACGTCACGCACACCTGGCTGACCGCGCCGGTCGCCGAGGACGCCTTCCCGGCGGAGGTCGAGACGATCCCGTTCGGCGGCTCGGAGAGCATCGCCGCGCTCGAGGCCGCCGACGTCGTCGTCTCCAACGACCACGTGCCGTTGGACTGGGAGAAGCGCCCCGGCGCCTTCTACCTGCAGACCTGGCACGGCACCCCGCTCAAGCGCATCCACAACGACGTCCTGTGGGCCCCGGAGGGCCGGCTGGCCTACCTCGAGCACGACATCGCCCGCTGGGACGCGATGCTCTCGCCCAACCCGTACAGCACCGCCCGGTTCCGCCAGGCGTTCGGCTACCGCGGCCCGGTCCACGAGACCGGCTACCCCCGCAACGACCTGCTCTCCAGCCCGGAGCGCGACACGGTGCGGGCGCGGGTCCGCGCGGGGCTCGGCATCGACGAGGGCACCCGGGTGGTCCTGTACACGCCGACCTGGCGCGACGACCTGGTGTTCGAGGGCACCGGGGAGCGGGACTTCGACTTCCCCGTGGACCTCGCGGACTTCACCGACCGGCTCGGCAAGGACCACGTGCTGCTCCTGCGGCTGCACAACATGGTCTCCGACCGGCTCGAGTGGGTCGAGGGGATGCCGGTGCGCGACGTCTCGTCGTACCCGGACATCCGCGACCTCTACCTGGCCGCCGACCTGCTGGTCACCGACTACTCCTCAACGATGTTCGACTTCGCGATCACCGGGAAGCCGATCCTCCTGTTCACCTACGACCTCGACGAGTACCGCGACCGGCTGCGCGGCTTCTACGTCGACATCGGGGAGCTCGCGCCCGGCCCGCTGCTGTCGACCAGCCGCGAGCTCGTCGACGCGGTGGCCGACCTCGACACCGTCGCCGCCGCGCACGCCGACCGGTACCGGGCGTTCCAGGAGACCTACACCGCGCTCGAGGACGGGCACGCCACCGACCGCGTCCTCGACCTGTTCTTCCCGCCCGGCGGCCCCGCCGGCGCGGACCCGACGACCCGAGAGGGGGACGACAGTGCGCATCGTTGAGCTCGCGCAGACCACGGGGGTTGCCGCCCTGGAGGCGCTGACCGCCCGGACCGGCACCCGCACCGAGACGCACCCCGTGCAGGTGGTCATCCTGGCCGCCGGGATGGGGACCCGGCTCGGGCGCCCGCTGCCCAAGCCCCTGACCCCGCTGGTGGACGGCCGCAGCATCCTGCACCGCCAGCTCGACACGCTCACGCAGGTGCTCGGCCCCGCCGTCGACGTCACCGCCGTCGTCGGGTTCCAGTGTGAGCTGCTCATGCAGGCCGCGCCCGACCTGCGGTTCGCCTACAACCCGCACTTCGCGCGGACCAACACCTCCAAGAGCCTGCTGCGCGGCCTGCGGACGACCCGCTCCGGCGGCGTGCTGTGGCTCAACGGGGACGTGGTGTTCGACGCCGCCGTCCTCGAGGCGGCGCTGCCGGCGATCCAGGCCGACCAGAGCTTCGTCTGCGTGGACACCTCCGTCGTCGGCGACGAGGAGGTCAAGTACACCCTCGACGAGGACGGCTACATCGCGGAGCTGTCCAAGACGGTGACCGGCGGCCTGGGCGAGGCCGTGGGGATCAACTACGTCTCCGCCGCCGACAAGGCCGCGCTGGCCGAGCACCTCGAGGCCTGCGGGGACCAGGACTACTTCGAGCGCGGCATGGAGACGGCGGTCATCGAGGCCGGCCTGCGGTTCCGCCCGCTGGACATCTCCCGGTGGACCGCCGTGGAGGTCGACTTCGAGGCCGACCTGGAGCGGGCCAACGCGATGCTGTCCAGCAACCGGGCGCGCCTGCACCCGGTGCCCGGCGGCACGCGCTGAACCCCCGGGTGCCGGGCCGCCCAGCGGCCCGGCACCCGTCGTTCAGCCGACCGGCTGGGGCTCCGGCTCGGGCCTCGACCGGTCGGGGTCGCGGAAGCGCCGCGCGGCGGCCAGCCCGCCGACCACGAGTCCGGCCCCGCCGGCCACGAGCACGGCGACGGCGACCCGGGCCAGGAGCCCGGGCCCGCCGGTGGCCACGTTCGCACTCCAGAGCACGTCGACGTCGGGCAGCCCCTGCACCAGCAGCAGCCAGCCCAGCACCACCGCGCACAGCCCGGCCACGACCCCGCGCCCGCGGTGGGCCGCGGCCAGCCCGAGCGCCGCCACCAGCGCCGCGGTGACGGCCGGCAGCAGCGCCGACACCACCGCCGCCGCGTGCGAGGACACCGTCACCGGCGGCTCCGGCGTGCCCACGGCGTGCCACAGCGCGGCGGCCCCGCCCAGCGCCATCGCTCCGCCCAGCAGTCGCGGCGAGCGGGCGAGCAGCCCCGCGGCCGCGACGACGGCGGCCAGTGCCAGGTGCAGGCCCCAGGTGAGCGTCGTCGACGGCGGCGGGCTCCAGGTGAGCTCGCCGCGGACGGTGACCGCCGTGTCCCCGTGCCGCATCGGGACGGTCCAGTCGAACACCGTGTGCGCGCGCGTCGGGTCGGCGGCCACCGCGGGCGGCAGCTGCTGCTCGCTCATCCAGTGCGTGCGGTGGTCGTGCCACGTGTACTGCGGCTCGGTGGACACCTGCACCCACTCCGGCTCGGCCCGCGGGTCAGCGTCCTCGGGCAGGCTGACGCGGCCGTAGCGGTCGAGGTTGATGGTGGTGGCCGGGCTGTGCGCGTTGCGCCAGACACCGTCCGGGCCGATCCGCAGGTACGGCTCGTCGGAGTAGCCGGGCACCGTCAGCTCGGTGCCCGTGGTGTTGACCACCTCGAGCGCGTCACCGAACTGCAGCACCCGCACGCTGACGCCCGGCACCGCCGGCTGCACCGAGGTCACCCGGCCGTCGAAGTCGCTGCCGGCGACCTCGCCGCCCACGTGCGCACGCGCTGGTCCGGCGAGGGCCAGGGTGGCCAGCACGCCGAGCAGCACGACCAGCAGCCGCGCGCCGGCGGCCGCGGCGCCGCTCACCCCGCGTCGGCGACCGCGGCCAGGTCGCCGGCGATGTCCCGGGCGGTGTTGCCGGCGTCGAAGGCCACGTGCGCCTCGTCGTCGGCTCCGTACAGCAGCAGCAGCGAGCTGTGCAGCCGGCCGGCGTCCTCCGCCAGCGGCACGCCGGCGGACAGCTGCGCCTGGTCGATCGCCTCCTGCTCGCCGGTGAGCCCGATGAACTGCGTGGGCAGGTCGGCGTCGAAGCGGTCGAGGTACTCGCCGAGCACCGGCGGGCTGTCGGCGGCGGGGTCGGTCGTCACGAAGACGACCTGAACCTGCTGCGCCAGTTCCGGGTCGGTGTCGCGCAGCGCGAGGGCGACGTCGGCCATCGTCGACGGGCAGACGTCCGGGCAGTTCGTGTACCCGAAGAACAGCAGCGTCGGGCGACCCGCCGTGGCGGTGGCGAAGTCGTAGGCCGCGCCGGACTGGTCGGTCAGGGTGAAGGTCGGCCGCTGGAACGGGTCGCGCAGGTCGATCCCGGCGTACTCGTCGCCGGGACCCTCCAGCGAGGCGACCGGGCCGTCCGAGTGGTCGTGCCCCTCGGCGGCCGCCGCCTGGTCACCGCCGTCGGAGCCGCAGGCGGACAGGGCCAGGCCGGCAGCGAGGAGCAGCGCGGTGGTCCGGCCGCGCGCGGGAGCGGTCACGAGGACACGGTACGTCGGCCCGCCCGGTACCCGAGGACGACGCCCGCGAGCCCGACGGCCAGCGCCAGGATGGCGAGGAAGAGCGCCAGGCCGGCCGGCTCGTTGCTGACCGGGCCGCCGTGCCCGTGCTCGTCGGAGGACGCCGCGGTGACGGTCTCGGTGGCGGTCGCGTCCGACGCCAGCGAGAGGGTGGGCGCCGGCTTCTCCGGCTCCTCCTGGCCGTCGACGGTCGGCTCGATCCAGGCCGACTCGGTGCCGTCGCTGTAGGTCTGCACCGCGGGGAAGGACAGCGTCTCGGCATCGGGGAACGGCCCGCCGGACAGCGCGAACTCCTGGAACTGGCCCGGGGCGATCCCGCCGCCGGCGTCGGCGCGGAACTCCACCACGGAGACGTAGCTGGTGATCTGCTGCCCGTGGGAGTCCATCGGCTGGTCGAGCTGGGCGGAGGTGGTGCTGATCGTCCAGCCCGGCACCGGCTGCGCCTGCAGCGAGGCCATCGCCTCCTCCTCCGGGATCGAGATGCGCAGCGAGACGGTGCTCGCGGTGTCGCTCTCGTTGGGCACCCGGAAGGTCAGCTTCCCGTAGCCGCCGGCAGTGGCGTCGGCCGACGAGACCGTCACGTGCGCCGACGCGCCGGTGGCGACCACGACGGACGCGACCAGGGCGGTCAGGACGGCGGCCAGGACGACAGCGGCACGGGCCAGCGGTCGCAGGGTGGTCGGGGACACTCTTCTCCTCGTTTCGTCGGACACGGGTCTCAGCGCACCGGGAAGTCGGTGCTGGCAGTGGTGGCGGTGAACTCGTCGAGCCGGACGGTGACCGCTGCGGTCCAGGTGCCGGCACCGGGGATGGACATCCCGTCGGCCACCCAGTGGCCGGGGCCGGCGGGCTCCAGGTCGACGTCGAGCGGGCCGATCTCCTGCTCGGGCTCGGTGAGCGTCACGCGCAGGTCGGCCGGCTGGGCGAGCTGCCCGTCGTCGTCGAAGAGGTAGAGGTGCAGCGTGTTGGCGCCCGCCCGGGCCGGGTCGATCGACAGCTGCACGCTGCCGGACTCCCCCGCCGCCGACTCCAGCGGCAGCGTGACGTCGACCGGCTCGGCGATCGTGGCGCGGGCCGGCGGGGTGCCCACGAGCACCGCCGAGAGGACCAGGACGACGGCGGCGACGGCGGCCTCGACGAGGACCGAGCGGCGCAGCGGGGCGACGTCCTCGACCGCACCGCGGGCCTGCACCGCCGCGCGGGCCCGCGCGGCCTCCACGACCGGGCCCTCCTCGGCCCCGGACGGGCCGGCGGCGGCGGCGGCGAAGGCGTGCGCCGTCACCCGCCGGCGGCCGCCGGGCCGCGCCCGGGTCACGCCCAGGTGCTGCTGCACCCAGACCCGCGAGACCCCCGCGGCGGCCAGGAGGAGGAGCACCAGCGCCAGCTTGGCCAGCAGGACCCAGCCGTAGGTGGTGGACACCAGCGCGGCCGGCGAGCCGACCTCGCGCACCGACTGGACGACGCCGGTGACCACGAGCGCGGCCACCGCGCCGGAGGCGACCCGCGACCACCGCGGCAGCGCCGCGGCCAGCTCACCGGCCTCGACGCCCGGCCGCACCAGCCCGGCCAGCAGCGCGGCCAGCCCGCCCAGCCACAGCACCATGGCCGCCACGTGCACGGCGGTGACGGCCGTGGCGAACACCGGGAGGCTCCCGGCCACCGGGTGCCCGACCGCCGCGGTGGTGAGGACGACACCGCCGCCGAGCACGGCGAGGCCGGCGGCTTCCTGGGACTGCGGCGGGGCGGCCCGGCGCCACAGCGGCACGAGCAGCGCGGCGAGGACGAGGGCGAGCGCGCCGCGGCCGAGCGTGGTGAGCCCGAAGGACGACGACCCGGTGGCGCCCACCAGCGTCGGGTCGAGCAGCGAGCCGAGCCCCGCACCGGCCGCGTAGGGGCCCTGCAGCAGGAAGGTCAGCACCGCGGCTCCCGCGACGGTGAGGAGTCCCGCGGTGGTCAGCAGCCGCATCCGCCGCGACGCCCACCCGGCCGGCCAGCACAGCAGCAGGAACGCCGGCACGCCCAGGCCCACGGCCTCGCCGGCGAAGCCGAGGCTGCGCGCGGCGGGCAGCGCGGCGGCCACGAACGGGTCGGCGTCGGGATCGGTCGCGACCGCCCCGGCGTCGGCGAGCTCGCCGTCACCGACGACGAAGGCGAACGCCCCGCTGATCGGGTGGGAGTCGGCGGAGACGACCCGGTAGGTGACGACGTAGCTGGCGTCGGGCAGGTCGCCGCGCAGCGGGACGGTCACCGTGTCGCCCTCGACCGTGGCCGCGCCGGTGTCCACCCGGGCGCCGTCGTCGCCGAGGACGCGGGCGTAGCCGGCGCCGAGCGAGACGCCCTCGGTGAAGCGCAGGGTCACCTGCGCGGGCACCTCGTCGAGGCGGGCGCTCTCCCCCGGGTCGGTGGAGACCAGCTCCGCGTGCGCGGAGGCCGGCCCGGCGGTGGCCACGCCCAGGCCCAGCCAGCCGGCGACCAGGACGAGCAGCAGCAGGCCCGGCCGCGGCGAGCGGCGGGCCGCGACGGTCGTGCTCACGCGACCACCCGACGGGCGCGCGCCGGAGCCGCGGCCCGGCGCGGCCGCTGCCGCCAGGCGAGGACGGTGATGAAGACCACGCCCGCGAGCAGCAGGAGGTGGGCCGCGGCGCGGTCGGCGTGCACGTGGCCGGCCTGCAGGTCGCGCACGGTGGTCACGGTGAGCAGCACGGTGAAGGTGGCGAGGAACGGCAGCGCACCGGCGGCCAGTCGCGGCGCCGCGGCGACGGCGAGGAAGGCGGCGGCGACGGCGAGGTTCCAGGCGCCGGTCTCGTGCGCCACGTGCACCGGCGCGCTCATCGACGCCGATCCGCCCGCCAGCGCGGGCCAGGCCAGCCCGGCCTGCGCCACGCCGACCGCGAGCAGGGCCAGGCGCAGCGCAGCCTGCACCAGCCGGGCGCGCGCGGCCGCGGCAGTGCCCGGCAGCTGCTGCGGCAGCGCGCCGAGGACGGCGGCGGTGAGGTCGGGCACCGGCGAGGCCGGGGCGAGCCGGGCCCGGCGGGTCACCCCCTCGACGGCGCCGGCCCACCCGTCACACGCGGGGCACGCGGCGAGGTGGCGGTCGAGGTCGGCGGCGGGCATGCCGAGCGGCTCGCCGTCGAGTCGCGCGGAGACCGCCTCGCGGAACGGGGCACACTGCATGTCGTAGTAGTCGTCGCGGAGGGCCCGTCCGGTTCCCGGTTCGACGGGGAATCCGCACGGAGGTGGGACGTGGACGAGCTCGAGCGGGTCGCGGCTGCCGCCGTCGACGGTGACCCCCTCGCTGCCGCGACCCTCGTGCGGGCCACCCAGTCCGACGTCTGGCGGCTGTGCGCGGCGCTCGGCGACCGTGAGTCCGCCGACGACCTGACGCAGGAGACCTACGCCCGCGCGTTCGCGTCCCTGCACCGCTTCGAGGGCCGCTCCTCGCTGCGGACGTGGCTGCTGGCCATCGCCCGCCGGGTCTGCGCCGACGCCGTCCGCTCCCGGCGCCGCCGGCGGCTCACCCTCGTCCGCGACGACGCCGACCTCGAGGCCCTCGGCCGCACCGACGGCGCCGACCGCGTGGGCGAGGGCGCCGCCGTCACCGACCTGCTGGGCCGGCTGGACCCCGACCGCCGCGAGGCCTTCGCGCTGACCCAGCTGCTGGGGCTGTCCTACGCCGAGGCCGCCGAGGTGGCCGGCTGCCCGGTCGGGACCATCCGCTCGCGGGTCGCCCGGGCGCGGGCGGACCTGGTCGAGGCGCTCGGGGACGCCCGGGAGGGGGACGGACGCGGCTCGCGGGTGACCGTGAGCTGAACCACGGCCGAACGGGTACCTATGCTGCCCGACGGCCGTACGACCGCAGGACGCGGCGGGCGACCTCCCACCCGCCGATCCGGAGCCCCGCCGTGCCCTTCCGCCTGACCCCCAGGGACTCGAGCTTCTACGAGCTGTTCACCGCCTCGGCGCAGAACCTGGTGGAGGCCACCGACGTGCTGAGCGTGTTCATCCACGACCACGCCCGCCGGGGCGAGCTCGCCGAGCGGCTGCGCGACCTCGAGCACGCCGGGGACCAGTCGACCCACGCGATCTTCCGGCAGCTGAACTCCAGCTTCGTCACGCCGTTCGACCGCGAGGACATCTACAGCCTGGCCAGCCACCTCGACGACGTCATGGACTTCGTCGAGGCCGCCGCCGACCTCGTCGTCCTCACCGGGCTGGGCACCCTGCCGGCGGAGATGAGCCAGCAGACCGCGCTGCTGCAGCGCGCCGCCGAGACCACCGCCGCGGCGATGCCGCGGCTGCGCACGATGAAGGGCCTCCCCGACTACTGGATCGAGGTCAACCGCATCGAGAACGAGGCCGACAAGCTCTACCGGCGGCTGCTCTCCCGGCTCTACAGCGGCGAGTTCGAGGCCCTCGAGGTGCTGCGTCTCAAGGAGGTGGCCGACCAGCTCGAGGAGGCCGCCGACGCCTTCGAGAAGGTGGCCAACGTCGTGGAGTCCATCGCGGTCAAGGAGTCCTGAGCTCCGTGGACCTCCGCTGATGGACCCCCGCTGATGGACCTCCGCTGATGGACGCGGTCCTCGTCGCGCTGGTCGTCATCGTCGTCGTCGCCCTGGCCTTCGACTACACCAACGGGTTCCACGACGCCGCCAACGCCATCGCCGTCGCCGTCTCCACCAAGGCGCTAACCCCCCGGGTGGCGCTGGCGCTCGCGGCGGTGATGAACCTCGTCGGCGCACTGCTGTCCACCGAGGTCGCCAAGACCGTCGGAGAGGGGATCATCGACCCGCCGGTGGGCGGCGAGGGGCTGGAGATCGTCTTCGCCGCGCTGGTCGGGGCGATCACCTGGAACATGATCACCTGGTACTTCGGGCTGCCCTCGTCGTCCTCGCACGCCCTCATCGGCGGGCTGGTCGGCGCGGCGCTGGCCGCGGCGCACTCGGTGCAGTGGATGGGGATCCTCGACAAGGTCGTCATCCCGATGGTGCTCTCGCCGCTGGTCGGCTTCGGCCTGGGCTACCTGTTCATGCTGGCCATCCTGTGGACCTTCCGGCGGGCCAACGTCTCCCGCGCGAACCGGGGCTTCCGCTACGCGCAGATCGTCAGCTCGGCCACCATGGCGCTGGGGCACGGCCTGCAGGACGCCCAGAAGACGATGGGCATCATCACGCTGGCGCTGTTCACCGCCGGGGAGATCGACGACTTCGAGGTGCCCCTGTGGGTCGTGCTGGCCGCCGCCGGCGCGATCAGCGCGGGCACCTACGCCGGCGGCTTCCGGATCATGCGCACCCTCGGCCGCCGGATCATCCAGCTCACCCCCGCGGGCGGCTTCGCGGCGCAGACGGTCGCCTCCAGCGTCATGGTCACCACGGCGACGGTCTTCGCCGTCCCGGTGTCGACCACGCACATCACGACGACGTCGATCATGGGCGTCGGGTCGACCCGGCGGCTGTCGGCGGTGCGGTGGGGCGTGGCCGGCAACATCGTCGTCGCGTGGGTGGTCACCCTGCCCGCCGCCGGCGCGGTGGCGGCGCTGGCCTACTTCGTGACCGACCTCGCCGTCGGCTGAGCCCTCCGCCCGCGGGCTCCCGGCCGGCCTGGGCGGGAGCCGTCGCGGCGTGCCCGCGGAGTGACGGGCGCCACCCGGACCTGCCGGTGGCATATCCCGATCGATCTGGTAGACATTGACCCCGTGGCGGCGACGGCGGTGCTCCTGGTGGGGCGGATCCACGTCGACCTGCTGCGCGTGTGCACGGCCACCTGTCCGGGCCGCTGAGCTCCGCGCCCCGTCGGCGCACCCTCCCCGCACGTCCCGCGACGAGTCGCGCACTGCTGCGCGCCCGCGGTCCCCGCCACGCCTGAGACCAGGAGCCCCACCCCGTGAAGACCCTCATCGTGCTCGCGCTCGCCGGGCTGGGCGCCCAGCTCGTCGACGGGAGCCTGGGCATGGCCTACGGCGTCACGTCGACGACGCTGCTGCTCGCCCTCGGCACCAACCCCGCGGCCGCCTCGGCGACCATCCACCTCGCCGAGATCGGCACGACGCTCGCCTCGGGTCTCTCGCACTGGAAGTTCGGCAACGTCGACTGGAAGGTCGTCGCCAAGGTCGGCGTCCCCGGCGCCGTCGGCGCCTTCGCCGGCGCGACCGTGCTGTCCACCCTCTCCACCGAGGTGGCCGCGCCGGTCATGTCGCTGATCCTGCTGGCGCTCGGCGCCTACCTGCTGGTGCGCTTCACCTTCCGCGGGATCGACCGCCGCAACCTCGGCAAGCCGGTCCGCAAGCGCTTCCTCGGCCCGCTCGGCCTCGTGGCCGGCTTCGTCGACGCCACCGGCGGCGGCGGCTGGGGCCCGGTCGGCACCCCGGCGCTGCTGGCCAGCGGCCGCATGGAGCCGCGCAAGGTGATCGGCTCGATCGACACCTCCGAGTTCCTCGTCGCGCTGGCCGCCAGCCTCGGCTTCCTCTTCGCGCTGGGCTCGCAGGGCGTCGACTTCGCCTGGGTCGCGGCCCTGCTGCTCGGCGGCCTGGTCGCCGCGCCGCTGGCCGCGTGGCTGGTGCGGCACGTGCCGCCGCGGCTGCTCGGCTCGCTGGTCGGCGGGATCATCGTCCTGACCAACAGCCGCACGTTGCTGCGCAGCGACTGGATCGACGCCTCCGACCCGGTGCGGTACTCGCTCTACGCCGTGATCTACGCGGTCTGGGCCGCGGCCGTCGCCCACTCCTTCCGCCAGTACCGCAAGGACCGGGCGCAGGAGTCCGCCGACGCCCTCGCCGCCGAGGCCGCCCGCCTGGCCGAGCAGCCGGAGCTGCACACGCCCGACGCCGCGGACGCCGCGGACCTCGAGCGCAGCCTCCGTGCCGGCCGCCCGGCGGACCCGCGCGACTAGCGGCTCCACGGCTCCGCGAGAGGCCCCGTCTGGTCCGCCGGGCGGGGCCTCCCGCCGTCTCAGCGGGCGGCGAGCAGCGCCGACTCGAGCTCCTCGGGCAGGCCCGGCTCGGGCAGGCCATGCGGCGTGGGCTGCCGCTCCGGCGTCCCCTGCAGCCAGGCCCAGGTGTCGGCCACGGTCTCCTGCACCGGCCGGCTCGGCAGGCCCAGCGCCCGGGCGCGGGTGGTGTCGACGTCCCAGGCCGTGCGGGCCGCCTCCCGGGGCAGCCACAGCGGCAGGTGCAGCCACGGCTCCACACCGGCGGCCAGCGGGTCCTCCTCGGGCACCGCGGCGAACTCCGCGTCGCTGCCGGTGGCCGTCCGGCACTCGGCGAGCAGCCCTCCGAGCGTGGTCATCCCGGCCGGGCCGGTGGTGTTCACCGGACCGCTCTCCCCGCGCTCGGCCATCTCCACCAGCCACCCGGCCAGGTCCCGGACGTCGACCAGCGCGATCGGCTGGTCCAGCGCGTCGGGGACGACGACTCGGCCGCCGCGGGCGATGCGCTCCAGCCACCACGGCAGCCGGCGCACGTTGTCGTGTGGCCCGACGATCAGGCCGGCGCGGGCGGTGAGGAACCGGCCCGGCAGCGCCGCACCCAGCACCCGCTCGGCGTGCGCCTTGACCGGGCCGTAGTCGTCCTCGTCGCTCTCCCACACCGGTTCGTCCTCACCCCGGATCGGGCCCGGCGGCCACGTCGAGTAGGCGTTGAGGCTGCTGGTGAACGCGTAGCCGCGCACGCTCCCGAGCGCGGCCGCGGCGTTGTCGGCGGCCGGCCGGGACTGGCAGGAGGTGTCGACGACGAGGTCCGGCGCCCAGCCGTCCAGGGCGCGCGGCAGGGCCTCCGGGTCGTCCCGGTCGCCGTGCAGCGCGCGGACGCCGTCCGGGGGCCGGCCGGTCAGCCCGCGGGTGAAGGTGGCCACGTCGTGACCGCGGTCGAGGGCCGCCGTCACCACGTGCCGGCCGAGGAAGACGGTGCCGCCGAGGACGAGGAGTCGCATGGCCGCAGCCCAGCGCAGCCGCTCCCCCGCCGTCCAGCCGGTTCACGGACGGCGTAGGGCTCGGCGGACGGCCCGCTACACGGCGCGGGTGACCACCGGGAGGTCGGGCACCTGGGGCAGCGGCTGGGAGCGCGCGGCGGCCAGCACCATCTCCGGCGAGCGCGGCAGGCCGCGGCGGGTGCACAGCCGCAGCGCCCGCACGCCGGTGATGACGTCGGTCTCCGGCGGCACGACCAGCAGGTGCGCGACGCGGTTGCCGCCACCCCAGGTCAGGCAGACGACCCCGGCGTCCATGCTGCGGAAACCGCCGGTGCGCACCACGCGGCCGTCGACCACGAGCTTGCGTGGCGCCGGCAGCCACGGCTCCAGCGGGTAGGTGAAGCGCTCGACCCGCACGCCGCGCCGGTCGAGTGCGGCGACCAGCTCCGGCACCTCGACGGCGAGGTCGCGCGTGCGGGGGTACCAGGCGCCGTCGAAGGTGTTCTCCCCCGACCCCGCGTCGGCCCGCAGGCTCACCCGGACGTCGATGCCGCCGCGGAAGCCCTCCGCCCCCCACACTCCCTGGGTCGTCGTCATCGCTGTCCCCGCCTCCCGCTCAGGTGCACGGGCCCGCGTCCGGGTCCGCACGACGACCGTAGGTCGGCGCGTCGCCGGGTCCCCGTGCGGCGGAGTCGGGCCTGTCGGACCCCACCGGCTCGCCGTCACCGCAGGTCACGGACTGATCACGAGGCTGCGGGCCCCGACAGCACGGAACCCCCGACCGGCGGACCGGACGGGGGCTCCTGTGGGGTGTCGGCGCTCAGGCGGGCTTGGGCTTGCGGTTCTTCGCCTTGCCGCGCTCGGTCTGGTCGAGCACCACCTTGCGGATGCGGACCGAGGCCGGGGTGACCTCCACGCACTCGTCCTCGGCGCAGAACTCCAGCGCCTGCTCCAGGTTCAGGATGCGCGGCGGGATGAGCCGCTCCAGCTCCTCGGAGGTGGACTTGCGCATGTTGGTGAGCTTCTTCTCCTTGGTGATGTTCACGTCCATGTCGTCCGGACGGGAGTTCTCACCGACGATCATGCCCTCGTAGACGTCCGTGCCCGGCTGGACCATGAGCTGGCCGCGCTCCTGCAGCGAGAACATCGAGTAGGTCGTCGCCACACCCTGGCGGTCGGCGACCAGCGAGCCGGTCGGCCGCGCGCGCATGTCGCCCAGCCACGGCTCGTAGCCCTCGAGGTTGTGGTTGAGGACGCCGGTGCCGCGGGTCTCGGTGAGGAACTCCGTGCGGAACCCGATCAGGCCGCGCGAAGGGACGATGTACTCCATCCGCGCCCAGCCGGTGTCGTGGTGCACCAGGTTCTCCAACCGCCCGCGCCGGGTGGCCAGCGCCTGGGTCAGCGTGCCGACGTACTCGCCCGGCGTGTCGATGGTGACCCGCTCGACCGGCTCGTGGACCTTGCCGTCGATGACCTTGGTGACCACGGTCGGGCGGCCCGCGGTGAGCTCGAACTCCTCGCGGCGCAGCTGCTCGACGAGGATGGCCAGCGCCAGCTCGCCACGGCCCTGCATCTCCCAGGTGTCGGGACGCTCGGTGGGCAGCATGCGCACCGAGACGTTGCCGACCAGCTCCTGGTCGAGGCGGTTCTTGATCAGCCGCGCGGTCAGCTTCTTGCCGGAGCGTCCCGACAGCGGCGCCGTGTTGATCCCGATCGTGATGGAGATCGACGGCTCGTCCACGGTGAGCGGCGGCAGCGGCCGCGGGTCGTTCGGGTCGGCGAGGGTGTCGCCGATCATGACGTCCTCGATCCCGGCGATGGCCACGAGCTCGCCGGGGCCGGCGCTCTCGGCCGGGGTGCGGGTGAGCCCCTCGGTGACGAGCAGCTCGGTGATCTTGACGCTCTTGATGCTGCCGTCGGTCCGGCACCAGGCGACCGTCTGTCCGCTCTTCATCGTCCCGGAGTGGATGCGCAGCAGCGCCAGCCGGCCGAGGTAGGGCGAGGCGTCGAGGTTGGTGACCTGCGCGCGCAGCGGCTCCTCGGCGTCGTAGACCGGTGCCGGGATGGTGTCGAGCAGGGTCTTCACCAGCGGCGCGAGGTCGGGGCTGTCGGGGCTGGTGCCGTCGGCCGGCCGGGTGAGCGAGGCCTGCCCGGTCTTGCCGTTGCTGTAGACGATCGGGAAGTCGAGGTTGTCGACGTCCATGCCGGAGTCCTCGAGCAGCTCCATGAACAGCTCGTAGGTCTCGTCGACGACCTCGCCGATGCGGGCGTCGGAGCGGTCGGTCTTGTTGACCACGAGGATCACCGGCATCCCCTTGCCCAGCGCCTTGCGCAGGACGAAGCGGGTCTGTGGCAGCGGGCCCTCGGAGGCGTCGACGAGCAGGACGACGCCGTCGACCATCGACAGGCCGCGCTCGACCTCGCCGCCGAAGTCGGCGTGGCCCGGGGTGTCGACGATGTTGACGACGACGGGGTTGCCGTTCTCGTCGGCCAGGTGGATCGCGGTGTTCTTGGCCAGGATGGTGATGCCGCGCTCACGCTCGAGGTCCATCGAGTCCATGACGCGGTCCTGCGTGGAGTCGTTGTCCGTCCCCTCGCCCTTGGCGCGCCCGAGGGCGCCTGCCTGGCGGAGGAGGGCGTCGACCAGGGTGGTCTTCCCGTGGTCGACGTGAGCGATGATCGCCACGTTGCGCAGGTCGTCGCGGGTGGGCATGCGGAAGGGCACCTCAGGAGGTCGGGGGATCCCGCGGCGGCTGCGCTCGCGGTACCACGGGTAACGGCCGCCGGCCCGGCGACCTTCCCACTCTAGGCGCTCGGACCGCCGGCACCTCCGGCTGCGGCCGGTCGGCCACCCTGTGGACCACCCCTGCGGCGGCGATCGTGACCAGACTCACGGCCTCGGACGGACTCCGCGCCATCCCGCGCCGGGGGCGGTCAGCCGGCGAGCCGTCCCGGCTGCGGCCGGTCGGCCACCGCGTAGCTGACCCCGGCGGCCGCGAGCGTCACCAGACCGACCGCCAGCCACGACGCCATCCCGACGCCGAGTGCCAGGACGTGCGCGAGGACGAAGGCCCCGACGTACGAGGCGGCGAGCCCCAGCGCGACCGCCCAACCGCGACGCTGCACCCACAGATGGGCGGCACCCAGCCCGCCGGCGAGGAACACCGCACCGCCGAGGGCGCGGATGCCGGTGCCCTGCGCGACGCCGAACCCGGCCGCCAGCCCGACGGCGACGAGGACGGCGGAGGACAGCCGGGTGCGGGCGCGGGTGAGCGACGTCGTCATGCCGCCAGTGTCCCCTCGGGACGGGAGTGCGGATGACCAGGTGGGCTGATCGTGCTGCGTCCTGGCTCACGGTCGACGGTGAGCCGGGACGCGCCACGGTGAGCCAGGACGCGCGAGGGCCCCGGACGCACGTGGCGTCCGGGGCCCTCCGGCCCCGTCCCGGGGCCCGCCGCGAGCGGAGCGAGGGGTGGGGAGGACGGGGTCCTTACCGGAGCACGGCCTCGATCTCGAGCTCGACGTCGATCTTGTCGCCGACGACGACGCCGCCGCCGTCCATCGGCATGTCGATGTCGACGCCGTAGGCCTTGCGGGAGATGGAGGTCTTGGCGCTGAAGCCGGCGCGGTAGCCGCCGTAGGCGTCGGGGCCGAAGCCGTTGAGCTCGAGGGCCAGCGTGACCGGCTTGGTGATGCCCTTGATGGTCAGGTCGCCCTGGACGCTCCAGTCCTCGCCGTCGGCGACGACGCCGGTCGAGCGGAAGGTCATCACGGTGTGGTTGCCGACGTCGAAGAAGTCCGCGGAGCGGATGTGCGCGTCGCGCTGCTCCTGGCGGGTGTCGATCGAGTCCATGTCGATGGTGGCGGTCACCGAGGAGGCGGCCGGGTCCTCGGCGGTGACGAGCTCACCGGAGAACTTCGTGAAGTAGCCGCGGACCTTGCTCACCATCATGTGGCGCACGGAGAAGCCGACGGTGGAGTGGGCGGCGTCGATGTCCCAGGTGCCGGCGACGTACCCGGGGATCTGGACGGCGGTGGTGCTGGTCATGACTGGACCTCTCGATGGTTGAACGCTTGACTTTCGCGGTCCGTAGCGTAGTTGAGCGCTTGACTATTCCGCCAGTACCCTGGAGGCATGACGACGCAGGTGTCACCCGGTGCGGGGCCGGCGCCCGAGCCGCCCGTCGGGGAGCCGCGCTGGCTCGACGCCGAGGAGCAACGGGCCTGGCGGGCCTGGCTCTACAGCACCCAGCTGCTCAACGACCGGCTCGACCGCGAGCTGATGCGGGCCACCGGCATCCCGCACACCTACTACGAGATCCTCGTCCAGCTGTCGGAGACCCCGGACCGGCAGATGCGGATGAGCGAGCTCGCCGACCGCTGCCTGTCCTCCCGCAGCCGGCTGTCCCACGCGGTGTCCCGGCTGGAGGAGCGCGGCTGGGTGCGCCGGCAGGAGTGCGCCGAGGACGGCCGCGGACTGCTGGCCGTCCTCACCGACGAGGGCTTCGCCGCCCTGGAGGCCGCGGCGCCGATCCACGTCGAGGGGGTGCGCACCCACCTGTTCGACCAGCTCACCCTCGAGCAGGTCGCGGCGATGCGCGACCTCGGCGAGACGCTGCTGCGCCACCTCGACCCCTCCTGAGGGCCTCCTCCCGCGGCACGACGGGCGGGTCCTCCCCCGGGTGGACGACGGACGGCGCGGCGCTGCCTAGGGTCGTCCCGATGGACGAGCGCCCTCTCCTCGAGACCCTCGCGGCGAGGCTGCGCGAGCGGCCCTTCGAGGTCGACGCCGCGATCGCCGCCGCGGTGGGGCTGGTCACCGTCGTCGCGCCGGCGCAGACCTACCACGGGGCCGAGTTCCCCGCCTTCGTCCTCGGCGTGCTGCTGGTCGCGCCGCTGGCCTGGCGGCGGCGGGCACCGGTCCCCGCGGCCGCCGTCGTCACCGTCGCGGGCCTGCTCGAGCTGGTGGCGGGCACGGACTTCCTCGCCGCGAACGTCGCCGCGCTGATGATGGTCTACGCGCTGGCCGCCTACGCGCCGCCGTGGGCCGCGCGGGCGGGCCTGCTCCTCGGCCTGGCCGGCGCCGTCCTCGCCTCGCTGCGCTGGTACTCCGCCGACTCCAGCGACGCGCTGCTGGTCACCGTCGGCGCCATCGCCGTCTCCGTCGTCGCGGCGTGGGCGCTGGGCCGGCTCCGCCGCTCCCGCCTCGGCGAGGTCGTCGGCCTGGCCGAGCGGGCACGGCTGCTGGAGGTCGAGCGCGACCAGGAGATGCGGCTGGCGGCCACCGCCGAGCGGGCCCGCATCGCCCGCGAGATGCACGACGTCGTCGCCCACTCCCTGTCGGTGGTGATCGCCCAGGCCAACGGCGGGCGCTACGCCGGGCGCACCGACCCCGAGGCGGCCACCGGTGCGCTGGAGGCGATCGCCGGCACCGGGCGCCAGGCGCTCACCGACATGCGCGCCCTGCTCGGCGTGCTGCGCGAGGACCGCCGCGAGGAGTACGCCCCGCAGCCCGACGTCGCCGCGATCCCGGTCCTGGTCGACGACGTCCGGGCCAGCGGGCTCGACGTCGACCTGCTGGTGGAGGGCGAGCCGCGGCCGATGGCGGCCGGCCCGCAGCTGGCCGCCTACCGGATCGTGCAGGAGTCGCTGACCAACGTCCTCAAGCACGCCGGCCCCGCCTGCCGGGCGTGGGTGCGGCTGCACTGGCGGCCCGACGTGCTGGAGCTGTCGGTCCTCGACGACGGCCGCGGGGCCGGGGCGGTCACCGGCGACGGCCGCGGGCAGGGGCTGCGCGGGATGGCCGAGCGCGCCCAGCTGCACCGCGGGCGCCTGGAGGCGGGGCCCGCGGCGGCGGCGGGTTCGGCGTGCACGCGGTGCTGCCGCTCGGGGGGCACGGTGATCCGGGTGGTCCTGGTCGACGACCAGCAGATGGTGCGCGCGGGCTTCCGCATGGTCATCGACTCCCAGCCCGACCTCACCGTCGTCGGCGAGGCCGGCGACGGTGAGGCGGCCGTGGCGCTGCTGCGGTCCACCCCCGCCGACGTCGTCCTCATGGACGTGCGCATGCCCGGCACCGACGGCATCGAGGCGACCCGCCAGGTGACCGCGCTGCCCGACCCGCCGCGGGTGGTCGTGCTGACCACCTTCGACCTCGACGAGTACGTCGTGGCCGCGATCGGCGCAGGGGCCAGCGGCTTCCTGCTCAAGGACGCCCCGCCGGAGGAGATGCTGGACGCCGTCCGCACGGTGCACGCCGGCGACTCGGTGATCGCGGCCAGCTCCACCCGCCGGCTGCTGCAGCACGTGGCGCCGATGCTGCGCGGCGCGGCGCCCACGACGGTCGGCGGCGGCACGGAGCTGACCGAGCTGACCCCGCGCGAGCGCGAGGTGCTGGTGCAGATGGCGCTCGGAGCCACCAACACCGAGATCGCCCAGCGGTTGTTCGTCAGCGAGGCGACGGTGAAGACGCACGTCGGACGGGTGCTGGCCAAGACCGCCTCGCGCGACCGCGTGCAGGCCGTCGTCCTGGCCTACCGCACCGGCCTCGTCTCCCCCGCCGACCTCCTCCGGGACGCCTGAGCGGTCCCCGAACGGCAGAGAGGGCCATTTCTGCCGCCCGGGCCCACGGACGTACGACCGGGGGATGACGGCGGGCTCCGACCGCGGGGGCAGGGCCGCCGGCCGGCGGTTCACCGCTGACGACGACGCGGGAGGACGCCGCCGCCCGCGAGGGTTCCTCCCGTCCCGAGAAGCGATCCGCGGAGGTCCGAAGTGTCCGTCCCCGTCATGACCGTCCCCGGCGAGCCGCCGGCGTCGGTGTCGTCCGCCGCCGTCCGCGCCACCGGCCTCACCAAGGTCTACGGCTCCGGCGAGACCGCCGTCCACGCGCTGGCCGGCGTGGACGTCGCCTTCGCCCGGGGTGAGTTCACCGCGATCATGGGCCCGTCCGGATCGGGCAAGTCGACGCTCATGCACTGCCTGGCTGGGCTCGACACCGCCACCTCCGGGCAGGTCTTCCTCGGCGACACCGAGCTGACCCGGCTGCGCGACGACGAGCTCACCCGGCTGCGCCGCGACCGGATCGGCTTCGTCTTCCAGGCCTTCAACCTGCTGCCGGTGCTCGACGCCCGCGAGAACGTCGTGCTGCCGATGCAGCTGGCCGGCCGCCGCCCCGACCCGGCCTGGTTCGACGCCGTCATCGCCCGCCTCGGCCTGCGCGAGCGGCTGCGCCACCGCCCCTCGGAGCTCTCCGGCGGCCAGCAGCAGCGGGTCGCCATCGCCCGCGCGCTGCTCCCCCGCCCCGACGTCGTCTTCGCCGACGAGCCCACCGGCAACCTCGACTCGCGCAGCGGCGCGGAGGTGCTCGACCTGCTCCGCAGCAGCGTCCGCGAGACCGGCCAGACCGTCGTCATGGTCACGCACGACCCGACGGCGGCCTCCTACGCCGACCGCGTCGTGCTCCTGGCCGACGGCCGCCCCGCCGGCGAGGTCGACCGGCCCACCGCCGCGTCGGTGCTCGAGGCGCTGCGCGGGCTCGGGGACTGACCGGTGCTGTCCACCACCCTGGCCGACCTGCGCGCGCACCTGCCGCGGCTGGTCGCCGCCACGCTGGCCGTCGTCATCGCGGTCGCCTTCGTCGTCGCGACGCTGGTGCTCAACGAGACCTCCCGCGCGACGCTGCTGCGCGCCGCCGGCGCCGAGTACGTCGGCACCGACGTCGTCGTCACCACCACCGACGGCTCCTCGCTGGCCGGCGCGGCCGACGCCGTCGCGGCCGTCCCCGGCGTGCGGGCCGTCGACCCCACCGCCTCCGCCGACGTCCAGGCCCGCTTCCCCGGCCGGTCCGAGGCCTACCTGCGGGTGCAGAGCGTCGCCGCCGACCCGGAGCTGCGCTGGCAGACCGTCACCGCCGGCGCCCTCCCCGACCGGCCCGGCGAGATCGCGGTCGCCACGACGACCGAGGCCGCCGTGGGCGACGTCGTGGCCGTCACCGTCCACGACCCCGCCACCGGCGAGGTCACCTCCACCACCGACGCCACCGTGACCGGCCTGGTCGACCTCGGCGGCGACCCCAGCGCCGGCCTGTTCGCGCGCGGCTTCGCCGTGCCGGACCAGGTGACCTCCTGGGGCGCGTCCGAGCCCACCGAGCTCCGGGTCGCCGGCTGGCCGCGCACCGAGCCGGAACTCCTGGCGGCGGCCGTGGCCCCGGCGCTGGGCTTCGCGGCGGTCGAGGTGCGCACCGGCGAGCAGGCCGCCGAGGACGCCGTCGCCGGCGTCACCGGCAACCGCCTCGCCCTGGCCGCGGTCCTGCTGGTGTTCGCCACCGTCGCGGTCCTGGTGGCCGGGCTGGTCATCGCCAACACGCTGGCCGTGCTCGTCGCCCAGCGCACCCGCGACCTGGCGCTGCTGCGCTGCGTGGGCGCCACCTCCCGGCAGGTGCGGCGCAGCGTGCTCGTCGAGGCCGCGGCCACCGGGCTGGCCGCCTCGGCGCTGGGCGTGGGCGCCGGCGTCGGGCTGGCCGCGCTCGTCTCGGCGCTGGTCGGCACCGACTCGCCGCTGCCGCTCGAGGGGGTCAGCGTGCCGCTGTACGCCGTCGGCGCGGGACTGGCCGTCGGCACGCTGACCACGCTGCTCGCGGCCCTCGGCCCGGCCCGCGCGGCCACCCGGGTGGCGCCGCTGGCCGCGCTGCGGCCCGTGGACGCCGCCCCGTTGCGCAGCCGCAGCGGCCTGCTGCGGTTCGCCGCCGGGCTGCTGCTCGTGCTCGGCGGCGCCGCGCTGATGGCGCTCGGCGTCCTGACGGCGGACGTCCACCCGTCGCTGGCCGGCGGCGCGGCGAGCTTCCTCGGCGTGGTGCTGCTCGCCCAGCGGGCGGTGCCGCCGGTGGTGGCCGCGGCCGGGCGGGCGCTGGGCCGCGTCGGCGGGGTGCCCGGCCGGATGGCGGCCGGCAACGCCTCGCGCAACCCGCGCCGGACCGCGGCGACGGCGACCGCGCTGCTCATCGGCGTCACGCTGACCACCGCGATGGTGGTGGGCGCCGCCTCCACCCGGGCCACCGCCCAGGCGGGCCTGGACGCCGCCTACCCCGCCGACGTCGAGATCGGCGCGTACGGCGAGCTGCCGGCGTCGCTGCTGCCGCGGCTGGAGGACGTCGACGGCGTGGCCGGCGGGACGGCGCTGCTGGGCGTGGACGTGACCGGGCCCGACGGGCAGCCGCTGTGGGTGCAGGGCGTGGACGCCGCCGCGGCGACGCCGGTGCTGCGCAGCACCGCCGACCTGCCCCTCCCCGCGTTCGGCGAGGCGCTGCTGCCGCAGTGGGCCGCCGACGGCTACGGCCTGCGCACCGGCGACACGCTGGACCTGCGGATGGGTGAGCGCAGCCGGGCGCTGACCGTCGTGGTCGAGGACACCGACTTCGGGACACCACTGCTGAGCGCGGCCGACCTGCGGAGCCTGGCGCCCGACGCGACGCCGGCGACGCTGTGGCTGCGACTCGACGACGGCACCGGCCAGCGCGACGCCATCGACGAGGTCACCGAGCTCACCGGCGCGGCGGCTCCCGATGCCTACGTCACCGGCCTGGCCGGCGAGCGCGCCGCCATCGACTCCGTCCTCGACGCACTGCTGCTCGTGGTCACCGGCCTGCTCGGCGTCGCGGTGCTCATCGCGCTGATCGGCGTGGGCAACACGCTGGCGCTGTCGGTGGTCGAGCGGCGCCAGGAGAACGGCCTGCTGCGAGCGATGGGCCTCACGCGGGGACAGCTGCGCGGGCTGCTGGCGTGGGAGGCGGTGCTCGTCGCCGGCGTCGCCGCGGTGCTCGGCGTGCTGCTCGGCGGCGCGTACGGCCTGATCGGGACCGCGTCGGTGCTCGGTGGCCAGGACGCGGTGCTGCTCGATGTCCCGTGGCTGCAGGTCGGCGGCATCGTCGTGGTGGCGACCGTCGCCGGGCTGCTGGCCAGCGTGCTGCCGGCCCGCCGGGCCGCCCGCACGGCCCCGGTCGCCGCGATCGCGGCGGGCTGAGCCCGCCCCGCCGTGCACCCCGGAACGGGGTGCACGGCGGGGACTCAGGGCAGGACGTCGTCCGGGGGCCGCGGCCAGCGCGGCACCCCGGCCACCGCGCCCTCGCCGAGCGGCGCGCCGAACTCCGCGGGCCGCTTGGCGAGGAAGGCGGCCACGCCCTCGGCGGCGTCGGGCCCGCTCCCGAGCTCGGCCAGCGCCCGGGACTCGACCCGGTGGGCGTCCCAGGGCGAGGGCGCGCCGAGCATCGACCAGAGCATCTGCCGGGCCGCGGCGACCGCGATCCCCGAGGTGTTGTCGGCGATCTCGTGGGCCAGCTCCAGGGCGGTGGACAGCAGGTCGGCGTCGGGGACGACCCGGCTGACCAGCCGCCCGCGCAGCGCCTCGGCGGCGTCGAAGACCCGGCCGGTCGCCACCCACTCCATCGCCTGGCTGATGCCGACCACCCGGGGCAGGAACCACGACGACGCCGCCTCCGGCGTGATGCCGCGGCGGGCGAAGACGAACCCGAAGCGCGCCGACTCCGCCGCGATCCGCACGTCCATCGGCAGGACCATCGTCGCGCCGATCCCCACCGCCGGGCCGTTGACCGCGGCGATCACCGGCTTGCGCAGCACGGCGAAGGGCAGCGAGGCGACGCCGCCCCAGTCCCGCGCGACGCCGTCGACGGTCCCCTGCACCGGCGGCCCCTCCGCCCGGCCGCGGTCGGCGAACGTCCCCGACCCCGCGCCGAGGTCGGCGCCGGCGCAGAACGCCCGCCCGGCCCCGGTGACGACGACGACCCGCACCGCCTCGTCGGCGTCGGCGGCCGCGGCGGCCTGCCCCAGCTCGCCGGCCATGACCGGCGTGAAGGCGTTGAGCCGGTCGGGCCGGTCCAGGGTGATCGTGGCGACGCGGTCGGCGACCTCGTACCGCAGCTGGGTGGGGTTCACCCCAGGGCGCCGGCGACGGCGAGCCGGGCGACGGCGTCGAGGTGCTCGGCGGCGTCCCCGAGCAGCAGCCGGTCGACCTTGGCCCGGCGCCAGTACAGGTGCGCGTCGTGCTCCCAGGTGAACCCGATCCCGCCGTGCACCTGCACGACCGTCTCGGTGGCCCGCTCGGCGACCTCGGCGCCGTAGGCCTTGGCGGCCGCGGCGGCCAGCGGCAGCTCCGCGGGCGAGTCGTCGGCCGCCCACGCCGCCCACCACACCAGAGAGCGCAGCTGGTCCACGCCCACCCACGCGTCGACGAGCATGTGCTTGACCGCCTGGTAGGAGCCGATGACCCGCCCGAACGCCTGCCGCTGCTGGGCGTAGTCGACACCCATCAGCACCGCGCGGTCGGCCGCGCCGAGGTCCTCCGCGGCCATGACCACCGCGCCCACCTGGCGGGCCCGCGCCCACAGCTCGCCGGCGTCCTCGGTCAGCACCCGGCGCGAGGTCATCCGCACCGAGGCCAGCCCGCGCGTGGCGTCCATCGGCCGGCCCGGGGTCACCTCGCCCTCGCCGACGACGAGCGCGCCGCCGTCGAGGCCGAGGAAGAGGGTGGCGTCGGCCGCGTCCAGCGAGGGCGCCGAGCCGGTGACCGGCCCGTCGAGCACGGCGATCGCGGCCGACCCGTCGGCGAGCTGCGCGGCGAGGTCCGGCGCGCCCTCGAGCAGCACCGCCGCCCGCGCCGCGGTGACCAGCGAGGGGCCGGCCAGCACCGCGCCGGCCTGCTCCGCGACGACGGCGAGGTCGAGCACGCTGCCGCCCGCGCCACCGGCGGACTCGGGCACCGTGATGCCGAGGAAGCCGATGTCGGCCAGCGCCTTGCGGCCGGGCGCGGGGACGCCGTCACCCTCGAGGGCGGCCCGCGCGGCCGACAGCGGGACCGACCCGGTGAAGAACTCGCGGGCGCCGGCGGCGGCGTCGCGCTGGTCGTCGGAGAGGTCGAAGTTCACCGTCGTCCTCCGGAGGAGAAGGGAGCGCTCTTGTCGGTCCGGGGCTCCGGCGGCAGGCCCAGCACCCGCTCGCCGAGGATGTTGCGCAGCACCTGGTCGGTGCCGCCGGCGATGGCGATGCCGGGCACGTAGGCCTGGGCGCGCTGCCAGCTGTCGTCGCCGTCGGCGGTGGCGCCGAGCACCGCCTCGTCGCCGAGCAGCCGCACCCCGGCGTCGGCGACGAGCCGGGCCGCGGCGGTGCCGCCGAGCTTGCCGGCGCTGGCCTCGGGGCCGGGCAGCCCGCCCTGCGACAGCGTGGTGAACCGCCGGTAGCCGGTGTACCGGGCGGCCAGCGAGGCGACCAGCGCCCGGCCGACCGCCTGCCGGGCCAGCACCTGCTGCTCCGGGGCGAGGGCGGGCAGCCGGTCGCGGGCGTGCGCGGTCAGCGACTCCGGCGACGGGCCGATGTCGCTGCCGGCGCCGCCGATGGCCACCCGCTCGTTCATCAGCGTGGTCAGCGCGACCCGCCAGCCCTCACCGGGCTCGCCGAGGCGCTCGGAGTCGGGGATGCGCACGTCGTCGAAGAAGACCTCGTTGAAGTCGGCCCCGCCGCTCATCTGGCGCAACGGCCGCACGGTCACGCCGGGGGCGTGCATGTCGACGACGAACATCGTCAGCCCGGCGTGCTTGGGCCGCTCCGGATCGGTGCGGGTGAGCAGGATGCCGTAGTCGGCGACGTGCGCCAGCGTCGTCCAGACCTTCTGGCCGTTGACCACCCAGTCCTCGCCGTCGCGGACGGCGGACGTGCGCAGCGCGGCGAGGTCGGACCCCGAGCCGGGCTCGCTGAACAGCTGGCACCAGACGTCGTCGGCGCGCAGCAGCCGGGCGAGGTAGCGCGAGCGCTGGTCGTCGCTGCCGTGGGCGATGACGGTGGGCCCGCACATGCCGATGCCGATGTGGTTGATCAGGGTGGGCACCCGGGCACGGCCGAGCTCCTGACCGACGATCGCCTGCTGCACCAGCGTGCCGCCCTGGCCGCCGTACTCGCGCGGCCACGGGACGCCGACCAGCCCGGCCTCGGCCAGCACCCGCTGGGTGTCCCGGAGCTCGGCCTCGCGCGAGCGGGCGTCGACCGGCTCCCCCGGGGCGACGTGCAGCAGCTCGCTCGCGTGCTCCTGCAGCACGCTGCGGACGTGCGCCCGGAAGGACGCCTCCTCCGGGGTGTCGTCGAAGTCCACGCGGGGCCCCCTCGTCGTCGGGCGGTACGCGCCGCAGCGTGACAGCGGTCCCCCTCGACGGTCAACGGTGACTGTTCAGCGCCGCCGCGAGGGCCTAGCCTGCCGCAGGTGAGCGCCGACGCCGTGTCGTACGACGGTCCGCGCAGCCGGTCGACCCGCACCGCCGACAGCCGGGCGCTCATCCTCGACGCCGCCGTCGCCTGCCTCGTCGAGTCCGGGTACGCCGGCGCCTCGACCCTCGCCGTCCAGGCCCGCGCCGGGGTGTCGCGCGGCCGGCTGCTGCACCACTTCCCCTCCCGCGCCGAGCTGCTGGTGGCCGCCGCCGGGCACCTGTCGAGCACGTCGCTGGCGGAGGTGCAGGAGCGCGCCGCGGCGGTGATGGCCGACGAGCCGGCCGGACCCGAGCGGATCGACCGGGCCATCGACCTGATGTGGGCGACGTTCCAGGAGCCGCCGTTCTGGGCGGCGATGGAGCTGTGGACGGCGGCGCGCACCGATCCGCAGCTGCGGGCGGCGCTGCGGGTCGAGGAGCGCCGGCTGCGCGCGGCGATCCGCCGGGTGGCCGACGGGATCTGGGGCCCGGAGATCGCCTCCGCACCGCACTACGCCGAGGTGTGCGAGCTGCTGTTCACCAGCATGCGCGGGGTGGCCTGCGTGTACGCCTTCGCCGACCGGCCGGCCGCCACCGATCCGCACCTGGCGCTGTGGAAGGGGCTCGCCGCGCGGATGCTGTCCACGCGCCCGGAGGACTGACGTCGGCGTCCGCCGCGGGCAACGATGTCCGGGCATGGACGACGTCCGGAGCACCGTCGCCGGCACCGGCTACGTGCTGGGCAACGACGACCCCGCGCTGTCCCGCGTCGACGCGCTGTCCCGCGTCCACGCGCCGGCCACCGCGGCCTGGCTGCACCACGCGGGCCTGGCTCCCGGGACGTCGGTGGCCGACCTGGGCTGCGGCACCGGCGCGGTGGCCCTGGCCGCGGCGCGGCGGGTCGGCCCCGCCGGTCGCGTCGTCGGCGTCGACACCGCCCCGCAGCCGCTGGCGGTGGCCCGGCGCCGGGCGGCGGCGGCCGGGCACCGCGGCGTCGTCCTCGAGCAGGCCGACGTCACCACGTGGGAGCCGCCCGGGCCGGTGGACGCCGTCCTCGGGCGCCTGGTCCTGCTGCACCTCCCCGACCCGGTGGCGCTGGTCGGCGCGGATGGCCCGGCTGGTGCGCTCGTCCGGCTGGGCGTCCCCGCGGACCTCGGCCTGCGGCTCGATGCGGTCTTCCGGGACGCCGGCCTGCCCGACCCCGTGCTGGTCACCGGCCAGCCGCTGGAGCGGGGCGGGAGCGCGACCGGGTGGTCGATCGTGGGCGGGGACGTCACCGCGCTCGCGGACGCCTTCGAGCGCACCGGGACCGCGACGGCTGCGGAGGTCGGTCCGGCCGACTTGGAGCAGCGGCTGCGCGCCCAGGCCGCCGACGCGGGTGCCGTGCTGGTCGACCCGCTGGTGGTCGGGGCGGTGGCCCGGGTGCCCTGACGGTCACGGTTGACCGCCGAGTCCCGCCGCCAGCAGCATGACGCAGGTCACACCCGGACCCAGGAGGACCCGTGAGCGTCCCGATCCCCCACGTGCAGGGCCGCGGCATGACCGCCGCCGACCAGCTGGCCCGCTGGGCGGGCCGGACCCCCGACGCGTGGGCACTGCGCTTCGACGGCGGCGGGCGCACCTACGCCGAGCTCGACGAGCGGGTCACCCGGCTGGCCCGCGCGCTGGCCGACCGCGGCGTCGGGACCGGCGACCGCGTCGCCGTGCTCGGGCTCAACTCGATGGAGGTCTGGGAGACCTACCTGGCCGGCGTCCGGCTCGGCGCGATCGTCGTCCCGGTCAACTTCCGGCTGGTCGCCGACGAGGTGGCCTACGTGCTCACCGACTCCGGCGCCACCGCGCTGGTCGTCGACGCCGCGCTCGGCGAGGTGGCCACCAAGGCCCGCGAGCAGGCGCCCGGGGTGACCACGGTGCTCACCATCGGCGGGGACCTCGAGGAGGCGGTGGCCGCGGCCTCGGCCGAGGCGCTGGAGATCGAGGTCGACGAGGACGAACCGGCGTTCATCATGTACACCTCGGGCACGACCGGCCGGCCCAAGGGCGCCGTGCTGACCCACCGCAACCTGCTCGTGCACGTCTTCAGCCAGGTCACCCACCTCGGCTGGGCCCCCGACGACCGGGTCGGCGTCCCCGGGGCACCGCTGTTCCACATCGCCGGGCTGGCCGGCGGCCTGCCGCCGCTGCTCCTCGGCGGCACGCACGTGATCCTCAGGTCCGGCGGGTTCGACCCGGTGGCCACCCTCGACCTCGTCGAGCGGGAGCGGGTCAGCAACATCTTCCTGGTGCCCGCGATGTGGGCCGCGGTGGTCGCCGTGCCGGGCATCGCCGACCGTGACCTGTCCTCCCTGCGGCGGATCTCCTGGGGCGCGGCCCCGGCCTCGACCACGCTGCTGCGCACGATGATCGACACGTTCCCGCAGGCCGAGGTGATCACCGCCTTCGGGCAGACCGAGTGCAGCCCGGTGACCTGCCTCCTGCGCGGCGAGGACTCGATCCGCAAGATCGGCTCGGTCGGGACGCCGATGCTCAACGTCGAGGTCCGCGTGGTCGACGACGCGATGCGGGACGTGCCGCAGGGCGACGTCGGCGAGATCGTCTACCGCAGCCCGATGGTCATGCGCGAGTACTGGGGCAAGCCCGAGGCGACGGCGGAGGCCTTTGCCGGCGGCTGGTTCCACTCCGGCGACCTGGTCCGGCAGGACGAGGACGGTTACCTCTACGTCGTCGACCGCAAGAAGGACATGATCATCACCGGCGGCGAGAACGTGTACTGCGCCGAGGTGGAGGACGTGCTCGCCGCCCACCCCGGCGTCGCCGAGGTCGCGCTCATCGGCGTCCCGGACGCGCGGTACGGCGAGGCCCCGCTGGCCGTCGTCGCCCCGCGCGACCCGGCGTCCCCGCCCACGCCCGAGGAGCTCGGCGCCTGGTGCCGCGAGCGGCTGGCCCGCTACAAGCACCCGCGGGAGTACTCGATCGTGCAGGCGCTGCCGCGCAACCCCAGCGGCAAGGTGCTCAAGACCGCCCTGCGCGCCGAGCACCGCGCCGGGTCCCTGGTCTCCGACCCGGCCGTCTGACGGAGGACCCCGTCCTCTCCACGCCTCGCACGCTCGGCGCGAGCCCCTGGACGGGGCCGGCGACTGTGCGGTGCGCACACCTGGCGCTGTGCTGACCGCTGCTCGACAGCGGATGTGAGCTGTACCACCCTGGCGGGCGCACCGACCCGGACGGAAGGACACGCATGACCGCCACGCACCCAGCGAGCACGGCCGCGCAGGAGCCCGCTCCTCCGCAGGAGCGCGCCGCCGGCTGGCCGCCCGGCCTGCCGCGGTCGCTGGAGTACCCGCTGGTGCCGGTGGGCTCGATCCTGCGCGCCGCCGTGCGGCGCTGGGGCACGCGTGCGGCGTTCGTCGACCACGACGTCGAGCTCACCTTCGAGGAGCTGGGCCGGCGGGCCGCCGCGGTCGCCAACTGGCTGGCCGACGCCGGCGTCGGGCGCGGCGACGTCGTCGCGGTGCACCTGCCGAACTGCCGCCAGTACCCGGCGGTGTACTACGGCGTGATGATGGCCGGCGCCGTCTTCTCCCCCACCAACCCGCTGCTGCTCGCGGCCGACCTCGCCGCCCAGCTCACCGACGCCGGCGCCACGGTCCTGGTCACCTGGGACCAGGTGCTGCCCTTCGTGCGCACCGCGCTGGAGGCCACGCCGGTGCGGACCGTCGTCGTCACCGGCGAGGCGCACACCCTCGACTTCGCCGCCCGGCTGGACGGCCTCGAGGACGGCGACGTCGACCTGGCCGACCTGTTGGCCGCCGACCCCACCGACCGGCACCTCGACGCCGGGCTCGACCCCGCCGCCGACCTCGCCCACCTGGCCTACACCGGCGGCACGACCGGCGTGAGCAAGGGCGTGGAGCTGCCGCACCGCAACGTGGTCACCAACGTGCTGCAGTCGGCGTGCTGGACGTCGGGGTCGCTGCCCGAGCTCGACGAGGCCGGCGACGTCACCCTGCGCCAGGTCGTCGGCGAGGACGAGTACCCGACGCGGCTGGGCCGGGCCGTGCTGATCAACCTGACGCCGTGGTTCCACGCCATGGGCGCGATCGGCTACCTCAACGGCATGGTCATGGGCGGCACCACGACCGTCATCCACATGCGCTTCGACCCGGTCAAGTACGTCGAGGACGCCCAGCGGTACCAGGTGACCTCGATCGGCGGCGCCCCGCCGGTGTTCGTGGCGCTGCTGCAGGTGCCCGGCTTCACCGAGCACGACTGGTCGCACGTCCGCGGCGTCTCCAGCGGTGCCGCGCCGCTGCCGGTGCCGCTGATCGAGCGGCTGCAGGCCGTGCTGCCCAACGCCGTCATCGGTGAGGGCTACGGGCTGACCGAGGTGACCATGCAGGCCACCGGCAACCCGTCGTTCCGCTCGGGCACCCGCAAGCCCGGCACCGTCGGCCTGCCGGTGTTCGACACCGAGATCACCGTCCGCCCGCTCGGCGGCGGCGACCCGCTGCCCGCCGGGGAGCGCGGCGAGGTGTGCATCCGCGGCCCGCAGGTCATGCGCGGCTACGCCCACCGGCCGGAGGCGACGGCGGAGTCCATCGACGCCGACGGCTGGTTCCACACCGGCGACGTCGGGGTCCTCGACGAGGACGGCTACCTGTCGATCGTCGACCGCACCAAGGACATGCTGCTCTACAAGGGCTACAACGTGTTCCCGCGCGAGCTCGAGGAGATCCTCTTCGGCGTCCCCGGGGTGGCCGGCGCCGCCGTCGTCGGCCGGCCCGACGAGACCGCCGGTGAACTGCCCGTGGCCTACGTCGTCCGCAGGGCCGACGACGCCGGGGCGGCGCTGACCGCCGAGTCGGTGATGGCCGCGGTCAACGACCGCGTCACCCCCTACAAGCGGCTGCGCGACGTGGTCTTCATCGACGCCATCCCCGTCTCGGCGGCGGGCAAGGTGCTCAAGCGAGAACTGGCCGCCCGGGAGCGGGAGTCCGTCGCGGGCGGGTGAGTCCCGTGTGACGCGAGCGGGTGGCGTCGGCGTCCGTTGCGGCGACCGGCGTCACCCGCTCGCTATCGTCCGCGCTGTGATCGGCGGACACGGGTCGGAGGACCCCCACACCGGGGTGCAGATCGCCCACGAGGAGCCGTCGCCGGTACGCCAGGTGTGGCGCCGCGTGGTGCTGGCCGCGTTCTTCCTCGGCCTGACCGTCCTCATCGTCTGGATCGACCGGGAGTCCTACCGGGACGGCGACGAGGTCGGCATCACGCTGCTCGACGCCGTCTACTACTCCACGGTCACGCTCTCCACCACCGGCTACGGCGACATCACGCCCATCACCGAGGGCGCGCGGCTGGTGAACATCCTGTTCATCACGCCGCTGCGCGTCATGTTCCTGATCGTGCTCATCGGGACGACCCTCGAGGCGCTCACCACGCGCTCGCGCGAGGAGTTCCGCATCCGACGCTGGAGGTCCCGCGTGCGTCAGCACGTCATCGTGTGCGGCTACGGCACCAAGGGGCGCAGCGCCGTCCGCTCGCTGCGGGCCACCGGCACGCCGCTGGAGAGCATCGTGGTCGTCGACCCCGACTCGCGGGCGATCGACGAGGCGAACTCGACCGGCCTGACCGGCGTCGTCGGCGACGCCGGCCGCACCGACGTGCTGCGCCGGGCGCACGTGGAGCGGGCGCGGGCGGTGATCGTGGCGGCCAACCGCGACGACGCCGCCGTCCTCATCACCCTCACCGTGCGCCAGCTCAACCCGAGCGTGCCGATCACCACGAGCGTGCGGGAGGAGGAGAACGCCCAGCTCCTGCGCCAGTCCGGGGCGGACACGGTGATCACCACCTCGGCCACGGCCGGCCGGCTGCTGGGCCTGTCCACCGACAGCCCCCGTGTGGTCTCGGTGGTCGAGGACCTCGTCACCGGCGGGCAGGGGCTGGACCTCTCGCAGCGCACGGTGAGCTCCGGCGAGGTCGGGCTCGGGCCGCGCGACCTGCGCGACGTGGTGCTGTCGGTGACCCGCGGCGGGCGCACGCTGCGCTTCGACGACCCGCTGATCGGCACGCTGCAGAGCGAGGACGTCCTGGTGGTCGTCCGCTCGCACGGCCCCGACGGCCAGGTCTACGCGCGCACGTAGGTCCGGCCGGGACACGGTCAGACCGGGAGCGCGGCGAGGTCCTCGGCCAGCCGGGCGTCGGACAGCACGAGGTCGCTGGCGGTGGTGAGCCAGCCGGCCACCAGCAGCAGCGGCCACGACTGCTCGTCGTCGGCCGAGGCGGTGACCGCGACCAGACCGGCCTGCGCCACGGCGCGGCACGCGAGTGGGTTCATGTCCCCCGGGATCGGCACCGGCGCCGGTCCACTCCAGTCGGGCGGCGCACCTCACCCCGAGGGATGAGATCGACGGGTCCGCGGGGTCTGACCCGCATGGACGAGAACGAGTACGTCGTGCGCGGGCTGCTGGAGACGTGGGCGCGGGCCGTGCGGAAGGCCGACGTCGACGCGGTCACGGCCGTGGTTCCCGGCCCCGTCCCGGGGCCCGCCCTGAGCCTGCGAAGGGTGGGGAGGACGGGGTCCTTCCCCAGTGGCGGCTGTTCTGGGACGCCCAGGGCGAGGGCGTCCTCGAAGTCTCGGACCTGACCGTGGTGGCCGGGGACGACGTCGCCCACGCCCACGGGCTGCTGCGCGTCGGCGCGGCCGGCACCGAGGGCTTCCGGGTGCGGCTCACCGTGGGGCTGCGCCGGGTCGAGGGGCGCTGGCTGATCACGCACGAGCACCACTCGGTGCCGGCGGGCTGAGGACCGTCGGCCGCGGCGGGCCGCGACCGACGGTCCTCCGAGGCTCAGCCCCGGGCGGCGCGGACGGCGTCGGCCAGCGGGGTCACCGGCCGGCCGAGGAGGGCGGCGAGGTCGGCGTCGCCGGTGTCGAGCTCGCCGCGGGCGATCGAGGCGTCGATGCCGGCGACGAAGCCGGCGGTGCCGGCGTCCAGACCGACGCCCTGCAGGGTCGCGACGAGCTCCTCGGCCGGGAGGTCGCGGTAGCGGACCGTCGTCCCGGTGACCTCGGTGACGGCGGCGGCGAGGTCGGCCAGGGTGACGCCGGGGCCGCCGAGCTCGCGTACGACGGTGCCCTCGTCGTCGGCCAGCAGCGCGGCCGCCGCGGCGACGGCGTAGTCGGCACGCGGGGCGACCGAGACCCGGCCGTCGGCCGCCGCGCCGACGATCTCGCCGGTGGCCAGGTACTCGTCGAGCCGCGAGGTGTAGTTCTCGAGGTACCAGCTGTTGCGCAGGACCGTCGCCGGGACACCGGAACCGCGAAGTGCGTCCTCGGTCCCGCGGTGCTCGGGGGCCAGCGGGTTGGTGGACGCGTCGGCCCGGGCGATCGAGGTGTAGACGATCCGCTGCACCCCGGCCGCGGCCGCCGCCTCGATCACCGCGGTGTGCTGGGCGACCCGCTGCCCCGGCTCGCTGCCGGAGACCAGCAGCAGCCGGTCCACGCCGGCCAGCGCGGCGGCCAGTGTGTCGGGCTGCGCGTAGTCGCCCTGCCGCACCTGCACGCCGCGCCCGGCCAGGTCGGCGGCAGCCTCCGGACGGCGGGCGACGGCGACGACGTCGGACGCGGGGACGCCGCGGTCGAGCAGCTCCTCGACGGCGCGGCGGCCGAGGTGGCCGGTGGCTCCGGTGACGGCGTAGGTGGTCATGCGGGACTCCCTCGATACGTGACTCGGTCGGGGGCGCTAACCGTGAGGAAGTGCCTGCCATTCCGCCACCGGCCGTAGGCTCCCCCGTGTGACCGACCCGTCGCCCGCGCTCGTCAGCGACGTGTTCGCGCGCGACTGCACCTCGCGCTCGGCCTTCGAGGACGTGACCGCGAAGTGGGCCTCACTGGTGCTGCTGGCCCTGCACGAGGGCGGCTACCGGTTCAACGCGCTGCGCCGCCGTGTGGACGGGGTGAGCGAGAAGATGCTGTCGCAGACGCTGCAGTCCCTGGAGCGCGACGGCATGGTCACCCGCGACGTCGTCACCGCGATCCCGCCGCGGGTCGAGTACGCACTCACCGCGCTCGGGCAGCGGGTCGCCGGCCGGCTGCGCGACCTCGCCGACGTGCTCGAGGACGCCGTCCCCGAGGTCGAGCAGGCCCGCGCGGGGCACCGCCCGCGCTGAGGCGCAGCCTGCGCCTCCGGCTCAGACCCGCGTCGCCAGGAGCTCGGAGAGGTTGCGGTCGACCTCGTCGAGGTAGGTCTCCTCGAAGCCGAAGAGCCCGAAGTGACCGGCGATGCTCGACAGCACCCGCAGCTCGCTGCCCGGGATCAGGGCCTGCTCGGCCGCGCAGTCCCGAACGGGGAAGAACATGTCCTCGTCGATCGGCATGACGAAGGTCTTCGCGGTGATCCGGCCCAGCGCCGTGGCGAGGTCCGTGCCGGTGGCGCGGGCGACGTCGCCCCGCTGCCACTTCCAGCCCATGGTCAGCAGGGCGTTGGGGTCCATGGCCGCGAAGGTGGCCTGGACGAACCGCTCCTGGAACTCCTCGAAGGTCGACCAGGTGACGTCGGGCAGCTCGACGGTCCGCCAGTACTCGGTCTTCCAGAACTCCGTCGACAGGCCCACCACTGCCCAGATGTCGGCGTGCCGGCGCAGCCCCTCGGCGACCTCAGTGTGCGAGCGGTACTCCCCGCCGTTCCAGCCGGGGTCGGAGGTGATGGCGTCCATGAGCGTCCGGGTGAACAGGACGCCGTGCGGGGTGTTCTGCGCCGTCCCGGCGATGGGCGCCGCGCGCAGCACCTGCCCGGGGAAGCGGACGGCCCACTCATAGGTCTGCTGCGCGCCCATGGACCCGCCCACGACCAGAGCCCACCGCTCGATGCCGAACAGCTCGGCGGCGAGCTGCTGCTGCGCGCGGACGTCGTCCTCGATGCGCACGTCCGGGAAGCCCGACATCGCGATGTCGCCCTCGGCGTTGTGCGGCGAGGTGCACAGCCCGTTGCCGATCTGGTTGACCACCACGATGAACCAGTGCGACGGGTCCAGCGCCCGGCCGGCGCCGATGTAGACCTGCTCCCACGTGGCGTGCGTGCCGCTGAACCACGTGGGGATCAGGATCGCGTTGTCCTTGGCGGCGTTGAGCTCGCCGTAGGTGGCGTAGGCCAGCTGCAGGTCGGGGATCCGCCCGCCGTCCGCGAGGTCGAAGCCGCCCAGCGAGTGCAGCCGGTAGGCGCCCTGCACCTCGGGTGTGTAGAAGGCGTTCTGGATCACGGCGGACTCCCTCGTCTCGCGTGGGGGTGACGCCGGTCACTCTCGCTCACCGGACGCCGGCACGCGATCCCAGCGGGGCACCGGTTGACACGCCTGCCATGGTCGGGGCGATGACGACGGTCCCGGACGGGCTGGTCGCGGTCGTGAAGCGCGACTGCCCCACGTGCACGCTGGTGGAGCCGGTGCTGCGGCAACTGGCCGATGCCGGCGCGCTCACCGTCGTCTGCCAGGACGACCCCGCCTTCCCCCGCGACCTGCCGGTGGTCGACGACCGCGAGCTCGAGCTGAGCTGGCGGCTGCGGATCGAGACCGTGCCCACCCTGCTGCGGATGGCCGACGGCGCCGAGTCCGGCCGGGTCGAAGGCTGGCTGCGCGGCGCGTGGGAGGCCTTCACCGGGGTGCCCGGCCTCGGCGACGGACTGCCCGAGCACCGGCCCGGGTGCGGGTCGCGCAGCGTCGAGTGGGGCGTCGAGGACGAGCTGGCCCGGCGGTACGGCGGCCGGGTGCTCACCGCGCGGCGGGTCGAGCTGGCCGACCTCGAGGACGACGTCGAGGCGCTGTTCGACCGCGGCTGGACCGACGGCCTGCCCTGCGTCCCGCCCACCGAGGAGCGCGTGCTGCGGATGCTGGGCGGCACCCGGCGGGCCCCGGACGAGGTGGTCGCCGTCGTCCCGCCCGACCTGGTCAAGTGCACCGTCGAGAAGGTCGCCGTGAACGCGGTCCTCGCCGGCTGCCTGCCCGAGCACCTGCCGGTGGTGCTCGCCGCCGTCGAGGCGGCCTGCCGCGACGAGTTCGCGCTGCACGGCGTCCTGGCCACCACCTGGTCGGCCGGCCCGGTGCTCGTCGTGAACGGTCCGGTCACCGGGCGGCTGCGGATGAACTCCGGCATCAACGTGCTCGGCCAGGGCAACCGCGCGAACGCCACGATCGGCCGCGCGCTGCAGCTGGTGGTCCGCAACGTCGGCGGCGGACGCCCGGGCGAGGTCGACCGCGCGACCCTCGGCAACCCGGGGAAGGTCGGCTGGTGCTTCGCCGAGGCCGAGGACGGGCTGCGCCCCTTCCCCCCGCTGGCCGAGTCGCGCGGCGTCCCCGGCTCGGCGCTCACCGTCTTCGCGGGTGCGGGGCTCGTCCCGTTCCTCGACCAGGCCAGCCGGACGCCGGAGTCGCTGTCCCGCACGCTGGCCCTCGTCCTGCGCACGGTCGGCCACCCCAAGGCCGCGCTCGGCATGGACGCCCTCGTCGTCCTCGGCCCCGAGCACGGGCGGGTGTTCCGCGAGGCGGGTTGGGGCCGGGAGCGGTTGCTCGAGGAGCTCGAGCCGCTGCTCCTCATGGAGCCCGACCAGCTGCGGCGCGGCGCGCTCGGCATCGCCGAGGGCATGCCCGACGCGCTGCTGGACCGGCCGCTGCCCAAGTTCCGCCCCGGCGGGCTGCTGTTCGCCTACGCCGGCGGCCCGGCCGGGATGTTCTCGGCGGTCATCGGCGGCTGGGCCAGCGGTGCGGCCGGCAGCTCGCCGGTCACCGTCCCGATCGAGGAGGTCTGATGGCACGGGTACTGCTCGACCCGACGTCGGAACGGCGGCCGGCAGAACGGGCGCTGACCGCGCGGCCGCCGTCGCTGGAGGGCGTCACGGTCGGCCTGCTCGACATCTCCAAGAGCCGCGGCGACGTCGTCGTCGACGAGCTCCAGGCGCTGCTGCACGCCGACGGCGTCGCCACGCTGCGCTACCGCAAGCCCACGTTCGCCCGGCCTGCCCCGGTGGACCTGCGGCACGAGATCGCCACCCACTGCGAGGTGGTCATCGAGGCGCTGGCCGACTAGGGCTCCTGCACGTCGTGCAGTGTGCACGACATCGCCGACCTCGAGGCCCGGGGCGTGGTGGGCGTCTTCCTCGCCTCCACGGAGTTCGCCGACGCCGCCACCGCCCAGTCGCGGGCGCTGGGCCTCGCGGTGCCGCACGTGCTGGTCCCGCACCCGATCCAGGACCGCACCGACGACGAGCTGCGCCGGCTCGCCCGCGAGGCCTACGCCGCCGTGCTGGCCGCGGTCACGGCCGGCTGACCGCACGGGCGGCCGCGCGCTGCTCCATCCTCGGCGGGGTCGCCGACGCGACCGCACGTCGTGCACACGAGTCCGTGCGCGACGGCGTCCCCGCCCACGGTGTGGTGATGGAGGACGGGGGGTCGTCCGGCGCGGCCCAGCGGTCACCCCGGGAGGTCTTCGCAGCAGCCACCGACGTCCGCGCCTGGTGGTTCGAGGCTCCCGCCGACCGGCGATCCGGTGCGGGCGCCCGGACCCCCACCGCCCGGACCCCCGCCGCCGGGATGCCCACGACGGCGCACGGGCTCCTCGACGGGCCGGAGGACCCGCCGCTACGGTCCGGGGCCACCAGGGGTGCCCCGCGTGCCGTCCACCCGGCCGGCCCCACCCGTGCCGCTCGGCGACCCGGCACCCGCACCGCGGTGCCAGTCTGGACCGTGGACCGTGTCCGACAGCCCCTCCGCAGGATCCCCGACAGCCGGTCGAACGCTGCGCGACCGCCGGCTCCCCGTCCGCATCCACCGGTCCGCGCGCCGTCGCCGTCCGCTGCGTGCCGCAGGTCCGGCGACGGTGGTCGCGGCCGTGGCAGCGCTGACCACCGCGTGCGCCACGGCCGGCGGGAGCGTCGCCGCGCCGGCAACCAGCAGCGGGCTCCCCACGGCCCCGCCGCCGCCGGCACCACAGCTGACCGCCGAGCAGGTCGAGCACGCCGTGGCCTCGCTCGACGGGCTCGTCACGGATGCGATGGACCGGACCGGGGTACCCGGCGTGGCGGTCGCCGTGGTCTACCGGGACCGGGTCGTCTACTCGCAGGGCTTCGGGATCCGGGAGGTCGGCAGGCCCGAGACCGTCGACGCCGACACGGTCTTCCAGCTGGCCTCCCTGTCCAAGCCGCTCGCGTCCACCGTCGTCGCGGACGTGGTCGGGAGCGGGGTGATCGAGTGGGACGACCCGGTCGTCGCCTCGAACCCGGACTTCGCCCTGAAGGACCCCTACGTCACCGCGAACGCCACCTTCGAGGACCTGCTGTCTCACCGCAGCGGACTCTCCACCGGCGCCGGCGACCTGCTCGAGGACCTCGGCTTCGACCGCGAGTACGTCCTCGGCCACCTCGACCAGCAACCCCTCGAACCGTTCCGGTCGAGCTACCACTACAGCAACTTCGGCTTCACCGCCGGCGCCGAGGCAGCGGCGGACGCCGCCTCGACGCCGTGGGAGGACCTCGCCGAGCAGACGCTGTTCGAGCCGCTGGGCATGACCGAGACCAGCTACCGCCACGAGGACTACGAGAACGCGGCGAACCGGGCGGCGATCCACGTGCCCACCGGTGACCGGACCTGGGCGGCCCTCTACGAGCGGGACGCCGACGCCGAGGCACCCGCCGGTGGCGCCAGTTCCTCGGTGCGCGACCTGGCCCAGTGGATGCGCCTGCAGCTCGGCAACGGCGTGTACGACGGCACCCAGGTGATCGACCCGGACGCGCTGGACGTCACCCGCACCCCGCACTCCGTCTCGAACCCGCCGGGGAGCCCGGTCTCCCGCACCGGCTTCTACGGCCTGGGGTGGAACGTGTCCTACGACGACCAGGGGCGGCTGCAGATCGGTCACTCCGGCGCGTTCGACCTGGGCGCCGCCACGTCGGTGCAGATGCTCCCCGTCGAGGAGCTGGGCATCGTCACGCTGACCAACGGCAGGCCCCAGGGCATCCCCGAGGCCGTCAGCGCCGGCTTCTTCGACGTCGCGCAGCACGGCGCGCCCACCGTGGACTGGCTCACCTTCGCCGCGGGGATCTTCGAGCAGCTCGAGGAGGAGAACGCGCCGGAGACCGACTGGTCGCAGCCCCCGGCCGAGGTCGAGCCCGCCTCCGCTCCCGACGCCTACGCCGGGACCTACGACAACCCCTACTACGGACCGCTCACGGTGACCGCGGACGGCGATGCCCTGACCATGTCGATGGGACCGCAGGACCGGCCCACGCTGTTCCCGTTGACGCACTACAGCGGGGACGTCTTCACCTTCGAGAGCATCGGGGAGAACGCCAACGGCCTCGCCGGGGCGATCTTCACCCTCGGCCCGGACGGGACGGCCTCGAGTGTCCGGCTCGACTTCTACGACCGGACCGGACTGGGCACCTTCACCCGCGACTGACCGCACGCGTGCACCTGGCTCGCCGCCCCTCGGCGTCTGGGCCAGGGGCGGCCGCCGGGCACCGGTGCCGGCGCCTCGCGTTCGGCCGGCACCCCGATCACCGGGGTCACCTCATCCCGGTCACACCGTGTGTGCAGCCGGGACGCCAGGCCGCGCCCGAAGTCAGCGGAGATCGGAGACGAGAAAGGTCGCGAAGGGACGGAGGACGTCCTTGACCGTTTCGTGACACAGGCACCAGGCTCGCCGCCAGCCGTCCCGATGGAGGCCACCATGGTCGCAAGGGCACCTTCCACGGCACGTTCCACGCAGGGCCCGCGGTGGCGGCGGTCGATCGCCACCGTGTTCGCCTCGACCGTCCTGGTGCTCGCGCCCGTGGCCGGCCCCGCCTGGGCGCATCCGACTTCGCCACCCGGCGATGCCCCTGCCTGGTGCCGGGACAGCGGGACGACGGCCCAGCTGGACGAGGTGATCTCCACGACGCTGCGTGAGACAGGGGTCCCGGGAGCGGTCGTCGGGGTGTGGGGGCCGCACTGCAGGTACGAGAAGGCGTTCGGCGTCGCCGACGAGGCCACCGGGGCGCCCATGCGCACGGACTTCTACCACCGCATCGGCAGCGAGACGAAGACCTTCACGGTCACCGGGGTCCTTCAGCTCGTCGACGAGGGCCTGGTGGGGTTGGACGACCCCATCGGCGACTACGTCCCGGGGGTGCCGGAAGGCGACCGGATCACGCTGCGCCAGCTGGCCCGGATGCAGAGCGGGCTGTTCAACTACAGCGAGGACGAGCAGTTCCAGCTCGACCTGGTGACCGATCCGTACCGGCCCTTCACCCCGCAGGAGCTGCTGGGTTACGCCTTCGCCCATCCGCTGGACTTCCCACCCGGCGAGGGCTTCCACTACAGCAACACCAACACGATCCTGCTCGCACTCGTCATCGAGAGGGTCAGCGGCCTGCCCCTGCACCAGTACATCGAGGAGCGCGTGCTCCAGCCGCTCGGACTCGAGGACACGTCCTTCCCCACCGACAACACCTTCCCGGAGCCGCACGCCCAGGGCTACACGCGGACGACCCTGGACGGCAGCCAGACCGTCGCCACCGACTGGAACCCGTCGTGGGGCTGGGCGGCGGGGGCGATGATCTCGACCCTGGACGACATGCGGACCTGGGCTCGGGCCGTGGCCACCGGCACCCTGCTCGAGCCGGAGACCCAGGCGCAGCGCCTGGAGACGGTCACACCTCCGGGGTTCAACCCCGGCGCCGGCTACGGGCTGGGCATCTTCGACGCCGAGGGGTGGATCGGGCACAACGGGTCGTTGCCCGGCTACCAGACCCTCGCGGTGTACCTGCCGGAGCGGCACCTCACCCTGGTGGTGCTGCTCAACACCGACGAGCCCGTCCCCGGCAGCAACGGGGAAGCGCCGTCATCCGCGTTCGGCACCGCGATCACCCAGGTCATCAGCCCCGACCACGTCTTCGACCTGAGCCCCGCGTAGGCGGGTGCCCGTCGGTTCGACCCCCGGCCGAGGGACCGGGGGGCCAGGCCGGGTGGTCGCGCGAGGCGCGACAGCGCTCCTCCCGGGTCGAGGTGCCGCACGCCGGCCGCCCGTGGTCGGGAAGCGCTTCCCGGACCTCAGAGGTCCGCGACACCGTCGTCAGCAGAGGGGTGAGGACATGGACGTCTCGGTCGCCTTCCCGACCGCGTTGGACTCGCACGAGGACATCACGCTCGCGGAGGAGCTCGGCTATGCGCGGGCATGGCTCTACGACACCCCGCAGAACAGTCCGGACGTGTGGATGTGCCTGGCTCTCGCCGCGGAGCGCACCACCCGGATCGGTCTCGGGCCCGGCGTCCTGGTCCCCTCGCTGCGGCATCCCATGGTCAACGCCGCCGCGACGGCGATGCTGGCGGCGCTGGCGCCCGGCCGGGTGGAGGTGGCCTTCGGGACGGGGTTCTCCGGGCGTAGGGCCATGGGCTACGGGGCCATCACGTGGTCGTTCATGGCGGAGTACATCCGGGCGTACCGGGGGCTGTTGCGCGGCGAGGTCGTCGAGTGGGAGGGCGCCGAGATGCAGATGCTCCACCCGGCCGGTCACGCCCCTCGCCGACCGGTCGACGTACCCATCCTGATCAGCGCCCTGGGGCCGAAGGGCGCCGAGGTCGCGCGGGAGCTGGGCGACGGCCTGTACGCGACCCTGCAGCTCCCCGACTTCGCCCGGGAGTTCCCGAGGGTCTCGTACCTGGCCTGGGGCACCGTCCTGGACGAAGGCGAGGACCCGACCTCCGAACGGGTCCGCCTCGCGGGCGGTCCCGGCACCGCACTCGCGTGGCATGGCGCGTACGAGTTCGGCGGGCAGGCAGCCGTGGCCGGGCTGGCAGGCGGTGGGGCCTGGAACGAGGTGGTGAACCGGACTCCGGAGGAGCGCAGGCACATCGCCGTACACACGGGTCACTGCGTCGAGCTCAACGAGGCCGACCGGGCGGCGTGGGATGCAGGGGGCTCCTCGCTGCTCGGACCGACCACGCTCAGCGGGACGCGGGAGGAGGTCCGCGACAAGCTCGGCGAACTCGCCGACAGCGGTGTCACCGAGATCGTCTTCCAGCCGTGCGGACCGGACGTCCGCCGTGAGCTCGAGACGTTCCTCGAGGTGGCCAGCCGCTCGACGACTGCTGTCCGCAGCTGACCGACCGGTGCGTCCCGGTGCGGACAGCGGAGCTGCGCGAGCGTTCCGCCTCCGCCACCGTTGCTCGCCTGGCGACCGTCCGCCCGGACGGTGCTCCTCACCTCGTCCCGGTCGTGTTCGCGGCATCCGCCGACACCGCCTGGCCGGCCGTCGACGCCGGACCCGAGCGGACGACGCAGCTGCAGCGGTCGACCGACCTGCGGCGTGAGCGCCGGTGCGCCCTGCTGGTCGACCACGACGAGCAGTACCGGAGCCGCTGTGGTCCGAGTAAACGATCAGGAGCGAGAGCACGAGAGCCCGCACGGACGTCGTCCGTGCGGGCTCTCGCCGGGGTGGAGGTGGCGGGAATCGAACCCGCGTCCTGCGACGCATCACCAGGGCTTCTCCGAGCGCAGTCCGCTCTGTCTCTGCTCGGCCCCATCGATCTCACGGACGAGCCGATGTGACGGGCCCAGTCACTGTTTGGTGTCCCGTGCGCGCCCGCGACCGGCGCACACGGTCAGTCATCTAGCTGATGCCAGGATCCGGGCCGATGACGAACCCGGGCTGACAGAGTCGCCTCGCTACTTAGGCAGCGAGGGCGAACTCGCGCTGACTGGAGTCGGCGCTTGTGTTGTTTCCGACGCGTGGTTAACGAGCTCATCGTCGGCTTCCTCGGCTCGCTTCCCCTGGTCACCCGACCGCAGTCGAGACCATTCACCCCCTGTGCAGTTGTGCACCCATCGTAACCGGGCTGGCCAGCCGGTTGTTCCCGCGCCACCCCGGCGCGCGTCGACGATCGACGGGCGGGCGCCTAGATCCAGTCGCGGCGCTTGAAGACGGCGTACAGGGTCAGGCTCACGCCCAGCATCAGCACCAGCGCGAACGGATAGCCCAGGTGCCACGACAGCTCGGGCATGTCGTCGAAGTTCATCCCGTACACCGTGCCCACCAGGGTCGGCGCGAAGAGGATGGCCGCCCACGCGGAGATCTTCTTGACCTCCTCGCCCTGCGCGATCGAGGCCACGGTCAGCTCGCGGATCTCGTCGTTCTGCCGCTGCGCCACCAGGGTCGCGTTCACCGTGAGGATGTCGCGCAGTTGCAGCCGGAAGGCCTCGATGCGCTCGTTGACCTGGGTGACGTGGTCGGCGACGTCGCGCAGGTAGCTGCGCAGGTCCTCGTCGACGCCGTACTTGTCGAACCCGGCGGTGATCGCCGCGAGGATGCCGGTGAGCGGCTGCGCGGCGCGCTGGAACTCCAGGACCTCCTGCGACAGCTCGTAGATGCGCCGCGAGACGCCGGGGTCGCCGCGGAAGACCTCGGTCTCGATCTCGTCGATGTCGTTGGCCAGGCCGGCGACCACCGGCGAGTACCCGTCGACGACGGCGTCGAGGATCGCGTAGAGCACCGCCTCGCTGCCCTTGGCCAGCAGCGCCGGCTCGCTCTCCAGCCGCCGCCGCACGCGGGCGAGGTCGGGGGACTCCGAGTGCCGGACGGTGATGGCGAACTGCCGGCCGAGGAACAGGTGCAGCTCGCCGAACTCGACCTCCTCGGTCGCGTCCAGGTACCGCGCGGCCTTGAGGACGACGAAGAGCGTGTCGCCGTAGCGCTCGAACTTCGGCCGCTGGTGGGCCTGGATGGCGTCCTCGACGGCGAGCTCGGGCAGGTCGTACTGCTCGGCCATCTCCCCCAGCTCGGCCGGCTCGGGCCGGTAGAGACCCAGCCACACCAGCCGGTCGTCGAAGCCCTCGGTGAGCCAGTCGTGGCTCTCCTCCGCCGACGACGGGGTGGCGATGCGCCGGCCGCCCGCGTAGACGGCGTTGTCGACCAGGCGCGAGAGGCGCTCGGGCTGCGGCGCCGGCGGCGCCGGAGGGGGCACCGGGCGCAGGACCTGCGGGCGGGGACGGCGCCCGAGGGTGGACAGGGCGGTGAGGGGCGCGAGGCGACGGTCGGCCATGACGGGGCTCCCGGAGGACGCTGGGTGACGGGACTCAGCGGAGGCCCTCCGCGCACCGGCCCCCGGCACGCGCGGCGGCCGGGAGTTCAGGCGGAGAGGGCCTCGGGACTGGGACTGGGCGGTTCGCTGCGCACGCGCTCGCCCTCCCTCCCGTCGACCGGTGCCCGGCGTCCTGCGGGCCGTCGTCCATCGTGGCACGCCGGGTCGCTCCCGGCCCGGCCCGAGGGGATGACTTCCCTCTCCGTTCACCCGCCGTCGGCCGGGCCGGACCGCGGTCAGACGTCCAGGACGAGGCCCACCATGACCGGCAGCAGGACCACGATCAGCAGCGCACCGAGCACGTCGAAGGAGATCCCCGACCGGATCATCTTGGTGATCGGCACGACGCCGGAGCCGTAGACGATCGCGTTCTGCGGCGTGGACACCGGCAGCATGAAGCCGAAGGACGCCGCGAAGGTCGCCGCCAGCGCCGGTACGAACGGGTTGATCCCCGCGGCCACGGCCACCGGGATGATGATCGGCACGACCACCGCCGCCGACGCGGTGTTGCTCGTCGTCTCGGAGATGATGATCGCGAGGATCACCGCGAAGATCGTGATCGCGAACGTGCTGGTCAGGCCCAGGGTGTCGGCCGAGGCGTTGCCGATCGTCTCGGCCAGTCCGGTGTCGGCGAGCAGCGACCCGAAGATGATCCCGGTGCCGAAGAGCAGGACCGTGCCCCAGTCGATCGTGGCGGCGTCGGACCAGTTGAGGGTGAACTCGCGGCGCTTCCAATCGGTCGGCAGCAGGAACAGCAGCGAGGCCCCGAGGACGGCGACGATGCCCTCGTTGATCCGGCCGCTGATCGTCGTGTACAGGTCGGAGTCGGTGCCGGCGACCAGCGCGATGACACCGGGGAAGATCCACAGCGCCACGGTGACGCCGAAGGCGATCAGCGTGTTCTTCTCCGCCCGCGAGACCGGGCCGAGCTGGGCGCGCTCGGCCTCCACGTACTCGTGGACGCCCTCGATCCGCCGGATCTCCGGCCGGTTGAGCAGCAGCAGGACGGCGGCGAGCGCCACGAACATCAGCGCGCAGATCGGCAGCGCCATGAGCATCCACTGGAGGAACCCGATCCGCTCCCCCGTCGCCTCCTCGATCAGCCCGCGGCCGATCAGGTTGGGGGGCGTGCCCACCGGCGTGATCAGCCCGCCGACGCTGGCGCCGTAGGCCAGCATGAGCATCAGCGCGACGCCGACCCGCAGCCGCAGCGGGTCGAAGTCCGGCTTGACCAGGTCCTTGGCCTGCAGCAGCTTGGCGATCACCGACAGGATGCCGAGCGCCGTCGGCAGCAGCATCGCGACCGTGGCGGTGTTGGACACGAACGCCGAGAGCAGAGCGGTGATCAGCCCGAAGGCGACGACCACCCGCGCGGTCGACGCACCGACCCACTTCAGCGACAGGATCGCCATGGCGAACCGCCGCGCCACCCCGTGCTTGAGCATCGCGGCGGCGAGGATGAACGCGCCGATGAAGGTGAAGACCGTCGTCGAGCCGAACGGGGCCACCGCCTCGTCGGCGGGCACCACGCCCAGGACGACGATCGCGCCCACACCGATCAGCCCGCCGATCGGGATGGGCACCGGCTCGGTGACCCACAGGACGATGACGCCCAGCAGGACCGCGGCGAGCAGCTGCTGGTCGTTCGCGAGGTCCAGCGGCAGCAGCGCGAAGACGATCGTCACGAGCGGGGCCAGGAACAGCCCGACCGTGCGACGCCCCTTCTCGAACCGCTCCTCGGCCGGGCTGAGCTGCTGCTCACCCAGGCTGCGGTAGGTCGCCGAGCCGCGGAAGGCGGCGTCGACGTCGGTGCGCTTCCCGGACTGCTCCGGACGCTCGATCGTGGCCATGGCGCCTCCCCCGACGATGTGAACCACACCATAGGGAGCCGCGGGTCAGCCGGGAACCTCCCCGGCCGGTCGGGGCACCTGCATCGCCACGAGGAAGCGGGCGACCATCGCGTAGCCGCCCACCAGGACCGTGAGCTCGACGACCTGGCGGTCGTCGAGGTGCGCGCGCACCGCGGCGAAGACGGGGTCGGGGACGGCGACGTCGCGGGCCGAGGCGTCGGTGAAGGCGAGCACGGCGGCCTGCGCCGGCGACCACACCGCCTCGGCGGTCGGGTTCCCGGAGCGCAGCACCCGCAGGTGCAGGTCGGTGAGCCCGGCGCGGCGGCCGATCGGCTCGTGCGCGGCCCACTCGAACTCCGCCCCGGTGAGGACGGCGACCCGCAGGACCACCAGCTCGCGCAGGTCGTCGGGCAGCGTCGTGCTCCCGCGCAGCGCGCCGAGCAGGGCGTTCCAGCCCTCGGCCACCGGCGGGCTGTGCAGCAGCAGGCGGTCCAGCGCGGTGAGCACACCGCCGCGGCGGGCACGCAGCAGGTCGGCGGTGGGCCCCTCGTCGGGGGCCTCGGGCAGGCGGGGGCTCACCGGCCCGCGAAGACCCCGGCCGGGTACGCCCCGTTGGCGACGAGGGTGGCCGACAGCCGCTTGCCCAGCTCGACGACCCGCGCCGTCCGCTCCGGGCCCAGGTGCGCCCAGGGGGCCGTGGCCAGCGCGTCGGTCTCGGTCTCCAGGTCGGCGCGCAGCCGCTGCCCGGCCTCGGTGAGCCGGTCGCCGTCGAGCAGGCCCCGGTCGGCCAGCCGGGCCGCGGCGGCGTCCCAGTCCTCGTCGCTCCAGCCGCGGGTGGCCTTCGCCGAGGCGGGCAGGAAGCCGCGGCCGGTGGCGGTGTGGGTGACCAGCGCCTCCAGCCCGGACAGCCCGGCCCGCACCAGGACGGCGACGTGCCCGTCCCCGCGCCACTCGCGCAGCAGCGAGGCGGCGTGCCACAGCCGGGTGACCGGGTCCTCGGGCCAGGGCAGGTCGGCGTGCCCGGCGTAGAGCGGCCGGCCCTCGGCGGTCAGCACGGTGCACGCCTCGACCAGCAGGTCCGTCAGCTCGGTGACCTCGGGAGCGGCCGCGGCCTCCTCCCCGCCGAGCAGGCGGGTCAGCGAGGCGCGGGCGGAGGCGGCGCGGGCGGTGACCACCTGCTCCGGCGAGGCCAGCGTCCACGCGCGCGGGACGTGCCGGCCCACGATCGCCGGGGAGAAGTTGGAGAAGGTCGCCGTCACCACGCCCGGGCCGACGGCGCCCATCGGTGCCGCGCGGCCGGCGAAGTAGACCATCCGCCCGGGCCGCAGGCCGATCGCGGTGAGGTGCTGCTCGGTCTCCGGCACGAAGTAGACGTGGTTGTGCAGCGGCTCGACGGCGCGGTGCGCGCGGCCGACGAGGGCCGGGTCGAGAGCGGGCGCGGGCTGATCGGCGCTGACCATGCCGTGGACCCTAGCCAGCGGGCGGGACCGCCGTCCGCCGGTACAGCAGGTACGCGCCGTCCTCCCCCGCCGGCGCGAACCCCGCCCCCTCGTACAGGGCGCGGGCCGGGTTGTCGCGGTGCACGCCGAGGCGCACCTCCCCGCACCCGGCCGCCGCGGCCCGCCACGCGCACTCCTCCAGCAGCAGGCGCCCGAGCCCGCGGCGGCGGAACCGCGGCAGCACCTGCACGGTCACCACCAGCGCGGCGCCGCGGTCGGGCGTCCACGTGACGAACCCGGCCGGCGCACCGTCGACCTCGAGCACGGTGGTGCGGCCCGGGTTCGCCCGCCACAGCGCCCGGTTGCGGTCCAGCGCGGCGGTCCAGGCGGCCTCCTGGCCGGGCTCGACGTCGCGGACGTAGGCGCGCTCGGCCTCCTCGACCAGCAGCAGGTCGGCTCTGGTCGCCGCCCGGGTGGCCGGACGGGTCACCCGGCGACCGGCGGAACGGCGAACGCCCAGGCGGTCCGGGTCCGCGCGGTGCGGAAGCCGGCCCGCTCGTAGAGGGCCAGCGCCCCGGTGCTGTTCTCGCTGTCGACGTCCAGGGCCGCCCGGCCGCAGCCGGCGTCGGCCGCGGCGCGCAGGGACGCGGCGATGGTCGCCGTCGCCACCCCCTTGCCGCGTGCGGGCGGCAGCACCCCGATCTGGCCGAGGTGCACCGTCTGGACGCCGGTGGCCCGGGTGTCGGCCTCGTACACGTAGCCGAGGACGTAGCCGGCCACCGCGCCGTCGACGAGGGCGAGCACCGACAGGTCGGGCCGGAACGCGCGCTGGCCGGTGAACCAGCTGCGCCAGGCGACCTCGTCGCGCTCGGTGGAGCCGTGGTGGGCGGTGAAGGAGGCGTTGTGCGCGCGGCGCACCTCGTCGTCGCGGTCCCAGGTGAAGGGCACCAGCTCCACGCCGGGCGCCGGGCGCACCTCCGGCACGTCGGCGAGGTCGCGCTCCATCGAGTGGTACCAGCGCTCGGCGGTGAACCCCGCGCGCTCGAACAGCCGCGCGGCCGAGTCCATCGCCGGGTACGCCGACGCGACGAGCCGGCCCGGCAGCCCGGGCGGGGCGAAGGCGGCGTGCTGCTCGGTCCCGCGGCACACCTGCCAGGCGAGGAGCGCCCGGCCGATCCCGCGGCCGCGCTCGGCGGGGTGCACGCGGCCCTCGGCCCAGATGCGCAGGGCGTCGCGGCCGCCGCGCGGGGAGATCGAGGTCGCCCAGGCCAGCAACCGGCCGCTCTCGTCGACGACCGCCCGGCCGTCGCGGGGCAGGTCGACCAGCTCGCGGTCCCACCACTCGGTGAGGTCGCCGGCGTCCTCGTGCTCGCCGGTGTCGTCGACGGCCTCGGCCGCGGCGAGCAGCTCGGCGGCGGCATCCGCGTCGTCGAGGGTGAGCGGGCGGGCGGTCAGGCCCTCGGGGAGGCCGGTCAGGTCGGCGGGGAGCACGTCGGACACGGGCGACGAGGCTAGGCGGGCTCCCCCGGTGTCGGCGACCCGTTTCCCAGCGGGACGAACAGGCAGAACGGATGGCCGTCGGGGTCGGCGTAGACGCGCACGACCTCGTCGGGGTCGTCGTAGCCGCCGAGCTGCCGCGCGCCGGCCTCCTCCGCGACGGCACAGGCCGCGGCGAGGTCGTCCACCTCGAGATCGAGGTGGATCTGCATCTGCTGGGTGCCCGGCTCCGGCGGCCACACCGGCGGCACGTGGTCGCGCTCGAGCTGGAAGGACAGCCCGGTGCCGCCGTCGGCCGGCCGCAACGTCGCCCATCCCTCCTCGTCGTCGCGGAGGGGCCAGCCGAGCAGCCGCTGGTAGAAGCGGGCCAGGGCGGGTGGGTCCGGGGAGCCGAGGACGGCGGCGGTGAGGCGGAACTGCGGCATCAGCCCTCCAGTGCGAACAGCCGGGCGCCGTTGTCGTGCAGCACCGCGCGCAGCCAGTCGTCGCCCAGGTCCAGGCGGCACAGCGCGGCCAGCTGCTCGGCGTAGGGGTACGGGATCGACGGGAAGTCGCTGCCGAGCAGCACCTTGTCCCGCAGCGCCGCCAGCCGCGGCCGGTCGGCGGGGTCGAAGGGCATGAGCCGCTCGGTGAAGTCGGTGGCGAACATGGTGGTGTCCAGGTGCACCCGCTCGTACCGCTCGGCGAGGTCGAGGAAGTCGCGGTACTCGGGCATCCCGAGGTGGGCGATCACCAGGCGCAGCCCGGGGTGCCGCTCGAGCAGGCCGGTCATGGGCGCGGGCCCGGTGTGCTCCCCGCGCAGGGGTCCCGACCCGCAGTGGATGACCACCGGCGTCCCGGTCTCCTCCAGCCGCGCCCAGACGGCGTCGAGCAGCGGGTCGCGCGGGTCGAAGGACCCCACCTGCACGTGCACCTTGAACACCCGCACGCCACGGTCGAGCGCCTCGGCCACGTAGTGCGGCGCCTCGGGCTCGGGGAAGAACGTGGCCGAGGACAGCACCTGCGGGTGGGTGGCGGCGAACTCGTGTGACCAGTCGTTGAGCCAGGCGGCCATGCCGGCCTTGTGGGGGTAGGGCAGCGTCGGGAACGCGCGCACGCCCAGCCGGCCGAGGACGGCGAGCCGCTCGTCCTCGGGCAGCGGGTAGTGCACCGGCCAGGCCGCGCCGTAGTGCGTCTGCGCCGCCTCGAAGTAGGACCACACCTTCGCCTGCACCCGCGGCGGCAGGAAGTGCACGTGCACGTCGACCAGCCCTGGCAGGCCCAGCTCGCGCCAGAACCGCGGGACGTCGTCGTCGTCGAGGGGCGGCAGGGGGCTCACCGGAGGGAACGTAGCGCCCGCCGGGGCGGGAGGCCTCCGCCCCCCGCTCAGCGCCGGCCGGGAGAGACGGCGGCGCAGGTGGCCAGCTCGACGACGTCGTGCAGCCGCTCGAACAGCCCCGGCGCGGTGCTCGGCGTGATCTGCGCGTTCACCGGCACCGTGACCGTCCGCCGGCCGGTCGCCGTGGCGGCGGCGAACTGCGTGTACCCGGCGGTGTTGCCCGTGTGCCCGTAGACGGTGCCGCACCGGGTGTCGTACCGGAACAGCCCCAGGCCGGCGGAGTTCTCGCCCGGGCCGGGCGGCTCCGACGACCCCGGCCGGAAGCGGAACTGCTCGGCCCGGGTCCGCCGGTCGGTGAAGGCCCCCCGGACGTCCGCGCCGATGAACCGAGCGAGGTCGGCGGGGGTCGACACGACCCCACCGGAGGCCCACGCCCAGCCTGCCGCCAGCACCGTGCTCACGTCCTCGGGCGGCTGCTCCGACACGTCGTAGCCGGAGACGTGCGGCTCGGGCAGCCCGGGTCCCGTGGGCAGGCTCGTCGCGGTCAGGCCGGCGGGCCGGAGCACCTCAGCGTGCAGCACGTCGGCGTAGGAGCGGCCGGTGGCCGACTCGATCAGCAGTGCGACCACGACGTTGTCGGAGTTGGAGTACCGGTACTCCGTCCCCGGGGTGGACAGCAGGGGCTCGTCCTCGACGTAGGACAAGAGGTGCCGGGGCTCCGGCGGGTCGGTGAGGGACGCGACCACCTCCGCCCGGAAGTCGTCGCTCCTGCTGAAGTCCGGGATGCCGCTGGTGTGCCCGAGCAGCTGGCGCAGGGTGATCGGCCACCACGCACGCGGCAGGTCCGGCAGCCGGGTGCCGATGGCGTCGTCCAGGGACAGCACGCCCTGGGACACCAGGCGCAGCGCGGTCGCGGCGCTGTACGCCTTGGCGACGCTCGCGACCCGCATGGCATCCCCGGCCTCGGGACGGCGTCCGGTGGCGGTGTCGGCCACCCCGGCGGTCAGCACGTCGAGGCTCCCGCCGCGGCCCAGGGTCACGATGGCCCCGGGTGGCCCGCCCGGCTGCTGCACCAGGTCGTCGAGGGCGCTCTGCAGCGCTTCGGTCCGTGGCCTGTCGTGGGCGACCGCGGGCCCCACCCCCAGGGACAGGCAGAGCCCGGTGACCAGGGGCGCGAGGAGGACCAGTGCGCGCCGTCTTCTCAGCATCGGCGGAGCCTGGCGGGGTGGAGACGCGCCCACCAGGGTCTCCGGGTCCGCCCGCCGGCTACCGCAGCGTGACGACGACCTTGCCGCGCACGTGCCCGCCGGCCACCAGGTCGTGCGCCTCGGCGGTGCGCTCGAGCGGAAACGCTCTCGCGATGGCCACCCGCAGCTGGCCGGCGTCGGCCATCCGGCCCAGCTCCTCGAGGTCGTGCCGCTCGGGCCGCACGAACACGTAGCGCCCGCCCATCGCGTTGACCGCCGGGTCGACGACGCTGGCGATGCGGGAGACGTCCCGCACCTGCTCGGGCGCGTCGGCCAGGGCGTCGCCGCCGTTGAGGTCCAGGACGGCGTCGACCGGCGCGGAGAGCTGCTCGCTGACCGGCCCGGCGGAGTAGTCGAGGACCTCGGCGGCGCCGGCGTCGCGCAGGAAGCCGTGGCTGCGCGGGCTGGCGGTGCCGACGACGTGCGCGCCGAGCGCGACGGCGATCTGCACGGCGAAGAAGCCGACCCCGCCCGCGGCCCGGTGCACCAGCACGCGGTCGCCCTCGCCGACGTCGAGCGCCTCGGTCAGCGCCTGGTAGGCGGTCAGCCCGGCCAGCGGCAGCGCCCCGGCCTCGGCGAAGGACAGCGACTCCGGCTTGGGCGCCACGCAGCGCTGCGGTGCCGGCACGAGCTCGGCGGCGGTCCCCCACTGGACGTCGTCGCGGCGGAGGTAGCCGAACACCTCGTCGCCGGGCGCGAGGTCGACGACCGCCGGCCCGACCGCCTCGACGGTGCCGGCGAGGTCCCAGCCCGGGACGATCGGGAAGTGGTGCGGGAAGAGCCCGGCCAGGTTCCCCTCGCGGATCCCGACGTCGACCGGGTTGACCCCGGCGGCGTGCGTGCGGACCAGCACCGTGTCCGGGCCGACCGGCGGCTCGGGGAGGTCGTCGCGCAGCGTCAGGACGTCGGAGCCCCCGAACCGGTCGAAGGCGATGCCCCTCAACGGCGTCCCTTCACGTAGCGGCCGAAGGCCTTCTGGATCTCGCGGCGGGAGTCCCGCTCGGCGAGGTCGTGGCGCTTGTCGTAGGACTTCTTGCCCTTGGCGAGGGCGAGGGTGGCCTTGACCTTGCCGTCCTTGAAGTACAGGTCCAGCGGCACGAGCGTCAGGCCGCCCTCGCGGGTCTTGCCGATCAGCTTGTCGATCTCCTCGCGGTGCATGAGCACCTTGCGCTTGCGGCGCGGGGCGTGGTTGGTCCAGGTCCCCTGCGTGTACTCGGGGATGTGCACGTGCTGGAGCCACACCTCGCCGTCGTCGACGGTGGCGAAGCCGTCGACCAGCGACGCCCGGCCGGCGCGCAGGCTCTTCACCTCGGTGCCGGTGAGCACCAGGCCGACCTCGAAGGTGTCGAGGATCGAGTAGTCGTGCCGCGCCTTCTTGTTCTGGGCGATGAACTTCCGCCCCTGTTCCCGCGGCATGTCCCCAGGTTACTGGGGCTCACCGCCGCCCATCCCCCGCGGCGGCGATCTCGCGCCGGAGCTGCCCGTAGGTGGGGGCCTGCACCGGCAGGAACGCCGCCTCGCGCACGCGCCGGGCGGTGTCGCTGCCGGCCAGGTACCCCGACCCGCCGGCCACCGCGGTCTCCAGCCGCACCGCCTCCGCCGCGACGTCCAGGGCGGCCAGCCGCAACCGGGCGAGGTCGCCGGGGTGCACGCCCACCCGGTCGCCGGCGAGGTCCTCCAGCCGGCGGGCGGCGTCGTCGCGGCGCTCGGCCAGCGCGGCGGCGTCCGGACGCAGGACGGCGGGCAGGTGCTCGCCGGCGGCGGTCAGCGCGGCGTCGGCGACGCCGAGGGCGAGCGCGGTCTGCAGGAGCAGCATCGCCGGGCGGCACACGGCCATGAAGCCGGCCAGGTCGTCGCTGAGCACCTGCCCGGACCCGACGACGACGCCGTCGAGGTGCAGGCCGCCGGTGCCGGTGCCGCGCAGGCCGAGCAGGTCGTGCGGCCCGGTCGGCGTCACGCCGGCGTCGGTGCGCCGGAACAGCACCACCACCCGGCCCTCGTCGGCGGTCCGCGCGGGCGTGACCACGACGGCGTCGTCGAAGAGGTTGGACGCCCAGCCGACGGTGCCCGACAGCCGCCAGCCCGCGCCGTCGCGGACGGCGTGGACCGGGAGCGTGCCGGTGCCGGCGAGGTCGGCGACCGCCGGGGCGAGCGCGGTGGCGCCGGGGACGGTGCCGGCCCGCAGCTCGGCGACGAGGCCGGTCAGCGGCTCCGGCGGCGGGCAGCAGCGCAGGTACTCGAGCACCATCCGCTGCGACCAGGCGCCGAAGGCGGTGGCCAGCGACACCGACGCGAGCCGGCGGAGCATCCGCACCGAGGCCAGCAGCGCGACGGTGGGGTCGTCGTCGTCCGCGCCGAACGCACCGATCTCACCGAGCCGCCGCAGGGCGGGGCGGACGTCGGCCCGGCCGGCGTCGAGGTCGTCTGCCGTGGCACCGGTCACCGTCGTCGTCATGCCCCTGCCCTACCCCGGTGTCCGCCTTTCGCGCGCGGATGGCGGCGGGACTACAGGCGGACGTAGAGGCGCAGCGTCACGTAGGCGGCGACCGCGGCCAGCCCGACGCCGGCGCCGGCGATGATCGGGCTGATCGTGGCGATCGCGCCCCAGTCGACCGGCGGGATGATGCCGGCCTTGATCGGCCCGGCCAGCGTCTTGTCGACGAAGAGCACCTTGGTGAGCACCAGGCCGCCGACGGCGAGCAGCGCGCCGATCAGGCCGGCGAGCGCCGCCTCGAGGATGAACGGCAGCTGGGTGTACCAGCGGGAGGCGCCGACCAGCCGCATGATGTTGGTCTCGTTGCGGCGGTTGAACGCGGCCAGCTGGATGGTGTTGGAGATCAGCAGCAGGGCCGCCAGCGCCTGCACCACCGCGACGGCGATGGTCGCGTTGCGGGCGCCGTTGAGCAGGCTGAACAAGCGGTCGAGGAAGTCGCCCTCGTCGCGCACCTGGTCCACCCCGTTCTGCCCGTTGGGGAACTCCGCGGCGATGACCTCGTAGCGCTCGGGGTTGACCAGCTCCACGCGGAAGCTCTCCGGCAGCGCGTCGGCAGGGGTGTTCTCGACCAGCTCGGGCTGCTGGGAGAACTGCTGCTGGAAGCGCTCGTAGGCCTCGGCCTTGGACTCGTAGAGGTAGCTCTGCACCTCCGGCGAGTCGGCCAGCTGCGCCTCGATGGCGCCGCGCTGCTCGTCGGTGACGTCGTCGGCCAGGAAGATGGAGACCTGCACCTTGTCGTAGTAGATCTCCTTCATGTCGGAGATCATCCCGGCGATGAGCAGGCCGGTCCCCATGAGACCGAGCGAGATGGCCGTGGTCAGGATCATCGCGACCGTCATGGTCAGGTTGCGACGCAGCCCGGTGGCCACCTCGGAGAGGACGAAGTTGACGCGCATGGAATCCCTGTCGTGAGGTGCAGGTCGTGGGGAGCGGGCGGCTCAGCGGCCGTCGCGACGGCGTCGCATCAGCGGCCCACGCCGTAGACACCGCGCGTCTGGTCGCGGGTGATCTGGCCCCCGTTGAGCTCGATGACGCGCCGGCGCATCGAGTCGACGATGTGGTAGTCGTGCGTCGCCATGATCACGGTGGTGCCGGTGCGGTTGATCCGCTCCAGCAGCAGCATGATCCCCTCGCTGGTCTCCGGGTCGAGGTTGCCGGTGGGCTCGTCGGCGAGCAGGACCAGCGGCCGGTTGACGAACGCGCGGGCGATCGCGACCCGCTGCTGCTCACCACCGGAGAGCTCGTGCGGCAGGCGGGCGGCCTTGCCCTCGAGCCCGACCATCTCCAGCACCTCGGGCACGACCCGCTTGATCGTGCGGTGCGGCTTGTTGATGACCTCGAGGGCGAAGGCGACGTTCTCCGCCACCGTCCGGTTGCGCAGCAGCCGGAAGTCCTGGAAGACGCAGCCCATCGTGCGGCGGAGCTTGGGCACCTGCCACTTGCTCATCGTGTTCAGCGTCTTGCCGTTGACGGTGACCGTCCCGCGGGTCGGGTCGTCCTCCTTGAGCAGCAGCCGGAGGAAGGTCGACTTGCCGGAGCCCGAGGAGCCGATCAGGAAGACGAACTCGCCCTTGTCGATCTCCGTCGACACGTCATCGAGGGCCGGCCGTCCGCTGGCCGGGTAGAGCTTGGTGACGTGTTGCAGTTCGATCACGAGGGGCCACGGTACCTGCCCGGAGCCGCACGATGGTCGGTTCGCGCGAGGACGCACCGGTGCGTTTCCCGACCCGCGCCCCTACCCGGCGGGATCGCCCCGCCAACCCCGCCAGATCGTGACGGAGGCGACCCTAGTTGGCGGGGACGCTCTCCTGCTGGCGGCGCCAGCGGATGCCGGCCTCGATGAAGCCGTCGATGTCGCCGTCGAGGACCGCCGACGTGTTGCCGGTCTCCTGCTCGGTCCGCAGGTCCTTGACCATCTGGTACGGGTGCAGGACGTAGGAGCGCATCTGGTTGCCCCAGCTGCTCCCCTCCCCCTTGAGCGCGTCCATCTCGGCGCGCTGCTCCTGCTGGCGGACGACGAGCAGCCGGGCCTGCAGCACCCGCAGCGCGGCCGCCCGGTTCTGGATCTGGCTCTTCTCGTTCTGGCAGGAGACGACGATGCCGGTCGGGATGTGGGTCATCCGGACGGCGGAGTCGGTGGTGTTGACGCTCTGCCCGCCGGGACCCGAGGAGCGGAAGACGTCGACCCGGATCTCGTTCTCCGGGATGTCGACGTGGTCGGTCTGCTCGACGACGGGCAGCACCTCGACGCCGGCGAACGACGTCTGCCGGCGGCCCTGGTTGTCGAAGGGCGAGATCCGGACCAGCCGGTGGGTGCCCTGCTCGACCGAGAGCGTGCCGTAGGCGTAGGGCTGCTTGACCGCGAACGTGGCCGACTTGATGCCGGCCTCCTCGGCGTAGGAGACGTCGTACACCTCGACCGGGTACTTGTGCCGCTCGGCCCAGCGCAGGTACATCCGCATCAGCATCTCGGCGAAGTCGGCCGCGTCCACGCCGCCGGCCTCGGAGCGGATGGTCACCAGCGCCTCGCGGGGGTCGTACTCGCCGTTGAGCAGCGTGCGGACCTCGAGCTCGTCGATCGCCTTGCGCAGGCTCTCCAGCTCCCGCTCGGTCTCGGCGGTGGTGGCCTCGTCGTTCTCCTCCGCGGCCATCTCGTGCAGCAGGCCGACGTCGTCGAGCCGGCCGCGCAGCTCCTCGACCCGGCGCAGGTCCCCCTGCAGGTAGGAGAGCTTGGAGGTCAGCGCCTGGGCGGCCTCGATGTCGTTCCAGAGGTCCGGCGCGGCCGCCTGCTGCTCGAGCTCGGCGACCTCGCGGCGGAGGCGGTCGACGTCGAGGACGGACTCGATGCTCGTGAGGGTCGTGTCCAGTTCGTCCAGGACGACGGAGAAGTCTGCGGCCACGTCGATCGAGGGTAGTGCGCCCCGGGAAGGTGGCGGCGGTCACGGCGGTTGCAGCGACACGTCCTGACCGCCGACCGGGAGGAGCGCGGGATGCGCGCCGTCGTCTACACGCAGTACGGAGAGCCCGACGTCGTGGGCGTCGCGGAGGTGCAGGAGCCGCACGCCGGGCCGGGGCGGGTGCGGATCGCCGTCCGGGCGGCGAGCGTCAACCCGATCGACTGGAAGCAGGTCACCGGCCTCATGGCCCGCGGGGACCGGCCCGACGGGCCGGCCGTGCCCGGCGTGGACGCCGCCGGGATCGTGGACGAGGTCGGCGAGGGCCTCACCGGCGTGCAGGTCGGCGACCCGGTGTTCGGCCTCGGCCGGGCGACGGCGGCCGAGCACGCCGTCCTGCACGCGTGGGCGCCCAAGCCCCCGGAGGTGTCCTTCGAGGTCGCCGCGGGGCTGGGCGTGACCGGCGAGACCGCCGTCCGCGTGCTCGACCTGCTGAACCTCGACGTCGGCCGCACGGTCGTCGTCGACGGTGCGAGCGGCGGGGTCGGCACCGTCACCGTGCAGGTCGCCGTCAGCCGCGGGCTCGGCGTGATCGGCACGTCGTCGCCGGCCAACGCCGACTTCGTCCGCTCGCTCGGCGCGCTGCCCGTCCCCCACGGCGAGGGCCTGGCCGACCGGGTGCGGGAGATCGCGCCCGACGGGGTGGACGGCGGGATCGACACCGCAGGCCGCGGGTCGGTCCGCGACCTGGTGGCGCTCACCGGCGACCCCGGGAAGGTGGTGACCATCGCCGACTTCGGCGCCGGCGAGCTCGGCGTGCACGTGACGACGTCGAGCGAGGGCGCCGTCCCGCGGCTGGCCGAGGTGGCCGGGCTGGTGCGCCAGGGCCGGCTGCAGCTGCCGGTGGCGGAGAGCTACCCGCTCGAGCAGGCGGCCGAGGCCTACCGCCGCAGCCGCGAGGGGCACGTGCGCGGCAAGCTCGTGCTGGTGCCCTGAGTCCCCCGGGTCAGGGCCCGCGCGTCTCGGTCACCACCCAGCGCAGGTACTCGGGGCTGCCGTCGACCAGCGGCAGCGCGATGACGCACGGCACGTCGTAGGGGTGCAGCTCGGCGGTGCGGGCGACGATCGCCGGCACCAGCGCGCGGCGGGTGTGCAGGGCGACGCGGGCCTCCGGGTCGTCGTGCACCTCGCCCGCCCACCGGTACACCGACCGGATGGCGGTGAGCTGGTGCCCGCAGGCGGCCAGCCGCTCCTCGACGAGGGTCCGCGTGTAGCCGGCCAGCCAGTCGGCGTCGGGGCCGGTGACGACGACCTCGCAGCACTCGGGGTCCACGTGCCCATCCTGGGGTGCGTGCCCGGGGGCGCGCGGGGTAGGGCCCGCCCATGAGCGACGACCTGACACTCGACATCGACGGCGAGCAGTACGTGGTCCGGCAGGGCGGCGACCTCGGACTGCAGGTGGGCCGGCGCAACGGCGGCGAGGTGGCCTGGCTCGACGACGTCGACCCGGCGCTGCTGACCGAGGACGCCCGCGCGGCGCTCGCCGAGGGCGACACGTCGAACGAGGCGCTGCGGGTGGCGATCAGCGGCATCGTCCAGGCCGAGGTCGAGCGGGGCGGCTGATCCGCACGGACGGCGCGCCGCCGGTCCCGCACGGGACCGGGCGGTGCGCCGTCGCCGGTCAGCGGTACACGTAGGGCGCGAGCGCCGGCTCCTCGGCCACGTCGGGCGCGTTGCCCTCGCTGTCGCCGGCGTAGGCGACGAAGGCCGCGTGGTCCGTGGCGAAGGTCAGCGCGTCGACGCCCGGCTGGAACGCCTGCAGACAGGTCGACAGCGGGATGCGCGAGCGCACTGCCGGCCCGTCGTGGGTGAGCGCGTCCGCGACGATCGCGTAGCCGACCGGGTCGTAGCTGCCGATGGCGAAGTGGTCGGCGGCGTTGGCCGGGCAGACCGCCTGGGTGGCGATGTTGGCGATCGCGCCGTCACCGGTGCGCAGTGCCGAGCTCGCCACCCCGGGGGTGTTGGGGACGACGACCTCGTCGAGTGCGGTGTAGGCGACGGTGTAGTCGATGCCGGCGAAGGTCTCCGCGCCGCTGTTGAGCGCCTCGAGGAACTGCGACCCGGTGGCCTGCTGGTGGAACGAGGGGTTGCAGTCCCCGCACGTCACCGCGGAGTCGAGGGTGCCGTGGTTGGACGGCGACAGGCCCACGACGTCGTCGACCAGCTCGCGGGTGTCCGGCCAGAACCGCAGCGCCCAGCGCGGCACCATCCCGCCCTGGCTCCAGCCGACGACGTCGACGTCGCGGCGCGACTGCGAGCTCATCGTGCGGACGGCGTCGACGAGGTACTCGCCGGCCACCTGGATGTCGCCGGTGGCGTCGAAGGGCAGCGTGACCGTGCACCAGCGCCAGCCGTTGCGGTCGAAGGCGCGGGTGTAGTTCCAGCCGAAGCCCACCTGGGGGTCCATGGTGGTGCCGGGGACCAGCAGGATCGGGTCCTGGGCCAGCCCGCGCAGGGAGCCGTTGCAGGACAGGCTGGCGTCGAGGTCGGCCCTGGGCACCGACAGCCGTGGCCCGGGCCGGTCCACGGGGGCGAACTCCCCGGTGTCCGGTGAGGTCGTGGGAGCAGGCGCGGCGCTGGCCGTGCCGCTCCCCAGGAGGACAGCGGCGCACGCCGCGGTCAGGGCGGTCAGCAGTCGGGACCTCGTCATCGAGGGTCGCGTCTCCTCGCGGTCGGGCGCGCTCGGATCGCGCGCTCGTGCAACACAACGATCGAGTGTCCCTCAGGATGTGCGCCGCGCCACCCGGCCTACGGTGCCGCCGTGACCGCGACCCGCGAGGGCGAGACCCTGCGCGGCGACGACCGCTGGGGCGAGGACCTCTCCGGGGAGTCGTTCGTGCGCTGCACCCTGCTCGACGTGGACCTCTCCGAGACGACCTCGGTGGGCGCGACGTTCGAGGACTGCACGTTCACCGACTGCCGGTTCTCCGCCGGCCGGCACGCGGCCTCGGCGTTCCGCGGCTGCCTGTTCACCGCGTGCTCGTCCACCACGGCGGAGTCCACCGACTGCACGTTCCTCGGGAGCGCCTTCGCGTCCTGCTCGCTGCGGCCGCTGCGGGTGACCGGCGGCGACTGGTCGTTCGTCTCCCTGGTCGACGCCGACCTGCGCGGCGCCGACCTCACCGGCGCCACCGTCACCGACGCCGACCTCTCGGCCGCCGCACTCGCGGACAGCCGCTGGACGGGCGCGGACCTGCGCGGCAGCGACCTGTCGGCGTTCGACCCGCGCGAGCTGCCGCTCGACGGCGCCCGCATCCGCGCCGAGCAGGCCGTCGCCCTCGCGCAGTCGCTGGGACTGCGGATCGGTTGACCGGCCCAGGTCAACCCCCGGCGCCGTCTCCGTCGAGCGGCTGCCGGTGCGGTGCGCGCCCCGCGGGGCGAGGTGGTCGTCGGTGACTGCGTCCCGGGCGACGAAGTGGGTGGCGACGACCGGGCCGACGAGCAGCCGTAGCGGTCCTCGTCGACGGCGGTGCCGGAGGCGGCCCGCCGGGCACGCCCCTCCCGGACGTCGTCGTCCCGTTCACGGGCTGTGGCGGTACTGGGCCTGGGCCTGGGCGGGCGTCAGCGCCGTGTCCCACAGCGCGCCGGCCGCCACCGAGCCGCGGTACCAGTCGTTGGCGGGCCGGTCGGGCCAGTTGGCCAGCGTGTCCCACCCGAAGCGCCAGAAGCCGGTGACCGGCTCGGCTGCCGTCATGGCGGCGTCGCCGGCCACCTGGACGCCGTCGACGTAGAGGTACGTGCCGGTCGCGCCCATGCTCACGGTGGCCAGGTGCCAGCCGCCGTCGGCATAGGAGGCGGTGCTGCCGATCGTGCGGTTGCCGCCGTTGTAGACGCCGAAGACGAGCCGCCCGGCATCGGTCATGTAGAGGTGCCGGTCGTACTGGCCGCCGATCCCGGTGGCGTACTTGGCGAAGCCGAACAGCCGGCCACCCGGGTGGTCCGTGGCGAACCAGACCTGCACGGTGAAGGTCTGCGGCGAGACCTCGCTGCCGGCGGTGCTGACGTAGCCGGTCGTGCCGTCGAGGGTGACCGCCCGCGCAGGTCCCTTGCCGCAGTCGGGTCCCGGGGTGTCGAAGGCGATGCCACCCCGGTAGGTGCCGTCGCCGGCGGCGCCGAGGGTGCCGGTGTTCAGGGCGGTGGTGCCGGAGGCCTCCTGGAAGTCGTAGAAGCGCCGCGCGCGGACCGCGGACTCGTCGATGCAGGCCCAGACGGCGGCCGCGGAGGTGCGCCAGGCGTCGGCGTCGCCCGTGTGCGCCGACCAGCCGGCCGCGGCCTGCGGTGTCGGGACCAGCCACGTGGCGCCGGCCGCCACCGTGAGCAGCGCGGCGGCGCGCACGGCGCCCGGTCGACGGGACCGGGCCGCCGGACGGTCCCGGAGCACGATCAGGACCGGGCCGTCCGCGGCGCGCCACCAGCCGGCGGCGGCCAGGACGGCCAGCGCCCCGGCGCCGGAGCCGACGAGCGCCGACCAGCGGCCCTCCTCGGCCCAGACGACGGGAAGCCCGACGGCGGGGATGCGCAGGACGCCGGCGCCGTGGACGGCCGCCGGGTCGACCAGCGCGGTGTCGGGCGTGCGGTTGGCGTCGCCCTGCAGCCGCAGGGCGCCGTCCTCGACCTCGACCAGCCGGTGCAGCCGCAGGCCGCCGGACCGGTCGGGATCGTCCACGAGCAGGACCTGGCCGGGCCGGATGTCCTCGGCGGCGACCGGCCGGACGACGGCGACGTCACCGGTGTACAGCGCCGGCGTCATCGAGCCGCTGCTCACGACCGTGGACTCCCAACCGAGCAGCGCGGGCACCAGGGACCAACCGACGAGGCCGAGGACGGTGACCAGCACCGCCCTGGCCAGGACGGTCACGGTGAGCGCGGCCCAGCCGGCGCGGGAGTCGGTCGTCATGGCAGGTGCCCGGACGGCGAGGTCGGCTGACCTCTCAGCGCGACTGGGCCTCCCAGGTGAAGGTGACCGAGGCGCTGCTGTTCTGCGTCGAGTCCGGCGCGTCGGCGGCGAAGAGGTAGGTGAAGCGGTAGCTGCGGGTCTCGGCTGCCGAGGGGTCACTGGTGCCGGCCGGCTGCCAGGTGCCCACGCCGTCGGCGAAGCTCTCGGGGAAGTCGGCCAGGCTGCCGTCGTAGAGGTCCGCGCCGATCCGGGTGAAGCCGGTGCAGGAGCCGAAGCTGCCGCCGCTCCCCTCGGCGACGGTGAGCCGCAGGTGGCCGTCGAGCCCGTTGGTGGCCGCGGGCGCGACGCCGTAGAGGTGGGCGGTCGAGGGGACCGTGCCGGTGGAGCTCACGGTGATGCAGTGGGTGCCGGTCATGCCCGGACGCAGGCCGCGCACGGTGAACATCGCGGCGCCGCCGTCGTCGGTGAGGTGCACCGAGCCGGTCTCCCAGCTGTCGACCGCGTTGCCCGTCGAGTGCGTGTACGCCGCTGCGGAGGTCTGCCAGATGAGGCAGGCGGAGGCGATCAGGCCGAGCAGCACGCTCGCCGCCAGCCCCAGCCGCCCGGTGCGGTGGCTGGGTCGGCGGACGGTGCGGTACGTCGTCATGGTGTCGTCCTGCGATCGGGTGACGCGCGAACGGGTGTCCGCGACCACCTGTCCTGTCGGGGACGAACCGTCTGGGAGTGAGCCGACAGCCGGTCGTCCCACCCGAAGGGGTGAGAGGACCGGGCGCTCCGTCGGGACCGTCCCCGGACCCGACGGGAACCGCTCCCGGCCTGCGGCGACGCGTCAGCCGGCCACGAGCTCGGCGGCCGCCTCGGGCCACCACTGGCCGGCGGGCGGGCCGCCGCCGCAGGTGCCGTCGGAGTCGCCGGGCTGCTTGATCCACAGCAGCGCGTCGAGGCGGGGTGCGGCGGGCGACGTCGTCGGCGGCTCGCCGAGCGCGCGCCCCGGCGGGTTGCACCAGCGCCCCTCGCCGCCGGGTGCGTCCTCCGGCGGACCGGCGCCGTTGCGGCTGGTGTCGATGACGAAGTGGGCGACGGGGGTGCCGGGGGGCGCCCCCTCCTCCAGCTGCTCGGACAGCGCCAGGCCGTACTCCGCGTTCGCCTCGGTCGTCTCGTAGTTGGAGACGTTGAGGGCGAACCCGTCGGCGGCGTCGACCCCGCTCTTGCGCAGGGCGTCGGCGAGTGCCGGCAGGTCGTCCACCCAGTCGGCGTTGCCGGCGTCCAGGTAGATCCGCGTCTCCGGCTGCCGGTCGAGGATCGCGACGGCCTGGGAGAGCAGCAGGTAGCGCGCCGCGGGGTCCACGCCCTCGCAGCCGGCCACGGCGTGCGGCACGGCGTCCGGCTCCAGGACGACCACCGCGGGCCGGTCGGCGAGGGCCGCCGCGAAGCTGCCGATCCAGGCCAGGTAGGCGTCGACGTCGGCGGCACCACCGGCGGAGTAGGAGCCGCAGTCACGCCCCGGCACGTTGTAGGCCACCAGGACCGGCAGCCGGTCCTCCTCCGCCGCGGCCCGGGAGGCCGCCTCCACCACCGGGTACGGGTTGTCGGGGCTGGCGATCCAGACGGCGGTCGGCTGCTCGGCCAGCGGGGCCAGTGCCTCGGCCTCCTCGGTCCGCCCGCTCGCGCGGGCCTCGCGCACCGCGGCCGGGCCGTGTCCCTCGGGGTCGAGCCAGAGCTCCTCCCCCGCGAGCCGGCTCGACTCCTGCGTGGCGGCGGTGCCCGTCGCGCCGCTCTCCGGCGCGCCGTCGGTCCCGGTGCCACCACTCCCGGTGCCACCGCTTGCGGTTCCACCGCTCCCACCACAGGCGACGACGGTGCCGGCGACGACGGCCAGCACCGCGGCGCGGACCGACCGTCGCCGCTGGAGACGGGTCCTCACGCGACGTGCACCCAGCGCGCCGGGGAGGGGACGCCGTCGGAGTCGAGCACGACCAACGTGTACCAGCCGGAGGGGGTGAGGCCCTCCTCCTCGGGCACGGTGAGCTCGACCGTCCCGCTGCCGCAGCAGCCGTCGGGGCAGTGCGCGCCCCCGTCTGCGGTGGTGTGGCCGGACGCGCCCTCGGGGCAGGACGCCGGCCGCACGTCGAGTGCGACGGACCGCTGCTCGGTGTCGGTCTGGTGCGTCACGGCGCTGGGCCGCAGCAGCCGGGCCTCGGCGACCTCGGTGCCCTCGACGTCGACGGAGAAGCTGCTCCCCCGGCTGATCTCCTCCGGTGCCCCGGTGATGGCCGGACGCTCGTCGGCGAACAGGTACGGCGGGGAGTAGATCTCGATCCGCGTGTCGAAGGTGCCGGTGCGGGTCTCCTCCGCGTCGGCGAACAGCGGGTCCGACCCCATGGTCATGACCCGGCCGTCGGGGAGCAGGAGCGCCGTCGCGTGGTAGTTCCGCCCGACGAAGTTGGGAGCCGCCTCGTCGAGCGTGCCGGTCTCGGGGTCGTAGATCGTCGTCAGGTGGAGGTCGCTCTCCTCGTTGCCGCGATAGTCCTCCGAGCCGCCGGTGAGCAGGGTCGTGTCGTCGGGCAGCGTGACGGCGTTGAGGTAGCGGACCGGGCTCGGGTAGTCCGGCGCCGGCTCGTACCGCGGGGCCACCGATCCGTCGAGGTCGACCACGTTGAACCGGGTGGTCGACTCCGGGCTGTCCCCGACCAGGCCACCGCCGACGATGCCGACGCGCTGGTCCTGCACCGGGGCGAGGAAGAACGACGCGCTCGTCTCGTTGTACTCGGCGTCCTCGAGACCGTGGACGTCCTGCCAGGAGTTGTCGCTGACGTCCCAGATGCCCGGCTGGCGGCCCGCCTCGGCCGGCCCGTAGCCGGTGTTGGAGCCGCTGTAGAAGACGCGCCGGCCGTCTGCGAGCCGGAACAGCGCCGGAAAGGTCGGGAAGTACCGGAAGAGGTCCGGCTGGTCGGTCCAGGTGCGGGTGGCCGGGTCGTAGAGCTCGTTGTCACCCGGCAGGATCCGGCCGTACTCGTCCAGGCCGGACACGGCCAGCACGCGGCCCCCGTCCAGGCCGATCAGCGTCGGGTACCAGCGGGCCTCGTCGAGCCGGCCGGTGCGCCGGTAGGTCTCGGTGGCGACGTCGAACTCGTAGGAGGCGTCGAGGCCCTGGAAGTTCTGCTTGTCCTTCGTCACGCCGGCGCCGCGGACGTGCACCTCCCCCCGGTGCTCCGCCGGGAGGTCCGGCGCGCCGAACGTGCGCTCCTCCTCGACGACGTACTCGTCGCCGGTGCCCTCGGCCTCCACCCACACGTCGGCGACGCCGTCCATCGCCGAGCCGTCGGGCATCTCGTGCGCGGCGGGCAGCCTGACCTCCTCGGTGGAGGTGTAGGTCAGGCCGCCGTTGGTGAACGTGGTGCCCACGGGCAGCGTGAGCGGCTCGTCGTGCTCGTTGGTGAGCGACAGGACGCCCGCGGCCCGGTCGACCTGCTCGTCGAGCCGCTCGTACCGGCGGGTGCCGCCGGCGATGAGCAGGTTGCCGTTGGGCAGGTAGGCGTGCCCGCCGCAGAAGAGGTCCTCGGGGGTCGGGACCTCCTTGGTGTCACCGGTGACCGGGTCCCAGACGATCGAGCGGAAGGTCCCGGCCTCGAACCGCTCGGCGTTGTTGCCCGAGCCGGCGATCAGCAGGACCTTGCCGCTGGACAGCAGTGCGGCGTGCACCGCCGACAGCCGGTACTCCTCCGACAGCTCGACGGTCTCCCAGAAGCCGTACTGCTGCTTGTAGTCCTGCTGGTTGCGCTCGAAGTCGTAGACGAGCCGGTCGGCCACGTCGACGACGACCGGCCCGTTCGCCGCGACGACGCCCGTGACCGCGGCACCGACCAGCGCGGCGTTGCGCAGCCGCCGCAGCGGCCCGGCCACCCGGCGGGTCATCGGAGGCTCTCCTGCGGGAGGCCCGCGAGCTGCACCGGTGCGACGACGACCGCAGGAGCGATGGCGGGCAGTTCCTGGACGATGTTGTCCTCGATCCGGTAGGTGGCGGCCGCCTGACGGCGACGGCCGGTGGAGGTGGTGACCAGCCAGCAAGGCGACCGGGAACAGGCACATGACCGCGCTGAGCACCGCCCAGGCGGAGACCGCGACGTGCACGTGACCCAGCGGCACCGAGGCGACCAGGACCCCGACGAGCAGCGCCCCCCAGGCCAGGTGCCGCCGGAAGACGCCGAGGTGGTCACCGGAGACCGCGCCCTTGCGGGTGACGACGAAGGCCGGCTCGCGCTGTCGCAGCGCCTGCGACAGCGCCTGGACGTAGACCGGCGCCGACATCGCCGACATGGCCATGCCCGCCACGCCGGAGGAGCCCTCCTGCTCGTGGGGGCTCACGTTGTGCCTGCGGTTCCAGAAGTAGACGCCCAGGTGGAGCACCGCGGAGTTGACGTAGAGCATCAGCCACACCTGCGCGGTGACCACGAGGCCACCCACCCCCGTGAGCATGAAGGCGGTGAGGTTGAGCGCGCCGAGCACCCAGCTGATCGCCGCCGACGGGTAGTAGGCCAGCAGCATCGTGTAGTGCGCCCTGCCGGCCCAGGACAGCTTCCAGAAGGACGTCCGGAAGTGACGCAGGATCGTCTGGTCCGCGCCGCAGGCCCACCGGTGCTGCTGGGTGAAGAAGTCCCGCCAGGTCGCCGGGCCCTCGCCGACGGCGAGCACGTCGGGGGTGTAGACGGACTTCCAGCGCGCACCCGTCTCCGGGTTGCGCGCGGAGTGCCAGACGATGCTCGTGGCGGCGTCCTCGGTGATCGAGTCCGCCAACCCGCCGATGGCGCGCAGCGCCGAGATGCGGACGGCGTTGTTGGTGCCGACGAAACATCGCCGACGAGAGGCGGTTGCCCGCCCGCTGCAGCACGCTGTGGAACATGTACTGCTGCGACTCCGCGCCCCGGGTGACGACGTTGTCGTAGTTGCCGTACACCTGCGGGCCGACGACGAAGGCGACGTCGGGGTCGCGGAAGTAGCCGACGAGCCGCTCGACCATGTTCGGGTGGGGCACGTGGTCGGTGTCGACCGACACCCACAGGTCGTAGTCGTCGCCGTGCGCATCGAGCCAGGCGTTGTAGTTGCCGTGCTTGGTGCGTGCCTTGAACCCGCCGCTCGGCTGGTTCCAGCGGTCGACGCCCTTGCGGCTGAAGTGCCGGACGCCGAGCTCGGTGCACATCGCGCGCACGGCCGCGTCGTCGCCCTCGTCGAGCAGCCACACGTCGAGCCGGCCGTCGTAGTGCATGCGGCACGCGGCCTCGAGCGTCGCCCGGACCATCTCCAGCGGCTCCTTGCCGGGGACGATCGTGGTGAGGAAGGCGACCCGCTGGCCGGCCAGCGGCGTCATGGGGACCGGGTCGCGGGCGTTCAGCGTGGCCAGCGCCAGGGTGATCACGTTGACCATCTGCAGGACGCCGATGACGGCGACGCTGCCCAGCAGCACGACCGCGAGCACGGAGCGCCAGTCGCCGACGTACTCGGGGTGGTGGGAGGGGAGCAGCAGCCAGACGAGGAAGACCAGCTCGAAGACGAAGGCGCCGAGGACCAGCAGCCGTGCGCGGACGCGGGCCCAGCCCCGGGTGACCGGCCGGAAGCGGACGCGGCCGTCGGCCGGCGGCTCCTCCAGCGGTCCGGCGAGCTCGCTGAACTCCGGGTACGGGTAGGGAGCGACCTCAGCCACGCCGGGACGTGACCAGGAGGCTGCCTCCTTCCCGTGCGGACACCAGCGGGGACGTCGCAGCCCGGCAGGGCACGGCGATCTGGGGCAAGGCGGACCCATTCGTGAGACGGCGGTTCGGGCAGGTGCACGGCGCAGCGCCGGCGGAGGCCGGCGGACGGAAGGACCGTGGCGTGCTGCGGCGAACGACTCCGTCCCTGCGCGCCAGCGCGCGGGTCGGATCCGATCGGCCCGTTCCGTGCTGCTTCCGGGGGAAGCCGCGACGCACGGTAACCAGAGCCCCTCCGCAGCTGCCACTGAGTCACCGGTTCGGGGGCGCCTCGTGCTCGATACGCGGGCTTTCGTCACGAGAACCTCGTGTGACGCTCACCGTGCGTCATTCCGGTCGAGTCCGTGCCCCGTGCTCCCTCGCTCGACGTCCGGCGCCGCTGGCCTCCCGGACCCGTGACCCGCCCCCGGGTGGCCGCGCGCATCCGCGGCCGCGCCGCCCTCGACGCGCGGGACCGGGAGGACGCGCGGCGCGGGCACCCCGCCGTCGACCTCAGCGCCTTCGCGCGCGCCCGCGGCCTGGAGCCGCTGGGCAGCCTCGACCCCAGCGGCCACACGGCCGTGATGCCCATGGAGCCGGAGCTCCAGTTCAACGTCGTGCGCGGCACGGTCGCCGGCCGTGACGCCGTCCTGTGGCACTGGCGCTACCCGTGGCCGCTGGACGACGACGGGCCGGCCGGCCCGTACGCCTTCTCCGGCGTGGTGTCGGTCGCCCGGTCGGGCTGGCGGTCGTTCCTGGGCATCAGCGCCGACGACGACCAGTACGTCGGCGTCCCGTGCACCGGGGTGGCCGCGCTCGTGCCGGAGGCCGGGCTGCTCCCCTCCTTCCGCATCGCCTGCGGGCCGGGCACGCGGCAGCTGTCCCGGCGGGCGGTGGACCTCGGCCCGTCCGGCCTGCCCGGCGCCGGGCCGGACGCCGAGGGCCCGCTGCCGGAGGGCTCCGCCGCGGCCGTCGCGCGCGGGCCGCTCGGCGCCGTGGTGCGCGCGGGGTCGCGGTGCCCGCTGTTCGACGTCGGCGACCGGTTCGGCACGGTGGTGCTGCGCCGCAACGGCTACGTGGCCGACGAGCGCGACCTCGACGGGCTGCTGCGCACGGCCGTCGACGCCGGGGACGCGCTCGCCGGGCCGGCCCGGCCGCTGCCGTCGCCGCGGCCGTTCGAGGAGCCCCTGCCGGCTTCGGGCCCGCCGCTCCCTCCCTGGCTGGTGCCGCCGGCGACCCAGCTGGAGGCGGTGCACGCGCTCGCTCGCCGCTTCGGCCTCACTCCGGAGGACCCGCGCGCCCACACCGCCGCCTTCCCCGCCAACCCGGCGCCCGGCACCGCGTGGGCGGTGCTGCGCGGCGCCCCGCCCGGCCTCCCGCCGACCACCCGGCTGGCGCTGCACACCGAGGCGCCGGTGCGGGAGGTGAACACCGGCCGCACCGCGCTGGTGCTCCCCGCCGGGGACGCCACGCCGACGCCGCGCGGCGGGGTGCGGATCGACTCCCCCACGGCCCCGCGGCGCCTGGCGGTGTACGACGGGCTGTGGACGTCCTCGGTGCTCCGCTCCCGGCAGCTGGAGCTCGGCGACGTCGACCTGCTGCTGTCCGCCGGTGCCGACCTGGCACGGCGGACCGGTGCGCTGCCGGGCTGAGCGGGTCCCGCAACCGGGACCTCCGACCCTCTGCGCCGCCCCGAAGTCGATCTAGCGTCGGGATCGGACGCCGGAGCGTCGGCGTCCGGACGCCGGTCTCCGTGGCCGGTCGCTCCGGGGAGTCCCCATGACCGTGCCCGTCGACCACCCCACCCCCTCCGGCGAGGAGCCGCAGCCGCCCGCCGACCACCCCGCCGAGGACGACTACGCGACGAGGCGCGGCATCGAGGACCGCAGCTGGTTGCTGGCCGCCGTGGTCATCGCCTTCATCGTGCTCGCCTTCGTCGGGATGATCGCCCTGACCGCGCTCGGCGGCGGCACCGACTACGTGCCCTGGGGCGAATGACCCCTCGACGGAGGAGTCACTGCAGGGCGAACCGCTCGTCGAGCAGGCGGTTGACGCTGCCCTCCGCCTCGTCGACGGCGGCGGCGTTCTCCGCGCTCGGGCACCGGTCGAACGAGCTCCGGGCGACGCCGAGTGCGATGTAGGCGACGGAGATGTCGTAGTCGAGCTGGTCGAAGCTGCTGACGGTCGGGCTCATGACGACCTCCTGGCGATCGGTGCCTGCGAACTGCACGCTAGGACGCAGGTATGACGGTTCTTCGTCGCCCAGGTCATCGGCGGATGCCGATCCGTCCCATCCGGCACTCCCTCCCCCTAGCGTCGGCACCGACCCAGCGGAGGACGACGGAAGGCGATCCCATGACCGGTACGACCACCCTCACCCGGGAGCGGGCCGACCTCATCGAGTCGCTGCGGCGGCACCGGGCCTTCCTGCGGTTCACCGTCCGCGACCTGACCGACGAGCAGGCGCGGCGCCGTCCGACCGCCAGCGCGCTCGACCTGGCCGGGCTGGTCAAGCACGTGGCGGCCACGGAGGCCAGCTGGGTGCGGTTCGCCGAGGGTGGAGCGGAGGCGATGAACCGCAACTGGGGCCCCGACGCCGCGACGCGGCACTGGCACCTCGCGCCCGGGGAGACGCTGGCGGACGTGCTGGCCGAGTACGAGGCGGTCGCCGCGCACACCGACGAGCTCGTCGCCTCGCTGCCCGACCTGGACGCCGACCACGCGCTGCCGGAGGCCCCCTGGTTCGAGCCGGGCGCCCGCTGGTCGGCCCGGCGGGTGTTCCTGCACGTCATCGCCGAGACCGCCCAGCACGCCGGCCACGCCGACATCCTGCGCGAGTCGATCGACGGCCAGAAGACGATGGGCTGACACCGCCGGGCCGGCAGCGTCGGGACGTCGGTCCTCCACACCTGCCCGACCACGCCTCCTCCCGACGGGCCCGCACCCCGGCTCGGTGACGCCGCGGTGACGGTTCCCCGGGGACGCTGCACCAGCCCGGAGGACCTGGGAGGTGCCCGTGCTCGCCCGCCCGCGCGCTGCGCTCGTCACTGCCGTCCTGGTCCTGGCGCTCGTGCCCGCGTGCGCGACACCCGAGTCCCCCCGGGCCGTCGAGCCCACCGCCGCACCGCAGTCCTCGCCGTCATCCGGGATGCCGCGAGATCCGGGCCAGCAGTCCGGCACGACCGAGGCGGACGGTGACGAGGGCCAGGACCCCGTGGAGCAGCCCGACGACGGCACGGACGGTGGGATCGGTCCTGGCCCCGGTTCCGGCACCGGCGAGGATCCCGGCGCCAGTGAAGAGCCCGGCAACGACCCTGGCGGCGACGGCACCGGCGACGACCCCGGCGGGAACGACTCTCCGGACGAGGACGGCACCAGCCCGGGCGGCAACGGCACTCCTGAGGGGAACGGCACCGGCCCCAGCGACAACACGTCCGGCGGCACCGGCCCGGGGACCGGTGGCAACGGCCCGGGGACTGGGGACAACGGAACGAGCCCCGGCGGCACGGGCACTCCCGATGGGAACAGCACCAGCCCCGGTGGCAATGGCGCCGACCCTGGCGGCACGGGTCCCGGGACCACGGACGACGGCTTCGCGTGGGTCCCGTTCGGCCCGGCGGACCCCAGCGACCCCCCGCCGGAGCAGCTGTACGGGTACCTCGAGCGCCGGGACTGCGACGGCCTCGCCACCTCGTCCGACACACCACCGTGGCCGGCCCTCGCCGCGGTCTGCCGGGCGGTCGTCGAGGGGGACACCAGTCAGTGGTCCGTCGCGGAGGCCGCCGTCGCCGACGGCCCGGGCGGGGGCGGCGGTTGCCTCCTCGACCAGGCCTGGGCCCTGCTCACCCGCGCCCTCGAGTGGCACGAGCGCAACCCCGGCCGCACACCGGAGATCGGCTACCCGACGGCGGGCGGTGCGACGGCCTGCCCGTTCCGGATCACCGAGGTGCAGGTGGTCGACGAGGAGGGGAACGCCCTCGGGACCCCGCTCGAGGGACCCGTGACCGGCGGGACGCTGCTGCTGATCGACGGCGAGGGGATCGACGACCTGGAGAGCGTCAGGATCGGCTGGGGTCAGGCTGTGGTTGCCGAGGGCGTCTTCCGTGCAGAACCCCCCGACGACCCCCGCGGGGGCGGCCTGGACGACGTGGTGGTGCGGACACCGCCGGCTCCCCGGCCCGGCCCCGTCGAGATCAGCCTCCGCAACCGGGCCGGTGAGGTCGTCGCACCCGTGCAGTTCACCTACGTGACCACGCAGACGGAGACACCCGACACCGGATCGGGCACCGGGACCGATCCCGGCACGCCGGCGGCCCCCTCGGGGGAGGGCGGATGAGCCAGAGCCGCGAGACGGCCGTCGCGGACCGACCCGACCAGGTCCCTCCGCCACGGTCAGGAGACACACTGGCCGACAGGTCCCCACCGGCTGCCGCTCCCGCCGGGCAGGTGGGAGCTCCTCCCGACACGACCGGGACGGCGGCACCTGCGCAGACGGCGCCCTCGGACGGGACGCCGTCGTCCCCGGCCGGAGCGACCGCGACCCGGGCGGTCGGGGACGAGGAGGAGTCCTCCCCCCTCCGGTCGGCGCTGTCGGTGCTGGCCACCCTCGGGCCACCGATCACGGTTGTCACCGCGCTGATGCACTACTTCGGCTGGTCGCGGGCGGACGTGCAGGCCGCCGCCATGGGGCTGGACGTGACCCTGTTCGGCTACTCGCCCCAGGACTACGTCATCCGCAGCGTCAGCACCCTGTACGTCCCGCTGCTGGTCACCGGGGCGGTCGCCCTCGGCTGGCTGGCCCTGCACCGGCGCATCGCCGAGCGGGTGCCCGAGGAACCGGCCCCGGGACGCACCTCCCTGCGGGTGGCCGGCTGGTGGGTGCTGGCCACCGGCCTGCTCGCCGCCGCCGGAGCCGTGGCCGTCGCGACGGCCGACGACGAGCGGGGGCCCGTCTTCACCCCACTGGTGCTGGCCGTCGGAGCGGCGGTCGCGGCCTACGGCGCCTGGATCGTCCGGGCGACGTCCCCGGCCGGTCGGCCGGTCCCGCCCTGGCAGCGCGCGCTGCGCGCGCTGCTCACGAGCGCCGTCATCACACTGGCGCTGTTCTGGCAGATGTCGAACTACGCCGGGGTCGTGGCCCGGGGGCACGTCGACGACCTGGTCGACTCGGTGGCGGACATGCCCCGGGTGTGGGCGTACAGCTCGACACCCCTCGGCATCCAGGCGCCCGGCGTCCGCGAGGACGTGATGGGCGACGAGCCGGCCGCCGAGGACGACGATGCCCGCTACCGCACGAGCGGCCTGCGGCTGCTCGTCCGCTCCGGCGGCCGGCTGTTCCTGCTCCACGACGGCTGGACGCCGGAGACCGGCACCGTCGTCCTCCTCCCGGACGACGGCACGATCCGCTGGCAGTTCTCGAACTGAACCCGCTACCCGCCCGTCCTCAGCGGTCGACGTAGCGGTCGGTCTCGACGACGAACTGGCCGGTGGCGGTGTTGGCGTCGACGAACTCCGGCAGCAGCGGGATCCGCACCGTCACCGTGGCACACACCGAGAACTCCTCCCCCGGCGCCAGCGTCGGCGCGTACCCGCCCACCGCCTCGTCGCAGGTGACGCCGGCCGGCACGAAGGACAGCCGCACGTCGGTGGCGTCCACCGCCTGGTCGGCCACCGCCAGCTGCGCAGCCCGCTCCGCCCGCGCCAGCCCGGAGGCCGGGTCCGGCGCGGTGGCCAGCGCGCGTCCTGCCTCCCGCGCGGCCGCCGTCGCGGCGAACACCCCGCGCTGCACCGCGGAGAACCCGGCGACGACGTAGACCAGCGGCACGAACACCACCAGCGCGACGAAGACGAACTCCACGACCGCCGACCCGCGCTCCCCCGAGCCCAGCCGCGCCCGGAGCCATCTCACGCGGCCTCCTCCCTCACGCGGCCTCCTCCACCGCCCGGCCGGTGACGTCCAGCGGCAGCACGTTCCCCAGCCCCGCCAGCAGCGCCGGCACCGCACCGGTGCAACGCACGCTCACCAGCACCAGCCCGGTGTCGTCGACCTCCTCGACCGCTGTGCACACCAGGCCCTCGGCGGTCCCCTCCGACGTCGCCCGCGCCACCGCCGCCAGCGTCCGCCCGGTCGCCGCGGCGGTGGGCACGTCGGCGTTGGCGGCGTACCGGGCGCCCTCCTGCGCGCTCGCGGTCACCACGTTGCGCACGTGCACGTAGACGGCCACCTGCAGCACCGCCAGCAGCAGCACGACGACGAGCACCGAGACCAGCACGAAGTCGACGACGGCACTGCCCCGCTCGCGGTCGTCAGCCACCGCTCGTGACGGAGGCCAGCGCGTTCTGCACCGCCGACACGATCGCCTCGCGGAACGGCACGAGGATGGCCAGCACGAGTGCCGCCGTCATCACGGTGATCATCACCCAGCCGGGCACGTCGCCCCGCTCGGGATCGTCGTCCCGCAGCCGCGCGGCCACCGCCGCGGTCGTGGTCAGGAGCCAGGCCAGTGCCCGCATCCGTCGTCCTCCTCCGTTGTGCACGGCGCTCAGCGCGCCAGCGAGACGATGCTGATCAGCCCCGGGAACAGGGCGAACAGGACGGTGACCGGCAGCACCAGGAAGACGACCGGCACCATCATGGCGATCTCCTTGCGGCCGCCGGCCTCGAGCAGCCGGCGCTTGCCGGCCTCGCGGACGTCGGCGGCCTGCGCGCGCAGGACCTCGGCCAGCGGGGTGCCGCGCTCGATGGCCACGAGCAGGCCGTCGACGAACCGGGCCAGCGCGTCCACCGACGTCCGGTCGGCCACCTGCTGCAGCGCCGTCACCAGCGGGACGCCCGCCCGCGCCCGGCCGAGTGCGCCGCCGAGCTCGCGGGCCAGCTCACCGCCGGACAGCCGCGTCACCCGGGCGATCGCCGCCGCCGGCCCCTCCCCCGCGGTCACGGCCAGCGCCAGCAGCTCGGCGACGACGGGGAACTCCGCGAGCAGCAGGTCCTCGCGCCGGCGCACCTGCTGGGTCAGCCACCAGTCGCGGCCGAGCACCCCGCCGAGCAGGCCGGCCAGGCACACCAGCGCCACCGACAGCACGTTCACCCTGCCGGCCAGCAGCGCGCCGACCGCCGCCACCAGCGCGGCACCCAGCAGGCCGAGCCCGCCCCACACGACCTGCTCGACGCGGAGGTCCTCGACGGTCTGGTCGGTGCCCAGTGCCTCCAGCCGGCGCCGGACGGCGGCGCGCCCGCCGAGCACGCGGTCGACGAACCGGGCGCCGTCGGCGACCACCGGACCGAACACGCGGCGTGCGGCGGTGAGCAGGCCCGGCTCGGTCGCCGTGCCGAGCAGCCGCGACGGCGGCGGGGTGTCGTGCACGTAGGGCGCCAACCGGTCGACCAGCCGCACCGCGCGGAACGGCGGCGCGAAGCTCGCGATCAGCAGCACCCCGACCGCGGCGACCCCGCCGAGCAGCATCCCGATCAGCGTCATCGCAGCACCCGCACGTCCTGCGGCAGCCGGCCGATCCGCATCATCAGCCGGTAGGCCACGAGGCAGACGACGCCGCCGCCGAGCAGCAGCGCGGTACCGAGCGGGGTGTCGTAGGCGGCCAGCGTCGTCGACTGGGTGGCCAGGAGCAGGAGCACCACCCACGGCGCGCCGACGGCGAGCCGCGCGGCCTGCACCACCCAGCCCTGCCGCGTCTCGAGCTCGGCGCGGGCGCGGGCGTCCTCGCGGAGGAAGCCGGCCAGCGTCCGCAGCACCCGGCCGAGGTCGGAACCGCCGACCTCCCGGGCCACCCGCAGCGTCTCCACGATGCGGTCGCCCACCGGGTCGGCGAGGTCGGCCTTGAGCCGGTCGAGGCTCTCGCCGAAGCGGCCGCTGGAGCGGTGGTCGGCGGCGAAGCGGGCGAACGGCGGGCGCAGCACGTCCGGGCCGCGGGTGGCCAGCGCCGCCAGCGACTCCGGCAGCGAGAGCCCGGCCCGCACCGCCGAGGCCAGGTTGTCGACCACCTCGGGCCACACCTCGCGCAGGTCGGCCCGCCGGCGCGCGGCCAGCCGCCGCACCTGGGCGTACGGCAGCGCGGCGGCGAAGAGGCCGAAGGCGAGGCTCACGGTGACCGTGCCGGTGGTCAGCAGGACGACGACGAGCGCCAGCAGGCCCAGGCCGGCCTGCAGCGCGACCAGCTGGGCGGGGTTGATGCCGGTCAGCCCCGCCTCGGCCAGCAGCCGCGCCCGCCGCCCCGGCCGGCGCGGCGTGGTGCTGCGCTGCGGTGCCCGGGGCCCGCTGCGCCAGACGAGCAGCAGGCCCACGCCGAGCAGCAGCCCGAGCAGCGCACCGGTCAGCTCCACGTCGCCGTCCCCAGCAGCGCGGCGAGGTCGAACCCGGCGGCGGCGAACCGCTCGGGGTGGGGCGGGAAGCCGTCGGCGCGGACCAGCCGGCCCTCGCGCGAGGTGAAGACGTCGGCCAGCTCGACCACGCCGTCCTCGGCCCGCCCCGGCACCGCCACGACCTCGCGCACGCGGCGCTGCCCGGACGCCTCGGTGGCCACGTGCACGACCAGGTCCACGCTGGCCGCCACCGTCGGGACGACGAAGGCGTGGCCGATGTTGTCACCGGCCAGCAGCGGCAGCGTGCACATCTTCACCACGGCCTCGCGGGCGCTGTTGGCGTGCAGCGTGCACATGCCCGGCAGCCCGCTGTTGAGCGCGATCAGCAGGCGCAATCGCCTTGATAACATACTGGTGTGCCTAGGGTCTCACGTCGGCTGCGCGCGGCCGTCTACTGCCGGATTTCCAATGACCGGGAGGGTGAACGCCTCGGCGTGGAGCGGCAGCGCCAAGACTGCCTCGCTCGCGCGGAACGGGAGGGCTGGGAGGTCGTCGGCGTCTACACGGACAACGACCTGGGTGCGTCGCGGATTGTGCAGCGTCAGCGGGCGGATGGAAGCTGGGAGGCGGTCAGCACGCCCCGTCGTCCTGCGTTCGAGGACATGCTGGGCAAGGCCGAACGTGGGGAGTTGGACGTCATCGTTGCCTACTCCAACTCCCGGTTGACTCGCCGGGTGATGGAGTTGGAGCGGTTGATCCAGCTGCACGAACGTACCCGAGTGCAGATTCAGACGATCGTCTCGGGCAACGACGACCTAGCAACGGCCGACGGCCAGATGACCGCGCGGATCAAGGCGTCAGTCGACGCCGGGGAAGCCAAGCGGATCGGGGAACGAGTGAAGCGCGCTGCACAGCAACGCCGCGAGGCCGGCCAATTCCATGGCGGCCGACCTCCCTACGGCTATGACCGCATCGGTAAGGGCGAGCTAGCAATCAACGCCGAGCGCGCAGCGGTCGTGCGGGAGGCAGCCGACCGAGTACTCAACGGTGAGTCGGTCTATGGCATCTGGACCAACTTCAACAAGCGCGGGATCAAGACAGCGCCCAGCCCGCGAGCGCCGCAGGGGACCCGCTGGCAGGGTCAGACGTTGCGCCGCATTCTCACCAGTGCGGCCACGATCGGTTGTCACGAACTGGACACCGGCAAACTCATCCAGGTCGCCGAGCCGATCCTGGACCGGCCGACGTGGCAACGACTGCGCGAGATTCTGTTCGACCCCGGTCGCCGAACCGGTTCTTCGCCGGACTGGTCGAGCCGACTCAAGTACCCGCTGTCGGGGCTGCTGTTCTGCGCCAAGTGCGGGCACTGGCTGTCCGGTGCGGCGTTGCCCGACCTACGGCCGTCCGGTCCGGACGGCAAGCGTCGGCCACCAATATTGAGCTTCGCGTGCGTCACCGCCACCGGTGGCTGCGGAAAGCTGCGCATCGCGTACAGCCCGCTGGAGCAGTGGGTGCTGGACATGGTCTTCGCCAGGCTTGACGTCCCCGGCATGCAGGAGGCTCTGTCTACGCACCAGGAGTACCCGGACGCCGAAGACCTCCGCCAGCGGATCGCCGATGTTCAGCGGCGCCTCGAGCGGCTCGACGATCAGTACGCCGACGGGGTACTCGACGACCAGCGGTACCGGCGCCAAGTCCAGCGGCTGACCGAGCAGATCACCGAGATGCGCACCCGCCTGGCCGAAATTCAGCGTGCTGTCTTCGTCATCGGCACCGGCGGCCGGTCACTGCGCGAGGTCTGGGCCGAGCACGACGCGACCTGGCAGCGGACCCTGCTCGGACACCTCATTGACAAGATAGTCATCGAGCCGCATCCGGCCGGGGTCACCACCAATCTGTCGCGTCGGCGCGCGGAGAGCGGCGAGGAGTTAACCCAGCGCCGCGCAGAACACCGCGAGAGGTTGCTGCTCGAGCGGGTGCACATCTCCTGGAAAGCGTGAGCACTAGGTAGATCTGCTGCTGGCACCAATTGTCAACCCCGGCGACCGCGTCTGCAGCCGCCGCCATTCTTCGCTACACTCTTCAGTACCGACGCCCAGTCGGTTCCAGGAATTAGGAACCCGCGGGCGGCGGCATGCCGTTTTGCGGGTTCCTCGACTGTAGAGGGGTACCGCATGGCACTCAATCGATTCGGTCCGCAGCCCATCCGCGAGGTCATCTGGCGAGCCGGCTACTCACATCAGGAGTTCGCCGAGATGTCCGGCGTCCGGCCGATCTCACACGTCCGCCTGGCGCTGTCGGGATACTGCCCGCCCTCTGCGGAACTACGCCGAGCCGCCGCTCGGTTGCTGCGTGTGCCGATCGAGCAGCTGTTCACGTCCGAATCCCTGAGTACACCGCATCATCCGCACCGCCCACACCGGCCCCGCTCGGTCGATCGACCCACGCCGACGCCACGGTGAGCGAGTTCGATTCCCTCTCTCCTCTGCAGCAGCAGGCGCTTGAACGCAGCTGCGCGCAGAGCAATGTGCCCATCCAACTCGCCGATCCTCGAACGATTGAGCAAGTTACCGCGCTACTCCGGTCGCCAGCCACATCCCCAATGGCAACGGAGACAGACGTGCATGTTCGTCGGCGCCCTAACGATGCCGGCAGCAGTGACGGGGGAAGCGGTCGGACGGGCCGTGCGGCGCCCCGATCCTCCTCACTTGCTGGCGATCAAATTCAGAGTCAATCAGACGTCGCGATGAAGGACGCGCAGCCATGGGCATCAACAGCTCCGCCGCGGTACACGGACCAGGACATCGTGTCTCCAAGCCTCGTCGACGAACCCGCGGCGTAGGCGGTAACCCCGCAATACCGAGCGGAATACCGCCGAAACGCAGGTCAAGGTCGAGGACAGCGGAGGGTGCTCCGCCAACCGCAGTACGACCGGCGATAGTACGTCTGCATCAAAAAGGGACCACGCCGAGCCGGCAACTCAATGTGATTCCAACCAGGTCCCACAACCCGGCTACCACTTTCCACGCAACGCGACACAGTCACATCCAGAAAAGGTAAAACCATGCAGTGCGAGTGTAACCCAGAAGAACCCATGCCCGAGCCCCAAGAGGGCACCGTCATGCTTGAGCCAGCACTGTGTTGGGCCAGCATGGGGATGCCGATCCTGCCGCTGCAGCCGTGGGACAAGCCCGGATGGTCGGTCATCCTCGGCACTGGCTACGAGGTGGCCAGCGCAGGCATCACCGACCCCCAACGCGCGAAGGAGGTCTGGGACGCCTACCCCATGACCAACATGGGTCTGGTGTGCGGCACCGTCCGCTACGCCTCTCACTGCATCATGGTGCTTGACCTCGACGTTCATGAGGACGGTGCTGATCCGGTCGGAGAACTTGTCCGCTGGCAGCAGCACACCGGCATCAAGCTCCCACCCGGTCCGACGGTTGAGACACCTCGTGGGATTCAGCTCTACTTCCTGATCCCGGAGGGCACCGGACCAATCTGGAGTGGCGCGAAGTGGCTACCCAACGTCGATGTCCGAGCCGATGGCAGCTACGTCGTCGCACCCCCGTCGGTGATCGCCACACGTCGCTACCCCGGCCGGTACCCGGCGGACAAGTTCCCCGAGGGCTGGGCGCAGTACCGGTTCCTTGACATGTCCGGCACCCCCTACTATCCGCGTCCGTCGGAGTTCTTTGATGATCTGGAGAACGCTGTCGCCCCCGCCGCGCTGCTCGAGGACATCAACAGCAACCGCAATCGGCGAGGCAAAGAAGCCGCCTACAAGGCCGCCACAGGGCACACGCGGGCTCCTCGCAGCGGCCGGGTACCGGTGGCCTACTACATCGAGAACGGCATCCCTAAGGGCGTCGTGCAGTGGGATGAGCTGTGGGCTATCGCCTGGTCGGTACACCACCGGCAAACGCCGCAGGAGACGTTCGACCTGATCAAGCACATCGCCGACAAGTCGCCGCAGAATGAGTGGGACCCGTGGATCGACGGATACCTCGACATCGGCACGACGGGTAAGACGCTGTGGTCCATCGTGAACCGCTGCTACGACCGCGCCGACCGACACCGTGGTGACGAGATCGACCAGAGGCGCCGCGCCGAGTTCCACGCACAACGCGACAAGGAGACGGCGGAGAAGTATGCCGCTGCTCTGACGTGGCTGGACAACCTGAACACCAACCGCAAGGACAAGTGACCACAGTGACGGCAACTAACGACACCCTAGGCCATCTGGCCCGTCTATATGCGGTGCCTGCCGCTACTCCTGATCCCACCGCCACTGAACCCGATGACGACAGCACTGACATCGGTGCATTCCAGGGCGATTCGGCTAGCGTTGGTGAGGCCTACTACGAGGGCCTTGTGCAGGAGAAGCGGCTTCACCTTCGGGCCAGCAGAGAGGCCGCGCTCCGGGAAGCCGCCCAAGACGACGGCGCCGGCGATTCGTGGCAGGAGTTGGACCTAGGTCCCATCTACGAGTCCGGAATCGTTCCTCCTCAGCCCACCATCACGGACAGGGGCGATGGAAGGGGCCTGTTCTATCCTGGGCTGCCCAACGTCATCTTCGGTGACTCAGGAGCCGGCAAGACCGCTCTGACCCAATGGGTGGCCGCACAGGAGCTGATGGCCGGGCATCACGTCTACCACGTCGACTACGAAACCAACGTCTATGTGTGGCTATCCCGATTCGATGCGCTCGGTGTTCCCCGGGCGAAGGTGCTGGCCGGATATCACTACTACAACCTGTCCGAGGGACAGCGGCCACCGAAAACTTTCCACCCTGATGCCCGTATCGTGATCATCGATTCACTCACCGCGGCCATCGCTGCGTCTGGTGCTGACCCGAACGCGATGGACGGTGTCGAAACCGTGTATCGGCAGGTGGTCAACCCGTTCACGCGAGCCGGTCTGGCTGCGGTAGTCATCGATCACGTCCCGCACGCTGACAAGAAGCGCATGGTGAACTCGACCCGCAAGAAGGGCATCGTCCAGGGCGCGATCTACCGCGTGGAGGGTGTACGGGGAGCTCCCTTCGGCCCCGGCATGGCGGGGACGTCGGCCCTGCACCTGTTTAAGGACAACATGGGCGGGACGCAGGTCGCGGTGGAGGACGTAGTGACGACGTTCAACATGGCGTCTGACACCAAGGGCCTGAACATGCAGTGCTACTTCGCTCGGCCGTCCGCCACGCCACCGTTGGCACAGCTGGCTCTCCAGGCCCAGCGGCAAGACGAGCTGAAGGAGAAGCGCAAGCAGGACATCTACGAGGTGGTCGCCGAACTGGCCGACAATCCGCCAACGAAGACCGACGTCTACAAGCACATCGGCGGAACCTACAAGTACTTCACCGAGGTGCTAAACGAGATGATCACCACGGGGCAGGTGTACACATTCCGACCCAAGGGCGCTCGCTCCGATCACTATGTCATCGACCGTCCCTGACCGTTCGTCATCGGTTGCAGCGCAAACCTGAGAACTGAGGAGTCTGAGGTCCTTATAGACGAGGACCTCAGCCTTGGACTCAATACTGAGGCCAATATTGAGCCCTCAATTTCTAGATTTGAGCTTCCGACTTGCATGTATGGCAGGGATCAGCTGCAAATTGACATTGGGCATTTAGCCCTCAACTCCTGCCCGCCTACTATGAACTTTGAGCCTCTGATCCCAATTCCTTAATAGGTAGTCTCTGGGGACGAGCCCCGCGACCACCGCGACGGACAACCCAGAGGACCTCATTATGAGCACTGTGCTCTACACCTACTGCGAAGAGTGGCAACAGCGGGTACAGGACGACAGGTGAATCACCTGGACTACCGATCCGATTTCTGGCAAGTGGGACCGTTGAGCACCCTTCGCGCAAGCGCGGCGCGGGCGCGGGCGCGGGCGCGGGCGCGGGCGATTATAGCGGTCCGGCTTACTAATTGGGCACTTACCATCAAGCTGACCTCTACGAATTGACGAAATATCTGACCCATACGCTGCGAGCGAGCTCGCCTACCGTATACCGCCTGGCGCACTGAAGGCTCCTGAATCAAGCGCGATACGGGATCAGCTGGCGGCGTGCTCGGGGTCGGACGATCGCGGATGGACGGAATACGGCGACCAGCCGCCTGCTCATCGACGCAGGGTGCACATGCAGCGGGGTGACGAACCTGAATTTGACGATGTGGACCTGGACGACGGGTCGTCGAGCTAGCTGGTCAGGGCAATGATCTTTGACTTACTCCTTCAGGTCGCAGACTGCCCCGCGCTTGCCCGCTACTTCCGACTGCGCCAACTGGACCGCACGCAGGGCAGCCCAACCTCCGGCTCGAGCCCGGCAAGGGTGAGCCGCTGGGTCATGATGAGGCGCGCCAGATGCTCGACCGTCGGGGACACGCGGCCGGCATTTTGATCTGCACGCTCACCAGTTTCGTCACTCCGCAGGGCACAGGTGGCAGGCCGACGACGGAAGCGAGATCAACCTAATGCGGCTGATGGGTTGGCGCGCCTCAGACAGGCTGCGCCGATACGCCGCCTCGACTGCTGACGTCCGTGCTCGGGATGCTCATCGACGGCTCAGCCTGGGCGACAAGTTCTGACGTCTCACTTGACGTGGCCGAAATTGGCCTGTGCGCCTCTGTGACCGACGAACCCGCGCGATTGATAGCTCAGTTAGGGGTCGGCAGCTACGGGGGCTTCAGTACCGAGGATGGGTGTGGGTCTAATACTGCGGCGGCTGCCTGCACGTAACTCGACCGAGCAGCGTCCAGGGGGTAGGTGCCGAAACAGGCCATACAGGGCTTGCGCGCTGTAGCCGAACTTTACGACTCTTCCCCGGAGCTCTTGATCTTGGTGGATCGGAGTGGCACGGCGCTCGATCAGTCCGGTTGTCCGCGCACCTCGAAGGCTAGGATTCGGCGACCGGCCCACTGCTGGCCTCCTGTGAACCCACACAGTCAGGAACATCGTTCGTGATCAAACGTTCCTTCGCCGTCCTCGCAGCCGCCGTTGCCCTCGGCGTCCTCTCCGTCGGCACTGCTCAGGCCGCCCCTGCCGACACCGCGCCATGTAAGTCCGGCGGCTACGCCAACTACGTTGACCCGGCCACCGACCTGCCGTTTGCCAACCAGGGTCAATGCGTATCCGTTGTCAACCATGGTGGCATCCTCGTCCCGGTCGAGGAGGAGCCCTCGGTGATTGCAACACTCACCAATATTCCTGCTGACGGTTGGATGGGATTCACCTGCCGCGTAGAGCTTGACGTGTCAGGCCCTGCCGGTACATACCTCGTCGAATCCTACCGGAATGGCCACTTCTACCGCGGCGAAGATATAGTAGTGCCTTAAAACTGGTTTCAGATTGAGGGCAAGCGGCGGTAGCAGATCAGCGCACAAGCCAACTGGAGCAGGCCGAGGTGGATGTCGCCGCGGCGCTCGTAGCGAGTGCGCAACCGCTTGAAGGCGTGCAGCCAGGCGAAGCTGCGCTCGACCACCCAGCGGTGCTTACCCAGGCCCGAGCCGTGCGCGATACCGCGGCGGGCGATCCGCGGGGTGATGCCGCGGGCGCGCAGCTGGCGGCGGTAGATGTCGTGGTCGTAGCCGCGGTCGGCGAACAGCTCCCGCGGTCGCCGGCGGGGTCGGCCGCGTCGGCCGCGGATCGGCGGCACGGCGTCGACCAGCGGAATCAGCTG
>NZ_FPBA01000016.1 GCF_900116515.1 Geodermatophilus amargosae
CCGACCACGTCATCCCGCACACCTGCGGCGGCGCCACCGACTGCGCCAACCTGTGCTGCCTGTGCCGCAGCCACCACCGCCTGAAGACCTTCGCCAGAGGCTGGCGGTTCCACATGAGCCCCGACGGCGTCCTCACCGTGACGACGCCCTCCGGGATCACGCGGACGACCCGCCCGCTGGGCCTGCGACCACCACCGGCGGCGCCCGATCCGCCGACGGGTGAGCCCGAGCCGAACGGCATGGCGCCGGCCGACGACCCGCCGCCCTACTGACGCCGACGGTCGGCTGAACGAGCGTGGGGCCGCGGGTCCGCCGTTCCACGTGGAACGGGCCGACGGTGTGACCGCAGTGACAGTCGCCGTCGTACGGTGCCCGGCGTGAGTGCGACGCACGAGGTCACCAACCAGGTCCCGCCCCTGGTGGGCCACGACCCGATCGCCGGGGACGTGGCGCTGGCCGAGGCCTGCGTCCGGCACGCCGACGAGGCGACGCTCACCTCGCTGGCGGACCTCGGCGCCGTCGCCGGCAGCGAGCAGGCGCGCGAGTGGGGCCGGCTGGCCGACGAGAACCGCCCGGTGCTCCGCACGCACGACCGCTACGGCCACCGGATCGACGAGGTGGAGTTCCACCCCGCCTGGCACGAGCTGATGCGGACGGCGTTCGAGCACGGCCTCGCCGGCGCGCCCTGGGCCGCGGCCGACGCCGGTCACCGGCACGCGCACGTGCGCCGCGCCGTCGGCTACCTCGGCTGGACCCAGGTCGAGGCCGGCCACGGCTGCCCGGTGACGATGACCTACGCCGCCGTCCCGGCGCTCCGCGCCACCCCCGCGCTCGCCGCCCGCTACGAGCCCGGCCTCACCGCGACCGGGTACCGATCCGGTCTCACCGACCCCGCGGTCAAGCCGGGCCTGGTCACGGGCATGGGCATGACCGAGAAGCAGGGCGGCTCCGACGTCCGGTCCAACACCACCCGCGCCGTCGCGAACGCCGACGGCAGCCACTCGCTCACCGGGCACAAGTGGTTCACCAGCGCCCCCATGAGCGACCTGTTCCTCGTCCTCGCCCAGCTCGACGAGGGCGTGTCCTGCTTCCTCGTCCCGCGGGTGCTCCCCGACGGCACCCGCAACGTCTTCCGGCTGCAGCGCCTCAAGGACAAGCTCGGCGACCGCGCCAACGCCTCCAGCGAGGTCGAGTTCGACGGCACCACCGGCTGGCTGGTGGGCGAGCCCGGCCGGGGCGTGCCGACGATCATCGAGATGGTCAACACGACCCGGCTGGACTGCGTCATCGGCTCGGCGGCCACGGTCCGCGCGGCGCTCACCCAGGCGATCCACCACGCCCGCCACCGCTCCGCGTTCGGCGCACTGCTGGCCGACCAGCCGCTCATGCAGAACGTGCTCGCCGACCTCGCCGTCGAGAGCGAGGCCGCCACGGCGCTGGCCGTCCGGCTGGCCGCGGCGCTCGACGGCGGCGAGCGGGCGTTCCTCCGGCTGGCCGGCGCCGCCGCGAAGTTCCTCGTCTGCAAGCGCACCCCGGCCGTCGTCGGCGAGGCGCTGGAGGTCCTGGGAGGCAACGGCTACGTCGAGGAGTCGGGCATGCCCCGGCTCTACCGGCAGGCCCCGCTGAACTCGATCTGGGAGGGCTCGGGCAACGTCATCGCGCTCGACGTCCTGCGGGCGCTGGGCCGCAGCAGCGAGTCGGTGGCCGCCGTCACGGCCGAGATCGAGCTGGCCCGTGGTGTCGACGCCCGGTTCGACGACGCGGTGAAGCGGCTCTCCGCCGAGCTCGGCGACCCCGAGGGGCTGCCGCTGCGGGCCCGCCGGGTGGCCGGCCTGCTGGCCCAGTGCCTGCAGGGCTCGCTCCTGCTCCGTTCCGCGCCGCCCGAGGTCGCCGACGCCTTCTGCGCCACCCGCCTGGGCGGGGACTGGGGATCGGTGCTCGGCACGCTGCCCTCCGGCGTTCCCGCGGGACGGATCGTGGAGCGATCAACGATCGACCCTGCCTGACAGCCGGGTGCTCCGTTACTCTCGGGTAGGCGTCGCGCACGGACCGACTTCCCATCGTCCCGGTCCGACACCGGAACCTGCGTAGCGGGGGCCTGCGTGCGCCAGGGGGAGAGATCACGCGTGCACTTATCCGACCACGCGGGTGCGGCCGCGCCGCCGCACCTGCTGGCCAGCGTCCCGGACGCCGTCTACCACCTCGACCGCTCGTGGCGGTTCACCTGGCTCAACGCCGCCGCCGAGGTGCTGCTGAACAGGCCGGCCGACACCGTGCTGGGCAGGACCGTGCTCGAGTGCATCCCCGATCTCCGGGGCACCGAGTTCGAGGCCGAGGCCCGCGGCGCGATGGAGGACGGCCGTCCGCGCGTCTTCGAGTACCTGCACCGGCCGCGGGACCGCTGGTTCGAGGTCCGCGCCTCCGCAGACGCCACCGGCCTGGTGGTGTTCGTACGCGACGTCGACTCGCGGCACCGCGCGCAGGCCGCCCAGGCGCACGCGCTGCGGCAGACCACCGCCGTCCTGGACGCCCTCCCCTCCCCGACCGTGCTGCTCGACCGCGTCGGCCGGATCCGCAGCGTCAACCGGGGGTGGGCCGCCAACGACCACCTCGTGCGCGAGGCCGGCTGGGAGGTCGCGGGGATCGGTGACGACTACGTGGCGCGGATCGCCCAGGGCCTCGTACCCGACGACCTCGCCCGCATCGCGGGAGGACTGGCCGAGCTGCGCGTCGCACCGTCCGGCGGGCCCACCCGCACCTTCGCCGCCGACTACTCCCAGCGGCTCGCCGACGGCACCACCTGGTGGCGGCTGCAAGCTGCCCCGGTGGACGAAACCGGGCAGCTCGTGGTCACGCACACCGACATCAGCGAACGGGTCCGCGACCAGCAGCGCCTGGCCTGGCAGGCCACCCACGACGACCTGACCGGACTGCCCAACCGCGCGCGGCTCCTGGAGCTGATCAGCGAGGCCCTGGCCGACGACGCCGCCCGCCCCGCGCTGCTCTTCCTCGACGTCGACGGCTTCAAGACCATCAACGACTCGCTCGGCCACGAGGTCGGCGACGAGTTGCTGCGCCAGGTGGGCGCCCGCCTGGCGAAGCAGGTCCGCCCCGGCGACGCCGTCGGCCGGCTCGGCGGCGACCAGTTCGTCGTCCTGGCGCACTCCTGCGACACGTCGGAGGCGGCGTCGCTCGCCTTCCGTCTGCAGCGCTCCTTCGCCCGTCCCTTCATCGCCGCAGGCGTCTCGGTCCCGGTCTCGGCGAGCATCGGGGTCGCCGTCGCCCAGGACGGCGTGCGCCACGCCCACCAGCTCCTCAGCGACGCCGACGCCGCGGGGTACGAGGCCAAGGCGGCCGGCCGCGACCGCGTGCACCTGTTCTCCCCCGGCCTGCGGGACGCCGCCCGGTGGCGCATGGACGTCGCCACCCGGCTGCGCGACGGCGCCCTCGACCAGTTCGTCGTCCACTACCAACCGGTCGTGCGGCTGGACACCGGCGCGGTCGAGGGCGTGGAGGCGTTGCTGCGCTGGCAGCACCCCGAGCGCGGCCTGCTCGCGCCCGACGCCTTCCTCTCGGTGGCCGAGGAGACCGGTCAGCTCATCCCGATCACCCGCTGGCTGCTGCGCGAGACCACCCGCCAGGCCGCCGACTGGGCGCGGCAGGGCCTCCAGCTGCGGATGGCGGTCAACATCAGCGCCCGCCACTTCTCCACCGAGACGCTGGTGCGCGACGTCCGGGCGGCGCTGCACGCGTCGGGCCTCGCGGCCGAGCAGCTCATGCTCGAGCTGACCGAGACCTGCGTGGCCGAGGACCCGACCCGCGCCGAGGACCAGCTCGCCGTCCTGCGCGGCTTCGGCGTGCGGGTCGCGATCGACGACTTCGGCACCGGGTGGTCCTCGCTGGCCCAGCTCATGGCGCTCCCCATCGGGACGCTGAAGATCGACCGCTCGCTCATCACGGCGGCCGAGCGGCTGGCCGCCGGGGGCACCGGGGCGGTCTTCGGGGCGATCGTCGAACTCGCGCACACCATGGGCATCAAGTCGGTCGCCGAGGGTGTGGAGACGGCTGACCACCTGCGGATGGTCCGCGAGGCCGGCTGCGACTCCGCCCAGGGGTACCTGCTGGCCCACCCGATGGCCGCCGGGGACGTCGAGCGCTGGGCGCACCGCGTGGAGGAGGGTGGCGGGGACTCCTGCGCCATGGCGCTCGCCGGGCAGCTGGGCTGAGGACCGCGCGGACGGCACTGCGGAGGGGGAGTGGATGACCGGGTCGCTCCGGCGGCGTGCGGTCCGCCGGGCCACCGCGCCGGCGGGACCGCCACCGGCCGCACCCCCCGCCACACCTCTCGCCCCACACACCGCCCCGACCCCCGTACCGGTCACGGCGACGGAACCGACCGGGCAGACTGCCCCTGTGACCACGATCAGCGAAGAGGCCACCGTCACCGAGCCGCAGCCCGACGAGGGGCGCGGGCGGCCGGCGCTGGACCTGCTGATCTGGGACGCGCCCAACATCGACATGACCCTGTCGACGGTCATCGGCGCCCGGCCCACCGCCGCCTCCCGACCGCGTTTCGACGCGATCGCCGCCTGGTTCGTCGACGCCGCCGGTGACCCGGCCGCTCCGGACGCACCCGAGGTCGAGGCCTGCGTCTTCGCCAACATCCCGCCGGTCGTCGGCTCGCTGCAGCGCTGGGTGGAGGCGCTGCGCGGCTTCGGCTACGCCGTCTTCGCCCGGCCCAAGAGCCAGCCCGACGACGACATCGACCAGGCGATGCTCGACCACATCGAGGTGCGCACGCACAGCCACCGGCTGCGGCGGCTGGTCGTCTTCTCCGGCGACGGGCGCAACTTCGCCGAGCCGCTCGAGGACCTCGCGCGCACGGGCACGCAGGTCGTCGTCGTGGCCTTCAGCGAGGTGGCCGGCTACGCCATCAGCTCCGACCTGCTCGAGTTCATCGACATCGAGGACGTCCCCGGGGCCTTCGCCGCCCCGCTGGACCGGGTCCGGCTCGACGCGCTCCCGCCGGACGGCGCCTGGCTGCGGCCCACCCGCAGCCTGCGCGACTTCGTCTCGAACTGGACCGCCCGCCGCAGCAGCTGATCCCGGACGAGGAGCCGCTGACCGGCCTGGCCAACCGCCGCCGCTGGGACCCCGAGCTGGCGCGGGCCTGTGCCTCCGCCGCCCGCGGGGACGGGCCGTGGCGCTCGCCGAGCGGCTGCGCCGTGCGACGCTCGCGCTGCGGCTGCCCGGGGTTCGACCCGGGAGAGCTCAGCGTCTCCCTCGGCGTCGCGGTGGCCGACGGGGCCGACGCCACCACCACCCCCACCGCTCTCACCGCGGGCGCCGACCGCTGCCTCTACGCGGCGAAGGCGACCCGGAACGCCGTCGCCACCGCCGCACCCGCCTGAGCTGCCCGCTCCCGGTGTCCGCACCGGTGCGCCGGGGCACACAGGGGGCATGGCGGTCTGCGAGGTCTGCGGCAACGACTACGACATGAGCTTCGAGGTGGTGGCCCAGGGGGCGCGGCACACCTTCGACAGCTTCGAGTGCGCCATCCACCGCATGGCGCCGATCTGCGAGCACTGCGGGGTGAAGGTGGTCGGCCACGGCGTCGTCGTGGAGGGCTCCTTCTACTGCTGCGCGCACTGTGCCCGCGCCGAGCACGACGACGCACCGGTGGCCGACTCCGCCTGAGCTGCCCGCGACCCGGCGGCCACCGTGCCCCGGGGCCCACGAGGGCTCCCGGGCACAGAGGGCGGCACACGGACGTCGCGAGCACCGGGTGTTCCGGGCGCTGCGCGAGCAGAGCGCGCGGGCCGCCGGCCGCTGGGGGCGGTCAGTCGCGCGGGATCTCCGGCGCGCGCGGCTCGGGCACCCGGCCGCCGAAGCCCTCGATCGGCTGCAGGCCCGAGGGCAGCCGCGCCCACACGTGCTTGCGGCCCGGGCGCTTCTCCCAGCCGTAGTCGACCGACAGCTGCGCCACCAGGTGCAGCCCCATCCCGCCCAGCGAGGGGTCGCGGTCGACAGCGGGCACCGGCGGGCGGTCGGGCGCCTCGTCGCTGAGGTCGAGCAGCCAGCCCGCGGAGCTGGCCACCACCAGCGCCCGGACGTCGCCGCCGCCGTGCCGCAGCGCGTTGGACGCGAGCTCCTCGAACACCAGCAGCAGCCCGTCGCGCGCGTCCTCCGTCGACGACGTGCTGACCGACGGGTGGGCGATGCGGGCCCGCAGGTCGGAGCGCACCCGGGAGACGACGTGCATGGCCTCGAGCTGCCAGTGCCAGACGTCGCCGGCCACCGAGGGCACGTGAGCGCACGGCCACGTCTCCTGGCCCATCGCCCACTCCTCGCGTCTGCTCCGCACGACCGGCGTCCATCCTGACCGAAACCGTTCCCCGCCGCAGCGGCGGGGGCCTCGTCCGCCCGCACGCGACGGCTCCCCGGCTGCCGGTCCGGCCCCGGGACGGGCAGGATGGGCTGCGTGGAGGACCTGTGGCGCGCGCTGAGCCGGCTGCAGCTCGCCGAGCGGGAGCTCGGTGACGTGCTCGGCCAGGTCACCCGGCTCGCGGCCGAGCACGTCCCGGGTGCCGAGTCGACGTCGATCACCCTCGTCCGCGGTGACACGGCCACCACGGCCGCCCACCACGGCGAGATGTCCCTGGCCGCCGACGAGCTGCAGTACGACGAGGGCTACGGCCCGTGCCTCGACGCCGGCCGGGCCGGGGTGGTCCTGCGGATCGACGACACGCACACCGAGACCCGGTGGCCGACCTACGTCGCCCGCGTCGTGGAGGTCGGCGTCCGCAGCTCGCTGTCGATGCCGCTGCCCTACCAGGGCACCACGATCGGCGCGCTGAACAACTACTCGACGAAGCCGAGTGCCTTCGCCTCGGAGGAGTCCGCCGAGGCCGCCCGCGAGGTGGCCGAGGCGGTCGCCGTCGCCGTCGCCAACGCCGACGCGCACGCCCTGCTGGGCGAGCACGCCCGCAACATGGAGCTGGCGATGCAGTCGCGGGCGGTCATCGAGCAGGCCAAGGGCGTGCTCATGGCCCAGCGGCACGTCGACGCCGACGCGGCCTTCGACCTGCTGCGCGAGGCGTCGCAGCGCTACAACCGCAAGCTGCGCGACATCGCCGCGGGCATCGTCGACTCCGTCGTCGGGCCGCCGAGGCGCTAGGACGCCTCAACCCACCCGCGCGGCGAGGCCGGCCAGCCGGGCGACCAGGAACTCGACGGCCGCGGCGCTGTCCACGGTCTCGGCGACGTCGACCGCGGTGGGGGAGTCCGACACCGACCGGCGGTCCACCAGCGTCTGCCCGCGCGAGGGCCCGTTGCCGGTGTCGACGACGACGTCGCGGCGGACGGTGCCCAGCGTGCCCGGCGCGATCGCCTCGGTGAGCGCCAGGGCGTCGTGGACGACGACGCCCGAGGTGCCGTACGCCGTCCGGGCGTGGTCGAGGTACTGCTGCAGGATCGCCGCCGCCGTGGCCCCGACCGGCCCCGCCGCGGCGAAGCGGGCGACGCCGTCCTCGTCCAGCACGGTGGGGATCGTGACGTCCAGGCCGACGAGCACCGTGGGGATGGTGGAGCCGAGCACCCGCGCCGCGGCCTCCGGGTCGGACCACACGTTGAACTCGGCCGCGGCGGTGACGTTGCCGCCGCGGCCGGCCGAGCCGCCCATGAGCACCAGCCGGCCGATCCGCGCGGCCGCCTCGGGATAGGTGCCCAGCAGCAGCGCGACGTTCGTCCACGGCCCGATGGCGGCCACCGTCACCGGCTCGTCGGAGGCCATGAGCAGCTCGGCCAGCGCGACGACGGCCGGGCGCGGGTCGACCGCGGCGGGGGAGGGCGGCAGCTCCACGCCGCCCAGGCCGGTGACGCCGTGCACGTGCCCGGCGCGCTCGGGCTGCGGGAACACCAGCGACTCGGCGGCACCCGCCGCCACCGGGACGTCGGAGCGGCCGGCCAGGTGCAGCACCCGCAGCGCGTTGTCCGTCGTCTGCGGCAGCTCCACGTTGCCGTGCACGGTGGTGACCAGGCGCAGGTCGACCTCCGGGCTGCCCAGCGCCAGGAGGATCGCGAGGGCGTCGTCGATGCCGGGGTCGGTGTCGATCACCAGGGGTCGCGCAGGGGGAGGAGCCACCCGGCCATCCTCGCAACCGGCGTGCGGCAGGATAGCGCCGTGCCCGACGTGCTCCTCGCCAGCTGTGCCGCCGCCGCCGGGAGGGACGAGGACGAGCCGCTGCTGCTCGCCGCACTGGCCGCCGAGGGGCTCGCGGCGTCGTCCGCCGACTGGGCCGACGGCGACGTCGACTGGGCCGCCGCGGCCGCCGTCGTGGTCCGGTCGGCCTGGGACTACGCACCGCGCCGCGACGAGTTCCTCACCTGGGCTCGGCGCGTGGAGTCCGGGACCCGGCTGCTCAACCCGGCCGCCGTCCTGGCCTGGAACACCGACAAGCGCTACCTGCGCGAGCTCGCCGCCACCGGGGTGCCCGTGGTGCCCACCGCGTGGGCCGAGGAGCCGGGCGGGGTGGACGCCGCCCTGGCCCGCTGGCCCGGCGACGTGGTGGTCAAGCCGGTCGTGTCGGCCGGCGCCCGCGACACCGCCCGCTTCTCCTCCGCGGAGCGGGCGGACGCCCGGGCGGCCGCGGGCGGCATCCTGGCGAGCGGCCGGGCGGTCATGGTGCAGCCCTACCTCGACCGGCTCGACGCCGAGGGCGAGACCGGCCTCGTCTACCTCGACGGCGCGGCGAGCCACGCGTTCGGCAAGGGCGCCCTGCTGGCGGGGGAGGCACTGGGCCCGGGCCTGTACGCCGAGGAGGAGATCACCCCCCGCACCGCCACCGCGGAGCAGCAGGCGCTCGGCGACCGCGTGCTGGCGTGGGTGGGGGAGCGGACCGGCACGGTGCCGCTCTACGCCCGGGTCGACCTCGTGCCCGGCGAGGACGGCGCGCCGCAGGTCATCGAGGTGGAGCTGACCGAGCCGAGCCTGTTCCTCACCACCGACGCCGGTGCCGCGGCCCGCCTCGCAGGGGCGGTGCGCGCCCGCCTCAGCTGACCGGCGTGCGCTCCCGGGCCTCGGCCCGGCGCCGCGGCAGGGCGGTCACCAGGTAGAGCAGCACCCCGACGGCGAGCAGGATCCCCGCGAAGGTCCAGGTCCGGGCCTCCTGCTGCCACAGCAGGAGCAGGCACGAGGCGATCCCCAGCACCGGCACCACGAACGGCACCCGGAAGTGCGGGGCCTCGACCCGGTCACGGCGCAGCACCAGCACCGCGGTGTTGGTGCTGATGAAGACGAACAGCAGCAGGAGCACCACCGTGTTGGCCAGCGTGGCCAGGTCGCCGGCCAGGCTCAGGCCCATGGCCACCAGCGTGGTGACGGCGATGGCCACCCACGGCGTCCGGCGGCGCGGCAGCACCCGACCCAGGACCGCCGGCAGCAGGCGCTGCTCGGCCAGCCCGTACGCCATGCCGACTGGCCATGATCATGGTGAGCAGCGCGCCGTTGGCGACGGCGATCAGGGCGACCAGGCTGAACAGCCGGTCGGGGATGCCGGCGTCGGCGGCCCGGACCACCTCGAGCAGCGGCCCGCTGGAGCCGGCCAGGTCGCCGGGCGGGAGCACCACCGCCGCGGCGATGCCGACCAGCACGTAGACCAGCCCGGCGGTGAGCAGCGCCCCGAACAGCGCCCGCGGGTAGACCCGCCGCACGTCGCGGACCTCCTCGGCGACGTTGGCCGACGTCTCGAACCCGACGAAGGAGTAGTAGGCCAGCAGCGCCGCCGACAGCACCGCCGTCCCCGCTGACACCCCGGGCGGGAACTCCACCGACCGGCCGAGGTCGCCGTCGCCGCGGGACAGCACCACCGCGCCGAGGACGACGACGAGCACCAGGCCCGAGCTCTCCACCAGCGTCATCACCAGGTTGGCGCGCAGCGACTCCTGGATGCCGCGGGCGTTGAGCAGCGCCACGGCCAGCAGGAACACCAGCGCGGCCGGTGCGGCCGGCACGTCGAGGAACACGCCCAGGTAGTCGCCGGCGAAGGCCAGCGCGAGGCCCGCGGCGCTGGTGACGCCGGCGGCGAGCATGCAGAAGCCGACGAGGAAGGCCACCACCGGCGAGCGGAACACGCGCTCGGCGAAGACCGCCGAGCCGCCGGCGCGGGGATACGTCGTGACCAGCTCCGCGTAGGAGGCCGCGGTCAGCAGCGCCAGCAGCAGCGCGACCAGCAGCGGCACCCAGATCGCCCCGCCGACCTCGCCCGCGACCTCGCCGACCAGCGCGTAGACGCCGGCACCCAGGACGTCGCCGAGGATGAACAGGTAGAGCAGCGGCCGGTGACGGCGCGGCGCAGCTTCGTGTCGGGTTCGTCGGTGCTCGTTCCGGCCGTGTCCGCGGCGGGCCGGTCGGTCACCGATCGAGTCCGGGTAGGCCTGGGAGGCCCGGCAACCGGACCACGCCGTTCCGGTGACACGGGTGGACCGGCGACACGCCGGGTGCGGCGGCGCGTGTCCCGGGGTGACCGGAGGCCCCGCGGCGGCCGTCCGCGCTCGCCGGCCGTCGACGGGTCGACAAGTGATCGCCGCCGGCGATGGGTCGTCAACCCGCTGGTCAGAGCCCCACAACGGTTGCGTCACGGGGTCTCCAGGGGGTGTCCCGATCGACCGTCCGCGAGGCCCGCCGTCCCTACCGTTCTCCTCGTCCGCAGCACCTTCCCCTGCTGCGGACACAGACCCCCCAGGAGGACGGCATGGCGATCGACCGGGCACCTGCCCCGTCGTCGGCGACGCTGCCGGGCGACCTGGGCCTGGCCGGCCTCCTCGGCCTGCTCGACCGGGCGCACGAGCTGCCGCAGCGGCCGCGCCCCCGCCGCGCGGTGGTCATCCGCTCGCCGGGCGCGCCGCGTGCGCTGCGCCCGCTGCCGGTGGCCCGTCCGGTGCCGGTCCCGCGCCCGCGGCCGGTCCCGCCGGCGGCCGTCCCGGCGGCCCCCGCCCCGGTCGCCGCGGTCCCGGTCGCCGCGGTCCCGGTCGCCGCGGTCCCGGTCGCCACCGCCGCCGCGCCCGTGCCGGTTCCCCGCTGGCGCACCCGGCTGCGCGCGTCGGTGCGGCGGCTGGCGCTGTGGGGCGCGGGCCCGGACGGTGCGCACACCGCCTGGCCGACCGCTCCCGTCGTCGTCCCGCCCGCCGGGCCGGGCCTGGTCCGCCGGCTGGCGCTGTGGGGCGCGGGCCCGGACGGTGCGCACACCGCCTGGCCGACCGCTCCCGTCGTCGTCCCGCCCGCCGGGCCGGGCCTGGTCCGCCGGCTGGCGCTGTGGGGCGCCGGCACCGACGGCGAGCACCTGGCCTGGGGCCGCCCGCGCCCGGCCGCCCCCGCACCGGCCCCCGCTCCCGCTCCGAACGGCCCCGTGGTGCTCACCGAGCTCCCGAGCACCCCCACGGTCCAGCCCGCGGCGTCTTCCCCCGCTGCGGCGCTGTCCCCGGCCGGCTCCGCCCGGCCGGTCCCGTCCCGTCCCGCCGCCCCCCGCTCCGCGGGCCCGGCGCTGGCCCCGGCCGGCTGGCCGGCGCGGCCCGCCGCAGGGCGGCCGATGGCGCGGGCGCCCGACCCACCCGGCACCGCCGGTGCGGTGCGCACCCGGGGCGACCCGGGCGGGCACCCGGCGCGGGGCTCCCCCCGGCCGCCGCCACCGGCTCCCGACTGATCCGCAGCGCGCCCCCTCCCCGGGGACGTGCGTCCGCACCCTCGTCGACGTGCTCGACGGGCCCGGCCACCCCCTTCCCCCGCGGGTGGCCGGACCGCCGGCCCGCTCCCCGAGCAGTTCCACCCCCCGGCCGACCACGGCCGCCCCTGGCCCTCCTCCGCGGCACCCCGCCGCCGACCGACCTCTCCGCACGACGATCCGGCCTCGACCCCCGCCGACTGCCTCTGCCGAGGACAGCGCGCGGACCCTCCAGGGAGGCTCCGGACCGCACCGCGGCGCGGCGACCGGCAGCGGGTCCCCCCGCCGCCGGCAGCAGACCCCTCCGCACGACGATCCGGCCTCGACCCCCCGCCGACTGCCCCGCACGAGGGCAGCGCGCGGACCCTCCCGGGAGGCCCGGACGCCGGCGGCGCGGCTGCCCGGCGACGGCCGCCGCGGCGAGGAGGACCGGGTCCTGCCGGTGCCCGGCGGGAGACGACCCGCCCCGTCGTCCCCCCGGGTCTCTGACCGCGCACGACCCGGCCGGGGCAGGCGACCGGCGGCCCGGGAACGGCCCGCCGGCCGAGGTGGACGCCCGCAGGGAACCGGCCGCGGTCGCCAGGCCCGGCGCCGCGACGAGGACGGTGGACGCAGGCCCCGGGCCCGGCGGCGGAGTGCGACGGGACGAGACGACGGGCGCTCCCGCGCGGCCCGACCGGCACCGACGCCGGTCCGGGCCGCCGGGGGCGCCCCTCGGCGTCCCGGGGACCGACCCGCCGAGTTGCGCATCCTCTCCGTACCCGGTTCGTTCCCCTCCGTGGAGGACCTCCACCGCGACGAGGGGACGAGGACGTACGCACGCACGAAGGCGGTGCTCACGGGCACCGCTGCACTGCTCACGGTCGGACTGGTCGCCCCGGCGCCTGCCGGCGCGGTCACCGGGGGCACGGTCGACAGCACCGACGTCTACGAGAACGTCGGGATGCTGGCCTTCTACGATGACGGTGTCCGCTACCGCTGCTCGGGGACGCTCGTGTCCCCGACGGTGGTGCTCACGGCGGCGCACTGCACGTCCGGGACGGAGGGCACGACCCTCGTCACCTTCGACCCGGACATCGCGCAGACGCCACCCGGCCCCGGCGATCCCGCCGTCCTGCCGGTCGCCTCGGACCCGGCCGCGGGCTACAGGGGGGACGAGGAGACCGACGGCTCGGACTGGTACCCGGGCACCGCCTACACCCACCCGGAGTACTCGGACTTCACCGACCAGGACAACTGGAACGACGTCGGCGTGATCGTCCTCGACGAGCCGGTCACCGGCATCGAGCCGGCGCAGCTCGCCGCGCCGAACGAGCTGGACCAGTACGCCCAGCCGCGGCTGAACCGGACGACCTTCACCGCGGTCGGTTACGGCACCGAGGTGCGGCAGGCCGACTCCGGCCCGCAGAAGCCGACGCCGATGAGCTATCCGCTGGTGCGCCGCTACACCGACGTCGTCGGGCAGAAGCTGACCGCGCAGATCCTGCAGGTCAACGGCAACGAGCACGACGACCGCGGCGGCGGTGGCACCTGCTTCGGAGACTCGGGCGGGCCCGCCTTCGGCCCGTCGGGGAACGTCGTCACGGTGACCAGCTACGGCTACACGAGCAACTGCCGGTACATCGACGGCCTGTAGCGGGTCGACATCCCCGTCGTCCAGGACTGGCTGGCCGGCTTCGGCGTCACGCCGGCCGCCTGACGCACCGTCCGGAGCCCCGGCCCGCCGAGCGTGGCCGGGGCTCCGGCGCGTGCGCACCCGGTGTCGGCTCCGGCACACGGGTTGTGATCCGCAGCCCCGGCATGGGACAAAGGACGGCGTACCACCGCCCCCGTAGGAATGGACCCCGCTGCCCGTGACCGTCCCCGAGCAGCGTCCGGGGTCGCCTGGGGCGGCGCCCCGCCCGCTGTCCGTGCTCCCCGACGACCCCGAGGTCAGCCGGCTGCGCTTCGAGCTGGCCATCGACGCCGCCGGCATCGGCAGCTTCGACTGGGACCTCGTGACCGGGAAGCTCTCCTGGGACGACGCGCTCCTGACGATCTTCGGCTACGACGCCGACGGCTTCGACGAGACGATCGACGCCTTCGCCGTGCGGCTGCACCCCGACGACCGCGAGCGCACCCTCGGCGCCCTGCAGGACGCCATCGACACCTGCGGTGCTTACGACGCGGAGTTCCGCGTGGTCCTGCCCTCCGGTGAGACCCGCTGGGTGCAGGGCCGCGGCCGCGCGCTGGCCGACGACCGCGGGACGGCGGTCCGGCTGCTCGGTGCCGGCATCGACACCACCCGGTTGCGCGAGGGCGACGCCCGCGTGTCCCGGGTGCTCGAGACGATGCGCTCGGCGTTCTTCGCCCTCGACCGCGAGTGGCGGTTCACCTACGTCAACGCCGAGGCCGAGCGGGTGCTGCGCCGCGGCCGCGACGAGCTCCTCGGCGGTGACGTCTGGGCGCTGTTCCCGGCCGCGGTCGGCAGCGACTTCGAGGTCAACTACCGCGCGGTGATGGAGCGCGGCGAGGAGCGGGTCTTCGAGGCCTACTACCCGCCGCCGCTGGACGCCTGGTACGAGGTGCGCGCGTGGCCGGGGCCCGACGGGCTGTCGGTCTACTTCCTCGACGTCACCGAGCGGCGCGCCGCCGAGCAGCGGGCCCGCGACAGCGCCGCGCGGCTCGCCCTGGTCGCGGAGGTCAGCGCGCTCATGTCGGCGTCGCTGGGCTCCGGCGGGGCCGAGGAGCCGGCGCTGCAGCGGGTCGCCGAGGCCGTGGTCCCGGTGCTGGGCGACTGGGTGATCCTCACGCTGTCCACCGGCGAGGACGGCCGGATGCGCGACGTCGCGAGCTGGCACCGCGACCCGGCGCTGCGCGGGACCACCGCCTCCTACGCCGACCTGCGGCTGGCCTCGATCGCCCCGGACGCGCCGGTGCTGCAGGCCCTGGGGTCGGGCCGGTTGCTGACCGTCGCCGACGTCCCGGGGGTGATCCGCCCGACGCTGCCCGAGGGCGAGGTGCGCGACGCCTTCGACGCGCTGGCCCCGCGGACGGCCGTCACGCTGCCGCTGCTGGCCCGCGGACGCACGCTCGGCGCGCTGAGCGTCTACCGCGGCGCCGACCGGCCCGCCGCGAACGCCGAGGAGGTGTCCGCGGCCCGCGAGGTCGCCGACCGCGTCGCGCTGGCGTTGGACAACGCCCGGCTGTTCGACCAGCAGCGGCGGCTGGCCGAGGCGCTGCAGCGCAGCATGCTCACCGCGCCGCCGCAGCCCGACGACGCCGAGATCGTCGTCCGGTACCAGCCGGCGGTGGAGGCCGCCCAGGTCGGCGGGGACTGGTACGACGCCTTCCTGCAGCCCGACGGCGCCACCGTGCTCGTCATCGGCGACGTCGTCGGCCACGACACCGAGGCGGCCGCGACGATGGGCCAGCTGCGCGGCATGCTGCGCGGGATCGCGTACCGCGGCGACGTCCCGCCCGACGCCGTCCTCGTCGAGCTCGACGGTGCCATCGACGCGCTGCGCATGGGCTCGATGGCCACCGCGGTGGTCGCGCGGGTGGAGCAGACGCCGGCGCAGCGCGCGGCCGGGACGACGACGCTGCGCTGGTCCAACGCCGGCCACCCGCCGCCGCTGCTGCTCCTGCCCGGCGGCGAGGTGCGCGAGCTGGGCACCGAGCGCGGCCAGCTCATGCTCGGCGTCGACCCGGCCGCCCGGCGGACGTCCGCGGCGGTCGAGGTACCGCGCGGCTCGACGCTGCTGCTCTACACCGACGGGCTGGTCGAGGGCCGGGACCTGCTGCTCGACGACGGCATCGGGCTGCTGCGCACCGCGCTGGCCCGCCTCGCCGACCTCCCGCTGGACCGGCTGTGCGACGCGCTGGTCTCCCGGCTGCGCCCCGAGGGCCTCCAGGACGACGTCGCCCTGGTCGCGGTCCGCCTGCACCCCCAGTAGGAGGACCCTCCTGTCCCCCACGCCTCGCCGGCCCGGCGCGGGACCCTGCGTTCCGGCACCTGGCCGGGTCAGTGCGGGGGGAGGACCGCCCAGACGGTCTTGGCGTCGCCGTCGACGTACCAGCCGTGCGCGGTCGACAGCTCGGCGATGAGGTAGAGGCCCAGGCCGCCCTCGGAGGGGTCGCGGTCGACCGCGGGGGTGGGCGGGGTGCACGCGTCGCCGTCGGACACCGCGACGAGGAAGGCGTCCCCGGTGTGCCGGACCGCGGCCTCGACGCAGCCGCCGCCGTGGCGCAGCGCGTTGGAGGCCATCTCGTCGAGCACGAGGACCAGCCGGTCGCGCAGGTCGGCGGCGCCGTCCACCACGTGCGAGCGGCGCAGCTCCTCGCGCACGAGCGGCAGCTGGGAGACGTCGGACAGTGCCCAGGACAGGCCGTCCCACGCGGGCGGGGGTGACGCCGACGGCCAGCCGGTCGCGGCCGTCCTCCGTCTCACGCGTTGCTCCCCGTTGCCGTGCCCGCCCGTCGGGCGCGAAGTCGAACACCTGCGTATGGCTCACGAGAGCGGTCGGTAAACACCCGTGCGAGCAGCGTCACAGGAAGGGAGCCGGAACGTCGTCGTCACGGCTCCGGAACACGGGCCCCGGGACCGTGCTCGGGGTACCGACGTCCCCCGCCGAGGAGAACCCCGATGGCCCTCTCCACCCCGCGGGTGCGCACCGCCGCGCCCGCTTCCCAGGACCCCGCAGACCCCGACGCCCGGCCGCCGTGGCGCGTGGCCGTCCCCCTCGGGCTGCAGCACGTCCTGGCGATGTTCACCTCGAACCTGACCCCCGCCATCCTGCTGGCCGGGGTCATCGGCGCCACCACCGGCGAGGCCACCCTGCTGGTGCAGGCGGCCCTGCTGTGCGCGGGCCTGGCCACCCTGCTCCAGACGGTCGGCATCGGCCCGGTCGGCAGCCGGCTGCCGCTGATGATGGGGTCGGGCTTCGCGTTCATCGCCGTCGCCGTCCCGCTGGCCGAGGAGCACGGGCTGTCGGCCGTGCTCGGCGGGGTGCTCGTCACCGCCGCCGTCCAGGTGGCCATCGCGCTGGGCATCCACCGCGTGGTCGCGCTGTTCCCGCCGGTGGTGACCGGCACGATCATCCTGGTCATCGGACTGGGCCTGCTGCCCAGCGGTCTCACGCTGGCCGCCGGCGGGGCGAACTCGCCGGACTTCGGCTCGCCGGTGAACCTGGGCATCGCCGCGCTGGTCTGCCTGCTCGCCGTGGCGCTCAACCAGTTCTGCCGCGGGCTGCTGTGCACCGCCTCGGTGCTCGTCGCGGTGGTCGTCGGCTACCTGGTGGCCATACCGTTCGGCCTGCTCGACCTCTCCGGCGTCGGGGACCGGCCGCTGGTCGCCGTCCCCCTGCCGTTCGAGTTCGGCCTGTCCTTCCCGCTGGTCGCCGTCCTGTCGATGGCGGTCGTCGGCGTGGTCAACACGGTCGACTCGGTCGGCACCGTGCACGCGGTCACCGAGGGGGGCGCCGGGCGGCCGGCCACGACGCGGGAGCTGCGCGGCGGGATCCTCGCCGAGGGCGGCAGCGCGGTGCTCGGCGGCGTCTTCGGTGCCCTGCCGACGACGATGTTCAGCCAGAACATCGGCCTGGTGGCGCTGACGAGGCAGATGAGCCGGCACGTGGTCACCCTCGGCGCGCTGGTGCTGGTCGGGCTGGCGCTGCTGCCGCAGGTGGCCGCGGTGCTCGCCGCCATCCCGCCCGCGGTGCTCGGCGGCGGCGTGCTCGTGCTGTTCGGCATGGTGTGCGCGATCGGCGTGCAGATGCTGGCCAAGGACGGCCTGGACACCCGCTCGCTGCTGATCGTCGCGCTGTCCCTGGCCCTGGGCCGCGGCATCGCCTCGGCGCCCGCCGCGCTCGACCGGGTCACCGGCCAGTGGGGCGCGCTGTTCGACTCGGGGATCGTCGTCGCGGCCGTCGTCGCCGTCGTGCTCAACCTCGTCCTGCCCGGGCGGAGGGGCGCCGGCGACCCGCCGTCGCCTGCCGAGGGGGGCGTGGCCGACGCCGTCGCCGGGCAGCGACCGGCGGCCGGCTGAACCTCGCCTCAGGGCGGCCGAGCACCGCCCGGGACCCCTCGGGTGCCGGCGGTGCTCGACCCGGTGCGGTCAGCGGACCGAGGCCGCCAGGGCCTCGGACACCCGCGCCGCCAGCTCGGGGGCGTGCCCGGCGGCGAGCAGGTCGTGGTGTGCTCCGGGGACGTCGACGACCGTGAGGTCCGGCGCGATGCGCCGCAGCGCGTACAGCTGGTTCATGATCACCGGGATCCGTCGGCGCGCCCTGAAGTAGCTGACCGGTCCGGCGTAGGGCCCCCACGCGTGCCGGTTGAACGCCTCCTCGCTGCGGCGCAGCACCTCCTCGTCCGGGCTCGACGGTGCCGCGGCGGGCAGCAGTCGCCGGAGCGGACCGGCGCGCAGGAAGTCCACCACCGTGTCCCCGGCCATGCCGGGCACCAGGCGGGCGGCCAGCGCAGCCAGGTGGTAGAGCCGCTGGGCGTTGCGGGACAACTGACCGGTCGGCGGCAGCAGGTCCAGCAGCCCGAGGAAGCCGACCTCGCGGCCGCGCGCCGTCAGGAGGCGGGCCATCTCGAGGGCGACGAGCCCGCCGAAGGAGTAGCCGGCCAGCCGCACGGGGCCGGTGGGCTGCAGCTCCTCCAGTCGCTCGGCGTGCCGTCGGGCGAGCTCGGCGACCGAGGCCTCCCCGACCGCGTCCGCGGTGCCCAGGTGGGCGGTCAGGCCGTACACCGGGGCGTCGGTGTCGAGAGCGTCGACCATCGACCGGTAGAGGTCGACGTCGCCCTGCGGTCCGTGGACCAGGACCAGGGGCGGGACGCCGGCCACGCCCTCCCGCAGCACCTCGACCGCCACGTCCCGTCCGCCTCCGACGGCCAGGACCGCGGCCAGTCCGCCGATGGTGGGCGCTGCGACGAGGTCGTCGACGCTCACGGGCCGGCGCAGCTCGCCCCGCAGTCTGCGCAGCAGTGTCATGGACTGGCGCGAGGTGCCGCCCGCGTCGAAGAAGTCGGCGTCCTCGGGCACCGGGGCCCCGAGCACCTCCGCGAAGACCCGGGCGACGACCGCCTGCACGTCGTCACCCCGGACGCCGTCCACGGACGACCCGTCCCCCGTGCCCGGGGTCGGCACCTGCGTGGCTGCCAGGGCCGCTGCGATGCCCTCCAGCGACCCCGGGTTCTTCAGCGCGGAGGCGTTGCGGACCGGCTCGCCGTCGAGCACCGCCCGCGCGGCGCTCTCCGACCGCTTGCCGTTGTGGGTGAGCGGGACCTCGTCGACGGCCAGGACCAGCGAGGGCACGTGCGCCGGAGAGCCCTCCCGCCGCAGCGTCGAGCGGATCCGCAGCGCCAGCGCGTCGTCCATGACGACGCCGGGCCGCAGGACGACGAGCAGCGCCAGCCGCGTGCTGCCCGGCGTGGCCGGGTCGCGGATCTCGACGGCCATGGCGTCGGCGACGCCGGGTACCGCGCGGACGATCGTGTAGATCTCCGACGGGCCGATGCGGATGCCGTTGACGTTGAGGACGCCGTCGGAGCGGCCGTGCAGCCGCGCGGACCCGTCCGTGTCGATCTCGATGCGGTCGCCGTGGGTCCACGCCCCGGGGTGCGCGGCGAAGTACGCCCGGTGGAACCGCTGCCCGTCCGGGTCGTCGAGGAAGCGGACGGGACGCGACGGGAACGGGTTGCGGCAGACGAGCTCGCCCACCTCGCCGAGCACCGGGGAGCCGTCCTCGCCGAGGGCCACGACGTCGAGACCGAGACTGAGCGACTGGGCGCGCCCGGGGCGGACCGGCAGCTCGGGGTGACCGAGGACGAAGCAGCCGATGACGTCGGTGCCGCCGGAGATCGACTGCAGCGGCACGTCCCCGACGGCGTCGGCGACCCAGGCGAACTGCCACTCGTGCAGCACCGCGCCGGTGGAGAGCACCGCCCGGAGCGCGGAGAGGTCGACGGCGTCACGCGGCCGGTAGCCGTCGTCCTGGCACAGCTGCAGGTAGGCCGGGCTGGTGCCGAAGACGGTGACCCCGTGCGCAGCGACCAGCTCCCAGAGGGTCTCCGGACCGCTGATCGGACCGTCGTAGACCACGACGTGCGCGCCGACGGCCAGGGCCGACAGCTGCCAGTTCCACATCATCCAGGCGGTGGTGGTGTGGAAGTACAGCGTGTCGCCCGGCCCCAGGTCCCCGTGCAGCCGGTGTTCCTTGACGTGCTCGAGCAGCGTGCCGCCGGCCCCGTGGACCATCGCCTTGGGCGGTCCGGTGGTACCGGAGGAGAACATGACGAACAGCGGGTGGTCGAAGGCCAGCCGGGGCCACTCGGGGCCCGGGTCGTCGGCGGGGACGGCGGCCACCAGGTCGGTCAGGCGGGCCACCGGCACGCCGTCGAACGCGGGCAGCGGGCCGTCGTCGAGGACCAGCACCCGCCGGACCGTGGGCAGGCCCGCCACCACGGTGGCGAGGACCTCGTCGGGGCCGGCCCCGTCCTGGCCCAGGCCGGCGCGGTCGACGAGCGCGGTCCCGGCCCCCACCTGGCCGAAGCGGCCGAGCAGGGTGGTGGGGCCCATGTCCGGCGTGGCCGTCGAGATCGTGGCGCCGAGCGCGGCGGCCGCGAGCGCCGCCACCGCTGCTCCGGCCGAGTTGGGTGCGATCGCCAGCACGGTCTCGCCCGGGCCGGTGCCGAGGTCGGCGAGCGCACGGGAGGTCCGCCGGACGGCCGTGCGCAGCTCGCCCCGGGTGAGGCGCTCCAGCGACCCGTCCGCGTGCACCGACGTGATCGCGGGTGCGTCGTCGCCGGCACCTGGCACGGCGCGCAGCAGGTTCTCGGTGTAGTTGAGCCGCACCTGCGGGAAGAACCGTGCTTCCTCGACGTCGTCCCCGGTGCGGACCGGTTCGGCCGATCCCTCCCGGACCAGGCCCGACCAGGTGAGCAGGGTGCGCCAGAAGTCGTCCGGGGAGCGGACCGACCAGTCGTGCAGCGCCGGAGCCGTGGGCAGCTCCCGGCCGGCGACGGCCTCGGCGCGGGCACGGAAGTCCGCGATCTGCGGCGGCCGGCCGGAGGGCACCGGCTGCCGAGCGGGGGCCAGCACGCTCATCGGGACCCTCCGGGTGTCAGGGGGGCGACGTCGAGGTCGCCGGCGTCCAGCGGCGCATCGCAGGCGAGGCTGGCCACGTACCCCCCGGGTACGGCGACGGGTGCGAGCCACCACGGTCCTGCCCTCCCGGTGTCGGCCACCGGGGTCACCACGTCGGCAGGAGGACGGCGGACGCCGGTCCCCCGGGCCTTGAGGACCGCCTCCTTCTGCGTCCAGCACCGCGTGACGGCGCGCAGCCGGTCGGGCCCCGGCGGCAGGACGGCGAGCCGCGCCCGCTCCGCCGGGCCGAGCCAGCCCTCGGCGGCGGCGTCGGCGGCCTCCTCGTCGCGGTGGCGCTGCACGTCGACGCCCACGGTGGCGCCGGTGGCGACCGCGACGAGGGCCACGCCCTCGCTCGCCGAGCAGGAGAGTCCGAGGCCGGAGCCGGGGAGGACCGGGCGGCCGTCGACGGTCACCAGCGGAACGTCGTTCGGAGCGACGTCCAGCAGGCAGCCGAGGACGCGACGCAGGCCCGAGCGGACCAGCAGCCGCCGGCGGCGGACGGGAGCGACCCCGCGGTCGGCCCGGGCTCGTTCACCCTCCGCGAGATCGGCGGCCGCCATCGCCAGGTCCCATCCTGGATGCGTCAGGTCGAGGGCACGCAGAGTGATCACCGGCGTCGACGCAGGGTGCGCGACCAGCCGTTCCGACGTCCGCCTCGACATGTCTCCCCGCGCGCCCCGCGGGGGACCCCCGCACCGGGTGCCAAACGGTAGACCCGGCGCCGGCTCCTGCCCAGACCCTCGGGCACGGGGAACACCTCGTCCTGCCCGGCCGGGCCGGCGCACTCAGCCGGAGGAGGCGGCGGCCAGCGCGGCGCAGTAGTCCGCGACGACGGCGGGGGCGCGCATCGCCGGCCCCATGACGGCGATCCCGTGCGCCCCGGCGGCGAGGCAGTCGGCCACGTCGCCGGGACGCACGCCGCCGAGCGCGAGTACCGGCGGAGCGCCCCGCACCAGCGCCGCCAGCCCGGCCGGGCCGAGCGCCGGGCCGTAGCCGGGCTTGGAGGCCGTGGGCGCGTACGGTGACAAACTCCCCCAGTCGCAGCCCTCGGCCGCCGCCCGCGCCACCTCGTCCGCCGAGTGGCAGGAGCGGCCCAGCAGCGGTGGCCGGACCGCGGGGAACGGGTCGGCGGCCGACAGGTGCACCGGCAGGCCGTCCGGGGCGCCCGCGGCACCGCCCCACACGAGCAGCCCGCCGACCGGGTCGAGCACGGCCCGCAGGTCGCGCGCCAGCGCGGTCCGGTCGGCGGTGGGCAGGTCCTTGTCGCGCAGCAGCACCGCCCGCGCGCCGGCCGCCACGGCGTCGGCCACCACCTCCGGCAGCGGGTGGGACGCCTGCGTCCGGTCGGTGACGACCAGCAGCCGCGGGATCACAACGCCGGCAGCCCCTCGAAGGACGTCGAGGCCTCGGCGTGCCAGCGGCGCGGGATCCGCCCGGCCAGCTTCGCCAGCCGCCCGCCCTCGACCGCCTGGCGCATGGCCAGCGCCATCCGCTCGGGGTCGCGGGCGCGGGTGACCGCGGAGGCGAGCAGGACGGCGTCGCAGCCCAGCTCCATCGCCAGTGCGGCGTCCGAGGCGGTGCCGATGCCGGCGTCGAGGACCACCGGGACCTCGACGGCCTCCCGCAGCAGCGCGACGTTGTGCGGGTTCCGGATGCCCAGCCCGCTGCCGATCGGCGATCCCAGCGGCATGACCGCGGCGCAGCCGGCGTCGGCCAGGCGGCGGCCCAGCACCGGGTCGTCGGTCGTGTAGGCGAGCACGGTGAAGCCCTCGGCCACCAGCTGCTCGGCGGCGTCGAGCAGCTCGACGACGTCGGGCAGCAGCGTGCGGTCGTCGCCGATGACCTCGAGCTTGACCCAGTCGGTGCCGAACGCCTCCCGGCCCAGCCGCGCGGTGCGCACCGCCTCGCGCGCGGTCATGCACCCGGCGGTGTTGGGCAGCAGCCGGACGCCGGCGCGGTCGAGCACCTGCATCATCGAGCCGGTCGCTGATGCCTCCACCCGCCGCAGCGCGACGGTGACGAGCTGGGTGCCCGAGGCGCGCACCGCGGCCTCCAGCGACTCCAGGCTCGGCACGCCGCCGGTGCCCAGCAGCAGCCGCGAGGTGAACGTCTCGCCGCCGAGCACGAACGGGTCGCCGGCCTCCTCGCGCGCCAGCGCCGGGGCGAGGTCCTGGGTGTCGAGGTCCTGGGTGTCGAGGTCCTGGGTGGTCATCTCAGCCTCCTGCCGTCGGGGCGAGCACCTCGACGGCGTCGCCGGGGGCCAGCCGGGTCGCCGCCCAGCTGCTGCGGGGGACGACGTCGCCGTTGCGGGCCACGGCCACGCGGTCGTGCCCGGCGGCGGTCCTGGCCAGCGTGGCGGCGACCAGGTCGGCCACGGTGGCGTCGTCGTCCAGCTCGGCCGGGGCGCCGTTGACGGTCAGCTCCACTGCGTCCTCCCCATGGGCTCGCTCTCGAAGCGGTCGGCGCCGAACGGGACGGCGACCTCCGGCAGCGTCCCGCCGGCCAGCAGCTCGGCGGTGGCCTCCGCGGTCACCGGGGTGAGCAGCACGCCGTTGCGGTGGTGGCCGGTGGCCAGCACCAGCCCGGGCAGCGACGAGGGGCCGAGCAGCGGCGCGTTGTCCGGCGTGCCCGGCCGCCAGCGGGCCAGCGTCTCGGTCAGCTCCAGCTCGGAGACCTCCGGGACGACGTCGATCGCGTCGTGCAGCAGGTCGTGCACGCCGCCGGCGGTGACCCGCGGGTCGAACCCGCGGTCCTCGCTGGTGGCGCCCACGACCAGCCGGTCGCCGTGGGGGACCAGGTAGACGTGCCGGCCGCGGACCAGCGCCCGCACGGTGCCCTCGAGCAGCCCCGCCGCTCCGGCCAGCCGCAGGATCTGGCCCTTGACCGGGCGCACCGGCAGCGGCGGGACGCCGGGCAGTCCTCCGCTGCGCGCGCCGAGCGCGAGCACCGTGGCGTCCGCGGCGACGACGTCGCCGGAGGCCAGCCGCAGCCCGCCCGCACCGCCGCCGTCGGCCACGACCTCCACCACCCGGTCGCCCACCAGCACGACGCCGGCGGCCTGTGCGGCGGCCAGGAGCGCGGCGTGCACCGCCCGGCCGTCCACCGAGTGGTCGCCCTCGACCAGCAGCCCGCCGCGCACCCGGGTGGACAGCGCGGGCTCCCGGCGGCGGGCCTCGCGCGGGGTCAGCCGGTGCGCGGCCAGGCCCAGCTCCCGCTGGAAGGCGTGCAGCGCGCCGAGCTCGCGGACGTCGTCCTCGTCGAACCCGGCCACCAGCGTGCCCACGGTGCGCAGCCCGACGGGCGTCCCGGCGGCGGCCTCGAGCTCGGCGGCGAAGGCTGGCCAGCGGGCGAGGGAGTCCAGGCCCAGGCGCAGCAGCGGCTCCTCGCGGTAACCGGCCTCGGTGACCGGGGCGAGCATCCCGGCCGCGGCGGCCGAGGCGCCGGTGCCGGGGGCGTCGTCGACGACGGTCACCGACAGTCCGCGGCGGGCGGCCCGCCAGGCCACGGCCAGCCCGATCAGGCCGCCGCCGGCGACCGCGACGTCGGTCACCGCCGCCGGCCCGCCAGCGCCACCGGCAGCGTGAGCACGACGGCCACGGCCAGCCCGACCAGCGACGCCGACCAGCCGTTGGCCGGGTCGATGCCGAGGTCGGCCTGCCGCGCGCTCCACCACGCCGTCCAGCCCGCGCCCGGCCCTGGGAAGTACGTGGGCAGGGTGAGCTGGTAGGCGACGAACCCGGCGAGCCAGGGCAGCAGGTACAGCGGCCGCGCCGGGGCGGTCCCGGAGGTGTCCCAGTGCCCGCGCGGGGTGAGCCGGTAGGCCACGAGCAGCACGCCGGCCAGCGGCACGAACACCGCGCCGATGAGGAAGAGGAACGGCTCGTAGGCGGCGACGTCGAAGGTCAGCGCGAGCAGCGTCGCGACCGCGCCGACGACGACGGCGAGCACCCGCCGGTCCAGCCGCGCGACGACGTTCTGCGCCGACACCGCTGTCGAGTAGAGGTTGGCGAACGCCTCGTCGAGCTCGACGGTCACCAGCACGAGGACCGCCACGGCGCCCAGCGGGACGGCCAGCAGCGCGTCGATGACGTCGAGGCCCGCGCTGCCGTAGGCGGCCAGCGCCAGCACGCCGAGGGTGAACATGACGACGGTGGCCGCGCCGTAGCCGACTGCCGAGCCGACCCCCGCGGCCCGCGCGCTGCGGGCGTGGCGGGTGTAGTCGGCGGCCAGCGGCAGCCAGGAGACCGGCAGCGCGATGACGATGTCGGCGGCGGTCCAGAACGACGTCGCCCCGCCGCCCTCGATCGGCGGCAGCGGCTCGGCCAGGACCTGCACGAACAGGTAGGCGACGGCGGCCAGCGCGGCCCACACCGCGTAACGGGCCAGCACCCGGACGACGCCGAGGGGCCGCAGTGCCATGAGCGTGGCCAGCGCGCCCGCGGCGACGACGAAGGGCCAGCGCGGCGCGTCGAGCACCCGTGCGGCAGCCTCGGCGATGACGACGATCTCGAACGTCGCCCAGCCGATGCACTGGACGAGGTTGAAGGCCGTGGGCAGCCAGGAGGTGCGGCGGCCGAGCAGGCCGCGCAGCAGCACCATCCCCGGCACGCTCTCGCGCGCGCCGGCCGCGGCGACCGCGCCCAGCAGCACCGCCCCGATCGCCGCGCCGACGACGACGGCGGCGAGCGTGACCACCAGCGGCCGCCCCGGCAGGACGACGAAGACCGCTGCCACGGGCAGCAGCACGCTGATGCCGAGGTTGGCCCACAGTCCGAGGGACTCGCCCAGGCCCATCGTGCGCGGCGGCGCCTGGTCGAGGGTCAGGGGAGCGTCGGCTCCCGGGGTGCGGACGGCTGCGGTGCGGACACGGTCCGACGTGCTCATGGCTGCTCCCTACGCCGGCATTACCCGGTCAGGTTCCAGCGGTCGGCGGCGCGCGCAGCCGCCCTCTCAGCCCGGTTGCCCCGAGCTCCCGCACATGGCGCCGCCACCATACGTCGGCTCCGAGGGGTCGGCCGAGCCGGGCGCGGCTCCCGCTCGCACGCCGTAACGTGCTCGGCCGTGCCGGTCGCCGACCTGCTCGCCCGCCACGCCGACGCGTGGCGGCGGGCCACCCGCCATCCGTTCATCGACGCCGTCCGCGACGGCACGCTGCCGCCCGCCGCGTTCGACACCTGGCTGGTGCAGGACGCGCACTTCGTCGCCGACCTGCTGCGCTTCCAGGCGCGGCTGCTGGCCCGCGCGCCCCGTCCGGCGCAGGCGGTGCTGGCCGGCGGGTGCGTGGCGCTGGTCGGGGAGCTGGACTGGTTCGCGCGGATCGCCGACGCCCGGGGCCTGGACCTCGACGCGCCGCAGCTGCCGGTGACCATCGCCTACGGGGACCTGCTGTACCGGCTCGACGCCGCGGACGTCGGCACCGCCCTCACTGCGCTGTGGACCGTCGAGCGGACCTACCTCGACGCCTGGTCGGCCGCGCTCCCCGGCGCCGGGCCGTACCGCGCGTTCGTCGAGCACTGGACCGCGCCCGGCTTCGCGTCCTACGTCGCCGGACTGGAGACGGCGGCCGACCACGCCGCGGTCGACCAGGCGGCCCCCGGCGACGACGCCGTCTTCCTCGAGGTGGTGGCCGCCGAGACGGCGTTCTGGGGGATGGCACTCGACGACGGGGCCCTGTCGTGACCCTCTCCGCCGGGCTGTGGGTCGGCAGCGCCGACCTGGCGTCGGCCGCGCTCGCCTCCCCGTTCGTCACCGGGATCGCCGACGGCACGCTGCCGCACGAGCGGTTCGCCGGCTACGTCGCCCAGGACGCGTTCTTCCTCGAGGCGTTCGCCCGCGCCTACGCCCTCGGCGTCGCGCACAGCCGCGACCGCTCGACGCTCGAGGCCTTCGCCGACCTGCTGGCCGGCGTCCGCGAGGAGTTGCGGCTGCACGACGGCTACGCCGCCCGGTGGGGGATCGACCTGGCCGCGGTGTCCCCGGCGCCGGCGACGCTCGCCTACACCGAGTTCCTGCTGGCCACGGCCGCGCTGGGCGACGTCGGCGAGGTGGCTGCCGCGATGACGCCGTGCATGCGGCTCTACGCGCACCTCGGGCAGGCGCTGGTCCTCCGTGCGACCGGGCCGTACCGCGAGTGGGTGGACACCTACGCCGACCCCGGGTTCGAGGAGCTGGCCGCCACCCTCGAGGCGCTGCTCGACCGGGTCGCCGCCGACACCCCTGGCGTGCGGCGGGCGTACCGCCGGGCGATGGGGCTGGAACTCGGCTTCTTCACCGCGGCCGGGGAGTCCACGGCCTGGGAGGCCGGGGGTAGCGTCGGCAGGCAGTGACCCGGGGTGTCCGCCGTCCGGCGGGCTGAGAACACACCCGTCGAACCTGTCCAGGTCATGCTGGCGAAGGGACGTCACGGCGTGGATGCCGCTGCACTGACTGCTGCCCGTTCGGCGCTGAGCAGCGCCGCACCGCTCGTGCACTGCCTGACCAACACCGTCGTCCAGACGCTCACCGCCAACGCGCTGCTCGCCGTCGGCGCGGCGCCGGCGATGGTCGACGAGCCGCGCGAGGCCGAGGGCTTCGCGGCCGTGGCCTCGGCGGTGCTGGTCAACGTGGGCACCGTCAACCAGCGGACGGCCGAGGCCATGCGGCTGGCTGCCCGGTCCGCTGCGGGCGCGGGGACGCCGTGGGTGCTCGACCCGGTCGCCGTCGGCGGGCTGGCGTTCCGCACGGACCTGGCCGCCGAGCTGCTCGACTCGCGTCCGGCGGTCGTCCGCGGCAACGCCAGCGAGGTCATGGCGCTGGCCGGTGCGGGCTCGGGCGGGCGCGGGGTCGACTCCACGGCATCGGCCGACGAGGCGCTCGAGGCCGCCGTCGCTCTGGCCGGGCGCACCGGGGGAGTGGTCGCGGTGAGCGGCGAGGTCGACGTCGTCACCGACGGGTCGCGCACCGTGCGGGTCGGCGGCGGCTCGGTGCTGCTCACCCGCACCACCGGCGCCGGCTGCGCGCTCGGTGCGCTGGTCGCCGCTTACGTCGCGGCCACCGGCGACCCGCTGACCGGCGCGGTCGCCGCGCACGCGCACGTGGCGCTGGCCGCCGAGGCCGCGGCCGCCGTGGCCGCCGGTCCGGGCACCTTCGCCCCGCTGTGGCTCGACGCCCTCGACGCCGTGACCGACTTGTCCGCCGCGCAGGTGACCGCGTGAGGCCGCCGTTCGACCCGGCCCTGTACCTGGTCACCGACACCGCGCTGGCCGGGCCGCGCGGCGTACCCGAGGTCGTCCGCGCGGCGGTGGCCGGCGGGGTGACCGCGGTGCAGGTGCGGGACAAGACGGCGTCGCGGCGGGAGCTGTACGCGCTCACGCTCGCCGTCAAGGAGGTCCTGGCCGGCACCGGGGTGGTGCTGTTCGTCAACGACGCCGTCGACGTCGCCCTCCTGGCCGACGCCGACGGCGTGCACGTCGGGCAGGACGACCTGCCGGCCGCCGACGTGCGCACGCTCGTCGGCCCCGACCGGCTGCTCGGCCTGTCCGCCGGGTCCGACGACGAGCTGGCCGTCGCGCTGGCGCTGCCGCCGGGCACGGTCGACGTCGTGGGCATCGGGCCGGTGTGGTCGACGCCCACCAAGCCCGACGCCGGCACCGGCCTCGGGCCCGGGGGCGTGGCCGCGCTGGCGGCGAAGGCGGCGGCCGGCGGGCTGCAGTCGGTGGCCATCGGCGGCATCGACGTGGAGCGGGCGCCGCTGGTCACCGGGGTCGACGGCATCTGCGTCGTCTCGGCCATCTGCGCCGCGCCCGACCCGGCCGCCGCGGCGCGCGCCCTGCGGAGCGCCCGGTGACCCCCGTCGCGCTGACCGTCGCGGGCAGCGACCCCAGCGGCGGCGCCGGCATCCAGGCCGACCTCAAGACCTTCGGCGCGCTCGGCGCCTACGGCACCGCCGTCCTCACCGCCCTCACCGCGCAGAACACCCGCGGCGTCACCGGCGTGCACCCGGTGCCCGCGGCGTTCGTCGGCGAGCAGATCCGCACGCTGCTCGACGACGTGACCGTGCACGCGGCCAAGACCGGCATGCTCGGCACCGCCGACGTCGTCCGCGAGGTCGCCGCGTGCCTCGCCGGCCGCGCCGCCGGGCCGGTCGTGTGCGACCCCGTCATGGTCGCCACCAGCGGCGACCGGCTGGTCGGCGACGACGCGGTCCTCGCCGTCCGCACCGAGCTGCTGCCGGTGGTCGAGCTGGTCACCCCGAACGTGCCCGAGGCGGCCGCGCTGCTCGGCGTCGCGCCTGCGACCTCCGTCGACGAGCTGGCCGCGCAGGCCGAGGCGCTGCTCGAGCTCGGGCCCGGTGCCGTGCTGGCCAAGGGCGGGCACCTCGGCGGGCCGGAGAGCGTCGACGTCCTGGCCACCGCCGACGGCGTGGTCGTCACCCGCCGGCCGCGGGTGGACACCACCGCCACGCACGGCACCGGCTGCACGCTGTCCTCGGCGATCGCGGCGCTGGTGGCCCGCGGGGTCGGCGGCCCGGGCCGGTGGGAGCCGGCGGTCGAGCAGGCACGCGACTACCTGCAGCGGGCGCTGCAGGCCGGTGCGTCGCTGGGCATCGGCTCCGGACACGGACCGGTGCACCACTTCGCCGGGATCTGGCCCGCCTGAGCTCCCGGCCGGAACCCGGTTGCACCGGAGGACAGGATCTCCGCGTGCAGATCGTGGAGACCGGCCCGGACGACGAGCGGTTCGCCGCCTGGTGCGAGGTGTGGGCGGCGACCCAGCTCGCCGACCACCCCGACGAGGCGCCGCGGCCGGCGAGCGACCACGTCGCGCTGGGACGGCGGCTCACCACCCCGGGCGGTGCGGTGCAGGGCACCCACCGGGCCGGGATCGCCGGCGGCACCGTCGTCGGCGCCCTGCGCCTGTTGCTGCCGGTGCGGGACAACACCGCCGTCGCGTACCTCGACGTGGCCGTGCACCCCGCCCACCGCCGCCGCGGCGTCGGCACCGCGTTGCTGGCGGAGGGGGTGCGGCTGGCCCGGGCGGCCGGACGCTCGTCGCTGGTGGCCGAGGTCGACGAGCCCGGAGCGGGCGTGGCCGGCAGCGCCTTCGCCCGGCACCACGGGTGGGCCTGCGACCTGCGGGAGACCCGCCGCGACCTGCTGCTCCCCGTGGACGAGGAGCGGCTGTCGGTCCTGGAGTCCGAGGCGGTCGCCGCCAGCGCGGGCTACGAGGTGCTCACCTGGAGGGACCGGACACCGGACGCGCTGCTCGAGGACCGGGCACTGCTCAGCCGCCGGATGTCGACCGACACCCCGAACGGGGACGTGCCGGTCGGCGAGGAGGACTGGGACGCCGCACGGGTCCGCGAGCAGGAGACCGTCGCGCTAGACCGCGGCCGCACCGTGCTGTCGGCCGGTGCGCTGCACGACGGCCGGCTGGTCGCGTTCACCGACCTGCACGTCCCGCTGGCGCAGCCCGAGCGCGCCGACCAGAGCGGCACGCTGGTGCTGCCCGAGCACCGGGGGCACCGCCTCGGCGCCCGCGTCAAGATCGCGGTCCTGCGCGAGCTCGCCGCGGACGTGCCGCAGGTCCGGCGGATCAGCACCTACAACTCCGACACCAACCGGCCGATGGTCGCGGTCAACGAGGCGCTCGGCTTCCGCCGCGCGGGTGGGCTGTCCACCTGGTCGACCCGGCTCCGGCCGGGCACCTGAGCTACCCGCGGGTCGCCGCGCCGAACAGCCGGTCCAGGCGGTAGCGGACCACACGCAGGGCGTCGTCGACGTCGCGCTGCCGGCCCAGCACGCTGCTGACCAGGCCGTTGGTCAGCGCCAGCAAGCTGACCACCTCGATCCGCGGGTCGACGCCGGCGGGCACGTCGCCGGTCTCGACGGCCGTCGCGAGCACCCCGGTGAGCCAGCGCTCCAGCGCGTCGGGGGCGTAGCGGCCGTCCACCGCCTCGGCGGGGTCGGTCAGGCCGGCGGCGTAGTAGGCGGTCCAGGCCAGCTGGTCGGCCCGGCTGTCGTCGTCGGTGGGCAGGATCGCGCCGAGGACGACGTCGAACACCGTCCGCGGCGGGAGCCCGGTGCCGATCGCGGCCGCGCGCTCGCGCACCCGCCGGTCCAGCCGGGCAGCGAGCTCGGTGATGCCGGAGAGCATCAGCGTCCTCTTGTCGGTGAAGTAGTACTGCACCACCCGCAGCGAGACGCCGGCCTCCGCGGCCACCTCGCGCATCGAGACCGCCTGCAGGCCACGGGTGCTGGCGATGCGCAGCAGGGCGGCGGTGAGGTGCCGGCGCCGCTCGTCGTGGTCGACCCTGCGCGGCATCGGCACCTCCTTCGTGGTACGACTGTATCCCCACCAACTCCCCGGAGGCAGCCGTGACCATCCTGACCGCACGTTCCGGGGACCTCGACATCGCCTACGAGGTGCTCGGCGACCCCGGCGGCGAGCCGCTGCTGCTGGTCATGGGCCTCGGCGCGCAGATGGTGGGCTGGCCCGACGGGTTCTGCGCCGAGCTGACCGCGCGCGGCTTCCGCGTCGTGCGCTTCGACAACCGCGACGTCGGGCTGTCCACCCACCTCGACGGGCCGGTGCCGAAGCGGCCGTGGTCGCGGGTGCCGGCGGCCTACACGCTGGCCGACATGGCCGGCGACGCGCTGGCGGTGATGGACGCCGTCGGCTGGCCGGCCGCGCACGTCGTCGGCGCCTCGCTCGGCGGGATGATCGCCCAGCAACTCGCCGTCTCCGCGCCGGAGCGGGTGCTGTCGCTGACGTCGGTCATGTCGACGCCGTCGCCGCGCATCGGCCGGATGCGCCCGCGGACGGTGCTGACGCTGGTGCGCAGGGCCCGGCGGCTCTCGAGGGATCGTGGCCCCGCGACGACGCCCGAGGCGATGGCGGACTTCATGGTGGCCATGCAGGAGGTCACCGGCTCACCCGGCTACCCGGCCCGGCGGGAGGACCACCTGGAGATGCTGCGGGTGGCCATGGCCCGCGACCACTCGGGGCTGACCGGGCCGGGGGCCAAGCGGCAGAACGCCGCCGAGCGGATCGCGCCGGACCTGCGCCCGGCGCTCGCCGGGGTGCGGGTGCCGACGCTGGTGGTGCACGGCGACAGCGACGTGGTGATCCGGCCCGAGGGCGGGAGGGCGACCGCGGACGCGATCCCCGGGGCCCGCCTCGTCGTCCACCCGGGGATGGGCCACGAGCTGCCGCGGGCGCTGTGGCCGCGCCTGGCCGACGACGTCCGGGCCGTCGCCGACGAGGCCGCTCGCCGCTGGTGACCTGATCCGGTGGCCTCCCTGCAGGGCCCGCCGCGAGCCTGCGAGCGGTGGGGTGCAGGGAGGTCCTTCATCCGGCGACGAAGCCGATCAGCAGGTGGGCGTTGAGGCCGATGATCAGCGCCGCCACCACGCAGCCGACGGCGGTGGTGACCCCCCGGTTGGTCCAGCCGCCCATGAGGTCGCGGCTGCTGGTCAGCCACAGCAGCGGCACCAGCGCGAACGGGATGCCGAAGGACAGCACCACCTGCGACCACACCAGCGCCGTCGTCGGGTCGCCGCCGAGGACGAGCACCGCCAGCGCCGGCGTCAGGGTGATCAGCCGGCGGGTGAGGACGGGGATGTGCCGCTTGAGGAAGCCGGCCATCACGACCTGACCGGCGTGCGTGCCGACCGAGGAGGACGCGAACCCGGAGGCCAGCAGCGCCAGGGCGAAGGCGATCGCCGCGCCGGTGCCCAGCTGGTCGCCGAGGCCGGCGTGCACGCCCTCGAGCGTGGTGGCCTGGTCGCCGGAGCCGGTGAACAGCTGCGCGGCGACGACCAGCATCGCGGCGTTGACCAGCCCGGCCAGGCCCATGGCCAGCAGGACGTCGATGCGCTGGGCCCGCAGCAGCCGGCTGCGTCCCTGGTGCGTGCGGCCGGCGGTGACGACGTCGCCGTAGCGGCCGGGCGTGAGCGCGGAGTGCACGTAGATCACGTGCGGCATCACCGTGGCGCCGAGGATGCCGGTGGCCAGCACCAGGCTCTCCGGGCCGTCGAAGGACGGGACCATGCCGCCGGCGACCCCGCCGAGGTCGACCCCCGCGCCGATGAGCGTGTAGCCGAAGCCCAGCCCGATCACCAGCAGCAGCCCGGTGATGACCCGCTCGAAGGGCCGGTGCCCGCGCGACTGCGCCCCCAGCAGCACGAACGCGACGACGGCGGTGATGAGCCCCCCGATGGGCAGCGGCACCCCGAACAGCAGGTTCAGCGCCACGGCCCCGCCGACGATCTCGGCGAGGTCGGTGGCGATGGCGACCGCCTCGGCCTGCACCCACAGCCCCCAGGTGACCGGCCTGGGCAGCCGCTCACGGCACAGCGTGGCGAGGTCGCGGCCGGTCGCGAGGCCGAGCTTGGCCGTCAGCGACTGGATGAGCATCGCCATGAGGTTCGCCGCGACGATCACCCACAGCAGCGTGTAGCCGAACGAGGCGCCGCCGGAGAAGTTGGTGGCGAAGTTGCCGGGGTCGACGTAGGCGACGGCGGCGACGAAGGCCGGGCCGAGCATGGGCCAGATCCGCCGGCGGCCCGTGGGCGCCGGCGCCGGGGTCTTGGGGGTGCCGACCAGCGTCGTCGGCAGGACGGCGGCCTCGGTCTTCGACAGGTACACGGGGGCCTCACAGGGCTGCTCAGCAGGGGACGGGAGTGGGGGCTCGTCCCTGGTCTGCCCGTCGGGGGTGTCACGGTCGGGCCAGGACGTGGCCCGCGCGGGCCGAGGTGAGCCTTGCCTGGGCCGTCCCGGGGCCGCGGGGGTGCCGCGGCCCCGGGACCGGCTCAGGCCGCCGGGACGACGAGCCCGGAGGTGGCGGTGCCGGCGGTGGTGAACCGGCGGGTGACGTCGGCCCAGTTGACGACGTTCCACCAGGCCTTCACGTAGTCGGCCTTCACGTTCTGGTACTGCAGGTAGAAGGCGTGCTCCCACATGTCCAGCATCAGCAGCGGGACCTGGCCGACGGCGAGGTTCCCCTGGTGGTCGTAGAGCTGGAAGATCAGCAGCTTCTGGCCCACGGAGTCCCAGGCGAGGATCGCCCAGCCCGACCCCTGCACCCCGTTGGCGACGGCGTTGAAGTGCGCCTGGAACGCCTCGAAGGACCCGAACTGGTCGGTGATCGCGGCGGCGAGCTCGCCGTCGGGCCGGTCGCCGCCGTCGGGGCTCATGTTCGGCCAGAACACCGAGTGGTTGACGTGCCCGGCGAGGTTGAACGCCAGGTTCTTCTCGTGCAGGTTGGCCGTGCCCAGCCCGTCGTTCTCGCGCGCCTCGGCGAGCTTCTCCAGCGCGGTGTTCGCCCCGGTCACGTAGGTCTGGTGGTGCTTGTCGTGGTGCAGCTCCATGATGCGGCCGGAGATGTGCGGCTCCAGTGCCCCGTAGTCGTAGGGCAGGTCCGGGAGCACGTACTCGGGCATGGGGTCTCCTCCGTCTGGCTGGGTGGACGCTCCTCGTCCTGCCCGGTGGGGATGACACGTCGGGGCCGACCCGTGGCCCGCGCGGGCCAGCCCGGGGAGCCGGCGTCGCGCTCGCTGGCTCCTGGTGATCCGGCGGGCGCGCTCGACGAGGGCGTCGATGCGGCGGGCGTGCGCGCCGCGCCAGTAGAGCCGGCACCGGGGGCAGCGGGAGAACTCCGTGGCGGTGTGCCGGGTGCCGGGCTGCAGCTCGCCGGCCACCTCGGCGGCGTCGACGGCGACCGGCACGCCGTTGCACGCCGGGCAGCGGGCGCGCGGTCCCCCGGGGACTACGCGGTGTCCAGGCCGAGCAGCCGCATCCGGCGGGCCAGGGTGCCCAGGCCGACGTCGAGCAGGAAGCCGCCGGGCGGCACCGGCCGGGGCCGCGGCGCGGGGCGGGCGGCGAGGGTCGCCCCGGGGAGCGGAGGGGCGTCGCGCGGCACCGGGACGCCGTCGACGAGCAGCGTGCCCACCTCGGTCAGCGGGACGCCGGCGGCCTGCACGAGGTGGCCCACGGTCGTGTCGGGGTCGGCGGCCAGCACCCGTCGCCCGGGCCGGGCGGTCGCGGGCCGGCAGCAGCGGCCGCAGGACGTCGTCGCCCGTCACCGTGACCCTCCCCACGGGGCAGCCCCACCTCGACGAGATACTTGAGCGTTCATCGAAATGGGCGCACACTGGGGACATGCCGGTCCAGCGCCTCAACCACGCCGTCCTCTACGTCCGCGACGTCGAGCGCAGCACCGCCTTCTACCGCGACGTGCTCGGCTTCCGGGTGAAGGTGGAGATCCCCGGCCGGGCGGTGTTCCTGCAGGCCGAGGGCTCGACCAACGACCACGATCTCGGCCTGTTCGCCGTCGGCACGGGCGCCGGCCCCTCGCAGGCCGGCCGCGCGACCGTCGGGCTCTACCACCTGGCCTGGGAGGTCGACACCCTCGCCGAGCTCGCGCGCGTCCGGGACGCGCTGGTCGCCGCCGGGGCGCTGGTCGGCGCCTCCGACCACGCCACCACCAAGGCCCTCTACGCGCAGGACCCCGACGGGCTGGAGTTCGAGGTCTCCTGGCTGCTGCCGGCCGACCTGATCGGCGACGACGTGCGCGCGCAGGCCATGGCGATCCGCCCGCTGGACCTCGACGCCGAGATCGCCCGCTACGGCGCGCAGACCCGCGGCGGCCTCGGCGTCTCGGTGCCGCTCCCCGCCTGAGCGCAGGGGTCGGACCCCACCGGACCGGGCATGACCCGGGGCGACCGCAGCCGCGACCGACCCCGGGAGCTCCCGTGACCCTGCCGACCGCCCGTCCCCTCGCCCTCGTCACCGGTGCCTCGAGCGGCATCGGCCTCGAGCTGGCCAAGCAGTTCGCCGAGCACGGCTACGACCTGGTCGTCGCCGCGGAGGACGACGAGCTCGACGCCGCCGCCGAGACGCTGCGCGGACTCGGTGCCGCCGTCTCCCCCGTCCGCGGCGACCTGACCAGGTACGAGGACCGCGAGCTGCTCGTGGCCGCCTACCGCGGCTCGGGCCGGCCCCTGGCCGCCGCGGCCATCAACGCCGGCGTCGGCGTCGGCGGGGCGTTCGTGGACACCGACCTGGACGCCGAGCTGGGCATCGTGGCGCTCAACTGCGGGTCCACGGTGCACATCGCCAAGCGGGTCGCGCAGGACATGGCCGCCGAGGGCGAGGGGCGGATCCTGTTCACCTCCTCGGTGGCCTCGCAGGCACCCCAGCCGTTCCAGGCCGTGTACGGCGCGAGCAAGTCCTTCGTGCAGCACCTGGCGCTGGCGCTGCGCGAGGAGCTCTCCGACCGCGGCGTGAGCGTCACCGCGCTGCTGCCCGGGCCGACCGACACCGAGTTCTTCGACCGCGGCGACCTCACCGACACCCGGATGGGCGCCACCGACAAGAAGGACGACCCCGCGCTGGTCGCCCACCAGGGCTTCGAGGGCCTCATGAAGGGCGAGGCGTCGGTGTTCGCCGGGTCGGTCGCCAGCAAGGCGATGGGTCGGCTGTCCGCGCTCACGCCCGGTAACGTCGCGGCCAAGCTCAACCGGAAGATGACCGAGCCGGGCTCGGGCGGGAGCTGAGCCCTCCGGCACGATCGGGGGCGTGACCGGACCCGTCGAGGTGCCCGCCGGCCCGCTGCTGCTGCGTCCGTGGCGGGCCGGTGACGCCCCGGCGGTCCTCGTCGGGCTCACCGACCCGGTCGCCCGCGTGTGGAGCGACCCCGGCGGGCTGAGCACGCTCGACGACGCGCGGGCGTGGGTCGCGCGCCGCGCCGACCGGAGCAGCGGGCGTCACGCCGGCTGGGCCGTCGTCGACGCTGCCGGCGGTGGGCTGGTCGGCTCGGTCAACGTGCACGCCATCGACCGCGAGCAGGGCGACGCCGAGATCGGCTACTGGACGGTGCCCGCCGCCCGGGGCCGCGGGGTGGCGCCGATCGCCGTCGACGCCGCCGTCCGCTGGGCGTTCGCGTCCCTGCCGGTGGACCGCATCGAGCTGGTGCACGCCGTCGAGAACACCGCCTCCGGCCGGGTGGCCGAGAAGGCCGGCTTCACGTTCGAGGGCCGGCTGCGCCGCTCCTACCGGTACGGCGACGGCGTGAAGCACGACGAGCTGCTGTGGGCGCGGCTGGCCGACGACGACGACCCCGACCTCAGCACCCGCAGCTGACCGCCCGCGGGGCGGTGAGCGGGTCGACGTCCGGGCGGCGGAGGCCGTCGGCGGTCTGCACCGGCAGCCCCTCGCGGGCCCAGTACTCGAAGCCGCCGATCATCTCCCGCACCCGGTAGCCGAGCAGCGACAGCGCCAGCGCGGCCCGCGTGGCGCCGTTGCAGCCGGGGCCCCAGCAGTAGGTGACCACCGGGACGGACCGGTCCAGCTCGGCCTCCGCGCGCGCGGCGACCTCCCGGCCGGGCAGGTGGACCGCGCCGGGGACGTGCCCCTGGTCCCAGGCCTCCCGGCTGCGGCTGTCGAGCAGCACGAAACCCGGGGTGCCGGACTCCAGCGCGGCGTGCACGTCGCTGACGTCGGTCTCCACGGCCAGCCGGCGGGCGAAGTGCGCGGCGGCGTCGGCGGGGTCGGTGGTCCAGTCGCTGGTCACGACGCCGATCGTGCGGCCGGTCGCCGTCCCGGCGTGAGGCCCGGCCCTGCCACCGACCGCACGAGAACGGCCTGTATCGCTCCGTCGGCTCTTGACTCGGACGGATCTGACATCTGAGATGTCAGCTGTGACCGCACCGCTCGCCCCCGTCGGCCGGGTGCTGCTGCGCGACGAGGCCCTGGTGCGGATCCGGACGGCGATCGTCAGCGGCGAGCTGGCGCCGGGATCGGTCGTCAAGGACGCCGACCTCGCCCTCCGCCTGGGCCTGTCGGTGGCCCCGGTGCGCGCCGCGCTGGCGCGGCTGGTCGACGAGGGGCTCGTCGAGGCCAAGCCGCAGAGCCACACCCGGGTCACCCCGCTGCGGCCGCGGCAGGTGCGCGACGCCGCCGTCGTCGTCGGGGCGATGCACGGGCTGGCCGCCCGCGAGGCCGCCGGACGGACGACCGCCGACGACGTCGCCGTCATGCGCGCGGCCAACGAGCGGTTCGCCGCGGCGGTGGACGCCGGCGACCTCGACGCCGCGCTCGCTGCCGACGACGACCTGCACGCCGTCCTGCTCGCCCGCGCCGGCAACAGCGCGCTGACCGCGACCGTCGAGCGGTTCACGCCCACGATCCGCCGGCTGGAGCGGGCCCGCTTCGCCGCGGCACACGGCCGGGAGTCCGTCGTCCTGCACGACCGCCTGATCGCCGCCTGCGCGGCCGACGACGTCGACGCCGCCGTCGCCACGACCACCGAGATCTGGACGGCGCTGCTGTCCGAACTGGAGGAGACCGATGACGAGCCTCGCTGACTTCCCCCGCACCCCGCTGCTGTTCGGGCCCTCGCCGGTGCACCGGCTGGACCGGCTCACCGAGCGCCTGGGCGGGGCCGCGGTCTGGGCCAAGCGGGAGGACTGCAACTCCGGCATCGCCTACGGCGGCAACAAGACCCGCAAGCTGGAGTACCTCGTCGCCGACGCGCTGGCGCAGGGCTGCGACACCCTGGTCTCCATCGGGGGGGTGCAGAGCAACCACACCCGGCAGGTGGCCGCCGTGGCCGCGCACGTCGGGCTGTCGTGCGTGCTGGTGCAGGAGAGCTGGGTGGACTGGCCCGACGCCGTCTACGACAAGGTCGGCAACATCCTGGTCAGCCGGCTGGCCGGCGCGGACGTGCGGCTGGTCAAGGCCGGGTTCGGCATCGGGTTCAAGGAGAGCTGGGAGACCGCGCTCGCCGGGATCGAGGCGCGCGGCGGCAAGCCCTACGCCATCCCGGCCGGCGCCAGCGACCACCCGCTCGGCGGGCACGGCTTCGCGAACTGGGCGCTGGAGGTGGCGCAGCAGGAAGCCGAGCTGGGCGTCTTCTTCGACACCGTCGTCGTCTGCTCGGTCACCGGGTCCACGCAGGCCGGGATGGTCGCCGGGTTCGCGCTGCTCGAGGAGCAGGGCGGCCGGCCGCGGCGGGTGCTCGGCATCGACGCCTCCGCCAAGCCCGCCGAGACCCGCGACCAGGTGCTGCGCATCGCCCAGCGCACGGCCCGGGCCATCGGCGTGCAGCGCGAGCTGTCCCTCGACGACGTCGAGCTCGACGAGCGCTTCCACGGCGGCGTCTACGGCATCCCCGACGAGGCGACGATCCGCGCGATGGAGACCGCGGCTCGCACCGAGGGCATGGTCACCGACCCCGTGTACGAGGGGAAGTCGATGGCCGCGACGATCGACCTGGTCGGCCGGCGCGAGATCGACCCGTCGTCCACGGTGCTCTACGCCCACCTCGGCGGCCAGCCCGCGCTCAACGGCTACAGCGCGCTGTTCTGCTGAACCAGCAGCGTCGCCGGGCCGGGGAGCCGGTCCAGGGCGGCCGCGATCCGGCGCTCCTCGAAGGAGAAGTGCGACTCGACGATCGCGGCGAGCCCGTCGAGCTCCCCGGCCAGCCGGGGTGAGGTGCCCGAGGCGGCGAGCTCGCCGGCCAGCTCCTCGACGCGGGCGAGGATGCCGGAGATCCACACGTGGTCCTCGGCCATCTCGTCCAGCACCGACGCGAGCTCGGGGAAGCGCTGCGCCAGCGCGGGGAAGGCGCCGGCGTCCTCGCCGGTGTGGTGCGCGGTCAGCGCGGCGCAGAAGGCCAGGCAGTGCGCCGCCAGGGTCCGGCGGACGTCCGGGCGGGCGCCGGTGGCGGCCGCCGCCTGCAGGGCGCGCAGGTCGGCGCGGAGCGAGTCGTGGATGCGGCGCAGCTCCGCGCCGAGGGGAGAGGTCATGCGGGGTCCTGTCCAGGGGAGGTGCGGGGGAGGGGCGGGGACAGGACGATGCGGGCGGGCCGCGGGCCCGCCGCGGGCTCACCCGGCGGCCGGGGACCCGATCCGTGCGCGGCGCGAGGCCGGCCCGGCAGTCACGGCCGGGGACGCTAGCGGCCGCGGGGCCTCCCGGGCAACGCTCAGAGCGGGACGGCGAGGCCCTCCGGCGGCGGCGCGTCCAGGGCGGCGCGGACGTCGCGGGGCATGGGACCGAGTCCGGCACCGGCCAGGACGACGTCGCGGACCAGCGCGTGCCACCGGCCGACCGCGCGCACCATCCCGTGTCCGCCGGGCAGCGTGAAGCGGGCGACGGGCACGCCGGCCCGGTGCGCGCGGACGGCGAAGTCCTCCGACAGCCGCGCGGGCACCCACCGGTCGCCGCGGCCGTGCGCCAGGACGACGGTGCGCCCGCGCAGGTGGGCGACCGGCTCGCCCGGCGGCGTCCACGGCGCCAGCCCGCAGACGGCGGTCACCGACGGGTCGCCGCCGGCGCGCAGCACCGCGCGGCCGCCCATCGAGTGCCCGACGAGCACCACCGGGACGTCACCGTGCCGCTCGCGCACCTGGTCCAGCGCCCACCGGACGTCGGCGTGCGCGTCGGCGGCCGCGCCGTTCCACCCGGCCACGCGGTAGCGCACCACGTACGCCTCGACGCCCCGGCCGGCGGCGGCGCGGGACACCGCCTCCTGGATCGCGCGCATCCGGACCAGGGACAGCGCCCGGTCCCGGGGCGGCTCCACGCTGGCCACGGTGCCGCCGTGCGCGAAGACGGCCACCGCGCGGGTGGGCGCGGTCGCCGGGGTGTGGTCGAGAGCCGGGACCCGGGACGCCGTCGTCACCGGCGCCGGCGGCCGCCACCGCGCAGCCGGGCGCGCGCCCGGTCGCCGAGGTCGCCGGCCTGCAGGAGCGCCCGGCTGACCGGGGTGGAGCCGCCGCGCCGCTCGAGGGCGTGCCCGACCCGCCGGAGCAGTCCGGTGGCGAGGGGGACGAGCACGGTCACGATGAGCCAGACGCGCAGGCGCCGGGTGAGGAAGAGCCACATGGACAGGCCCTGCCCGGCACCCGGGACGCGCAACCGTGCTCAGTCGGGATCGGGGGCCAGCCGGACGACCATCTTCCCGGTGTTGGCGCCCTTGAGGAGGTCGAGGAAGGCGGGGACGGCGTTGTCCAGGCCCTCGTAGACGGTCTCCCGCACGACCAGCTCGCCCGAGCGGATCCAGCCGGACACCGTCTCGGTGAACTCGGCGCGCAGGTCGTCGTGGTCGCCCACGAGCAGTCCGGTCACCGCGAGCCGCTTGCTCACCATGAGCGCGCTGAAGTTCTTCGGCCCGGGCACCGCCTCGGTGGCGTTGTAGCCGGAGATCGACCCGCACAGCGCCGCCCGGCCGTGCACGTGCAGCGCGCCCAGGGCGGCGTCGAGGTGCTCGCCGCCCACGTTGTCGAAGTAGACGTCGATGCCGTCGGGCGCGGCCTGCGCGAGCAGGTCCTTCACCCGCCCGTCGTGGTAGTCGAAGGCGCCGGTGAAGCCGATCTCGCGCAGCCAGGCCACCTTCTCCGGGCTGCCGGCGCTGCCGATCACCGCCGAGGCGCCGCGCAGCCGCGCGAACTGGCCGACCGCGCTGCCCACCGCCCCGGCCGCGCCGGACACGAAGACGGCGTCGCCCTCGCGGAAGGCGGCCACCCGGAACAGCCCGGCGTAGGCGGTCTGCCCGGGCATCCCGAGGATGCCGAGGGAGTAGGTGAGCGGCAGGTCCTCGGTCGCCGGCAGCTGCCGGACGGCGCGGGCGTCGAGGACGGCGACGTCGCGCCAGGCGGCGTCGGTGAGGACGAGTGCCCCCTCCGGGACGTCGGGGGAGCGCGACTCGACGACCCGGCCGACCGCGCCGCCCTTCATCACCTCGCCGACCTCCCACGGCGCGGCGTAGGAGGGGCCCAGCCGCATGCGCCCGCGCATGTAGGGGTCGACCGACATCGCGACCATCCGCACCACCACCTGGCCCTCGGCGGGGTCGGGGTGCTCGACCTCGACCAGCCTGAAGTCCTCGGGGGTGGGCTCGCCGTGGGGACGGGCGGCCAGGTGCCACTCGCGGGCGGTGATCGGCACGGGGCGCTCCCTGCGTCGTCGGGTGGGGGTCCGCAGGTGATCCTGCCGCCGCTGCGACGGCGGCGGCCCGCCGGGTGGCGCGCCCGTCCTACGCTCGGATCATGTTGTTCTCCCGGTACAAGACCCAGCCGGTGACGCAGGACGACGCGCTGCCGGGTCGCCCCGACGCGCTGCCGCACGTCCCGGAGACCCACGCGGTGAACGGCAACCGCATCCAGCCGCCGTTCCCGGAGGGGATGCAGACCGCCGTCTTCGGCGCGGGCTGCTTCTGGGGCGTCGAGAAGGTGTTCTGGCAGGTGCCCGGCGTCTACTCGACCGCCGCCGGCTACGCGGGCGGCTACACGCCCAACCCGACCTACGAGGAGGTCTGCTCGGCGCGCACCGGGCACACCGAGGTCGTCCTCGTCGTCTTCGACCCCGCCGTCGTGAGCTACGGGGAGCTGCTCAAGGTGTTCTGGGAGGACCACGACCCCACCCAGGGCATGCGCCAGGGCAACGACGTCGGCACCCAGTACCGCTCGGCGATCTACTTCGGGACGCCCGAGCAGGAGGCCGCCGCCCGCGCCAGCCGCGACCAGTACCAGGAGCGGCTGAAGGCGGCCGGCTACGGCGACATCACCACCGAGATCGCCCCGCTCGGCGAGTTCTTCTACGCCGAGGACTACCACCAGCAGTACCTCCACAAGGTGCCCAACGGGTACTGCCCGGTGCACTCGACGGGCGTGAGCTGCCCCGTCGGCCTCCCCGGCGTCTGAGGGACCAGGGGCATAGGAAGCTCTCCCCACGTCCTCACGGCGAGAACGTGGGGATCGCTTCCTATGCCCGAGGGGTCTGCATGGACGTCGTCCGCACGCCGGGGGAGCGGTTCGCCGCGCTGCCGGACTTCCCGTACCCGCCCACGTACGTCACCTTCGACGGCGGCGACGGCACGATGCTGCGGGTCGCGGTGGTCGACACCGGGCCGGCCGACGGCGAGGTCGTGCTGCTGCTGCACGGCGAGCCGTCGTGGTCCTTCCTCTGGCGCCGGGTGATCCCGGAGCTCACCGCTGCCGGGCTGCGTGTCGTCGCGCCCGACCTGGTCGGCTTCGGCCGCTCCGACAAGCCCACCGACCCGGCCGCCTACAGCTACGCCGCACACGTCGAGTGGATGCGGCAGACGCTGTTCGAGGGCCTCGGCCTGGTCGGCGTCACGCTCGTCGGGCAGGACTGGGGCGGGCTCGTGGGGCTGCGGCTGGTGGCCGAGCACCCCGACCGGTTCGCGCGGGTGGTGGTCGCCAACACGGGCCTGCCCACCGGCGACACACCGATGAGCGAGGCGTTCCTCGCCTGGCAGCGCTTCGCCACGACGGCGCCCGCCTTCGACGTCGGCCGCGTCGTGTCCAACGGGACGGTCACCGCCCTGCCGCCGGAGGTGGTCGCCGCCTACGACGCGCCGTTCCCCGACGAGGCCTCCAAGGCCGGCGCCCGTGTCTTCCCGAGCCTCGTCCCGACCGCGCCCGACGACCCCGCCGCGGCGGCGAACCGCGCCGCCTGGGAGGTGCTCGCGCGCTGGGAGAAGCCCCTGCTCACCGCGTTCTCCGACTCCGACCCGATCACCGGCGGCGGGGACCGGGTGTTCCGGCGGGTCGTCCCGGGGGCGCAGGGCATGCCGCACACCACCCTGCGCGGCGGCGGGCACTTCCTGCAGGAGGACGTCGGCCCGGAGCTCGGCCGCGTGGTGGCCGCGTTCGTCGCCGCCACTCCGCGTCCCTGACAGCGGCAGAGATGGCCATCTCTGCCGCTGAGCTGCTCGCCGAGCTGAGGAGGGAGCCCGACGTCGAGGCGCCGGACCTGGTCGCCGTCGACGCCACCGACCGGCTGCTGCTCGACACCGCCGAACGGCTCCCCGAGCAGCGGGTGGTCGTCGTCGACGACGCGTACGGGGCGCTCACCCTCGGCGCGGTCGCGGCCGGGGCACGGGACGTCCGCGTGTCCCAGGACCTGCTGGTCGGGGAGCAGGCGCTGGCGCTGAACGCCGGGCGCAGCGGCCTGACCGGCACGTACCGGTCCGCGCCGCTGGACGCCGGGCTCTTCGACGGCGCGACGCTCGTGCTGGCCCGCGCGCCGCGCGCCCTCGACGCGCTGCGCGAGCTCACCGAGCTGGCCGCCGCCACGGCCGACCCCGGCGTCACCGTGCTGGTCGGCGGGCGGGTCAAGCACATGACGCTCGGCATGAACGACGTGCTGCGGGCCGGGTTCACCGAGGTCTCGGCCACCCTGGCCCGGCAGAAGTCGCGGGTGCTCGTCGCCCGCGGGCCGCGGCCGGACGTGCGGTCCTCCTTCCCCCGCTGCCGGCACGACGACGCCCTGGACCTCGACGTGTGCGCGCACGGCGCCGCCTTCGCCGGCACGCGCGTCGACGACGGCACCCGGCTGCTGCTCGGCGCCCTCGACGGTGCCGGCCAGGACGCGCGCACCGCCGTCGACCTGGGCTGCGGCACCGGTGTGCTGGCCGCCGCCCTCGCCCGCTCCCGGCCGGACCTGACGGTGACCGCCACCGACCAGTCGGCCGCCGCGGTCGCCTCGGCGCGGGCCACGCTGGCGCGCGCCGGGCTCGACCGGGTGCACGTCCTGCGCGACGACGCCGCGTCCACCCTGCCCGACGGCAGGGTGGACCTCGTCGTCTGCAACCCGCCGTTCCACCTGGGCACGGCCGTGGTGACGGCGGCCGCGGACCGGCTGTTCACCGCCGCGGCGCGGGTGCTGCGGCCCGGTGGGGAGCTGTGGACGGTCTACAACAACCGGCTGCCGCACCGCGCGGCGCTCCGGCGCATCGTCGGCCCGACCCGCGTCGCCGCGAACGACCGCCGGTACACCGTGACGGTGTCGGCCCGCACGTAGCCACGTGCTTCCGCCGTAGTCGGTCCACCGGGTGCCGAAGGACCTCAGGACGGTGTCCGCCGTCGCCCCCGCCGAGCAGACCGACGTGCGCCGCTCCGGCCGCGACCTCCCCGCCGCGCGGGCCGCCTGTCCGGAGTTCGCCACGGCCTTCGGCGTCCTCGAGGACCAGCTGCCGGCCGTGGGCGCCGCCGTCGACGCGGAGGCCGACGCCGCGGCCCGGGCCGGCGAGGACCAGCGCGCCACCGCGGTCACCCTCGCCCTCGTCGTCGCGGTCACGGGCGTCCTCGTCCTGGCCGCCCTCGGCTGGGCGGTGACCCGCTCGGTGGTGCGGCCGCTGCGCCGGGTCGGCGCCGTGGTCGCGGCGATGGCCGACGGCGACCTGCGCGGCACCAGCGGCCTGACCAGCCGGGACGAGGTCGGCCGTATGGCCACCGCGCTCGAGGACTCCCTGGCGCAGGTGCGCGGCGTCCTCGCCGCGATCGGCACGACGACGGCGACGCTCGGCGCGGCCGGGGAGCAGCTGTCGGCGGCCGCCGCGGAGATGGGCACGCGGGTCGGTGAGTCCTCGTCCCGGACCGGTGCGGTGGCCACGGCCGCCGCCGACGTGTCGCAGAGCGTGCAGACGGTCGCGGCCGGCTCGGTGCAGATGGGCTCCTCGATCCGCGAGATCGCGCGCAACGCCACCGAGGCGCGCGGGTGGCCGGCGAGGCGGTGGCCGTCACCGCGATCGCCGAGCAGACCAACCTGCCCGCGCTCAACGCCACCATCGAGGCGGCGCGGGCCGGCGAGGCGGGAAAGGGCTTCGCCGTCGTCGCCGACGAGGTCGAGCAGCTCGCGCAGGGGACCGCCCGGGCAACGCAGGACATCACCGCGCGGGTCGAGGCCATCCAGGCCGACACGGGCAGCGCCGTCGCCGCGATCGGTGAGATCACCGCGATCATCGGGCTGGTCGACGACTCCCAGGGCACCATCGCCGCCGCGGTCGAGGAGCAGACGGCGACGACGGCGGAGATGGACCGCAGCGTCGCGGCCGCCGCGGCCTCGGTGGGGGAGATCGCCGCCGACGCCGCGGAGGTCGCCACCGCGACGGCGGCCGCGAGCCGCGCGGTGGGGGAGGCCCGGTCCGCTGTCGAGGAGGTCACCCGGACGACGGCCGAGCTGGCCGGGGCGGTCGCCCGATTCCGCTACTGGAAGGACCCCCGTGCCCCCCACTACTCGCAGGATCGCAGCGGGACCCTGCACGGGGCCGCCGGGCCACTGGTCCAGAGGGTCAGCGCGTACACCGGCTCGTCGTCGGCCATCTCGCCGGTGGGGACGAAGCCCAGCGACCGGTAGAACGGCGCCGGGCTCCCCTCGCCCTCCACCAGGCTCACCCTCAGCACGCCGACGCCCTGCGCCCGGACGTGGTCGGCGACGGCCGCCACCACCTGCCGGCCGATGCCCTGCCCCTGCGCGGAGGCGTCGACCATCAGCCGCCACAGCATGTGCCCGAGCTCCTCGGGTGAGTCCCAGAGCATCACGAAACCGACCAGGCGGCCGTCGGAGCGCACCGCGCGGCACCAGGCCTGCGGGTACACGTACGCCTCGGCGAGGGACACCGCGTTCGGCGCGACGAGGTGCTCCTGGCCGGGCGCCACGCGCAGGTCGCACACCGCGCGGACGTTCTCCGGCGTGATCGGCTCCAGCTCGACGGCGGCCACGGCTAGTGGGCGGGGCGGCTGCTGCGCGTGCGCACCGGCGGCTGCGAGGACCACGGGAAGTCGATCCGCGCGTCGGTGCGGCGCCACACGTAGTCGCACGTCACCAGCGACCGGGACTTCTCGTAGACGACGGCCGTCCGCACCGAGGAGACGTAGCCGGCGCAGAAGTCGCGGACCAGCTCCAGCGTCTTCCCGGTGTCGGCGACGTCGTCGGCGACGAGCACGTTCGCGCCGGTCAGGTCGACGGCGTCCAGCGTCGGCGGCAGCACCACCGGCAGGTCCAGCCGCTCGTCGACGCCGGTGTAGAACTCGACGTTCATCACGAAGAGGTTCTTCACGTCGAGCGCGTAGCCCAGCGCGCCGCCGAGGAAGAGGCCGCCGCGGGCGATCGACAGGATCAGGTCGGGCTCGAAGCCGTCGTCGGCGACCTGCTGGGCCAGCTCGCGGGCCGCCGTGCCGAACAGGTCGTAGGTCAGGACCTCGCGCTCGTCGCCCACGGCGGCCGATGGTGCCAGGCGGCCACCCGCAGGACGGCGAGCGGGTAGTGATCAACCAGATAGTTGACGATGACGGCGGCGCTGGCCACGGTTCATCAACCAATCGGTTGAACGAGCTCAGGAGCGCGACACGACCAGCACCTCGTTCCCCAGGACCTCCGCCGGCGGCCGCGCCGGGACCGTCACCCTCTGGACCGGCCAGGCGCTGCTCGCCGCGGTCTTCGCCGGGGCCGGCCTGACCAAGCTGGCCGGCGACCCCGCCATGGTCGAGATGTTCGCCGACGTGGGGGCCGGTCAGTGGCTGCGGATCCTGGTCGGGGTCTGCGAGGTCACCGGTGCGGTCGGGGTCCTGGTGCCCCGCCTCGCCGTCGCCGCCGCGAGCGGGCTGGCCCTGCTCATGGTCGGGGCGACGGTCACCGACCTCGCCGTCCTGCAGGCCAGCCCGGTCCCGTCTGCCGCACTGCTGGTCCTGGCCGTCCTCGTCGCGTGGGGCCGCCGCACGACGACGCAGCGGTCCTGGCTCTCCGGTCCCCGGACGGTTCAGCAGAAGCCGGGCGTGCCCAGCCAGGCGACCTCGGCGGGCGGGACGTCGTCGCGCAGCACGCTGCCCTCGATGAGGCCGTAGGGCCGGTCGTCGGCGTGGTAGACCACGGCGCCGTCCGGGCCCGGGGTGTTGTCCAGGCCGTACGCCGACAGGTCCTGCAGGAAGTGGTGCCGGTTCGGCATCGACATCCGCACCTCGGCGACGTCGCCGAAGCGCTCGAGCACCGCCTCGCCCATCGCGTACAGCGTCTGCTGCAGGGCGAGGGAGTGGGTGGCGGCGAAGGTCTCGAGCAGCGTCGTCCGGACGCCGTCGTACACGCCCGACCAGTCGAGGTCGGCCGACGTGTAGCGCCAGCGTGCGGTGACCGCGGTGGCCAGGACGCGGTCGCGGGTCTCGGCCAGCGTCGTGTACCGGTCGCGCGGGAAGCCCCAGAACTCCGAGCCGGTGGTCTTGAGGACGACGAGGTCGGTGAGGCCGGCCAGCACGTGCACGTCGTCCCCGTCGGCGGTGACCACCGCCGTCCGGACCTCCCCGCCGGGGCGCCGGAAGGCGTGCTCGTGCGGCTGCCCGCCCACGGCGATCCGCTCCCAGCCGTAGGACTCCACGGCCACCCGGGCGCCGGTGATCCAGTCGTAGGAGCCGGCGAGGTGGCGGGCCAGGCGCAGGCCGAAGGCCTCCGGCGAGCCGACGCCGTCGCGGGCGAAGGCGAAGACGGTGTTCTTCTGCGCGTCGGTGGTCAGGACGTGCGCGTTGTCGCCCGCGGTGTGGGCGGCGGCGAAGTCCCCGCGCAGGGCGGTGCTGACGTTGAGGTCGACGAGCTCGTGGGACGACTCGCTGCGGTCGACCGCGACGACGCGGACCTCCGCCTTCCCGTACTGGTTGGGTCCGAGCACGATCGCCATGCCCCGCAGCCTGCCCCACGCGGGTTGCGGGGGTGTTGCACGTGGAACCGGCGGGTCAGCCGAGGGCGGCGGCAAGGTGTCCGGCGAGCCGGACGACGTCGCGGCCGCAGGTGCCGTCCGGGTCCTGCTCGGGGTCGTGGACCGCCACGCTCCAGCCGGCGCACCCGGGCACCTCGAGCGTGCCCAGCAGGTCGGTGAGCCCGTCCCAGCGCAGTCCGCCGGGGTCGTCCGGGACGCCGGGCAGCCCCTGGGCGGGGAAGACGACGGGGTCCAGGACGTCGAGGTCGACGTGCAGCCACCACCGGGGCGCCGCGCCGGCCACGTGCTCCGCCGCGTCCCGGCCGGCCACCCGCGGGACGGCCGCCACCTCGTCGACGTCGCGGAGCCACACCCCGGCGTCGCGCAGCGAGCCGACGGCGAAGCGCGCCCGCCAGTCGCGGTCGCGCGTGCCGAGCACCGCCAGCGCCGCCGGGTCGAGGACACCGCGGCGACGGGCGAGCGGCCCGGTGAGCAGCCGGCCGGTCAGCCCGAGAAGCAGCCCGACCTCGGTGTTGGCCGCCTCGCCGTCCTCGGAGACGTCCAGCGGCACCGCGTCCTCGTGGCCGTCGACGAACACCAGGCCGGCGGTCCCGGCCACGGTCCGCAGGCCGGCGACCGATCCCAGCAGCAGAGCCCAGTCACCGCCGTGGACGACCGGGAAGCGGCCGGCGGCGACGGCCGCGCGACCCGCGCGGCGAGCCGGTCGGTGGCCGCGACCAGGGCCGGCTCGTCGAGCAGGCCACCGGCGGGGCCCCGCTCCGCGACGGGCCCGGGGATCTCCAGCAGGGTGTCGCGCGCAGGGGAGCCGAGGGCCGCGGCGAGCCCGGCCCGGCGCAGGGCACCGGCGGCGAGCGCCTGGTTCCCGGGCCGGCCGTAGCCGTCGAACGGCACGCCGACGAGCTCGACCTCGGGCACGGCCCTCCCGTCAGCTGCCGCGGTAGGTGGAGTAGGCGAACGGGGAGAGCAGCAGCGGCACGTGGTGGTGGGCGGCCGGCTCGGTGACGGCGAAGGTCAGCGTGACCTCCGGCCAGAACGCCGTCGTCCCGCGCGCCCCGAACCACGCGCCGGTGGCGAACACCAGCCGGTGCGGCCCCGCGGCGGTGGACTCCTCGGTGAGCCGGCAGCGGCCGTCGTCGTCGGTGACCCCCTCGGCGACGACGTCGTCACCGGCCAGCAGCCGGACGGCGATCCCCGCCGCCGGCCGCCCGGCGACGGCGTCGAGCACGTGCGTGGACACGCTCATGCGTCGACCAGCCCCTGCACCCGCAGCTCGGTGATCTGCGCCAGCTGCTCGACCACCTCGGCCCGCTCGGCGTCGGGGTCGTTGTCCAGGCGGCGGCGCAGCTCGGCGAGCATCTCCTCCGGAGACCGGCCGGCCGCGCGGATCAGGTAGACGTGCCCGAAGCGCTCCTCGTACGCGCGGTTGCCCTCGACGATCGCGGCGCGGGTGTCGTCGTCGGCGCCGCCCACCGCGCCCTGCTCGCGGCGGGAGGCCTGCGCCTCGGCCGAGGAGCCCTCCACCCGGTCGCCGATCCGCGGATGGGTGGCCAGCGCCAGCTGCACCTCGTCCCACGGCAGGCCGCGGGCGACCTCCCCGGCGCGGCGGACCAGCGTCCCGGCGTCGGGGAAGGGGCGGGCGGCGACCAGCTCGGCGGCGAAGCGCGGGGCGGCGTTGCAGCCGCGCAGCGCCTCCACGGCGGCGTCCGCGGGCTCGCTGTTGAACTCGTCCAGGCGGGACACGGTGACAGGATGGCAGCCCATCCGTGCCGGCGAAGGGGACCAGCAGTGAGTGACGTGCGCGTGGAGGGCCCCGAGGTCGAGCGGGCCGGGGAGGTCCTCACGCCCGAGGCGCTGGAGTTCCTCGCCGACCTGCAGCGCCGCTTCGGCCCCCAGCGCGACGCCCTGCTGGCCGCCCGGGCCACCCGGCGGGCCGAGATCGCCACCGCCCGCTGGCTGGACTTCCGCCCGGAGACCGCCGACGTGCGCGACGGGGACTGGCAGGTGCCCCCGCCGCCGCCCGGCCTGGTCGACCGCCGCGTGGAGATCACCGGCCCGACCGAGCAGAAGATGGCGGTCAACGCGCTCAACTGCGGCGCCGACGTGTGGCTGGCCGACCTCGAGGACGCCAACACCCCGCACTGGCGCAACGTCGTCACCGGGCAGCTGGTGCTGCGCGACGCCGTCCGCCGGCAGCTCGCCTTCTCCACCCCCGAGGGCCGGGAGTACCGGCTCCGGGACGACGGCGACCTGCCCACGATCGTCCCGCGCCCCCGCGGCTGGCACCTGCCCGAGCGGCACCTGCTGGTCGACGGGCAGCCGGCGGTCGGCGCGCTGGTCGACGCGGGGCTGTACCTGTTCCACAACGCCGCCGAGCAGCTCTCGCGCGGCAGCGGCCCGTACTTCTACCTGCCGAAGATGGAGGGCCACCTCGAGGCGGGGCTGTGGAGGCTGGTCTTCGACGCCGCCGAGCGGTCGCTGGGGATCCCCGAGGGGTCGATCCGCGCCACGATGCTCGTCGAGACCATCCCGGCCGCCTTCGAGATGGAGGAGATGCTGCACGCGCTGGGCAGCCACGCCACCGGTCTCAACGCCGGCCGCTGGGACTACCTGTTCAGCGTCATCAAGGTCTTCCGCGAGGCCGGGCCGGAGTTCGTGCTGCCCGACCGGGCGGCGGTCACCATGACGGCGCCGATGATGCGGGCCTACACCGACCAGCTGGTCGCCGTCTGCCACCGCCGCGGCGCCATGGCCATCGGCGGCATGGCCGCGGCCATCCCCAGCCGCAAGGACGCCGAGGCCAACGAGCGCGCGCTGGCGAAGGTCCGCGAGGACAAGACCCGTGAGGCCGGCGACGGCTTCGACGGCTCCTGGGTGGCCCACCCCGACCTCGTCCCGGTCTGCCGCGAGGCCTTCGACGCCGTCCTGGGCGACCGCCCCAACCAGCTCGACCGGCAGCGCCCCGAGGTGTCGGTGACCGCGTCGCAGCTCCTCGACGTCGCCGGCGTCCCGGGCGGGCGCACGCTGGCGGGTCTGCGGGCCAACGTCGAGGTGGCGATCCGCTACCTGGCGGCGTGGCTGGGCGGCAACGGCGCGGTCGGCATCCACGGCCTCATGGAGGACGCCGCCACCGCCGAGATCAGCCGCTCGCAGGTGTGGCAGTGGGTGCACGCCGGCGTCGAGCTCGACACCGGCGAGACGGTGACCGAGGACCTGGTCCGCCGGGTGGTCGCCGAGGAGGTCGAGAACATCACGACGGGCATCGGCGAGCTGCCGCACCTCGACGACGCCCGGCGGCTGTTCGAGCAGGTGGCGCTGGCCGACGACTTCCCCGACTTCCTCACCCTGCCCGCGTACGAGCTCATCAGTTGATGCTCGGCGACGACGTCTACGCCGAGCTGGACCGCCGGCTCGCGCCGGTCGACGCCGCCCGCGCGGCCGCCTACCCCGGCGAGCGGCCGGGCCGGCAACCGGTGCACACCTGCTACGTCCCGGTCGACGCCGTCGTCCCCGGCCTGGCCGCCCGGTGGGGCGCCGCCGCCCTGGAAGCGCTCGACGAGCACGGCCTCCCCGACCTGGGGTACGACGCCGGCCTGCTCGAGCAGGTGCTGCCGCGGGTGCGCGCCAAGCTCGCCGCCGAGCCGGTCGAGGACCTGCGGGTCGACGCCGAGGACGGCTACCGCGGCCGTCCCGAGGAGGAGGACGACGACGTGCGCCGGGCCGCGGCCGCCGTCGCCGCGGACCTCGCCGACGGCACCGCCCCGCCGTCGCTCGGCATCCGCGCGAAGTCGCTGGAGGGGCCCACCCGCCGCCGCGGCGTCCGCTCGCTCGACCTCTTCCTGTCCGCCTCCCGCGTGGGGAAGGCCACCGTCGTCCTCCCCAAGGTCACCGACGTCGAGCAGGTTCGGGCCTTCCTGCCCGTCCTCGACGCGCTGGAGGACGCGCACGGCGTCGCGCTGGACCTGGAGCTGCAGGTGGAGACCCCGCAGGCGGTGCTCGGTGCCGACGGCGGGGTGACGCTGGCCCGCATGGTGCACGCCGCCGGCCCGCGGCTGACCGGGCTGCACCACGGCACCTACGACTACAGCGCGGCGCTGGGCATCGCGGCGGCGCACCAGTCCTCCGACCACCCCGCGCTCGACCTCGCCAAGCAGCTCATGCAGGTCGCCGTCGCGGGGACCGGCGCGCGGGCGGTCGACGGGTCCACCAACCTGCTGCCCGTCGGTCCCCGCGAGCAGGTGCACGCCGGCTGGCGGGTGCACGCCGGGCTGGTCCGGCGGGCGCTGGAGCGCGGCATCTACCAGGGCTGGGACCTGCACCCCGCACAGCTGGTCACCCGCCACGTGGCCACCCAGGCGTTCTTCCGCGGCGCACTCCCGGCGGCCGCCGCGCGCCTGGCGGCGTACGTGGAGCGGGCCGACGCCGGGGTGCTCGACGAGCCGGCCACCGCGCGGGCGCTGGCCGGGGTGGTGGTGCGCGGGCTCGACTGCGGCGCCGTCGACGCAGACGAGGTCTCCGCCGCCACGGGCCTGGACCGGGCGACCCTCGACGCGCTGTCCGGACGGGGTCCGGCACGCCCGGGGGGCAGCGCTTAGGCTGCCCTCCGTGGTGGCGCGGTGACGGGGGACGCGCCCGGCTCCCTGTTCGCCGGCGGTGGGGAGGTGGGCCGGGAGATGGCCGCCCGCGACTGGGCGGACACCCCGCTCGGACCCTCCGGGCAGTGGCCCTCGGCGCTGCGCAACCTCGTGCGCATCGTCCTGACCTCGCGGTTCCCGATGTGGGCCGCATGGGGTCCGGAGCTGGCGTTCTTCTACAACGACGCGTACCGGCGCGACACCCTGCAGGCCAAGCACCCGTGGGCACTGGGCCGCCCGGCGTCCGAGGTGTGGGCCGAGATCTGGGACGACGTCGGCCCGCGGGTGCAGTCGGTCCTCGAGACCGGGGTCGCCACCTGGGACGAGGACCTGATGCTCTTCCTGGAGCGCAGCGGGTACCCGGAGGAGACCTACCACACCTTCTCCTACAGCCCGGTCGCCGACGACGACGGCCGCACCGCCGGGTTGCTCTGCGTCGTCACCGAGAACACCGACCGGGTGCTCGCCGAGCGGCGGATGGCCAGCCTGCGCGACCTCGCCACGGCGATCGCCGCGACCCGGACCGAGGCCGACGTGCTCGCCGCCGTCGGCGGGCAGCTGGCCCGCAACGACGCCGACCTGCCCTTCTCGGCCACCTACCTGGTCGACGACGACGGGTGCGCGCGGCTGGGCACCACGACCGGGCTGACCCCGGGCTCCCCGGCCGCGCCGGAGACCCTCGCCGACGACGGGGTCTGGCCGCTGTCCCGGCTGCGCGCCGGCGAGCAGGCCGTCGTCGACCTCGCCGGGATCCCCGGACTGCCCACCGGCGCCTGGGACCGGCCGCCGTCGCGGGCGCTCGCGGTGCCGGTCGCCTCCCCGGTCGCGGACACCGCCGCGGTCGCCGGCTTCCTGGTCGTGGGGCTCAACCCGCACCGCGCCCTCGACGAGGCCTACGCCGGATTCCTCTTGCTGGTGGCCGGCCAGATCGCCTCGGGCCTGGCCAACGCGGGCAGCCACGCGGCCGAGCGGCGCCGCGCGGAGGCCCTGGCCGAGCTCGACCGCGCCAAGACCGACTTCTTCAGCAACGTCAGCCACGAGTTCCGCACCCCGCTGACGCTGATCATGGGCCCGGTCGCGGAGCTGCGGGCCTCGGCGGTGGCCACCGCCGACCCGCGGGTGGCCGAGGAGCTCGAGGTCGTCGAGCGCAACGCGCTGCGGCTGCAGAAGCTGGTCAACACCCTGCTCGACTTCTCGCGCATCCAGGCCGGCCGCATCGACGCGCGGTTCGAGCCGGTCGACCTCGCCACGACCACCGCGGAGCTGGCCAGCGTCTTCCGCTCCGCCGTCGACCGGGCGGGCCTGCGGCTGACCGTCGACTGCCCGCCGCTGTCGCAGCCGGTGCACGTCGACCGGGACATGTGGGAGAAGGTCGTCCTCAACCTGCTCTCCAACGCCCTGAAGTTCACCTTCGAGGGCGGCATCACCGTGCGGCTCCGGCAGGGCGAGGACGCCGCGGTCCTCACCGTCGCCGACACCGGCACCGGCATCCCCGCCGCCGAGCTGCCCCGGCTGTTCGAGCGGTTCACCCGCGTGTCCGGCGCCCGCTCGCGCTCCGGTGAGGGCAGCGGCATCGGGCTGGCGATGGTCGAGGAGCTGGTCGGCCTGCACGGCGGCTCCGTGGAGGTGCAGAGCGCCCCTGACGTCGGGACGACCTTCACCGTCACCGTGCCGCTGGGCACCGCGCACCTGCCCGCCGACCGCCTGGCCCCCGCGGTGGCCGAGCCGCCGGCGATCTCGCCCGGCGCCACGCCGTTCGTCGCCGAGGCGCTGCGCTGGCTGCCGTCGGCGGGCGACGACGCCCCCGCGGCCGCCCCCGGTTCGCAGGGCAGCCGCGCCGGCCGTGTGCTGGTGGCCGACGACAACGCCGACGTGCGCGACTACGTGGTGCGGCTGCTCGCGCCGGTGCACGAGGTCCGTGCGGTCGCCGACGGCCAGGCGGCCCTGGAGGCTGCCCTGGCCGACCCGCCCGACCTCGTCGTCAGCGACGTGATGATGCCGCGGCTGGACGGCGTGCAGCTGCTCGCCGCCCTGCGCGCCGACGCCCGCACCTCCCGCGTCCCGGTGGTCCTGCTCTCGGCCCGCGCCGGCCAGGAGTCCGCCGTCGAGGGGCTGGCCGCCGGGGCCGACGACTACCTCGTCAAGCCCTTCTCCGCCCAGGAGCTGCTCGCCCGCGTCGACGCCCACCTGCAGCTCGGCCGCGCCCGCCGCGAGGCCGAGGAGCGGTTCACCACGATGGCCGACCTCGCGCCCGCGCTGATCTGGGTCGCCGACGGCACCGGCCGGCGGGAGTTCCTCAACGCCGCCTGGACGACGTTCACCGGCCGCCCGATGGAGGCGGAGCTCGGCGACGGGTGGCGGGCCGGGCTGCACCCCGGCGACGCCCGGCGCTACGCCGGCACGGTGGCGGCCGCGACGGCGGCGGGGGAGGGCTGGGAGGTCGAGTTCCGGCTGCGCCGCGCCGACGGCGCCCACCACTGGCTGCTCGAGCGCGCGGTGCCCATCGGCGGCACCGCCGGGGGCTGGGTGGGCAGCTGCACCGACATCAACGCCCGCTACCGGGAGACCGAGCGGCAGACGCTGCTCGCCGAGGTCGGCACGGCGCTCGACCGCGAGACCGAGGTCGAGCGGCAGCTGGCCGGCCTGGCGCGGCTGGTCGTCGACCGCCGCCTGGCCGACGTCTGCACCGCGCGGGTCGTCGGGCCGGACGGGCGGCTGCGCTACGCCGGCCTCGCGGGCGTCGAGGACACCGCCCGGCCGGAGCCGCACGGCGGGCTGGGCGTCGAGGTGCTCGACACCGGCGCGCCGGTGCTGCGCCGGCACCTGTCCGGCGCCGGCGACGGCGGTGTCCGGCTGGACCTGCACTCGGCGCTGCTGGTGCCGCTCACCGTCCGCGGCCGGGTGCGCGCGGTCCTGGCGCTCGGGCGCCGCGACGACGCCCCGCCCTTCCACGACGACGACCGCGCGCTGGCCGAGGAGATCGCCGCCCGCGCCGCGCTGGCCCTCGACAACGCGCTGCTGCTGGCCGACGAGCGCGCCGCGGCGCGGCGGCTGGGCCTGCTCCAGCGGGTGACCGCCGAGCTCTCGGCCGCCACCACGCCGGTCGAGGTGGCCGAGGCGGCCGCCGCCTCGGTCCTCTCGCTCACCGGGGACGGCAGCCGGGTCGGCGTCTACGAGGTCGACGACGCCGGCCGCGCCCTGCGCCTGCTCGCGCAGGCCGGCCCCCCGGCCGACGACCGGCACCGGTGGGCCGAGATCCCGCTCGGCACACCGGTGGCGGTCACCACCGCGGTCACCGGACGTCGCCCGGTGTGGATCGACGACGTCCCGGACCGGGTGGCCGGCGCACCCGGGTCCGTCGTGGCGCTGCCGCTGCTGGCCGCCGGCCGCGTGGTCGGCGTGGTGGGCGTGGGTGCCGCCGAGGCGGGCCGGCTGGGTGTGGCCGAGCGCGGCATGCTGCTGGCGGTGGCCGAGCAGTGCGCCTCGGCGCTGGACCGGGCCCGCCTCTACCGCGCCGAGCAGGACATCGCCTCGACCCTGCAGCTGAGCCTGCTGCCCGCCGCGGTGCCCCGGCTGGAGCGGCTCGCGCTGGCCGCCGAGTACCTGCCCGGCGCCGCGGGCACCTCGGCCGGCGGCGACTGGTACGACGTCGTCGAGCTGGGCGGGAGCCGGGTGGCCATCGCCGTCGGCGACGTCGTCGGCCAGGGCCCGGCGGCCGCCGCCGTGATGGGCCAGCTGCGCAGCGCGCTGTCGGCGGCGCTGCTGCAGGGTGACTCCCCGGCGGAGGCCCTGGAGCTGCTCGACCGGTTCGCCGCCCGGCTGCCCGGCGCGCTGGCCTCGACCGCGGCCTGCCTGGTGCTCGACTGGGCGGCCGGCACCGTGCGGTGGGCCCGCGCCGGCCACCCCCCGCCGCTGCTGGTGACCGACGGCGCGGCGACCTTCCTCGAGGAGGGCGGAGGTGCGGTCCTCGGCGCGCCGGGCCGCCGGCCGTACGCCGAGGGCGGCACCACGGTCAAGCCGGGGACGACGCTGCTGCTCTACACCGACGGCCTGGTCGAGCGCCGCGGCGAGTCCCTCGACACCGGCCTGCGCCGCGTCGCCGAGGCCGCCGCACGGCTGGGCGGCGCCGAGCCGCGCCGGCTGACCCGCGCGCTGCTGGCCGAGGTGCTCGACGACTCGGCACTGCCCGACGACGTCGCGGTCATCGCCGCCCGCCTCACCCCCGAGCCGCTGCACGAGGTGCTGCGCGCCGAGCCGGCCCGGCTGCGCGGGGTGCGGCGCCGGGTGACCGCCTGGGCGCTGGCCGCCGGGCTCACCGGCGACTCCCTCGACGACCTGCAGCTGGCCCTCGGCGAGGCGCTGGCCAACGCCGTCGAGCACGCCTACGCCGCCACCGCCGGGGAGGGGCGCTGCGAGTACCGGCTCGAGCGGACCGCCGACGGCGGCGTCGACGTCTGCGTGCGCGACGAGGGCGTGTGGCGCCCGGCGCCGGCCGACAAGGGGTACCGCGGCCGCGGACTGGAGCTGATCTCCGCGCTGGCCACCGACGTCGAGGTCGGCCGCACTATCGACGAGGGCGGCGGCGAGGGGGCCGGCACCACGGTGCACTTCCGCTTCGTCCCGGCCGGACCGGGGCCGGACGAGCCGGTGGTCCGGGGCGACGGCGCGCGGCCCGACGCCGGGGCGGCCCGGTTGACGGTGGACCGCGGGCCCGGGAGCGTGCGGCTGGCGCTCTCCGGCGAGCTCGACCTGGTCGCCGCCCCGGGCCTGCGCGCCGAGGCCCTGCGCGCCCTCGACGAGATCCCCGGCGGCACGCGGGTGCTGGTCGACCTGGAGGCGGTCACCTACCTGGCCAGCGCCGGCGTGGGGTTGCTGCTCGAGCTGCTCCGGGTGGCGAGCGCGCGCTCGGTGGTCGTCCGGGTGCGCACCCGCGAGGGGTCCGCGCCGGCCCGCGTGCTCGCGCTGGCCGGGGTGGACCCCGGCGCCGGGCCGGGCCGGGCGGACGGCCCGCGGGGGAGCCGGTACACCCCCCGGGGGACCTGAGGAGCACCCGGGGGGCGCCGTCCCGGGGACGTGTTCCACAATCGAGGCGACCGGGCCGGGGCAGTCCCGGCCCACAGTCGGTCGAGGGGCCAGTGGATCCAGTGGCTGAGGCCTCCGCCTCGCAGGCGGAGCAAGGGAGCGGCGCGGCCGCGCGGGGCACCCGCGCGCCGTCGTCGGGCTCGGCCTTCGTGCACGGCGCCGCGCTCGTCCACTCCCCCGGCGAGGCGGTCGGGGTGGCCGCCGCCTACGTCGACGAGGGCCTGCGGGCCGGGGACCTGGCGGTCCTCGCCTGCGCGCCGGAGACCGCGGCGGCCGTCCGCCGGGCGCTGGGCATGCGGGCCCGCGAGGTCGAGGAGGACGCCCGCATCTGCCTCGTCGGCGCCCGCGCCCCCGACGCCATGGCCGTCATCCGGCAGCGGGTCGAGCAGGCCGCCACGAGGGGGTCCGGCCGGCTGCGGATCCTCGCCGAGCCCCTGTTCGGGTCCGACCCCCGGCGCTGGCGGGAGGTCCGGCGGTACGAGGCGGCGGCGAACGCGCTGGTGGACGGCGCGCCGGTGACGTGCCTGTGCGTCTACGACCGCGAGCACCTGCCGGCCGAGGTCCTCGGGACCGCGCGGCACACCCACCCGGAGCTGTGGATGGGCGGCGTGCGGGTCGCGAACTCCGAGTACCGGGACCAGACGGCCGTGCTGCGCGACCTGGGCGCGGCCCGCGAGCCGGTGGAGGCGGGGGAGCCGGTCCTCGTCCTCGACGGCGTGCCGGCGCTGGCCGTCCTGCGCGGGGAGCTGCGGCACACCTTCCACGCCGTCGTCCCCGACGCCGACCAGCGCGCCGACCTCCACCTGGGCGTGAGCGAGGTGGCGGCCAACGCCTTCCGGCACGGACGGCGGCCGATCTCCGCGCGCGTGTGGGCCGACGGCTCCACCGTCGTCTGCACGATCTCCGACTCCGGCACCACCTTCAGCGACCCCCTCGCGGGCTTCGTGCCGGCGCACGGCGACGACCTCGCCGCCGGCGGCATGGGCCTGTGGCTGGCCCGCAAGCTCTGGGACTCCGTCGACCTGGTGGCCGGTCCGCAGGGGCTCACCGTCCGGCTGGCCACCGGTCTGGTGCGCCCCGACGAGGGGCGCGGCGCGGCTTGACGCTCGCGTTCTCTCACTGCTGAGGTACCGGCGTGGAGGATGCCGTGGACCTCATCCTCGAGCAGTGGTCCCGGGAGCGCCCGGACCTCGACTGCTCGCCCATGGGGATCATCGGCCGGATCACGCAGCTGCAGCGGGAGGTCCACCTCGCCCAGCGTGCGACGTTCGCGCGGCACGGCCTCGACGCGCCGTCCTTCGACGTCCTCGCCGCCCTCCGCCGGGCCGGGCAGCCCTACCAGCTGACGCCCACCGCGCTCATGCGGACGGCGCTGGTCACCTCGGGGGCGATCACCCAGCGGCTGGACCGGTTGGAGGAGAAGGGGCTGATCACCCGGACGCGCAGCGAGGCCGACGGGCGGGCCGTCGTCGTCACCCTGACCGCGGCCGGCCGGGAGGCCCTCGACGCCGCGCTGCCCGACCACCTGGAGACCGAGCGCGGCCTGCTCGCCGGCCTGTCGGAGGACGAGCTGGCCCAGCTCGCCTGCCTGCTGCGGCGGTTCCTCGTGACGCTGGGCCGCGTTCCGCAACGTCCCTGAGCCGGCGCCCCGGAGCCTCAGCCGGCGGGCGGGACGTCCCCGGGCGCGAGGTCGGGGCGGACCCGGACGAAGCGCAGCGGGTGCCGGAACACCCCGGCGGTCAGGGCGGCGTCCGCGCTGACCTCGACGACGGCGGCCGGCTCCACCCGGGTGAGCGCCACCGACAGCCGCCCGCCGCCGAAGCGGCCGGTGCCGATCCGCTCGGGCCAGGGGTGGTCCGGACCTGCCGGGGTGAGGACGGCGGCCAGCTCGGCCGACTGGGCGGGCGACAGCGGGCTGGTGCGCCCGACGACGACCAGCTCGCCGTCGCGGTAGCGGCCGGCCACCAGCTGGCTCGGCCGGTCCAGGGTGCCGATGACGCCGCCGGCCAGGACCTCCGTCGTCTCCCAGGACTTGACCTTGAGCCACTCGCGGCGGCCGCCGGCGTACCGGGTGGACGCGCCCTTGGCGACCAGCCCCTCGATGCCGAGGGGGCGCAGGTCCTCGGCCCAGCCGCGGGCCTCCTCGGGATCGGCGGTGACCGGGGACAGCTGCATGGGGGGAGCCCACCGCCGGGCGAGGTCCTCGAGCGCGGACCGGCGGCTGCGCAACGGCCGGCGGCGCTGGTCCTCACCGCCGGCGGCGAGCAGGTCGAAGGCCACGTAGGACGCGGGGTGCGCGGCGGCCAGCGCGGCCACCCGGGAGGGCGCGGTGACCATGCGGCGCTGCAGCAGGCCGAAGTCGAGCCGCTCGCCGTTCCAGGCGACGACCTCGCCGTCGAGCACCGTGCCGGCCGGGACCTGGGCGAGCGCGGCCGCGGCGACGTCGGGGAAGCGGTCGGTGAGGTCGCGGCCCTGCTTGGACCACAGCCGGGTCCCGCTGCGGCCGCGGACGACGACCAGCCGGTAGCCGTCCCACTTGGGCTCGTAACGGCAGCCGCCGGGCAGTGCGGACGCCGTCGGCAGGTCGCGCACCGGCTTGGCCAGCTGCACCGCCACCGGACCGGCGAGGTCCGGCGGCAGGTCCGGCAACCCGGGGACGCTGAGCGGCACGCGGACAGCCTCGGGGCTCACGTCGCCGTGCGCAGGCTCCTGAGCTGCGGGATCACCCGTTCAGGGCAGGTCGCCACGCTCCGCGACGTCTCCGCCCGGCGGCACGTCCGGGGCGCCGCTGTCCAGGCACGATCGGGTCACGGCGCTGCGGCGGGGATCACCCGCGGTGCGGGAAGCGGCCGGGCGGAGGGACGTTGAGCACTCCACGAGTCGTCCCCGCGTCCTCGGAGGTCCCGGTGTCCCGTCCCGTCCTGCAGGTCGTCGCCGCCAGCACCCGTCCCGGCCGCCGCGGCCTCGCCGTCGCCCGCTGGGTCCAGCGCCTGGCCGGGGAGCACGCCGGCTTCGACGTCGAGCTCGTCGACCTCGCCGAGGTGGGCCTGCCGGTGTTCGACGAGCCGAACCACCCCCGGCTGCAGCAGTACACCCACCAGCACACGCGGGACTGGAGCGCGACGGTCTCCCGCGCCGACGCGTTCGTCTTCGTGACGCCGGAGTACAACCACTCCTTCCCGGCGTCGCTGAAGAACGCGCTGGACTACCTGTCGGCCGAGTGGGCGGACAAGGCGGCCGGGCTGGTCACCTACGGCGGCGTCTCGGCCGGGCTGCGCGCCTCGTCGGCGGTCAAGCCGGTGCTCGGCGCGCTGCGGGTGCACGTCGTCCCCGAGGCGGTGTCGGTCCCGTTCTTCGCGCAGTTCCTCGACGAGGAGGACGAGTTCGTGCCCAACGCCGAGCTCGAGGCCGGCGGCAAGGCGATGCTCGACGAGCTGGCCCGGGTCACCACCGCGCTGAGCACCCTCCGCGCCGCCTGAGGGGCGCCCCTAGCGCTGATGCCTCCCCCGGGACAGCAGGAGCAGGGCGTAGGCGGCCAGCGAGGGACCGTCGGTGAGGCGGCCGTCGCGGACCATCGCCCGCAGCTCGGCCTCGGTCACGAAGGCCGCCACCATGTCCGCCTCGGTGACCTCCCGGGCCGTCGGGCCGGGCGTGAGGCCGGTGGCCAGCCAGACGTCGAACTCCTGGGTGGACAGTCCGGGCGCGAGGTCGAGGTGGCCGAGGTGCTCGACCCGGGCCGCCCGCAGGCCGGTCTCCTCGGCGAGCTCGGCGCGGGCGAGCTCCTCGGGCGTCCCGCCGCTGCCGGCCGTCAGCACCTCGGCGGACCAGGTGCCCTGGGGGAACTCCCAGGCCCGGCGGGTCACCGGGTGGCGGAACTGCTCGACCAGCCAGAAGCCGTCCCGTTCGGCGGCGATCACCAGGGCGAAGTCGGGCTTCTCGACGACGGAGTAGACGCCGGTGGAGCCGTCGGCGCGCTCGACGGTGTCCTCCCGCAGCCGGATCCACGGGTTGCGGTAGACCTCCCGGCTGCCCGTCGTCCGCATGCGGCCGAGCCTCCCAGAGGCGGAGCATGGGAGCAGGAGGTGGTCGGGTGACCGAGCGCAAGCCGCCGGGGGTGTCGTTCGAGACCTGGGTCGAGCGGCAGATCGGCCAGGCCCAGGAGCGTGGCGACTTCACCGGCCTGCGGGGTGCGGGCAAGCCGCTGCCGGCCTGGGACCCCGACGAGACCGCCTACGACTGGGCGATCGCCAAGGCCCGCCGCGAGGGGATCAAGCCGGCGGAGATGCTGCCGCCGGGGCTGGCGCTGCGCCGGGAGCGCGACGAGCTGCCCGAGCGGGTGGCCGGGCTGCCGTCGGAGGGCGCCGTCCGCGCCGTCGCCGAGGACTACAACGCCCGGGTGGAGGCCTTCTGGCGCCAGCCGCAGCCGAGCCGGTGGTCGCCGGTGCCGGGCCTGGCCGACGTCGAGGCGCTGGTGGAGGGCTGGCGCCGCGACCGCCCGCCGCCGCCACCGCCGCCCGCCGCCGAGGCGGACGTGCCGGACACGCCGCCGCGCCGCCGCTGGTGGCAGCGGCGGCGCGGGCCGGGGCGCTAGCGCCCGGTCAGGTGCTCCCGCCCGGCCGGCGGCTCGTACGGCTCGGGCCAGTAGTCGACGACCTCGGCCACCCGGCCCCCGGCGAAGCGCAGCACGGTGACCCCGACCTGGGACTCCCCGACGCCGTAGTCGCCGTGCAGCACCCCGCCGCGCTCGTCCCCGTAGGCGTCCAGCACGGTCAGCTCCCAGGCCCCCGGGAACTCGCGGTTGTAGCGCAGGAAGGCCTCGCGTCCGCGGACGACCTCCCCGGTCTGCGGCAGCCGGTAGACGACGTCGTCGGCCAGCAACGTGGCGAACGCGTCCCAGTCCCGGGCGCCCAGCGCCGCCGCGTACCGCTGCACGAGCGCGCTGCCCACTGCGGACCCTCCCCTCGACGAACACGGACCTGCGGGAGCGACGCGCCGGCCGGGCCGGGGGTGTTGCTCCCGCAGGTCCATGATCGCGGGGAGTACGACGCTTTCACGCGGGCGAGGGCACCCGGTCGAGGAAGCCGAGCACGGTGCGGATGCGCCCGTCCGCGTCGGTCACCGCGACGTCGGAGCCGATCACCGGCGCCTCCGCGCCCTCGGGTCCGAGGTGCCACGTGAAACGCAGCTGGTCGTGGTGGGCGTCGGCCGGGCCGGCCAGCCGGAAGACGAAGCCCGGGAACATCTCGTGCACGGCGGCGATGGTGGCGTCCAGCGCGGCCCGGCCGGCGACGTCGGCCATCGGGTCGGTGTAGGTGACGTCCTCGGCGAACACCTCCTCGACCAGCGCCCGCCGCGCGGCGGGGTCGGTCTCGTTCCAGGCGGCGAGGTAGCGGTCGGCGAGCTGGGGCGTGGCGGTCATGGCGGGTCTCCTCTTCGGGTGGGTGGATCAGCGGTTGCGCAGGGCGGTGAGCTGGAGGACGGCGAAGCCGGCGACGACGGCGGCCTGCAGCAGCACCCAGGTGCTGCCGACGGCGGTGAGGTCGAACCGGCCGGTGACGACGGCGGCGACGCTGGCGGCCGCCCACAGCAGGTTGGCGCCGATGACGACCTCGGTGGCGCCGGCCGAGATCACGGGGCGGGCCGCGACCAGGGCGACGCCGGCCGCGTAGACCAGCAGGAAGGTGCCGAGGCCGCGCAGCACCCCGGACGGGACGCCGAGCAGCTCGGTCAGCAGCGGGGCGGCGGCCAGGTAGGCCGCGCCGTTGGCGCCGGTGACGACCGCGTCGAGGCGAAGGGCGGTGCGCAGCGGGTCGGAGCCGAGTCGACCGAGGGTGCGGGGGCGGGTGGCTGTCGTTGTCATGCCGCAGACCGTGGCGCCGCGAGGGAGGCGGGTCGATTACCTCGCAGGTAGGCGACGCCGGCCGCCGTCGTCACTAGCGTCGCCGTCGTGACCACCCTGACGCGCCCGCCGGTCGGGGAGCTGCTGCGCGTCTGGCGGCAGCGCCGCCGGCTGTCCCAGCTCGACCTCGCCAACGACGCCGAGGTGTCGGCGCGGCACCTGAGCTTCCTCGAGACCGGCCGGGCGCGGCCGAGCCGGGAGATGCTGCTGCGGCTGGCCGAGCGGCTGGAGGTGCCGCTGCGCGAGCGCAACGAGCTGCTGCTGGCCGCCGGCTTCGCCCCCGCCTACGGCCGCCGCGCCCTCGACTCGCCCGACATGGCCGCCGTCACCCGTGCCCTGGACCTGGTGCTCACCGCCTACGAGCCCTACCCGGCCGTCGTGGTCGACCGGTCGTGGGAGCTGGTGACGGCGAACGCGAGCGTGGCGCTGTTCCTCGACGGCGTGCCGGCGCACCTGCTCGAGCCGCCGGCCAACGTGCTGCGGCTGAGCCTGCACCCCGAGGGGCTCGCGCCGCGGATCGCCAACCTGCCCCAGTGGCGGGCGCACCTGCTGCACCGGCTCGGCCGCGAGGCGCACCTGACCGGCGACCCGGGGCTGGCCTCGCTGCACCGGGAGCTCGCCGCCCTGCCCGGCGGCACCGACCGCTCGACGCCGGACGGCATCGCCGTCCCGCTGCGGCTGCGCACCGATGGCGGCGTGCTGTCCTTCCTGAGCACGGTGACCACCTTCGGCACCGCCGTGGACCTCACCGCCGCGGAGCTCTCGGTCGAGGCGTTCCTGCCGGCCGACGAGGTCACCGCCGAGGTGCTGCGCGCCGCCCGTTCACCCGTGGCGAACCCGCGCCTGCCCGCTCGGGACCCGGGTAGGGGAGCGGTACCCGATCCCGAGGAGGACCGATGACCGAGGTACCCGGCACCGACCGCGACCAGGCACGGGAGAACGTGCTCGAGGAGACGCCGCTCCGCCCGGAGGACATCGAGGAGGACACGTCCACCGAGGGCGACGAGGGCCAGACCGGCGACGACGTCAAGCCGACGCCCGGGAGCACCGACCCCGTCACCTGAGCGGTCCGGGTGGCAGAGATGGCCATCTCTGCCACCCGGAGCGCTGCTAGAGGACGTCGAACTCGTTGGACGTCGCGCCGCCCGACAGGAGTGCGTAGCCCGGGCCGCGGTCGAAGAACGGCTCGTCGCCGGTCCGGGCCGCGCGCAGCTCGTCCCGTAGCGCCGACGTCGCGTCGAGATCCGCGGTGCCGTCGTCGAGCACGACCACGCCGTAGTCCTCGCGGGCGCCGGCCACGGACACCTTGCGCCAGGCGACGTCGCGCAGCACCTCCTCCACAGGCCGCTCGAGCGGGTCGCCCCACCCGCCACCGCCGGTGGTGCGGATCCGCACGACCGTGCCGGCCGGCAGCGGCTCGGCGTCGGCCAGGGCGTCGACCTCGCGCTCGCCGGGGCCACCGGGGTCGACGGTGACCTGGAACGGCCGCCCGGCCTTCCCGCCGTTGACGCCCCAGCAGGACAGGATCGAGCGGTCGGCGATCGACATGAAGTGCGCGTCGCGCAGGACCCGGATGTGCTTCTCGTAGCCGCAGCCGCCGCGGTACCGGCCGGGCCCGCCGGAGTCCAGCGCCAGGCCCAGGCGCTCGACGCGCAGCGGGAAGCGGGACTCGGTGAACTCCGTCGGCAGGTTCCGCGAGTCGGGGACGACGTGGATCGTGTCCTCGCCGTCGGCGTAGTAGCGCCCGCCCGAGCCGCCGCCGAGCACCTCGCGCATGAGGTAGGGCTGGCCTTCGAGGTCCGTGCCGTACACGCCGGTGTAGCGGATCGTCTCCTGGTCGGCGGGCATCCGGCCGCCGGTGGCCTTGGCGAGCACGCCCGCCAGCACGCCGAGCAGCCGCAGGATGACGAACGTGCGGGCGTTGGTCGGGGCCGGGAAGACCGGGGTGAGCAGCGTGCCCTTCTCCGGGAAGCGCATCTCGATCAGCGGGACGACGCCCTCGTTGACGTCGAGCTCGGCCATCCGCTCGGGCGTCTCGGCGAGGTTCCGCAGGATCGGCGCCAGCCACTTCTTGAGGAAGTTGCCGTCGGCGTAGTCGCCGCAGTGGTTGATCGGTCCCCTGGCCTGCGGGCCGGTGCCGGTGAAGTCGATGACCAGCGGGGTCTCCGCCGAGGAGTCCATGGTCAGCGTGATCCGCTGGCGGTGCAGCTTCGGCGCCTCGACGCCGTCGTGCTCGGCGTAGTCCTCCCACACGTAGGTGCCGTCGGGGATCTGCGACAGGATCTCCCGCCGGTAGACCTCGGTGGAGTTGGCCAGGATCGCGTCGAAGCAGGCCTCGACCGCGGCCACGCCGTAGCGGTCGAACAGCTCACCGAGCCGCCGGGCGCCGGCCAGGCAGGCCGAGCACTCGGCGTCGAGGTCCGCGGCCAGCGAGTCGGGCATCCGCGAGTTGCGCGTCATGATCTTCAGCGCGCTCTCGTTGGGCACGCCGCGGTCCCACAGCCTGATCGGGGGGACCATCAGGCCCTCCTCGTACACGCTGGTGGCCGCGCTCGGCATCGAGCCCGGCACCGCGCCGCCGATGTCGTCGTGGTGGCCGAAGGCCTGGATGAACGCGACCACCCGCTGCTGCCCCGAGTCCGGGTCGGTGGCGAACACCGGCACGGTCACGCACAGGTCGGGCAGGTGGCCGATCCCGCCCTCGGAGAGGTAGACGTCGTTGTGGAAGAAGACGTCACCCGGGTGCATCGTCCCGATCGGGTAGTCGCGCACCACGGGGTGCACGAGCGCCGAGTACGAGCGGCCGGTGAGCTTGCGCAGCAGCCGGTCGTGGATGCCGGCCCGGAAGTCGTGCGCGTCGCGGATCATCGGCGAGCGCGAGGTGCGGCCGATGGAGGTCTCGACCTCCTTCTCGATCGCGGCCAGCGTGCCGGCGACGATCTCGACGAGGACGGGGTCGGCCTCGGTCTTGCCGTTCTGCAGGCTGGCGGTCACTGGCCCGACTCCTTCGTGAGCAGCAGGTTCCCGTAGGCGTCGACCGTGGCGGCGAAGCCGGGGTGGATCGGGACGGTGGAGCCGAACTCCTCGATGACGGCGGGGCCGCGGACGACGTCGCCGGGCGCCAGGGCGGTCCGGTCGAGGGTGGGGGTGTCCGCCCAGTCGTCGAAGAACACCCGGCGCGAGCCCGTGACGGCCCGGTCCGTCCCGCCGTCGCGCGGCTCGATCTCGACCATGTCGGGACGGCGGATCGGCCCGATCCCGCTGACCCGCAGGTTCACCCACTCGACGGCCTGGCGCGGGTCGTCGGCGAAGTCGTAGCCGTAGAGCTGCCGGTGCGCGGCGTGGAAGGCCTGCGCGACCTCCTCGGTGGTGGCCGCGTCGAGTGCGCCGTCGGCGACGGGCACGCGGACCTCGAAGGCCTGGCCCACGTAGCGCAGGTCCGCCGTCCGCTGCATGCGCTGGGCGTCCCGGCCGAAGCCCTCGCCGTCGAGCGCCTTGCGCGCCTGGTCCTCCAGCGCGTCGAAGACCGACCGCACGCGGTCGAGGTCGAGGTCGGTGTGCCGCGACACCACCGTCTGCACGTAGTCGTTGCGGACGTCGACGGTGAGCAGGCCGAACGCGCTGACGTTGCCGGGGTTGGGCGGTACGAGCGTGCGGGGCAGGCCGAGGACGTCCATGAGCCGGCAGGCCAGGAGCGACCCGGAGCCGCCGAACGTCGTCAGCGTGAAGTCGCGGACGTCGAGGCCGCGGGCCACGGTGACCTGGCGCAGGGCGTTGGCCTGGTTCCACGCCGAGATCTCGAGGATGCCGAGCGCCGTGCGCTCCAGCGACAGCCCGAGCCGCCCGCCGAGCGCCTCGAGCCCGCCGCGGGCGGCCTCGACCGACAGCGGGATCTCCCCGCCGAGCAGGTGCGGGGGGATCCGGCCGAGGACGACGTGCGCGTCGGTGACGGTCGGCTGGTCCCCGCCCCGCGGGTAGCACATCGGGCCGGGGTCGGCGCCGGCCGACTTGGGGCCCACCTTGAGCGTGCCCTCGGGCGAGAGCCAGGCGATCGAGCCGCCGCCCGCGCCGACGGTGACGACGTCGATCATCGGGATCTTCGACGGGTAGTCGCCGACCGAGCCCTCGGTGGTCAGCGCGGGCTCGCCGTCGATGACCACGGTGACGTCGGTGGACGTGCCGCCGCCGTCGCAGGTGAGCACCCGGTCGAAGCCCGCCGTCCCGGCGATCAGCGCGGCGCCCAGCGCCCCGGCCGCCGGGCCCGACAGCATCGTGGTGATCGGCTGGTGGACCACCTCGGCCGCCGACAGCACGCCGCCGTTGCTCTTCATCACGTAGAACGGCACGCCGGGCGCGATCTCGTCGAGCCGCGTGCGGATGTTGGTGACGTAGGCGCCGACCTTGGGCTTCACCGCGGCGTCGACCAGCGTGGTCACCGACCGCTCGTACTCGCGGTACTCGCGCAGCACCTGTGAGCTGATCGACACGACGGCGCCGGGGTGCTCCTCGCGCAGCACCTCGAGCATCGCCCGCTCGTGGGTGTCGTCGGCGTAGGCGTGCAGGAAGCAGACGCCGACGGTGGTGATGCCGGCGTCGCGGAAGAAGCGGGCGGCGGCGACGGCGTCGTCGCGGTCGAACGGGCGTACCTCGGCGCCGGTGTGGTCGAGCCGGCCGCGCACGGTGCGCACCAGGTCGGCGGGGACGATCCGCGGTGGCTTGACCCAGAAGTAGCTGTTGCCGTAGCCGTCGGGCACCGACTGCCGGGCGATCTCCAGCACCGACTCGTAGCCCTCGGTGGTGATGAACCCGATCCGGTCGAGCTTGCCCTCGAGCAGCTGGTTGGTGGCCACCGTCGTGCCGTGGCTGACCGCGGTGACCGCGTCGCCGGACAGGCCGAGCTGGCCGAGGACCTTGCGGACGCCGTTGAGGAAGCCCTCGGCGGGGTCGGCGGGGGTCGACGGCGTCTTGGTCGTCGCCGTCGCCCCGGTGTCCTCGTCGACGGCGACCACGTCGGTGAACGTGCCCCCGGTGTCGATCCCTATACGCACCCGGCGCGCCGCTGCCATGCCCGGATACCTTAGTGGTGAGAGACCCGCGCGGGAAGAGCCGCCACACCGCGTCGCCGCCCGCGCCGACCCCTGACAGGCCCGTGACCTGCGCAGTCGCCATGTCGATGCCCGAGGGGCGGTGACCGGACTTTCTGCCCGCGACACGCTCCGGCGTCCCCGTGCGTGCGTTCCGCCGCTGACAGGTTGCGCACTCCCGAGTGACCGGTGGGGTCACGGGGGACGGGCGCACGGGAGAGGTCGACGTGGCGGAGCGAGGAGTGCGCGGACGCTCGCTGGTGTGGGGGCCCTGGCCCTCGCCGCCGGGCTGTGCGCCGGCGCGGTCGTCGCCGTCCTGCCCGCGGCCGCACCGGTCACCGAGGTGGTGACCGCCGCCCAGGACCCGGTGTCCTGCTCGTCGTCCGTGGCGCTGGCGAACGGCGGCTTCGAGCTGCCGGCCATCCCGGCCAACGACCTGGCCTTCCTCCACCAGAACCAGGTCCCGGGCTGGTACACGACGGCCACCGACCGGCAGATCGAGCTCTGGCGCAACTACCAGAACGTGCCGGCGGGGTCGGGCGCCCAGTTCGCCGAGCTCAACGCCAACCAGGTGTCCACCCTCTACCAGGACGTGCCGACCACGCCCGGCCAGACGCTGCGCTGGGAACTGAAGCACCGCGGGCGCCTGGGCGTGGACACCATGGCCGTCCACATCGCCGTCCCGGGTGTGCTGCTGACCGCCGCCACCCGGCAGGGGGGCAACCTCAGCGACGGCAGGACCGCCTGGGGCACGCACAGCGGCGTCTACACCGTCCCCCTCGGCCAGACGACCACCCGCTTCGCGTTCCAGTCGGTCAGCGCGTCCGGGGGCAACACCTCGGTCGGCAACTTCCTCGACAGCATCTCCTTCGGCACCGGGCCGTGCCTGGCCACGACCGAGACGGTGACGACCCAGCGCGGTGGCACCACCGCGCAGGTGGGCGACGTGCTCACGTACACGGTCACCACGCGCAACGAGGGCGGGAACCCGGCGCGGGCCACCGTCGTGACCGACGAGCTGCCGGCCGGCGTCGAGTTCGTGCCGGGGTCGATCCGCACCACCGCCGGCGCGACGACCGCGACCCGCACCGACGCCGCCGGGGACGACGTCGCCGAGTACGACGCCGCGACGCGGACCGTGCGGCTGCGGATCGGCGCCGGTGCCACCGCCTCGGCCGGCGGCGCTGTCGCACCGGGGGAGGCGCACAGCGTCAGCTGGCAGGCGCGGGTCCAGCCGGCGGCCTCGGCGACCACCGTCAGCGACGACGCGACGGTCGGGTTCACCGACCCGCTGACCGGCACGGCCCGCACGTCCCGGTCGACGACGGTGAGCACCCCGGTGGGGGCGGCGGCCGACCTCGCCGTCTCGCTGGCGCAGAGCCCCGCCGCCCTCGTCGCCGGATCCTCCACGACCTGGACGGCGACCGTCCGCGGCAACGGCCCGAGCACCGAGCCCGCCCCGGTCGTCTCCGTCCGCGTCCCGGCACAGCTGTCCGGCGTGACCGCGAGCAGCACCGGCGGCCCGTGCACGGGCAACGACGGCGCGACGGCGACCGTGGCGGTCACCCCGGCCGACCGCGAGCTGCGCGTGCAGACCCGGGCCGCCGTCCCGGCCGGGGCGGACCCCGCCGCCCTGCGCGCCGGGGACACCGTGGACCTCACCTACGAGGTGACCAACGACGGAAACGTCGTCGTGTCCGGGATCCGGCTCCAGGAGTCGCTGACCGGCGGCGGCGTCACGTGCCCGAGCGACCGGCTGGCGCCCGGGGAGACGATGACCTGCCGCGCCAACTCCACCCACCGCGTGACCCAGGGCGAGTTCGACCTCGGCGCGCCCGTCGCCAGCGTGGTGACGGCGTCCGGGCGGACGCCGGACCGCACCGCGGACCTGGACTTCGACCCGGTCCGTACCGAGCTGCCGCTGGCAGCCGGCGCGCCCGCGGTCGGGGTGACGCTCGTGCCCGACTGGGACGACGCCGACGGCGACGGCGCCCTTGACGCCGGCGAGACGGTCGTGTGGACCGCGGTCGTGGTGAACCGCGGCGACGTCACGCTGGCGGACCCGGTCGTCGACGCTCCGGGCGCCCCGGCGCTGACCTGTGACGCGGCCGTACTGGCGCCCGGACGGGGCACGACCTGCGTCGCGTCGCCGTACACGGTGACCGCCGGCGACGTCCTCGCCGGGCAGCGGACCGTCACCGCCGGGGTGACGGCGACCGCCCGGCGGACCGGCTCCCCGGTGCAGGCCGCGCCGTCCTCGGCGGCCCTGCCCGACGACCCCCGCGCGGAACTGGGCCTCACGCTCACCGGAGAGGTCGCCCCGCCGGGCCGTCCGGACGCCGCCGACCTGGGCGACGTCGTCACCTGGCGGTACGTGGTGACCAACCTGGGCACCGTCACGGTGCGGGACGTCGCCGTCGACGACGCCGGTGCCGGCGCCGTGACCTGCCACGAGACCGTGCTCGCGCCGGGCGCCACGACCGGCTGCGCCGCCGTGCGCGGCCACGTCGTCGACGAGGACGACCTGCTGGCCGGGCGGCTGACCGGCCGCGCCACCGCCGCCGGCGTCCCGGCCGCGCTCGGCGGCACCGTCCGCTCCGCGCCCGCCGAGGACGTGGTCGGGCTGGCCGGCCTCGTCCGCTCCCTCGAGGTGACGGTGCGGGCCTCCGACGGCGACCCGAGCCCGGTGCGCACCGGCACCGAGCTGCGCTGGGCGCACGGCGTCGCCAACACCGGCAACGTGACGATGCGGCTGGTCACCGTCTCCGACGACCTGCTGGGGCCGGTCGGCTGCGTCCAGGACGTCCTCGCCCCGGGCGAGGCCACCACCTGCACCGCCGGCGCCGGCCACCGGGTCACCCAGGCCGAGTTCGACGCCGGCCGGCCCGTGGGCGGCACCGCGTGGGTCTCGGGTGTCCCCGCGGGGTCGGACGCCGCCCTGCCGTTCGGGCCCGCCTCCGACCCGGTCGCCCTGGCCGCGGCCGCGCCGGCCCTGAGGCTGGTCTCCGTGCCCGACTGGGACGACCGGGGCGCCGCCGGCGTGCTCGAGGCGGGCGAGACGGTCCAGTGGTCGCTGCTGGTCACCAACACCGGCGACGTCACCCTGTCCGGCGTCAGCGCGAGCGGGTCGCTCGCCGGCCCCGCGACGTGCACGCCGGCCGTCCTCGCCCCCGGTGCCACCGCGCGCTGCGGCACGGGCGCGCACACCGTCACCGCCGCGGAGGAGTCCGCCGGGACCCTGCACGACGACGCCGTCGCGTGGGCCGCCGACCCGCGGGGCGGACCGGGCGCGAGCGCCCAGGCGACGAGCAGCGTGCCGGCGTCTTCTCGGCCGGAGGTGGTCACCGTCGTCGCCGCCGAGGTGGTGAGCGGGACCGCTCCGGCCGACCTCGGGGACCGCGTGCGCTGGCACTACACCGTGACCAACGTCGGCACCGTGCCGCTCGACGCGGTCGCCGTGCAGGACGCCCGCGGCGGGACGGTCACGTGCGACACCGTCTCCCTGCGTCCCGGCGGCGCGGCGCTGTGCACCGGCGACGCCCTCCGCACGGTCACCGAGGCCGACCTGCGGGCGGGTGAGGTGGGCACCGACGCGACGGCCACCGCCACCTGGACCGCCGGCGCGGTGACCGTGACGTCCCCGTCGGCCGCTGTGGCGATGCCGACCGCCGCGCCGGTCGGCCGCCTGCAGCTCGCCGGGACCGCGACGGGGACGGCGACCGCCGTCGGCGACCGGATCGCCTACCGGTGGGTCGTGTCCAACGCCGGCACGGCGACGATGACCGGCGTCGAGGTGGCCGACTCCGCGGGCGGTACGGCGACCTGCGCGGCGACGGTCCTGGCGCCGTCGGAGTCCACCGACTGCACGGGCGGCGAGGCGTACACCCTCGTCCAGGACGACGTCGACGCCGGCCGGCCGGTCGGGCTCACCGCGACGGCCCTCGGCACACCGGGGAGCGGGTCCGTGGTCCGGTCCGGCCCGGCGTCCGCGCCCGTGGCCGTCCCGGCCGCCCGGCCGGCGCTGACCGCCGTCACGACGGCCGACTGGGCCGATGACGGCGACCGGGCACTGGAGGCGGGCGAGACCGTGACCTGGACCGTGGCGGTCACCAACACCGGCGACGTCACGCTCGAGGACCTCCGGGTGAGCGACCCGCAGGTGTACGTCGGCTGCCCGGTCAGCCGGCTGCCGGTGGGCCGGACGGAGCGTTGCGTCTCCGACCCCTCCGTGCTGACCGAGGGTGACGCCACGGCCGGCGAGCGCGCCACCACGGCCGAGGCCTCGGCGGCCTCCGTGCGCGACGGTGCGGTCGTCCACAGCGGTCCGGCCGGCGCACGCGTGTCCACCGCCCCGGCGCCGTCCCTCGCGCTCACCTCGGTCGCGCTCGTCGGCCCGCCGGCACGGCAGGCCGCCGCCGACCTCGGGGACACCGTGACGTGGCACCTGGTGGTCACCAACACCGGCAACGTCCCGGTCACCGGCATCACCGTCACCGGTGCGGCGGGCGCCCTCGCGGGTTGCGCGACGGCGGTGCTCGCGCCGGGTGGGTCGGCGGAGTGCGCCACCGACGGGCACGTCGTCACCGAGGCCGACCTCCTCGCCGGGCAGGTCGGGGCCGACGCCGTCGCCGTCGGCACGGCCGCGCTGACCGGGGCCGAGGTGCGCTCGCCGTCGGCGACGGGCGCCGTCCCGACCGCCGCCCCGCGTGCGGCCGTGGACCTCGCCCTGGAGCACCAGCGGGTGTCCGGCGACGGGACGGCGACCCTCCGGCCCGGCGCCCTCGTGCGGACCCGCTACCAGGTGAGCAACACCGGCACCCTCACGCTGACCGGCGTCGCCGTGACCGACACCGTGGCCGGGCCGGTCACCTGCGGGCAGACCGTGCTGGCGCCGGCGCAGTCGACCACGTGTGCCGCCGACCGGCCGCGCGAGGTGACGGCCGACGACGTGGCCGCCGGGCACCTCACGAGCTGGGCGACGGTGGCCGCGGTCTCCGGCCTGGGGACCGTCGCGGACGACGCCATGACGACCGAGGCCGTGCCGCCGGGGCCGCAGACGCCGGGGCCGGGGCCGGGGCCGGGGACGGCCGGCGGGCCGGCTGACGTCCCCACGACCACGACCACGACCACGACCACGGCGCCGGCCGGGCACCCCGCTGCCCCGGGCACCGCCGCCCCGGGGACCGGCGCCCCGCACACCGCCGCGCTGGCGAGGACCGGTGTCGAGGTCGCGGCGCACGTGGGGACGGCCGGGGCCCTGGTCCTCGCCGGCGCCGTCCTGCTGCTGGCGACCCGCCGCCGGCGGGGGGACACATGAGACCGGTCGGGATCCGGCACCGCGCTGCACCGCATCGACGCTGTCATGTGCGCGTGGTCTCATGCCAGCGGTGCGCCGTGGGACGGCGCCGGTCCGAGGAGGGCGGCATGGCCGAGGGGTGCGGCAGCGACGACGACGGCGTGCTGGGCTAGGTGGACGGCCGGCTGGCGGTCGAGTTCGTCGAGGGCACCGACGCCCTCGTCTGCGTCGTCGACGGGGACGGCCGCATCCTGCTGGCCAACCCGGCACTGCAGCGGTTCACCGGCCGCACGCACGACCAGCTCCGCGAGCACTTGTTCGTCGACGTCTACGTCGTCCCCGAGCACCGGGAGCTGGCGCTGGACGCCGTCTCGCGGGCCGTCACGACCGGGCGGGCCCATCCGCAGGAGGGGGACTGGCTGACCGCGGACGGCAGCCGGCGCCTGATCTCGATGCAGAACAACGTGCTGACCGATCCCGGCGGGCGGCCCTACGCGGTCGCCTGCGTGGGCATCGACGTCACCGACCAGCGGCGGCACGAGGCGCAGCTGTCGGAGCGGGCGCGCACCGACCGGCTCACCGGGATCCCCAACCGGGGCACGTTCTTCGAGGAGCTGGCGCGCCACCTCGACCCCGCGGCCGACCGGGTCTGCGGGGTGCTCTTCTGCGACCTCGACGGGTTCAAGGTCGTCAACGACGTGCACGGGCACGCCGTCGGTGACGCGGTCCTGGTCGAGGTCGCGACCCGGCTGCGGGCGATGGCCGGACCGGGTCACGTGGTCGCCCGCCTCGGCGGCGACGAGTTCGTCGTGCTCTGCCCCGGCTGCGACGAGCCCGTCCTCGCCGCGCTCGCCGCCGCGGCGCGCGAGCGGGTCGGCGCGCCGGTGCCGACCGCGGCCGGGCCGGTGGCCGTCGGCGTGAGCATCGGCAGCGCCGTCGGCCGGCCCGGCGAGTCGCCGGACGAGGTGATCACCCGGGCCGACCGCGCGATGTACGGGGTCAAGACCCGCCAGCACCGCACCTCGGAGCGACCGCCGGACTAACGGTGGGGGCGGCCGATCCCGGTGGCGTAGAGCACGGCGAGGACCGCACCCGACGGCGCGAACCAGATGAACCACGGGTAGGCCGGGTCGCCGCTGCCCAGCGAGACCAGCAGCCAGACGACGACGTTCACCGCCACGGCGGCGGCCCACACCGTGGCGAGCACCCGCATCGCCGTGCCGCCGCCGGTGTCGGAGAAGACGCGGTGCCGCGGCGCGGGCGGCGGCGGGGGTGGCGGCTCGGGCAGGTCGCGGGTGACGCGGTCGAGCTCGCCGCGGGTGCGCGCGGCCCAGATGGCCTGCACGCGCTCGTCGAACTCGTGCAGGTCGAGCTGGCCGGCGCCGACCGCGCGGTGCAGGCGGTCCTGGACGACCTTCCGCTCGACGTCGGAGACACGGAGCTCCTCGGTGCGCACCGGCTCGTTCATGCGCAGCATCGTGGCACCGCGACCCACCCCGTGGGGTCCGTCGTCCGGTGGACTCCTCAGTCCAGGAGCGCCTGCAGCAGTCGGGCGAGCTCGGCGCGGTCGGTGGCCGGCAGCCGGGCGAACAGGTCGCGGGTGTCGGCGCGGCGCGCGGCGTCGACCTCGGCCTGCACCCGCCGCCCCTCGTCGGTGGCCCGCAGCAGCACCGCCCGGCGGTCGGTCGGGTCGGGGCTGCGCTCCACCAGCCCCCGCTCCTGCAGCGCGTCGGCCACCTCGGTCGCCGAGCGCGGCGCGATGTGCAGCGCCTCGGCGAGGTCGGACAGGCGCGCGCCCTCCCGGGCGACGACGACCCGCAGCGCGCGGGCCTGGTGCGGCGACAGCGCCCACGGCGCGAGGACGTCCCCCCACCGCCGGCGCTGGGTCCGGGCGACGCGCATGACCAGCTCGGCGATCTCCGCGCCGTCGTCGTCCGCCACGGGGGAATGGTAGCGAGGACACTGTGGTTGCCACACCGTGAGGTGACCTCAGCAACGTCAGGAGGTGGTCGCCATCAGCGAGATGGCCCACGGCCGCGGGAGCGGCTCCCCCCGGGGCGGGTCCGGGCGGACCGTCGACCCCGCCGACCGGGCGCAGCTGGAGCGCGCCCCGGTCTCCCTGCGCCGGGTCACGGCGCTGTTCCGCCCGTACCGCTGGCAGGTCGCGACCGTGGTGGCGCTCATCGTCGCCTCCTCGACCGTCGCGCTGGCGACGCCGTTCCTCGTCCGGCTGGTCATCGACGAGGCGCTGCCCCGCCAGGACGTGCGGCTGCTGGTCTGGGCGGTCGCGGCGATGGTCGCCGTCACCGGTGTGACCGCCGTCCTCGGCGTGCTGCAGACGTGGCTGTCCACCACGGTCGGCCAGCGGGTGATGCACGGCCTGCGGACGGCGGTGTTCACGCACCTGCAGCGCCAGTCGCTGGGCTTCTTCACCCGCACCCGCGGCGGCGAGGTCCAGTCGCGGCTCACCCACGACATCGGCGGCATGCAGTCGGTGGTCACCTCGACGGCGACGTCGCTGGCGTCCAACGCCACCACCGTCGTCGGCACGGTGGCCGCGATGGTGGCGCTGTCCTGGCGGCTGTCCCTGCTCTCGCTCATCGTGCTGCCGCCGGCGATCGCGCTGACCCGCAAGGTCGCGCGGATGCGCCGCGCGGTCACCGCCCAGCGGCAGCGGCACCTCGCCGACCTGCACGGCCAGGTCGAGGAGGGGCTCTCGGTCAGCGGCGTGCTGCTCGGCAAGACCCTCGGCGCCGGCCCGGCGACGTCCCGGCGGTTCGCCGCGACGTCGGAGGACCTGGTGGGCCTGGAGGTCCGCTCGCAGCTGGCCGGCCGCTGGCGGATGGCCTCGATGAGCGTCGTCTTCGCCGGAATCCCCGCGCTGATCTACCTGTTCGCCGGGCTGCCGGCGACCTCCGGCGGCATGACGATCGGCACGCTGGTCGCGTTCACCACGCTGCAGGCCACGCTGTTCCGCCCGCTCATGGGCCTGCTCGACGTCGGCGTCTCGGTGACCAGCTCGATGGCGCTGTTCAGCCGGGTGTTCGAGTACCTCGACCTGCCGGTGGAGGTCGACGACCCGGCCGAGCCGGTGGAGCTCGACCCGGCGTCGGTGCGCGGCGAGGTCCGCTGGGAGCACGTCGACTTCTCCTATCCCGACGGCGCCCGCCCGGCGCTGACCGGCGTCGACGTGACCGTCCCCGCCGGCACGACGCTGGCGCTGGTGGGGCAGACCGGGTCGGGCAAGTCGACGATGGCCTCGCTGGTCGCCCGCCTGGCCGACCCCACCGCCGGCCGGGTGACGATCGACGGCGTCGACCTGCGCGACCTGCGGCTGGCCACGCTGGCGCAGGTGGTGGGCGTCGTCTCCCAGGAGACCTACCTGCTGCACGCCACCGTGCGCGAGAACCTGCGGCACGCCCGCCCGGACGCCACCGACGCCGAGATCGAGGCCGCGGCGCGCCGGGCGCAGGTGCACGACGTGATCGCCGCGCTGCCCGACGGCTACGACACCGTCGTCGGCGCCCGCGGGCACCGGTTCTCCGGCGGGGAGAAGCAGCGGCTGGCCATCGCCCGCACGCTGCTGCGCGACCCGCGGGTGCTGGTGCTCGACGAGGCCACCAGCGCGCTGGACACCGCCACCGAGCGGGCCGTGCAGACGGCGCTGGACGAGGCCCGCCGCGGACGGACGACGATCACCATCGCCCACCGGCTGTCCACCGTCCGGCACGCCGACCGGATCGCCGTCCTCGACGCCGGCCGGCTGGTCGAGTCCGGCACGCACGCCGAACTCGTCGCCCGCGGCGGCCGCTACGCCGAGCTGGTCGCCGCCGGCGACGCCGCCGAGGACCTCCTCGCGGCCTGAGGGGCCGACAGCGCCACGAGGGCTCCCTCAGGCGAAGTCGACGGCCTTGAGCCGGACGCCGCGGAAGGCGGCCAGCCGCTGGGCCTGCTCCTCGACGGCGGCGCGGACGGCGGGGGAGAACGGCTGCCACGGCTCGACGGCGACCGTCAGCGACGACCCCGCCTTGCGCGGCCGCCACACCCCGGCGACCGCGCCGTCGGCGAGGACGGCGCCGGGCCGCCCGAGCACCGGCCACAGTTCCGTGCGGCGCGCGGGGTCGGCGATCGTCTCGCGGTCGCGGCCCTGCAGGAACAGGTCGAACGGGCCGAGCAGCCGGGTCACCGCTGCGGGCGCCGCACCCAGCCGGTCGGCGTCCTCGGCCAGCAGCCAGCGCCGCTGCCCGTCCACGGTCACCTCGACGGCGTCCTCGGGCCAGTGCGCCTTCACGTCCTTCACCGGTGCGTCGAGGTAGCCGGCGACGTGCTGGTGCGTGGCCGGGCCGAGCAGGTGCAGGTACGCGCGGACGACGTCGAGCCGGTCGGGGACGGTGCCGGCCGGCGCGAACCCCGGCACCGGCTGCAGGACCGGCGGCGAGGTGCCCGGCTGCAGCTCCAGGCCGGCGCGCAGCGCGGCCAGCCGGAAGGTCTGCTCGTGGGAGTGGACGGCGTCGCAGGGCCGGCAGTACCGGTTGTAGGGCTCCTCCACGGCCTGGGACAGCCGTCGCGACATCTCGCCCTTGACCATCGGCGCGGTGACGATCCCGCGCATGGTCGCCGCCAGCGTGTCCAGTGCGGTCAGCACCGGGATGCCCGCGGCCTTCAGCGGCTTGGCCGCGTCGAAGACCCGCTTGGCGGCGTCGGCCTCGGAGAAGGGGGCGGTGGCGGTGGCGACGGCGGGCAGGTCGGCGCGGCGGTAGAGGTGCGGGGCGCCGCGCAGCGTCCAGACCGTGGCCAGCTCGCCCGGGTCGAGCGCCGTGACGTCGACCCCGCGGACCGCCAGCGCCCAGAGCCCGCCGTCGGGGCCCGTGTCCTGCACGCCGAGGTCGAGGACGGCGGTGTCGTCGACCGTCCCGGCGTCGCGGTCCAGCTGCTGGGCGGTGATCCGGGCGGCCAGGACGTCGCGGGCGGACGCGGTGAGCACGCCCGGCACCCTAGGCCCGGCCGGGGACGGGCGGGCCGTCCCCGGCCGGGGGCGTCAGTCGCGCCGGCCGTGCGCGGCCACCGACAGCGGCTCCCACTCCCGCCAGGTGGCCAGCCGGGACTCGTAGTCGCGGGTGGCGATGGCCAGCGGTCCGTCGCCGAGGAAGACGCGCAGCGGCGGCTCCTCGGCGTCGACGAGCTGCAGCAGGGCGTCGCGGGTGGCCGTCGGGTCGCCGGGGCTGGCCATCCGCCGGGCCCGCTGCTCGGCGGCCCGGACGCGGAAGTCGTCGTAGGCCGGGTGCTCCGCCGCGTGCTTGGCCGAGGCGCCGCCCCAGTCGGTGGAGTAGCCGGCCGGCTCGACGATGGTGACCCGGATGCTGAAGCCGGCGACCTCCTGCGCGAGCGCCTGGCTCATGCCCTCCAGCGCCCACTTGGAGGCGTTGTAGATCCCGATGTTCGGGAAGGCGCTGATGCCGCCGATCGAGGAGATCTGCAGGACGTGGCCCGAGCCCTGCGCCCGCATGACCGGCAGCGCGGCCTGGGTGATCCACAGCGCGCCGAAGAGGTTGGTCTCGAACTGCGCGCGGGCCTCGTCCTCGGAGATCTCCTCGATCATCCCGAACTGGCCGTAGCCGGCGTTGTTGACGACGACGTCGAGCCGGCCGAACCGCTCGGCGGCCCGCTGGACCGCGGCGACGTCGGCCGCGCGGTCGGTGACGTCGAGCTGCAGCGGCAGGACGGCGTCCCCGAAGCGCTGCACGAGGTCGTCGAGGGTGGCGGTGTCACGGGCGGTGGCGGCGACGGAGTCCCCGCGCTCGAGGGCGGCGATCGCCCACTCGCGGCCGAAGCCGCGAGAGGCGCCGGTGATGAACCAGGTCTTCGGCATGTCCGCGGACAGCACCGTCGCGGGCCGGGCTGTTCCCGGACCGGTCAGGACGGCGCTCAGGACGGCGGCGTTACTCCCCGGCTGACGCGGCGGAGGCTCTTCACGCCGTACATGGCCATGTCGGCCCGGGTCATCACGGTGTCGGGGTCCTCCCCGGGGCCACCGGTGGCCGTCCCGGTGCTCGCGCCGATCCGCACCTCGTCGCCGGCGCCGGCGACGTCGAACGGTGCGGCCATGACCGCCTCGAGCCGCCGTGCCCGTGCGACGAGGGCGTCGTGGTCGGTCCCGCGCGCGACGAGCACGAACTCGTCACCGCCGAGGCGGGCCACGACGTCGTCCGGTGCGGCGATCTCCCGCAGCCGTCCGGCGACGGCCACGAGCAGCCGGTCGCCGGCGGCGTGCCCGTAGCGGTCGTTGACCTCCTTGAACCCGTCGAGGTCGCAGAACAGCAGCCCGCAGCCGTCGCCGGTCTCCACGTGCAGGCGGGCGGCGAGGACGGCGAAGAGGGCGCTGCGGTTGGCCAGGCCGGTGAGCGGGTCGGTGACCGCCTGCCGGCGCACCCGGGCCTCCCGCTCGCGGTGCGCGGTGACGTCGATGCCGATGAAGGCGACCGCGTAGGGGCGGCCGTCGTCGTGGGTCAGGACGCTGGTCTGCAGCTCGATCCGCCGCCGGTCGCCGTCGCCGGTGAGCCAGTCGACCTCCCCGGGGATGGCCGGGCGGCCGGACAGGACCATCGCCACCGCGGCCCGGGCGAGCTCGACCTCCTCGGGGATGGTCACGATCTCCCAGAAGGAGGCGCCGACCAGCTCCTCGCGGGTGCGGCCGGTGAACCGCTGCAGCGCGGGGTTGGCCAGCAGGACCCGCCCGCCGCCGTCGCAGACGAGCACGAGGGCGGCCGTCGCCTCGACGGTGGCCCGGGACAGGGCGTCGAGCGCGGGGGCCGTCACGGACACGGTGGCCCGGCGCTGGGGGAGTCCGGACGGGGACGTCCGTCGTGATGCGTGCACCGCTGTCTCCTCGGGAGGACTGCTGTCCCTCTCCCATCGGCACCGGACGGTCCCGTCCCGAGGGTCCCACCCTCCGACGGGGGAGTCCCGGGTGGGCGGGATCGGCCGCCCCCGGCGTACGGGGAGGGCTAGCGTGGCCGGGTGCTCGAGGGGCCGGTCACCTTCCGCCCGTTGACCCGCGCGGACCTGCCGCTCCTCGGCCGCTGGCTCGAGGAGCCGCTGGTCGCGCGCTGGTGGGCGCACGAGACCACGCCCGGGGCGCTGGAGGCCGACTTCGGCCCCGCCGTCGACGGTACCGATCCCGCCGAGGTCCTGCTGGCGCTGGCCGGGGACCGGCCGTTCGGGCTGGTGCAGCGCTACCGGATCGCCGACTTCCCCGAGTACGTCGAGGAGCTCGCGCCGGTGGTCGACGTCCCGCCGCGGGCGCTGTCGATCGACTACCTGATCGGCGAGCCCGACGTCCGCGGCGGCGGGGCGGGCACGGCGATGCTGGCCGCGTTCGTGGCGGAGAGCTGGGCGGCGTACCCGGAGGCCGACGCCGTCCTGGTGCCGGTGGCGACCGGCAACGTCGCGTCCTGGCGGGCGCTGGAGAAGGCCGGGTTCACGCGGGTCGCGGAGGGCCCGCTGACGCCGGACAACCCGGTCGACCCGCCCGACCACGTCCTCTACGTGCTCGGGCGGCCGGCCGGGGTGTGACGGTCAGGCCGGCTGGCGCTCCGGGGCCCGGACCGGCAGGACGGGGGTGAGCGCCTCCGGCGGTCCGGGACGGCCGAAGTACCAGCCCTGGCCGAGGTCGACGCCGAGGTCGCGCAGGTGGGCCGCCTCGTCGGCGGTCTCGATGCCCTCGGCGACGACCGTCACGCCGCAGCCGTGGCCGAAGACCACCAGCGACTCCACGAGCTTGGACAGCACCGGGTCCACGTGCAGGCCGCTGACGATGCTGCGGTCCATCTTGATGACGTCGGGGTCGGTCACCACGATGTGCCGCAGCGAGGAGAAGCCGGCACCGACGTCGTCGATGGCCAGCCGCATCCCCGCCGCACGGAACGGCAGGAGCGTGGTGGTGAGCGCGTCGTAGTCCTCGACCGGGTCGTGCTCGGAGAGCTCGAGCAGGACGCGGTCCAGCGGCAGGTCGGCGAGCAGGGCGGAGAAGGCCGGCGTGAGGAGGGTCTGCGGGGAGACGTTCATCGCGACGTAGCCGCCGACCCGGTCCAGGAGCGCGGCCGCGCCGCGGAGGGCCAGCAGTTCCATCTCGTCCCCGCGGCCGACGCTGTGCGCCTCCTCGAAGACGACGTCGGGGCCCTTGCCCCACTCGAGCGGGAAGCGGCTGAGCGCCTCGGCTCCCACGCGGACGCCGGTGGCCAGGTCGACGATCGGCTGCAGGACGACGCTCGGGCCGCCGGAGGCCACCAGCGGGTCGAGGCGGCCGTCGATGTCGTCGCGGCGCTGCTGCTCGCGGACCTCGGGCTCGATGATCACCGAGGCGGCCGAGGCGAGGACCTTCATCAGCGCCTCGTCGCGGCCGGTCAGCTCCTTGTCGGAGGTGAACCCGAACGCGCACAAGGTGCCGTAGAGGCTGCCGTCGGAGAGCGTGACCGGCGTCGAGACGTAGCTGCGGATGCGCGGGATGCGGGCCGAGGGCAGGGACATCGCCACCGGGTAGCGCGTCACGTCGTCGATGACCGCGGGCAGCCGCCCGTCGAGGACCGCCTGGCAGAACGAGGTCTCCTGGACCTGCCTCTTCTTCTCCTGGACCAGCAGCGGCACCCGGGTGTCGACCACCTCGAGGTGCTGCGTGGTGCCGTCCATCCGGCTGAGGAACGCCACGCTCATGTGCAGCGACTTCCGGGCCGTCCGCAGCAGCTCGGCGATCTGCTGCTCGGCTTCCGTGCGCTGTCGGGCCATCGGTGCTCCTCGTCCGTGAGGGGTGTCGGTCCTCCATCGACACCGGACGTGCGGGACTGGAGCGGGCCCACCGGCGGCTCACCCGGACCGATGAGTCGGGGCCCCGTCCGCCGTCTGCACCCCGACAGCCGCACCCCGACAGCCGCACCCCGACAGGAGAGACCGATGCGCCCGCTCACCGTCACCACGTTCCTGACCCTCGACGGCGTCGCCCAGGCCCCGGGCGGTCCGCAGGAGGACCCCTCCGGGGGCTTCCCGTACGGCGGCTGGCTGGTGCCCTTCGCCGACGAGGCGTTCGGGCAGCAGATGGACGCCTGGTTCGGCGGCGCCGAGGACTTCCTGCTCGGCCGTACGACCTACGAGATCTTCGCCGCGCACTGGCCGCACGTGGACGCCACCGGCGACCCGGTCGCGCAGGCGCTGCAGACGAAGACCAAGCACGTGGCCTCGCGGACGCTGTCCTCCCTGGAGTGGAGCTCCGCCCGCCTGCTCGGCGGGGAGGTGCCGGCGGCCGTCCGCGAGCTCAAGGCCGCCGACGGCGGCGAGCTGCAGGTGCACGGCTCGATCGGGCTGGCGCAGACCCTGCTCGCCGAGGACCTCGTCGACGAGCTGCGCACCATCGTCTCCCCCGTCGTGCTCGGCCGGGGCAAGCGGCTGTTCGAGGGCGGCGCCGCACCGCGGACCTGGGAACTGGTCTCCTCGGTCCAGACCTCGACGGGTGCGGTGATGACCGCGCACCGGCGGGCCGGTGAGGTGCAGACCGGCTCCTACGCCCTGGAGGACGCCGACTCGACGGTTTGAGTTCCGTACCGACGTCGGTGTACGGTCCTCCCGGCCCAGTTGGACAGTCCAACCGAGCCGGGAGGAGGACCTCGTGGACGTCGCCACTACCACCGCCCCGGTCACCGGGGCCGGCGCCGCCGCCGCGACCGCGGTGGTCATCGACCCGAGCTGGCGGTCCTTCACGCACGTGCAGGGCGGGCTGGTGGTCGGGCACCTGATGGCCGCCGCCGCGGACCTGGCCGGCGCCGCCCCGCGCTCGGTCACCGCGCACCTGCTCGCCGGCGTCGAGCCGGGGGTGGAGACGGCGGTCGACGCCGTCGCCGACCGCACCGGGACCACCGGCAGCGTCCGCGCGACGATGGCCCAGGGCGGCCGGGTGCTCGCCGTCGCCCAGGTGCTCACGCTGGCCCGCCCGGCGTCCCCGGTCACCGAGGCGGTGCCCCCGCCGCCCGGGCCGAGGGTGCGCGACGGCGTGCCGTTCGAGCTCCCGCGGGAGCTGGTGCCCATCGCCGACCACACTCAGATCCGCGCGCTGGGCCCCTCGCGCCCGCTGGCCGGAGGCCCCGAGCCGCGGCTGTCGGCGTGGGTGCGCATCGACGGCGACCTCGCGCCGCTCGTGCAGCTCGGCGTCCTGCTCGACGCCCTGCCGCCCTCCCTGTTCGCCGTCCGCACCACGCCGGCGGCGATGCCGACCGTCGAGCTGACCGCGCACCTGGCCGGCCCGCCGCCGGAGACCGGGGCCTGGGTGCGGATCGACCAGGTGACCACCTGGGCCGACGGCGACGTCGCGGTCGACGACGCCGAGCTGCGCGCCGTCGACGGCTCGCTGGTCGCCCGCGTCCGCCAGACCCGCCGGCTGCTCTCCCGCTGACGCCCGTGCTCAGCCGTCGAGCAGACCGGCCTCGTGGGCGAGGATCGCCGCCTGGGTGCGGTTGGCGAGGTCGAGCTTGGTGAGCAGCCGGGAGACGTAGGTCTTCACCGTGGCCTCGCTGACGAACAGCCGGCCGGCGAGCTCGGCGTTGGACCCGCCGCTGCCGAGCAGCGTGAGCACCTCGCGCTCGCGCTCGGAGAGCGTGGCCACCCGCTGCAGCGCCTCGGCCCGGCGCGGGGTCGCGCGGCTGTCGACGTAGGAGGCGATCAGCCCGGCGGTGACGGCGGGGGAGAGGGTCGCGGTCCCGTCGGCCACGGCGCGCACGGCGGCGGCGATCTGCCGGGGCGGGGTGTCCTTGAGCAGGAAGCCGGCGGCTCCGGCGGCCAGCGCCGCGTAGACGTACTCGTCGACGTGGAAGGTGGTGAGGACGGCGACCTGCGGCGGGTCGGGCAGCGCGAGGATCTCGCGGGTGGCGGTCAGGCCGTCCGTGCCGGGCATGCGGATGTCGGTGAGGACGACGTCGGGCCGCAGCTCCCGCGCCGCGGCCACCCCTGCGGCGCCGTCGCCGGCCTCCCCGACGACGTCCATGTCGCCGGCCGCCTCGAGCACGGTGCGCAGGCCGAAGCGGACCAGTTCCTCGTCGTCGACGAGCAGCACCCGGATCCGCCGCGTGCCGTCCTGCCCGCTCATGCCGGCAGCACCGCCTCGACGCCGAAGCCGCCGTCGAGCCGCGGTCCGGCCGTGAGCCGCCCGCCGAGGGTGCGCACCCGCTCGCCCAGCCCCACGAGGCCGAAGCCGCCGCCGGGGACGGCGGTGGGTGTGCGCGCCGGCGGCCCGTTCACCACCCGCACGCACAGCTCGCCGGGCCGCCGCTCGACGCACACGCGGACCGGCGCGTCGGGAGCGTGCCGGCCGGCGTTGGTCAGCGCCTCCTGCACGATGCGGTACGCCGCCCGGCCGACGACGGGGTCGACCGGCGCGGTCCCCTCCGCGGGCCCGGTCCAGGCGACGGCCATCCCGGCCTCGCGCGCGGACCCGACCAGCCGGGGCAGGTCGGCCAGCCCCGGCTGGGGGCCCAGCGGCGCGGCCTCGTCGACCTCCTCCGCGCGCAGCACGCCGACCATCTGCCGCAGCTCCTCGAGCGCCTGCCGCCCCGCCGTCTGCACCTGGCCGGCCAACTGCTCCACCCGCTCCGGGTCGCCGGCGGCCACCTCGATGGCGCCGGCCTGCAGCACCATGAGGCTCACCCGGTGCCCGACGGCGTCGTGCATCTCGCGGGCGATCCGGGTGCGCTCGGAGACGACGGCCTCGCGCGCCAGCAGCTCCCGCTCGGTCTCCGCGCGCACGGCCCGGTCGCGCAGCGCCTCGAGCAGCAGCGCGCGGGTCCGCTGCCAGATCCCGACCGCCGCGGGCAGGACGAGGGCGATGGCCACCCCGCCGAGGGCGCCCACCGCCTCGTTCGCGGTGCCGATGGTCCAGGGCTGGACGAGCGCGACCGTCCCGAGCACGCCCGCGACGATGCGCACCGGCCACCGGCGCTCGTAGCGGCCGACCGCGTAGGCGGTGAGCAGCAGGCCGACGGTGAGCGCCGGGACCAGCGCCCCGAGGGCGGCACTGACGACGAACGGCACCATCGGCGCCGACCGCCGGAAGAGGAGCAGGGTCAGGACCAGCAGGAGGCCACCGACGACGAGGACGGCGTCCGGCGCCAGGCGGGCCTCCGGGGTCACGACACCGACGACGACGGTCGCGGTGCTCAGCAACGCGATCAGGGCCTCGAACCCGACGCTGCGCGCGCGGAGGCCGGGCCAGACGCGCTCCCGGAGCCCCATGGCCCGGCAGCGTAGGACGGGCGCGGGCCGCCGCGGGTCGCCCGTCGGTCGCGGTCCGACGTCCTCTTCCGGATGACACGGGATCGCCCGCCCGTCGCCGCAGGTCGAGCCCCGCGGCCGACGCGGGCGCGGTGCCGGTGCGGCCACGCTCGTCGCCGTGACCGGATCGGCCGGTCGAGACCCGCAGGAGGTCCCCGTGATCGAGGTCAGCGGACTGACCAAGCAGTACGGCTCCCGGACCGTCGTCGACGACGTGTCCTTCGTCCTCGAGCCCGGCACCGTGACCGGTTTCCTCGGGCCCAACGGCGCCGGCAAGAGCACCACGCTGCGGATGATGACCGGGCTCGTCCCGGCCACCGCGGGCAGCACCCGCATCGACGGGCGGCCCTACGACGCGCTGGCCAACCCGGCCGCCGTCGTCGGCACCCTGCTCGACGCCTCCGCCGTCCACCCGGGCCGGACCGGTCGGACCCACCTGCGGCTGATGGCCGCGACGGTCGGGGTGCCCGCCACGCGGGCCGACGAGGTGCTCGAGCTGGTCGGGCTCACCGACGCCGCCGGCCGCCGGATCGGCGGTTACTCCCTCGGCATGCGGCAGCGGCTCGGCATCGCCGGCGCGCTGCTGGCCGACCCGCCGGTGCTGGTGTTCGACGAGCCGGCCAACGGCCTGGACCCCGAGGGCATCCGCTGGATGCGCGACCTGCTGCGCGGTCACGCGGCCCGCGGCGGCACCGTGCTGCTGTCCTCGCACCTGCTGGGCGAGGTCGAGTCGACCGTCGACCGGCTGCTGGTCATCGGCGCCGGCCGCATCGTGGCCGACGGGCCGGTCAGCGACCTGCTCGGCAGCGAGGGCACCGCCGTGCACGCCGCCGACCCGGCCGCCCTGACCCGGGCGCTGGAGACGGCGGGGTTCCACGTGCAACACGGAGCCGACGGCGCGCTGGTCGTGCCCGGCGCCGAGCCCGGCGAGGTCGGCGCGGTCGCCGCGGCCGGCGCTCACGTGCTCACCGACCTGCGCCCGGTCCGCCGCGGCATCGAGGACCTCTTCTTCCAGCTCACCGCCTGACCTCCCTCCCCGCCTGATCCCTCCTCCCCGCCTGGAGAACCGTCATGACCACCACCACCACCACACCCGCTGCCGTCCCCGCCGTCGTCCGTCCTCCGGTGCGCGCCGGCGGGCCGTCGCCGGTCGCTCTCGTGGGCATCGAGGTGCGCAAGTCCCTGTCCACCCGCTCGGGCCGCTCGCTGGCGGCCGCCTCGGCGCTGCTGGCGCCCGCGGTCACCGCATTCGTGGCGGCCGCGAGCGACGAGACCCTCGACTCGGTCACCGGGCCGCTCGGCTTCATGGGCATGCTCACCGGCCTGGTGCTGCTGTCGCTGGGCGTCCTGGCCACTGCGGGCGAGTGGAGCCACGGCACGGTGCAGACGACCTACCTGCTCGTCCCCCGCCGCGGCCGGGTGCTGGCCGCCAAGGCCGTGGCCGTCGCGCTGCTCGGGGCCACGGCCGCCGCCGTCGCCCTGGCGCTGAGCGCGGCCGTCCTGGCCGGCATGGTCGACGGCGCCTCCTGGGACGGTGCCGGGCGCGCCGCCGCGGTCCTGGTGGCCGCCGGAGCGGCGCTCGCGCTGACCGGTGCCGGCGTCGGGGCCGCACTGGCCAACACGCCGGCCGCCATGACCACGCTGTACATGGTGATCCTCGGCGTCCTGCCGTTGGCCCGGACCTTCAAGCCCGAGGTCGGCTCGAAGCTGGACCCGGCCGAGGCGGTGCTCAACCTCTCGCAGGGGCACGCGGAGACACAGTCGGTCCTGGTCCTGACCGGGTGGGTCGTCGTCAGCCTGGTCGCCGGGGCCGTCGTCACCCGCCGCCGCGCGGTGGCCTGACCCCGCACGACCCCGTCGAGATCCCGCCCAGGGCGGTCCCGGCTCCGGCCGGGACCGCCTTCGGCGGGTGCTAGTCGCGGGGGCGGCCGGTCGGTCGCCGACCGGGACGACGTCGCCGCGGCCCTCGCCGCGCCGCTGGTCGACCTCGTCGTGACGCCCACCGCGCACGACGTCCACCTCGAGCGTCCCGACCTGCTGGTCTCGCTGGTCGACCGGTACCTGCGCGGTCCCGCGTCAGCGCCCGGCCTCAGTCCAGGCCGCCCCGGGCGACCAGCTGGCGGGCGATGACGTCGCGCTGGATCTCGTTGGTGCCCTCGCCGACGATCATCAGCGGGGCGTCGCGGAAGTAGCGCTCGACGTCGAACTCGGTGGAGTAGCCGTGCCCGCCGTGCACCCGGATGGCGTCGAGGGCCACCTTCATCGCCGTCTCCGAGGCGAACAGCTTCGCCATCCCGGCCTCCATGTCGCACCGCTGGCCGGTCTCGTACCGCTCGGCGGCGTACAGGACGAGCTGCCGTGCGGCGGTGAGCGAGGTGGCCATGTCGGCGAGCAGGTTGCCGACCGCCTGGTGCTGCCAGATCGGCCTGCCGAAGCTCTCGCGGTCCTGGGCGTAGCGCAGCGCGTCGTCGAAGGCGGCCTGCCCGACCCCGAGCGCGCGGGCGGCCACCTGGATCCGGCCGGTCTCCAGCCCGGTCATCATCTGCGCGAACCCGCGGCCCTCGATCCCGCCGAGGACGGCGTCGGCCGGCGCCCGGTACCCGTCGAAGGCCAGCTCGCAGCTCTCCACGCCCTTGTAGCCGAGCTTGGGCAGGTCACGGGAGACGGTGAGCCCCGGCCCGTGCTCCACCAGCAGCACCGACACCCCGCGGTGCCGCGGCTGCGCCTCCGGGTCGGTCTTGCACAGCAGCGCGATCAGCTGCGACCGGCGCGCGTTGGTGATCCACGTCTTCGCGCCGTCGACGACGTACCCCTCGCCGTCCCGCCGGGCCACCGTCCGCATGGCCTGCAGGTCCGACCCGCCGCCGGGCTCGGTCAGCGCCATCGTCGCCCGCACCTCACCGGTCGCCATCCGCGGCAGCCAGCGGTCCTGCTGCTCGCGGGTGCCGAACGCCACCAGCAGCTTGGTGACGACGGTGTGCCCGCCCATCGCCCCGGCCAGCGACATCCAGCCGCGCGCGAGCTCCGCGGTGACCATCGCGTAGCAGGGCATCGACACCGGCGCCTCCCCCCACGGTTCCGGCACTGCCAGGCCGAAGACGCCGAGCTCCTTCATCCGCCCGATCAGCGCCTCGGGATAGGTGTCGGCGTGCTCCAGCTCGCGCACCACCGGCCGCACCTCACGCCCGACGAAGGTGCGCACCGTGCCGACGACGTCGCGCTCCTCGGCGCTCAGCGCGGTCATCGGGCGGCCCCCAGCACTGCCGTGCCGGTGACGGACGCCGGCTGTCCGGCCACGGCGGCGGCCAGGTCGACGCGGTCGCCGTCGAACCGGCCGGTCGCGCGCACCGGCGTGCCCGCGTAGGCCGGCCGGGTCAGCCGGTGGGTGAACGAGGTGACGGACCGGTCCGGTGCGCGCCGGCGCGGCACCTCGAGCAGCAGCAGCGCGAGCAGCGGCCCGTGCACCACCAGCCCGGGATGGCCCTCGACCCCCGTCGCGTACGGCTGGTCGTAGTGGATGCGGTGCGCGTTGTAGGTCAGCGCGCTGAAGCGGAACAGCAGCGCCGGGTCGGGGAGCACCTCCACCGCCGGGCCCCCGTCCGGGGAGGCCGCCGGTGCCCCCGCCCCGGCGGGCGCCGGCGAGGACCCGGCCTCCTGGGAGCGGTAGACGACGTCCTGCTCCTCGATGACCAGCAGCGCGCCGTCCGCCCGGTACGCGCTTCGCACCGTCACCAGCAGCATCCCGCCGCTGCGGCCGACCTTGAGTTGGCAGCGGGCCAGCGACGACGTCCGCTCGACGAGCGCCCCGACCCGCAGCGGCGCGGTGACCTCCAGCCGCCCGCCGGCGATCATCCGGCGCCGGTGCCGCAGCGGCGGGAGGAAGTGCCCGTCGCGCGGGTGGCCGTCCTCGCCGAGGTCCGCGGTGGCGGGGGAGTCGAGGAAGGCGAAGACGTGCCAGCCCGGCGGCAGCGGGTCGCCGTCGGCGAGGGGCGGCGCGGGCCGGTCGAGGAGCGCGGCGAACGCGGCCGCGGGCCCGGGCAGGACGATCGCCGCGTCGGTCACCGGGCCGGGGGACCAGCCCTCCACGGCGGCGCTCAGGGAGGTCACCGGGCCATGGTGCAGGGTCGCGGTGCCGCCTGTGACGCCGCCCGCACCGCGGAATGCACCGGGCTCCCGCGGTGTCGCAACCAGGCGTGGACCTGTTCTCCCCCGTGACCCTCGGCGACCTCGAGCTCGCCAACCGCGTGGCCATGGCGCCACTGACCCGCATGCGCTCCGGCGACTCCGGTGTCCCCGGTGACATCGTCGTCGAGCACTACGCGCAGCGCGCCTCGATCGGCCTGATCGTCACCGAGGGCACCTACCCCAACGCCGAGTCGCAGGCCTTCGTCGGCCAGCCCGGCATCGTCACCGACGAGCAGGTGGCCGGCTGGCGCCGCGTCGCCGAGGCGGTGCACGCCCGGGGCGGCCGGATCGTCGTGCAGGTCATGCACGGCGGGCGGGTCACCCACCCCGACACCAACGGCGGCCGCCGCGTCGTCGCCCCCAGCGCGATCGCCATCGACGGCGTGGCGCGCACGTCGACGGGCAAGCACCCCTACCCGGTGCCGCACGCGCTGACCGCCGGGGAGGTCCGCGACGTCGTCGCCGACTTCCGCCGGGCCGCCGAGCGCGCCGTCGAGGCGGGGCTGGACGGCGTGGAGATCCACGGCGCCAACGGCTACCTGCTGCACGAGTTCCTCGCGCCGTCGTCCAACGTCCGCGACGACGAGTACGGCGGCTCGCCGGAGAACCGCGCGCGGCTCGCCGCCGAGGTCGTCACCGCCGTCGCCGACGCGATCGGCGCCGGCCGCGTGGGCCTGCGCATCTCGCCCGAGCACGGCATCCAGGACGCCCTCGAGCCCGACCGCGACGACGTGCTGGCCACCTACGGCGCGCTGCTCGACCGGCTGCGCCCGCTGGGGCTGGCCTACCTGTCCGTGCTGCACCGCGAGCCGGCCGGTGACCTCGTGCAGGAGCTGCGCCGCCGCTCCGGCACGCACCTCATGGCCAACAGCGGCTTCTCCACGGTGACCACGCGGGACGAGGCGGTGGCGCTCATCGAGGCCGCGCACGCCGACGTCGTCGCCGTCGGCCGGCCGGTGATCGCCAACCCCGACCTGGTCGAGCGCTGGGCCGGTGAGCACCCGGAGAACGAGCCCCGGACGTCCCTGTTCTACGCGCCCGGCGCCGAGGGCTACACCGACTACCCGGCGCTGCGCGCCGGCTGACCGCCGCCCTCGGGAGCCCCTCCGGCTGCTGGAGGGGCTCCCGAGGTCAGGGGATCAGTACCAGTTGTTGGCCTGGAAGTGGGCCCAGGCCGCGCAGGCACTGCCGTAGCGGTTCTCGATGTAGATCAGCCCGGCGTCGATCTGCCGGTACGGGTCCGACGTCTTGGCGATGCCGGTACTCGCCCAGGTGGAGTCGAGGAACTGGGCGATGCCGTACGCGGTGCTGGTCGGGTTCTGCGCGTTGGGGTTCCACGAGCTCTCCCGCTCCCAGAGCTGCTCCAGGCAGCCGAACTGGGTGGTGTCGCCGCCGAGCGCGGCCAGGGCGTAGTCCTTGTACGCCTGCTCGCCCGTGGCGGCGGGAGCCGGGGCGGGCGCCGGAGCAGGAGCCGGGGCGGGAGCAGGAGCCGGGGCGGGAGCAGGAGCCGGGGCGGGAGCAGGAGCCGGGGCGGGAGCAGGAGCCGGGGCCGGGGCGGGTGCCGCCTCGGGCGCCGGCTGGGCGTCGCCGCGGTTCCCGTCCCAGCCGCCGCCCCACTGCCCGGTGGAGCCGCGGTCGCCGGGGTTCCACTCGTCGGCCTGGGCGACTGCCTGCCCGCCGAAGGCGAGCGCGAGGGTCATGGCCCCCGTGGCGGTCAGCAGGTGCAGGGCGCGGCGGCGCGGGCGCGCGTCGCCGGGGGTGTGCTCGATGTCGGTGCGTGCGTGCATGGGAGTCGTCCTCCTGGAGGGCACGGTCGCCGGGAGCCGTCAGCGGACGGCGCCACGGTGCTCGGAGATGGGCTGCGGCACGGGGCCTGGGTGGGCAGGGATCAGCAGCCGGGCGCGCGGCACCGGCCGGACCAGCGATCCGGCTGCAGGCGCGTGCGACGGCTGGGTGTGCAGGTGGGTGGGCAGGTGGGAGCGCGACGGTCCCGGACCTGGGCGCGCGGGGGCACTCGGGCCCCAGGCGCGGCTGTTCTCCGTTCTCCCCGGGCCGCCTACCAGGTGAGCTGACGGGTTCGGGCTGGGAGTGCCCTACCCGCTCCCGGAGGGCCGGGAGCGGGACTCACCCCGGTGGTGCAGGTGGGTCCCCGGCTCGCACCCACGGTGTGGAGTGCGACTCGGCGGCATCCGGCACGGGTCCCCGGGACGGGGACGAGACGACCGGCCGGATGCCGAAACCGTAAGGACGGAACCGGTCCGTGACAATCTCGTGACCTGATACAGGTCGCCGCTCGCCGCGACAGGCCGACGCCACGCCGGGAGCCGCGCTCGGAGGGTCACTCGCCGCTACCGCCGACGTCCCCGGCGCACGGCGACGACCGCCGGGACCCGGGTCCCGGCGGTCGCCGCGTGTCACTCCCCGGACGTCATCCGGTCCGGGAGGGTGGGCCGCCCCGGAAGTCGGCGTCCGGGTGTGTGGTGGAGATGAGGCCGACGACGTTGCCGAACGGGTCGACGACGGCCACGCTGACCACCGGCCCGTGGGGCGTGGGCGGGATCCACTCCTTGGCCCCCATGGACGTCAGCTTCGCCAGGACGGCGTCGAGGTCGTCGACGGTCCAGTGACCGACCGCTCCGCCCGGCTCCGTCGCCGCGCCGGGCGGGGCGGTGGCGCTGGTGGCGATCGCCAGCCGGGTCCCCTCGTCGATGGCGAACGCGGCGTAGCCCAGCCGCCCACCGGGACCGGGCCGGGTGAAGACCGGCCCGGTGCCCAGGACCTCCGTGTACCAGTCCGCGGCCGCGGCCACGTCGTCGGCCCAGTAGGTGATCGACGCGATGCCGCGCAGGGTCACGTCCACGACGAGGGCTCCTCCTCCGCCAGCACCGGCTCGGGGTCCCCCGGCTTCCAGTCCGGAGCCGTCCAGCGGTGGAACACCCGGGCCACCGAGTCGCGCGGGCTCTGCCACGTCTCCGGGTTGTACGGGCTGACGTAGGGGGCGAGGGCCGCCATGACCTTGCCGAAGGCCGGCCGCATCGACTCGTGGTTCTCCCGGACCGCCGCGGCCTTGACCCGGTCCTGCTCCAGGAGGTGGACGAAGACGTCCTCCATCGAGTACAGCCAGCGGCCGGTGACCCCGGTCTCCCTCGGCAGGTCGCCGGCATCGGACTCGGCGAACACCCGGGCGATGTCGGCCTCGCTGCCCGGCTTCATCCGCTGGACGATCACGGTCATCTCCCGGTCGGGGGAGACCTCGCCCTCGGGCACCCAGGAGTAGAACTGCTTGGCCACGGAGTGCGACGGGTTCTGCCAGTAGCTCGGGTAGGGCGTCACGTACGGGGCGATGGCCTCCGCGATCGCCTGGAACGCCGGCAGGCCGCGGCGCTGCCCCGAGACCTCCGGGTCCTCCTTGCGCTCGATGACGTGCAGGTACAGGCCCTCGTACGACAGCAGGATGCGTCCGACGACGCCGAGGTCCTGCGGCCGGGTGGTCCGGTCGTAGTAGGCGAAGACCGGTCCCACCTCGTCCTCGCTGCCGGGGACCATCCGGCAGACGATGACGTTGCGGAACGGGCGCCACGTGCTCGCGGACCAGCTCGCGGGCGACGAGGACGTGTTCGTGAACTCGACCGTGTCGTTCGCCCAGGGCGCTTCCGTGGGCGTGGTCGAGGCGTCGGCCGCGGGGTCGGCCGAGGGGGTGGCCGAAGGCGTGGTCTGGGTCATCGGGTACCTCCTGGGATGGGAGTGGGGGTGAAGCGGAGCGGGAGTTCGAGCAGCCCGCGGAAGGCCGAGGCCGCCGGCAGCCACTGCAGCTCCTCGACGGGGACGTCGAGCTGCAGGTCGGGCAGGCGGACGAGGATCCGCCGCAGCGCCGTCGTCGCCTCGAGCCGCGCCAGGGCGGTGCCGAGGCAGTAGTGGATGCCGTGCCCGAAGGCCATGTGCGCGGTGTCCCCGCGCCGGAGCCGGAGGTCGTCGGGGTCCGCGGTGAGCTCCGGGTCGTGGTTGGCCGAGCTGAGCACGACCGTGACGATGGAGCCCGCCGGGACCGGGACGCCGCCGATCTCGAGGTCCTCGGTGGCGAACCGGAAGCTCGACACCGGGACCGAGCCGTCGAAGCGCAGCAGCTCCTCGACGGCGTCGGGCAGCAGGTCGGGGTCGGCGCGCAGCTCGGCCAGCTGCTCGGGATGGGTCAGCAGCGCCACCACGGCGTTGCCGAGGAAGTCGGAGGTCGTCTGGTAGCCGGCGAACAGCAGGAGGAAGCAGGTGGAGACCAGCTCGGCCTCCGACAGGCGGCCGTCCCCGTCGCGCGCGGTGATCAGCGCACTCACCAGGTCCTCACCGGGCTCGCGGCGCTTGGCCGCGACCAGGCCGGTGAAGTAGGCGTGCAGGCGCTCCTGGGCCTGGCCGATCGCGGCCCGGTCCTCCTGGGGACTGCGCCCGCCGGTGCCGACCGTCCTGATGACCTGGGTGCCGGCCAGGATCTCCTCGTGGTCCTCGTCGGGGATCCCGAGGAGGCTCCCGATCACCGAGAGGGGCAGCCGCAGCGCGAACTCGTCGACGAACTCGGTCCGGCCGTGCGGCGCCATCCGGTCCAGCAGCCGTTCGACGATCTCCTCGACCCGGGGGCGCATCGCCTCGATCCGCCGGGGGGTGAAGGCCTGCGTCACCAGCCGGCGCAGCCGGGTGTGCTCCGGGGGATCGGAGTTCAGCATGTTGGTGTTGATCTGGCGGGCCTTCTCCCCGAACACCTGCAGGTAGGTGTCGCCGGCCCGGTACAGGTCCTTGGACAGCCGCGGGTCGGACAGGGCCTGCCGGGCGTCCGCGTACCGGGTGACGAGGTAGGAGTCGAAGCGCGGCGTCCGCACCCGCACGACCGGCCGCTCGGCACGGAGCATCGCGTAGACCGGATAGGGGTCGGCACGGAACTCCGGCGTGTAGATCTCGGCGCCCGGGACGATGTCCTCACTCGTCCCGGAGCCTGCTGGTGCGGTCTGCGTCATGTCGTCTCCCGGTGGTGGGGCGGTCGGAGGTGTGCCGTCGGCGTCACTGCGCGAAGACCCCGGCCAGGTGGTCGAGGAGCGCGTCCTCGGTGACCGGGCGGGCGCGGAAGCCGACGTGGCCGTCGGGACGGACCAGGTAGGCCGCCGTCCCGGCGCCGGCGACGCCGTAGGCGGCCGCGAAGGTGCGGTCGGCGTCACGGACGACCGGCAGGTCGACCAGCAGGGGGACCCGGACGTCCGGGGCGGCGACGAGGTAGGCGTCCACCTCGCCGCGGCTCTGCTGACGTACGGCCACGGCCAACTTCTCCAGGTCGAGCAACTGCTCCTCGGAGGCGCCGGCGCCGGCGGAGAGCAGCAGCGTCGAGCGCGGGCCGCGGGTGAGGTCGAACAGGCGCAGCGGGTGGGCGACGCCGAAGCGCCGCAGACCGTGCACGTCCGGCGCCCGGTACCCGGGCTCCGGGCCGGCCGGGAAGGCCGTCCCGTCCTCCTCGCCGACGAGCGGGCTGCCCGCGTAGTTCATGGTCATCTGCATCTCGAGCAGGAACTGGGCCTTCTCGTCCTCCATGTCCATCTCGTCGGTGAACGCGATGGACACGGCCCGGTCGACGATCATCTTCCCGGCGGGGCGGCGTTCGGCCTCGTAGCTGTCCAGCAGCCCGGGAGCGGCCAGTCCGCGGACGGCGAGGGCGAGTTTCCAGCCCAGGTTCCAGGCGTCCTGGATCCCGGTGTTCATGCCCTGCCCGCCCGCCGGCGGGTGCAGGTGCGCGGCGTCCCCGGCGACGAACACCCGCCCCCCGCGGTAGCGGTCGACGATGCCGTGCTTGATGCGGAAGATCGACGACCACCGCAGGTCGCTCGCCGTCGTCCCGGGCGGGCCCAGGTCGTCGATGGCGGCCTGCATGTCGGCCAGGGTCGGCGGCTCGTACTCCTGCCAGAACCCGGCCGGCACCACGCCGGTGCCGACGGCCTCCTGCCACCGCTGCGGGGCCAGGGTCGCGATCCGGTAGCGGTTGCGGCCCTTGAGCGGGACGCAGACGAGCATCCCGGTGAACTCGTCGTCCTCGATGCGCACGAAGCGCACGAGGTGACCGGCAGGCAGGTCCCAGTCGACGTCGACGTCCCCGAGCATGAACAGCTGCGGGAACATCGACAGCCCGCCCTCGAAGGTCAGCCCGAGCCCGGAGCGGACGGCGCTGTGCGCCCCGTCGCAGCCGACCAGGTACTGCGCACGGGTGGTCTCCACCTCTCCGGAGGCGTGCCGCAGCTGCGCGGTGACGCCCTCGTCGTCCTGGGTGAACCCGACCAGCTCGACCCCGCGCTCGACGGCCACGCCCTGGGAGGCCAGCCGGGCCCCGAGGATCCGCTCGGTGTCGTACTGCGGCAGGCCCAGGTGGGCGTAGGGCAGCTCGTCGAGGCCGGCCCAGTCGACCTGGTGGGTCTGCTCGCCGTTGACGAACACCGTCTGGCCGTACAGCCAGATCCCGGCGTCCATCGCCTCCTTGACGACGCCCTGCTCCTCCCAGATCTCCATGGTCCGGCAGTGGATGCCGATGGCCTTGTCGGCCTGGGTCGATGCCTGCGGTCGCTTGTCCACGACGCGGACGGCGATGCCGCGGCGGGCCAGCTCGATGGCGTGCGTCAGACCGGCCGGACCCGCGCCGACGACCAGCACCTCCGTCCCGCGACCGGCGACGGGCGGAGCGCCGCCGAGGTCGGCGGCGGCCGGCAGCGGCACCGGCGCGGCGACGTGCCCGTCGTCGGGCTTCTCCACGAACTCCTGCACGCTGGCGCTGGGCACCGTGCTCACGGGGAGCGGGACGGCGGGGACGGCGTCGGGGGGGACCGGCTGCTGCGCGGTCCCGGGCACCGTGCCCGCCCCGGCGGCCACCGACGGCGGCACCGGCCGGACACGCAGCGCGAAGACCCTGCGGTCCTCGCCGCGCGCCAGCCACCGGCCCAGCGGCCCGCCGGCCCAGTTCGCCGGCTCCGCCGCCCAGTCGGTGAAGCGCTGCTCGGAGTCCCACTCGGCGACGACGTGGTACCGCCGCCCGTCGGGCTCGCGCAGCAGCTCCTCGCGGGCATGGCCGGGAGCGCTGCGGGCCAGCTGCGCGGCGGCGAGGTAGGCGAGCTCGAAGGCCTCCTGCTCCCACGGCTCGACGACGACGGCGGAGTCGACGCGCACCCGCTCGACCTCGACGTCCCCGCCCGGGGAGACCAGCTCCGGGAACTCCGCGCCGGTGTCGGGCCGCTGGCGGATCTCGAGCACCTCACGGCGGAACTCGACCGAGTGCCACCGGGCCAGCGGTGCGCCGGCCACCATGTGCACCGGGTCCTCGACCCACTGCACGAAGTCGTCCTCGGACTCCCACTCCGCGAAGATGTGGTACCGCAGGCCGGCGGCGTCGCGCAGCAGCTCCTCGCGCACGTACCCGCGCGAGTCGCCGATCCGCTCGGCGACCGTCGTGTACGCGCGCTCGAAGGCCACCTGCTCGCCCGGCTTGACGCTGGTGGAGAAGTCGATGCGCACCGGCCGGGGCCGCTCGGCCTCCACCGTCGCGAGCACGGTGAACGTCGAGCGGGTGGCGTCGTCCCGCAGGTCGCGCAGCGCCTCGGTGAGCGTCTCCCGGGCGGCACTGCGCCCGAAGGCGTCCACCGACGCCCGGTCGGTCCAGTCGCTGACGATGGCGAACCAGCGCGGGTCGCCCTCGTCGCGCATCAGCTCCTGGCGCAGGTTGCCGGGCACCCGGCTGATCTCGGCGGCGGCCCGGCGCCAGGCCGCCTCGAACTCCGCCTCGCAGCCCTCCCGCGCCTGCATCCGCAGCAGCGTCCGCACCGCCGGCCGCCCGCCGTCCCCGAACGCCGTCATGCCGGCCCCTGCTCGCCCGGGACGGTCGCCAGCACCTCGTAGGTGTTCCGGGCCGCGTCCTCGCGCAGGTCGCGCAGCGCCGCGGTGAGCGAGTCGCGGGCGCTGCTGCGGCCGAACGCGTCGACGGCGGCCCGGTCGGTCCAGTCGCTGGTGATGAGGAAGGTGCGCGGGTCGTCGGCGTCCCGGATCAGCTCCTGCTGCCGGTTGCCCGGGACCCGGCTGATCTCGGCGGCGGCCCGGCGCCAGGCCGCCTCGAACTCCGCCTCGCAGCCCTCGCGGGTCCGCATGCGCAGGATGGTCCGCACCGTCGTCCCGGTCCCCGGCGTCGTCACGACGTCTCCTCCGGCCGGTGCCGGCGGAGCACGAGGCTGCTGTTGAAGCCACCGGCGCCGCGGGCGAGGACGACCACGGTGGCCAGGTCCTGCACGCGGCTGGACGCGACGAGGTCGACCCCGGGCGGGACGTCGACCGGGTCGTCGAGGTGGGCGGTGCCGGGGACGATCCCGTCCCGCATCGCCAGCAGCGCCGTCGCCACGTTGAGCGCCGACCCGCCGGCCATGAGCCGCCCGGTCCACGACGACGGCGCGGTCACCGGCACCGGCGTGCTGCGCTGCCCGAAGACCGCGGACAGCGCGTCGAGCTCGAGCCGGTCGAGCTCCGGGACGCCGGCGCCGTCGGCCACCACGAGGTCGACCTCGTCGGGGGAGACCCCGGCGTCGGCCAGCGAGAGCCGGATGGCGCGGGCGTACTGCGTCGCGTCGGGTGCGGGGTCCTCGTGGTGGTGGGCGTCGTGCGTGGCGCCGTAGCCGGCGACCTCGCCCCACACCTTCTGGGCGCCGCGGGCACGGGCCGCGCCGGGCTCCTCGAGCAGCAGGATCGCCCCGCCCTCGCCGACGACGTGGCCGTTGGCCCGCCGGTCGAAGGGCTTGTAGGCGTCCTCCGGGCGCTCGGCGGTCGACAGCCGGCCGCCGGTGACCTGGCACAGCAGCGCGTACGGGCACAGCCCGGCCTCCGTGCCGCCGACCAGCACCGCCGGGGTGCCGCGGCGGACCACCCGCCGGGCCCAGCCGATGCTGTCCAGCCCGCCGGCGCCCTCGCTGACGACGACGCCCGAGGGCCCCTTGTAGCCGTCGCGGATGGAGACCTGGCCGGTGGAGGCCGCGTAGAACCAGGCGATCGACTGGTAGGCGCCCACCGACTTCGGCCCCTTGGCCCACAGCCCCTGGATCTCGTGCTGGCTGAACTCGTTGCCGCCCGACCCGGAGGCCAGGAACACCGAGGTGGCGTAGACGTCGTCCTCGGGCGGGGTGTAGCCGGCGTCCTCGGCCGCCAGCGTCGCCGCAGCCAACGACATCCACGTCCACCGGTCGGTCTGCACCATGAGCTGCGGCGCCACGTGGTCGGCCGGCACGAAGTCGCGCACCTGGCCGGCCAGCGTGATGCCGTAGCGCTGCGCGTCGAAGCCCTCCACCGGCCGGATGGCCGGCTCGCCGCGCACCAGCGAGGCCCAGTGCTCCTCGACGCCGACGCCGGTGGGGGCGACGACCCCGAGCCCGGTGACCAGCAACTCGGTCACGACTCCTCCTCGCTGGCGCTCGTCGCCGTCGTGACCGACGGTGCTGTGCTCACGCGCGAGCTCGCTCACGACTCCCTCCGCGTGGGGCTGGCCAGCACGATCGCCGACTGGAAGCCGCCGAAGCCGCTGCCCACCGAGATGGCGACGTCGACCTTCTGCTCCCGCGCCACCTTCGGCACGTAGTCGAGGTCGCACTCGGGGTCGGGCACCTCGTAGTTGGCCGTGGGCGGCAGGACGCCGCGCTGCACCGCCAGGGCGGTCGCGGCGATCTCGATCGACCCGATGGCGCCCAGGGAGTGGCCGACCATCGACTTGATCGAGCTCATCGCCACGCTGCCGGCGGCCGGGCCGAGGCTGCGCTTGACCGCTGCCGTCTCGTGCCGGTCGTTCTGCTTGGTGCCCGAGCCGTGCGCGTTCACGTAGCCGACCTCGTCCGGGGACGTGCGGCCCTGCGCCAGCGCCCGGTCGATCGCCTCGGCCATCTCCACGCCGTCGGGCCGCAGCCCGGTCATGTGGAAGGCGTTGCAGCGGTTGGCGTAGCCGGTGACCTCGCAGTAGACCGTCGCGCCGCGCCGCCGGGCGTGCCCGAGCTCCTCGAGCACCAGCACCGCCGCGCCCTCGCCCATGACGAAGCCGTTGCGGCGGGCGTCGAAGGGCTTGGAGGCGTGCTCCGGGTCGTCGTTGCTGTCGGTGGTGGCCCGGATGGTGTCGAAGCAGGCCATCGAGATCGGCGAGATCGGGGCGTCGCTGGCTCCCGCGACGACGACGTCGGCGTCCCCGTCCTCCACCAGCTGCGCGCCGTAGCCGATCGCGTCGATGCCCGACGTGCAGCCGGTGGACACCACGGTGGCCGGGCCGTGCGCGCCGAACCGGACGGCGAGCTCGGTCGCCCCGCAGCTGGGCACCAGCGCGGAGGCGAGGAACCGCGAGGCGTACCGCGGGTCCACCTCCCACAGCCGGCCGCCGTCGCTGACCGACACGTACTCCTGCTCCAGGCGCATGGTGGCGCCCACCGCGCTGCCCAGGGTGACGCCGACCCGGTCGGGGTCGGGGGCGTCGTCGGCGTCGCCCACCCCGAAGCGCAGCCCGCTGTCGGCGACCGCCTCGTCCGCGGCGACCATCGCCATCTGGACGAACCGGTCGTTGCGGAACACCTCCTGGGCGGACAGGCCCAGCTTGACGCCGTCGAAGTCGACCTCGGCGGCCACCTGGGAGCGGAACCGGGCGGGGTCGAAGAAGCTGATCCGCCGGGTCGCCGTCCGCCCCTCGGTGATCATGTCCCAGAAGCCCTCGCGGCCCATCGAGCCGGGAGCGACGACCCCGATCCCCGTGACGACGACCCGCCTCCGCTCGCGCATCACCGCTGGCCCGGGGGCAGCTCGGTGTCCACGTGGCCGAGCTCGGGACGCGGCGCGAGCGGGCCGCACAGGAAGACGAACGTCGCCGTCGTCCCCGTGTCGTTGACGATGCGGTGGCGGACGCCGATCGGGATGTGCACGGCGGACTCGGCGACCAGCCGCCGCTCCTCGCCGTCGAGGGTGACGAGGACGTCGCCCTCCTGGCAGTAGAGGAACTCCTCGGAGTACGGGTGCCAGTGCTCGGTCACGATCTCGCCGGGCTCGAGGGTCAGCGTGCCCATGAAGCCGGCGGTCGAGCCGACGCTGGCCGGGGAGAGCAGGACCCGGATGTCACCGCCCCGGCGGCGGTTGGGCGCGGTGTCGGCCCGGTGGACGGTGGGGCCGCAGCGCGTCGGCGTGGCCGGCGCGTGCTGGATCGTCGTCATGTCTCTCCTCAGGTGGGGACGGAGCCCGCGAGGGCGGGCCCCGGGACGTCGGTGGGGACGAGCGCGCCCGGCCCGGAGGCCAGGCAGACGGGCAGGTGCGGGTGGACCTGGGCGACCAGCGGCCCGAGCACCGGGACGGCGCCGATCTCGACGACCGACGTCGCGCCGGCGTCGGCCAGCGACCGGGAGGTGGCCTCCCAGAGCACCGGCGCGGTGAGGTGCCGGCGCAGCGCCGCGCGCAGCCGGCCGGGGTCCCGGGTCGCCTCGCCGTCGGCGTTGGGGACGACGGGGACCAGCGGCGCCGACCAGTCGAGGTCGGCCAGCGCCGTGGCCAGGTGCTCGGCCACCGATGTCATCAGCGGCCCGTGGCAGGGCGCCCGGCCGGGCAGCCGGACCAGCTCCAGCCCGGCGGCGTGCACGACCTCGGCCGCGCGGGCCAGCTCGGTGCGGCCACCGGCCAGCACGGTGCGCTGCGGGGCGTCGACGGCGGCCACGCACAGCTGGCCGTCGCTGTCGGCCTGCGCCACGGCCGCCCGTGCGACCCCCTCCGCCCCCGGGCCCAGGACGGCGGCCAGGCCCGCGCAGGACGGCCGCGGGGCCAGGCAGAGCAGCTCGGCGCGCCAGTGCACCAGCTCCACGACCTGGTCGAGCTCCAGCGCGCCGGCGGCGACGAGGGCGGCGAACTCGCCCACGCCGTGCCCGGCGACGACCACCGGGTGCAGGCCGCGGGCGGTCAGGCTGCGGAAGCCGGCCACCCCGGTCACGACGACCTCGAGGTGCGCCGCGACGGGGTCGGGAGCGGTCGCGGGGTCCCGCCACCAGGCGGCGACGTCGCGGCCGACGACGGCGTCGACCTCGGTCACGGTGGCCGCAGCCACCGGGTCGGCCAGCCAGGGGTCGACCATCCCGGGGCGGGAGCCGTCCTCCCCGGGCAGGACGACCGCGGGACCCCGCGCCGCGGTCACCCGACCGCTCCCGGATCCGTGTCGGCCGCGGCGGCCTCGACCTTCTCCTTGATGATCCCCATCTGGACCTTGCTGTTGGCGTCGATCCGCCGGGTCATCGTCTCGGTGTCCACGGGCGCCTCGGGCCGCATGCGGAAGTCCTGCACCCACCGCATCCGGGTGCCGCCGTCCTCGGCCGCGTAGCTCCAGTGGATGTCCATGAACTCGAACGGCCCGGGCTCCACGCGGCGGGCGCGGACCTCGTGCTTCGCCGGGTCGAGCGTCCGCTCGGACACCCAGCTCCAGGTCCGTCCCGACTCGTCGGGGTGCATGGTCAGCCGGAAGCGGAACCAGGTGTCGGTCGACTCGAGCACCTCGACGGTGCGGTACTCGGTGAACAGGTCCGGCCACGACCGCAGGTCGTTGGTCATGCGCCAGACGTGGTCGATGTCGGCCTGGATGAGGATCGAGTTCTCGGTGTGTCCGACGGTCAGGCCGGGCTCGAGGGTGCTGCTCATGGTCGTCTCCTCCGGGGGTGGGATCAGGCCGGCTGGGCGGCCTGGGCGGCGCTGACGGTCTCGACGATCTGGCCGAACGTGTAGGCGTCGGGGTTGTCGTCGGGCATCGCGACGCCGTAGCGGTCCTGCAGCTCGGTCTGCATGGACAGGAAGGCCAGGGAGTCCAGGCCGACGTCGGCGAAGTGCGCCTCGGGGTCGCTGGTGTGCTGCGCGGGCGGCAGGCCCGTCTTCTCGGTGAGCAGCTGCATGAGGTCGGTCAGGGTGAACGCGGGAGCGGTCATGGTGTGGTCCTCCTCGGGACAGGGGTGCGGGACGGACGCCGGGTCGGCGGGTTCGCCGGCCCGGACGAGGTGCAGCGGGCCGCGCCGGGCGGCGGGCAGGGCCGGCTCCCGGGACGCGGCGATGGCCGCGGCGTGGGTCACCAGGTCGGGCAGCCGGCGGTCGAGGAACTGGACGTCGTGCCGGTCGGCGCGGACGTCGGGGTCGCGCAGCAGCGCGCGGTGCAGGGCTGCCGTGGTGTGCACGCCGGGGCCCTCGACGCGCAGCTCGGCCAGCGCCCGGTCCATCCGCCGCACCGCCTGCTCGCGGTCGGGCGCCCAGACGACGAGCTTGCCCAGCAGCGAGTCGTAGTGCGGGCTGACGTCGTCGCCCTGGCGGTAGCCGGTGTCGAAGCGGGTCCAGGGCCCGTCGGGGACGCGCAGGACGTCGAGGTGGCCGGGGGCCGGGGCGAACCCGCGGGCGGGGTCCTCGGCGTTGATCCGGCACTCGATCGCCGCTCCCCGCACCACGACGTCCTCCTGCCGCAACCGCAGGCGCTCGCCGCCGGCCACCAGCAGCTGCTCGCGGACCAGGTCGATCCCGGTGAGCAGCTCGGTGACCGGGTGCTCGACCTGGATGCGGGCGTTCATCTCCATGAAGTACGCCCGCCCGGCGTCGTCGACGAGGAACTCCACGGTGCCCGCGCCGGTGTAGCCCACCGACAGCGCGCCGCGGACCGCGAGCTCGCCAATCTCGGCCCGCTGCCGCGGCGAGAGGTGTCCGGCCGGACCCTCCTCGAGCAGCTTCTGGTGCCGCCGCTGCAGCGAGCAGTCCCGCTCGCCCAGGTACAGGCCGGTGCCGTGGGCGTCGCAGAGGACCTGCACCTCGACGTGCCGCGCGCCGGACAGGTACCGCTCGACGTAGACGGTCGGGTCGCGGAACACCGCGCGGGCGACGGAGCGGGTGGTGGCGAAGGCCTCGGGGAAGTCGGCGGGGTCGTGCACCACGGTCATGCCGCGCCCGCCACCGCCCGCCGCGGCCTTGATGATCACCGGGTACCCGATCTCGGCGGCGACGGCGAGACCCTCCTCGGCGGTGCGCACCGGGTCCACCACGCCGGGCAGCAGCGGCAGCCCGGCGGCGGCCATGAGCCGCCGCGCGGTGGCCTTGTTGCCCATCTGCTGCATGACCTGCGGCGGCGGGCCGACGAAGGTGAGCCCCTCGGCCTCGCAGATCTCGGCGAAGTCGGGGTCCTCGGAGAGGAAGCCGTAGCCGGGGTGCACCGCGTCGGCGCCGCTGCGCAGTGCCGCCTCGACGACGTTGGGCACGTGCAGGTAGCTCGACCGCGGTGCCGGTGGCCCGATGTGCACCGCCTCGTCGGCCATCTCCACGACGGCGGAGTGCCGGTCGGCCGTGGAGTAGACCGCGACCACCTCGATGCCGAGCTCTCGGCAGGCCCGCGCCACCCGGACGGCGATCTCACCGCGGTTGGCGATCAGCAGCCGGCCGATCACCGCGCACCACCGGGTGGGCGGAGGAGCAGCAGGACCTGGTCGTACTCCACCGACTCGGCGTCGCCGGCGCGGATCTCGGCGACCACACCCGCGGAGTCGGCCACGATCGGGTTCATCAGCTTCATCGCCTCGACGATCCCGAGGGTCTGACCGGCCTCCACCTCGTCGCCGACCCGCACGAACGGCTCGGCACCGGGCGAGGGCGCGGCGTAGAAGGTGCCCACCAGCGGCGCGCGGACGGCGACCGTGCCCTCCGGGACCTCGGGCTCCTCCTCCGGCTCAGGGACCTCGGCAGGCGGGGAGGCCACCGCCTGCAGCCCGCCGGACACCGGCACCGGGGGGGCGGCCGCCGGCGGGGTGCCGGTCGCCCACTCGACCTCGACCGCGCGGTCCCCGCTGCGGACGGTCAGCCGGCGCAGCGGGCCGGGAAGCGCCCGGGCGAGGTCCACGACCTCGTCCCGCAGGCTGCGGTCCTCCTCCCCCGGCACGTCGTCCTCCGCCGATCCCGACCGCGACGACAGCTCAGCGGGCCGCATCTCCGGCACCTCCCCCGGGGACGGGCGCGACGACGCGCAGTGGCCGGTCCCCGTCGCCGCCGATGCGTGCCAGTCGCGCGCTCCGGGAGTCGAGCAGGGCGGTGACGTCGAGCCGGCCCAGCTCGTCCAGCTCGCGCACCACGGCGGCGCGCAGCAGGTCGGCGGCCGCGGCCGGGTCGGCGTCCGCACCGCCGGGCGGCTCGGGTACCACCGAGGTGGCGATGCCGCTGGCCTGCAGGTGGGCCGCCCCCAGCCGCATCGCGCGGGCGGCGGTGGGTGCCGCGGTCGCCGTCCGCCAGAGGATCGCCGCGCAGCCCTCCGGGCTGATCACCGACAGGTAGGCGTTCTGCAGGACCAGCAGCCGGTCGGAGGTGCACAGCGCCAGCGCGCCGCCGCTGCCGCCCTCACCGGTGAGCACCGCGACGACGGGCACCCGCAGCCGGCTGCTGCGCATGATGATCTCGGCGATCGCGTGCGCCTGGCCGCGCTCCTCCGCCGCCGGGCCGGGGTGCGCGCCGGGTGTGTCGACGAGGGTGACCACCGGCAGGCCGAAGGTCTCTGCGTGGGCCATCAGCCGCAGCGCCTTGCGATAGCCCTCCGGGTGCGGCATCCCGAAGTTGCGGGCCACCCGCTCGCGGACGGTGTGGCCCTTCTCCTGGCCGATCACCACGACCCGGCGACCGTCGAGCACGGCCACCCCGCCCACGACGGCGGGATCGTCGGCGAACGCGCGGTCACCGTGCAGCTCGACGAAGTCGTCGAAGGCGGTGTGCAGGTAGTCCAGCGTCGTCGGCCGGCCGGTGACCCGCGCCCGCTGCACGACGTCCCAGGCGTCGAGCTCCGGCTCGGCGGTGTCCGGCTCGGCCGCCGGGGGCTCCTCCGGCGCCGGGGGTGCGGTCGCGGCCTGCTCCGCGCAGCCGTGCAGCTGGAGCAGCCGCACGAGCAGCGGGCGCAGCTCCGCGCGGCTCTCGACCCGGTCGACCAGGCCGTGGGCCAGGAGGAACTCCGCCGTCTGGAAGTCGCTGGGCAGCTCGGCCCGGATCGTCTCCTGCACCACCCGCGGGCCGGCGAAGCCGACGTGCGCGCCCCGCTCGCCGACGAGGACGGCGGCGAGGGTGGCGAAGGACGCCGACACCCCGCCGTAGGTGGGGTCGGTGAGCACGCAGACCGAGAGCAGGCCCGCCTCGTGCAGCCGGGCGAAGGCGTGGCTGACCCGCGCCATCTGGAACAGCGAGAACACGCCCTCCTGCATGCGGGCGCCCCCGCTGGCACAGATGGTCACCAGGGGCAGGCCGCGCTGCAACGCCAGGTCGGCGGCCGCGGTGACGCGGCGGCCCACCTCGATGCCCATGCTGCCGCCGAGGAAGGCGAAGTCCATCGCGGCGAGGACCACCGGTGTTCCGCCGATGCGGGCGGTGCCCAGGATCACGGCCTCGGTCTCGCCCGACCGTGCGGCGGCCTCGTGCAGCCGTTCGCGGTAGTCGCGCAGGTCGGTGAAGGCCAGCGGGTCGGGCGGCCCCGGCGGGCAGGCGTGCTCGGTGAAGCTGCCGTCGTCGGCCAGGAGCGCGATCCGGGCACGGGCACCCAGACGCAGGTGGTGGTCGCACTCGGGGCAGACCGAGAGGTTGCGGTCCAGACGCTTGCGGTAGAGCAGCCAGCCGCAGCTGGGACAGCTCACCCAGTCCACCGGCCCGGCCGCCGTCGCAGCGGGGCGGGCCGGGGTCGTGGCGGTCACGACCGCTCCGCCGACCACTCGTAGAAGCGGCGGGCCATGGCGTCGCGCGGGGACTTCCAGTTCGGGTCGTAGGCGACGATGTAGGGCCGCAGTTCCTCGCTGACGGCACGGAACGCCGGCAGCGTCTGCGCGACCGCCATGGCCTCCTGCTCGGGACGGTCGAACTCGATCAGGTGCACGTAGAGGTCGTGGAACGTGAACAGCGACCGGCGCTGCACGCCGATGTCGTACGGCATGGACGTCGCGTCGGAACGGGCGAAGACCTCGGCGACCTTGCTGGCGTCGGAGGGCGTCATCTTCGCGATGATCATGGTCTGGTGCACGGGCACTCCAGCGTCGCTGTGGGCCGGCGGGGGCCGGCGGGCCGATGGACGGCGGGACCGGTGCGGCCGGCCGGCCGGCCGGGGACCGATGCCTGGCGACGCTATGGCGGCGACGGTGCCTTCGGACACCGCCACGGGTCGGATTAGCCGGGCCCACCTGGGGGAGGGGTCGCCTGGTCACCGGGACGGGCACCCGCCGGAGGGGGTGGCGCGTCCTCCGGTCCAGCACCCGGAGGCGGGGCCACCCCGTCCTTCCGGACCGGCGGACCACGACTCGGGTATGAATCCGACGGCCGATCGCGCTCACCGCGTCGCGGACCGGTGGCGGCGGGTGACCGGCCGTCGCTAACTTCCGGGTCCTGGATCAAGGGCGCAGGGCGCCGGACCTGAGCGGAGCTGACGCATGGGTGGCGAGCCGGAGGGAACCGTCCCGCGACCGCGGGACGCGCCCCGGCGAGCCGGCCCCCCGGCCCAGGTGCTCATCTGCGACGACCACGAGGTGCTGCGGCACGGCCTGCGCGCGGTCCTCCGCTGGGCGCCCGACCTCGCCGTGGTGGCCGAGGCGGCCGACGCGGACCGGGCGCTGGAGCTGGCGACAGAGCTGCGCCCCGACGTCACCCTGCTCGGTCTGGGCACCCGGGGATCGGCGATGGTCGAGCTGGTGCGGGCGCTGACCGCGACCGGGACGCGGGTCGTCCTGCTGGGCGAGGCCGGGCACGGGGGCGACCTGGTGGAGGCCCTCCGCGCGGGCGCGCGCGGCTACGTCTACACGACCGTCAGCTCCGACCGACTGGTCGAGGGAGTGCGGGCCGTGCTGCGCGGGGAGACGCTCCTCGACGCCGCCGTCACCGGCGAGCTGCTGCACCACCTCGACGGCGCGCGGTCTGCGGCCGCGGCCGACGACGGACCCGGGCGCAACCCACTGACCGCGCGGCAGCAGGCCGTGTCGGCCCTGGTCGCCGAGGGGCTGACCAACGCGGAGATCGCTGCCCGGCTGGAGGTCAGCCGCGCCACCGTCAAGGGCCACATCACCGTCGCCCTCCGGCGGCTCGGGCTGCGCGACCGGACGCAGCTGGCCATCCACGTGAACCGCCGGGCCCGCCCCGGTTCCGGCTGGGAGGCCGGCCCCGCCAGAGGCTGAACTCCGTGCACGAGCCGTGACCCTCCGTACTGGCCCGTCGGCAGCGCCGGGTGAGTCGTGCGCGCGGCGCGCACGAACCTGGACGTCAGCTGTGAGGAGGGTGCAGATTACCTGTCAGCACCGGACGGTTGTGCGCTACGGTTCGGCACGTCCGCTGAGACGGACGGGTTCTGTACAGCCGGAGACCCGGCGACGACCCGTCAGCCACCCGGACAGGGGGAACGTGATGGGTTCCGACGACGTGCAGAGGGGCTACGGCCCGATGGCGCCGCGTCCACGGGGGCCGGTGGGGCCCGCACAGGGCGGGCCGGCCCCGGGACGCTGGCCGCCGCCCCGGCCGAGGTCGTTGCCGCGCCCGACGCGCCCGCTCGCCATCCGGCCGCCGTGCAGCCTCGTGCGCGTGCTGCTCTGCGAGGACCGGGAGGTCTTCCGGCTCGGGCTCCGGGAGGTCCTCGAGACCGAACCGGACATCGCCGTCGTCGCCGAGAGGGACACGCTGCCCGCAGCCCTGGCGGCCGTCGAGGAGGCGACGACGCAGGTCGTCGTCGCCCGTCAGGGCCTCGTCCAGGGACCCATGCTGCCCGTGCTGCGCGAGCTCTGCGGCCGCGGGACCGCGGTCCTCGTGCTCGCCGAGCCGCGCGAGGAGGGCGGCTCCGAGCTCGTGCAGGTCCTGCGTGCCGGGGTGCGGGGCTACCTGCCCCGGTGCTCGGCCGCGTCCCGGCTGGTGGAGGCCGTGCGCGCGTTGGCCCGTCACGAGCCGGCCATCGACTCGTCGACCACGAGCCAGCTGGTGCGCTACCTGACCGACCCCGCGACGGCGGCCGAGGTCCCCGACCGGGTGCTCGACCGGCTCACCGACCGGCAGCGGGAGGTCGCCGAGCTGGTGGCGCAGGGGCTGAGCAACGAGGAGATCGCCCGGCGGCTGTTCCTGAGCCTCGCGACCGTGAAGAGCCACCTCACCGCTTCGATGCGGCGGCTGGGCGTCCGCAGCCGGACCCAGGTCGCCATCCTCGTCAACCGCGATCGCTCGCCGGCGGCCTGAGCGAGGACCGCGCAGCCCCCACCGCTCGCAGGCGCGCGGGGGAACCCTGCAGCGAGGCCACACGGAACGGGGGCTCCGCGCTGCCCTGAGGTGAGGTCGCGGTGGGCGCGCGACAGCCGGTGAGGGCGATGGAGCCGGCGAGGAACGCGCCGAGCCTGGGCGGACCGGCCACCGCGACGACGCCCGGCCTCCGCACCGACCCGCCGGTGGGCGGGACCGGGCCGAGCGGCATGCGCAAGCGTCGGGGTCGTGCCGGCGCCGTCGAGCAGACCCCGTCCGCCGGTCGTGGCGCTGGTGCCGCATCCGACCCAGGGCGCGCGACCCGGGGCGTGACGTGCACGCCCCGGGGATGAAGCACCGCTCGCTCCGTGGTCGTGAGTGGTACCGCCCCGAGCTGGTCGTACGACCTCCGGCGGGCCCACGTTCACACCTCTGGCCCTCTGGACGCTATGGGGCTCCCGCAGGGATCGTCTGCCGCGTCGCCATGCACCTCACAGGTTCCCCGTGCTGCTGTCCCCAGCTCGAGCGTCTGCCGGGAAGCCGAGCAGAGAGAAGCCACCCATGGACCCATCCACGACGACGAGGACGAGGGCTCCTGCCCGGCACCGCGTCCTGGCAGCGGCCGGCGCAGGGGTCCTGCTCTTCGGTGCTCTCCCGGCCGGCGTCGCCTCCGCGCACGGCGGCGGGCACGTCCTCCGCGTCGGGCCCGGCGAGCAGTTCACGACGATCCAGGCCGCCGTCGACCGTGCCGTCTCCGGCGACACCATCAGGATCGCGCCCGGCAACTACCGAGAGGCCGTCTGCGTCGAGCACGAGGGCCTGACCATCCGCGGCGCCGGCACGGGCCTCACGAACATCGTCTGGCCCGACTGGGAGACCCCGGCCGACCTGCCCGCGCTCACGCCTGACCAGCAGCGGAGACCGTGCTGGGCGGAGCAGGAGCGCGTCGACGGCGAGGACGACCCCGGGACGCTCGCCGACGACGTCTCGGCGCTGTTCTTCCTGGACCCGGACAGCGAGGTTCGGGTCAGCGGCCTGACGACCCGCAACCACCCCGCCAGCGGGATCGTCGCCTGGGGCGCCCGCGGGTTCTCCGTGACCGGCACCTCGGGCTACTGGCACGACCGCTACGGCATCATCGCGCTCGACTCGACGGGCGTCCGGATCACGGGCAACCACGAGATCGGCCTCGACCGGGGCACCGACACGACGCCGAACGCGGGCACCGCCGGCATCTCCGTCGGGGACTCCGACCACGCCGACGCCCGGATCTCCGGCAACCACGTCGAGGCCTACAACCTCGGGATCTTCCTCCGGGAGGCTCGCGGTGGCCGTGTCACCGGGAACGCCCTGTCGGGCAACTGCATCGGCCTGCTGCTCTTCGACGACGTCGCCACCGAGGTGCCCGACCAGACCCGGGACGTCCCGAGCGGCGCCTTCCGGATCACCGGGAACCTGTCGACGGACAACGACCGGTACTGCCTCCAGGGCAGGATGGGCGACCAGCACGTCTCCGGCGTCGGCATGCAGGTGGTCAACGCCGACGACGTGACGATCGCGGGCAACGTCATCGCCGGCAACACGGCCGAGCTGCCGGCGAGCGTGCCGTTCCTCACCAACCCGGCCGGTGGACTGACACTGATCAGCCTGCCCGCCTTCAACGCCCCGCCCGGCGCGAGTGCCGGACCGGTCGAGGACGTCCGGGTGAGCGGCAACTACTTCCGGGACAACGTCGCGCTCGTGCCGGTCGGCGGACCTCCGCCGACCCGCTCCGTGCAGGCACCGGTGGACGTCTTCGTCGGGAGTCCGATGGTCCCACCGCTGCTCGACGCGGGCGAGGGGCTCGAGTTCCGGGGCAACCACTGCGACGTCAGCATCCCGGCGACGATCTGCGACCCGGTATGACCCGCACGTCCACCACCCGAGGGGGGTCCCGGCACCTGTCGGGCCGCCCTCGGCGCGTGTGCCGAGGACACGCCGAGGGCCCTCTCGATCCGGTCGAGACGGCCCTCAGCGCGTGGTCGTCAGCGGCGGCGGCCGAGGAGCCAGCCGACGAGGACGCCGAGCAGGGTGAGGCCCGCGCCGCCCAGCGCACCGACGGCGAGGGTCTGCACGTCCGACGTCGTCGCGGCAGCGGCCGGCGCCCTGCGGGTGAAGACCTGCGGCTCCGCGGCGGCGGCGGCCGGCGCCGAGGCGGCCGCGGCGTCGGTCGCGCTCACCGCGGCCGACGAGGCGCGGGCGGCGGCCGGCGCGGCCTCCACCGGCGCACCCGAGGTCAGCTCCTTGTCCACGGCGGCGAAGAACTGCCCGGCCATCCGCTTGGCGACGCCGGTCATCATCCGCTGCCCGACCCCGGCGACCGGCCCGCCCACGACGGCGTCGGCCGAGTAGGTGAGCGTCGTGCCCTCGTCGGTGGGCTCCAGGTTGATCGTCACCTTGGCCCGGACGTTGCCGGGCGCGCCCGCGCCCGTCGCGTGCATGACGTAGGACGTCGGCCGCTGCTGGTCGGTCAGCTTGACCTCACCGGCGTAGGTGCCGCGGATGGCGCCCACGCCCACCGCGACGTCCATCCGGTACTCGTCCTCCCCGGTCCGCTGCAGCGTCTCGCAGCCGGGGATCGTCCGCGCCAGCACGGCCGGGTCGGTGATGACCGTCCACACCTGCTCGGGCGACCCGTGCAGCACTGCCGAGCCGTCGAGGTTCACGCGGGCACTCCCGTCTGGAGGGACGTCTGCTGGGACGCAGCCGTCCGCTCCGCCGTCTCGTCTCTCATCAGGTCGTAGAGCTCGGTCGGCGAGATCGGCATCGACGCGATCCGCCGTCCGGTGGCGTCCTCGATCGCCGAGGCGATCGCCGCCGTCCCGGGGATGACCCCCGCCTCGCCGGCGCCCTTGATCCCCAGCGGGTTCAGCGGCGACGGCGTCTCCTGGTGGTCGATGACCACGTCGGGGACCTCGGAGGCGTAGGGCATGAGGAAGTCCATGAACGACGCGTTCTGCAGCTGCCCGTCGGCGTCGTAGGCCATCCGCTCGTACAGCGCCCCGCCCACGCCCTGGGCGACGCCGCCGTGCACCTGGCCCTCGACGATCATCGGGTTCACCACGTTGCCGCAGTCGTGCACGACCGCGTAGCGGACGACGTCGATCTCCCAGGTCTGTGGGTCGATCTCCACGACGGCGGCGTGCGCGCCGGAGGCGAACGTCGAGCGGATCGGCGAGTAGTAGTCGCGGTGCTCCAGGCCCGGTGCGTCGCCGGGCGCCACCGGCGGTTTGGAGTCGTCGCCGGGGCCGGCGAACTGGGTGGCCTGCTTGGCCGCCTCGTCGAAGGCGTAGCGCAGCGGGTTGGACAGGACCGCGACCGTGCGCAGCGGGATGGACGCGCCCGGCGTCCCCTTGACCTGCACCAGGCCCTCGTCAATCTCCAGGTCCTCCGGGTTGGCCTCGAGCACCTCGGCCGCGATCCGGATGGCCTTCTCGCGCACCCCGCGGGCCGCGAGCGCGACGGCGTTGCCGCTCATCACCGCGGCGCGCGAGGCGAACGTGCCGACGGCGTAGCCGAAGCGGCGGGTGTCGCCGGTGTGCACCTCGACGTCGTCCATGGACACGCCGAGCTCGGAGGCGACGATCTGGGCGAACACCGTCTCGTGGCCCTGGCCCTGCGACGTCAGCCCGGTGGAGACCAGCACCTTGCCGCTGCCGAGGACCTGCACGTGCCCGCCCTCGTAGGGCCCGGGGCCGGTGCCCTCGACGTAGAGCGCCATGCCGACGCCGAGCAGCTTCCCGCGGGCCTGCGCGTCGGCCCTCAGCGCCGCGGCCTCGTCCCAGCCGACCAGCGCCACCAGCTTGTCCAACAGGCCGGGGTAGTCGCCGGAGTCGTAGATGACCGGCCGGCCGTCCTGGAACGTCAGGTGGTGGTCGTAGGGGAACTGGTCGGGCGTGATCAGGTTCCGCCGGCGGACCTCGGCGCGGTCGAGGCCGAGCGCGTCGGCGACGCGGTCCATGGTCCGCTCCATCGCGTAGCAGCCCTGCGGCCGCCCGGCCCCGCGGTAGGGCGTCACGATGACGGTGTTGGTGTAGACGCTCTCCACGACCACCCGGTAGACGGGCAGCGCGTACGGGCCGACCAGCTGGGTCGCCGTCACGATCGGCACGATGATCCCGTAGGGCGTGTACGCGCCGTTGTCGTGCCAGACGTGCACGTCGAGCGCGGTGATCCGGCCGTCGTCGTCGTACCCGACGGTGATCTCCTGCCGCTGCTGGCGCTCGTGCGCGCTGGAGATGAAGTGCTCGCGACGGTCCTCGGCCCACTTGACCTCGTGGCCGAGCCGGATCGCCGCCATCGGCACCAGCAGCTCCTCGGGCCACGGGTGCACGATCTTGACGCCGAAGCCGCCGCCGACGTCGGGCGCGACCACCTCGACGCGGTCCAGCGACAGCTCGAGCTTCGCCGCGATCGCCGCGCGCACCGACGTCGAGGCCTGGGTGCTCGAGTGGACGCGCAGGCTGGCGTCGTCGGGGTCCCAGCGGGCGTGCACGCCCTTGCCCTCGAGCGGCATGCAGGCGCTGCGCTCGATGTACTGGGTGAAGGAGAGCGTGTGCGGCGAGGCGGCCAGCGTCGGCTCGACGTCGCCGGTCTCCTGGTGGTGCCGCGCCGCGACGTTGTCCGGGATGTCCTCGTGGACGACGGCGCGCGCCTCGCGGGCGGCGTCCACGCCGACGACGACCGGCAGCTCCTCGTAGGTGACGACGATCCGCTCGGCGGCGTCCTCGGCCAGGTACCGGTCGGTGGCCACCACCATGACCACGGGCTCGCCGACGTGGTTGACCATGCCGTTGGCCAGCGCGTAACCGGTGCGCGGCGCGTGCAGCTGCGGGTGGGGGATGAGCACCGGCAGCGGCTCGGCCATCGGGCCGGTGAGGTCCTCGTAGGTGTAGATCGCCACCAGGCCCTCGACGTCGAGTGCCGCCTCGACGTCGACGTCGGTGATGCGGGCGTGCGCGTGCGGGCTGCGGACGAACGCCGCGGCCAGTGCGCCGGCGCCGATGTCGTCGAGGTAGCGGCCCTTGCCGATGATCAGGCGGGCGTCCTCGCGCCGGCGGACCGGCTCCCCGAACAGCTTGGTGGTCACGACGCGTCCTCGCGCATCGTGGCGGCGGCGTGCCGGACGGCCTTCTTGATGTTGGCGTAGCCGGTGCACCGGCAGAGGTTGCCGCCCACGAGCTCGTCGACCTCCTCCTCGGTGATCTCCGCACTCCGGTCCCGCGCCTCGAGCCCGGCGGCGATCGTCACCAGGAAGCCCGGCGTGCAGAACCCGCACTGGAGGGCGTGGCACTCGCGGAAGGCCTCCTGCACCGGGTGGAGCACCTGCCCGCCCTGGTGGTCCTCGCGGGCCAGGCCCTCGACGGTGGTCACCTCGGCGCCGTCGACCTGCACGGCCAGGACCAGGCAGGAGCGCACCGGATCGCCGTCGACCAGCACGGTGCAGGAGCCGCAGACGCCGTGCGCGCAGCCGACGTGCGTGCCGGTCAGCCCGAGGTCGTCGCGCAGCGCGTCGGCCAGCACCCGGCGCACCGGGACGGTCGCCTCGCGGGGCACCCCGTTGACCGTCACGCGGACGGTCCGCTCCGAGTCGATCCGTGGGGTGTCGACGGAGGTCATGCAGCAGTCCTCTCGGCCGCCTCGCGGGCGGCGTCTGTGAGCGTGCGCTCGGTCAGCACGCCCACCAGTAGACGCCGGTAGTCGGCGCTGGCGTGGATGTCGGTGTCGGGGTCGACCAGGGTGCGGGCCAGCGCGCCGGCCGCCGCCCAGTCCGCGCCGTCGACCGGCTTGCCGGCCACCGCCTCGGTCAGGTCGTGCACCTCGGGCACCAGACCGACGGAGATGTAGGACGCCCGGACGGCGGACACCCGGCGGTCCGCGTCGAGGGTCACGACGACGCCGGCGCCGCAGACGGCGTAGTCGCCCTTGCGGCGGGCGATCTCGGCGAAGGCGGTGCCGGAGCGCTCCGGCAGGGCGGGGAAGAAGGCGTCGACGACGACGGCGGGACCGGCGATCGAGGTCTCCAGCGGCCCGACGAACAGGTCCTGCCAGCCGACGGTCGAGCGGCCCTCCGGCGTCGCGACGGTCACCGAGCCGCCGGTGAGCGCCAGCACCGACGTCATCTCGCCGGAGGGGTCGGCGTGCGCGATCGAGCCGACCGTCGTCCCGCGGTTGCGGATCGCCGGGTGGGCGACGTTCGCCGTCGCCCGGGCCAGCAGCGGCTGGACCCCGGCGGCGGTGTCGTCGTGGAGCAGGCGGGCGTGGCGGACCAGGGCACCCACCCGCACGCCGTCCCCGGTGACCTCGACCGTGTCGAGGCCGGGCACCCGGTTGACGTCGACGAGCGTGGCCGGCGCCGCGAGCCGCATCGCCAGCAGCGGCAGCAGCGACTGCCCGCCGGCCAGCACCTTGGCGCCCGGGTCGGCGGCCAGGACGTCGAGCGCCTCCTCGAGGGACCGGGGATCGGCGTAGCGGAAGGGTGCGGGTTTCACCGGTCGAGCGTCCCCTTGCGGGTGTCGACGCCGGGACGGGTGTGGGGGCCTGGCCGGCTGTCGACGCCCGGGCGGCCGACCTCGTCGACCGACGACGGGTCGGAGCCGCCCCGCGCGTCGGCGTAGCCGCCGGCAGGGCCGCCGCCGTGGTGACCCAGGGACGACGCGCTCTCCGGGACGGAGCCCTCGCGCAGGAGCGCGGCCTTCATGTCGGCCGGGGCCAGCGCACGGGCGACGTGCCAGCCGACGACGGCGACGATTGAGCCCAGCGCGATGCCGTTGAGCGAGAAGTCGTCGGTGAAGGTCAGGGTCACGTTGCCGACGCCGATGATGATCCCGGCCGCGAGCGGCACGAGGTTGACCGGGTTGGCGAAGTCGACCCGGTTCTCCTTCCAGATCTTGGCGCCGAGCAGCCCGATCATCCCGTAGAGGACCACGGTGATGCCGCCGAGCACGCCACCCGGGACGATGTTGATCAGCGCGCCGAACTTGGGGATCAGGCCCAGCAGGATCGCGACGAGCGCGGCCACGTAGTAGGCGGCGGTCGAGTAGACCCGCGTGGCGGCCATGACGCCGATGTTCTCGGCGTACGTCGTCGTCGGGGAACCGCCGACCGAGGTGGCGATGACCGTGCCGACGCCGTCCGCGAAGACCGCGCGGCCCATGACCGGGTCGAGGTCGCGCTTGGTCATCTCGGCCACGGCCTTGACGTGGCCGACGTTCTCGGCGACCAGGGCGATGACGGCGGGGATGACCAGCAGGCTGAAGTTCAGCGAGAAGCTGGGCGCGGTGAGGTCCGGCAGGCCGAACCAGTCGGCCTGACCGACGGACTCGAAGTTGATCCGGTCGCGGGTGGACACGGCGCCGGTGCCGTCGGGCGAGGTGATCTGGCCGGCGGTGGCGTCGAGCAGGATCGAGAGCAGGTATCCGAAGACCAGGCCGAGCAGGATGGCGATGCGGGCGAGGAAGCCGCGCAGCGCCAGCGAGGCCACGATGACGAAGGCCATCGTGGCGAGCGCGACCCACTGGTCCTGGGGCCAGTAGACGCCCGCGGCGACGGGAGCCAGGTTGAAGCCGATCAGCATGACGACGGCGCCGGTGACGGCCGGCGGCAGCACCTTGTTGATCAGGCCGAGGCCCGCGAAGTGGATCAGCAGACCGACCAGGGCCAGCACGACGCCGGCGACCAGCAGCGCGCCGACGACGTCGCTGGAGTCCCCGCCGTTGGTGCGGATCGCGGCGACACCGCCGACGAAGGCGGCGCTGGTGCCCAGGTAGCTGGGGACCCGGCCCTTGACGATGAGCAGGAAGACGATCGTCGCGATCCCGCTCATCATGATCGCGAGGTTCGGGTCGAGGCCCATGATGAGCGGGAAGACGAAGGTCGCGCCGAACATGGCGACCACGTGCTGCGCGCCGATGCCCACGGTCAGCGGCCACGACAGCCGCTCGTCGGGGGCCACGGCCTCCCCGAGCGGAGGCGTCCTGCCGTCGCCGTAGAGCTTCCAACCGAACGCCATGGGGCCCTCCTCGACGGGCACGACCGATGCAGTCCGGGAGGTGCCGCCACCCCCGGGAGGCCGTCACAGTGTCACGCGTCTCAGGCTCGCGGAAGTACCTCAGTGCTAAATGGTCGTTACGCGGATGATCGTTGCCGGAGCGATACCTCACCGCTGAGGCATCGGGGCGGTACGGTCTGCCGGGTGAGCGCTCCAGGCCCCGGAGAGGGCGTCCGGCACGTCTCCCTGCGCAGCGGCGTCTACGCCGACTCCGTCCGGTTGATGCAGGTCAGCCGCGACGTCGGCGCGCGCGAGGGGGTCACCGCGGTCCTCGTCGCGATGGCCACCCCGCTCAACGTCGACCTCGCCGCCGGGATGGGGTTCGCACCCGACGAGACGCCGTCGCCCGACCAGTTGCTCATCGCCGTCCGAGCCGTGGACGACGACGCGCTGGCCGCCGCGGTGACCGCCGTCGACGCGGCGCTCGCCGAGCGTGAGCGCTCCCGCGCCACCGCCGACGCCCAGCCCGCGCGCACCATCGCCGCCGGCCTCGACGAACTCGACCCGGGTTCCCCCGGGCTGGCCATCGTCAGCGTCCCCGGGCAGTACGCGGCGCTCGAGGCCGCCGACGCGATCGCCGCCGGTCGCAGCGTCCTGGTCTTCTCCGACGGCGTCCCGGTGGAGCAGGAGGTGGCGCTCAAGCGGGCCGCCCACGAGGCCGGCGTGCTGGTCATGGGCCCCGACTGCGGCACCGCGATCGTGTCGGGCGTCGCGCTCGGCTTCGCCAACGTCGTCCGCCCGGGCCCGGTCGGGGTGGTCGCGGCGTCGGGGACCGGCGCGCAGCAGGTGTCCTGCCTGCTCGACGCGGCCGGCGTCGGCGTCTCGCACGTCCTCGGCGTGGGCGGGCGCGACCTGTCCGAGGCCGTCGGCGGGCTGGCCACCCTCGACGCGCTGGCCGCGCTGGACGCCGACCCGGGCACCGAGCGGGTGCTCGTCGTCTCCAAGCCGCCGGCGCCGTCGGTGGCCGAGGCGGTCGCCCGGGCCGCCGCCGGCCTGTCCACCCCCGTCCGGTCGGCCGCGCTGAGCCCGGAGACGCCCGACCTCACCGCCGCCGTCGAGGCGCTGCTGGGCGACCTGGGGCTCGACGTCCCGGTCTGGCCCTCGCGTCCCGGGCCGGCCGAGGCTGCACTGCCCGGCGCCGTCCTCAAGGGCCTGTACTCCGGCGGCACCCTCGCCGACGAGGCGATGCTGCTGGCCGCCCCGGTGCTCGGGGACGTCCGCTCCAACACCCCGCTGCGTCCCGAGCTCGACCTCGGCACGGACCTGTCCGCCTCCGGGCACGTGGTGGTCGACTTCGGCGACGACGCCCTGACCGTGGGCCGCGCGCACCCGATGATCGACCCGACGCTGCGGCTGGAGGCGATCGCCCGGCTGGCGGCGAGCGGGGAGCCCGCGGTGCTGCTGCTCGACGTCGTCCTCGGCCACGGTGCCGACGCCGACCCCGCCGCCGCGCTGGCGCCCGCGCTCACCGCGGCCCGGGCGCAGGCGCAGCTGCCCGTCGTCGTCGCGCTGGTCGGCACCGAGGCCGACCCGCAGGGCTGGAGCCGGCAGGCCGACGCCCTCGCTGCGGCCGGTGCCGCGGTCTTCGCCTCCAACGCCGCGGCCACGCGGTACGCCCTCGACCTGCTGGGAGCTGCGCGATGAGCCTGGGTGGACTGCTAGACGGGCCGCCGGCCGTCGTCGCGGCGGGGGTCGACGTCTTCTCCGGCGCGTTGCGCGCGCAGGGCGCGTCGGTGGCCGACGTCGACTGGCGGCCGCCGGCGATCGGCGACCCCGCCGACCTCGCCGCGCTGGCCCTCGACCCGCGCCGCGCCGCGGCCAACCGGACGGCGGTCGAGCGGGTGCTCGCCGCGGGCTCGGTGCTGACCGGCGTCCGGCCCGCCCGGGAGACGCTGGGCCTCGAGGGCCGGATCCTGCTGCACTCCGGCCCGCCGCTGACCTGGGAGGCGGCCTCGGGACCGATGCGGGGGGCGCTCATCGGCGCCTGCCTGTTCGAGGGCTGGGCGTCCACGGTCGAGGAGGCGGAGACACTCCTCGCCTCCGGCGGCGTGACGCTCGACCCCTGCCACCACCACTCCGCCGTCGGGCCGATGGCCGGGGTGACCAGCCCGTCGATGTGGACCTGGTGCCTGCAGGACCCGGTCAACGGCGGCCGGGCCTACTGCAACCTCAACGAGGGCCTGGGCAAGGTGCTGCGGATGGGCGCCTTCAACGAGGAGGTGCTCACCCGGCTGGCCTGGATGCGCGACGTCCTCGGCCCGCTGCTGTCCCGCGCCGTGCGCTCGATGGCCGAGCCGCTGGACGCCAAGGCGGTGCTCGCGCAGATGCTGCAGATGGGCGACGAGGGGCACAACCGCAACCGCGCCGGCTCGCTGATGACCCTGCGCGAGCTGTCGCCGGCGCTGGTCGCGCTCGACGCGCCCTCGGCCGACACCGCCGCCGCGCTGCGGTTCATCGGCGGCAACGAGCACTTCTTCCTCAACCTCGGCATGCCGACGGCGAAGCTCGCGATGGACGCCGCCCGCGACGTCCCCGGCTCGACGCTGGTGACCGTCATGGCACGCAACGGCACGGAGTTCGGCATCCAGACGGCGGGCACCGGCGACCGCTGGTTCACCGGCCCCGCCCAGACGCCGGTCGGCCTGTTCCTCGGCGACTACGGCCCCGAGGACGCCAATCCCGACATCGGCGACTCGGCGATCATGGAGACCTACGGCGTCGGCGGCTTCTCGATGGCCGCCGCGCCCGCGATCGTGCGGTTCGTGGGCGGCAGCGTCCCCGACGCGCTGGCGACGACCGAGCGGATGTACCAGCTCACCCTCGCCGAGAACCCGGCGATGGCCATCCCGATCATGGGCTTCCGCGGTGCCCCGACCGGCATCGACGTCCTCGCCGTCGCCCGTACCGGGTGGCTGCCGCAGATCAACACCGGCATGGCCGGCCGGGTGGCCGGCACCGGCCAGGTCGGCGCCGGGCTGGTGCAGCCGCCCCGGGAGTGCTTCGAGCAGGCGCTGGCGGCGCTCGCCCAGGAGGCCCGCGCCGCGACCGCGGCCTGAGCCCGCCCCACCTCTTCCGGCGAGATCGGCGGTCTCGTACGCCCGGACGCCGTTCCGCGTACGAGACCGCCGATCTCGCACGCTCGCTGGAGCGCGCGCCCGCCCGCGAGGAGGTCCCGGTGGTGTGCGAGGAGCAGCTGGTCGTGGAGTACTACTCCCGCTGACCGAGCACCCCGACGTCGTCGGCGAAGGACAGCCGCGCGGCCGTGGCGCCCTGCAGGTCCTCGCGGGTCAGCCCGGCCACCATCTCGCGGACCACGAAGCCCTCCGGGGTGACGTCGATGACGGCCAGGTCGGTGTAGACGCGGTCGACCACGCCGGCGGCCGTGAGCGGGTAGCTGCAGCGCGGCACGAGCTTGGGCTCGCCGGCCTTCGTCGTGTGCGTCGTCATCACCAGCACCCGCTCGGCGCCGACGGCGAGGTCCATCGCGCCGCCGACGGCCGGCGGGTGCGAGGCGTCGTCGGTGGCCCAGTTGGCGAGGTCGCCGTGCTCGGAGACCTGGAAGGCGCCGAGCACGGTGAGGTCGACGTGGCCGCCGCGCATCATCAGGAACGCGTCGGTGTGGTGGAAGAACGCCCCGCCGGGCAGGAGGGTCACCGGCTGCTTGCCGGCGTTGATCAGCTCGGGGTCCTCCTCGCCCGGCGCCGGGGCCGGGCCCATCCCGAGGATGCCGTTCTCCGAGTGGTAGACGACCTCCTTGTCGGAGCCCACGCAGTCGGCGACCAGTGTCGGCAGCCCGATGCCGAGGTTGACGTAGGCGCCGTCGGGGATGTCCCGGGCGATCCGCCGGGCGACGTCCCGCAGGTCCAGCCTCATGCCGCCTCCACCCGCACCACGCGGTCGACGAAGATCCCCGGCGTCACGATCGCCTCGGGGTCCAGCTCGCCCAGCTCCGCGAACTCGTCCACCTGGACGACGGTCAGCGCGGCCGCGGCCGCCATCGTCGGGCCGAAGTTCCGAGCGGCGGTGCGGTAGACGAGGTTGCCCCAGCGGTCGGCACGCGCCGCCTTGACCAGGGCGACGTCGCCGGGCAGGGGTTCCTCGAACACGTGCCGGCGCCCGTCGATCACCCGCACCTCCTTGCCCTCGGCGAGCCGGGTGTCCGCGCCGGTCGGCGTGAAGAACCCGCCGAGGCCAGCGGCCGCGGCCCGCATCCGCTCGCTCAGCGTGCCCTGGGGGACCAGTTCCAGCTCCACCTCGCCGGCGCGCCAGCGCTCCTCGAACCAGATCGAGCCCGCCGAGCGCGGGTACGAGCAGACGATCTTGCGCACCCGGCGCTCGCGCAGCAGCGCGGCGACGTCGGTCTCGCCGGACCCGGCGTTGTTGGTGACGATGGTGAGGTCGGTGGCGCGGCGGTCCAGCAGCGCGTGCACCAGCTCCACCGGGACGCCGGAGGCGCCGAACCCGCCGACCAGCACGGTCGCGCCGTCCTCGATGCCCTCGACGGCGTCGGCCAGGGAGCCGACCCTCTTGTCGATCACGTGTCCCTCCGATCGGTCGGCCTGACGCTAACCGGGTGGCGGGCACGCGGCTCGACGCGCCAGGCTGCCGCCCGTGTGGCACACCGGATCCGACGGCGAGGACGGACCCGACGAGGAGTTCCTGCGTCGGATGGGCCCGCCGGACAACGAGGTCCCGGTGGCCCTGCCGTGGAGCACGGTGCTGGCCCGCACCGGGGACGTCGCCGTCGCCCTCCTCGGCATCCAGGTCTACTCGACCGGGCTGGCCGTGTCCCTGGCGGTGCGGGTGCGCGACCGCCTCTCCCCGTCCTCCGCGCTGTCGGAGCTCGTCTTCGGGCGCGAGGGCTCCGGGCTGCTGCTCGGCGTCGGGTTCGCCGACGGCCGGCGGGTGGCCAGCGGCGGCGTGCCGCGCAATGACCCCGGCCTCGTGTGGCAGCCCGGCAGCGGGTCCGGCGGGAACCGCTCGGTCGACCAGACCTGGTGGCTGTCCCCGCTGCCGCCGGCGGGGCCGCTGACCTTCGTGGTCCGCTGCGCCGAGCTCGGCATCGAGGAGACCGCCACCGAGGTGGACGGCGCGGCGGTCCGTGCGGCCGCAGCCGGCGTGGTCGAGCTGTGGCCCTGGGCGCCGCCCTCGCCGTGGGAGGAGGAGCCCCCGCGCCCGCCGGACCTCCCGCCGGGGTCGTGGTTCGCGGGACCGTGAGGCGCGACGACGTCGTCCGGGTCAGCAAGCGGCTGTCCCACGTCCTCCGGCACCGGCCCGACAGCATCGGCGTGACGCTCGACGAGGCCGGCTGGGTCGACGCCGGTGTGCTGCTCGACGCCCTCGCCGCGCACGGGCTGCCGCTGACCCGGGAGGACCTCGACCGCGTCGTCGCCGGCAACGACAAGAGGCGCTTCGCCTACGACGACGGCGGCACCCGCATCCGCGCCAGCCAGGGGCACAGCGTGCCGGTGGCGCTCGGGTACGCCCCCGAGCCGCCGCCGGCCGTCCTCTTCCACGGCACGCCGGTGCGCACCCTGCCGGCCGTCCTCGCCGAGGGGCTGCGGCCCGGGCGCCGGCACGCGGTGCACCTGAGCCCCGACGAGGCGACCGCCCGGACGGTGGGGGAGCGCCGCGGGCGGGCCGCGGTCCTGCGGGTCGACGCCGCGGGCCTCGCCGCCACCGGGGCGGTCTTCACCCGGTCGGCCAACGGCGTGTGGCTGGTCGACGCCGTGCCGCCGGCCTTCCTCACCGTCCTGGACGGCTAGACGAGTAAGTCCGAACCCGGTCAGTGGTCGTAGGCGATCAGGGATCGGGTGACCGGTTGGCCGGTGGCGCGGTTGTGCCAGATCGCGGCGGTCAACGCCAACAGGCGTTGGGCGATGCGCGTGGTCACGCCGGCGAGGCTGCGGCCGCCGTGCAGTTCCAGGTCGAGTTGGCCTTTGAGGGTGTCGTAGAACGACTCGATCAGCTGCCGGATCGGGGCCAGCAGCGCCTGGCCGGGCCGGGGCGTGCGGTTGCGATAGGAGGGCCGCAGCAGCTCCGCGCCCCGGGCGTGCAGATAGTCGTCGAGCTCCGCGGAGACGTAGCCCGTGTCGGCGATCAGCAGCAGGCCGGAGCGCTCGGCGAGCAGGTCGGCGTCGGCATCCAGCACGCACATGAGCACCTGGCGTTCATCGAGTTTGGGGTCGGCCAGCGCCCAGCTGACCGGCAGCCCGGCCGGGGTGCAGATCAGGTGCAGCCGCAGCCCCCAGAACCAGCGGGAATGCGACGGGCAGTAGCTGTAGCCGGCGATGCCGGCCAGGTCCGACCGCAGGACGGTGGGGCGGGAGCGGGCGCATTCCACCGGGGTGGAGTCGACCAGCCAGACCGGATCGGTCCACAGGTCGGTGTCGGTCGCCAGGACCCGGATGAGGCGCTTGAGCAGCGGTAACGCCGCGCGCAGCCGCTTGTTGTAGCCGGATTGGCCGGGCAGATAGGGAAAGGCTCCGGGCAGCGCGGCGGGCACCAGCCGCAGCCAGCGGGCCTCGGAGTGGATTCCGAGCAGGACTTGGGCCACGGCGAGGGTCAGCAGCTCGGAGTCGGTCAGCCGCGGTGGGCGCTCGGCGCGCACGCGAGAGGCCAGATGGTCGTCGATGCGGACGTAGAGTGCGGTCAGGAGGGTGTTGAGGTCGGTCGTCACAACCCGAGCCTGAACACCCTCCGCCCGCGCCTACAGCGCCCTTCGACCCTCCAGGTCGATAGGACTTACTTGTCTAGGTGCTGACGGCTGGGTCCCGACGGCTGGTCCCGGCGGCTGGGCGGGCACGCGGACGGCGAGCAGTGCGACGTCGTCGTGCGGGGCGGCGCCGGTGACCGCGCCGAGCAGGCCGTCGCAGAGGTCGCCGAGCGACGTCCCGGCCCGCGCCGCGAGCTCGTCGAGGAGCCGGGCCGTGCCCTGGTCGAGCGTGCCGTCCCGCCGCTCGACGAGGCCGTCGGTGTAGAGCAGCAGCGTGTCCCCGGGGCGCAGCGCCAGCTCCGCGTCGGTACGCGGAGCCCCGGGCGCCACGCCGACCAGCCGCTCCGGGGAGCGCTCGAGCAGCCGGGCGGACCCGTCCGCGCCGACCAGCGCCGGCGGCGGGTGGCCGGCGTTGGACCAGCACAGCCTCGCACCCTCCCGGGTGGGGGTCACGGTGGCCACGACGACGGTCGCGAGCGTCGGCGCCGACGGGTGGGCCATGACGCGGTCGAGGGCGGTGAGCACCTGCGCGGGCGAGGTCACGCCGACGGCCACCGCCCGCAGCATCCCGCGGATCTCGGCCATCGCGGCGGCCGCCTGCGGGTCGTGGCCGGCGACGTCGCCGATCACGAGCACGGTGGCGCCGTCCTGGGCCGGGAAGGCGTCGTACCAGTCGCCGCCGACCCGGGTCCCGCGGACGGCGGGCAGGTAGCGGGCCGCCGACTGCAGGTGCGGGACGATCGGCGGCGGGCCGAGCAGGTGCCGCTGCAGCGTCTCGCCGAGCGCCAGGGACGCCCGCACGGACGCCGCCTCGGCGCTCACCCGGGTCAGCTCGGCCTCGCGGCGCAGCCGCAGGGCACAGACGCCGACGGCCACCGCGCCGGCGACGGCGACCGCGGCCAGCCGCACCGCCTGGGCGGGCAGCGCCTCGTCGGTGTACTGGCGGTCGTAGACGCCCAGCACGGCCGCGGCCAGCAGCGCCACGACCCCGTAGGCAGCGGTCGCCCGCCGCCCGGCGAGGGGCGCGGCCACCAGCGGGGAGACGGCGACCAGCCCCAGGACCACCTGCTCGCGCCCGAGGGCGAGGTCGAGGACGACCGGGACGAGGAGGAACAGCAGGGGCAGCCCGTGCACCCGGATGACCCCGTCCACCGCAGTGCCTCCGTGCCGCCGACCCTCGTCCGCCCCGACGTACGTGTCGGATCCGATCGCGGGCCGGAGCTCCCCTGGCCCGGGCGCGGCTCAGGACGGTCCCGCCCCACCGGGTTGATCACGGAGTCGTTGCCGCCGACACGCGGTGACACGCCGGCGCGGGCGGCAACGACTCCGTGATCGACAGCCGAGCGGCTACGCCTTGACGATCGCCGCGACCGGGCCGCCGCCGGACGGGCCCTGGTGCACCGCGGCCACCGACACGAACACCGCCGGGTCGCCGGTGACCGACGCCGTCACGCCGCCGACGGTCGCCTTGATCTGGCGGTGCCAGGAGACGTCGGAGTCGTCGAGCATGGCGTTGCGGCGGCCGCGGACCTTGCCGTCCGGCGAGGCCTCGCACTTGAGGAACACGTTGACCAGGCGGTCGCCCAGGTCGGTGTGGTGCGGTCGCTCGGGCAGCTCGAGGCCGGCGTTGCGGATGGCCGCCCAGATGCCGTCCTGGTCCAGCGCGTCCTTCATCACCGAGTGGCCGACGCGGTAGTTGCCGCCGTGCCCGCGGGCGTTGCCGACGACGACGATCTGCGCCCGGTCCAGCTCCACGCCGGACGAGCAGGAGGCGACGGCGCTGAACAGGGAGAGGTCGCGCATGACCTGCTCCTGCTCCGGCATCTCGATCTCGCCGAGCGCCACCGCGATACCGAGCGCCGTCGTGCCGTTGGAGATGTCCATCGAGCCGTGCGGCTCTTCCAGGATCGTCGTCTGGCCGCGCTCGTGAGCGTCGCGGATCGTGTCGATGGTCAGCAGCGGCGTCTTGGTCTGCACGTAGTGCACGTCGGCCGGGTCGGTGATGCCCGCGGCCTCCATGGCGCGCTTCACGCCCTCGGCGACCTTCTCCACCATCGCGACGCGGCCGATGTCCTCGGGGAGCAGGACGTCGCTCATCGCGTAGCCCACGGTCAGGCGCGGCTCGTCGGTCTTCTCGACCGCGTCCTCGGGCAGCGTCGCGAAGACGGTGGCGTGCGGGCTGATGACGCCGTCGGTGCCACCGGACCAGACGATCGGGATCTCCCCGACCTCCTCCTTCGACCGGGTGCCCTTCTCCAGCAGCACCTCGCGGAAGGCGCGGTCGGCGATGATGCGCGTGTAGTCGTTGATGCCGCCGTTGCCCTCGGTCTTGCCGATGACGGCGACGACCCGGTCGGCCTCCATGACGCCGTCGTCGATGAGCTTGGCCAGCTCGCTGGCGTCGCTCACGTTGTGCAGCGGGACCTTGCGGACCTCGATCGGTGCGGGCACCTGTTCCTCTTCTCTACGCAGCGGTCAGGACGGTGCCGACGGCGTCACCGGTGACGGCGTCGGCGATGTTCTCCAGCGAGGTGACGACGGCCCGGTCGCCGCCGCCCTCCACGAAACGCAGTGCGGCCTCGACCTTCGGGCCCATGCTGCCGCTGCCGAACTCGCCGGCCTCGGCGTGCGCGCGCAGCTCGGCGGGGCTGACCCGGCCCAGCGGGCGGACGGCGTCGGTGCCCCAGCCGAGCACGACGTTCGGGACGTCGGTGGCGACGACGAGGGTGTCCGCGCCGAGCTCGCGGGCGAGCAGGGCGGCGGTGAGGTCCTTGTCGATGACCGCCTCGACGCCGGACAGCGGCCCGCCGCCCTCGACGACGGGCACGCCGCCGCCCCCGGCGCAGACGACGACGAACCCGGCCGCGACCAGCGCCGCGATGGCCGGCGCGTCGACGACCGACCGCGGCTCGGGCGAGGCCACGACCCGCCGCCAGCCGCGCGCGCCGCGGTCCTCCCACCGCTGGCCCAGCGCCACGAAGCGCGCGGCCTCCTCGGCGGGCAGGTAGCGGCCGACCGGCTTCGACGGCGCGAGGAAGTGCGGGTCGGCGGGGTCGACGAGGGTGCGGGTGACCAGGGCCGCCGTCCGCCGGTCCAGCCCGCGCGCGGCCAGGGCGGCGTCGAGCTCGTCGGCGAGGGTGAAGCCGACCGTGGCCTGCGTCTGGGCCACGCACCAGTCCAGCGGCACCGGCGGCACGACCGCGGCGGCCATCTCGTTCTTGACCAGCAGGTTGCCCACCTGTGGCCCGTTGCCGTGGGTGAGGACCACCTCGACGCCCGCCGCGACCACCTCGGCGATCGCGGCAGCGGCGACGGCGAGCGCGGCGCGCTGGGCGGCCGGCGTCGCCGAACCGTCGGGACCGGTCATCGCGTTGCCGCCCAGGGCGATCACGGCACGGCGGGAGGTCACCCGGGGAACGGTAGCGGCAACTGCCTTAGCGGTGAAGTATCCCGGTGCGACGGATCCCGGTCCTGCACGTCGTGGCCGGAGGAGGATCGCGCTGCCACCGGGAGGAGGCCACCGTGCGCATCCACTTCGGTCTGGACACCCGCGCGACGCCGCGCCAGGTCCTCGCCGCCTTCACCGACGTCGGCGACCGCCGCCTCGAGGTGTGGTCGAGGACCCTCGACCCGGCGAAGTACGAGGTCCGCGAGCACGGCGAGGGCTGGGCCGTCGTCCGCGAGGGCAGCGCGGGGGTCCGCCTGTGGGTGCTGCTGCGCTACGAGTGGCCGACCCCCGACCGGGTCACCTGGACGCTGCTCGACAGCGACCACTGCGACCGGGGCGCCGGCGAGATCCGGATCACCCCGCGGGACGAGGGCGGCAGCCACGTCGACGTGACGATGCAGCACGCCGGCGGCAGGGGGTTGCGCGGCCGGGCCGTGCTGCTGACCCAGGGACTGCTCGGTCCGGTCGCGTTCCCCCGGATGTGGCGCGCCGCGCTGGACCGGCTGGCCGGCTGACCTCAGCGGTGCCAGAAGTCGAAGCGGTCGCGGCCCGGGCGGAACCCGGCCGCCTCGACGACGTCGACCGCGAGGTCGAAGCGCTGCCCGACCGCGGCCGGCTGGTGGGCGTCGCTGCCGAAGCTGATCGCCTCGCCGCCCTCCTCGCGGAACCAGCGCACCTGGTCGACCGAGGCCAGCGGGCTGCTGGTGTTCACCTCGAGCGCCCGGCCGGTGCCGGCGAGCGCTCGGAACACCGCGCGGTACTCCTCCTCGTAGTCCTTCTCCACGTACCGGTGCGAGCCGCCGGGCCAGTAGCGCCGCGGGAAGTCCACGTGCGCGAGGACCTGGAAGACGTCGCTGCTCTCGACCATGTCGACGATCTCGGCGAGGTAGCGGCGCATCGTGCCGTCGGCGTCCTGGTACAGCAGCTGCCCGACGCCGTAGAGCCGGTCGCCGTCGTGCAGGGAGTGCAGCGAGCCGAGGACCCGGTCGACGGGCGCGCCGGCCAGGTGGGCGGCGATGCTCGCGGAGAACAGGTGCGGCTCGCCGGCCTCCACGCCGGACCAGATCCGCAGCTCGGGGAACCGCTCGCGGACCTCGGCCAGCTCGGCCCAGTAGCCCTCGGCGTCGATGGGGGCGTGCCGCGAGGCGTGCCGGTCGACCAGGCCGAGCGTGGTGGCCCGGTCGTCGGCTCCCCACACGGTGAAGTCGAGGTGCTCGGTGAAGGCGATCGCCGGCAACCCCAGCGCCACGGCCTGCTCGCAGGCCCGGGCCATCGTCACGCTGCTCGGGGTGTCCCACGACCACCCGGTGTGCACGTGGTTGTCCGGCGGTCGCATCGTCCCCATCCTGCCCGTCGTCCCCAGGTCGCGCTCGGACGGTCCCGCTGTCGGGGGACGCACCTAGTGTCGGCACCCATGAGCACCGTCGCGCCGCCGTCCGACTCCGTCGACAGTGCTGTGGCCGCCGAGGCCCTCGGGGTCCTCCGCGAGCTGACCGGCCGGCCCGACGCGGTCTTCCGCGAGGGCCAGGACGCCGCCGTCACCGCGCTGGTCGAGCGCTCCGAGCGCGCGCTGGTCGTGCAGCGCACCGGGTGGGGCAAGTCGGCGGTCTACTTCGTCTCCACCGCGCTGCTGCGCCGGCGCGGCGCCGGCCCCACCCTCCTGGTCAGCCCGCTGCTCGCGCTCATGCGCGACCAGGTGGCAGCCGCCGCTCGGGCCGGCATCCGCGCCGTCGAGATCTCCAGCGCCAACGCCACCGAGTGGGACGACGTCGCAGCCGCCCTGGCCGCCGACGAGGTCGACGTCCTGCTCGTCTCCCCGGAACGGCTCACCAACCCGCGCTTCCGCGAGGAGCAGCTGCCCGGCCTGGTCGCCCGCTGCGGCCTGCTCGTCGTCGACGAGGCGCACTGCGTCTCCGACTGGGGCCACGACTTCCGTCCCGACTACCGCCGCATCCGCGACCTGCTGGGCACCCTCCCGCCGGCCACGCCGGTCCTGGCGACGACGGCCACGGCCAACGAGCGCGTGGTCGCCGACGTCGCCGAGCAGCTCGGCGCCGGTGGCGTCGGGGTGACCACGGTCCGCGGCCCGCTGGCGCGCGACTCGCTGCGCCTGGGCGTCCTGCGCCTGCCCACCGACCGCGCGCGGCTGGCCTGGCTGGCCGCCCACGTCGGGGACCTCCCGGGCAGCGGCATCGTCTACACGCTCACGGTCGCCGCCGCCGAGGAGACGGCGGGGCTGCTGCGCGACGCCGGGCACGACGTGCGCGCCTACACCGGCCGCCTCGACGACGCCGACCGCAAGGAGGCCGAGGAGGCGCTGCGGGAGAACCGCGTGAAGGCGCTGGTGGCCACCTCGGCGCTGGGCATGGGCTTCGACAAGCCCGACCTCGGCTTCGTCGTCCACCTCGGGGCGCCGTCGTCGCCGGTCAGCTACTACCAGCAGGTGGGCCGCGCCGGCCGCGCCGTCGAGCACGCCGACGTCCTGCTCCTGCCCGGACCCGAGGACCTCGCGATCTGGCAGTGGTTCGCCACCTCGTCCATGCCGCGCGAGGACCACGCCGCCGCCGTCCTGACCGCGATGGCCGACGGGAAGGCGTGGTCGGTGGCGCGGCTGGAGACGGTGGCCGACGTCCGCCGTTCCCGGCTCGAGCTGCTGCTCAAGGTCCTCGCCGTCGACGGGGCCGTGGAGCGGGTCCAGGGCGGCTGGCGGTCCACCGGCCGCCCCTGGGTCTACGACGGCGACCGCTACGCCCGCGTCGCGCGCACCCGCGAGACCGAGCAGCGGGCGATGATCACCTACGCCAAGCCGGTCGACGAGGCGCGCTGCCGGATGGCCTTCCTCCAGGAGGCGCTCGACGACCCGACCGCCGCACCGTGCGGCCGCTGCGACGTCTGCGCCGGCCCCTGGTACCCGACCGACGTCCCGCAGGGGGCTGCGGAGGCCGCCTCGGCCGCGCTCGACCGCCCGGGCGTCGAGCTGGCTCCGCGCGCCCAGTGGCCCACTGGCGCCGACCGGCTGGGGGTGGAGGTCAAGGGCAAGATCGCCGCCGGCGAGCTGCTCGACCCGGGCCGGGCCGTCGCCCGGCTCACCGACCTCGGCTGGGGTCAGCGGCTGCGCACCCTGCTCGGTGACGACGGCGTGGGCGGCACGGTGACCCTCGACCTCGAGGCCCCGAGCCTGGAGGAGGACCCCGACGCCGCCTTCGACGTCCCCGTGCAGCGGTCGCTCTCCGACGTCCCTCCCGACGAGGAGCTGCTGCGGGCCTGCGCCCGCGTGCTGGGCGCGTGGGACTGGTCGGAGCGGCCGGCCGCCGTGGTCGCCGTCCCCTCCCGCCGCCGGCCGCGGCTGGTCACCGGGGTGGCGCAGGGGCTCGCGCGGCTGGGCCGGTTGCCGTACCTGGGGGAGATGTCGCTCGCCCACGGCGGGCCGACCGGCGGACCGGGCGGCAACAGCGCCTTCCGGCTGGCGGGGGTGTGGCAGCGGCTCGTCGTCGGGCCGGAGCTGCGGTCGCGGCTCGACGAGCTGGGCGCGGTGCCGGTCCTGCTCGTCGACGACCTCGCCGACTCCCGCTGGACCATGACGGTGGCCGGCCGGGAACTGCGGCTGGCGGGCGCCTCCCGCGTCCTGCCCTTCGCGCTGGCCCTGACCGCGTAGGGGCTCGTACACCTGTTCGATCCCGCGTAGCCTGCCGCCATGACGCTCGCGCACCAGCCGTCGATGTTCGACGTCGCCGAGGAGGCCGCGCTCACGCCGCTGTGGGGTCGGATCCGGCGCCACGTGCTCAGCCGCGGAGCGTGGGTCGACCACCTCCCGGGCTGGGTCAGCGGTTCCGACGAGGTGCTCGAGGTGCTCCTCGGGGACATCGGCTGGCGGGCCGATCGCCGGCAGATGTACGACCGCGAGGTCGCCGTCCCGCGACTCCTGCGCTGGTACGGCCAGGGTGAGGCCCTGCCGCACGCGCTGCTCACCGCGGCCCGCACCGCGCTGGACGCCCACTACGCGCCGGAGCTCGGCGAACCGTTCGTCACCGCGGGCATGTGCCTGTACCGGGACGGCCGCGACAGCGTGGCCTGGCACGGTGACCGGCTGGGCCGCAGCCGCACCGAGGACACGATGGTCGCGATCGTCTCCTTCGGGTCGCCCCGGCCGCTGCTCCTCCGGCCCGTCGGCGGCGGGGAGGGGCGGCGCTTCACCCTGGGTCACGGAGACCTCGTGGTCATGGGCGGCTCGTGCCAGCGCACCTGGGAGCACTGCATCCCGAAGACGACGCGGCCGGTCGGACCACGGGTGAGCGTCCAGTTCCGCCCGTCCGGCGTGGCGTGACCGAGCGGGATGCGCGCCGTCCCCATGCCGCTGAACGACTTGCCCGGAACGGGCCCCCGGGGTCGGACGGGCACGCAAGGGACCCCGCTGCACGGGCCCCCGGGGGCGTGTATGGTCCTTCCTGCACCGAGCGAGAACGGACCGGGCCGCCAGCCTGGTCAACCGCCGGACGAACCCACGAGGTTCGACTGCTGCGGAGCTGGTGTACAGTGGTGACACCGCCTCGAACAAGGGCCGAAAAGGTCCGAGTACGAGCGCGTCCGCTCCTTGAGAACTCAACAGCGTGCCGAAAGTCAGTGCCAAGTAGTACCCCGTGGCCTGGTCGGGCTTTGTGTCTGGTCGGGTCTTGGGTTCCTTTGGTTGATTGATCGAGATCTGTCAGGTCTCGGTTCTCAGCCGGTGATTGAACATCTACGGAGAGTTTGATCCTGGCTCAGGACGAACGCTGGCGGCGTGCTTAACACATGCAAGTCGAACGGTGAACCGCTTCGGTGGGGATCAGTGGCGAACGGGTGAGTAACACGTGGGCAACCTGCCCCCGGCTCTGGGATAACTCCAAGAAATTGGGGCTAATACCGGATGGTCACCGCGCACCGCATGGTGGGTGGTGGAAAGGGTTTCCGGCTGGGGATGGGCCCGCGGCCTATCAGCTTGTTGGTGGGGTAGTGG
>NZ_FPBA01000031.1 GCF_900116515.1 Geodermatophilus amargosae
AGGGCGTCCTCGCTGATCTCCACGGCGGTCACCGACAGGCCCGCGCGGGCCAGCACCTCGGCGATGCCCGCACCCATGGTGCCCAGCCCCACCACACCGACCTCGGTCAGTTCTCTGGACATGTCCACTCTCCTGTCCGCCGTGTGCCGCCACGGCTGGTCACGCACTGGATGGCGGTGCCGAGCCACGGTCCGACCGCCCACTGGTCGGCCGGACCCCTGTTCGGGGAGCACTCCCGGACAGGGGTCCGGCCGACCGTTCCCGCGTCCGTGCCGGACCTCGACCGCACGGCGAGGAGGACGCTGCTACCGGGAGTAGAGCCCCACCGTGCGTGCCTGCTCGATGACGTCCTTCCCGTACCGGTCGATGAACTCCCGACGGGTCAGCGCCTCGTCGACCGGGACGGACAGGGCGTAGACCCAGAAGTAGTAGCGGTGGTCACCGTGCCCGGGCGGAGGCATGGGACCGCGGTAGCCGGTGCCGCCCCACCCGTTGCTGCCCTGGTGGTACTCATTACCGCCGCCCTCGGCGATCCCCGTGACGTCGGCGGGTATGCCGGTGAGGACCCAGTGCACGAAGCCGTCCGGGAGCGGGGCGTCCGGATCGTGGCAGATGACCGCGATCGACCTCGTGCCCTCGGGAACGCCCGACCACCTCAGCTCGGGCGACGTGTCCTCACCCTCCCCGGTGTGGCGCTCCGGGATGCGGCCCCCGTCGGGGAAGGCCGAGCTCTCGATCTTCAGGTCCTTGAGGCTGAGTGCCATGGATACCGTTCCTGTCGGTCAGTGTTTGGACGGGGGGATAGTCTGGTCGGCCAGGTCACCGCAGGACGACGAGTGCGTCGACCGCGGTCACGCCGGATTCCCGGGCGAGCAGCGGGTTGATGTCGATCTCGGCGATCTCGTCGGCCAGGTCCGCGATCAGCCAGGACAGACGCTCCGCAGCCTGCGCGGCGGCGGCCACGTCGAGCGGTGGGCGCCCGCGCACACCGTGGAGCAGCGCGGCTCCCTGGAGCGAGTCGAAGAGGTGCCGTGCGTGTTCGACGTCGGTGGGGGCCGAGGCGATGCGGGTGTCGGCGAGCACCTCCACGAAGATCCCGCCGAGGCCGACCACGACCACCGGCCCGAAGGAGGGATCCACGCGGGCGCCGAGCATGAGCTCGGCGTCTCCGGAGACCATCTGCTGGACGAGCACCCGGGGGGACTCCTCGCCGTGCCGGCGGCCGATGTCGAGGATCTCCGCGGCCGCCTCGGCCACCTGTTCCGGGGACGTCAGGCCGAGCCGGACACCCCCCACGTCGCTCTTGTGCGTGATGGTGCTGCTCAGCAGCTTCACCACGACACGGTCGCCGGGAGCGACGCCGGCCGATGCCTCCTCCGGGCTGGTGGCGACGACCGCGCGCGCCGTGGGGATCCCGTAGGCGCTGACCAGCGCGGTCGCCTCAGCCTCGTCGAGCGTGGTGCGACCCGCCGCGCGGGTGGCGGCGATCACCGCGCGCGCACCGTCGACGTCCACGTCGGCCGGCCGCTCGGGCCGGGGCAGCGGGCGGCGCAGGGCGAAATCCGCGAGCGCCCCCAGGGCGGCCACCGCCCGGGTGGGGTCGGTGTAGCAGGGGACGCCCAGCTCGCGTAGCCGCCGGCGCGGCTGCCCGGTGCCACCGGTCCAGGAGACGGCGATCGGCCGGTCGGTCGTGGCGTACAGCTCGGAGACCGCCTGGATCAGCGGGTCGGCGAAGCTGTCGGCGTTGCCGACGACAATGACCACCATGTCGGTGTCGGGGTTCTCGAGCGCCGTCGCCAGTGCACTGCGCATGAGGGAGGGGTCGGTGATCATCGACCCGGTGAGGTCGACCGGGTTGCGCGGCGAGGCGAACGCGGGGATCACCGCGGCCAGTCGCTCCTGCCACTCGGGCTGCCACGGTGCCACCTCGAGTCCGGAGTCGCTGGCGGTGTCGGCGGCCATGACCGCACCGCCGCCGGACATGGAGAGCACCGTCAGCCGGCGGCCGCGGGGCCGTCGTCGCGCATCGAAGACCTGCGCCGCGTCCACCAGCGCCTCCTGGCTGAAGACCCGGGTGACACCCACCTCGCGCATGAGCTGATCGAAGACCGTGTCGTCGCCCGTGAGGGACGCGGTGTGCGAGGCGGCCGCCCGGGCGCCGGCCTCGGAGCGTCCGCTCTTGACCGCCACGATCGGCTTGTCCTCCCGGTGCGCCTCACGCGCGGCCTGGAGCAGACGCCGGCCGCCGGAGACGCCCTCGAAGTAGGCCAGCAGCACGTGGATGTCGTCCTCGCGGACCAGACCCTCGAGCACCTCGGCCACGGTGACGTCGAGCTCGTTCCCGGTGTTGACGTAGTGCGACATCCCCACGGCCAGGGCATCGAGGTCGCCCAGCAGGAAGGTCCCGAAGGCCCCGCTCTGGCTGACGAAGGCGACGTTGCCGGTCCGCAGGGGCTCGCCGCTCTCGAACACCCCGGCGAAGGTCGCGACCGCGGCGTCGCGCAGGCCGACCAGGCCCAGGCAGTTGGGACCGATCACCCGCAGCGGACTCCCGGCGACGATCTCCCGGAGCTCCTGCTCGAGTGCGGCTCCGTCAGCACCCGCCTCCGCGAAGCCGGACGCGGTGATCAGGGCGAACCTCACGCCCTTCTCCGCGCAGCCACGGACCGCCCCCGGCACGACGGCGGCCGGGGCGACGACGACTGCCACGTCCACGTCGCCCTCGATGTCCCGGACGTCCCGGTAGGCCGGGAGGCCCTGCACCGTGCTCCGGGTCGGGTTCACCGGGTAGATCCGGCCGGCGTAGCCGTACTTCTTCATGTTGCCGATCGGCCGGCCCGACAGCTTGGCCGGGTCGTCGGAGGCCCCGATCACCGCGATGGAGCGCGGGGAGATCAGGGGTCTGAAGTCCGTGTCCACGTCGTGGACCGACATCGGGGCCTCCGCGGTCATGTGGCTCCTCAAGGACGCGCCCGCCACGCCGCCGGGCGGGCGTCTTTCATGGACTGACCGTTACACCGGATACCCGGGGGAGTGTCGTTGTCAAGCGCGGGTTCCAAACACGTGGTTGGCACGGGGTCACCACTGTCGTAGGGTTTCCATGACCGGTCGGTCCACGGAACCCGGCGTCGACCAGAGGTGGCGGCAACCGCAGATGGAAAACTTCGCGAGCACGCTCGACCACCAGGCGGAGCGGCGGCCCGACAAGGTCGTCCTCACCTGCGGCGACCGGACCCTGACCAACGCCCAGCTCCACGAGCGGGTCAACGCGCTGGCGCAGTCGCTCCGCGACCTCGGCGTGGGGCGCGGCGACATCGTGGCGATCCTGCTCTACAACTGCACGGAGTTCCTCGAGCTCGTGTACGCCGTGAACCGGCTGGGCGCGGCGTTCCTGCCGCTCAACTACCGCCTCGCGCCGGCCGAGTGGCAGTACATCCTCGGACACGCCGAGGCGAAGGTGGTCGTCGCGGACCCCGAGTTCACCCCGGCCGTCACCGGGATCGCCGCGGAGCTGCCGGCCCTCGAGCACACGGTGGTGGTCGGCGAGGCGGAGGGCTGGACCTCCTACGAGGAGCTCGTCGGCCGCAACACGGGCGCGCGGGTCCCGGTCGTCGACGTCGACGGCGGAGAGCTGTCGCGCCTGATGTACACGTCGGGCACCACCGCGCGGCCGAAGGGTGTCTGCATCAGCCACCGCAACGTCGTGTGGAAGAACCTCGGCTACCTGATCCAGTTCGGGTTCACCGACACCGAGGTCACGGCGGTCACGGGCCCGCTCTACCACGTGGGTGCGATGGACATGGGCGGAGTCGCCACCCTGCACGCGGGTGGCAGCCTCGTGATCCAGCGCAAGTTCGAGCCGCTCGGTCTCATCGACCTCATCGCCCGGCACCGCGCGACCAGCGTCTGGATGGCGCCGGCCATGGTGAACGGCGTGCTCCAGCAGCAGGACGCCCTGGCCGCGGCCGACCTGAGCTCGCTGCGGCTGATCATGTCCGGCGGCGAGAAGATGCCGGAGTCCCGGCTCGCCACCGTGCTGGACCTCTTCCCGGGCCTGTGGTTCGCCGACGCCTACGGGCTGACCGAGACCACCTCGAGCGACACGTTCATGCCCCACGACCGGATGCGCGAGAAGCTGGGCTCGGTCGGTCGGCCCCTGCCGCACAACCAGGTGCGGGTCGCCGACGACGACGGGCACTCGGTGCCGGCGGGGCAGGTGGGCGAGGTGCTCGTCCGGGGCCCGAAGGTCTTCTCCGCCTACTGGCGGGACCAGGGCGCGACCGAGCGGTCCTTCGTCGACGGGTGGTTCCGCACCGGCGACGTGGGCCGCATGGACGAGGACGGCTTCCTCTACATCGAGGACCGGAAGAAGGACATGATCGTGTCCGGCGGCGAGAACATCGCCACCCCGGAGGTGGAGCGCGTCCTCTGGGAGCACCCCGACGTCGTCGAGGCCGCGGTCATCGGCCACCCCGACGAGCGGTGGGGCGAGGTGCCGCACGCCTGCGTGGTACTGCGGGACGGCGCCACGGTGACCGACGAGGAGCTGCGCGCGTTCTGCCAGGAGCGGCTCGCGAAGTTCAAGGTGCCGCGGTACTACACCAGGGTGCCGACGCTGCCCCGCAACCCCTCCGGCAAGGTCCTCAAGAAGGACCTGCGCACGAGCGTCACGGCCGGGGGCTGACCGTGGGGCAGGGACTCCTCGACCTGGCCGGCAAGGTGGTCTGGGTCACCGGTGCGGGCAAGGGACTGGGCCGGGCGATGGCGCAGGCGCTGAGCGGTGCCGGCGCCACCGTCGTGCTGTCCGCGCGCAGCGGCAGCGACCTCGACGACCTCGCCGGCACGCTGCGCGCGGAGGGCAGGGAGGCCCACGTGCAGCCGCTGGACGTCGCCGACGCCGCGGCGGTGCGCGCCGCGACGGAGCGCGTGGCCGAGGCGGCCGGACGCATCGACGGGCTGGTCAACTGCGCCGGGATCAGCCCGTCGTTCGCCCGGAGCGAGGACCTCGACGACGCCTCGTGGACGCAGGTGATCGGTGTGAACCTCACCGGCACCTTCCACTGCTGCCGGGAGGTGGGCCGGCTGATGCTGCAGGCGGGCGGGGGCAGCATCGCCAACGTCAGCTCCGTGCACGCGCGGTCCGGTGCCGCCCGGATCGCGGCGTACACCGCCAGCAAGGGCGGCGTCGAGGCCCTGACGCGGACGCTGGCCGTCGAGTGGGCCGACCGCGGCGTGCGGGTGAACACCCTCGCCCCCGGCTACTTCGAGACCGACCTGAGCAGGCCCCTGCTCGGCAGCCGGCACGCGGAGGGGATCCTCGCCAGGATCCCGCTCGGCCGGGTGGGCGATGCCGGGGAGCTGGGCGGCGCCGCGGTGTTCCTGATGAGTGACGCGTCCCGGTACACGACCGGTTCCACGCTGACGGTCGACGGAGGGTGGACGGCATGGTGAGCCCGACGACGGAGCTGGACGGTCCCGCCGCCCTGTTCCCGGTGGAGGACCTGCGCGAGATGTACCGCCGCATGGCGCGCATCCGCCAGTTCGAGCAGGCGGCCTCGACGCTCTACAAGGCCACCGAGATACCCGGCTTCCTGCACCTCTCGATCGGCCAGGAGGCCTCCGCCGTGGGGGCGTGCTGGCCGCTGCGCCCGGACGACGTCATCACCTCGACCCACCGCGGCCACGGACACTGCCTGGCCAAGGGGCTCGAGCTCGCGCCGATGTTCGCCGAGCTCATGGGACGCGATGCGGGCGCCTGCCGGGGCCGGGGCGGGTCGATGCACATCGCGGACCCCCGCCTGGGCATCTTCGGCGCCAACGGCATCGTGGGCGCCGGTCTGCCGATCGCCGCCGGTGCGGCCACCGCGGCCAAGCTCCGCGGGAACGGCTCCGTCGTCGTCGCCTTCTTCGGTGACGGCGCGGTCGCGACGGGCGCGTTCCACGAGGCGGTGAACCTCGCCGCGGTCTGGGACCTGCCGGTGGTCTTCCTGTGCGAGAACAACCACTACTCGGAGTTCTCCCCGGAGGCCGAGCAGCACCGCGCCAAGCTCGACGCCCGGGCCGCCGGGTACGGGATCGCCTACGAGTGGGTCGACGGCAACGACGTCGTGGCGGTCGCCGGCACGGTCTCGCGCATCACGGCGGACCTGCGGGCCGGTGCGGGCCCCGTCCTGCTGGAGGCGGAGACCTACCGGTGGCACGGGCACTACGAGGGGGACCCGGAGCGCTACCGCCTCGTCGAGGAGGTGGAGTCGTGGAAGCAGCGCGACCCGCTGCTCGCCCTCCGGGAGCGGTTGCGGGCGGCCGGCCTGGACGACGACGTCGCGGACGGGATCGACCGCGAGGTCGCGGCCGACGTCGAGGCCGCCGTCGACAGCGCCCGCTCGGCCCCCTTCCCGGCCGAGGAGAGCCTGGCCGACTTCGTCGGGAGCCCCCGCGCCGACCGGCCGGAACCGCCCGCAGCGCAGGGCGAGGTGTTCCGGATGATGGACGCCGTCAGCGAGGCCGTCGAGCACGAGATGACCGAGGACCCCTCGGTCTTCCTCGCCGGTATCGACGTGGCGGCGGGCGGCAACGTCTACGGCCTCTTCCGGGGGCTCGCCGACCGGTTCCCGGGGCGCGTGCGCAACACACCGATCTCGGAGTCGGCCATCGTCGGGTGCGGGGTGGGTGCGGCGATGGCGGGCATGCGCCCGATCGTCGAGATCATGTACATGGACTTCATCGGCACCTGTCTCGACCAGCTGATGAACCAGGCCGCGAAGCTGCGGTTCATGACGGGCGGCGCGGTCGCGATGCCGCTGGTCGTCCGCACCCAGTTCGGAGCGGGGCGCTCGTCCGGCAGCCAGCACTCGCAGAGCCTGGAGGCGCTGCTGGCGCACATCCCCGGCCTGACCGTGGTGATGCCGTCCTCCCCGGCCGAGGCCTACGGGCTCCTGCGGGCCGCGATCCGCGACGACAATCCGGTGGTGTTCGTCGAGCACCGGCTCCAGTACGGGCTCAAGGGCCCGCGGCCCGAGCGCGGGCACGTCATCCCGCTCGGGAAGGCGCGGATCGTCCGACCGGGCAGCGACCTGACCATCGTGACCTACTCCCGGATGGTGCAGGAGGCGGCGGCTGCCGCCGAGGTGCTCGCTGCCGAGGGCGTCGACGCCGAGGTGATCGACCTGCGCACCATCTCGCCGCTCGACCGGGCCACCGTGCTGGACTCGCTCCGGCGCACCAACCGGCTGCTCATCGCCCACGAGGCGGTCCAGGACTTCGGGGTCGGCGCCGAGCTCGCCGCTCTGGCCGTGGACGAGGGTTTCTGGCACCTGGACGCTCCCGTGGTGCGGGTCGCCCCGCCGGCCATGCCGGTTCCCTACAGCCCCGGCCTCGAACAGGCCTGGCTGCCCGGACGGGACGAGATCGCCGCCGCGGCCCGGCGCCTGGTCTCCGAGCAGCCCTGATGGGACAGCTCGTCTCGGTCGACCGCCAGGGAGCGGTCGCCACGCTGCTGCTGGACGCCCCGCCGTTCAACGCGTTCGACACCGCGATGCGGGACGCGCTCGCGGCGGCGGTCCGGGACATCGACGCGGACCCGGAGGTCCGCGCGGTCGTGCTCACCGGCGGGGAGGAGGTCTTCGCCGCCGGTGCCGACATCGGAGCGCTGCTGGCGATGGACTTCGTCGACATCGTGGACTGGAACGCCCGTCTGCAGCGGACCTTCACCGCGGTGGCCGAGTTGCCGGTGCCCGTCGTCGCCGCGGTCAACGGCTACGCGCTGGGCGGCGGACTGGAACTGGCGCTGTGCGCGGACTACCGCGTCGCAGGGGAGCGGGCCGCCGTGGGACTGCCCGAGGTGACGCTCGGCATCATGCCGGGGTCGGGAGGCACCCAGCGGCTGACCGAGATCGTCGGGCGCAGCCGGGCGAAGGAGCTGATCATGACCGGTCGCCGGGTGAGGGCCGCGGAGGCCCTTGGGCTCGGCATCGTCGACGAGGTCGTGCCCGGCAGCTCCACCGAACGGGCCCACGAGCTCGCGGCGCAGCTCGCGGCCGGCCCCCGGCTCGCGATCCGCGCGATCAAGCAGGCGGTCGACCAGGCGGCAGGTGCGCGTGACGCCGGGCTCGCACTGGAGAGGTCGCTCATCGCCGGCCTCTTCGCCACGCCCGACCGCACGACCGGTATGCGGTCGTTCCTGGCGGACGGTCCGGGGCGCGCGCGCTTCGAGTGACGGTCACTAGGCTGGATGCGTCCCGGCGCACGTACCCCTGAGGAGAACCCGTGGCACGACCTCCGGGCCACGGCCCCGGCTACGAGACCCGGCGTCAGGAAATCATCGACGCAGCGGCGACCCTGTTCGCGGAGAAGGGATACGCCGCGACGGGCATCACCGAGCTCTGCGAGGCGGTGGGTCTGGGCAAGGGAGCCCTGTACCACTACATCGGTTCCAAGGAGAACCTCCTCGTCGAGATCCAGGACCGGGTCCTGGTCCCGCTGCTCGCCAGGGCCCGCTGCATCACGGCCCTGTCGGACGAGGAGCCACTGGTCCGGCTGCGCCTGCTCTCCCAGGCGCTGCTCGAGATCATCTTCGCCCGCCTCGACCACATCTGGGTCTACGAGCACGACTACCGCCACGTCACCGGCCCCCACCGCAAACGGTTGGTCGGACAGCGGCGCGAGTTCGAGGACCTCGTGCGTGACCTCGTCAGCGAGGCGATGGACGACGGCGTCCTCCGGACCGTGGACCTGAGGCTCGCCGTGCTGCAGTTCCTCAACCTGCACAACCACACCTACCAGTGGGCGCACACCGCCGCGGCCGGATGGACACCCGCGAGGCTCGCCGCCGAGTACTGCGCCACGATGTTCCGGGGCCTCGCGTCGCAACCGTTCTCGACGGCCGACCTGGAGGAGAAGGTCCGGCGTGCCCACGAGCGGGTGGACGCGCTCGCGAGCTGAGTACGCCGCGTGTCCGGCCCCGTGCCGGTGCAGTTGCCCGGTACCGCGCCGGCCCGGTCTCGGCACGGGCGACGGAGCGGCGTCACGGTCGACGAGTGGCGGCCCGGCCGGTCCACGCGAGGCCCGCGGCGTCCGACACGGCACCACCGGGCCGAGGCCGGCGCTCGTCCCGGCCGCGGGTGAGCCGGGGCGGGAGGACGCCTGCTGCCGGTTCCCCCGCGTCGTTGCGCACCTCGGCACGCCGCGCTTGACAGCGCGCTGGATGTACGATTTCTTTGGACCGACCGGTTCACCAAACCTCGGAGGTGGGTGTCTTGCTCGCCTTGCGCTGGCACGGCCGGGAGGACGTCCGGCTCGACGACGTGGACGCACCGGGGACGCCCCCGGACGGCTCAGCCGTCGTCGAGGTCGCCTTCAACGGACTGTGCGGAACCGACCTGCACGAGTACGGCCACGGGCCGAACATGATCCGGCTCGACCCGCACCCGCTCACCGGAGCACGCCCGCCGATCACCATGGGGCACGAGTTCTCCGGCAGGGTGGTGGCGATGTCCCGGCCGTGGCCGGGCGTGTCCGAGGGGTCGCGGGTCGCCGTCGACCCGTGCCTGACCTGTGGCGAGTGCGCCTGGTGCCTGCGCGGCGACTACCACATCTGCGCCCGCGGCGGATCGCTCGGGCTGGCGGCCGACGGTGCACTGGCCCGGTTCGTCACCGTTCCGCTCCGCTCGCTGTGTCCGGTCCCGGACGCGGTCTCCGACGAGATGGCGGCGCTGGCCGAGCCGCTCGCGGTGGGGCTGCACGCGGCCACCCGGGCCGGGGTGCGTCCGGGTGACAGCGTCCTGGTGCTGGGTGCCGGTCCCATCGGCCTGGCCGCCGTCCTGGGCGCACGGGCAGCGGGTGCTGCCGCGGTGTACGTGAGCGAGCCGGTCCGCGCTCGGCATGCCGCCGCGTCCGTGGCCGGTGCCACCGAGGTGTTCGACCCGACGAGCGTCGACGTGCGCCGCGAGGTGTTCCTCCGCACGGACCGACTCGGCCCGCGGGTGGCGATCGACGCGACGGGCCGCCCCGAGGTCGTCGACCTCGGCATCCGGAGCCTGCAGCGGGGCGGGACGATCGCGGTCGCCGGCATCACCGACAGCGTCCTGAACACCGATCTGCGCCAGGTCGTGCTGTACGAGCGCACGATCTGCGGGTCGCTCGGCTACAACTTCGACATCCCCCGCGTGCTCGGGCTGATCGCCGCGGGGCAACTCGACCCCTCGTGCCTGCTCACCGACGTCCGACCCCTCACCGACGCGGTCGACACCTTCGCCGAGCTCGCTGCCGGCGGACACCACCATCTCAAGATCCTGCTCCGACCTGAGGAGAACTGACATGGACTTCGGCCTCGGTGAGGACGTCCTGTCCCTGAAGAAGCTGGCCAGGGAGTTCGCGTCGCGGGAGATCGAGCCCCACGCCGCGGAGTGGTCGGAGCGGGAGGAGTTCCCGGCCCACGTGTTCCGCAAGCTCGGCGACCTGGGGCTGATGGGCATGCTGGTCGCGGAGCAGTACGGCGGCATCGACGTCGGGATGGTCGCCTACGTCGCGGTCATGGAGGAGCTCGGGCGGGCCGACCAGTCCGTGGCCGCCGCGTGGAACGCCCACAGCACCATCGCGAGCCTGCCCCTGGCCCGGTTCGGCACCGCCGAGCAGAAGGAGCGCTGGCTGCGGCCGCTGGCCGAGGGCACCCACATCGGCGCCTTCGCGCTCACCGAGCCCGGGGCCGGCTCGGACGCCGCCTCCATCCGGACCCGGGCCGAGCGACGCGACGGCGGCTGGTCGATCACCGGCAACAAGATCTTCATCAGCAACCCCGGCACGGAGATGAGCCTCGGCGTCACCCTCCTGGCCGCGACGGGCCAGAACGACGACGGCTCCAAGCGGTTCGGCGTCTTCTTCGTGCCCAAGGACACCGACGGTTTCACCCAGGGCCGGCCCATGCGCAAGCTGGGGTGGCACGCGATGGACACCCGCGAGCTGTCCTTCGACGACTGTTGGGTGCCCGAGGGGAACCTCATCGGCGAGGAGGGCGCCGGCCTGCACCAGTTCCTCTCCGTCCTGGACCCGGGGCGGATCAGCGTCGCAGCCCTCGCCCTCTCCCTCGCCGACGCCGCGCTCGGCCTCGCCCTCGACTACGTCGTCGAGCGCCGCCAGTTCGGCCGCAGGATCAGTGAGTTCCAGGCCACCCAGCACCGCCTCGCCGAGATGGCCACCGAGGTCGAGACAGCCCGGTGGCTGGTCTACCGCGCAGCCTGGCTCGCCGACAGCGGCCAGGACTTCTCGCAGGCCGCAGCGATGGCGAAGCTGCACGCCTCGGAGGTCGCCAACCGGGTGGCCAGCGCCAGCCTCCAGCTGCACGGCGGATACGGCTACGTCCGGGAGACGCCGATCTCGCGGTTCTACGCCGACGCCAAGATCCTGGAGATCGGTGAGGGTACGAGCGAGATCCAGAAGAACGTGATCGCGCGGCGGCTGCTGCGCGACGCGGGTCGCTGAACCGGATCCGAGGACGGACGCCATGGACGCCGACGGAGGCAGGGCCTGCATCGTCGGGATCGGGCAGACCGAGCTGTCCCGCAACAGCGGCCGGAGCATCACGCGGCTGGCGCTGGAGGCACTGCTGGCCGCCGCTGACGACGCCGGCATCGATCCCGTGGCGATCGACGGCGTCGTCCCCTATCCCGACTCCGTGTCCGCCGAGGACGTCATCCCGGTCCTCGGCAGCCCCGACGTCCGGTTCACCGCCGTCGCGCACATGGGCGGCGCCAGCAGTCTGGCCGGTCTGCGGCTGGCCGCGCTCGCCGTCCAGAGCGGACAGGCCGACTACGTCGCGGTCTTCCTCGCCCGCAACGCCAGCTCGGTCTCCCGCGTGGACACGCGCGTCCGGCAGCTCGCCGGCCAGGCCTACCGGCGTGAACTCGAGTACCCGCACGGGATGAACACGCCGGCCCAGTGGTACGCCCTGGCGTGCCGTCGGCACATGCACGAGTTCGGCACCACGCGTGAGGCGCTCGGCACCGTCGCCCTGACGATGCGGGCCAACGCCCAGCGCAACCCGGGCGCTCAGATGTACGGGCGCGAGCTCACCATGGAGCAGTACCTGAGCGCGCCGGTGATCGCCGACCCGTACCTCAAGTTCGACTGCTGCCTGGAGACCGACGGCGCGGCGGCGGTCATCGTCGCCCGCGAGGACCGGGCGCGCGACGCGTCCGGTCCCGTCGTGCGGATCGAGGGGATCGCCGAGGGACATCCCGACTCCGCCGACGACATGGCCAGCCGGTGGGACGTCTTCAACACCGGGCTCACCAAGGCGGCGCCACGGGCCTTCGGCCTGGCCGGCATGGCGCCGTCCGACGTCGACATCGCCTTCATCTACGACTGCTTCACCTTCGAGGTGATCCAGCAGCTGGAGGAGGCGGGCTTCTGCGGTCGCGGCGAGGGCGGCCCGTTCGTGCTCGACGGCAGCATCGCCCCGGACGGCAGCCTGCCGGTGAACCCGCACGGCGGTCTCCTGTCGGAGGGCCACCTGACCGGGATGAACCACGTCGTGGAGGCCGTCCGGCAGCTGCGACGGCAGGTCCCCGACGACCGGCAGGTGCCCGGGGTCGAGACCGCGGCGATCACCGGCTGGGGCGACATGGGCGACGGCGCGCTCGCACTGCTGGCCAGGGCCTGAGGAGGGCGTGGGGTGACACAGATCGAGGACCTGCAGGGCTACCGCGACGGGCTCGCGCGTGGCGAGCTGTGCTGCCAACTGTGCGAGGCGTGCGGGGAGCGCCAGTGGCCGCCGCGGCCGGCCTGCGTGCACTGCCGCTCGTTCGACCTGCGGTGGGTCGTGCTGCCGGACTCGGCCGCCCTCTTCACCTGGACCGTCGTGGCACGCACGCGACTGGCCGGGTTCGAGGAGAAGGTCCCCTACGCGGTCGGCGTGCTCGAGTACCCGGAGCACGAGCTGCGCCTGGTCGGGCGGCTCGACACCGATCCCGACCGGCTCGAGGTCGGCGAGCGCTTCAGCTGGACGGTGGAGCCCTCCGTCGACGGCAGCCCCCAGCCGGTCTGGCGCCCGGTAGCGGCAGGAGGAGCGGCATGACGAGCCTGTTGACCGACGAGGCGCGCGGCTGGCTCGGGGCCGAGCAGACGTTCGAACCCTGGCTCGTCACGCGCATGCAGATCGCGCAGTACGCCCACACCCTGGGGATCACCGACCGGGTCCACCTGGACGTCGAGGAAGCGCGCCGGGCGGGACACCGAGACGTCGTCGCGCCGCTCGGTTTCCATCTCGTCATCCGGCACGCAGCCCCCAACCTGATCCCGATCACGGAGCTGGCCGAGGACGGTGGCAGCGACGACATGACGCCGCCGTCCACGGCCCAGCGCCGGATGGCGGGGGAGACGACCACGACGTTCCACGAGCCGATCGTCGCCGGCGACGAGATCCGCCTGTCGAAGCGGATCGGCTCCCTCGAGGAGAAGCAGGGACGCTCCGGTCCGCTGGTGTTCGTCGGGTACGACCTGGAGTACCGGCGTGAGGGGTCCGGAGACCTGGTGATCGCCGAGCGCTACGTCAGGATCCTGCGATGAGTGCGTCGACCGGGGAGACGACGGCGATCAGCGCCGGGGACGAGCTCCCGGCCTTCGACGTCCGCCCCGATCCCGTCCAGCTCTTCTGCTACTCCGCGATCACCTGGAACCCGCACCGCATCCACTACGACGCCCCCTACGCCCGCGACGTCGAGGGCTACGACGACGTCCTCGTCCACGGCCCCCTCATGGGCAGCTGGCTGATGCGGCTGTGCGAGGCATGGGCCAGGCCCTGGGGTCGCGTGACCTCCATGACCTACCGCACGACCACGTCCGTCCACCCCGGGACCCCGCTCACCGTCGGTGGAGTGGTCACCCGCGGCGGGGACGCGCCCGAGGCGGAGATCTGGGTGGCGCTGCCCGACGGCACACGGGCCACCCAGGGCAGCGTCAGCGCCGTCCGCACGGGTGGTGCGGACGCAGCAGGACACACCGATGTGACCGACGACCGACCGGATGGTGGACAGCAGAGATGAAGACAGCGATCACCGACCTCGTGGGGGCCGAGCTCCCGATCTTCGCGTTCAGTCACACCCGCGACGTCGTCGCCGCGGTGACCAACGCCGGTGGCGTCGGCGTCTTCGGTGGGACCCGCTTCTCCCCGGAGGAGCTCGAGAAGGAACTCGCCTGGATCGACCAGCAGGTCGGGGGCAAGCCCTACGGCGTCGACCTGCTCATGCCATACAAGCAGTCCGGCCTGGAGCACTCGCCGGAGGAGCTCCGGGCCCAGATCCCGGACACCCACGTCGGGTTCGTCGACGACATGCTGCACCGCTACGAGGTGATCGGCGAGGGCTCCTCCGGCTACGACCTCACCGACTGGCGTGGTACCGCCACCCGTCCGGAGAAGGTGGCCGCCCTCATCGACGTGGCGCTCCAGCACCCGATCCGGCTGCTCGTCAGCGCGCTGGGACCGCCGGCCCCCGACGTGGTCGAGCGCTGTCGCGCCCAGGACATCGTCATCGGTGCGCTCGCCGGGACCGTCCGGCACGCCCAGCGGAACATCGCGGGCGGCGCGGACTTCGTCGTGGCCACGGGGTACGAGGCCGGCGGCCACACCGGCGAGGTCGGCACCATGGTGCTCACCGCGGAGGTGGCCAAGGCCGTGGCGCCGGTCCCGGTGCTCGCGGCAGGTGGCATCGCGACAGGACGGCAGATCGTGGCGGCACTCGCACTGGGTGCCGCCGGTGTGTGGATGGGATCGGTCTGGCTCAGCACCGTGGAGAGCGAGGTCGACGAGACCGTCAAGGCGAAGATGGCCCAGGCCAGCTCGTCCGACACCGTCCGCTCGAAGACCCGCACCGGCAAGCCCGCGCGCCAGCTGCGGAGCGCGTGGCACGACGAGTGGGATGCCCACCCCGAGGTCGCCCCGCTGCCGATGCCCTTCCAGGGGATGCTCAGCGAGAACGCCTTCGAGCAGATCTCCCGTGCCGCCGACGCCGGCAACCCCCGGGCCAAGGAGCTCGACTCCTACTACGTGGGACAGGCCGTCGGTCTGATGCCCGGAGTGCACCGGGTCTCGGACGTCATGAACGAGCTGCTGTCCGACATGGTCGACGCGTTCGAGACCGTCAACGAGGTCATCGGCGACTGAGGCACCCGGCGGGGTCGCCACCACCGACCCCGCCGAGCCGGGGGCGGGCCCGACGTCGACGATCGGCCCTCCCGTGAGGGTGGCGGTGCGGACGGGCAGCCCCCGACGGGTGGCCACCGAGCAGGCGGGGGTTGTCTGTAGCGACTGGTCGGTCTAACGTTCGCCGCGTCGTGAGCCGGCCACCGTCCTCGGCCCCCGGTGAGGATCGGCAGGCGTCACGGGGCAGGTGTCCCGGGAAGGGGCGAGATGTCCTCCGGAGAACTGCTCAGGTCGACGGCTCGGTACTGGAGGGGGACGCCGTGAGCGGCAGCCCCCGGTGGCGGCAGGCGTACGACGCCGTCGAGGCGGCCGTGAGCCCGCGGGCGGAGTCCGTCGTGCGCAGCGAGGGCTTCGCGACCGGTGTCGTCGTGGTGCAGCGGGTCCAGGGGCTGGCACGGTCGGGCGCACGCGGGTTCAGCGCACGCGCCTGGCACCTGCTCAACCTCCCCGCCGGCAGCGACGTCGAGCGACTGCGCGCGCAGGTCGGTGCGCTGGACCGGGAGGTCCGCCGGCTGACGCTGCAGCTCGACGGAGAACGGCGCCGGACCACCGACGCCGCCCCGAGGACCGAGGAGGAGACCCGTGCCGACGGTGCCGACACCGCAGACCATCCTCGAGCGCGTCCGGCGGGACGTCGAGCGCAACGCGCTACGGGCTCGTAACGGGATCAAGATGGCGGCCGGGGTGGACCGGCCGCGCGTGGGGTGCACCGCCAAGGACGTCGTCTGGCAGCGCGGCCGCTGCCAGGTGTGGCGGTACCGCAACGACCCCGAGGTCCACGGCGGCGTCCGGTACGGGCCGCCGCTGCTCCTCGTCTTCAGCCTGGTCAGCCGCAGCTACATCCTCGACCTGACCCCCGGCAACAGCTTCGTCGAGCAGCTGCTCGAGGCCGGCTTCGACGTGTACCTGGTCGACTGGGGCGAGCCCGACCAGAGCGATGCGTACAACCAGATCGAGGACTACGTCGACGACTACATCCCCGCCGCCGTCGACCGGGTGCTCGAGCTCTCCGGCAGCACCGAGGTCAACCTGCTGGGCTACTGCTTCGGGGGGGACCTGACGCTCCTCTACGCGGCGCACCATCCCGACGCGCCGCTGCGCAGCCTCACCGTGCTGGCCACGCCGGTCGACTTCCGGCACATGGGGCCGCTGGCCGACCTCTTCGGGCGGGACAAGATGGAGGTCGACGAGGTGCTCGGCGACGACGGCAACGTGCCGCCGTCGGTGCTCGCCCAGGCCTTCCGCGCGCTCACCCCGACCTACGAGGTCACGCGCTACGTCACCCTCTGGGAACGCCTGTGGAGCGACGAGTACGTCGCCTCCTACCAGGCGATGACCGGCTGGTCCGACGACCACGTGCCCTTCCCCGGGACCACGGCACGGCAGCTGGTGCAGATGCTGATCCGGGACAACGGCCTGGCCACGGACCGCCTGACCCTCGACGGCGACCGGGTGCACCTGCGCGACATCACCGTGCCGTTCCTGACCGTCCGCGCCAACCGCGACCACATCGTCCCGGCCGAGGCGACCGCCGCGCTGATCGACCTGGTCGGCTCGGAGGACAAGCACGAGTTGCGCCTCGATGCCGGCCACATGGGCCTGGTCGTCGGCCGGACGGCCGCGAGGACGACGGTGCCGGCCATCATCGACTTCATCCGGAAGCGCAGTGAGCCGTTGAACGCAGCGATCGGAGCGTCCCAGTGACCACCGTCGTCCCTCTGCAGTCCGAACACACCGACGCCGTTCTGCAGTTCTTCCGCGAGCTGCCCCAGGGTGACCTGACCTTCATCAAGGAGGACGTCACCGAAGCGGACGTCGTCCGTGCGTGGACCTCCGGGAGCGACCGCGGCGACCGCTGGATCGCCCTGGACGGCGAGCAGGTCCTCGCGTACGCGGCGGTGCTCCGGCTGCCCGGCTGGTCGGACCACGTGGGTGAGGTGCGCCTGGTCGTCGCGCCGGCCGCGCGCGGCAGCGGCCTCGGGCGCGACCTCGCCCGTCACGCCCTCGTGCGCGCCGTCGAGGCCGGCGTGACCAAGCTGGTGGTCGAGGTCGTCGCCGAGCAGGGCTCTGCCCTGGCGCTGTTCACCGCGCTGGGCTTCAGCGGCGAGGCGCTGCTGCGCGATCAGATCCGCGACCGCGACGGCCGGCTCCGTGACCTCATGGTGCTCGCCCACCACGTGGGGGACGTCGCGACGGCCATGGACACCGTCGGTCTCCCGGAGGCGCTCAGCCCACCCCTCGGCTGAGCGCTCGCCGCCCCAGCCGAGCGCCGCGGCAGAGGGCCCGGCCGGCTCGGTGGTGTGTTGGACCGACCAGTCGGTATATTGGCGGGGTGACAGCGACGACGCTGAACCCGGGCAGGGGCGGTTGGGGCTGTGCGGCCCCGTCTGAGGGGTGGCCCGTCGCCGTCCGTGAGCAGTGCGCCCTCCCCGGCGCCCACTCCACCCACCGTTCCGCACCCGGGAGCGGCGACGACCCCCCAAGGGAGCGATAGGTGTCCATCCCCTCGCGGCTGCGAGCCAGCGCGATTCTGACGCGGGCGAACATCGGTCTCCACCATCCCGAGCAGGTGCCGCTGGCGCTGACCGCGGTGGCGGTGTGGGGCCCGGGGATCGCCGGCGCGGTCGCGTCCTCGGCGGCGCGCCATCCCCGGGCTCCCGCCGTCGTCGACCCCCACGGTCTTCTGACCTACGGCGACCTGTGGCGCCGCGCCGGTCACCTGGCGCGGGGACTCGCGGCCGAGGGGGTCGGCCACGGGACGCGGATCGGGATCCTCGCGCGCAACTCCCGGGCCTTCGTGCAGGTCCTGGTGGGTGCTGCGCGGACCGGCGCGGACCTGGTCTTCCTCAACACCGAGTTCGCCGCTCCCCAGCTCGCCGACGTCGTCGCCGCGGAGGGGATCGACGTCCTGCTGCACGACGACGAGTTCGCCGGCATCGTGGCCGGCTGCGGCGTCCGCCGCGCGTTCGGTGAGGCCGCTCAGTCGGCGATGGCGCAGGGCCGGGGGATGCTGCTCCCGCGTCGGCAGGGCCGGCTCGTCGTGCTCACCTCGGGAACGACCGGACGGCCGAAGGGGGCGGCGCGGGAGTCGGATGCCGACTCCTCCGAGGGTCTGGCGGGGATCCTGAGCCGGATCCCGTACCGGCCGCGGGACACCCAGGTCGTCGCCGCTCCGCTGTTCCACGGCTGGGGCCTGACGAACCTCCTGATGGGTCTGGCCCGTGCCTCCACGACGGTGCTCAGCCGCCACTTCGACCCGGGTGACACGCTCCGGTCGCTCTCGGGCCACCGCGCGCACGTCCTGGTGGTCGTGCCGGTCATGCTCCAGCGGATCCTGGCACTGGGGCCGTCCGCCCTGCTGGCCGCCGACACGACGCGCCTCCGGGCGATCGCGGCGAGCGGATCCGCCCTCGGACCCGCCCTGGCGACGGAGACCCTGGACCGCTTCGGTCCCGTCCTCTACAACGTGTACGGCTCCACGGAGGTCGCCCTCGCGACGATCGCCACGCCCACCGAGCTCCGCCGGCACCCCGGCGCGGCCGGCCGGTGCGTGCTCGGCGCGCGTGTCGAGATCCTCGACGACCGAGGGCAGCCGGTTCCAGACGGTTCCTCGGGCCGCGTCTTCGTCGGCAACTCGATGCGGTTCCAGGGGTACACGACCGGCGGCGGAAAGGAGCAGCAGCGGGGGCTGCTCTCCACGGGGGACGTCGGCCACTTCACCGGAGACCTGCTGTTCGTCGAGGGCCGGGAGGACGACATGATCGTCTCGGGCGGTGAGAACGTCTACCCGCAGGAGGTGGAGGAACTGCTCGCCGAGCACCCGGAGATCGCAGAGGTCGCCGTGGTGGGCAGGCCCGACCCGCAGTTCGGTCAGGCCCTGTGCGCGTTCGTGGTGACGACACCGGGGTCGACCCTCGACGAGGACGCCGTGCGGCGGCACGTGCGCGAGCGGCTCGCCCGCTTCAAGGTGCCACGGAGCGTCCGGTTCCTCGACCAGCTACCCCGCAACGCCACGGGCAAGGTCCTCCGACGGGAGCTGATGTCGGCATGAGCAACCCCATCACGCGTCTGGTCCCGGCCGAGGCCATGGAGGTGGTCGCGCGGCGGTCGCGCCGGTACATGGAGCCGCTGGCCCGCAACGAGGCCTTCGCCGCGTGGGTGGAGATGGCGACGCGCACCCAGGCGGTGCTCGGAGCCACCACCGACGGGCCGCAGCGGCTGGCGGCACGGCTGGTGGGCCGCCGCACCGCCGCGCAGCGCCGCGAGTGGCGCGAGCAGCAGGAGAGGGAGCGCCGGTCCGCCGGCACGCCGGGACGTCTGAGCGCCGGGGGCCCGTCGCACGCCGATCGACGGGACCCCGTCTACTGGGAGCAGCGCGGTGAGGGCAGCCCGCTCCTCCTGCTCAACGGGTGGACCGCCGGCGGGAGCGTGTGGCCCTCCGCCTGGCTCCGGGAGCTCGAACGCAGCTTCCGCGTGATCCGCATGGACACCCGGGGCAGCGGCTTGTCCCGGACGGCGCCTGCTCCGTTCACGATCGCCGACCTCGCCGACGATGCCGCCCGTGTGCTGCGCGCCGCCGGCGCGGAGCGGGCCCGGGTGCTCGGGCTCTCGATGGGCGGGATGATCGCGCAGGAGCTGGGGCTGCGGCATCCCGAGCTCGTCGAGGAGCTGTTCCTCGTCGCGACCCGGCCCCCGACGCCGGCCCAGGTCGCCGGCGCCCCGGAGATCGCCGAACGGGCCTTCGACCGGCCGCGACTGGGGGAGTCCCCCGAGGACTTCCTCAGGTCGCTGTGGGCCGGCTACGCCGCTCCCGGCTTCGCCCGACGTGAGCCGGCGCTGCTCGACGAGCTCGTCGAGCAGCTGCGCGAGCGACGTACGCCGCGTGTCGGGGTGACGAACCAGGCGCTGGCGGTCCTCGGGTGGCACGGTCCCCGGAGGCTGGCGGCCCTGGCCGTTCCCACGACCGTGGTGCACGGTGCCGTCGACCGGCTCACCCCGGTGGGCAACGGCATGCGTCTGGCGCGACTCATCCCGGGGGCCCGGTACGTCGAGCTCCCCGACGTGGGGCACCTGGTGCCCCTCGAGGCCGGTGACGTCCTCGCCGACCTGGTCCGCGGCTGACCCGGGTACCGACGGGGGGATCCCCGGCCGTCCCGTCCACCGGCCCGGCGCGGAGGTGCCGCAGGGAGGGCGCCGACCGCGGAGGCCCGGCGCGGCACAGAGGGCCCGGCGGAGGCGGCCTGCGCGCCGGGGCCCGCGGCGTGGCGCTAGCGCTGCCGGGCATCGGTCCGAGCAGTTGTCTGTACCGACCAGTCGAACTATCGTCCGGGGGAGCGCCGGTGGCGGGATCGGGCGGAGCCCGGGCCGGGATCCGTGGTCCCCGGGCCGGTCTCGCCGGAGGAGATCCGCCGGAGCAGGCGTCCGCGAGGAGCGACCGCAGGAGGGGCGATGGGTGCCGACATCTTCGACGCGGTCTGTCAGGCCCTCGGCCACGACCCCGGCAGGGTCCTGAGCGTCCGGATGAACCCCCGTCTCGTGGTGGTCACGACCATCGACCCGGCGGGGCACCTGTGCACCGTCACCTGCGCACCGTCCGACGCGGACTCGTGCGTGCCGCCCGCCGGAGACGGCGCACCCTCCGCGGACGCCAACAGCGGGTCCTCCGGCGCCGGGGTGCGTCCGGGGCCGACGTGACCGGCCGGGCCGCCGGTGTCATCGAGAGGAGGCACGACAGATGTCGACCGCCAGCGCGAGTGCGAGGACCCGCAGGACGTACGCGGCGCGGCTGTGTTGCGGCACAGTCCTGACCTACGAGGCGGCGAACTTCGTCCCGGACGTCGGGGAGACGGTCCCGTGCCGTCGTCACGGCTTCTGCGCCGTCAACTCCCGGGACGCGAGCGACGGCCGGGGGGTCGGCAGCGCCCACCGGGCCGTGCACCGACGGTCCCCGGGGGAACTCGTGGCCTTCCTCAGGACACGGCCGGTCACCTCGATCCACACACTGCGGCAACACCGGTTCACGTTGCGGGTCGTCGCTGCGGCCCACGAAGAGGGACTCGTCCACCTCGACCTCGTCGCCGGCCGGGTCGTCCTCGGTGGACAGGATCCGGGAGATGTACCCGTCGTCGACCGGGAGCGGTGAGGACCACGCCCCCGTCAGGCCCCCGCCGCGGCACGCGCGGCGCGGTGGGCCATCGGAGCCCGGCGGGAGCCCCCGGGCCGCGGTCTGCGACTGGCTGCCGGCCGTCCAGGGCAGTCGCCGACGGCTCCTTGCCAGGGATCAACCATCCGGTTACCGTCGGGTGCCGGCGGAGTAGCGGCGATCACATCCATGCAGAGGAGCTGTCGGGTGAAGACCTATCAGGCACTGGCTCGGCGGTTGTCCCAGCGCGGCGCGGAGCCTCTCTTCGGGCTCATGGGCGACGCCAACATGCAGTACATCGCCAGCTTCATCGACGAGCACGGTGGGCGGTACATCGGGAGCACCCACGAGGCCGGCGCGGTGGGCATGGCCGACGGGTTCGCCCGCGCCAGTGGGTCCGTCGGCGTCGCCACGGTGACGCACGGGCCGGGGACCACGAACACCATCACAGCGCTCATCGAGGCGGTTCGTTCCGGCACGGCTCTCGTGCTCCTCACGTCGAGCACACCGAGTTCGAGTCCGCACCACCTGCAGAAGATCGACCTGCAGCGCCTGATCGAACCTACCGGGGCCGCCTTCCGCCGGGCGGCACGAGCGCAGGACGTCCCCGACGAGCTGGAGCGCGCTCTGGGCCAGGCCCGCGCCGAGTCGCGCCCCGTGGCGCTCGACGTCCCCGTGGAGTTCCTCGACGAGGAGATCGAGGACACCGGCGCGGCTCCGCAGCAGGCGCCCCCGGCAGCTCCGGCGGACCTCGATCCGGACCTGCTGGACTCCGCCCTCGGCATGATCGCGTCAGCGCGCCGCCCCCTCGTCCTCGCCGGGCGTGGCGCCGTGGAGTCGGACGCGCACGAGGCCATCACGGCCTTCGCGGACCTGATCGGGGCGGCGGTGGCGACGACGGTGCCGGCCCGCGGCTTCTTCGCCGGCCACGACCTCGACCTGGGTGTCTGCGGGACGCTGGCCCATCCCGTCGGGCTCACCGCGATCCTCGACTCCGACTGTGTCGTCGTCTTCGGCGCCAGCCTCAACGACTACACCACGGACTCCGGAGCGCTCCTCAAGGGCAAGCCGGTCGTGCACGTCGACCGGTTCGACCACCACCTCAACAGGTACTACGAGCCGAACGTCGCGTTGTGCGGGGACGCGGCCACCGTCGCGACGAGGATGACCGAGCTCCTCCGCGCGGAGGACGTCACGTTCGCCTCGAGCCGCGCCGGGCTGGCCGAGGAGCTGCGGAAGCGGGTGCCCTCGGATGAGTTCGTCGAGGCACGGGGGAGCGACGCCGTCGACATGCGGGCGGCGATGCTCCGGCTCAGTCCCCGACTCCCCGCGAACCGGGCGGTCGTGACGGACGCCGGTCGCTTCCTGCGCTCGGTGTGGCGCTACATCGACGTGTCCCACCCCCGGTACACCGCCGGCACGGTCAGCTTCGGGTCCATCGGCCTCGGGATCGGGTGTGCGACAGGGGTCTCCGTGGCGGTACCCGACCTGGTGACCGTCGTCTTCGTGGGGGACGGCGGAGGGATGATGAGCCTGACGGAGTTCAACACCGCTGTGCGGTACCGCTTGCCGCTCGTCGCCGTGGTGATCAACGACGGCTCCTACGGTGCCGAGTACTCGAAGCTCCAGGGCTTCAACGCCGACCCTCGGCACTCCCTGATGGAGTGGCCAGAGTTCGCGGACCTGGGGGTCGCCCTGGGCGGGAACGCCGTGACGGTCCGGTCCCTGCAGGCGATCGACGAGCTGGACGAGTCCCTCTGGGCCCCGGAGAACCTCCCGCTGCTCATCGACGTCAAGGTGGATCCTGCTGTCGACTACTACGCGTGAGGCGAGCCGGCCGGGACGCCACCCGGGCGTCCGTCCCCTGTCAGGACAGGTCTCCCGCGGCGTGCCGGCGACGATCCTGACAGCGTCCCCGCGAGGCTGACCGGATCCGTCCACGCTCCCCAGGGCGGTGCGTGAGCGCCCGGGCGTCGCGCCCCATCGGCGATGCGTCCGCGATGCGTCGGCGGTGGCGGCGACTGGCCGCCGGCGACGAGGGGCGGCGGCGCGGACGGTCGCCGTTGGAGGCGAGCGACGTGCTCCCGGCCGGGCTCGAGCAGAGCAGGTCCTCGGGGTTCGTCAGGGACTCGGGGGTGCCAGGGCCCGGACGAGGTGTTCGACGAACGCCTGCTGACCCTCCCTGAACTCCGGGTCGTCGGGCTCCAGGCCGGTGATGAGGGACGCGATCTGGGGCGCCATGTGCGGGAAGCTCGCGAGCGCCACCACTGCCAGGTGGAGGAACCGCGCATCGAGGCTGGGATTGATCTCCCCGCTGCGTTGAGCCCTGTGGATCTGGGCCACCCGCTGCGCGTAGTGGGCGCGCCGCTCGTCATGGCGTGCGACGTCCGTCAGATCGGAGCCCTCCACGGCCTCCCACAGCCAGTACCGGTACAGACGATTCCTGATCCGCGAGAAACTAGCAGCGGTCACATTCAGGACGTACTTCAGATATGGCTGATCGACATCGTCCCTGGCGACCTCGAGCGCGCGTGCTGTGACGTGTTCCATGACTGCGGAGTGCAGGACGCGCTTGCTACCGAAGTAATGGTAGATGAGCTGCTTGTTGACGCCGGAGCGGCGCGCGATCTCATCGATCCGGGCTCCGGCGAACCCCTTTGCCTCGAATTCCTCCGCAGCGACGGCGAGAATCTTGTCGCGATTGTTCTCGATCAGACCGGTCAGGCTGACGTCGTCGTCCTCCGTCCAGCCCTGCTTGCGGTCCGCCTCGGGGAGCGTCATGGATGTCCCTTCCTCCGCATCGGTCATCCTGCAGGGGGCCGCAATGCCCGTTCTGTGGTGACTGATGGTAACAGTCGCCCGACTCGGAACATGTTCAGCACAAATCATCGCCAATCCGACACGACCCGTTCGGGTGGTGGTGATCCCTTTCCTACGGGCTCGCAGCCACCTCGCGCTTCCCGGAACTCGTACGTGAAGTCCTGCGGTAGGCCGCTCGAGTGACGGGGGTCACAAGAGGCTGACCGCAGCGCGCCCCGGCGCTGGGACCGGCAGCAGTCTGCCGTCCCCCGGACGGCTCGTCGTCCTCGCTCGACGGGTCCGGCCACCGCGACCGCAGCGCCGGCCAGGTGGTCCACCCCGGGCGGCCTCCGAGGGGCGCTCCATCGGGGCGCAACCGGAGCGGCCCTGCGGCCGACCCATTGACGAGCGGCCAACTAGATGGTTGGTTGGAGATAGTGGTCCTCGCCACACCGCGCGGAAGCCGCCCAGCGGCCTCGGGGAGCGCATGCCGAACGAAGAGAGGACGCAGCGTGGACGAGTTGCAGAGAAGGTCGTCGGCACCGACACGGATGACCAGCGGTGGCCGCGGGCCCCGGCCGGCGTCGCGCGCGAGGCGCGTGACGAGCCACAGGTCGGCACTCCTGTGGTTCGCGACCCATGCAGTGCCGAACCAGTGCGGGCGGGGGTGGCGTCGGTGAGCGCGCTCGACGAGAGGGCCGCCACCCCGGCGGTGCCGGAGGTCGCCGACTTCGACGGGCTCCGGGTGGGCATGGTGTCCGACACAGGCGTCGCACCGGCGCCCGCCGCGGGCGCGCCCCAACTGCCGGCGGCCGTCATCCAGGCGCCTCCCGTCCGCGACGCGCAGGTGACCGGCATCGACTGGAAGGTGGGAGTCCGGTCGGGATCGGTCGGCGTCCGCCTCGAGGGGATTGTCACGCGCTGGAAGCCGGCCCGACGGCGTGGGCGCGGCAGGGTGCACCAGGACGTGCGTCTGGTCGACGCCGACGGTCAGGTGGTCGAGCGTGCCCACGTCACCTGGGACGTCCCGGCCGCGAGCGACGTCCAGGACGACGAGTCGGCTCCGCGCGTCGCCTGGGACGTCGGCACGGTGGCCTGGGGCAAGCACCTCGCCGCGGGCCTGGCGGCCGACGAGGACTTCGCCTCGGCGGTGGAGACCTTCGACGGGTCCGTGGGGATCCGGTCCGGCGACGAGCAGGTGGAGTTCCGCATCTACCGCGGCTCGGTCATCGAGGTCGCCAGGAAGACGCCGGAGGGCCCGACCTTCACGGTCACCGGCAGCGAGCGCGCGTGGCTGGACCTGCTCGCCGCCGGCAAGAACGACCTGGTCGCCCGGCTGGGCCGCAACGAGTTCCGGTCCACCGGGAACAACTACCAGTACCTGCGGATCTTCCGCGCGATCATGCTGATGGTCGACGCGGCCCGGCTGGCTGTCGTCGAGGAGAAGCCCAGTGCATAACGCGGACTACCTGGAGATCGACGGGCGACTGGGGTACGTGGAGGTCGTCGGCGACGGCGACGACACGCTCCTCTGCATCCACACGGCGGGACAGAGCGGTGTCCAGTACCGGAACAACGCCAAGGGCCTGGCGGCGCTGGGGTTCCGGGTCGTCGTCGTGGACCTGCCGGGGCACGGCCGGTCCGAGCCCGCGGTCGACGGCCCCATCACGTCGATCCCGTACTACGCGGACTGGTGCATGAAGGTCCTGGACCAGGTGGCGACCGGGCGGCGGTACCTCCTGGGGTGCTCCATCGGCGGCCGCATCGTCCTCGAGATGGCGTCGAGGTTCTCGGACTCCCTGGAGGCCGTGGTGGCGATGGAGTGCCCCGTGGCCCCCACCGCCGCCCGCACGTGGCGCAAGCCGGAGGACTCCAGCACGCCGAGCGTCCGTGACCAGACCTACTACTCCAACCTCTCCCTCATCGGCAGCGACGTGCCGGCCGAGACGGCCGAGATGATCGCCACGATGCACTGCCGCGAGGACTGGCACGTCACGCGCTCCGATCTCGTCGCCTGGGGCCGGCACGACCTGTGGTCCCGGTTGCCGGACATCAGCTGCCCGACGTACGTGATCTCCGGCGGCGACTCCTTCGGGGAGAACCTCCGGCCGACCGCGGAGCGGATCCCGGGCGCCCTGTTCCAGAGCGTCAAGGGGATCGCGCACTACCCGAACCAGGAGATGCCGGACTTCGCCGACGCCTTCAAGGGCTGGCTCGAAGAGCTGCGTCAGGCTCCCGTCCCGGCGCGAGGTGGCAACTGATGTCCCAGCACAACGCCAGCATGTCGGGCCTGCGCGTGGTCGCCGTCGAGCACTTCATCGCGGGGCCGTTCTGCACGCAGCTCATGGCCGACCAGGGCGCCGACGTCATCAAGGTGGAGAGCCCGGGCGCGTCGCACAGCGGCTACTTCCCGACGCTGAACCGGAACAAGCGCAGCATCGTCCTCGACCTCAAGTCCGAGCCGGGGATCGAGGCGCTCCTCGCGCTGGTCGAGACCGCCGACGTCTTCGTCACCAACATGGCGGCCGGCGTGCCGGCGCGCCTGAGGTTCGACCACGAGCGCCTGTCGCAGGTCAACCCGCGTCTCGTCTACGTCCACATCACCGGCTTCGGTCAGAACAGTCCCTACCGGTCGCTGCCCGCCTTCGACGGCGTCATCCAGGCCATGTCCGGCGTCATGGACCTGACGGGCGAGCCCGACGGGGCGCCCATGCTCTCCGGCGTCTTCATCCCCGACCACCTCACCGGCCTCTGGGCTGCCCTCGCCGTCAACAACGGGCTGCTGCGACGTCAGGTCACCGGTCAGGGCACGTACGTCGACCTGAGCATGCTCGACTGCATGATGTCCTTCCACGGGTCGGGCTTCATGGAGGTCCTGCAGCTCGGCAGCAAGCTGTCCCGGATCGGCAGCCGCGTCCGCGGGTCGTACGCCAGCACGTACAGGGCCAGCGACGGGTACGTCTACCTGGCACCGCTCACCGGCCGCATGTGGCAGGGCGTGTCCCGCGTCATCGGGAAGCCGGAGCTGCTGCTCTACATGGGCGAGGGGGCCGAGAGCGACACCCGGCTAGAGCACCGGGACACGCTGGACGCCCTCATCGAGGGGTGGACCTCCGAGCACACGGTCGACGAGGTCGTCGAGCAGATGCGGGCCGCCGGTGTCGCCGGCAGTGCGGTCCACACGATGGACGAGGTGGTGGCCGATCCGCACCTCGAGGCGCGGAACATGCTCCGCACCGTCCCTGACGAGTCCGGGGACGGCATCTTCTACGTCCCGGGCTCACCGGTCCCGGCCGTGGACGACAGCTTCTCGGTGGCGCCTCCCCGCGTGGGACAGCACACCGACGAGATCCTCGCGGAGCTCGGCCTGACCCCTGCCGGCGCGGCGGGTGCCTCCGCGCGACGCGATGGCTGAGGACCGGGTCTCGATCACCCGGCTCGGCGCCGTCGGGGTGATCAGGATCGAGCGCCCGGCCCAGCGCAACGCCATCGACGCGAGCATGGCCGCCGCGATCACCGCGGCGGTCCGCGACCTCGATGCCGATCCCGCCTGCACGGGCATCGTGCTGTCGGGCTCGGGCGGCAACTTCTGCGCCGGTGCGGACACCAGCAGGTCAGGGCCCACTCCGGGTCCGGGGTGGACCTACGCCGAGAACGCGTCCGAGGTCATGGTCCGGACGGTCAAGACGTGCGGCACGCTGGTCGCGGCGGCGGTCGAGGGGTGGGCCGTGGGGCTGGGCCTCGGCCTAGTCGGTGCGGCGACGTACGCCGTCGGTGCGGCCGGCTCGCGGTACCGCCTGCCCGAAGCCGGCCTCGGCTTCTTCCCGTTCGGTGTCGCGCCTTTCCTGGTGGACCGGATGTCACCGGCGGCCGTCGTCGACCTGGCACTGTCCGGGCGGCGGGCGTCCCTGGACGACGCGCTCGCCGCGGGACTGCTGACGCACACGGCCGCCGAGGGCGCCGCCGAGGACACGGCCGTGGCGCTCCTGCAGGAACTCGCCGAGGTCCCCGCGCAGGTGCTCGCGGACGCGCGCGCCTTCCTGCGGACGTGCTCGTCGGCGCGGGGGAGCGAGGCCGTCGTCGACTGGTGTGAGCAGCAGATGACACGGGTGGTCCTGTCCATGGACTCTGCGCCCGCGGGGGCGCCGCAGGAAGGGACCGCCCGTCGATGAGCATCCGAGGGCAGGCGTTCATCGCGGGCGCCTACGAGCACCCCAGGCGCAAGATCCCTGACCGGTCCGTGGCGCAGATCCACGCCGAGGTCGCCGTCGGGGCGCTCGCGGACGCCGGGCTGTCGTTCAGCGACGTCGATGCGTACTTCACCGTCGACCAGACCGGGCTCGGCGCCATCACGCTCGCCGAGTACCTGGGCCTGAAGGTCTCCTACATCGACTCCACGCTCACGGGCGGGTCCTCCTACCTCGTCCACGTGGGGCACGCCGCCGCGGCGATCGCCGCCGGCAAGTGCAACGTCGCGCTCATCACGCTCGGGGGCCACGTCCGGCCGGCCCCGGGCGTCGGTCGCGCGCCGGGAGTGGGGACGCCGCACGGCCCCTTCGAGGAGGTGTACGGCGTCACGACGGTCAACAACTACGCGCTGGCCGCCCGTCGTCACATGTACGAGTTCGGGACCACGAGCGAGCAGTTGGCCGAGGTCAAGGTGGCGGCGTCCCACCACGCCCAGTACAACCCCGACGCGCTCCTGCCGAACGTGGTCACCGTCGAGGAGGTCCTCGCCTCCCCCCTGGTGGCCGATCCGCTGCACCGTCTGGACTCCTGCGTCATGACCGACGGCGGGGGAGCGCTCGTGGTCGTGAGCCCCGCGGTCGCGAAGACCCTGGACCGGACCTGCGTCAAGGTCCTCGGCCAGGGCGAGGCGCCCAAGCACACGATGAACGGGCGCGTGGACGTCACCTACACCGGAGCGGTGTGGTCCGGCCCGATGGCGTTCGCGGAGGCCGGGGTCACGGTCGCGGACGTCGACTACGCGTCGATCTACGACTCCTTCACGATCACGGTGATCGAGACCATCGAGGACCTCGGCTTCTGCGAGAAGGGCAGGGGCGGGGACTTCGTCCTGGACGGCGGGCTGATCTCGCCCACCGGCCGACTGCCGTTCAACACCGACGGCGGCGGGCTGTGCAACAACCACCCGGTGAACCAGGGCGGGATGACGAAGGTCATCGAGGCCGTGCGACAACTGCGTGGCGAGGCCAGGCCGGAGGTCCAGGTCCCGGACTGCGAGATCGCCCTGGCGCACGGCTCGGGCGGGCGCATCTCCTCGCGCATGGGCAGCTCCACGCTGGTCCTCGGGCGGGAGGACGCGTGACCGAGGGCATCGACCGTCAGCTCCCCAGCCCGGCGCCGGCGGTGGTCCCCGAGACCGAGCCGTTCTGGGCGGCGACCGCCGAGGGCCGGCTCCTGCTCCCGAGGTGCGCCGCCTGCGCGACGGTCATCTGGTACCCGAAGGGCATCTGCCCGGAGTGCGGATCGCTCGACATCGGCTGGGTCGAGGCATCCGGGGAGGGTGAGGTCTACACCTTCACCGTCAGCAGGCGCGGTGAGGGCGCCTACCTCGACGCGGGCCCGTTCGTCCTCGCCTACGTGGAACTCGACGAGGGGCCGCGCGTCATGACGAACATCGTCGGCTGCAGCCCCGAGTCGGTGCGGATCGGCCTGCGGGTACGCGCCGTCTTCGACGACACCGGCCAGGGGAGCGCGCTGGTCCGCTTCGCTCCCGTGGAGCGCTGAGCGGTGACCGCGATCCCTGCCCGGTGCACGACGTCACCGACCCCGCGCTCCGCCGCGCCTCGCAGGCCGGCCCGGGCCGGCGCATTTGACGCGGTTGACCGATCGGTCCACGATTGGGGGACGCCCCAGGAGGACGTGGGACCAGGCACCTCCCCGGTGTCCTCGCGCAGCCTCGTGACGCGGACCCCGACTGCCGGCCGGGGGCCGACCGGTGTGCGGCGTCGCGTCGTCGCCCGGCTCATCCGAGTCGGGGCTCGACCGAGGGCACGGGCGTCGTCGTCCGCGGTGCGCACACAGTCCCAGGCCCTCGCGTCGACCCGGTGACGCCGCCACGCAGTGACCACTCCATCGCCCATCCGCCCCTCCTGGAGGAACCATGGCAGTCAAGTACTCCGCTCCGACGACGGCCTTCGCCCTACCGCCCGAGCTGATCGAGCTCAAGGAGCACGCCAAGAACATCGTCGAGCGCGAGTGTTTCCCGCTCGAGGCGAAGTTCCTGTCCAACCAGTGGCTGGACGAGGGACCCAAGCCAGGGGCCACCGAGGGCCAGGTCGACGGCTCCCTGCCCGCTGAGGACTGGGCCCGTCTCAAGCAGATCTCGCAGGACGCGGGTCTCTACGCGGTCGGACTCCCCGAGGAGTACGGCGGCGAGGGATACGGCGCCTTGGGCGAGGTCGTGGTGGCCGAGCAGCTCAACCGCAGCGTGGTCAAGCTCCCCCGGTCGGGCGCGATGATGCCGCTGCTGCACGGCACGGACGCGCAGAAGGAGGAGTTCCTCATGCCGTCCATCCGCGGTGAGAAGCGCTTCGTCTTCGCGCAGTCGGAGCCGGGCGCCGGCTCCGACCCGGGCAACTCCATGCGCACCACCGCCAAGCCGGATGGCGACGGGTGGCGCATCAACGGCCAGAAGATGTGGATCAGCGGGGTCGAGGACGCCGACTACATGCTGGTGCTGACCGTGACCGACCCGGAGAAGCGCCAGCGTGGCGGCATGACGATGTTCATCGTGGACAGGGACTCGCCGGGCATCTCGTGGAGCCCCATCGAGACCTGGCTGGTCCGCAAGGCCCACCAGTACCTCGTCACCTTCGACGACGTGTTCGTGCCGGGCGACCGCATCCTCGGCAGCGAGGGGTACGGGTTCGGGCTCGGCCAGGAGTGGCTCGCCATCCAGGACCGTCTCACCCGCGGCACCCTGGCCTGCGGCCGGCTCGCGCGCGGGCTCGAGATCGCCACCGAGTGGGCCAAGTCGCGCGAGACCTTCGGTGCACCGCTGGCCGAGCGGCAGGCGATCCAGTGGATGCTGGTCGACGTCTTCATGGACCTCAAGACCATCCGGGCGATCGCCTACGAGACCGCCGCCCGCTACGACGCCGGCGAAGAGGTCCGGCATCTCGCCGCCATGGCCAAGTACATGGGTGGCAACTACGGCCACCGGTCCATGGACAAGATCATGCAGATCCTGGGCGGGATGGGCGAGACCCTCGAGATGCCGATCTCGACGTTCTACCGCGAGCTCCGCCACGGCCGCATCGGCGGTGGCACCGACGAGATCCAGCGGATCCTCATGGCGCGCGCGATCCTCAAGCAGGGCAAGAAGGTCTGGGAGGCCTGAGCAGATGACAGTCCTCACTGACCAGCACCGCGCGCTCATCGGCGTCGAGTCCGAGCCGCGCACGTCAGCGCTGCCGGTGTCGGAGGAGCTGCTCCGGCGCTTCGTGCACGGGGTGATGGAGCCCGACCCCGTGCACTGGGACCACGAGGTGGCAGCCGCGTCGAAGTACGGCGAGGTGGTGGCGCCTCCGCTGTTCCCCATGAACAGCGTGCGACGTGCCCCTGGGGGACCCGACCCCATGGACCGCCTCAAGGACGACCCGGAGGACGACGGCCGACTGGGCGGCAGCCAGAACGGCCTCCCGCCGCTGGACCTCCCGTTCAAGCGACTGCTCAACGGAGGAACGGAGGCCCAGTTCTTCCAGCTCGCGAAGATCGGCGACGTCATCACCGTGCGCTCTAAGTACCTCGACATCTCCGAGCGCCAGTCGCGGGACGGCAACCCCATGGTGATCGTCCGTGTCCAGACCACGTACACGAACCAGGACGACGACGTCCTCGCCGTGACGACGAGCTCGCTGATCCACCGATGACCGGAGGAACGATGACGAAGCCGGCACCTCTGGTGTTCGAGGACCTCAGCGTGGGCGACGAGATCCCGGAGCTGGTGCGGGGGCCGCTGCTCGAGCCGCACCTGATGCGCTGGTCCGCCTCGATCGAGAACTGGCACCGGATCCACTACGACCAGCGGTTCACCGTCGAGCACGACAAGCTCCCGGCCCTGCTGGTCAACGGCAGCTGGAAGCAGCACTTCATGGTGCAGGTCGTGCGGCAGTGGGCCGAGCCGGAGGGGTGGCTGCGGAGCATCGGCTTCCAGTTCCGCGCCATGGACCAGGTCGGGTCGACCCTGACCGCCTGGGGCCGGATCACCGAGCTCACCGAGGAGGGTGGCTACGGCATCGTGGAGCTGGAGATCGGCATCCGGAACCAGGAGGGCCAGCAGAGCACCCCCGGCACGGCCACGGTGGTCGTGCCCCTGCGCGGTGGACCGGCCGTCCCGTACCCGTACCCCGCGTCATGACCGGCGGCGAGGCCCCGCTGGACGGTGTGCGGGTCGTCGAGCTGGGTGTCGGACTCGCCACCCCGTTGGCGGCGAGGATGCTGGGTGACCTCGGCGCGGACGTGGTCAAGGTGGAGACCCCGGACGGCGACCGGACCCGCTCGGTCGCCCCGTTCTACCGCGCCGGCGAGGACGACGAGCGCAGCGCCCTGTTTGAGTACCTGAACTACAACAAGCGAGGGGTCTCGCTGGATCCGGGTGCGGATGGTGACACCCTCGACGAGCTCGTGTCGACGGCCGACGTGCTCCTGGTCGGCGACGACTTCGCGCAGCTGGCCACGTGGGGGATCGACGTGGCGGAGCTGCACGCCGCCCACCCGGGGCTGGTGATCGAGACGCTGACCCCCTACGGGATCACGGGGCCGAAGGCCGCCTGGAGGGCGACCGACCTGACCATGCAGGCCGCGAGCGGCCTGTTGTCCTTCGGTGGCAACGCGGAGCGCTACCCGCTCAAGCGCGGGCTCCGGCAGAGCACCTACGAGGCGGGGCTCACGGCCGCGTACGCCGCCGAGGCCGCGCTGCTGGGTGCACGCGAGCACGGCGGGACCGTCATCGACGTCTCCATCGTCGAGTGCATCGCCTCGGAGCTGGTGCTGACCATCCCGGAGTACGCCTTCACCGGTGCGGTCTCCACCCGGCGCCCCACCGTCATCGACCCGCTCTCGGGCGATCCCCTGCCCGCGGGACCGGGCTACGTCAGCGCCCAGATCACCATCCTCACCCCGATCAGCGACCTCGCGGACTTCATCGCCGACCAGCGCCTGGCCGAGCCGCAGTACGCGACGCCCGAGGCACGCGCGACCCACGCCGGGGAGATCGCGGAGATCTTCCGGACCGCACTGGCCGACGTGCAGCCCCGGGACTTCTTCGAAGGGGCCTCGGCCCGGGGTCTGCTCGCCGGCTTCGTCCAGACGGCCGAGCAGCTCCTCGAGTGCCCGCACCTCGACGCCCGGGAGGTGTTCCGCACGATGCCGGGGACGCTCGACGGCCGACCGTGGCGGATGCCTGCGGTCACCGCTTCGCTCTCCCGTACAGGCGTGACGGTCAGGCGTGCGGCTCCCCTGTTGGGGGAGCACGACTCCGACGTCCTCTCCCGCGCAGTCGCCGGCACCCAGGCGGGTGCCCGTTGAGCCGCGCGGCAGCAGGGGCAGACGTCCCCGGACCACTCGCGGGCCTCAAGGTCGTCGACCTGTCGACGGTCTTCGCCGCGCCCTACATGTGCTCGCTGCTCAGCGACCTGGGTGCCGAGGTCGTCAAGGTGGAGCCGCCGTCGAAGCTGGACCAGACCCGCGGAGGGGCCCTCGCCCCGGCCCTGGGCAACGAGGGCGGCGGCGACGGCTGGAACTGGTCCGGCTCGTTCCACAGCCTCAACCGGGGCAAGCGCTCCCTCGTCCTGGACCTCAAGCAGGAGGCCGGCCGGTCGGTGCTGCGCCGCCTGGTCGACGCCGCCGACCTCGTCGTCGAGAACTTCACCCCCCGGGTGCTGCGCGGCTGGGGAATGACCCACGCCGACCTCGTGACGACCAACCCGGGCCTGATCATGCTGTCCAACACCGGCTACGGGGCCACCGGCCCCTGGTCCGGCTTCAAGGCGCAGGGCACCTCGCTGGAGTCCACCATGGGCCTCGTCGAGTACTCGGGGTACCCCGGGGACAAGCCGCGGAAGGTCGGGCAGTCCTACCCCGACTTCCTCGCCGCGTGGACCGGCCTCTACGCGATCCTGGCGGCCCTGCAGGAGCGGCACCGCTCCGGCCGGGGGCAGTGGATCGACCTGGGCATGTACCAGCTCGGACCCGTCGTCATCCCCGAGGCGCTCATCGCGGCGCAGGCCGGCGTACGGCAGCCGTCGCGCCGGGGCAACGCCGAGGACGACACGCTCCTGTCCGACGTGTTCGCCTGCCGGGGCGTCGAGGCGTGGGTGGCCGTCGCGATCGAGGACGACGCGGCACGGGAGCGGGTGGTCGGGCTCGTCCGGGAGCACCTGTCCGGCGATGCCCCCGACCTCGACGAGCTGGCCCGGGGCCTGGGGGAGTGGACGGCGTCGCGGACACCGGAGGAGGCCGCGGAGACACTGCAGGGCCACGGCGTCGCGGCAGCGGCGGTGGCCGAGGTCCGCGACCTGCTGCTGGACCCGCAGATGCAGCACCGGCAGTTCTTCGACTGGGTCGACATCAAGGGTGTGACCCGTCCCATCCCGGGGACGCCGTTCGTGTGGACCGGTTCCACGGCCGTCACCAGCCGCGCCCGGGGCCCGCTGTTCGGCGAGGACAACGACGTGGTCCTCGGCTCGGTGGGCCTGGCGCCGGAGGAGATCGAGACGCTGCGGCGCGACGCCGTCGTGACCGACGCGCCCCTGAACATCCCGCCGCCGCGGGCCAAGGACCTCGACGCGCTCGTGAAGGCGGGCGTGTACCGGGAGATCGCGACGGACGTGGACGACGTCCTCGCCCGGGTGCGACCGGGTGCCGACGAAGGATGACGCAGGTCGATCAGTCCGAGGAGGACGGGAACATGGGATATCCACGCGTGCTGCTCCGCGAGGAGGTCATGCGCGAAGGCATGCAGATCGAGTCGGTCGACATCCCGGTGGAGGTCAAGGCCGACCTGCTGCAGGAGCTCGCCGAGTGCGGTCTGCCGGAGATCAACGTGGGCTCGTTCGTGAGTCCCCGCTACACGCCGCAGATGGCGAGGATCGGCGAGGTCCTCGAGCGGTTCAAGCCGGTGGAGGGCCCCCGGTACTACTGCCTCGCGATGAACCAGAAGGGGATCGAGCGCGCGTCGGAGTTCCCCTGGCTGCAGGTCCCCGGCAGGGACGGCTTCTCCACCGGCGCCCACCTGTGCGACACGTTCATCCGCCGCAACGCCAACCGGAGCCAGGCCGACGAGATCGCGAACTGGAGCCGGACGATCCAGCGTGCCGTCGACGCGGGCGCCACGGAGGCCCGGATCATGGTCGGGGCCGCGTGGGGCTCCAACTTCGAGGGCCCGTTCAGCACCGAGCAGCGGATGGACATGCTGCGGCGGCAGCACGACGCCTGGGCGGACGCCGGCATCACGGTGACGACGGTGTCCTTCGCCGACCCGATGGGCTGGTGCATGCCGCACTGGGTCGAGGAGACGATCGCCGCGGTCCGCCAGGAGTGGCCCGAGGTGCGGCGCATCGCGCAGCACCTCCACGACTCCCGCGGCATGGCGCTGGCGAGCACCTACGCGACGATCAAGGCCCTGGACGAGAGCTTCGACGTCAGCTTCGACGTGACGGCCGGCGGCATCGGCGGCTGCCCCTACTGCGGCAACGGCCGGGCGACCGGCATGGCCGCGACCGAGGACGTCGTCAACATGTGCAACGCCATGGGCATCCCCACCGGGGTGGACCTCGACCGGCTCATCACCTTCGTCGCCAAGCTCGACGGCGTGCTGGGCCGCGCGACGCCCGGGCGCACGTCGAAGACCGGCCCGCTGCCGCTGTCCCCGGACCAGTACTACGACCCCAACCTGCCGCTGGTCGAGACGTACGAGGAGGCCCAGCACTTCCGCCTCGGGTCCGCCGTCGTCGAGCACCAGATCCGGCCGTGGAAGGAGCCGATCCCCTCCCCGCAGGACCGCTCGGCGTGAGGTCGGCGCCCGACGGCGCGGGTCGCCCGGGGCAGGCGTGGTCGCACCGGAGCGGGAAGGTCGACCTGCGTCCGCTCGCTCCGGGCGACTGGAGCCCCGAGGCGCTGACCGCACGGGCGCAGATCGCCGAGGCGTTCTCCCGTTTCGGTACGGCGTTCGACGAGGCGCGGGTCGACGTCCTCTGCTCCTGCTTCACCGACGACGCGCTGTTCGAGGTGGGCCTGGGCAGCGCCGAACCGCGGACCCGGTTCGGGTCCCGGCAGGAGATCGCCGAGCAGCTGCCCGGGCGGATCGCAGCCCAGGCGGACCAGCGGCGTCACCTCATGGGCAACGTCCTGGTCGAGCAGCTCGATCTCGAAGCCGGAACCGCGAAGGCCCTGGCGTACAGCGTCGTGACCGTCGCCAGCGACGGGCTGTCGCTCGGTGCCAGCGTGATCTACACGAGTGAGCTGCGCCGCGAGGACGACGGGTGCTGGCGGTTCAGCTCGTTCTTCATCGGGATGGACGAGTACCTGCCGACCAGCCGTCAGGACGGGAGCGCGTGACGACGGGCGCCACCGGTCCCGGCGGCCCTCGGGTCCATCCCCGGGTGATCCGCTGACCAGCACTGGCGGCCCGACCGCCGCCCTCCCGTCGGCACCGTCGTTCGTCGAGGTGGACGGGGCGCGGATCGCGGTGTGGTCGGCGGGCGACCCGGCCAAGGACACCCTCATCCTCGTCCACGGGTTCGGGGCGAACCACGCGTGGTGGGCGGGCATGGTGCCGCTGCTCGCGACGGAGCACCACGTGGCCATGATCGAGCTCTCGGGGAACGGTCGCAGCGACCACCGGAGCTCCTACGACTGGCAGATCTGGGCGGCCGAGGTGGCGGCGGTGATCGACCGGCTCGGCGCCCCTGCCACCGTCGTGGGGCACAGCATGGGGGGAGTGGTGGCAGTTGTGGCGGCCGCCTCCCACCCGGCGCTCGTGGAGCGCCTCGTGGTGTTCGACGCCTACCCGCGGCCGCGGCCGGGGCTGCGCCGGCACCCACGACCGCAGCCGCGCCGGTACTACCGGAGCCGCGAGGAGCTGGCCGAGCGGTTCCGGCTGCTCCCGGCCCAGGAGCTGCCCGCGCCGGAGCTCACCCGGCTCCTGATCGACGCCAACGTGGAGGAGACCCCGAGAGGCTGGACCTGGCGCCGCGACGAGGCCGCGCGGGGCGAGTACGCCGATCCGGCGCTCGACCGTCTGGTGTCGCAGATCGACTGCCCCACCACGTGGATCTTCAGCCAGCACAGCGAGCACCTGCACGAGCTGGCCGCCCCGCGGATCACCGAACACTCGGGGGGGCCCTACGTGATGGTGTCGGTCCCCGGGACGCACCACCACCTCATCCTGGAGGAGCCCGCGGTGTGCTCAGCGCTCCTGGCCATCAGCCCCGGCCCTGGCACGACGTCGGGAGGGGACCCGTGACGCGGGCGTCCGCCTGATCAAGCGGCGTCCCAGGTCACCGGTGCCGTTTCCACGCCGCGGAACACCCACCCGGACCAGCTCGCGGGACGGCGGCGGTCGATCCGCAGGCCGGGGAGCTCGCGGTACAGCATCGGTACCGCGATCTCGCCGATCCCGATGCGGGCCGCCCAGTGGCCGGCGCACTGGTGGACGCCGCTGCCAAAGCCGAGGTGGGACACGCGGGGCCGGGTGAGGTCGAACTCCTCCGGCCGCTCGAAGACGTCAGGGTCGTGGTTGGCCGCGCCGATGACCGGGCAGACGACCGCTCCCACCGGCAGGTCCACGCCCTCGAACGTGGTCGGCCGCGTGACGATGCGCGGCAGGATGGCGATCGGTGACACCCAGCGAATCGCCTCGTCGAAGGCCTCGGCCCACCGTCCGGGCTCGGCGGACAGCAGGTCGCGCTGGTGCGGGTGGTCGGTCAGCGCCCACACCATCGTCGACACCATGTGCTTGGGCTCGTTGAGGCCGCCCGCGATGGTGAGCTTGACGTTGGCGTAGACGTCGTCGCGGGGAAGGCCGGAGTTCGCCCACGCCGAGGCCAGCGACGAGTCGGGGTGCTGGCGGTAATACGGGATGAGCTCGTCCAGGAGCTCGTCCACCTCGCGCCGCGCCGTCTCGGCGTCCGCCCGGATCGCGGGGATCTCCTGCATGTTGGCCTGCTCGGAGGTGAAGGCGTGCGACCACCGGACCATGTCCGCCGGCCGGGCGCCCTTGAGGCCCACCATGTCGGTGAGGTTGCGGGCCGACAGCGGCCCGGCGAAGTCCCGGTTGAGGTCGGCCGCCTCCGGGCCCACGGCACTGAGCTCGTCGAGGCCCATCCGGGCGTTGCGTTCGAACAGCGGCGCCCAGAACTCCCGGACGTTCTTCGGACGCATCGACCGGTTGATGGGTGCCCGCTCCGCCGCGTGTTCGGGATCGTCCTTGCCCAGCATGGCCGGCCCGCCCAGGGCGCGCGTCGATGCGAGGGCCGAGGCGGTGGCCGTGAAGGTCTCCTGGTCGGCCTCGAGGGCGCGGCACCCGCTGTAGGAGAGGCACAGGTAGCGGTTGAGGACCGGGACCCAGACGACCGGGCCCATCTCCCGCAGGCGCCGGTACGTGTCGTACGGATCCCGGGCCAACTCGCCCAGGTCCACCCAGTCGGCGGTCGGGGCGCCGCCCGCGCTCAGCGGCTGATCGGTGGTCGTCATCGGACTCCTCGGTCACTCGGATACGGGGCTCAGGGGGCTGCGAACTTCTTCAACTGGAAGTCGGGTGCCGTGACATCGCCGGGTCCGGGCCGACGGTCGCCGGCGAGGAGGCGTCGAGCGGCGAGGTGGTCGGCGGGCCGGTTCAGCGACTCGACACAGGTCAACCGGTCGTCCCGGAAGGAGAGCACCGAGAACCTGCCGGCCTCGACGTCGCCGATCGTCACCGTGGGGTCATCCGGCCCCCGGACACCGGCGATCTGCAGCCGCAGCGCGCCCTGGTGGCTCCAGAACCACGGCACGGCCGCGAAGGGGCCTGCGCTGCCGAGGATCACCTCTGCCGCATGCCGGGCCTGATCGGTGGCGTTCTGCACCGACTCGAGCCGTCCCGGTGAGCCCAGCGCGGGATTCGACAGCCGGGCGCAGTCCCCGATCGCCAGGATGGCGGGATCCGAGGTACGCAGGTCGGCGTCCACCAGGATCCCGTCCGCGACCTCCAGACCGGCCTCGCGCGCGAGGTCGTCGCGCGGATTCGCCCCGACGGCGAGGAGCACCAGGTCGGCCGGATAGACCTTTCCACTCGCGCCCACGACCGCCTCGGCTGCGTGCTCGCCCACCTGGACGGAGGACAGTCCCTCGTGGAGCACGAGCCGGATGCCGCTCGCCTCGTGCGCCTCCGCGATGTGCGCCGACATGTCGGGGGACACCGACCTGCCCAGCACCCGGGTGCCGCCTTCCAGCACCGTGACGTCGAGGCCCTTCTTGCCGGCGACGGCCGCGAACTCCAGGCCCAGGAAGCCCGCGCCGACGACGACCGCCCGACGAGCCTTCTCCAGCGCGGCCCGGAGCTTGTCCGCATCGCCCAGCGTGCGGATCTGGTGGACGCCGAGATGCGCCTCGTCGACGCCCGGCAGTCGGCGGGCCCGGGCACCGGTCGCGAGCACCAGGGTGCTGTACGTCAGTGCCCGCCCGTCGCTCAGCGTGACCTGGCGGCGCTCCCGGTCGATGCCCGTCGCGGTGACCCCGGTGAGCAGTTCCACGGCACTGTCGCCGTAGAACGTCGCCCCGCGGAGGGGCAGGGGCGTGGGCTCCTCGCCGAGGTGGTCCTTCGACAGCGGTGGTCGCTGGTAGGGGAGGTGCTCCTCCTCGGCCACCATGGTGATCGCGCCCGCGAACCCGCCGTCGCGCAGGGACGCCGCGCACTGGACTCCCGCGTGCCCGGCGCCGACGACGACGACGTGCTCCACCGGACGCTCGCTCACACCTGGGTCGGGGGGACGTCGACGTGGATCTCCGGCAGCGCGTCGTCGAGCGCTACCTGGCAGCCGAGGCGGCTGCGGTCGAGGCGGGGTGCAGCGGTGTCCTCGAGCATCTCGTCCTCGTCCTCGCCGATGGGCTCGAGCTCGTCGAGGTACTCGGGGTGCACGTAGACGTGGCAGGTCGCGCACATGGCCTGGCCACCGCACTCCCCGACGATCCCGCGGACGTTGTTCTCGACCGCGGCGCGCATCAGGCTCGTCCCGGCCTTGCCCTCGACGACGTCAGGCGGGCTGTCGGGCTGATGGAAGACAACGGTCGGCATGCTGGCCCTCTCGTACGCGTTCGGGTCCTCAGCGTGCCGGGGGTCATAGGATCTGCAAAGCGGGTCTTACTGGCCGACAAGATGAGGTGCACTCATCCCGGCGGTACGGTCGATCCATGAGCACGCCGTCCCCGCGGGCCACCCTGCGTCAGCTGGAGTACGCGCTGGCGGTCGCCGACGACGGGACGATGGCCGGCGCGGCCGGGCGCCTCAACGTGTCGCAGTCGGCGGTGTCGCTGGCAGTCGCCGACCTGGAGCGGGCCCTGGGGGTGCAGCTGTTCACGCGGCGCAAGGCGAGGGGGGTGGCGCCGACCGCTGCGGGACTGGCGATGCTGCCGGAGATCCGCAGCCTGCTCGCCCAGGCGGGTGATCTGCACTCCATGGCGCGGAACCTGGGCCAGGGTGTCGGCGGCACCCTGGTGCTCGGCTGCTACACGACGCTCACTCCGTACCTCGTCCCGCGGGTCCTGAGCGGCTTCCCCCGCCGCCACTCCTCCGTCGTCATCGACCTGTTCGAGGGTTCGGTGGAGCAGGTGCACGAGCGGCTGCTCGACGGGCGCTGCGAGGTCGCCCTCATGTACGAGACCGGCATTCTGCCCGAGGTCGCGACGACACCCCTCCACACCCTCCGGCCGTGCGTGATCGTGCCGGCGGACCACCGGCTCGCGCGTAGCGACGACCCCATCCGGCTCGTCGAGCTGCGGGACGAGCCGATGGTCATGCCCGACATGCCGCCGAGCGAGGACCTCTTCCGCGAGATCCTCGGCAGCGCCGGCGTCCAGCCCCGGGTGGCGATGACGACGACCACCGCGGAATCGGTGCGCTCGCTCGTCGCGTGCGGGGTCGGCTATTCCATGGTGCTGCACCGGCCCGGGCCCACGACGTACGCCGGACTGCCCTTGGCCTACCTGGAGATCGCGGACGACGTCCGCGGGGTCGACATCGTGCTGGCCCACGCCCGGTCGGCCCGTCTGACCCGCCGGGCCCATGCCTTCGCCGACTTCTGCCGCGAGGGGCTCACCCCGTCCGCCTGAGGTGCTGCTCCGCCCGCGGCGGGGGGACCTCCTGCCGCACTGCCGTCGCCGTCCCGAGCGGGCGCCGGGTCCTCAGAGCCGGCGCGAAGCGCTCGTTCGACCGAGGTCGGTGGCGGTCTCAAGCACCCGCGGGTCCGCCCGGAGCACGTGCTTGGCGACCTTGTCCGGACCCGTACGCGGCAGGTCGTCCATGAACGCGACGAACCGTGGCACCTTGACCGGGGCGAGGTGCTCCGCGCAGAAGCCCGCGATCTCGCTCGCGGTGGCCTCGTGCCCGGGGACCAGCACGGTCACCGCGCAGAGCTCCTCGTCGCCGAGCTCGCCGGGAACGGGGATCACCGCCACGTCCAGCACCGCGGGATGCCTCAGGATGACCTTCTCCACCTCGACCGGGGAGATGTTCTCGCCGCGCCGTTTGACGATGTCCCGGTTGCGCGCGACGAAGGTGAAGACGCCGTCGGCGTCGCGCCGGACGAGGTCCTCCGTGCAGAACCACCCGCCCTCGCGGAAGGCCGCACGTGTGCGCTCCTCGTCGCGGAAGTACTCCTTCATGACGTTCGGCGTCCGCACCCACAGTTCACCGACCTCGCCGACCGGCACGTCCTCGCCCTGCCCGTCGACGACGCGGCACTCGGCCCAGGGCCGGGAGCGGTCCGGGTGGCTGCCCACCACGCCCATGCTGCCGGGAGCGCGCGGGCCGTCGAAGGGGGTGGAGAGCACTCCGGGGATCTCCGTCATCCCGTAGCCGGCGATGATCGTGGGGATGCCGCACTCCTCGCGCAGGAACTGCTCGGTGTGCGGCGGTCCGCCGCCGGAGACGACCCGGAGCGGGTGGTCCTCGCGGTACTCGGCGCGGGGGCGCGACACGAGGATGTTGAGCACCGTGTTGGTCGCGTTGACGACCGTCGCCCCGAGGTCCGCCGCGGTGTGCCAGAACCGCCCGGCCGAGAACCGGGGGACCACGATGCACGACGCACCCGCCGCCAGGGTCCCGCAGAGCGAGTAGAACATCGCGTTGATGTGGAACAGCGGCAGGATGACCAGCACCCTGTCCCGGGGCTGCAGGTGGACGCGCTCGACGTAGGCCTCGCCGGACAGGATCAGGCTGCGCTGGGTGTGCACCACGCCCTTGGGCCGGCCGGAACTTCCCGACGTGAAGATGATGATCGCGGCGTCATCCGCGGACACGCCGTCGGTGGCGGCCGGGTCGAGCGACCCGGCTGTCCGGGGATCCGACAGGTCCTCGAAGCACGGCTTGCCCTCGACCCGGCCGGTGGTGCACAGCCAGGGCTGCTCGGCCAGGCGGCCGCGCGCCTCCCGGACGGTGTCCAGGAGCTCGGGCGAGACGACGATGCCGGTGGCGCCGGCGTGCTCGAACAGGCCGGCGACCTCCTCCACCCCCAGCTCGGAGTTCACCGGGACCGTGATCGCGCCGAGGCGGGCGGCCGCCAGCAGGAGGAGGACGTGCGCGACGTCGTTGCGCGACACGATCGCCACTCGGTCGCCGCGACGTACGCCCCGGCCGTGCAAGGACACCGCCAGCGCCTCGGCACGGGCGACGACCTCACGCCAGGAGAGCGTGTTCCCCACCTCGTCGAGCACCAGTGCCCGGTCCGGGTCCGGAGCCGAGCGGCTGGCCACCAGGCCGGCCAGCGTGTAGTCGTGCTCGGGGTAGGAGCCCAGCACCTCGATCGGCGACAGCGGGGGCGCGTCCATCAGCGCTGCTCGCTCGCGCGGATGGCGGCTTCGCTCGTCTCGCGGCCGACGCGGGCGGTGATCTCGCGGGCGATCGGGTTGGTGAGCTCCTCGCGGACGTGTCCCACGAGGCCGATGCACCGTGAGATCACGCCGATGCCCCGGATCACCGTCCAGGAGATCCCCATCTCCGACGCGATGGAGGCGATCGCCCCGGTGGCGTTGACCGGCAGCTCCCTGCCCGCCCGCTCGCCGGCGACGGCGGCGATCCGCTGCATCAGGGCGACGTAGGGCCCGGAGAACCCGGTCTCCTCCGCCAGCTCGAACAGCCGGACGGCCCGCGGGTCGACCGGCTTGTGCACGGGATGACCGATGCCGGGGACCTGCGCCTTCCGGGAGCGCAGCTCCGTGACCACCTCGCTCGCGAGCCCGTCGACGTCGACGGGAGCGGTGGGGTCCGGGACGGCGTCCTGGAGGAGGTGGGCAGCGGTCTCCATGCTGCCCACGAAGACGCTGCCGAGTCCCGCCAGCCCCGCGGCGATGGCGGCCTGCATCGCTTCCGGGGCACCGGTCACCGTCATGCGCGTCGCGATGGCACTGGGCGTCATCCCGTGCTCGATCAACGTCACCGCCAGGGCGTTGAACATGACGGACTCGTTCTCGCTCGTCGGGAGCCGGTCGGTCATGATCAGAAAAGCGACGTCACCCAGGGACTGCTTGCCCAGCAGGTCCCCGCACAGGTCCTGTCCCTTCACCACGATCCGGTCGGGCGTGCTCCAGGCGATGTCCGAGGTGAGCTTCTCGACTCGTGCTGCCATCGGTGGGTGCTCCAAGGGTGGAGGGAGGCCGGCCCCGGTCCCCGAGGCGGATCGGCAGAGGGGGATCCTGAGGGCCGCGGTTCGCCCCGGTCAAGAGACACCCGGGCGACCCGGTCGACGCTTGACGGAACCGGTAACCAGACGGTTGCCGCGGAGGGTACCCGTCGCATACGGTGCCTTCGATCTCCCCGGCGGGACCGGCCGGTGCGGTGCGCCGGTGGCACTCCGGCTACCGAGGCTCTGGATTGAGGGTTCCGATGACTGACTCCCAGGCTCACGAACAGGCCGACGGCCACTCCGACTTCGTCGAGGACCTGGCGTCGCTCACGCCCACGGTGCTGGCCTCGTACTCCCGCATCGAGGACGAACGCCTCCGCGAGCTGGTCACGTCCGCGATCTCGCACCTGCACGCGTTCGTGCGGGAGGTCGGCCTGACCAACCAGGAGTGGCGGCAGGCGCTCGATTTCGTCAACGCGCTCGGCCGGGGGGCCGGGCCCGGGTCCAACCGCGCGATGGCGCTGTCGGACCTGCTCGGTGTGTCGACGCTGGTCTGCCTGCTCGAGGACACCGCCGTCACCGGCGGCGCGCACCACACGGCGAGCTCGGTCCTCGGGCCGGTGTGGCGGCAGGGTGCCCCCTTCGTCGAGAGCGGCGGCTCGTTGCTCCGTTCCGAGACTCCGGGGGAGCCGCTGTTGTTCACCGGGCGCGTCCTCGACCCGTCGGGCAACCCGCTGCCCGACGTCACCGTCCACGTGTGGCAGGCGACGCCCGACGGGCTCTACGAGAACCAGGACGAAGAGCAGGAGGAGATGAACCTCCGCGCTCGCTTCACGACGGGTGCCGACGGGACGTTCCAGTTCCGGTCCGTGCTCCCCGGCGGGTACCCGATCCCGACCGTGGAGCCCCTCGGGACCATGCTGCGGCTCGCGAAGCGCCCGGCGTGGAGGCCGGCGCACATCCACTTCATGCTGCACCGCGAGGGGCTCCGGACCCTCGTGACGCAGATCTTCCACCCGCTCGACCCGCACCTCCACCAGGACGCGGCGTTCGGCGCCACGAAGGACCTCATGATGGGCGGCTTCGAGGAGCACACCGGGCCCGCACCCGAGCCGGGTATCGAGGGCACCTGGTACACCGCCGAGGAGACGTTCGTGATGGTGCCCGGCGAGTCGGTGGTGCCGGCGGCTCCGATCGAGTAGTCGCCCGGCGGGATCCGCGTCTCGCGGCTCCCTCCCCATCCGAGCCCGCACGGAGCTGTTGCCGGGGCCGTCGCAGAGCACGCGGCCGGAGCCGCCGCACGTCCGTTCGACCCTCGCTGATCCCAGGAGCTGACCCGATGGCATCCCCGATCCGCCCACTCGCCCGCGTCCTGACCGCCTCGACCTACGTCCTGCTCGGCGTCGATGCCCTGCTCACCCCGGGTTTCCGCGTCGCCCAGGCCGGACCCACACTCGCGGCGATCCGGCGCGCCGTGCCGCTGCCGGAGGACGAGGTGGTGGTCCGGGGCAACGCCGCCGTCCAGGTCGTGGGTGGCGCGATGCTGGCCCTCGGCGTGCTGCCCCGGCTCTCGGCGCTGGCGTTGGTCGGCTCCATGGTGCCCACCACGTTGGCCGGCCACGCCTACTGGGCGGCGGAGGACCCGGTGGTCCGCAAGCAGCAGCGGATCCAGTTCCACAAGAACCTCGCGATGATCGGCGGGCTGCTCTTCGCCGTCCTCGACCGGCCCTGAGGGCGGAGGTCCGGGACACCGGTCGGGCGATCGGCCGGGCCGTTCGGCAGCGACCGCGGCAGGGGTCGAGGTGCGCCTCTCGACGGTGCGGTGTTCCCCGACGCGGTGGAGGCGCTCCCCCTGCATGCCGGTCGCGGATCGCAACGGACTGACCGGTCGCGGCCGCTGACGAGCCGACGCCGGAGGTGCGAGGCCGGTCGAGTCGCTGAGCCCGCGACCGTGGTCGTCGACGGCCTCGCCGCTGGGTTCCGCACGACTGTCGCCGCCCGCCCCGCCCGGGGTGCTCGGGCCGGGGGGCAGGTCATCGCCCTGGCGCCGGCGCGGCTGCCGCTGGATCCCCGGATCCGGACCTCCGGGAACGGCGACGAGGTATCTGATGCGGTCGACGGAACGGCTGTAGCAGACCCGCTGGGTCTCCATTGACGGTGTGACCAACCGTATGGTTGGCTCCGCCTCGATAGTGAGCAGCACCACACGCTGCCACTGCGACTCATGGAGGTGGGCACGTGCTCCGAAACCGGCGGGCTACAGCACGCGGTAGGCGTGGGGCGGTCGGGCTGATCGTCACCGGGACGCTCGTGCTCACCGCATGTGGCGGCACCAGCGGCGGTGGATCCGGCTCCGGATCAGGGTCTGGATCCGGCGAAACGGGCGACGGCGTCCTGACGCTGGGCCTCGAGAACACGCTCCCCGGCTGGGACTGGCGGAAGCAGATCACCGCCGGGCACGTCGGCCTCGAGTGGCGCCCGGTCTACGACACCCTGCTGCGGACGAACCCCGACGGCACTGTCGAGCCCAACGCCGCGGAGGAGTTCTCGTACAACGAGGACAAGACGGTGCTCACGCTGAAGCTGCGTGACGGCATGACGTTCACCGACGGGAAGCCGGTCAACGCGGAAGCCGCCAAGTTCAGCCTGGAGGGGTTCCGCGACGGGGGCGGGGTCGACTCGGGCCGCCTGCGGGGCATCACCGTGGACGTGGTGGACGACATGACCATCACCCTCACGTTGCCGGCTCCCAACCCGGGCCTGGTCTCCCAGCTCGGGGCCTCGGCGGGCCAGCTGGTGAGCCCCGCGACGCTCGACAACCCGGCAACCCTGGACACGCAGCCGATCGGCAGCGGCCCGTACATCTACAACACCGCGGAGTCGGTCGTCGGGAGCAAGTTCGTCTTCGACCGGAACCCCGACTACTGGAACCCGGACGATTTCGCCTACGACAAGATCGAGTTCATGGTCATGCCCGACGAGACCGCCCAGCTCAACGCTCTGGCGTCCGGGCAGATCGACGGCGCCGAGCTCTCGCTCGCCAGCGTCCAGCAGGCGGAGTCATCGGGTAGCCACGTCGAGACCTTCCCCAACGTGTGGAGCGGGATCTACTTCACGGACCGGGCGGGGACGCAGATCCCGGCGCTCGCGGACGTGCGGGTGCGGCAGGCGATCAACATGGTGTTCGACAGGGACGCCATCGTCCAGGCCATCTGGAACGGCCACGGCACCGCGAACGCCTCCATCTTCGGCCCGGGGACCAGTGGGTACGACGAGGACCTCACGGACCACTACGAGTACGACGTCGAGGCCGCGAAGCAGCTGATGGAGGACGCCGGCTACGCCGACGGGTTCGACGTGACGCTCCCGGAGGTGGAGAACTACAACCAGGAGTACACCGCCATCACGGTGCAGCAGCTGGCCGAGCTGAACATCCGGGCCACCCCGGTCTCCATCCCGCGCCAGGAGTCGATCCCGCGCATCGTCGGCGGCGAGTTCCCGATGTTCGTCTACAAGCTGCCGGTGAACCCCGAGGTCGAGCAGGTGACGAACTACGTCCGGCCGCAGGGGAGCTTCAACCCCCTGCACAACGAGGACCCCGCGCTGAACGACCTGCTGGCGCAGTGGGCGGTCGCCGACCCGGACGAGGCGGGGGACATCTACCAGCAGATCAACGAGTTCCTCGTCGAGAACGCCTGGTTCGCCCCCTTCGGCAACCCGGACGTGACCTGGGCCTTCAACGACACCGTCACCGTCTCCGGGACGATCGGCACCACGCCTCCGCTCTACGCCTTCGGGCCCATGGAGTAAGAGGGCCTGCCGGCCGGCCGGCGGGACTGCAGGTCCTGCCGGCCGGCCACCACGCTCCACCTCACCGGGTGACCCCATCCGTACCGCTCGTCCGAAGACTGCCGTGAGGTCGCAATGCTGATGTTCATCGGGCGCAAACTCGCCGCTGGCCTGGTCCTGTTCATCGCGGTCACCTTCGTGACCTTCCTCCTCGTCTTCTCCAATGGTGAGGAGTCCGTGCGCAACAACCTCGGTGAGCTGGCCACCGAGGACCAGATCGCGCAGCGGGTGAACGAGCTGAACCTCGATCAGCCGGTCCTCGTCCAGTACGTCAAGTGGCTCGGCAGTCTCCTGACCGGGAGCCTCGGCCGCAGCTTCAACTCCGGCGAGACCGTCACGAGCATCCTCGCGACGCGCATCCCCGTCACGCTCTCGATCATCTTCCTCGCCCTGCTGGTCACGTCCGTGCTCAGCATCGCCGTGGGGGTCGTCTCGGCCGTCAAGGGAGGCTGGGTCGACCGCTCGCTGCAGTTCCTGGCCGGCGGCGCGGCGGCGCTGCCGAGCTTCCTCGTGGCGATCGCGCTGACGTTCCTGTTCGCCATCGCACTCCCGATCTTCCCGGCGACGGGCTACGTGCCCTTCGGCGAGGACCCCGGACGCTGGGCGACGTCGCTGGTGCTGCCGATCGCCGCCCTGGTGATCCACATGGTGGCCAACTCGGCCCAGCAGTTCCGTGGCGCGATGGTGGACGCCCTGAAGCAGGACTACATCCGGACCCTGCGCTCGCGCGGTGTACCCGAGCGCGCGGTCGTGCTCCGCCACGCGCTGCGCAACGCCGCGGCACCCGGCCTGACGATCCTGTCCGTGCAGACCATCGGCCTCGTCGGAGGGGCGGTGCTCATCGAGCAGATCTTCGCCCTCCCGGGCGTCGGCCAGTTCACCATCAGGGCGGCGATCGCCGGCGACCTGCCGTCCGTGATGGGCGTCGTCGTTTTCGGGACCCTGCTGGTCCTCGTCGTGAACATCCTGGCCGACGTCGTGAACGCGTGGATCAACCCGAGGGTGAGGCTGTCATGAGCGAGGTCACGTCCAACCTGGTCAGCCCTCAACTCGACGCCCCTGTGGTGGGGCGCCGGCTGTGGCGCCGAGTGCTGGGCAACCCCGTGGGGTTCGTGACGGTCCTGCTCCTGGTCCTGATCGTGGCGTTCGGGGTCCTCGCGCCCTGGCTGGCGCCCAACGACCCGAACCTCGCGCGGCTGGAACTGACGAACGCCGGGCCCTTCAGCACCGACTTCTGGCTCGGCGGCGACAACACCGGGCGAGACATCCTGAGCCGCCTCATGTTCGCCACCCGCGGCACCCTCGTGGCGATCCTCGTGGTGCTCGTCGTCAGCTCACTCCTGGGCGGGACCGCCGGCCTGATCGCCGGCTACTTCGGCGGCCGCCTCGACGACGCCGCCGACTGGATCTCGAACGTGCTCCTGGCGCTGCCCGGCATCGTCCTGCTGATCGTGCTCTACACCGTCATCGGACCGAACATCCTGCTCGCCATGGCGGTCTACGGGGTCCTGATCTCGCCGTCGTACTTCCGGCTGGTGCGGTCGTTGGTCCAGTCCATCCGCCACGAGCTCTACATCGACGCGGCCAAGGTCGCCGGCCTGTCCGACCGGCGCATCGTCGCCCGACACGTCCTCCGGGCGGTCCGCGGGCCGATCATCGTGCACAGCGCGTTCGTGCTGGCCTCGGCCATCGCCGTCCAGGCGGCACTGGAGTTCCTCGGCCTGGGTGATCCCACCGATCCCTCCTGGGGGCGGATGCTCCAGGACGCGTTCAACAACATCTTCGTCAACCGGGTCGCGGTGGTCTGGCCGGTGCTGCTGATCGGCGCGACCACGCTGTCCCTCGTCATGCTGGGGAACGTCATCCGTGACGCCCTGCAGGCGTCCGCGAGCAGGCCCACGGCCCTGTCCCCGGCGGTGGTCCGACGGCTGCGGGCCGAGCAGGTCAGCGAGGCGGAGCCGCGCAGTGAGGCGGGGCAGTCCGACCGGCTCCCCCTCCTGCGGGTGTGCGACCTGGCCATCGGCTACCCCGACTCGACGACCACGGTGAAGCCCGTCGTCCACGGCGTCGACCTGGTGGTCGAGCGCGGTGAGATCCACGGGCTGGTGGGGGAGTCCGGCTCCGGGAAGTCGCAGGTCGCCCTCTCGATCCTCGGCATCCTCCCGCCGGAGGCGGTCATCCTCCGCGGCGCGATCGAGTTCCACGGCGAGGACCTCCTGGCCGACCCCAGGCGCATGCGCGAGGTCCGCGGGCGCCGCATCGCCTATGTGCCCCAGGAGCCGCTGAGCAACCTCGATCCCACCTTCACGGTCGGGCAGCAGCTCACCTACGGCCTCCGGGCGGTCAAGGACGTGTCCCGGCGCGAGGCCAGGCAGCAACTGCTCGAGCTCCTGGACCGCGTGGGGATCAGGAACCCCGCCCGTGTCTTCGACCTCTATCCCCACCAGGTGTCGGGCGGGATGGCGCAGCGGGTGTTGATCGCCGGCGCACTGGCCGGCGACCCCGAGCTCATCATCGCGGACGAGCCGACGACAGCGCTCGACGTGACGGTGCAGGCCGACGTCCTCGAGCTGCTGCGGAACCTCCAGCAGGAACGAGAACTCGGCATGGTGATCGTGACGCACAACTTCGGCGTAGTGGCGGACCTCTGCGACAGGGTCAGCGTGATGCAGTCGGGACGGATCGTGGAGAGCCGCAGTGCCCGCGACCTGTTCGCCTCCCCGGAGCACGAGTACACGCGCATGCTGTTGAACTCCTCGCTCGACGGCGCCGAGCTGCGGACGCCGCTCGCCGTCGGGAGCGGCGCGTGAACGCCTCCGCCGGGGGTTCCGCCTCCGGTACACCGCTCCTGTCCTTGCAGGACGTCCAGGTCAGCTATCCCACCCGAGGGTTCCGGTCACCCCCGTTGACGGTCCTCGACGGCATCTCCCTCGACATCTGCGAGCACGAGACGGTGGGGCTGGTCGGGGAGTCCGGGTCCGGCAAGACCACCCTGGGGCGGGCCCTGCTCGGCCTCGCACCCGTGACCGGTGGTCGGGTGGTCTTCGGAGGACGGGACATCTCGACGCTCTCCCGCGCCGAGCGACGCCGCACCGCGAAGGACCTCCAGGTGGTGTTCCAGGATCCCTACTCGTCGCTGAACCCGGCCATGACCATCGAGGACATCCTGACGGAGCCGCTGCTGGCCAGGGGGGAGAAGGGCGGGCGCGACATCGTCCGGCGTCTGCTCGACCAGGTCCACCTGCCGCAGGACGCGGGCCGGCGCCTCGCCCGCGAGTTCTCCGGCGGCCAACGCCAGCGGATCGCGATCGCCCGGGCCCTGGTACTGGATCCCAAGCTGGTCGTCTGTGACGAGCCGACGAGCGCGCTCGACATGTCCACCCAGGCGAGGATCCTGACGCTGTTCAAGGAGATCCAGGAGACGACCGGGGTCGCCTACCTGTTCATCACCCACGATCTCGCCGTGGTGCGCGCCATCAGTCACCGGATCGCGGTTCTGCTGCAGGGGAAGATCGTCGAACTGGGCTCCGCGGCCCAGGTCACCGGAGATCCGCAGCACCCCTACACGCAGCGGCTCCTGATGGCCGCGCCCGTCGCCGATCCGGTTGCCCAGCGGGAGCGACGTGTCGAGCGTCAGCGCCTGCTCGAGCGCCAGGCCGAACGGCCCAGCGAGGTCGTCGACACCCCGCGGTGATCGGCCCGACGGGGGTCCGCGCCGCCTGCGACCCACATCGCTGAGCGGGCTGGGCTGGATGACGTCTACGCGGCGCGGAGGAACTCGAGGAGGGCGGCGTTGAACGGGCCCGGCCGTTCCCAGGCGATGGCGTGGCCGGCGTCCGGCACGCTCACGTACCGGGCGCGCGGCAACCGGGATGCTGCGAACTCCATGAACGGGGCCGGCACCAGGAGGTCGGCCCCGCCGCCCACGACCAGCGCCGGGACGCGCAGGCCCGCCAGGGTCGCCCAGGTGATCCGGCTGACGAACGGCTGCAGGCGGAGGCCCGCCGGGCGCGCCGAGTCCGCGATCCGTCGCCAGGTCTCGACGCCGTCGGGGTCCTCGGCGCGGTAGCTCGGCCCCAACTCGAGGAACTCCGGCGGGAGCTCCGCCGAGTGGGGCAGCTTCACGCGGTCCAGCGCCGCACGCCACGACTCGTCGGAGATGCCGAGCATGCTGCCGGCCACGCTCAGCGAGCGGAGCAGGTCGGGGAACGCCAGCGCGAAGTCGACGGCGTAGAAGCCGCCCAGGGCGGCGCCGACGAGGTGGATGGGGCCGAGCCCCAGGGCGCCGATCAGCGCCCTCAGGTCCTCGGCCGCCGGCACAGGGTGGTCGGGGTCCACGGCGGTCGACCCGAGATGGCCGCGCCGGGTGTAGGCGATGACGCGGAACCCGGCGGCGGCCAGGGGCTCCCGCTGGGGTGACCAGGTCGCCGCCGTTCCGGTCGCGGGATGGAGCAGGACGACGGCCGGTCCCGGCCCGCCGGTGTCCCAGTAGGCGAGCTCGCCGTTCGGGACCGCGACGACGTCGTCCGTGCCGGTCACCACGGATACCAGCGCCTCACTCCTCGTCGTCGAGGAGACCGGGCCAGCCGAGGAAAGTGGTCTCGGAGTCGCCGGCGAGGTGGATGTCGAACTCGTAGCCGATGTCGGTGCGGCGGGCGAGCATCGTGGCCCGCTGCTCCGGCGACAGCTGCTGGAGCAGCTCGTCGGTGTCGTTGTCCTCGTCCGGGAAGTAGAGGCAGGTCACGGCCGGACGGATCATGAAGTTGCCGCTCATGACCAGCAGCAGCAGGTGCGGTGCCCGACCGGGCGTCGCCTGCGGCTTCACGGTGGTGATCACGTACGCGCCGTCCAGGCCGGTGAAGTACCGCGTCCAACCCTCCGGCTGGCTGGTCTCGACCATCGTCATCATGACCGGCTCGCCCAGCGCGTTGAGCACGCGTCCGCTGACGGTGATGGGGACCTGGTGACCTGCGGGCTGCAGGGTCGGGCGCACGTGCATGCCGAGTGTGAAGTACGGGCCGAGGATGGTGCGCGGAGTGGGGACCAGCCGGTCGGACGAGGCGGTCGCGGCGCCGTCGCGGTCGCCTGCCGTCGTGGTCACGTCAGTGCTCCGCGGGGGTGGCGTGCACGCCGCCGAGGACGATGTCGAACCGGTAGCCGACCGTGATCCCCGGGATGGCGGCCTCCCAGTCGAGCTCGGCGACGAGCCGTTCGCGCGCCTTGGCGTCGGGGATGGTGCTGACGACCGGGTCGCGGGAGAGGAGGGGGTCACCGGGGAACTGCATCTGCGTGACGTAGCGCTCGGTCAGGCCGCGGCCGGTGAGGCCGAAGTGGATGTGCTGCGCGCGCCACGCCTCCGGGTCCCGCCACCAGGGGTAGGCGCCCGGCTTGATGGTCTTGAAGGTGTACTCGCCGTGGGCGTTGGTGAGCGTGCGGCCGGCCCCCGTGAAGTGGGGGTCGTGCGGCTTGGGAGTGGGGTCGTGGTCGTGCACGTACTTGCCTGCGGCGTTGGCCTGCCAGATCTCGACCAGCATGTCGCGCACTGGGCGTCCCCAGCTGTCGGTGACCCGGCCGTGCACGGTGATGTGCTCGCCCATCGGCACGCCGTCGTGCTGGGACAGCAGGTCGTTGTCGGTCGGGCCGGGCGTCCCGTATCCGTAGACGGGCGCCGAGGAGTCGATGAGCCGGGACGGGACGATGACCAGCGGCTTCCTGGGCGTCCAGATCTCCGTGTCGAACTCCGGCGTCGAGAACCCCTCCGGAAGTTGGACCCACCAGGGCTCGGTGTATGCGCGCATTCGGGTTCCTCCCTGCTCCGCCACGCTGCTGACGGAAGGTCGCCCACGATGAAGACCGGCGACCGAGTATGGGGATCGACGCTCTCCTGTGTCAAAAAGTTGGTTGGCAGGACGGGTGCGGGGACGGGGACCCGGATGCCCCCGCCGGCGAACGGCCGTCGACCCGGCTCATCGGTGGCTAGGTGGCAGCAGGTCGTCCCATGCATCTGGCGATCGGCACTCGTGCTGTTGACAGCGGCCAACCGTTTGGTTATGCATGTGCCCGGGGAATCCTTCCCACGAACGGAGATCGTCGCGTCTGGCCGGACACGATCTGTCCGCCCCGCACCATCTCGGGACCGCGCCGCAGGGAACTCGGCCGCCGGGCCACGACCGAGCTCCCGAGCGGAGGTCGTCGGGGTGACCCCACCCGTCCTGATGCGCCGCCGGGCCACCTGGCCACCCCGGGTGTGCGGGTCGCAGGACCGGCCGTCACGTCGGTGCTCGCCCGCGCGCTGGGCCCGTGCCCCCGGCCATCGCTCGCGTACCAGGCCCACGCCAGAGACGTCATCGCCGACGGGAGATCAACCGTGAACGAGATCAGGGACGCCATCCTCGCCGACCAGCTGAGCGACATCGGCGGACTGCCGGTGCCGGAGTCCTACCGGGCGGTCCTCGTCCGCAAGGACGAGCAGGACATGTTCGCCGGGATGCCCACCCGGGAGAAGGACCCGCGCAAGTCCCTGCACGTGGAGGAGGTGGCGACGCCGGAGCTGGGCCCGGGTGAGGCGATCGTGGCGGTGATGGCCTCCTCGGTGAACTACAACACCGTCTGGACGTCGATCTTCGAGCCGGTGTCCACCTTCGGGTTCCTGGAGCGCTACGGCCGGCAGAACGACCTGACCCGCCGGCACGACCTGCCCTACCACGTGGTGGGCTCCGACCTGGCCGGCGTCGTGCTGCGGGTGGGCCCCGGCGTGAACCGGTGGAAGCCCGGTGACGAGGTGGTCGCGCACTGCCTGTCGGTGGAGCTGGAGGACCCGGCCGGTCACGACGACACGATGATGGACCCGCAGCAGCGGATCTGGGGCTTCGAGACCAACTTCGGCGGCCTGGCCGAGCTGGCGCTGGTCAAGAGCAACCAGCTCATGCCCAAGCCCGCGCACCTGTCGTGGGAGGAGGCGGCGGCCCCCGGGCTGGTCAACTCCACCGCCTACCG
>NZ_FPBA01000026.1 GCF_900116515.1 Geodermatophilus amargosae
GGCAGCGGCACCCGGAGCTCGAAGACCTCCTCGCAGGTGATCACCCGCTCCCGCGCCGGGATCGCCGCGCACAGGCAGTTGAGGAGGGTGGTCTTCCCGGCCTGCGTGCCACCGGAGACCAGGACGTTCAGGCCAGCGCCGACGGCGGCCTCGAGGAACCGCGCCGCCTGCAGGGTCAGCGTGCCGGTGGCGACCAGCTCGTCGAGGCCGTGCGCACGCAGCACGAACTTGCGGATGTTCACGGCCATGTGCCGCCGGGTGATGTCGGAGTGGCGCCCTCGGATCGGATCCGGTCCCAGGTCAATCCGACCAGACCGGTGGCCGTCTGCCGAGGAAGGCGTCCAGCCCCTCACGGAAGTCCGCCGTCGCGCCGAGTGCCACCGCCTCCTCCCGCTCGATGGTCAAGCCCTCCTCGAAGGGCAGGTCGACGCCCTCGGTGATGCAGCGCCGAATCGCCGCCAGCGCCCGCGCCGGCTTCCGGGCCAGCCCCTCGGCGTAGCTCTGCACCTCCCCACGCAGCCGCTCGGCACCCACCACGACGTCGACGAGGCCGATGGCATGCACCTCCTCGGCGCTGAGCAGCGTGCCGTCATAGAGCAGGCGCAGCGCTCGTGCGCGGCCCAGCAGGCGGGCCAGTGCCTGCGTCGCGCCGACCGGCGGGATGAACCCGATGTCGATCTCCGGCTGCCCGAGTCGGGCGGTGCTCGCGGCGAAGCGGACATCGCAGTGCAGCACCATCTCCAGGCCGCCGCCGACCGCGGTGCCGTGGATCGCCGCCAGCAGCGGCTTGGGCGACGCGCGCATCCTGCGCACGAGGTCGTGGCACACGTCGACCCAGCGGCGCATGCCTTCGTCGTCCATGTCGGAGAAGACCCGCAGATCGGCGCCGACGCTGAAGTGGGCGTCCAGAGCGCTGGCGAACACCACCACCCGGACGGCGGGGTCGGTGAGGTGCCGCTGCAACGCGTCCGGGACCTCTCGCAGCATCTCCCAGTGGAAGGCGTTGACCGGCGGGCGGTCGTACTCGATCCAGCCCACCCGGTCGTGCACCGTGACCCGCAGGAAGTCGGTCATCGACCCTCACCCTCGCATCGTCGACCGACCCTAGAGGCCAGGCTCGACATGCCGAGGTGTTCGGCTTGCTCCCACAGGAGCGACAGAGAACCGCAGATGCCGGTGAGTGAGCGCCTCGGTCCTACGCGCGGGCATGCGCACGCCGGCCGCTGGAGAAGTCCGACGCCCCCCTACGCCAGGCCGGTCCGCGCGCGAGGGCCAGCGCGCGGAGTCGAGTCGTCGACCGTCCTCACCCGACGCGTCTCGTCGAAGGGCCAGACGGACCTACGTCCCTGGCGAACGCAGGGTGCGGGCGACCGGGCGATCGCCGGATGCGCCACGGGCGTATGGTCGGCGCCCCTCCCGATCGAAGGAGTCCGTGAATGACCCAGGTCGAGTCCCAGCTCACGTCTCCGGAGTCGGTGGGGATGAGCGTCAACCGCCTCGGGCGCATCGCGCCCGCGCTGCAGAAGTACGTCGACGAGCGCGGCTACCCGGGCTTCACGACGCTCGTGTCGCGCCGCGGCCAGCTCGTCCATGCGGGGCGGATCGGCTGGCAGGACCGCGAAGCCGAGGTGCCCCTGGCGGAGGACACGATCTACCGCTTGTACTCGATGACCAAGCCGATCATCTGCACTGCGCTGATGACGCTCTTCGAGGAGGGGAGGTTCCAGCTCGTCGACCCGGTCGCCAAGTGGATCCCGGCGTTCGGGGCGACGAAGATCGCCGGGCCGGGCGGGACGCTCGAGGACCAGTCGCCGCTGCGCCCGATGCAGATCCGCGACGTGATGAGCCACACCAGCGGGCTCACCTACGACTTCCTCGAGGACTTCCCGGTCGCGGAGCAGTACCGCGCGAAGCAGCTCATGCACGACCCGACGCGCACGCTGGAGAAGCTCATCGACGAGCTCGCGACGATCCCGCTCGCCTTCGCGCCCGGGACGATGTGGCACTACAGCCTGGGCACCGACGTCACCGCGCGCCTGATCGAGGTCATCTCGGGCCAGGAGCTCGGGGACTTCCTCCAAGAGCGCCTCTTCGGACCGCTCGGGATGACCGACACGGCCTTCGGCGTGCCGGAGTCCGCGCGCGGCCGCATCTCCGCCATGTACGGCCTGCCGGACATCCTCGCCGAGGACATGACGTTCAGCACCCTGGCGGGCGCGTTCGCCGCCGGCGACGTCGGCCGCCGCGACGTGGAGTCGACCTATCCGAGCGACGCGGCGGACGTCTTCCAGCGTGGCGGCCTCGGCCTCTTCGGGACGGGCTCGGACTACATGCGCTTCGCGAACATGCTGCTCACGGGCAAGGCGGAGGACGGCACACGCATCCTCGGCCGCAAGACGCTCGAGCTGATGCACACGAACCACCTCGCACCGGCGCTGCGCCCGTACGCCCTCGCCGGCGTACCGGCCCTCGGCTACGGGTTCGGCCTGGGCTCTCGCGTCGCCATGGACATCGGCCAGAGCGCGCTGGCCGGCTCCCCCGGCGAGTTCGGCTGGGCCGGTGCGGCGAAGACCTACTACTGGGTCGACCCCGTCGAGGAGATCGTCGGCGTGCTCCTGACGCAGCACATGGTCGGCTTCGACCTGCCCGAGGCCGACTTCCGGGCGGTCGTGTACCAGTCGATCGAGGACTGACCGGCGGTCCCGGGCGGCGGCGGGTCCCCGCCGCCGCCCGGGGGCGATCATCGCGCGTCGAGCCGCGTGAGCCGGGTCGGCTCGGCGTCGCAGGCCCTACGTGTGCCCGGGACGCGACGTGTCGGGCTCTCGCTCGTCGACCGGCCGTGGCGGCCGTGCTGGGCGGTACAGGGCCACGCCGGCAACGACCGGTGCGACACCGAGGACCTCTCGCGCCGTGGGCAGCTGGGCCAGGACCACCACGCCGATGACGGTGGCCGTGGCGGGCAGCAGGGAGACCATCAACGCATAGGTGGCGCGGGCGAGCCGGGCCATGGCGAGCTGGTCACAGACGTAGGGGATCACCGAGGAGGCGACACCGACGCCGACACCCGCGGCCAGGGCGACGGGGTCGACGAACGCGGGAGCGGCCGGCACCAGGCCGATCGGCAGCGCGATCAGCGAGGCGATGACCATCGACAGGGCCAGCCCGTCGAGCCCGGGGACCTGACCGCTGCTGGCGACGCGGTGGGCCAGCACGACGTAGCCGGCGAACAGCAGGGCGTTGGCGGCGGGGAAGGCCAACCCGACCGGCTCGGCCGCGAGGTGCACGTCGGTGAGCAGGTGGACCCCGGCCACGGCGGCCAGCAGCGCACCGGCGTTCCGCGCGCTGCGCACGGCGATCGCGGCCAGTGCGATGACCGGCAGGAACTCGACGGCCGCGACGGTGCACAGGGGGAGCCGGTCGATGGCCAGGTAGAAGCAGCTGTTCATGGCAGCGAGCACGGTCGCCCAGGCGACGAGCAGGCGTCGGGTGCCGCGATCGAGGGTCCGCCACACCCGCCCGGGTCTGCGCCACAGCGCCAGCACCAGCGCGGCCGAGGCGATCCGCAGCCACGCCACCCCGAGCACGTCGACCCGGGCGAAGAGGAGCACGGCGAACGCCGGCCCCAGGTAGTGGAACACCGCACTCACCACGAACCACGCATGCGGCGGCACCCGCTCGACCACGCGGCCCAGCTGACCGGGCCGCGCACCCGCCCCGTCAGTGGCCGGGCGAACGGGATCCCTCGGCTTCGCCATGCCCCTGTCCTGCGAAGGCACCGCAGCGGTGACCATGCACGAGTGGAGGAAGGCGCCCGTTTTGGCCTCCCGGAGAGAAGCCAGGAGCCGGAACAGCAGTCGCTTCGGAGCGCCGGCTCTGGACGACGTCGACCGGCGCCTGCTCGCGTCGCTGACCGAGGATGCCCGCGCCTCGGCCGCGGAGCTCGCTCGGCGCGTCGGGATGTCGGCCCCCGCGGTCCGGGAGCGGATCGCCCGCCTGGAGGAGACCGGGGTCATCCGGGGCTACCGACTCGACGTGGACCCCGCCGCGCTCGGCCTGCCGGTGGCCGCATGGGTGCGCATCCGGCCGGGTCCTGGTCAGTTGACCAAGGTCACCGACCTGGCCGCGCGGCTGTCCGAGGTGTCGGAGTGTCATCGGATCTCCGGGGAGGACTGCTTCCTGCTCAAGGTGCACGCCCCGTCGATCGAGGCCATGGAGGACGTGCTCGACCGCCTCCTGCTGCACGGTCAGACGATCAGCTCCTTCGTCGTCTCCACCCCGGTTCCGCCCCGCCTCCCGTCACCGAGCTGACCGGGCGCACCGTCGTGCAAGCGACCACCGGTCGGATCAGCCGGCCCACGGGGCGGCGGCGGGCGCAGCCACGTTGTGCCGGCCGAGGGGCAGCACCAGGGGCCGCCCCGACGTCGGGTCGACGATCACCCGGCTCTCCAGCCCGAACACGACCCGCACGTTCTCCTCGGTGAGCACCGCGGCGGGGTCGCCGGCGGCGTGCACCCGGCCGGCGGCCAGGGCCACCAGGTGGTCGGCGTAGCGGGCGGCGAGGTTCAGGTCGTGCAGGACCATCACGATCGTCGTGCCGCGGGTGCGGTTGAGGTCGGTGAGCAGGTCGAGGACCTCCACCTGGTGCGCGACGTCGAGGAACGTGGTCGGTTCGTCCAGCAGGAGCAGATCGGTCTGCTGGGCGAGGGCCATCGCGATCCACACGCGCTGGCGCTGGCCGCCGGACAGCTCGTCCACCGGGCGCTCGGCGAGGTCGGTGGTCTGCGTGGCCTCGAGCGCCGTGGCCACCGCGACGTCGTCCTCCCGGCTCCAGCGCGAGAAGACGCGCTGGTGCGGATGGCGGCCGCGGCCCACGAGGTCGGCGACGGTGATGCCCTCGGGGGCCAGCGGCGACTGCGGGAGCACCCCGAGCGTGCGGGCGAGCTCCTTGGCCGGCATCCGGTGCACCGCCCGGCCGTCGAGCAGCACCCGGCCGGCGCGCGGGGCGAGCAGGCGGGACATCGACCGCAGCAGGGTCGACTTGCCGCACGCGTTGGCGCCGACGATCGCCGTCATCCGGCCCGCCGGCAGGACCAGGTCGAGGTCGTCGATGACGGCGCGCTCGCCGTACCCGAGCACGAGCTCCTCGGCGGCGAGGGAGTGGGTGGTGGTCACAGCGAGCCTCCGGCCCGGTTGGTGCGGACGATCAGGTAGACCAGGTACGGCGCGCCCAGCACGCCGGTGACGACACCGACGGGGAAGCGGGTGTCGAGCGCGAACTGCCCGACGAGGTCGGCCACGAGCACCAGCAGCGCCCCGACGAGGGCCGCCGGCACGAGCAGGGAGCCGTTCGGCCCCACGACCCGGGCGGCGATGGGGCCGGCGAGGAACGACACGAACGCGATCGGTCCGCACGCGGCCGTGACGAAGGCGATCAGCCCGACCGCCGCCACGATCGCCACGAGCCGGGTGCGCTCGACGCGCGTCCCCAGGGCGGAGGCGGTGTCGTCGCCCAGCTGCAGCGCGGCGAGGTCGCGGGTCTGCGCGAGCAGCACGGGCCCGAACACGAGCAGGGCGACCACTGCCGGCAGCGTCGCCTCCCAGGTCGTGCCGTTGAGGCTGCCGGTCAGCCAGCGCAGCGCCTCGGCGAAGTCCCAGGTCCCGGCCTTCGACAGCACGTAGGAGACGACGCTCCGGGACATCGCGGCGACGCCGATGCCGATGAGGATGAGCCGGGTGCCCGCGACCCCGCCCGTGGAGGCCAGCGTGTAGACCAGCAGCGCCACGCCGAGCGCGGCGACGATCGACGTGACCGAGACCGCGGTCCCCGACAGGCCGAGGAACACGATCGCGATCACCGCCGCGGCGCTGGCGCCGGCGCTGATGCCGATCACGTCGGGGCTGGCGAGCGGGTTGCGCAGCATCGTCTGGAACGTGACGCCGGCGAGGCCGAAGCCCAGCCCCGCCACGACCGCGAGCACCGCCCGCGGCAGCCGCAGCCGCCCCACCGTGAAGGTGGCGCCGGGTACGTCCTGGCCGAGGACGACGCGGAACACGTCGCCGGGCGGGTAGACGGTGCGCCCGATCATCAGCGTGACGCAGAAGGCCGCGACGACGAGGCCGGCGAGCACGGCGACGACCAGCCGCCGGCGCGAGGCGCGGCGGAGCCGGCCACGGGCGACGGCGTCGACGGCCGACGACGGCGGGACCAGTCCCGCGGTCACAGCTCACGCATCCGCTGCCGGCGCACGAGGGCGATGAAGAACGGGGCGCCGACCAGCGCGGTGACGATGCCGACGTCGATCTCGCTCGGGCGCGCCACGATCCGGCCGAGCACGTCGGCGCCGACCAGCAGGCACGCGCCGGTCAGGGCCGTGAACGGCAGCAGCCAGCGGTGGTCCACGCCCACCAGCAGCCGGCACAGGTGCGGGACGACGAGCCCGACGAAGCCGATCGGCCCGGCCACCGCGGTGGCGGCCCCGCACAGCAGCACCGAGCCGGCCGCGGCCAGGCCGCGGGCCAGGGCGACGCGCTCGCCGAGACCGGCCGCGAGGTCGTCGCCCAGGGCGAGGGAGTTGAGGCTGCGCGCCGACAGCAGGCTGACGACGAGCCCGACCGCGAGGAAGGGCAGGACCGGGGTGATGGTCGCCGAGGTGGCGCCGCCGACCCCGCCGACCTCCCAGGACTGGATGCTGACGGAGAGGTCACCGCGGGGCAGGGCGATGGCGGTGATGAACGAGGTGAGCGCGGCGGCGGTCGCGGCCCCGGCCAGCGCGAGCTTCAGCGGGGTCGGGCCGCCCCGCCCCAGCGCGCCGACGGCGTACACGAACACCGTGGAGACGGCGGCCCCGGCGATCGCCGTCCAGATGATGCTGGCGGCCGAGAACAGCCCGAACCAGGCCAGCCCGGCGACGACGGCCAGCGACGCCCCGCTGTTGATGCCGAGCACGCCCGGGTCGGCCAGCGGGTTGCGGGTCACGCCCTGCATGACCGCGCCGGAGAGCCCGAGCGCCGCCCCGACGAGGACGGCGAGGACCGTGCGCGGGATCCGCTTGGTGACCGCCGCCTGGCCGAGGTCGTCCGACGACCCGCCGAGCGCGGCCAGGACGTCGCTCCAGCCCACCCCCCGGGACCCCACCGCGATGGAGGCGGCGGCGAGGGCGGCGAGGACCCCGACGACGACGAGCAGCCACAGCAGCCGGACCGGCCCCGGGCGCCGCGCGCCGGCGGTACCCGGGGCCGGAGCGGGTCGGAGCGCGGTCACTGCGCCTCGTCAGCCGCCTCGGCGAGCATCGAGACGTAGTCCTCGAGCACCCAGGAGATGGCCAGCGGGGTCGGGTTCGCCGCGGTGCCGGGGGGCGTGTCGGGCAGCAGGACGATCGCCCCGTTCTGCACCGCCGGGATCTGCGAGAGCAGCGGGTCGGCGTTCAAGGCGTCGACCAGCGCCTGGTCGCCGTAGGTCACGATGACGTCCACGTCGTCGAAGACGTCGATCCGCTCGGCAGTCACCGTCCCCGAGAACTGCTCGCTGTCGGTCGAGACGCTCGCGACGCTCTCGGGCGTCGAGAGCCCGAGGTCCTCGAAGAAGGCGCTGCGGGTGTCGAACGGCGTGCAGAAGCTGACCTCGCTGAGGTCGGTCGTGTCCACGTGGGTCAGGAACATCGTCGACGTGCCCTCGAGCTGCGGGTGCTCGGCGACCGTGTCGGCGATCTCCCGCTCGATGTCGGCGACGAGCTCCTCGCCCTCCTCGGCCATCCCCATGCCCGCGGCGTTGACCTCGATCATCTCCCGCCACGGCGTCGCCCACGGCGCCACCGGGTAGGCCACGACCGGCGCGATCTCGCTCAGCGTGTCGTAGTCCTCCTGGGTCAGCCCCGAGTAGCCGGCGAGGATGACGTCGGGGTCGGTGTCGGCGACTGCCTCGAAGTCGATGCCGTCGGTCTCGTCGAACAGCACCGGAGCGTCGGCACCGAGCTCCTCGAGCCGCTCCTCGACCCACGGCAGCAGGCCGTTGCCGTCGTCGTCGCCGAAGTTGGCGGCGGCCATGCCCACCGGGACGACGCCGAGGGCCAGCGGCACCTCGTGGTTGGCCCAGTTCACCGTGGCGACCCGCTCCGGCGTCGACTCGATCGTCGTCGTGCCGAAGGCGTGCTCGATGGTCACGGGGGCGGAGTCGCCGGAGGCCTCCGCCTCGTCGCCGGCCGCGGCCGACGACTCGGAGCAGGCGGCGAGTCCGCCGACGAGCAGGGCAGCGGTCGAGAGCGCTGCCAGACGTGGTGCCGAACGCATGGTGTCCTTCCGGTCCTGGCCGCGCTGAGGTCCAGCGCGGTCGTCCTCCACCGGTCGGCGGGGCCCGGGCGCAGGGGCAGCCGCTGACCGGCCCGCGCACGCGTCCACGCGGTGCACGGGGACACCCGACCGAGACGAGATGAGGCTTGCCTAACCAAACTTAGGGTGCCCTTGCTCGTCAGGCAACCACGAACAGGTCACGACACGGAGCAGCGCCCCGGCGGGGGTGCCGGGGCGCTGCGGTCGTGCGGTGGAACGCGGCCTACCGGAAGGCCACCGGCAGGTCCTGCATCACGGCGGCGTCGCAGTCGAACGGAGCGGGCTGGACCTCCGCGATGACGGCCACGGTGACGCCGCACACGTTGGCGGCGACGCCGATCGGGATCTGCACGTTCACGTCCTCGATGTTCACGTTGACCAGTCCACCGGTGAAGATCGGCTGGGCACTCGCAGGCGCGGCCAGGGCGACGCCTCCGATACCGAGGGCGGCGACGCTGGCCAGGGTCACGGCGGTTCGACGGATCTGCATGTCGGTACTCCTTCGTCACACCCGCGAGGGGTTGTACCGGTGACACGCCCCGACGCCTCCGGCATGACGCCGGTCACACAGCCGTCCGTCCGGCTCCGAGGCCCCTCGGGCTCCCACCCGGGCGCCCACAGCGCACGCCTCCAGCAGGCGGAGGCGCCCCTGACCTGCGGACACACGGCGAGGACGACCCCGTGCCGCGGCCCGGCGCCCGGGAGCCCGCGCCGCGCCGCGGTCCGGGCCCACGTCATCGACCCCGGCCGGACGCGTCCTCACACCCGGGACCGGACCGCCGGCACCTCAGGCGACGGGCGGCTCCGGCCGCTGGGTCAGCACCGCCTGCTGCCGGTACCGCGGGATGCTCACCGATCGTGCGGCCAGGCCCGAGGGCCGCTTCGTGGACTGGGGCAGCCGGAGGACCCGCCGGACCAGGAGGCCGGCAGCGGCCAGCGGATAGGAGATGGGGGTCAGGTCCTCCGCGACGACGGTGAGGCCGGCCCCGGCCAGCACCTCGTTCACCGCCGCGGCCGACCGGTACTCCCGGACGTGGGTGGAGTCCAGGACCCAGCCCGCCTGCGGGTTGCGCCGGAAGTACCAGGCACCGGGCAGCTTCACCGGCGTCTCGACGTAGACGAACCCCCCGGGCCGGGTGATCCGCAGCAGCTCCCGGGCGAAGACCCCGTCGTCGGGGACGTGCTCGATGACGTGGCTCGCGGTCGCGACGTCGAACGAGCCGTCCTCGACCGGCACGACGCCGTCGGGCGAGGTGTGGACGGTGTGGCCGTGACTGCGCGCCATCTCCGCACGGACACCGGACACCTCGTAGCCGGTCAGCGTCCACGCGTCCCCGTAGCCGGCTCGCAGCCGGTCGAGCAGCGCGCCCTCGCCGCAGCCGACGTCGATCAGCGTGCCGCTGGAACCGTCGAGCACCCGGCGCAGCAGTGGCGGGACGGTCGACTCGTCGTCGAGCTGCCGGTATGTCTGCGCGTACGTGTCCCAGTCCATCTGTCCTCTCAGCAACCGTCCAGGTGCACCCCGGGTGGGCAGGCTGCGGATGCTACTCAGGTCACACGGCGACCGGTGGCCGCGGCGGCGAGGACGCCGAGGTCGTTGGCGGCCAGGTGCAACACCGCTGGGGCCAGCAGGCTGCCGCTGCGCCGGCGCAGCCAGGCGAACAGGACGTCGACGCCGGCGGTGCCCAGGCACGCGGCGGCCACCGCCCCGGCCCGGCGCGCCGGTGCCGCGTCGAGGCCGTTGACCGCGAGCCCCTCCAGCGTCGGCGCCACGTGCCAGAGCCCGAACAGGACCGCGGCGGCAGCGTCGGCCTGCCGCCCGGGCAGCACCCGGCGCAGCGCCGGAGGCAGGACGCCGCGGAAGGCGACCTCCTCCCAGAGCACCGTGCCGACCGGGATGCGCACCAGCACCCGGGCGGTCAGGTCGGGGGGGTCCAGCCCGGTGACCCGCGCGTCGGCGAGCAGCGGCCGGAGCACGGGGACGGCGAGGGCTCCCGCGTAGCCGGCGCCGACCACCGCGGCGCAGGTCCCGCCTCACCGCGCGCCGGAGCGCAGCCGCCGGGGGTCGAGACCCAGCTCGTCCCAGGAGGTGCCCCGGGCGCGGGCGGCCGCCAGCAGCGCGGCGGTGGCGGCGGCGTTGACCGGCACGTATGCGCGCGGTGGCAGCCGGGGCACCACGAGGTCGTTCCACGCCGCGAGCAGCACGGCGAGTCCCGCCGCCCAGCCGGCGTCGGAGCGGGCGGCCGGCACCCCCGAGCCCGCCGCCGCGGAGCCCCTCAGCGCTGCCGCACGTAGCTGAGGACGGCGGGGCCGCCCGGGAAGGTCCGCACGTCGTCCAGGGCGAAGCCGGTGGGCGCGAAGTGCGCGCCGAAGGCCGGGCGGCCGGCTCCGGCGACGACGGGGTACTGCTTGACCACCAGCCGGTCGATCTCGCCGAGCAGCTGACCGGCCAGCTGCCCGCCCCCGGCCAGGTAGACGTCGAGGCCGGACTCCGCCTTGAGGGCGCGGACCGCCGCGACCGGGTCGTCGCGGACGACGGTCACCTCCGGGCTGGGCGACTCCAGCGTCCGCGAGACGACGACCTGCCGGAGGTGGGCGTAGGGACTCACGATGCCGGCGCCCAGGGCCGGGTCGTAGGTCCGCCGTCCCATCACGATCGTGTCGAAGCGCCGGTTGGGCGTGCCGTCGACCCCCATGGCCCGGCGCACGTGGGTGGGCAGCGCGTCGGCGTACTCGGCCGCCATCCACTCCGTGAACGGCTCCCCCAGGACGTAGAAGTCCACCTCGTCGTCGGGGCCCGCGATGACCCCGTCGATCGAGACCCCGATGTAGTAGACGAGATCGCGCACCCGCACCCCTCCGCCGTCGCCGGGCGCCACGGTCCCGGCCCGCGGCACGGCGCGCAACCGACTTCGGGCCGGCGACCTCCGCGGGGAGGTCGCCGGCCCGGGGAGGGGACCAGCCGGGGTCAGACGGCCGCGGGCTGCCGCAGGTCGGCGTCGACCCCGCCGGTCCCGGCGGCGACCGGGGCGGACGCGCGGCCCGTGCGGAAGCGCTCGAGGTCGAGGATGCCCTCGCGCTTGGCGACGATCGTCGGGACCAGCGCCTGGCCGGCCACGTTCACCGCGGTGCGGCCCATGTCGAGGATCGGGTCGATCGCCAGCAGCAGGCCGACACCGGCCAGCGGCAGGCCCAGCGTGGACAGCGTGAGCGTCAGCATGACCACCGCGCCGGTGACGCCGGCGGTGGCGGCCGAGCCGACCACGGACACCAGGGCGATGAGCAGGTAGTCGGTGACCGACAGCGGCACGTCGAAGAACTGCGCCACGAAGATCGCCGCGAGCGCCGGGTAGATGGCCGCGCAGCCGTCCATCTTCGTCGTCGCCCCGAGCGGGACGGCGAAGGAGGCGTAGGACCGCGGCACGCCGAGGCTCTGCTCGGCGACCCGCTCGGTCACCGGCAGCGTGCCGATCGAGGACCGGGAGACGAAGGCCAGCTGGATCGCCGGCCAGGCACCGGCGAACCACCGCAGCGGCGAGAGGCCGTGCAGGCGCAGCAGCACCGGGTAGACGACGAAGAGCACCAGCGCGAGGCCGGCGTAGACCGAGCCGGCGAAGACGCCGAGCGAGCCCAGGGAGTCCCACCCGTAGGTGGCCACGGCGTTGCCGATCAGACCGACCGTGCCGAGCGGCGCCAGGAGGATGACCCACCACAGCACCTTCTGGACGATCGCCAGGGCCGAGCGGACCAGGCCGAGGAACGGCTCGGCCGGCTCGCCGACCTTGAGCACGGCGATACCGATCGCGACCGACAGCACGATCAGCTGCAGGACGTTGAACGACAGCGAGCCGTCGGGCGAGCCCTGCAGGCCCAGGATGTTCTGGGGCACGAGACCGGTCAGGAAGTCCCACCACGAGCCGGTCGACTCCGGGACGGCCTGGGCGGCGGCGTCGACGCTGCTGTTGCGGCCGGGCTGGGTGAGCAGGCCCAGGCCGATGCCGATGGAGACCGCGATCAGCGCGGTGATCGCGAACCACAGCAGGGTCTGGCCGGCCAGCCGGGCGGCGTTGGAGACCTGCTTGAGGTTGGCGATGCTGACGATCACCGCGGTGACGATCAGCGGCGGGACCAGCACCTTGAGCAGCGTGACGAAGGTGCCGCCGACGGTCTGCAGGGTGCTGGTGAGCCAGTTCGGCGTCCCGTCGGCGACGGGACCGAGGTCGCGGGCCACGAGGCCGAGCGCGACGCCCACGACGAGGGCGAGGAGGACCTGCGCCGCGAACGGGACGCGGCGGAGACGGACGAGCACGGAGGGGCCTTTCGAGGAGGACTTCAGAGGCGACGGAGCACGGCGTCGCGTCGACAGCCCGCGGTCGTCACCCGGCCGAAGTCCAGCTCACGCCGCCGCGTGAGCCCCCAGACGTTCTGCACGGAAGGGGTCAATGCGGACGCGGCGGCGGTGCATCCCGGGTGTGCCGGTTGTCACCCCGGGACCGGGGTCAGGAGGCCGCGCGGTCCTCCCGCGCGAAGCGGTCGAGCGACCGCTTCGACGCCCGCGCCAGGACGTGCGGCCCGAGCAGGCCCTTGAGGGCGAGGACCACCGGACCGAGGACGCCCTTCGGGCCGTGCTCCTCGATGGCGATCTCGACCCGGGCTCCGCCCTCCTCCCGCGGGGTCACCGTCAGCCGCCCCGCACCACGCTGGCAGAACGTGCTCTCGAGCAGGGTCCAGCGCACGCCGCCCGGGTCGTCCCACTCGTACCGGAGGACGACGCCCATCCGCAGGCTGCCCTCCCGGACGACGGCCCAGGTGTCCCCGACGTCGACGACGGCGAAGTCCTCCGGGCGCAGCGTGTCCCGCCAGGTCTCCAGCCGGCGGTCGGTGAAGTCGGTGTAGGCGCGCAGCACCTGCTCGGCGCTCGCCTCGGTCGTGAACCCGCAGCGCATGCGCACGGACCACCACTCCTCCCCGGAGGGCGACGTCCCCGTGCGCGACGCATGTTCCCCGGGCAGGGGGCACCGCGTCCACCAGTGACGGCCGGACTCCCCCGGTGGGTCCGTGCGGTGCCCGGGCTGCCCGGGCACCGCACGACGTGCTCACCGCCGCTGCGGGCCGCCCGTCAGCACCGGGGCCGGCGGCGGTCCGGCAGCGGGCACCCCGCCCGGCGGCGGGTTGGCGGTGCCGGCCCGGTGCACGCCCAGGACCACCAGCGCGGTGCCCACGCCGGCCAGGAGCACCCCGCCGAGCAGCAGCAGGACCGAGATCCAGGTCAGGCCCGGCACGGGGGCCGCGACCGCGACCTCCGCGGAGACGCCGGCCGAGCCGTCGGCGCGCATGAGGACCAGCGTCCAGTCGCCGTCGGCCGGTCGCCAGTCCAGGTCCCGGGTGCCCGCACCGGCCACCGACGTCACCCAGATCCCCGCCTCCCCGGGCGCCGCGGCAGGTGCCGAGCCGGGGACGTCGCGGGTGGTCACCGCGTCGGAGGGGACGCCGTCGCCGCCGATCTCGTCGAGCACGGAGTGCCCGACGCCGTCGAGGTAGCGGGACACGTCGGCGGTGCGGCCGACCCCGACGAACAGCTCGTCGTCCGGATCGGCCGGGGTGGCCCGCAGCCGGACGGTGCCCAGGAGGTCGTCGACGACCCAGTCCAGCCCCTGCCCGCCGAGCGCCAGGTCCCCGGTGGTGACGGCGTACCGGTCGCTGGTGACGTCGGCGTCGGCGGACCACAGCAGGCCGTCCTCGCGCTGGGTGGTGTCGGCCCACAGCAAGGCCCCGCCGGCGGCCAGGGGTCCCGTGGAGGCGGCCAACAGCAGCGCACCGACGACGACGGCGACCACGCGCCCGGCCGTCCACCGGCCCGGCACCGGGTACGGACTCGGCGGCGCGGTGGCCGGCCCCGCCGGTGTGCCGGTCAGCACCGCGCCCGCGGGAGCAGTCACCGGGGAGGACACCGCGGGTCCCGAGCCGGGGTCGGTGCCCCCGAGGTCCAGCCGGAACGGCGGGTAGGTGTCGGTGAGCAGGCCGGTGTAGGCCGCCACGCGCAGCACCCAGCGGTCCATCCCCAGCACGATGTCGTGCACCGGCTCGGGATAGCGGCCGGTGACGAGCAGCACCAGCGCCGCCACGACGACGAGCAGGGGCACCAGCCCCCCGAAGGCCCAGCCGTCGTCCCAGACGTCGTCGGACCCCCAGCCGGCGGTCCCCACCCAGACGCCACCGCCGATGAACAGCGCGACCACCAGGTAGTGCGGCAGGGCGAGCAACCACTTCACCAGGACCAGGCCGCGCGACATCCGCTCCGGGTACGAGACGGAGAACGAGGCCGGGTAACCAGGGACCTCGCCGAGAGTGAACGGCGGGTACCGGTCGGTGCCGAGCGCGCTGTAGCCGTAGTACTGCACCCGCCAGGTCCAGCGCAGCACGCCGACGGAGAAGTCGAACAGCGGCCGCGGGTACCGGCCGGTCACGAGCACCGCGAAGAACGCGGCGACGGTGCACCCGATCCAGGCGAGCCACAGGACCACGAGCACGACGACGTGCGGGACCAGCAGCAGCCACTTGACCAGCCACAGCCAGCGGGAGAGCGGGGCGTCGAGCACCCCGTCCACCCGCACCGGGTGGACCGTCCGCGTCTCGGTCACCAGAGCCCTCCTCCCCCGCCGTGTGCGGTCCGCGACCGGTCGTCCCGGGTCGCCGGCGGACCTCCCCGAGATTCCTCGCGGCCGTGGGCGCCGGACACCGACCGAGGACCCGGGGCGCCCGGGACCTCCGCCCTCGGGCGCTGAGGCCACGCGGCGCGCCGGAAGCGGGTTCCCGGTCGCCGGGTCCGGTGCCAGGCTGGGGCTGCGAGGCTGACCGAGAGGAGGCGGCCGTGACCGTGTCCCGGATCGTGCCCGCCCCGGGCAGCGGCGGCGGCGTCGTGCTCGACGAGGTGCGCGAGCGCCTGGCCGACGTCCACCGCAGCCAGGAGCGGGTGGCCGACCTGCTCGACGCACTGCTCAGCACGGCCCCCGGGACCGATCCGGTCGCGCCGTCTGACACGCCCTCCGAGGTCGAGCTCGCCGTCTCCGCCGACCGCGACCGCATCGCCCGGGACCTGCACGACCACGTCGTGCAGCAGGTCTACGCCGCGTGCCTGTCCCTGCAGTCGGTGCTGCCGCGGGTGGCCGACCCGGCGGCCCACCGCCGGATCGTCGAGGTCGTCGAGCAGCTGGACGGGACGGTGCACGATCTGCGGATGACGATCTTCGACCTGCACGGCGGCGACTCCGGGGGCCTGCGCCGCCGGCTGCTGGACGTCGTCACGGCGACGGCGGGCCCGCTGTCGTCCACCGTGCGCGTGTCCGGGGTCGTCGACGACCTGGTCACCGGGTCGCTGGCCGCCGACGTCGAGGCGGTCGCCCGCGAGGCGGTGAGCAACTGCGTCCGCCACGCCGGGGGGCGGCACGTCACCGTCACCCTCGACGTCACCGGCGAGGTGGTGCTGGAGGTGGCCGACGACGGCCGCGGCATCGACCCCCGGGCCGCCCGCAGCGGGCTGCGGGACCTGGCCGAGCGCGCGCAGCGGCGCGGCGGCGGGCTCACCGTCTCCCCCCGGCCCGGCGGCGGCACCTGCCTGCGCTGGTGGGCGCCGCTCGGCTGACCGTCCGGGCGCTCAGCGCGGCAGTGCCCCCGTGCGGATCTCGGTGGCGAGCACGGCCGCCTGGGTGCGCCGCTCGAGGCCGAGCTTGGCCAGCAGGTGCGAGACGTGGTTCTTCACCGTCTTCTCGGCGAGGAACATCCGCTGGCCGATCTGCCGGTTGGTGAGGCCCTCCCCGATCAGCTGGAGCACCGCCCGCTCCTGCCCGGACAGCCGGGTCACCGGCCCGGGGGCCTCGACCGCCCGGCGCAGCCGGGCGAAGACCGCCGCCGTCGCCGTCGGGTCCAGCAGCGAACCGCCGGCGGCGACCGTGCGCACACCCTCGACGAGGTCCCGGCCGAGGACCTGCTTGAGCAGGTAGCCCGACGCGCCGGCGAGGATCGCGTCGACGAGGGCCTCGTCGTCGCTGTAGCTGGTGAGCACGACCAGCGCGAGGCCGGGCACGCGCGAGCGCAGCTCGCGGCCGACCGTGATGCCGTCGCCGTCGGGGAGCCGGACGTCGATGACGGCGACGTCCGGGTGCAGCGCCGGGACCCGAGCCAGCGCCTCGGCCGCGGTCCCCGCCTCGCCGACGACGGTCAGGTCCGGGGCGGCACCGAGGACGGCGGCCACGCCCCGCCGGACCACCTCGTGGTCGTCGAGCACGAAGACGGTCGTCGCGCGGGTCCGCCGGTCGGTCTCCACCGGTCGCCCTTCCGTCCCGCCGCCGCAGCGGCGTCCGGCCACCGGCCCGCCCGGTGGCGTCCCGTGGAACGCAGGCTAGGCCCGCGGACCGCCGGGCACACGGGGTCGGAGGTCCCGGTGCGGTTGCCGCGCCTACGCCGCGTCGTCGATGGCGTCGTCGATGGAGCCGTCGAAGGTGTCGTCCACGGCATCGACGATGACGTCGTCGGCGGCGTCCTCGAGGCCCACCATGACCTCGTTGGTCTGCAGGGTGACCAGCCGGGCCAGCGCGTGGTCCTCGACCGGCCGGCCGGAGACCTGCGCGATGGCGTCGAGCTGCGCGGCGACCAGTCCGCGGGCCGCCTGGTAGACGTCGGCGGCGGAGACGGCCATGTCGAGCTCGTCGAGCCACAGCCGGCCGTCGGGCAGCACCCGGACGTCGGAGTGGCCGCCCACGCCGAGGTCGGCGGCAGCACTGGTCAGGACGGACATGCCGGCGCGCAGCTCGGTCAGACGGCGGGAGCGGCGGTCGGGGGACGACGGCACGGACATGACGTCTCCTCTCGGACGGGCCCGATGACCTCGGGACGTGCCCTCAGAGTCGGCACCCCGGTCGCGCCGCTGGAGTCCTCCTGTGGCGCGCGCCGACCCGAGTGACGGGAGGGACGAGACGTTGCGCGCCCGACCCGCGCGGCGGGCCCTTCCCCCGGGGAGCGGCGACCTGCAGCATGCCCCGCCGTGACCAGCCGTCCCGGGTGCACCCGCCGTCGTCAGCGCTCCGAGCGGAAGGCCGGCGGTTCCGGCGACGGCTGCGACGGCTGCGAGAGCGGCTGTGACGCCATCAGTCTGTTCTCCCTGCTGTGGCTGGCCCTCCCCGCGGCGCTGGTCACGCCCGCGCCGGCCGGGACGCCGTGGGGGGCGCGCTGGCCGGTCCGGCTGGTCGTCGCCTACCGCGCGCGGGTCAGCCCGGCCCGGCCGCCGTGCTGCCCGTTCACGCCGACCTGCTCGACCTACGGGCTCGACGCGCTGCGGAACCACGGGCTCCTGCGCGGGGGCCGGCTCACCGTCGCCCGGCTGCGCCGCTGCCGCCCGGGCGCGGGTGGCAGCGACCCGGTGCCCGCCCCGGCCCGGGCCGCCTCCCAGGCCCTCGTCCAGGCGTAGCCCCACACCTCCTGGGCCACCGCGACGACCAGCGCCAGCTCGGCCACCTGCTCGTCGCGGGTGAGGGCGTTGCCCTCCACGGTCGAGGAGAAGCCGCACTGCGGCGAGATCGCGAGCCGCTCGAGCGGGACGTACCGCGCGGCCTCGTCGATCCGGCGCCTGAGGTCGTCCCTGCTCTCCAGCTCCGGCCGCTTCGTCGTCACCGGGCCGAGGACCACCCGCTTGCCCCGGGGCACGGAGCGCAGCGGCTCGAACCCGCCGGAGCGGGCGTCGTCGTCCTCGAGGGAGAAGCCGTCGACCTCCAGTCCGCCGAACAGCGCCTCGGCGACGAGGTTGTAGCCGCCCTCGGCCACCCACGAGGAGCGGAAGTCGCCCCGGCACATGTGCGTGGTGACCGTCAGGTCCTCCGGCCGCCCGGCCAGCGCGGCGTCGGTCTGCCGGATGTAGCGCTCGTGCTGGTGCTCGTCGCTCTCCCTGCGGGGGACCGGGGTCGCGCAGGCCTCAGCAGCAGCGGCTCACGGGGTTGCGCTCGAGCGCGTCGGCGCGCCGCCGCTCGAACTCCCGCCGGGACACCGGCTCGTGCCCGTGCTCGGCACAGTGCGCCAGGTAGTCGTCCCAGCGGGCCTCGCCGGTGAACTCCTTCAAGTACCAGCGCACGCCCTGCCAGGCCCGGACGACCGCGGCGGACGCCGTCACTTCTCCTCCGCCTCGGTGCGGCCGGCGCCGGCGCCGACGAGTCGCTCGTGCTCGGCGATGGCCCGCTTCTCCTCCTGCGTCGCGAACAGCCCGGCCGGCTCGACGAGCTTCGACGGCACGGCCGGTTCCTCGGTGGTCGGGAGACCACGGTTGCGGATCGCCTTCACGATGATCACGGCCGCGTGGGCGGCCACGACCAGCGTCAGCAGTGCGAAGAGGGCCTGCAGGATGCCGTTGAGCGTCGAGTTGAAGATGACCTGGTCCATCTGGCCCTGGTCCTGGGCGGGCGCCAGGACCTCCCCGGCGTCCTGGGCGTCGCGGTAGACGCCCGCCTGGGTGAAGTACCCGACCCGCGGATCACCGGAGAAGACCTTCTGCCAGCTCGCGGTCATGGTGATGACGAGGTCCCAGACCAGCGGGATGCCGGTCACCCACGCGTAGCGCAGCTTCCCGTGCTTGACCAGCAGCACCGTGCAGAGCGTCAGCGCGATGGCGGCGAGCAGCTGGTTGGCGATGCCGAACAGCGGGAAGAGCTGGTTGACGCCGCCCAGCGGGTCGGTGACGCCGATGTAGAGCACCGAGCCCCACAGGCCGACGACGACGGCGCTGGCGATGATGTTGCCCGGCCGCCACGACAGGTCGCCGAACTTCTTCCAGACGTTGCCGATCGTGTCCTGCAGCATGAACCGGCCGACCCGGGTGCCCGCATCGACGGCGGTGAGGATGAACAGCGCCTCGAACATGATCGCGAAGTGGTACCAGAACGCCTGGCCGCCGCCGCCGAACGCCTGGCTGAACACCTGCGCAAGACCCACGGCCAGCGCCGGGGCGCCGCCGGTCCGGGAGATCAGCGTGTCCTCCTGGACCGCCGCCGACGCCGCGCCGAGGCTCTCCGCGGTGGTGTCGAAGCCCAACCCCTGCACGAACGTGGCCGCCGACTCCACGGTCCCGCCGGTGGCACCGGCCGGGCTGTTCATCGCGAAGTAGAGGCCCTGGTCGATCACGCAGGCGGCGATCAGCGCGCTGACGGCCACGAACGACTCCATCAGCATGCCGCCGTAGCCGATCAGGCGGACCTGGCCCTCCTTGGCGACCATCTTCGGCGTCGTCCCCGAGGAGATCAGCGCGTGGAATCCGGACAGGGCGCCGCACGCGATCGTGATGAACACGAAGGGGAACAGCGATCCGGCGAAGACCGGGCCGGTGCCCTCCCGGGCGAAGTCGGTGACGGCCTCGGCCTGGAGCACCGGCCGGGCGATGATCAGGCTGATCGCCAGCAGGACGATGACGCCGACCTTCATGAACGTCGACAGGTAGTCGCGCGGGGTCAGCAGCAGCCAGACCGGCAGCACCGAGGCGACGAAGCCGTAGATGACCAGCGCGAGGACCAGCCACTCCTTGGAGAGGGTCAGCGCGTCGCCGAGACCGGTGTCCTCGATCCAGCCGCCGGCCACGATCGCCAGCAGCAGCAGGGCGACGCCGATGCCGGTCGCCTCGAGCACCCTGCCCGGCCGGAGCCGGCGCAGGTAGACGCCCATGAACAGGGCGATGGGGACGGTCAGCCCGATCGAGAACACGCCCCACGGCGACTCGGCCAGCGCGTTCACCACGATCAGTGCCAGGACGGCCAGGATGATGATCATGATCGCGAAGACCGCGATCAGCGCGGCGACCCCGCCGACGACGCCGATCTCCTCGCGGATCATCTGGCCGAGGCTCTTCCCGTTGCGCCGCATCGAGAAGAACATGACGACGAGGTCCTGGACGGCTCCGGCGAAGATGACGCCGACGACGATCCAGATGGTCCCGGGCAGGTAGCCCATCTGGGCCGCGAGGACCGGGCCGACGAGCGGGCCGGCGCCGGCGATCGCGGCGAAGTGGTGGCCGAAGAGCACCCGGCGGTCGGTGACGTCGAAGTCGACGCCGTTCTCCAGCCGCTCGGCCGGGGTCGCCCGCTTGTCGTCGGCCCGCAGCACCTTGTAGGTGATGAACCTCGAGTAGAAGCGGTACGCGATCGCGTACGAGCACAGCGCGGCGAACAGCAGCCACAGCGCCGAGATCGTCTCGCCGCGGGCGATGGCCAGCACGCCCCAGCAGACCGCGCCGACGACGGCGACCGCCGTCCACACGAGGACGCTCTTCAGCGGAGGGCGGCCCGTCCCGGCAGGAGCCCCGCCGTCGGTGTCCGACCTGTTGACGGTGGTGGACACGGGCATCCTCCTCGGTGCGCAGACGGCGCCCGGACGACGCCGTCCTGGAGACGCGGCGAGCATGCCAAGGGTGCGCACCGACCGCCCGCTGAGGCGTCCGGTCGTGACCGGCTCGTGACCGGCCCGCGGCACCGGCCGGTCAGCGGCGGGACGACCAGGGCCGCACCCCGGCCTCCCCCGACACCAGCCGCTCGACCGCCCCGTAGACGAGCAGGCCGGGGACGACCAGCAGCGACGGCGGCAGCACCAGGGGCGCAGCCAGCAGCGAGATCACCAGGACGCCCGGCGCCGACAGCACCCACCCGCGCCGTCGCTGCGGGTCGGCGAGGGCTCCCCACCGGACGCCGGTCCACATCAGCCAGCGCAGCACCACCGGGACGCCGGCCTCGCGCATCGCGCGGCGGAAGACCCCATCGGCGTCGCGGGAGGAGACGGCGCCGGTGGCGATGCCGACGGTGCACAGCCAGTCGTGCAGCACCGCCGCGAGCGTGTAGCGGCCGGCCCGGGGCACCAGCCACAGCACCGGCCGCGGCACCGTGGCCAGGTCGGTGCTGAAGCCTGCCGGGACGACGAAGCGGTCGCGCCGGCCGTGGTAGGCGAGCGGCTCGACCAGCGTCCAGCCCTCGGCGCCGGTGGTGCGCAGGAGCGCGGCGGAGGTCTCGAAGGGCACGCCGCGATCCTGCCGTCCGGGGGCCGCGCCCGCGCGGACGGCTCCTCGCGCGGCATCACATCGTGCGCGGTGCATCGAACCCGCCGCGGCTGGGCATGGCCGGGACCATGCGCCTGCCCGAGCCACGGGGCCCCCTGTCCGACGCCCTCCGCGACGACCTGCTCGCCGGGTCGGTCTCCCCCGCGACCGTCGACCTGGCCCGCACCACCGCCGAGACCAGTGCCGACCCCCTGCACGACGACGACCTGCAGCTGGCACTGGCGCTCTGCTACGAGGTGCACTACCGCGGGTTCGACGGGGTCGACGACACGCTCGAGTGGGACCCCGACCTGCTCACCCTGCGGGCGCACCTGGAGCGCCGGCACCTCGCGGCGCTGCGCGAGCTGACCGGACCCGTTCCCGCGACCGGCGACCCGGTGGACCAGCAGCTGGCCGCGCTGATCGCCGCCGACGACGGCCCGTCGCTGTCCTCCTACATGGCCAAGCGGGGCACCGCGGAGCAGTGGCGCGAGTACCTGACCCTGCGGTCGGTCTACCACCTCAAGGAGGCCGACCCGCACACCTTCGCCATCCCGCGGCTGTCGGGCCGCGCCAAGGCCGCGATGGTCGAGATCCAGGCCGACGAGTACGGCGGCGGTGCACCCGAGCGCATGCACAGCGAACTGTTCGCCGGGATGATGCGCGACCTCGGCCTCGACGCCGGTTACGGCGCCCTGTGGGACGACGCCCCCGCCGTGGCGTTCACCTCCGTCAACACCATGTCGCTGTTCGGCCTGCACCGGCGCTGGCGGGGCGCGGCGCTGGGGCACCTCGCCTGCGTGGAGATGACCTCCTCGGAGCCCAGCCGCCGGTACGCGGCCGGACTGCGCCGGCTCGGCCACGGCGGGGCGACGACCGTGTTCTACGACGAGCACGTCGAGGCCGACGCCGTGCACGAGCAGATCGCGTCGGTGGACATGTGCGGCTCGCTGGTGGCCGAGGACCCCTCGCTGACCGCTGACGTGCTGTTCGGCGCCGCCTGCTCCCTGGCGCTCGACGGGCTGGCCGCCGGTCACCTCCTCGGCGCGTGGGAGGCCGGGACCTCGGCCCTGCGCGGGGAGCGCGCGCTGGCGGCCTGAGTCGCGATCGGGTCACGTGCTCCGGCACTGACTCGTTCCGGCTGCACTCCGCGACGCCGCTGCCGAACCTCTGGGCGCAGGACACCGGAGGACCGGGGTCCCTCGACCCCGGAGGACGACCATGTGGCGGCGCACCGGCCAGGACCCGTCCGCGAAGCCGGACACCGCGCCCGTGCCGCGCGACGTCGAGACCCTCGAGAAGGTGGTCGAGGCCCTCGACGGCGGTGTGTCGACCGTGCTCGAGGCCCACGTCGCCGTCGTCCGGACCATCGTGGAGACCTGCGGTCTCGGGTACGGCGCGGTGTGGCTGCCCGACGGCGCGGGGGCGTTCCGGCTCGCCTGGGAGGGCGGCCCGCTCACCCCGGCCATGTCGGCCTCGTGGGCCCGCGACGGCCGGCTGACCGAGGAGGCCGGCCTGGGCGGGCGCGCGCTGCGGGAGCGCCGGACGGTCCACATGGAGGGCACCCCGGCCGGACGCGGTCAGTGCATCCGCTGGGAGACCGCCTGGGCGGCCGGTGCCCGCGACGGCTGTTTCCACCCCGCCGTCGACGACGGCCGGGTCACCGCCGTCCTCGAGTTCCACGACGCCACGCCGCTGCCGTTCTTCGGCGTGCGCCAGGAGAAGTGGCGCGCGATCAGCCGGCTGCTCAACCACGCCCGGCAGTCCGCCCTGGCCACCTCCGCGCTCAAGGAGACCCTCGACGACCGCGCCGCGGTGACCACCGTGGTCACCCGGGTCGGCGAGGCCACGGACGAGGCCTCGGCCCTGCGGACGGCGCTGGAGACGGTGCGCACGGCCTTCGGCTGGGCCTACGGCTCCTTCTGGGCACTCGACGAGGCCGAGGACGTGCTGCGCTTCCAGCTCGAGTCCGGCTCGGCCGGCGAGGAGTTCCGCAAGGTCACCCTGGCCGCCAGCTTCGCCGAGGGCGTGGGCCTGTCGGGCCGGGCGTGGAAGCGGCGCGACCTGGTGTTCGTCCGTGACCTGGCCGAGGTCACCGACTGCGTGCGCCGCCCCGCCGCCCAGCGGGCGGGCGTGAAGTCCGGCGTCTGCTTCCCGGTGACCGCCGGGGGCCGCGTCATCGGCACGATGGACTTCTTCGTCACCGAGACCATCGACCTGTCCGACTCGCGGGCCGACGCGCTCCGCAACGTGCAGCAGCTGGTCAGCCAGCGCCTGGACGTCCTGCGCCGCGCCGCGGCCGACGCCCAGCGCTCCCGCGAGCTGCTCGACAGCGTCGACCGGCTGCGCGAGGCCGCCGACGCGGCGGGCCAGGTGGCCGAGAACGCCGTCGCCCAGGCGTCGACGATGACCGCGGAGGTCGCGGCCCTCACCGAGGCCTCGACGTCGATCGGCGAGGTCATCCGGATCATCTCCGGCATCGCCGACCAGACGAACCTGCTCGCCCTCAACGCCACGATCGAGGCGGCGCGGGCCGGGGAGCTCGGCCGCGGCTTCGCCGTCGTCGCCAGCGAGGTCAAGGACCTGGCCCGGGAGACCGCGTCGGCCACGCAGCGGGTGTCGGACCAGATCGCCGGCATCCAGGCCAGCAGTGACCAGGTCACCGCCGGCATCCACGCCACCAGCGAGGTGATCGGCCAGCTCGACGCGGTGCAGGCCCGGATCACCGACGTGCTCGAGGAGCAGGTCCGGATGGCCCGGTCCATCCAGGACCACGCCTGAAGTGAGGACCCCGCTGCCCCCCACCGCCCGCACGCCCGCGGCGGGACCCTGCAGCAGGGCCACTCAGGAGCAACGGCGGGGCGGGCCGGGCACGGGGCCGGCCCGCGCCGCCGTGCGTCCGCTCAGTCGGGCGCCGGCCGGCCGGCCTGATGCAGGATCGCCGCGGCCGGGCGGGGCCGGCTGGGCGCGCTCGGCGCGGAGAACCCCGAGCGCTTGTGGGTGCCGTCGCAGAACGGCTTGATGCCGGACTTGCCGCACCGGCACAGCGCGACGGTCTTGCGGCCCGGGTCGATCTCGGCGCCGTCCTGGTCGACCAGCCGGAAGTCCCCGCGCACGATCAGCGGTCCGTCGCGGTAGGGCGTGATGGTGGCGCCCTCGCCCACGCCCCGGCCCTCGGCGGGCGGGTCGTCGTCGGGGAGGTCGTCGGCGGGAACGGCTGAGCTCACTCCCCCAGCGTGCCCCGCGGCCGCAACCGGCACACCCGGCGGGTCACCCGGCCGGCTGGCCGTAGAAGACCTGCTCGACGACGCCGCGGGCGTGCCGGGTGGTGCGCCGGTAGTCGTCGAGGAACTGCCCGGGGTCGACGTCGGCGCCGGAGCCGCTGGCCCGCGCGACGCCGGCCAGCTCCAGCCCGGGCCGGGGCAGCTGGTCCCCGGGCCGGCCACGGACGAGGAAGACGGCGTTGCGCGCGCGGCTGGCCAGCTCCCACGCCTCGCGCAGCGAGCCCGCCTGCTCCCCGGTGAGCAGGTCCGCGGCCGCCAGCTCCGTGAGCGCGCCGACGGTGGAGGGCGTCCGCAGCGCCGGCAGGCGGGCGGCGTGCTGCAACTGCAGGAGCTGCACGGTCCACTCGACGTCGGCCAGGCCGCCGCGGCCGAGCTTGGTGTGGGTGGCCGGGTCGGCACCGCGCGGCAGCCGCTCCCGCTCGACGCGGGCCTTGATCCGGCGGATCTCGGCGACCTGCCCGGCCGTCAGGCCGGCCTCCGGGTAGCGCAGCGGGTCGACCAGCTCCATGAAGGCGGCGCCCAGCTCCGCGCTGCCGGCCACCGGCGCCGCACGCAGCAGCGCCTGCACCTCCCACACCGACACCCAGCGCTCGTAGTACTCGCCGAACGCGTCCAGGCTGCGCACCAGCGCCCCCTGCCGGCCCTCGGGGCGCAGGTCGGCGTCGACCTCGAAGGCCGGGTCGGGCGCGGGCTCGCCCAGCAGCCGGCGCAGCGTGTGGGCGACCGTGTTGGCCACCTGCGCCGCGCGGCCCTCCTCGGCACCGGCCCGGGGCCGGTGCACGAAGAGCACGTCGGCGTCCGAGCCGTAGCCCATCTCGCCGCCGCCGAGCCTGCCCATGCCGATGACGGCGAGCTCCATCGGCACGTCGGCGGGGTCGATGCCGGCCTCCCGGGCCCACGCGCGGACCGCGACCTCGAGCCCGGCCTGCAGCGTCGCCACGGCGACGTCGGTGAGCGCCTGCCCGACCCCGGCGACGTCGAGGCGGCCCAGCAGGTCCGCCGAGGCGATCCGCAGCAGCTCCTGGCGGCGCAGCCCGCGCAGCACGCGGATGCCGGCCTGCGGGTCGGCCGCGCGCCCCGCGGCGGCGCGCCAGGCCCCGGCCAGCGACGCGGCGCCGCGCGGTTCGAGCTCGTCGTCGTCGGCGAGGATGCGCAGCGCCTCGGGCGTGCGGGTGATCAGCGCGGCCACGTACCGGCTGGACCCGAGCAGCCGGGCCAGCCGCTCGGCCACCTGCCCCTCGTCGCGCAGCAGCCGCAGGTACCACTGGTTGCCGCCGAGGGCCTCGCTGACCTGCCGGTAGGCCAGCAGCCCGGCGTCGGGGTCGGCGCAGTCGGCGAGGGTCTGCAGGACGACCGGCAGCAGGTACTTCTGCATCGACGCCGACCGCGACACCCCGCCGGTCAGCGCGCCCATGTGCCGCAGCGCCCCCTGCGGGTCGCCGAACCCGAGCGCGCGCAGCCAGTCGCCGGCGGCCTCGCTGCCGAGCTGCGCGGCCTCGGCCGGCACCCGCGCCACCGCCGACAGCAGCGGCCGGTAGAAGAGCTTCTCGTGCAGCCGGCGCACCTCGCGGGTGTGCAGGTTCAGCTCGGCGCGCAGCACGTCGACGGCGGTGCCGCGGGCATCGGGCTTGTAGCCCAGCGAGCGGGCCAGCCAGCGCAGCTGCTGCTCGTCGGTGGGCAGCAGGTGGGTGCGCCGCAGCCGCAGCAGCTGCAGCCGGTGCTCGACGGTGCGCAGGAAACGGTAGGACGCGATGAGGGTGTCGGCGTCGTCGCGGCCGACGTAGCCGCCGGCCCGCAGCGCGGACAGCGCGGGGAGCGTGCCACCCACCCGCAGCCGGACGTCGACCCGCCCGTGCACGAGCTGCAGCAGCTGGACGGCGAACTCGACGTCGCGCAGGCCGCCGCGGCCGAGCTTGAGCTCCCGGTCGGCCTGGCCCGGCGGGATGTTGTCCTCCACCCGCCGCCGCATGGCCTGCACCTCGGCGACGAAGCCGGGACGGTCGCCGGCCTGCCACACCATCGGGAACAGCTCCTCGACGTAGGCGCGGCCGAGGTCGGGGTCGCCGGCCACCGGTCGCATCTTCAGCAGCGCCTGGAACTCCCAGGTGCTCGCCCACTGCCGGTAGTAGGCGGCGTGGTTGGCCAGCGTGCGCACCAGGACGCCGGCCTTGCCCTCGGGGCGCAGCGCGGCGTCGACCTCCCACGCCGCCTCACGGCAGATCCGCATGAGCGCGGCGGCCACCCGGGTGGCGCTCTGCAGCGCCGGCGCCTCGGGGTCGCTGGGGTCGACCGGCTCGGCGACGAACACGACGTCCACGTCGCTGACGTAGTTGAGCTCCCGGCCGCCGGTCTTGCCGAGTGCGATGACCGCCAGCCGGCAGGCCGCCGCGCCCGCCGGCTGCTCGGCGACGGCGAGGGCGAGCCCGGCGCTGAGCACCGCGGCGGCGACGTCGGCGAGCTCGGCGGCGACGTCCTCGGCCGACAGCCCCTCACCGAGGTCGCGCCCGGCCAGGCTCAGCACCGCCCGCCGGTAGGCCAGCCGGAGCGCGGCGATCCGCTGCGGCGAGGCGTCGGGCGCCGACTTCCCCAGCCGCACGCCCCACGGAGGGTCGTCGGGGTCGGCGCCGACGGCCACCAGCATCTGGCGCTCCAGCGCGTACGCGGCCGGCCGCACGGGACCGCGCCCCTGACCGGAGCCGTCGGCGTCGAGGACGGTCCAGTCGCCGGGGTGGGCGGCGAGGTGGTCGGCCAGGCCCGCGCTGGCGCCGAGCACCGCGAGCAGCCGGCTGCGCAGCGAGCCCGAGCCGCGGAGCCGGGCGAGCAGCCCCGCGGCCGACCCGCCGGTGGGGTCGGCGGCGTCGAGGGCCTCCACCAGCCGCGACAGCGAGCGGACGGCGAGGTCGGGGTCGCCGGCGCGGGCGAGCGCGGAGACGACCGGCGCGGCCTCGGGGTCGGCGGGCTCGTTGCGCTCGAGGTCCCACAGCCCCAGGGCCGGGTCGGACAGCAGCAGCGCCGCCTTCTCGCCGTCCTCGAAGCCGAAGCGGGCCAGCCGCACGACCGCGCGGCGGGGCACCTCCCGGGCGGTGGTCACCGGCTCAGACCGCGGCGCCGCGGGCCGCGCGCACCAGGTCGGCGAAGCGGGCGGCGAACGGGGCCCAGACCTCCTCGAGGTCGGGGTGCACGGCGGCGGCGCGCTCGGCGACGGTCGCGGCGTCGAACGGGGTGGAGGCGACGCCGGCCGGGTCGCTGTCGGCCCAGCGCCGCACGATCTCCGGCGTCGTCTCGACGTGGAACTGCAGCGCGTAGCCCGCGCGGCCGGCGCGGAAGGCCTGGTGGGCGTAGCGGACGCCGCTGGCCAGCAGGGTGGCGCCGGCCGGCAGCTCGCTGATCTCGTCGTGGTGCCACTGCACGACGTCGGGGCTCAGCGGCACGGCGGCGAACAGTGGGTCGGACCCGGCGGCGTCGCGCCGGGCCACCAGCCCGGCGCCGACCTCGGGCCCGTCGGCGCCGGCCCGCACGCGCCCGCCGCCGGCCTGCGCCATCAGCTGCGCGCCCAGGCAGATGCCCAGCGCCGGGGCGCCGTCGGCCAGGGCGCGGGCCAGCAGCGCGCGTACCGGGCCCAGGCCGCTGACCGCGTCGTCGTCGAGGCTCGACTGCGGGCCGCCGGTGACCAGCAGCCCGTCGTGCCCGGAGAGGTCGGCGGGGACGTCGTCGCCGGCGTCGAGGTGCCGCTCGTCGAGGTCGAGGCCGGCGGCACGCAGCCACTCCCCCAGCCGGGCGGGCGGGGCGGTGTCGCTGGGCACGACGACGAGCAGGCGGGGGCGGTCCGGCACGGGTCCGAGGTTAGTGCGCCCCGGCCCGCCCCCGTCCGAGGACGGCCTCTGTCGCGCCATCGGCTCCCGCCCCGGGCTGTGCGGGTGTTCCTCGTGCTTCTGCGGTCCTGCAGGACCGCAGAAGCACGAGGAACACCGTCAGAGCGGAGCCGTGAGGCGGGGCGACAGCCTCAACGTGGACGTGGGCAACCCGCGCCCACGTGCCCCCACCACGAGCACCGACCCTGGTGACACGTCCTGGGAGGCACCGGCGTCTGGGACAGGAGCCTCTGTCGCGCTGTCGGCTCACAGGCCGGGCAGGTACCGCTTGAGCTCGAAGGGCGTCACGTTCTGCCGGTAGGAGTCGAACTCCTCCCACTTGTTGCGGAGGAAGAACTCGAACACGTGCTCGCCGAGGGTCTCGGCCACCAGCTCGCTGCCCTGCATCGCGGTCAGCGCCTCGCCGAGGGAGACCGGCAGGTCCTCGTACCCGGCGGCGCGGCGTTCGGTGTCGGTGAGCGACCAGACGTCGTCCTCGGCCTCCGGCGGGAGCTCGTAGCCCTTCTCGATGCCGCGCAGGCCCGCGGCCAGCAGGACGGCGAAGGTGAGGTAGGGGTTGCACGCGGAGTCCGGCGAGCGGACCTCGACCCGCGCCGACTGGCCCTTGTTCGGCTTGTACGAGGGCAGCCGCACCAGGGCCGAGCGGTTGGCCCGGCCCCAGGTGGCCGCCGTCGGCGCCTCGGTACCGGCCAGCAGGCGCCGGTAGGAGTTGACCGTCTGGTTGGTGACGGCGGTCAGCTCGCGGGCGTGGGTGAGCAGGCCCGCGATGAACTGGCGCCCGGTGGTCGACAGCCGGATCGGGTCGGCCGGGTCGTGGAAGGCGTTGCGGTCGCCCTCGAACAGCGACACGTGCGTGTGCATCGCCGAGCCGGCCAGCTCGGTGAACGGCTTGGGCATGAAGGTGGCGTACACGCCCTGGGCGAGGGCGACCTCCCGGACGACGTGCCGCAGCGTCATCACGTTGTCGGCCATCGACAGCGCGTCGGCGTAGCGCAGGTCGATCTCCTGCTGGCCCGGCGCGACCTCGTGGTGGCTGAACTCGACCGAGATGCCCATCGCCTCGAGCGCGAAGACGGCCTCCCGGCGGAAGTCGTGCGCCACGTTGTGCGTGGACAGGTCGAAGTAGCCGCCGTTGTCGGCGGGCTTCGGCGGCCGCCCGTCGGTGGGGAGGTCCTCGAGCAGGAAGAACTCGACCTCGGGGTGGGTGTAGAAGGTGAAGCCCATGTCGGCGGCCTTGCCCAGCGCCCGCCGCAGCACGTGCCGCGGGTCGGCCCACGACGGCGACCCGTCGGGCAGCGAGATGTCGCAGAACATCCGGGCGGTGTCGCTGGCCCGCCCCTTCGTCGCCGGCATCACCTGGAAGGTGCCCGGGTCGGGCTTGGCGAGCATGTCCGACTCGTAGACGCGCGCGAAGCCCTCGATCGCCGAGCCGTCGAAGCCGATGCCCTCGGCGAAGGCCGCCTCGATCTCCGCCGGCGCCACCGCGACCGCCTTGAGGTAGCCGGAGACGTCGGTGAACCACAGCCGCACGAAGCGGATGTCGCGTTCCTCCAGGGTGCGCAGGACGAACTCCTGCTGTCGGTCCATGCTGGCCATGATCGGGTCCGCTCGTTTCCGGGGCGTGTCGTCGGTGCACAGCCTGCCCGGTCGAGGGCGTCCACACACCGGCGGGCGGCGCCGCGTCGTGCCCGGGCCCCGGGACGGCCGCGCCGGGCGGTCGTCCGCCGCGGTGGTCACGGAGGCCGCGCGGGCGACACGCCGTCGCGACCGGCGTGTCGGCAACCGCACCCCCGTGATCGCCGCGCGGCCGGTGGCCGGCGGCCAGCGCGGCCGCGCACCCGGTGGCCGGGCCCGCGCGACGGCGACGAGACTGTGCGGCGTGAACGGTCCGGTGCAGCTGAGAGTCGCGATGGCCCAGGTCGACACCCGCGTCGGCGACCTGGCGGGCAACGCCGCGCTCGTCGTGGAGTGGACGCAGGAGGCCGCCGCCGACGGCGCGCACCTCGTCGTCTTCCCGGAGATGACGCTCACCGGCTACCCCGCCGAGGACCTGGTGCTGCGCGAGTCCTTCGCCCGCGCCAGCGAGCAGGCGCTGACCGACCTCGCCGGCACGCTGGAGCGGGAGGGGCTGGGCGGGGTCGCCGTCGTCGTCGGGTACCTGGCGCACACCGAGGGCCCGGGGCCGGCCGCCGTCGACACCCCGCCGGGCAGCGACGAGAGCGTCGACGACGAGCGGCCCGGCGACGCCAACCCCCGCCGCGGCCAGCCCCGCAACGCCGCCGCCGTGCTGCACGCCGGGCGGGTGGTCGGCCGCTACGCCAAGCGGCACCTGCCCAACTACGGCGTCTTCGACGAGGCGCGCTACTTCGTCCCCGGCAGCGAGCTGCAGGTCGTCCGGGTCCACGGCGTCGACGTCGCGCTGACCATCTGCGAGGACCTGTGGGTCGAGGGCGGGCCGTGCGGGGTGGCCGGGCAGGCCGGCGTCGACCTGGTCGTGTCCCCCAACGCCTCGCCCTACGAGCGGGCCAAGGACGACCTGCGGCTGCCGCTGGTCCGCCGCCGCGCCGCCGAGGCGAACGCGCCGATCGTCTACTGCAACCAGGTGGGCGGGCAGGACGAGCTGGTCTTCGACGGCGACTCGCTGGCCGTGTCGGCCGACGGCGAGCTGCTCGCCCGGGCGCCGCAGTTCGTCGAGCACCTGCTCTGCGTCGACCTCACCCTCGACCCGGCGCGCGTGCCGCAGCGGCGCGAGGGCCGGATCGGGCCGATGACGGTGACCCGGACGGTCCTGTCCGAGGAGCCGGTGGCCTTCCAGCCGCGGCCCGGGCACGTGGCCGACCCGCTCTCGGACTGCGAGGAGGTCTGGCGCGCGCTGGTGCTGGGCCTGCGCGACTTCATCGACAAGAACGGCTTCCCGTCGGTGGTGTTCGGGTTGTCCGGCGGCATCGACTCGGCGCTGGTGGCCGCGCTGTCGGTGGACGCGGTCGGCGCCGACCGGGTGCACGCCGTCGCCCTGCCCTCCCGGTGGTCGTCGGACCACTCGCTCGCCGACGCCGAGGACAGCGCCCGGCGGCTGGGCCTGCACTTCTCCACCGTGCCGATCGCGCCGATGGTCGACGCCTTCGAGTCGCAGGTCGAGCTGTCGGGGACGGCGGCGGAGAACCTGCAGGCCCGCATCCGCGGCACGCTGCTGATGGGACTGTCCAACCAGCACGGGCACCTGCTGCTGGCCACCAGCAACAAGAGCGAGGTCGCCGTCGGGTACTCGACGCTCTACGGCGACGCCGCGGGCGGGTTCGCGCCGATCAAGGACGTGCCCAAGACGCTGGTGTGGGAGCTGTCCCGCTGGCGCAACGCGTACGCCCGGGACCGCGGGGAGACCGAGCCGATCCCGCAGAACTCGATCGACAAGCCGCCGTCGGCGGAGCTCGCGCCCGGGCAGAAGGACAGCGACTCGCTGCCCTCCTACGAGGAGCTCGACTCCGTGATCGCCGACTACGTCGACCGCGACCTCGGGATGGCCGAGCTGCTCGAGCGCGGGCACGACCCCGAGGTCGTCGCCCGGGTGCTGCGCCTGGTCGACGTCGCGGAGTTCAAGCGCCGGCAGTCCGCGCCCGGCACGAAGATCAGCCTCAAGGCCTTCGGCCGCGACCGGCGGCTGCCGATCACCAACCGCTGGCGGGAGAGCCTGCCCAGCGTCCGCGAAGGAGCCCAGGCGTGACCGAGTCGGTGCTGTACGGCGGGACGTCGAACGCGCGGGTGCGCATCCACCACCTGCTGCAGGCCAAGGAGCGCGGCGAGAAGTGGGCGATGCTCACCGCCTACGACACCTACAGCGCGCAGGTGTTCGAGGAGGCCGGCATCCCGGTGATGCTGGTCGGCGACTCGGCGGGCAACGTCGTCCTCGGGCACACCTCCACGGTGCCGGTCACCGTCGACGACCTGCTGCTGATGACCAAGGCGGTCACCCGCTCGACCAAGCGGTCGCTGATCGTGGCCGACCTGCCCTTCGGCAGCTACGAGTCGGGGCCGCAGCAGGCCTTCGAGACGTCGGTCCGGATGATGAAGGAGGGCGGCGCGCAGGCGGTCAAGCTCGAGGGCGGGGTGCGGGTGGCGCCGCAGATCCGGATGCTCACCGACAACGGCGTCCCGGTGATGGCCCACGTCGGCTTCACGCCGCAGAGCGAGCACGCGCTCGGCGGGTTCCGGGTGCAGGGCCGCGGGGCCGGCGCCGACCAGCTGCTCGCCGACGCGCACGCCGTGCAGGAGGCCGGCGCGTTCGCCGTCGTCCTGGAGATGGTGCCCGCCTCGGTCGCCGCCCAGGTGACCAAGGAGCTGTCCATCCCGACCGTCGGCATCGGCGCCGGTGCCGACTGCGACGCGCAGGTGCTGGTGTGGCCGGACATGGCCGGGCTCAACGGCGGCCGGGTGCCGAAGTTCGTGAAGAGGTACGCCGACCTGCGCGGGGAGCTGCTGCGCGCCGCCCGCGAGTACGCCGACGAGGTGCGCGGCGGTGTCTTCCCGGGCCCGGAGCACTCGTTCGAGTAGTCGCAGGGGCGGCGTGGTCCCGGCCCGGGAGCCGCCGTTCGCGCACGTCCCCGATCGTGCTGGGCCTGGGCTCGTCGTCCTCGCCCTCTACGGCTGAGCCGGCCGGCTCTCCCCGGACCGGGTCCGGACGAGCAGCAGCCCGTAGCCGACGGCGTTGAGGCCGAGCGCCACGGAGTACATCCCCACCTGGACGGCGGCGGAGCGGACGTCGAGGCCGAGCGGGCCGAACAGGAAGTGCCCGAGGAAGCCGCCGTCGTAGGGCGCCGCCCCGGCCCGCTCCCGCAGCGCGAGCTCGACCGTGGTCAGCGGGCACGGCGCCCCCGCCAGGTTCACCGTGAGCACGGCCAGCGCCACCGGCGCGTGCACGCGCGCCAGCCCCGGCCGGCGCAGCGCCAGCAGGGCGCCGGTCAGCATGAACAGGACGACGGCCGCGTGCAGGACCGCGACCGCGTTCGCGAGCAGCACGTGCCCATCCTGCCGCGAGCGGGTGCGCTGACGCAGCCTCCCCGTCCCCGGAACACGGCGTCGGCGCACACCCTCGGGGTGTCCACCGTCCGGGTGGCGGTCCTGCGGACCCGGCGCGAGCCGACCTACCCTCCGCCGCCGTGACCTCCCCCGCGACGACCGGCCCGGTGCTCGCCGAGCTGCGCCCCAGCGGCCGCTCCTACGGCGCCTACGTCCTGCCGCTGGCGCCGCTCGCCGCGGTGCTCCTCGTCGTCCGGCTGGCCGCCGACGGCCTGTCCGTGGGCGTCTCGATCGCGATCGCGGGAGCCGTCGTCGTGGTGGCCCTGCTCGTCGCGCTGCTGTACTTCCGCGGGACGTCGCTGCTGCTCACGCCCGGCGCGCTGGTCCACCGCTCCCCGCCGGCCCGCGACCGCGTCGTCGCACCGGCCCGGGTCGCCGGCGCGGTCCTGGCGCCGCGGTACCGGATGCTGAACGGCCCCGAGTCGGTCCTGTTCGCGCTGCTCGGGCACGACGGCCGCGCGCTGGTGCGGATCCAGGGCGTGCACTGGGACGCCGGGCGGGTGGCCTGGTTCGCCCACGCCACCGGCGTCCGGCTCACCGAGGTCCCGCAGTCGGTGGACCGCCGCGACCTGCGCACCTGGTCCCCGGGCGCGCTGCCGATCAGCGAGCGCCGGCCGGTCGCGTTCTCCTGCGGCGTGCTCGGCGGGACCCTGCTGTTCGTCGCCGTGCTGGTGGTCGTCCTCGTGGCCACCGGGGTCTGACGCCGGACGGCCTTGTCCGCCCGGCCGCCGGCGGCCAGCCTGGGTGCATGCGCGTCCTGGTCGTCGCGTCCCCGCTGACCGGTCACGTCCTGCCGCTGGTCCCGCTCGCGCTGGCCCTGCGCCACGCCGGCGCCGAGGTGCTCGTGGCCACGGCCGGCGACGGGATCGCCAGCTGTCCGCCGGAGCTGTCCCCCACCGACGTCGCCCCCGGCCTGCGGCTGGGTCCGCTGTTCGGCCGGCTGATGCTGCGCCGGCCGCTGCTGGCCCGCCGCGAGATGGCCGGGCGGGGCGGGACGACGGGGGTCGGGCTGCTGTTCGGCACCCTCGGCGCCCGGATGGCCGACGGCGTCCTCGCCGCGGCCGAGGAGCACCGCCCCGACCTGGTCGTGCACGAGCCCCTGGCCCCGGCCGGCGCGGAGGCCGCCGCCCGCCGCGGGGTCCCGTCGGTGCTGGTGGAGGCCAACCTGTACGACGCCGGGGTGCTGCTGGCCGCCGCGCTGGGGACCTACCGTCCGGCCCGGGGGCTCGGCGAGCTGCCGCCGCCGGCGCGCGTGCTCACCTCGGCGCCGCCGAGCGTGGTCGGGACGCGGGCGGGGACGCCGGTGCGCTTCGTCCCGTGGACCCCGGACCGCCCCTTCGACACCGAGTTCACCCGCCCGGGCCCACGGCCGCGGGTGCTGGTCAGCCGCAGCACCGTGGCCTCCCCCGGCCCCGACCGGCTGATGCGCGACGTCGTCACGGCCGCGGCGGGCACCGACCTCGACGTCGTCCTGGTCCGCCCCGACCGCCGGGTCGCCCGCCGCCGGCTGCCGCCGCCGGTCCGGACGGCGGACTGGCTGCCGTTCCCGCAGGTGGTGCCGGCCGCCGCCGCCGTGGTGCACCACGGCGGCGCCGGCACCGTGCTCACCGCGCTGGCCGCCGGCGTGCCCCAGCTGGTGGTCCGCGGCGCCGGCGACCGCCGCACCAACGGCGACCTGGTCGCCATCCGTGGCGCCGGCGTGGCCGTGGACCCCGGCGGGATCACCGCCTCGCTGCTCGAGCGGCTGGTGGCCGACGCGGACGTGGCCGCGGCCGCCCGCGAGGTGGCCGCCGAGATCGCCGCGATGCCCCCGCCCGCCGACGTCGTCCCCGGCCTGCTGGAGCTCGCCGGGCGGTGACCGGCCTCAGACGTCGGTGACGCGGATGCCGGCGTGGGCCTTGTACCGGCGGTTGACCGACACGAGGTTGATGGTCAGCGCCTCGACCTGGCGGGCGTTGCGCAGCCGGCCGGCGTAGATGCCGCGCATCCCGGGCAGCCGCCCGGCCAGCGCCTGCACGGTGTCGGTGGCGGCGCGGACGTCGCCGACCACCATGACGTCGCCGTCGATGGTCGGCTGGGAGAGGTCCTCCAGCAGCCGGGCCGACAGGTGGTGGAACGCGCCGACGACGTCGGAGTCGGGGAGCAGCGCGGCCGCCTGCTGGGTGACGCTGCCCTCCTCCACGTCGAGCACGTAGGCGCCGAGCTCGTCGAAGCCCATCGGCACCACGCAGTCGACGACGACCTTGCCGGCCAGCGGCGCGGCCAGCTCGGCCAGCGTCGCGGCGTGCCCGGCGTAGGGGACGGCGACGATCACCAGGTCGGCGGCACCGGAGACGTCGAGGTTCGACCCGCCCTGCACCGACACCTCACCGCCGGAGACGGTCGCGGCCCGCCCGGCCACCTCCTCGGCCACCTCACGGGCACGGTCGGCATCGCGGGACCCGAGCAGCACCCGCTGGCCGACGGCGGCCAGCCGGACGGCGAGGCCGCGCCCCTGGGGGCCGGTGCCGCCGAGCACCCCGACGACCAGGTCCTCGACCGGACGACTCTCCGCTGCGGTGGTCACGCTGCCTCCTCCCGGGCACCGGCGGACCCGGTGCACCGGGCCCGATCATGCCGGGCGGATCAGGCGGGACCGGTCAGCGGCCCTCCCACTCCCGGTCCTCCTGGTCGAGCTGCTCGTTGCGCTCGGCCACCCCCTGCAGTGCGTTCTCGGCCTCCTCGCGGGTGTCGTAGGGGCCGAGGCGGTGCCGCTCGGCGCAGCCGTCACGGGTCTCCACGGTGTGGTGCTTCAGGCAGTAGAACCACGGTCCCTGCGCCACGGGCGCGCCTCCTGTCAGCCGGTCCCCGCCAGCGGGGACGCCTCGACCCCGCCATGCCCGGGGACGGCGCCTGACATGCTCCTCCGCTGTCCCCTGCCGCCGCTGCGCTGGGCGTACGTGCACGTCATCCACGCGGTCACGCGGCTCACTCCTCGACCATGACCTGGTCGTGCCGGGCGTAGAAGGCCGTCATCTCCTCCGGGCCGGGCCTGCGCCCGGAGCGCCGCATCTCGGCCGTCTCGGCGAAGAACTCCTCGCGGGCGATGCCGGGTGTGAACAGGATGAGGAACGACGCCGGCTCGTCGGAGTCGTTGCGGAAGCCGTGCACCCCGCGCTCGTGGGCGAGGGCGAAGTCGCCGGGCCGGTACGGCTGCCAGCGCCCGCCGGCGTAGAGCGTCAGCTCGCCGGAGAGCACGTAGAAGGACTCGGAGAACGTCTGGTGGTGGTGCGGCGCCGCGCCCGGCGACCTCGGGGTGAGCCAGTACTCGACCAGTCCGAAGCGCCCCGCGGTGACCGCGCCCGGCGCCACCATGCGCAGCGCCGCGGCCCCCGCCTCGGTGAGCGGGTGGTCGGCCAGGGTGCGGACATCGACGAGACCCGGCTCCGGGTACGACATGCGGGCAGCCTGCCAGCGACGACGTCCCGTCGGGAGCCCCCGCGGACGACCGCGCACGACACCGCCCCCATAGGGCAAGCTGCGGCGGTGACCCCAGTCCGGCCACGCGTCGTCGACGAGCCGCCGTCCGGGACCGTCCTCGGGCCCGGTGGTCCCGAGAACCGGGTGGCCGCGCTCCTGCTCGCCGTCCTGCTCGTCACCGGCGGCCTCACGGGCCTGGTCAACCTGGCCCTCGACGGCGTCGTCCGCGACGGCGTCGTGCGCACGACCTACGGCGTCACCATGGCCGCGTGCCTGCTGGCGGCCGTGCCGCTGGTGGTACGCCGCCGCGTCGGGGTGTGGCAGACCTTCGGCCTGGTGCTGCTCGGCGACCTCGTCTACGTCGTCGTCGCGCTGTGCATCGAGGACCCGGTCCGCTACGCGACGCCGCTGGTGCTGCTCTTCCCGTCGGTGGTGGCCGCCTGGTTCCTCGTCCCCTGGATGCTCGCCGTGCACATGGCGGTCACGCCGGTGGCCGTCGTGGTCGCGATGCAGCACAGCTACGACGGCGTGGGCGGGCTGGCGGTCCAGGCGGCCATCTCCGCGGGCATGCTCGACCTCGTCGCCGTGGGCGTGAGCCTGCTGCGCCGGCGTGAGCAGCGGCTGCTCGCGGCCACCGAGGCGCTCTCGCAGCACGACCCGCTCACCGGGCTGGCCAACCGCCGGTACCTGGTGGAGCAGGTCCCGCGCCTGTGGCGGCAGGCCCGCCGCGAGGGCCAGCGGGTCGCCGCGCTGGTCATCGACCTCGACCACTTCAAGCTGGTCAACGACCGGCACGGGCACGCCGCCGGGGACGCCGTCCTGCAGGCCGTCGCCGGTGTGCTGGCCGACACCGTGCGGCCCAGCGACGTCCTCGCCCGCCTCGGCGGGGAGGAGCTGGTGGTCCTCGGGCTGGTCGGCGACCCCGGCGAGGCGGCCCACCTCGCCGAGCGGCTGCGGCTCGCGGTGTGCGCCGCGCGCAGCGCGCACGGGCACGCGGTGACCGCCTCCATCGGCGTCGCCCTGACCCGCCCCGGCGACGGCGAGGACGCCGGCGGGGCGCTGTGGCGGCTGGTCGACCGGGCGGACGCGGCGATGTACGCGGCCAAGCAGGGCGGCCGCGACCGCGTGGCCACCTTCGCGCCTCCTCCGCCGCCCTCACCGCGCCGGGCCCCGGCCGCCGAGCTGCTGAACCCGCCGACCGTGCCCTGCCCGCGGCTGCCCGACGTCTCCCGGACCGAGTCAGGCTGACGGCTGACCGGCTGCTCTTCAGCGGGTGGCGGCGGCGGTTCTCTGCTTCCCTGTCCCCATGACGCTGGTCGTCCCCGACCCGACGCGGACGGTGCCCCTGCCGCTGCGTGAGCAGGCCGACGTCCGCGACCGGTGGCTGACCCAGCGCCTGCTCGACCTGCTGCCCGGCCTCATGGACCGCGCCGGCATCGACCTGTGGCTGGTCGTCGGCCGCGAGGGCAGCGAGGACCCGGTCCTGCCCACCCTGCTGCCGGCGACCTGGCTGTCGGCCCGCCGGCTCGTCGTCCTGGTCCTGCACCGCAGCGACGACGGCGTCACACCGGTCGCGGTCTCCCGCTACCCGGTGGGCCAGTACCTGCCCGGCTGGTCCCCCGAGGACGACGGCACGGAGGACGGCGGGGACGCTGACGGGGACGAGCGCGCCCTGTGGGCAGCGGTGCGGCGGATCGTGACCCAGGCCGACCCGCGCCGGATCGGCATCGACGTCTCCGCCGGGTGCCCGCTGGCCGACGGGCTGTCGGTGGCCGAGCACCGGCTGCTCGCCGGGGCGCTGGGCGACCTCGCCGACCGACTGGTGTCCGCCGAGGACCTCGTCGTCGGCTGGCTGGAGACGCGGCTGCCCGAGGAAGTGGCCGCGCTCGACGCCCTGGCCCGGCTCACCGACCGGGTGCTGGCCGAGGTCCTCTCCCCCGCGGCGCTCGTCCCGGGCCTGACCACCGCCGCGGACCTGGCGTGGGCGGTGCACGAGCGCCTGGCCGACCTCGGCACCCCGCCGTGGTTCCACCCCGGGGTGACCGTGCAGCGCGCCGGCGTGCCGCTGCGACCGGACTCCGGGGTCGACCTGCCCGCCGTGCCGCAGGACGCCGTCCTGGAGCCCGGCGACCTGGTCACCTGCGACGCCGGCCTCTCCAGCCTGGGCCTGGCCACCGACCTGCAGCGCAGCGCCTACCTGCTGCGCCCCGGGGAGGACGCCGCCCCGGCCGGCCTGCGGCAGGCGTGGGCCGCCAGCCGCCGCGCGCAGGAGCTGACCGCGGCCGCGCTGGTGCCGGGCCGCACCGGCAACGAGGTGCTCGCCGACGCCCGGGCCGCCACCGCGGCCGAGGGCCTGCCCACCGACGTCTACTCCCACCCGGTCGGCGTGCACGGGCACGGCGCCGGGCCGGCGATCGGCCGGTGGGACGACCAGCGCGGCGTCCCCGGCGACGGCGACCGCGTGCTGCACCCGGGCACCGTCTTCGCCGTGGAGCTCGCCGTCCGCGTGCCGGTGCCCGAGTGGGACGGCCAGTGCCTGCGGCTGGCGCTCGAGGAGCAGGTCGTCCTCACCCGCACCGGGACGGCGCCGCTCGGCCGGCCGCAGCGCGAGCTCTGGACCGTCCCGGCCGATCAGCCCTGACGGGCCTTCGCCGTCGCCCTGTCGTTGGCCTTCTGGATGGCGTCGACCAGCTCGTCCTTGGTCATCGACGAGCGGCCTTGCACGTCCAGGCGCTTCGCCACGTCCATCAGGTGCTCCTTGGTGGCGTTGGCGTCGACGCCACCCTTGGTCTCCCGGTCCGTGTCCGCGCCGCCCTCGGCCTGCGCGTCGGAGGGGCCGTTGTGCTCCTTCGGCTCCCAGTGGTCGCCGACCTTCTCGTGGGTGTGCTTGACCGCCGCCCACGCCACCCGGTTGGCCCGCTGCTCGTCGCCGTCGTACCCCTCGACGGCGGAGTCGTGGGCCTTGGCGAACGTGCGCTGCGCCTTCTCGTCCGAACGCCGCAGCGTGCTGGGGATCTCCTCGGGCTCGGCGTCGCCGCCCTTCGTCGTCTTGGCCATGCCGCTCCCCTACCCGGCGGCCCCGTCGGCGATGCTGCCGGCGACCCCGCCGTCGCCCGGTCGGTCGACCAGCCAGCGCGACCAGTGCGCGCGCTGGTCGTCGGTCAGCGGCACCGACGCGTCGGCGGCGTAGTCGAAGGCGACCAGGACCATGTCCGCGCGCAGGGCCACCTCGCCGTCCTGGGTGAGTTCCTGGCGCATGCCGATGGAGCTGCGGCCCAGCCGGGTGATCGAGGTGGCGACCGTCAGGTGCTCACCGACCCGGTAGTGCACCTGGCGGAGGTAGTCGATCTCCAGCCGGGCGAGGATGATCCCCGCGCCCGGCGTGGAGTCGACCATCGACAGCCGTGCGTCCTCGAGCAGCCCGAGCACGCGGGCGTGGTTGACGTGCCCGAAGACGTCGGTGTCGGACCAGCGGAGCTGGACCGGGTGCTCGTGCAGCCCGCTCAGGGCAGGTCCGCCGTCTCGGCGGACTGGCGGTGCGCGCCCTGGGCGTCGTCCGGGTCGGCGTGCACGGTGCGCTCCTCCGACTCGGCCAGGATGATCTCGGCGGCGACCTCCTCCATGCCGCTGCCCTTCATCCCCGCCTCCTCGGGGAGCAGGTCGGCGCGCGTCTCGATGTTGTGCTCGGTGACGTTGGCCAGGGCCTCGGGGCTCGGCTCCTTCTGCGTGACCACGGGGTCCTCCTCAGAACCGGTGCTGCTCGGTGCCGATGCCCAGCTCCCGGGCGACGTCCTGCACGTTCTCGAACTGCCGGCCCGACGGCAGCCGGCGCAGGTCCGACAGGACACGGTCGGGAGCGTTCGACTCCTCGGCGCGGGCGACCAGGGTGTCGCGGTCGGCCGGCCAGACCTCCTTGCCGAGCGTCTCGGCGATCGCCGCGCGACGGTCGAGGTCGGCCGGGCTGGTCCCGGCGGGGGTGCCCTCCTGGTGGGGGTCGGTCATGGCTGCTGCCTCCGTCACTGTGGGGTGGGCGTGGACTCGTCGGTGTAGCGGAGGATCGCCGCCACGGGGATGTCGCCCGGCATGGCCGCGCGCGGCACGACGACGAGGCCGGCGGTGCTGGCCACCGCGGCCGCCAGCAGCGCGCTGTCGGCCGGCACCGAGTGCACCTCCTGGACACCGAGGGCGTCCATGTCGGCCTGGTCGACGCCGAGCTCGAGCGGCGAGGCGCCCACGAGCAGCTGCTCGTCGTCGGCGGGGTCGGCGAGCACGAGCGTCTCCACCTGGGCCTTGCGCAGGGCCTCCACCACGTTCGCGGTGCCGGTCACGGCCAGGCCGTGGGCACCGGCGGAGCTGATCTTCTCGACGGTCTCGGCCTCGTCGCGGGCCTCGTGCTCGGCGACCAGCTCGGCGGCCTTGCGCTCCACGGGCTCGCGGTCGGCGCCGGCGGCGCGGCCGCCCTCGTCGATGGACACGATCAGGTCCGACCACAGCCCGCTGGCGCGGTCGGTGAGGATCTGCCGCGCACGCATGTCCCCGGCCAGCAGCACGAAGCGGGGGTGCACCCGGCGCACGACCGAGGCGATGTGCTCGGCGACGTCGTCGGCGTTGTGCACCCACTTGTTCTCGGCGTTGTGCTGGTACCGGTGGTGCGCCCAGCCGCCACCCTGGATCTTGCGGATCTGGAAGCTGTCGCCCTCCACCGTCTCCTCCTCGTCGGCGTGGCCGGGGAGGTGGGCGAGGGTGAGGTCGGCACCGACGCGGTCGGTGAGGACGACGACGTGCGGCACGCGCCCGGGCAGCGCGCGCAGCACCGGCAGCAGGTGCGGCCGCGGCGACCACTCGGCGAGCTCCTGGCGCGGGACGTCGGCGAGGGCCTGGTCGAGGACGACCGTGCCGTCGGCGGCGGCGACGACCGCACGGCCGCGGATGGTGCCTGCCTCACCGCCGTCGTTGCCCTCGAGCAGCCGGCTGCGCACCGCCTCGACGACGGCCGACGGCGCACCCTGCTCGGTGAGCTTGTCGGCGACCGCGCGGACACGGAGGTCGAGCTCGGTGTCGGCGTTCTCGGTGTTGTGCGTGACGTCGGCCGTCACGGTGGCGAAGGGGCCGTCGGCCTCGAAGACCGGTGCCAGGAACGACACGTCCATGGGGTGGGGACCACTTCCTCGGTGCTCATGGGGACGGTGCTGGTCGGTGTGCGGGACGGCGTCCGCGGCGGGACGCGCACTGCTCGCCGCCTACCCACCGACCCGACCGCCACACACCGTGTCGGATCCGGGAGGGGCGGGTAGGCGGTCGCCATGACCGAGCACGACCAGCTGCCGCTGCCCGACTACGACCACCTGCCGGTGGATGGACTGATCTCGCGCATCCGCACGCTGGACGCCACCGGCCTGCAGACGCTGCTCGACTACGAGAAGGCCCACGCAAACCGCCTCAAGGTCGTCATGGCCATGGGGAACCGGCTGAAGTCGCTGCACGAGGGCGCCCAGCCCTCCGGCGGCGACCCGGCCGCCGCGGCCGCCGACGACCCGGCGCCCGCCTCGTCCGGCTCGAAGGTCTCCGAGGCGACGACCGGCCCGGCGATCAACCCGCCGTCGCAGGGCGACCCCACCAACCCGGCCCAGCCGCGCTAGGCCTCCCCCACACGACGACGGCCGCGCACCCGGTGGGTGCGCGGCCGTCGCGTTCCTCAGCCGAAGGCCTCGACGATGTCCATGACAGCCGGGCCGAGCAGCACGATGAACAGGACCGGCAGGATGCACAGCATCAACGGGAAGATGACCTTGACCGGGATCTGCATGGCCTTCTCCTCGGCGCGCTGCCGGCGTTTGAGCCGCATCTCGGCCGCCTGGGTGCGCAGCACGTCGGCGATCGAGACGCCGTAGACGTCGGCCTGGACGACGGCCCGGATGAACCGCCGCAGGTCCTCCACTCCGGCGCGTTCGGCCAGCGCGAGGTAGGCCTCGCGGCGAGGTTGGCCGACGCCGATGTCCTGCAGGGTGCGCACCAGTTCCTCGGCCAGCGGACCCCGCCCGTTCTTCCCGGCCCGGGCCATGGCGGCCTCGAAACCGAGGCCGGCCTCCACGGCGATGGTCATCTGGTCGAGGGTGTCGGCCAACTCCAGCCCGATGGCCTGCTGGCGTTCCTGGCCCCGGCTGTAGAGCAGCAGTTCCGGGACGGAGTACGCGACGACCGTGGTGCCGACGGCCACGAGCACGGTGAGCGCCCCCGGCCGGCCGCTGACGACCAGCAGCCCGAGGGCCGCCGCGATCGCGGCCAGCACCAGCTTGGCGGCGACCAGCCGGGAGACGGGCCAGGCGGCGGGCCGCCCGGCTGCGCCGGCCATCCGGTCGAGCCGGACCACGGTGCCCGCCGGTGTCAGCGCGGAGACCAGGCGCCCGAGCAGCCCCGGACGTGCCCGGACGGCGGCCCGCGGGTCGGCGCCGGACATGTCGAGCCCACGGGTGAGGTTGGCCCGGGACCGCGCGGCGGCGTCCTGCGGGCGCGCGAACAGCGCCCAGCCCAGCAGGGGGACGCCGGCGGCCACCGCCAGCGTGGCGGCGAGGATGGTGGCGGGGACGGTGCTCATCAGAACCGGATCGCCACGGTCTTCTTGAGCCACAGCGCGCCGACGACCAGTAGGACCACCGACACGAGGATCATGATCCAGCCGGGCAGGGACTCGGTGAACGCGGAGAGGTAGACCGGGTTGGTGGCCGTCAGGAAGGCGACGATGCCGACCGGCAGGGTCATGAGCACCCAGGCCGACAGCCGGCCCTCGGCCGACAGTGCCTTCACCTGACGGCGGATGGCGTTGCGCTCCCGGATCGTGGTGCCGACGGTGTCGAGCACCTCGGCCAGGTTGCCGCCGACCTCCCGGTGGATGGCGATGGCCTGGGCGGTCCAGCGGAAGTCGTCGCTGTCCACCCGCACGGCCACCTCGTCGAGCGCGGCGCCGAGGTCCCGGCCCACCCTGGTCTCGTTGACGATCCGCGCGAACTCCTCCCCGATCGGGGCCGGCGCCTGGTCGGCCACCGCGTCCACCGCGCGCAGCAGGCTGTGCCCGGCACGCAGGCTGCTGGCCATCAGCTGCAGCGCGTCGTCGAGCTGGTCGGCGAACCGGGCCTGCCGCCGGCCGGTCCGGAGCCGGACCGCCACCCGCGCGCCCAGCGGGGCGAGCAGCGCGAGGAGCAGCCCCGCGAGCACACCGCCGAGCAGCCAGCCGACCGCACCGAGCACCAGCGTGGCCAGACCGGTGAGCAGCACGACCTCGGGCAGCCCCATCGCGATGCCGGCCCTCTCCAGGGCGGCCGCGCCGGCCCCGGCTCCGCCCCGCCTGGCCAGCACCTGCTCGACGCCGCCCTGCGCCTGCGTGGTCACCTTGGACAGCAGCGTCGGCGGCGGCGCCGTCGTGGGGTCCAGGCGGGCCAGCGGCACCCGGCGCGGACCGGCCGGCACGGCGCCGAGGACCAGGAGGGCCAGGCCGCCGGCCACGAGCACCAGCCCGAGGAACAGGAGCGCCGGGGACATCAGGCCCGCCTCCGCACCTGCGCCGGCTGGGGCATCCCGAACACCGACGGGGAGACCCGGATGCCGAGATCCTCGAAGCGGTCGGTGAACCGCGGCCGCACGCCGGTCGGGACCGGCTTGCCGAGGAAGCGGCCGGAGGGGTCGACGCCGGCCGAGTAGTCGAACAAGAACGCGTCCTGCAGGGTCACCGTCTCCCCTTCCATGCCCTGCACCTCGGTCACGTGGGTGACCCGCCGGGTGCCGTCGCGCAGGCGGGTCAGCTGGACGACGACGTCCACGGCCGAGGCGATCTGCTCACGGATGGCGCGCAGCGGCAGGTCCATGCCGGCCATGAGCACCAGCGTCTCCAGCCGGGCGATGGCATCGCGCGGGGAGTTGGCGTGCACCGTCGACAGCGAGCCGTCGTGGCCGGTGTTCATCGCCTGCAGCATGTCCAGCGACTCGCCACCGCGGCACTCCCCGACCACGATCCGGTCGGGGCGCATCCGCAGGCTGTTGCGGACCAGGTCGCGGATGGTGACCGCGCCCTTGCCCTCGATGTTCGGCGGGCGGGACTCCAGCCGGACGACGTGCTCCTGCTGCAGCTGCAGTTCCACGGCGTCCTCGATGGTGACGATCCGCTCGCCCTCCGGGATGAAGGACGACAGCACGTTGAGCAGCGTCGTCTTCCCCGTACCGGTACCACCGGAGACGATGATGTTGAGCCGGGCCTCGACGCAGGCGTGCAGCAGCTCGGCCATCTCCGGGCTGAGCGTGCCGAACCCGATGAGGTCCTCGACCCCGAACGGGTCCTTGGCGAACTTCCGGATCGTCAGCGTCGAGCCGGAGAAGGCGAGTGGCGGGATGATCGCGTTGACGCGGGAGCCGTCGGCCAGCCGCGCGTCGACCATCGGCGAGGACTCGTCGATCCGGCGTCCCACCTTGGAGACGATCCGGTCGATCACCCGGCGCAGGTGCTCGTCGGAGGTGAACCGGGCGACGCTGCGCACCAGCTTGCCGCCCTGCTCCACGTAGACCATGTCGGGGCCGTTGCACATGATCTCGGTGACCGTAGGGTCGTCCAACAGCTTCTGCAGCGGGCCGAAGCCCAGCACGTCGTCGGCCAGCTCCGCCGTCAGCCGGGCCCGCTCGTCGGGCGAGAGCGGCACCTTCTCCTCGTCGACGACGACGTCGAGCTCGCCGAGGACGATGCCGCGCAGCTGCTCCTCCGACAGCGACGGGTCGTTCATCCGCGACCCCATGCGCTCGAACAGCGCCTTGGCGACGCGGTCCTTCAGCCGTGTGAGGGCGTCGGTCGGGGGTGCCGCGGCGGCCGGAGGGACGGACCGGGGCACGAGGACCACCGGCGGCGCCGACTCCGGCACCGGCTTCCGCAGCGCGACGGGCGGGGGCGCCGGCTCGGCGGGCCGCCCCTTGGCCGCGGCGAGGCGGGAGGCGAGGTTCACGACGCCGCCGCCCGGTGCTTGGCGCGGTAGCGGCCGGGCTTGACCAGCGGGGTGGCCGCGAACCGGGCGACCAGCCGGCGCAGCTCCCTGGCCGCCGGGTCCTTGCCGTTGCTGGCCAGGATCGGCACGCCCTGGTTGGTCGACGCCGGGACCGCCGGCGACCGCGGGATGACGACGTCCACCCCCGCGCCGATCGCGCACTCGACGTCGCGCCGGGACAACCCGTTCTTCTGGTCGGCCATGTTCATCACCATGTGCCGGCCGGCCGGGATCATGCCGAGCTCGCCGAGCACCTGCACCTCCTTGCGCAGGCCACGGACGCCGGGGACGTCCATGCTGCTGAGCAGGACCACGTCGGTGGCGCTGTCGATGGCGGCCAGCGTCTGCTCCGAGAGCCCGGGCGCGGTGTCCACGACGACGTAGCGGAACTCGCGCGACAGGGCGCTCAGCAGGCGGGTGACGTCCTCGGCGGTCACGGTGTCCCCGGCGGCCGGCGACTCCGAGCCGCAGACGGCGAACAGGCCGCTGAGGTGCCGGGTGAGGAAGGTCTTGAGGACCATCGTGTCCTGGTTGGCCGGGCCGTGGACGGCGTCGGGCAGCGTGTACTCCGGCACCAGGCCGAGCGCGGAGGCCACGTCGCCGAACTGCACGTCGAGGTCGACCAGCACGGTCCCCTGCGGGGACGCGGTGGCCAGGCCGACGGCGAGGTTGGTCGCCACCGTCGTCTTGCCGACGCCACCCTTGGGCGAGGCCAGCGTGATGACCCGGCCGGTGAACCGGGCGGTCTCCTCCAGGGGGCGCAGGACCCGGCGCCGGTCGGCGGCGGCCGCGCCGGCGCGCTCGACGGCCGCGGCGACGTCGGCCGGCTCGGCGCCCGGTGGCAGCAGGTCGCGGATGCCGGCCCGCATCGCCGCCTGCCACAGCTCCGGCGTCGGCTCGGCGAGCAGGACGACGCTGATCCCGGGGCACTGCACGTCCAGCCGCCCGGCCAGGGTGAGCACCTCGTGCACGGGCGCCAGCGGGCCGACGAGCAGGACGTCGGGCAGCTCGCCGTCGATGAGCAGCTCGAACAGCCGGGCCGGATCGGCGGGCAACCGTCCGGGCGGCAGGACCTGGACGTCGCCGTCCACGGCGGCCACGACCGCCGCGCGGAGGTCGTCGCCGGCGCCGGCGAGGACGACGCGGCTCATTCCGCCGACTCCGCGGCCACGGTGCCCAGGGCGGCGAGCAGGTCGCCGTAGACGTTGCCCTGGGTGACAACCCGGGTGCCGGAGGTGTCGGTGCCCTCGCGCTCGAGCGCCAGCCAGACGGTCGCGTGCTCCATGCCGAAGACCACCCGCTCGGCGTCGCGGGCCGGCAGGGCCATCGTGACCATCACGTTCCCCGTCGGGGCGACGCTGGTGGCCGAGGCGGTCTCCACGTCACCACCCTCGGCGCCCGCGGGCGCCGGAGCGCCCTGGACCTGGGTGACGAGGACGCCGTGCAGGGTGGCGTGCGTGGTGCCGATCTGCTCGTCCTCGGGGTCGGCGTCGATGTTGCCCTGCAGGTCCATCGAGACGTAGACGCCGACCTCGTCCCCGGCGGCCAGCCGGCCCCCGACCGCACGCTGCGGCTCGAGCACCACGCTCACCTCCGAGAGCCCCTCGGGCACCGGCACGGTGCCGGGCGCCTGCAGGTCGGTGGGCGCAGCGAACCGCCCGGCCAGCAGCTGCTCGCCGGGCTCGAGGTCCACGGTGGCGACCTGGCCGGCGAGCTGCTCGAGGTCGGTGACCCGTCCCTCGACCGCCGCCTTGGCGGGCATCACCTCGGTACGGACCAGGCCGGCGAGCTCCTCGGCGGGGGTGCCCTCGGGGACCGGCTGGTCGACCACGAGCACCTCGACCGTGCGCACCCCGGCGAGGGCCCGGGCGTCGGCGCCACGCACGTAGGCCAGCAGCACCACGGTGCCGGCGGCCACGAGCACCAGCGCCGCGACGGCGGCGAGCAGTCGGCGTCTCACGTGAGGGCCCCTATCGGATCAGTCGGAGGATGGACGCGCCCAGGTCGGGGGCGTCGGTGCTGGTGTCGAAGGCGCCAGAGGCGTCGACGAAGCGGGTGAAGTAGCCGCGGATGCAGCGGTCCTCGCCCCTGCAGGGCTCGCCGGAGTCGTACTGCCCGCCGAAGTGGTAGCCGGTGATCGTGAAGGCGGCGTAGCCGTAGACCTCGTACCAGGCCCCGCTGCCGGTGCCGCCGGCCTCGTCGAAGATCGGCAGCAGCACGGTCCGGCCGACCAGTGCCGCGATGTCGCCGACCGAGCAGCCCTGCGAGGGGTTGTTGCCCGGCTCGGAGTCGTAGCGGTGGCCCACGCGCGTGGTCGCCCTGCAGGTGTTGCCGCCGTCGGACTCCAGCCAGCCGAAGCCGCCGGGCACGAACAGGTGCGAGGGCCCGGTGCAGCCGGTGTCGGACTTCTTGGGCAGCACGATGGTGCGTTGCGTCGTGGTCGACGGCATGCCGCCGCCGGTCTGGGCCTGCCACTCGCACCAGGAGAAGATCAGCGGCAGCATCGCCGTCCCGCCGCTGGGCGCACCCCAGGTGACGGTCGCCGTCGCAGACACCGAGCTCGAGTCGTGACCGATGACGGGAGCGAACCAGTGCTCGCGGGGGGCGCTACCGGTGACCGTCACGCGGGTGGGGGCGCTCTGGAGCACCGGTGGCGCCGCGGTGGCCGCCCCGGCGCCGGCGTCGGCGTCGCTGTTGGCGTCGACCAGTTCCTGGGCGGTGGCCTGCATGTCGCCGCAGGCGCCGCGGGCGCAGTCGCGGGCCACGGCGAGAGCGGCGGCGTCGGCGGCGACCTGCAGCCGCGCCCGGTCGGCGTAGAGGGCGCCGACGTCGACGGCGATCGCCGTGAACCCGAGCAGCGGAACGAGCAGGACGGAGAGGATGACGGCCGCCGCACCCCGCTCGCCGGCCAACCGACGCCGGACGCGGGCGCGCAGCGCGGGGATCAGCCGTTGCACCGCATGACCCCCGTCCCGGTGAGGTCGACGTCGGCCCCGAAGAAGCCGGTCAGGACGGGCATCGGGTAGCTGATGGTCACCCGCACGTTGGCCGTGGTCGTCGTGGTGGCCGGGCACGCGGCGGGCGAGATGGCGATCTGGGCGTCGGTGATCGCCGGATCGAGGGTCGGGGCGGCGTCGCGGACGGCGGCCCGGGCGGCGGCCGGATCGCTCTGCAACGCCATCACCCGAGCGCCCTCCCGGGCCGCCGCGGACAGCGTCCCCTGCACCTGGAAGGCGTGTCCGAACTCGATGATGCCGAGGACCAGGACGATCAGCAGGGGCACGATCAGCGCGAACTCGACGACGCTGGCGCCGCGCTCGCGCCTCAGCCGCTCCCTCATCTCACCCTCCCTCTCCTCGACGTGCCGGCCGGGCGTCGTGGCGACTCGTCGCCACGACGCCCGGAGTCCGATGCGTGTGGATCAGCTCTGCGCGTTGGCGCCCTCGAGCCCGGTCACCACCTTGTCGAAGAGGTCGCGCAGCTCCGGGCCGAGCAGGAGCAGGGTCGCGATGATCGCGACGGCGATCAGACCGACCAGGAGGCCGTACTCGACGGCGGTGGCGCCCTTCTCCTCCCGCTCCACGCGGTCCTTGGCGAGGGAGACGAGGGTGACGAGGGTGGCGAGCGGGTTCAGCACGGTTCTCTCCAGTGGGGGCGGGCCGCCCGGTCCGGGTCGGTCGACCCGGCCTGTCACGGCGCTGCCATTCCCGTCGGACAGGAGATGCGGGGACTTGAGCGACCTTCACCCCATGTGCGGAGGGGGTTCATCCCACCGAGTGCGTTCCGCACGTCGACGGTGACGGTCAGTATCCGACCGCGCTCAGATGACCAGCGGAGCCAGGACGACCAGTCCGGTGCCCAGCAGCAGCGCCGGGCCGAAGGGCAGTTCCGTGCGCAGCCCCACGCGGCGGGTCGCCATGAGCGCCAGCGCCAGCAGCGCCTGGACGACGAAGCCGGCGGACAACCCGAGGAGGACGTGCGGCCAGCCCAGCCAGCCGAGGTTCAGCCCGAGGACGGCGCCGAGCTTCACGTCCCCCATCCCGATGCCGGCCGGGGAGACGAGCGCCATGCCGAGGAGGACGGCGAACACCGCCGCGGCCGCGAGCCCTGCACGGATCAGGGCCGGCCACTCCCCCGTGACCGCAGCGGCGCCGGAGAACAGGACGGCGCCGGCGACCAGGGTGGGCAGCACGACCCGGTTGGGCAGCAGGTGGTGGTCCCGGTCGATGACGGCCAGCAGGACCCCGGCCACGACGAGCAGGAGGTAGGCGGGCAGCTCGGCGGAGGCCCCGAAGCGCAACGCGGTGAGCGCGCACAGGGCGGCGGTGAGGAGGACCGGGACCGGCCGCGTCGCGCGCCGCTCCCCTGCGCGGTGGTCCTGGGTCGGCGGCGCCGGTGCGACCACGGAGAACCGGGCGTCACGATGCCTCGTCCCCGATCGCCGTACAGTCGGCCACGGGTAACTCGCGGCAGCGCGGTCGACTGCCGACCCTGCGGCCAGGCCGAGGAGTACGGCGACCCCGGTGGCGGCAGCGGCGGCGGACACGCGGTCACGATGACACGGCCCGGCCGGCGCGCCCGTGAACGAAACCCCACCCTCCGGGTGAGATCCCGGGGCACCGCCCGCCCCCGGAGGCCGGGTCCCCAGGACGGCGGTGCCAGGATCACGGCGGGCGAGTGGCCGGCGCCCGGAGACCACGGGGAGGACGGATGGAACGCGGGACACCGTCGGAACTCCGGCTCCCCGACGGCCGCGGCCTCGCGTGGTCGGAGTGGGGGCCGCAGGACGGCCGGCCGGTGCTCTTCTGCCCCGGCGCCGGGATGAGCGGCGTCCTGGGCTTCGGGACCGACCTCCTGTCCGACCGGGGTCTGCGGCTGCTGGCCCTCGACCGTCCCGGGCTGGGCCGGTCCTCACCGGACCCGGCGAAGACGTACGGGTCGTGGGCCGCCGACGTCGGGCACCTGGTCGAGGCGCTCGGACTGCGCCGGGTCCTCGGCGTCGGCTTCTCGCAGGGCGCCCCGTTCGCCGTCGCACTCGTCGGCGCCAGCCTGCTCGACGCCGTGGCCCTGGTGGCCGGCCAGGACGACCTGCGCGCCCAGCGGCACCTCCTCGTGCCCGAGGTCGCCGGGATGCTCGACGCCGCCGAGGCCGACCCGGCCGGGTTCGAGCGGGAGATCGCCCGGGTCGCGGGCGCCGACTGGCTGTGGCAGGTCATCCTCACCACCGCCGCACCGGTGGACCGGGCGCGGTACGAGGGCACCGACCTCGGCCCCGCCGTCCGCGCGGCCCTCGACGACGGGTTCCGCCAGGGCGCCGCCGGTTACGCGCGCGACCTGGTCACCGCGCTGGGTCCGTGGCCCGTGCAGCCCGAGGACCTGACCGTGCCGGTGCACCTCTGGTACGGCGCGCAGGACACCAGCACCGTCCACTCCCCCGACCTCGGCCGGACGCTGGCCGGCCGGATCCCCGGCGCCCGGCACACCGTGCTCGACGACGAGGGCGGCGCGCTGCTGTGGACCCGCGCGCGGGACGTGCTGGACGCGCTCGCCGCCTGACCGGCACCCGTACGGTCCCGGCCGTGCACGTGGTCCGGGCACTCCGGCAGGCGGCCGTGATGCTGTCCGTGGGGGCCGCGCTCGCCTGCGCCGCGGCCGGTGTGTGGGTGGCGGTCGCCGACGGCGGCTCCAGGTCCCGGCTGGGGATCTCGATGATCGTGGTCGGCGGGCTCATCGGACTGCTCAGCGGGACTCTGGCGGCCCGGGCCGAGACCTCCGACGCCCGCGCCTTCCTCGGCACGGGGCCGGAGCGGGAGCAGCCGGAGCTCAGCGGCGCCCTCGGGCCGGTCGGCGTCTTCCTGTTCGTGGCCGTGCCCCTGGCCGGCGTCGGGCTGGTCCTCGCCGGCTGACCTGTCGTCCCCCTCCGGCACGCTGGGCGCGTGCCCTTCGACGCGACGCTCGTCCGCTGGCCCGGCGCGGGCGGCTGGGTCTTCGCTCCGGTGCCCGCGGAGCACGCGCCCGAGACGGCCGGTTCCTTCGGCCGCGTGCCGGTGACGGCGACGGTCGACGGGCGGACGTGGTCGACCAGCGTCTGGCGCGACCGCTCGGCCGGCTGGCTGCTCCCGGTGCCGGCGCGGATCCGCCACGGCAAGGACGACGGCGACGTGGTCACCGTCGAGGTCGAAGTGGACCCGGCCCGGCTCTGACCTGCGGGAACTGTCGGACCCCATCCGTAGGTTCGGGGTCGTGCAGGAGGTCGCCGGTCCCAGGTCGCTCATCGAGCGGGCCCTCGCAGGGTGGCTGGTCGAGCAGCCCGCGCCCCTCCGGCGCCTGCCGGTCGCGCTGCTGTCCCGCGAGCGGAAGGCCGCGGAGCTGCAGCGATTGCAGGCGGTGAAGGCACGGGCCGCCGCCTACGAGGCCGAGCTGGTCCTGGGTCTGGCCGACGACTCCCCCGATGACGACGACCCGGCACCCGGGACACCCGGCGCTCGGGCGCGGTCGTGGAAGCCCGATCCCGAGCTGCCCGGCGTCTCGGAGTTCTTCCCCGCCGAGCTGGCGATGGTCCTCAACTGCGGGCGGCTGGCCGCGAGGCAGTTGGCGCACCGGGCCTGGACCTACCGCACCTATCTGCCGGCCACCTGGGCGGCGATGGCCGCCGGGGAGCTGGACGAGTACCGCGCCCGGACGCTGGTCGAGGTCCTGGAGCACACCGACCCCGCGGTCGCCCGCCAGGTCGAGGTCCGGCTGCTGCCCGAGGCAGCGCAGCTGACCGTCGGGAAGCTGAAGAAGCGCGCCTTGGCCCTTCTGCTCGAGCTGGACGCCGAGGCCGCCGACCGGCGGCGGGCGCAGCTCGGCGGCGCGCCGACGTCCGGGTCCACCCGTCCCCGCAGGAGGGCATGGCCACCCTCGCCGCCGATCTGCCCGCCGACGTCGCCGCCGCCTGCCACGCGCTGGTCGATGAGCTGGCGCGGATGCTCGAGGCCGACGGCGACGAGCGGCCCATCGGTGAACTGCGCACCCTGGTGTTCGCCGACCTGCTGCAGCGCCCCTGGGACGACACCCGCCCACCGGTGACCGCGCACCTGCAGATCATCGCCACCCTCGCCGCACTGGCCGGCCGCAGTGACCAGCCCGGCGAGGTCAACGGCCTGCCGATCACCGCCGCACAGCTGCGCGACCTGCTCGCCCAGCTCGACGCCCTCGGCGTGCGCACCCCCGAGGGCGGATCGGTCACACTCGCCCTCACCGACGAGGACGGCGCCCTGCGGGCCACCAGCACCCTGGACCAGCTGCGCCGCCTCGCCCACCGCGGCTGCCCCGACCACCCCGCCGCTCCAGGCGCCGACTGCGGCTGTGCCGTGCTCGACCGGCCCGAGCCGGTCGACCGCTACGGCCCCTCCGCCGCCCAGCACCGCTTCGTGAGCACCCGCGACCGCACCTGCCGCTTCCCCACCTGCGGCCAGCGGGTGGGGTGGGCCGACGCCGACCACGTCATCCCGCACACCTGCGGCGGCGCCACCGACTGCGCCAACCTGTGCTGCCTGTGCCGCAGCCACCACCGCCTGAAGACCTTCGCCCGCGGCTGGCGGTTCCAGATGAGCCCCGACGGCGTCCTCACCGTCACCACGCCCTCGGGCATCACCCGTACCACCCGGCCACCGGGCCTGCGATCACCACCCACAGACGACACCGGACCGCCGCCCGCCGAACCGGACGACGACAGCCCACCGCCCTTCTGACCCGAGAGCCGGACCGGTCATCGACGTGCACATTCCACCGGGGGGGGGGGGGGAGACCGCCGTCGTCGAGGGAAGTGGGCACTTCCCGTGGGTCGAGCAGCCGGCCGCCTTCCGGTTCGCCGTCGACGCGTTCCTCACGGGCCGGCCACCGCGAGCACCGGCGCGACCCCGGTCGAGGCCTACTGCGCCCCGGCGACCACCAGGACGGGTGCGGTCACGGCGCGGAGCCGCTCGTGCAGGTCCGCGGGCGTCTCCCCGGCCATGAACGCGCGCGCCGCGGCCACGGAGTACCGCATGCCGCCGGCGTGTGCCTGCGCCGTCGCGTCCCAGCGCGCGTAGCCGAGGGGCGCACTGCGCAGCCGCCAGGCCGTGAAGGCATCGTCGTCGGTCAGGTCCGGCTCCTCCCCGAGTGCCTCGAGCGCCGCACCAGCACCAGGGCGGCCACCCGCTCGGGGAACCGGGCGGCGTGCGCGACCGCCAGGCGGGTGCCTGCCGAGTGCGCCACCACCGTGCACCGGTCGAGGCCGAGCGAGGCCCGCAACCGGTCGACGTCGTCGGCCTGCTCCCACCGTGAGGCCGGCGCCGCGTGTGCGGACCGGCCGACGCCGCGCAGGTGCGGCACCACGAGCCGGTACCGCTCCCCCAGCCCGGCCAGGTCGCCGAGGTAGGCGGGGTGCGCGGCCGCGCCGCCGGCGAGCACGACCAGGGTCGGCCCGTCGTCCCGGCCGACGACGTCGGCGCGCAGGACCGCGCCGTCCGCGGCGGTGTGGGCCGCCATCAGCGCCCGTACCGGACGTGCAGCAGGCCGTCGTCGGTGTCGGTGAGGCGTCCGCCGGCCGCGGCCATCGCCTCCGCGGCCCGGGTCAGCCGCTCGTAGGCGGCCGCGGCGTCGGGCAGCGTGGCGGCCCGGTCGGCCGCGTGCCGGAACGTGAGCCCCTCGAGGGTCCGGACCAGGACGCCGCCCAGCACGGCGTGCACCCGCAGGGCGCTGCCGTCGGCGACGAGGTCGCGGCCGGGACCGATCCGGGCGGCCACGACAGCCCACCGCCGCGTGCCGAGCTCACCGGCGGACACCTGGCGGCCCACCTCGGCCAGCACGTCCGCCGGCAGGACGGGACCCGTCACCTGGACGAGGCGTCCTCCGGCGCGGGCCACCACCGGGGTGTCCGGGACGGCGTCGAGGGACAGCACGTCGTCACCCGGGACGGGCGGCTCGTCGACCACCCGGACCCGCCAGCACAGGACGGGCGCCGTACCCGGTCCCGGGAGCGGCACCGGGCCGGGAGCGGTGCGGGCGCGCTGGCGCCGGGACGGCCGGGTGGCGACCAGGTGGCCGTCGCGCATCGGCTCGGTCAGCGTCCAGCCGGCGGCGTGCGCGGCGCGCAGGTCGGCGGCCAGCGCACGGACCCGGGCAGCGGCCTCGGTGAGCGTGGCGACGTCGTCGAGGTCCCAGCGGTGCTCGGTCTCGTACCGGGAGCCCGGCCAGGGCGACGGCGGGCGGGAGGGCTGGATGGTCATGTCGGTCCTCGCGCGGGCGGGCCGCTGCCCGGCGGGGATCCGGCAGCAGCTGCCGGGCCGGCGCCGGGCGGACGGTCCGTCCCGAGGGTCTGGGCCGGCGGGTGTCCCCGGGCGGGGGCCGGCGCCGACCGGCCGATCATGACACGCGCCGCGGTCACTCCCCCAGCGCGTAGGTGGCCTCCACGACGGCGTGCACGGTCACGTCCTGCGGATCGAGGTCGAGCGCCGGGCCGCCGCCGGCCGAGCCGCGGGCCATGGCCGCCATCGTCTCCGGGCCGCCGGCGGCCGCCGAGGACAGCCCGGGGTCGGCGAGTTCGCGCAGCGGCCCGAGTGTCCGGCCGACGGCGTCGGCGAGGTCGGTGGCGGCCTCCCGGGCGGCGCCGACGGCGGCCCGGCGGACGGCGCGGCGCGCAGCGGCCGGGTCGTCGAGTTCCCAGGAGACCCCGCCGATCCCGGCACCGGCCGCTGCCACCGCCTCGGCCACCTCGGGCACGGCGCCGGCGTCGGCCTGCACCGTGCCGCCGACCGTCGCCTCCCAGCCGGCCCGCTCGTCGGTCCCGGCGGCCGGGTCCCACGCCCACCGCTCGTGCACCGACACCCGCGACAGCACGACGCGGCGGACCCCCGGGGCACCGTCGAGTGCCGCACGCAGGTCCGCCGCCACGGCCGAGGCCCGCGCCAGCGCGGCGGAGCGGCTCTCGGGCGACGACTCGCGGACGTGCACCGCGAGGGTCGCGCGGTCGGGCGCGGAGTCGGCGGTGGCCTCCCCGCGCACGCGGACGACGGCAGGCGACTGGGTCAACCGCGCCGTCAGCCCGCCGCGGGCGCGCGCCGGACCGTCAGCTCCGCCACCGCTTCCTCGAAGCAGCCGTGCAGCAGGTCCAGGCGCTCGACGAGGCGGTCCACCCAGGCCGCGGACGTGCTCACCGGCACCGGTTCGAGCATCAGCGACCAGAACAGCCGGTCCACGTCGGCACCGCCGGTCCACCGCCGCTCCTCCGCGGACAGCGGGACCCCGACGGCCACCGTGAACCGGCGGGCGGCCTCCCGCCGCACCCGTCCCGCGGCCACCGCGGGGACGACCAGGCCGATCGCCCGGCCGAGCAGCGGCACGAGGCGCGGCCGGTCGGCGTCGGACAGGACGTCGTTGGCGTGCCGCAGCACCGCGGCCAGCTCGGCGTCGACACACGCCGGGGCGTCGCTGAACGCCTCGCCGGCCAGCAGCGCCGTGTACTCGAGGAAGCACGCCCCGCGGACGGGTGTGCGGTGCCGGCCCCGGCTCAGGACCGGCAGGAAGTCCGGGCTACGCGTCATGCTCACCGCCCCCTCCGGGCCGCCACCGGCCCTCGGCCCGACGAGCGTAGGTCCGTCCCGCGCTCAGCGCAGGCCTGCGGCCGCGGCGAGACCGCGCTGCAACCACCGGGAGCGCAGGACGCGTCCCCGCGCCCGGGTGGGTCACGCCGAGCGGTCGGGGACGACGTCGGGCACGAAGCGCTGGCTGTCCTTGGGCGGGCGCTCGTAGTCCTCGGCGACCGGCGGGCGCGGCGGCAGGTCGGGCGGCTCGGGCGTCAGGTCCTCGTACGGGATCTGGTCGAGCAGGTGGGTCATGACGTTGATCCGCGCCCGCTTCTTGACCTCGGCCTCGACCACCCACCACGGCGCCTCGGGGATGTCGGTGGCGGCGAACATGGCGTCCTTGGCCTTGGAGAAGTCGACCCAGCGGTTGCGCGCCTCGAGGTCCATCGGGCTGAGCTTCCAGCGCTTGGTGGGGTCGTGCAGCCGCGCCTGGAACCGCTTCTCCTGCTCGGTGTCGCTCACCGAGAACCAGTACTTGAGCAGCGTGATCCCGCTCCGCACGAGCATCTGCTCGAACTCCGGGCAGGAGCGGAGGAACTCCTCGTACTCCTCGTCGGTGCAGAAGCCCATGACCCGCTCCACGCCGGCGCGGTTGTACCAGGACCGGTCGAACAGGACCATCTCACCGCGGGTGGGCAGGTGGGTGACGTAGCGCTGGAAGTACCACTGCCCCCGTTCGCGCTCGGTCGGCGCCGGCAGGGCGACCACCCGGGCGGCACGTGGGTTGAGCGTCTCGGTGATGCGCTGGATCGCGCCGCCCTTGCCCGCGGCGTCCCGACCCTCGAACACGACGACGACGCGCAGCCCCCGCGCGCGGACGAACTCCTGCTGCTTGACCAGCTCCACCTGCAGCCGGGCGACCTCCTTCTCGTACCAGGCGTTGTCGACCTTGCCGGTGGACTGCGGCGCCTCCTCGACCGAGGTGCCGGACCGCTTCTTCGAGGCCATGCCGCAGCATCGACCCGACGGCCCGCCCCCGGCAACCGGGGCGGGACAGGATGGGCGTGTGCTGACCGCCCGCGACGGGGCCGTCCGGATCCGCCCGGTCGGGCCCGGCGACGCCGACCTGTACCTGGCCCTGCGCGGGAACCCGGGGACCATGCGCGACCTCGGCGGCCCGCTGCCGCCCGACCGGATCCGAGCCGGGCACGCCCGCGAGGTGGCGGAGACCGCCGCGGGGCGGGCGCAGATCGTCGTCGCGGAGGTGTCGACGCCGGCCGGCTGGGTGCCCGCCGGCAACGTCTCGCTGGTCGGCTCGCCGCCTGCGGCCGCCGAGATCGAGTGGCTGGTCCTCCCGCAGCACCGCGGCCGGGGCGTGGCGCGGACCGCGGTCCGGCTGCTGCTCGGCCTGCCGGGAGCCGCGGAGCGCTGGGGCCGGGTGGAGGCGCTGCCGTCGGTGGGCAACACCGCCTCGAACCGGCTGTGCGCCTCCCTCGGGTTCACCGACCGCGGCGAGGTCGATGTCGACTTCGCCGGCCGCTCGTTCCGCTGCCGGCGGTGGGAGCTCGACCTGCGCGCTCAGGTGCCGCAGTAGGTGACGAACGGGCCCTCCGGCCCCTGCTCGGCGTAGCGCTCCAGGCCGGGCCGCTCGTCGAACGGGCGGCGGACCACCTCGACCAGCCGCTCGAACGGCGCGAGGTCGCCGGCCGTGGCGGCGGTCAGCGCCTCCTCGACGAGGTGGTTGCGCGGCACGTACACCGGGTTGACGCGGTCCATGGCGTCGGCGTCGGGGGCCGGCGCGCGCCACCGCTCGAGCCAGGCGTCGACGGCGGCGAGGTCGAGGACCAGCTCGCGGGCGGGCTCGGCGTCGCCGCGGGCGGCCCGGGACAGGCCGCGGCAGAAGCTCGTCAGGTCGACCCGGTTGGCCTGCAGCAGCGCCAGCAGGTCGTCGACCAGGCCCCGCGCGACGTCGTCGTCGAGGCCCTCGGGCAGCCCGAGCTTGGCGCGCCAGCCGGCCAGCAGGGCGGCGTCGAAGAGCGGACGGAACCGGCCGAGCGCCTCCACCGCGAGGGCCACCGCCGGCTCCTGCTCCTCGGCGAACAGCGGCAGCAGCGCCTCGGCCAGCCGGGCGAGGTCCCACTCGGCGGCGAGCGGCTGGTTGCCGTAGCGGTAGCGCCCGCCCTCGTCGACCGAGCTGAACCAGGTGTCGGGGTCGTAGGCCTCCATGAACGCGCACGGCCCGTAGTCGATGGTCTCGCCGGACAGCGTCATGTTGTCGGTGTTCATCACGCCGTGCACGAAGCCGACGAGCATCCACCGCGCCACCAGGTCGGCCTGCGCGGCGACGACCGCCTCGTACAGCGCGAGGTACGGCTGCTCGGCGCCGGCCGCGGCGGGGTGGTGCCGGGCGATGGCCTCGTCGGCGAGGCGGCGCAGCAGGTCGAGGTCGCCGGTGGCCCGGGCGAACTGGGCGCTGCCCACCCGCAGGTGGCTGCTCGCCACCCGCGCGAGCACCGCGCCGGGCAGCAGGGTCTCGCGGCGGACCGGCCGGCCGGTGGCGACGACGGCGAGCGAGCGGGTGGTGGGGATCCCGAGCGCGGCCATGGCCTCGCTGACGACGTACTCGCGCAGCATCGGCCCGACGGCGGCCAGCCCGTCGGCGCCGCGGGAGAACGGCGTGCGGCCGGAGCCCTTGAGGTGCAGGTCGTGCAGCCGGCCGTCGACCCCGGTCAGCTCGCCGAGCAGCAGCGCCCGGCCGTCGCCCAGGCGCGGGTTGTAGTAGCCGAACTGGTGACCGGCGTAGGCCTGCGCCACCGGCCGGGCGCCCTCGGGGACGGCGGTGCCGGTGAGCAGCGCGAGGCCCTCGGGGGTGCGCAGCGCGTCGGCGTCGAGGCCGAGCTCGGCCGCCAGCGGCTCGTTGAGTGCGAGCAGCCGCGGGTCCGGCGTCTCCGCGGCCTGCCACGGCAGCGCCATCTCCGGGAGCGCGGAGGCGAAGCGGTCGCCGAGGGCGACGGTCAGGGCGGGAGCGACGCTCATCCTCCCGAATGTACGGGTGGAACCCAGCCGCGCAGGGCGGACGGGAGGTGCCCGCCCACCCGGGCGGCCAGGCCCCGCAGGCGGGCGGCGGCGGACGGGCGCGAGGCCGGCAGCCGCGACTCGACGGCGGCCAGCCGCGTCTCCAGGTCGGTGACCGTCGCCGGACCCGCCGCGGGCGGCGGCGTCACGGCTGGCGGGGTCACGGCTGGCGGGGTCACGGCTGGCGGGGTCACGGCGAGCTGGGCGAGGCCGTCGGTCAGCCCGGACACCAGGCCGGCCACCTCGTCCGGGCGCAGCTTGACCGTCCCGACGCACAGGTCGTCGCGCCAGATGCTCAGGTTGAGCAGGCCCTGCGCCGGGTGCGCGGAGACGCGGACCGCGCGGGTCCGGTCGCGCGCGTCCCACACCCATCGAGCCCGTGCCGGCAGCGCGGTGACCGTCATCCCCCCATGATCGGCCTCCGCCCGCGGGACGGCCAGCAGGGACGGCTCCGCGTCAGACGTGGGTGGGGACGCCCGCCTCGAGCCAGCGGACCCGCCGGCGGACCTCCTCCGGCGCGGCGGCCAGGTCGCGCTCGGCGCCCTCCCGGCCCTGGCGGAAGTGGCTCCAGCCCTCGTGGTGCACCGGCACGACGACCCGCGGCGCGGTCAACCGGACCACGGCCGCGGCCTGCCGACCGGTCATCGAGTACCGCACCGGCCCGCTGACCGGGAAGCGGACACCGCCGAGGTGCAGCACGGCGACGTCGACCCGCAGCCGCTCGGCGACCTGCCGGAGCCCGCCGAAGGCGACCGTGTCGCCGGAGATCCACAGGACGCCGTCGGTCCGGCCCGGCTCCCGCACCGCGAACCCGACGACGTCGCCGACGACCGGGCGGCTCAGCGGCGGGCCGTGCCGCGCCGGGGTGGCGACCACCCCCAGCGGCGGGCGGCCCCGCCCGTCGAGCACCGTGGACTGCCAGGGCCGCAGCCCGCGCGCCCCGGCGCCGAGCCGGCGCGCACCGGAGCCGGTCGTCACCACGACCGGCACCTGCGCCAGCAGCGCCCGGCCGACGTCGTCGAGGTTGTCGGCGTGGTGGTCGTGGGTGAGCAGCACCGCGTCGACCGGCAGGACGTCGGCCGGGGACAGCGCCGGCCCAGCCGTCTTCGTCGACCCGGTGCCCCAGCCGAAGGAGTAGTGCCGCCCCGGCGGGTCGAAGGTCGGGTCGGTGAGCAGCCGGCGGCCGGCGACCTCGACCAGGAGCGTCGGCCCGCCGACGTGCGTGAGCCTCACGCGTCGGTCACTGCGCGCCGACCTGCGGCCGCGGGCCCGTGGCGTGGGCGAGCGCCCAGTCGAGGACCTCGTCGGCGATCCGCTCCCAGCCGGCCTGCGCGGGCAGCAGGTGGGCGTAGCCGGGGTACTCGCGCACCTCGGTCACGGTGTCGCCGCGGTAGTGCTGGGCGTTCGACCGCTGGACCGCCGGCGGCATGATGTGGTCCTCGCCGCCGGACACGAACAGCAGCGGCGGCCGCGCGTCGTTCGCGTAGTCCACCTGCGCGTCCTGCGGGCCGGGCATCAGGTTGGCCAGCACCGAGTTCCACAGGATCCGGCCCGACGCCGGTACGTGGTAGCGCCGGTGGAGCGCCCGGGACTCCTCGTCGCCGAACGTGTTGGTGAACGCGTAGTGCCACTGCTCCTCGGTCAGCCCGACGGCGCGGTGCCGGTTGGCCGGGTTCTCGAGCACCGCCCAGGTCGAGCGCAGCTGCGACAGCGGCACCACGGTCACGCCCTCGGTCGGCGCCGAGTTTGAGCACCACGCCCACCGCGCCGAGACCCCGGTCCAGCAGCAGCTGCACGATCGTGCCGCCGGCGGAGTGGCCGAGGAGGATCGGCGGGCGGTCCAGCCCGCGCACCAGCTCGGACAGGGACTCGACGATCGCCGGCAGCGTCACCTCGGCGATCGGGGTCGGGCCGGCGTTGAGCGCCTCGACCTCGCCCTCGAAGCCGGGGTAGGGCGGGGTGAGCACGCGGAAGCCGCGGCCCTCGTAGTGCGTCTTCCAGTGCTCCCAGCTGCGCGGGGTCACCCAGAAGCCGTGGATCAGGACGATGGTGTCCGGTGCGGACGGCGGAGTGGTCACGGTCGCTCCCTCGACGGTGGTGGCCGGTCAGCCGGAGCCTGGCAGCGCGCCCGGCCGTCAACCGGGCCGTCCGTGCAGGACTCCGGTCCCTGCCTGCACGCCCGCGGGTTCCGGTCCCGGCGCCGCTCCGCCAGGCTCGACGGCGTCCACGGGGGACGCCAGCTGCCCGAGGACCAGGACGGCGCGATGCTGCTCTTCGACACCACCCCGCTCCCCCGTGCCGACCGCGCCGAGGCGTTCCGCGCCGCGATGCAGGAGGCGTCGGCGGCCTGCCGCGTCGAGCACCGCGAGGACCCGCGGCGGTGCAGGGGCGCATGCAGCTGTTCCCCCCTACGGGAGGGCCGCCCTGCTGGCCACCGACGCGACGCGCTTCAGCATAGTGCGCACCCCGCGGCACGTGGCCCGCGACGCCGCTCCCGTGGTGTGCCTGGCCTTCCAGCACCGCGGCCGCGGCGAGTTCGCCCAGCTCGGCCACGAGCAGCTCGTCCGGGACGGCGACCTGATGCTCGTGGACATGACCGCGCCCTACGGGTTCGGCTGCACGACCGGCGGCGGGTCCCGCGCCCTGCTGGTGCCCCTCGACCAGCTCGGCCTGCCGGTCGACGTCGTCCGCCGGGCGACGCCGCGGCTGCGGGCCAGCCCGCTGCACAACCTGGTCCGCGCCCACCTGCAGCGGATCGCCGACGACGCCGCCGAGCTGTCGACCGACCCGGGCGCCGCCGCCCTCGGCGCCGCGACCGTCGAGCTGGTGCGCGCGCTGGTGGTCTCGGCGGCCGGGGACCCGCGGCACGGGCCGGCGGTGCGCGAGGACACGCTCGTGACGCGCGTCCGGGCCCACGTGGCGCGGCACCTGAGCGACCCCGACCTCACCCCGGCGGCGGTCGCCCGGGCGCACGGGGTCTCGGTGCGCCAGCTCTACAAGGCCTACGCCGGCGCGGGGGCCAGCCTCGAGCAGGAGGTGATCACCCAGCGGCTGGAGGCCGCCCGGAACCGGCTGTCCTCCCCCGCCGGCCGGCAGCGGTCGATCGCCGCCGTGGCCCGCGCGTGCGGGTTCGCCGACGCCAGCCACTTCGCCCGCCGGTTCCGCGGCGCGTACGGGATGAGCCCGCGCGAGTGGCAGCGGAGGGCCGACGGCCGCTGACCGGCGTCCGGCTCCGGACGGCTCGTTTTGCCGACCCGGCGGGCGGCGAGCACCCTCTCCTCCACGGGGCCCAGGACGAGGGGATGCCCATGAGCACTCGGGACCAGCGCTCCATCTGGCGGCGCATGCCGGTCGAGCAGATGGAGGACGAGGAGGAGCGCAACGCCGGCGGCAAGCTGGCCAAGAGCCTGGGGCTGTGGCAGCTGACCGCGATCGGCGTCGGCGGCATCATCGGCGTCGGGATCTTCTCGCTGGCGGGACTCGTGGCCGCCGGCGACGCGGACAACGAGGGCGTCGGCCCCGCCGTGCTCATCGCCTTCCTGATCGCCGGCCTGGCCTCCGCGGCGGCGGCGCTGTCCTACGCCGAGTTCGCCGGCATGATCCCGCGGGCCGGGTCCGCCTACACCTACGGCTACGTGGCCCTCGGCGAGATCATCGGGTGGTTCATCGGCTGGGACCTGCTCCTGGAGTACATCGCCATCGTCGCCGTCGTGGCGATCGGCATCTCCGGCTATCTCGGGGAACTGCTCGACAACCTCGGGATCACCCTGCCGACGTCGCTCACCGCGTCGGCCGAGGAGGGCGGCGTCGTCAACGTCCCCGCCGTCCTGATCTGCCTGCTCGTCACGTTCATCCTCAGCCGCGGCACGAGGACCTTCGGCCGGTTCGAGCTCGTGGCCGTCGGGATCAAGATCCTGCTGATCCTCGGCATCATCGGCCTCGGCGTCTTCTACATCGAGGCCGGGAACTACGACCCGTTCCTGCCGTCGGGCTTCGGCCCGGTCCTCACCGGCGCGGCCACCGTCTTCTTCGCGGTCTTCGGCTACGACGCCATGAGCACCGCGGCCGAGGAGGCCGAGGACGGCAAGAAGCACATGCCGAAGGCGATCATCCTGTCGCTGGTCATCGCGATGCTGCTCTACGTCGCTGCCACGCTGGTGCTCACCGGGATGCAGGACTACCGGGACATCGACCCCACCGCCGGCTTCGCCTCGGCCTTCGAGAGCGTGGGGCTGTCGGTGATCGCGAGCATCATCTCGGTCTTCGCCGTGCTGTCGATCCTGACCGTGATGCTGACGTTCCTGCTCGGCGTCACCCGGGTCTGGTTCTCCATGAGCCGCGACGGGCTGCTGCCCCCGTGGTTCGCGAAGGTGGACCGCAGCGGCACGCCGCAGCGCGTGACGTGGATCGCCGGTGTCGGGTCGGCCGTGCTCGCCGGCGTCTTCCCCATCCGCGCCGTCGCCGACCTGACGAACATCGGGATCCTGTCGGCGTTCATCGTCGTCTGCGTCGCGGTCATCCTGTTCCGCTACACGCGGCCGGAGACCCCCCGCTCCTTCCGCCTGCCCCTCATGCCCTTCGTGCCCGCCTTCGGGGTCCTGGCGTCGCTGTTCCTCATCTGGCAGCTGCCCTGGGAGACGTGGGCGCGCTTCGGGGTGTGGCTGCTCATCGGCTTCGTCATCTACTTCGCCTACGGCCGGAAGCACTCGCTGCTGGACCCCGACAGCCCGAACCACCGCCGGCCGGTGGAACGCTGAGCGTCCACCCGGGGTCGTCCTAGGGGCGCAGCGCCTGGCTCTCGCGGTAGGAGAGGTCGCGGACGGCGCGGAACAGCGCCACCGGCTGCAGGTCGTCGGCGCCGAGGGTCGGGAGGAACCGCAGCTCCTCGGACTCCGCGTCCGGCAGCGCCGCGCCGAGGGTCAGCCGTCCCCACCGGGTCCAGCCGCCGGCGAGCGGAGCCGCCAGCAGCTCCCAGCCGTCGCCGTCGCTGCGCGCTCCCAGCATGACCGTGCGGCCGCTGCCGGTGCGGTAGGGCAGCACGGAGGAGAACGTCCGGCCGATCGGCGCCGGCAGGAACAGGTGGCGCAGGCCGGGCGGGCCGCCGGAGGTGTTGACCAGCAGGTCCAGCGGTCCCCCGCCCTTCCCGAGCCCGCCGAAGCGGACGGCGAGGCCGACGACGTCGGGCAGCGGCGCGGGCAGCCCGACCCCGCGCGAGACGCGGACGACGACGTCGTGCCGGCCGCCCTCGTCGAGGAGCCGGGCGCCCCAGCTGCCACCGCCGTCGGTCCGGACGGTGCCGGCCGACGCCTGCCCGCGGGGGTGGAAGACCCGGGCGCCGCGCACCGCCGTCCCCAGGGCGAGCGCGGACGCCGTCACGGCACGGGGCAGGGCGAGCAGGTCCATGCCGTCCCGCTACCCGGCCGTCCGCCCGGGAACCCGCACCGGCGGGAGGCGGGAGCTCAGGCGGGCTCGAGGAGGAAGGCGCGCAGCCGCACCCGCTCGCCGATGCGGCGGCGGTAGGCGGCGGTAGGCGGCGTAGCCGCGGTGGAGCGGCGCCGCCGCGGCCATCACCTGCTCGACCTCGTCGTCGGTGGCCGGCCGCGCCACCACCTCCACCGTGCGGTTGCGGGAGGTCACGGTGGCCCGCGGGTCGGCCTCCAGGTCGAGCGCCCAGGCCGGGGTGGCCGCCACCTGCATCGCCCGCTGCACCGCGTTCGGCGGGCGGAACTCGTAGCCGAGGTCGCGCACGAGGCTCAGGGCGCGCCCTCGGGAGACTCGTCGAGGAACGCGAGCACCATCGGCAGCAGCCAGTCCAACCGGTCGAGCACCCCGCTGCCCGGCGGCATGAAGTGCGTGGACCCCGGCAGGATCGCCAGGCGGGCCCGGGACAGGCCGGTCAGGTCCCCCATGCCCCCGCCGCCGAGCAGGCGGAAGAGCTCGACCGCGTGCTCGGCGCGGACGGCGTCGGCGTCCCCGGCCACGACCATGGCGGGTGCGGCGATCCCGCTGATGTCCTCGGCCGGCCAGTCGAAGGGGGTCTCGTCGAGGGTCTTGAGCTTCTGGACCAGGACCGGGAAGTGCCCGGGGTCGGGGGCCAGCGCCTGGTAGGAGGCCTCCATCGGGGAGCCGGCGAACATCTCGGGCGTGATGCCGGGGACCATCTCGAGCAGCTCCGGCTGCATGCCCTTGCTCGAGTGCGTCGCCGAGACGACCACGAGCCGGCGGACCACGTCGGGGTGCCGGACGGCCACCTGCAGGGCCGCGGCGCCGCCCATGCTGTAGCCCATCACGTCCGCCCGGCCGATGCCGAGGTGCGCCAGCAGGCCGGCGGCGTCGTCGGCCATGCCCTCGTAGGTGAGGGGCCGGTCGACGTCGCCCGTGCGGCCGTGGGCCTGCAGGTCCGGGACGACGACCTGCCGGGTGGCCGCCAGCACCGACACCAGCGGGGCGAGGTCGCCGGTCAACATGTAGGCGCCGTGCAGCAGGAGGACCGGCGTCGAACCCGGTTCCGGCTCGGGACCGTGGACCTCGTGGTACATCTGCAACCCGTTGACCGGCGCGTACCCGGTCGTCGCTGGCGTACCGGCATCGGTCACGGCGTTCCTCCTCGGTGCCCCCCGCGGCAGCGCGATCCTCGCGCAGGCGGGGCGACGGCGGGGTCTCGTCGGGATCCGTCGTCCGTGGTGTCGTGTCCGCGAGGTCGGTGACGACCACGGGGTGGCTGCCCGCAGGGGGCGCCGTACACCGAGGAGGACGACGTGAAGTACGTGATCCTGATGCAGGTCGACCCGGCCGTGCTCGAGCAGCTCACCCCCGAGCAGCAGCAGGTGATCGGGGAGGGCCACTCGGCCTTCATCGCCGCGACCAAGGAGAGCGGCGAGTTCGTCGCCACCCAGGCGCTCGGGGACCCGAGCCGGTCCAAGGTGGTCCGCGCCGGGGGTGACCGGCCCGAGGTCACGGACGGGCCGTTCGTCGAGGCCAAGGAGTTCATGGGCGGCTTCTACCTGCTCGACGTGGAGGACGAGGCGCGCGCCGTCGAGCTGGCCACGCAGATCCCCGACGCGCGGATCCCGGGTCTCGCGCTCGAGGTCCGGCCGGTGGTGTTCGCCGACCTGGGCGACGGGTGAGCGCTCGGACCGGCGTCGACGAGGGTCTGTGGCGCGAGCTGGCGCCGCAGACCCTCGGCCGGCTGCTGCGCACCTACGGCAGCGCCCAGTTCGACGTGTGCGAGGACGCCGTCCAGGACGCGCTCCTGGACGCGCACCGCCAGTGGGCCACCCGGCCGCCGGACGACCCGCAGGCATGGCTGACGGCGACGGCCCGGCGCCGGTACGTCGACCGCGTCCGCAGCGACGTCCGCCGTCGCGACCGCGAGGACCGCGTGGCGCGGCTGGACGCGCCGCTGGCCGGCAAGGCGGCGCGGGGCGACGACGCCTTGCTGCTGCTGCAGCTCTGCTGCCACCCCGACCTGCCCCGGTCCGCGCAGGTCGCCCTGACCCTGCGCGCGGTCGCCGGCCTGACCACCGCGCAGATCGCCAACGCCTACCAGCTGCCCGAGACGACGATCGCCCAGCGGATCACCCGCGCCAAGCGCCGCCTCGCCGACGACGGGAGCGGGTTCCCGCGACCGGAGCACACCGGCGAACGGCTCGGGCCGGTCCTCGACGTCCTCTACGTCATGCTCACCGAGGCGCACCACACGACGAGCGGCGCGCCCGCCCGCGACGCCGACCTGGCCGCGGAGGCGATCCACCTCGCGCGGCTGCTGCGGCAGGCGTCCCCGCAGTCGACCGAGGTGGCCGGGCTCCTCGCGCTGATGCTGCTCACCGAGGCCCGCCACCCGGCGCGGGTCGGCCCGCTGGACCGGCTGGTCCCCCTCGACGAGCAGGACCGGACGCGGTGGGACCGGGCGCTGGTCGACGAGGGGCTGGCGCTGCTGGATGCCGTCGTCCCCGGCGCCTCGCCGGGCCCGTACCTGCTGCAGGCCTGCATCGCCGGCGTGCACGCGCGGGCCACCGACACCGCGTCGACCGACTGGGCCGAGATCCAGGTGCTGTACGCCCTGCTGGAGCGCGCCACCGGGGGCCGGAACCCCACGATCAGCCTGAACCGGATCGTCGCGCAGGCGATGAACACCGGCCCCGAGGCCGTGCTGGCGTCGCTCGACGCCCTGGCCGCGGCGCACCCGCGCCTGCCGCGCGTCGACGCCGTCCGGGCGCACCTGCTGGAACGGGCCGGCCGCACGGCCGAGGCGGCGTCCGCCTACCGACGGGCGATCGCCGCGACGGTCAACGTCGCCGAGCAGCGCCACCTCCGCGAGCGGCTCCGTCGGCTGGGCGACGGCTGAGCCGTCCCCGCGGGTCGCCGTCCGGGACCCGGGGGCGCCGGCGTCACGGCTCGGGCGGCGGGTCCCAGCGCACCTGCTCCGGACCCGGCATCGGGAGCGGGTAGTCGGCGAAGGAGTAGACCTCCAGGCAGGACAGCCGGCCGTCGTGGGCGAACAGCAGGATCCCGCCGACCGGCTCGCCGCCGGCACCGACCACCGTCCCCTCCAGCGGCACGGGGCTCGCCACCGACGACCGGGGGGCGGTGTCGGGCACGTGCAGGTCGAGGGTCCCGCAGCCGCACGTGCAGCCGGGTGTCGCGCTGACGTCGCGGACCTGCGCGCGGAGTTCCTCGACACCGTCGAACGGGTGGCGGAGGAGTGCGTCGAGGAGCGCGAGCTCGTTCCTCGTCAGCGGTCGCACGCCCGCAGTCTCCGCCGACGGCGCCGTCGGCGGTGGCGGCGCGTGCCGGTCAGCCGGCGTGCTGCCGTTCGTGCCGGCGCAGGCGGGCGAGCATGTCGCCGAAGAGCAGCCGGACGTCGACGTCGGTGTACACGCGGCGCGCCGCCGCGCCGGGGTCCGTCTCCGTCGTCGTCCAGGTGCTGGACCCGTCGCTCGGCGCGGTGACGAGGACGGGCGGGCTGTCGCCCAGCGGCCCCACGCCCCCGAGCGTGATCCGGTCGGGCAGGGGCAGCTCGACGAACCGGGTCCACAGCCAGGCGCCCAGCCGGCCGCTGCCGCCCAGGTCGTGCCCGAGCTCGGCGACGGAGTAGGCACACCGCCGGTGGGTCTCCAGCGGGAGCTGCCACACGGCCAGGTCGGACCGGCCGAGCACGAGCTCGGCGGCGCGCGGGTCGGTGTCCCGGTCGTACTCGTACGCCCCGGCGTCGAGCGAGCCGCCGACCCAGACCGGGGTGAGGCGGGCGGCGATGTCCGGGGCGGCCTCCAGCGCCGCGGCGCCGTTCGTCAGCGGCCCGGCGCAGCCCAGGTACAGCGGCAGGTCGTCGTCCCGGCGGGCCTCCGCGACGATCGCCTCCGACGCCGCCGACCGGGTGTCCCCCGAGCCGTCAGCCGCCCTTGCGGCGGGCCAGCACCAGACCGGCCACCCCGGCCGCGCCGGCGCCCAGCAGCACCCGGGCCGTCTCCCGGAGGGAGAACCCCTCGGAGTACACGTCGTCGAGGACCAGGATCCGCCGTCCGGCGACCCGCTCGGGCTCCGGGACCGACAGCGCGGACCGCAGCTCGCCCTCGGCGATCGTCCGGCGCTCCGCCGGGCCGAGGCCGAGGAACCGTCCGGTGGGTCCCGACTTGGCGATGAGTCCTGGCGCGAAGGGCCATCCGTCCGTCCGGCGCTGCGCTTCCTCGACGATCAGGTGGAGGTGGTCCCAGGGCCGGTGTGCCAGGGGACCGACGTAGCCGGCGCCGGTGGTGATGAGGTTGTAGCCGGCCGGCTCCTCGCGGTTGTGCTTCAGGTAGCCGACGAGGACGCGTCCGAGGACCTCGGCCAGGTCGCGTTCCTCCCCGTACTCGAGCCGGTAGACCGCACTCCACATCTCCTCCGCCCTGCCCGTCACGGTGTACAGGCGGGAGAAGTAGCGGTCGTCGAGGCCGCACACCGTGTTGGGGCAGGGATCCCGGTCGTCGGAGACGTGGCCACACACGTCGCAGGTCGTCCCGGCGGGCGCCGGGCTGTCGGCGCCGGTGCAGGCGAAGCAGATCGCCGGGGTCCCCGTGGTCCGGTAGGCGCACGAGGTGCAGTCGTCGAAGCCGGCCGGTGCCGGCTCGAGCGCCCTGGGACTGATGGGCATGGTCGGACCCCGGATCGCCGGCTCGCACGGGAACGGAGCAGGCGGACCCCAGGGCACCGGCGGCCGGTGGAGGACGACGGACGAGGCGGCCCGGGTCCGGGAGTGCCGCGCTCCGCCGGGTCCGATGCGCTACCGGGGGGTCATCAGACGGAACTCGTTGCCGTCGGGATCGGCCGTCTCGACCCGGCCGTCCTCGCTCTGGCCGACGTCGCCCTGGCCGGCGTCGATCCGGGTGGCCCCGAGGGAGACGAGACGCCCGACCTCCGCCTGCTGGTCCGCGCCTGCGGGGAGCGCGAGGTCGAACCGCAGCCGGTCCTTCCCCGTCCGCGGCATCAGGGGCGGACCGCCCCAGGTGATCTTCGGGCCGTGCGGCGAGCGGATCGCGGTCTCCTGGTCCTGGTCCCACACCAGCGGCCAGCCCAGCGCCTCGCTCCAGAAGTACCCGACCGCCTGCGAGCCGTCGCACGCCAGCGCCCCGACGAAGCCGCACTCGGCGAGGAACCGGTTGCCCGGCCCGATGACGCAGAACTCGTTGCCCTCGGGGTCGCCGAGCACCACGTGGTCCTCCTCCGAGCGCTGACCGACGTCGACGTGCCGGCCGCCCAGTTCCAGCGCCCGCGCCACCGTCCGCTGCTGGTCCTCCAGCGCCGTGCTCGTCAGGTCGAGGTGCATCCGGTTCTGCGCGGTCTTCGGCTGCCGCGTCGGGGAGAACCGGAGCTGGAACCCGGTGTCGTCGGTCGGCAGGAGCGCGACGCCGTCGCCGGACTCCCCGGCCGTCTCCCGGCGCAGGAGGTCCCCCCAGAAGCGGGCGAGGCGGGGCGGATCGAGCGCGTCGACGCCGAGCGCCACGAGTTCACAGGGCACGTCGTCCCGCCTCTCCGATCCGCTGACCCGGTGCCGCGGACGGGGCACGTCCTCCCGGCCCCGCGGAGGGGCGACGCCAGGACGGTCGCGGACCGCGACGCAACGCGGTTCCCGAGGTCAGCGGGATGTCAGGCTGCGCTGCCGGAGAGGCGGGACCGCAGGGTCGGCACCCCCGGGCCGTCGAGCTCGTCGACGTACGGTGCGCGACCGGCCATGCTCATCACCAGCGCGAGGGTCGATCCCCGCACCAGGGGGCCGGTGCCGGTGGCGAACGGCCCGTCGTCCGCCTGGAGGTGCAGGCCGGCCACGTGGGTACGGCTGTCGACGGTGAAGTTGCGGCGAGCGAAGAACCGGGCCACGGGCGTCAGCGCGTCGACGTCCGGTGTCCGGGCGAGCCCCAGCGGCCGGCGGATGTCCTGGGCGTGCACCACGACCTCCCCGAGGTAGGCCGGGGTGCGCGCCGACGGTGCGGTGGTGCTGGTGATGACGGCGCGGAAACGCTGCAGCGTCTCGGCGGGGGTGCTGCCGCGGTGCTCGGCCAGCCGGCGCTGGTTGTGCACGTCGGCACGGAACCGCGCGCCGAGCATGCTGCGCAGCCACTGCAGCTGGCCGACACTCGCCGCGGCGGTGAGGTGGGCGACGACCTGCTCGACATCCCACTCCCCGCACAGCGTGCCGTGCCGCCACTGCGTCTCCCTGAGGCCGGACAGGTCCTCCGCCAGCGCGGCCCGCTCGGCGTGCGCCAGCGCCCAGAGGTGGTCGTCCTGTGGTCTCGCCATGTCGCTCGATGCCTCTTCCCGGTCGGTGCACGTCCTGGGTGGACCCGCGCCGACCTCGGAACTCATCGCACCCGCGGTGTCCAGTCGATGGACACGTCGCGCCCCGGTGAGCCCTCCCGGCCTACGCTCGTCGGCCATGGCGACGGTCTTCGCCGGGATGGCGGCCAGCCTGGACGGCTTCATCCAGTCGGCGTCCGGGGACCTGGCCTGGCTCAACGACGCCATGGCCCCTGGCGAGGACTACGGCTTCACGGACACCGAGGCGCGCACCGGCGCCTACGTCATCGGCGCCAACACCTACCGGGAGATGGGCGGCACCGCCGGCCTCGGAGCCGTACCCACCTACGTCATCACCCACGACGCCGACCTGCCGGCCGGTCCGGACGTGCGTCCCTACGCCGGCGACCTCACGCGGCTGATCGACGTGGTTCGGTCCGACATCGAGCCCGACAGGGACATCTGCGTCTACGGCGGCGGACAGTTGGTCACCCACCTGCTGGAGCTCGGCCTCGACGACGAGCTGAGCGTCTCCGTCATCCCCGTCGTCCTCGGAGCCGGCGTGCCCTTCTTCGGAGCGATGGCATCGAGCACGAAGCTCCAGTTGATGGAGTGCCGGCCGTTCCCCTCCGGCATCGTGCTCCTGGACTACCGGGTCCTGCGGCCCTGACCCGGAGTTCGCGGAACCGTGGCGCGCACTCAGCCGTGCAGGGTGGGCCGGTAGACGAGCTCCAGGGTGCGCCCGTCGAGCGTCCGGCTCTCGAGCAGGTCGAGGTCGAAGTCGGCCGCACCGCCGAAGACCGGGTCCGTGCCGGTCCGGCCGGTGATGACGGGGAAGACCGTCACCTGGACCCGGTCGACCAGGCCGGCGGCCATCAGCGCCCGGTTCATCGACAGGCTGCCGTGCGAGCGCAACGGCACCGCCGACTCCTCCTTGAGCCGGGCGACGACGTCGACCGCGTCGCCGCTGACGAGGGTCGCGTCCGGCCAGTCGAGGGGTCCTTCGAGCGTCGTCGACACCACCGTCGTCGGCATGCTCTTCATCCGCGTGTTGACCGGGTCGCCCGCGTCCGGTTCGTCGGTGCCCGGGCCCAGGAACTGCAGGAACTCCCGGAAGGTGTTGGCCCCGAGGACCAGCCGCTGCTCCTCCTGGTACTGGGCGAGACGGCGCTCGAGGAACTCCGGGCCCTGCTTGCCCCAGTAGCCGCCCCAGTCGCCGCCCTCGCCGTAGGAGCCGAAGCCGTCCAGGCTGCACAACACGTCGAAGGTGTAGATCGCGGTCATGGTGCTCCTCGGGTGCGCCGGTCCGGTGTCGGGAGGCAGACCGGGAGCCTCGGCGGAACTCATCGCCGCCGGGCCGGCCCCTGGTCCTCGACGACGTCCAGCTCTCGTGCAGCCGCGCCAGGCCGGCCTGGACGCCCGAGCCGTGGTCGGACCGACTCAGAGAGCGGCGTAGACCGCGTCGATGTAGGCCTCGGCGCGCGGCGACCCGACGATGCCCGGTGCCATCCGGTTCATCATGTAGCTCGTCGTCACCCGGCGGTCGAGGTCCATCACGATCATGGAGCCACCCCAGCCGCCCCAGAAGGCGACCCGTCCGTCGGGCAGGTAGGGCACGGCCGCGGACGGCGAGAGCCCGAAGCCGATGCCCATGCGGAACGGCACGCCGAGGACGAGGTCGACACCGTCGGACTGGACGTCGAAGACCTGGTCGAGCGTCTTGTCCGACAGAAGCCGGACGCCGCCGGCCTCGCCGCCCAGCGACACGACCCTCATCACGTCGAGGACGCCGCGGGCGTTGCTGTGCCCGTTGAGTGCACCCATGTCCGCGGCCCGCCACGCGGGCGTGTTGGCCGTGCTCGCGTCGGCCACCGGGCCGGTGAAGCAGCGGACCATCGGGCTGGCCGGGTCGAGCGCCGCCAGGTCGAACGGCAGCGGCGGCGGGGGGACGACCGGCGCGATGCGGCCCTCGTCCTCCGGCCTCGCGCCGATCTGGAAGTCCGCACCCGTCGGGCCCGCGAGCTCTTCGGCCACGTACTGCTTCAGCGACCGGCCGTCGACGCGGCGCAGCACCTCCCCGAGCAGGTGGCCCTGGTTCTGCGCGTGGTAGCCCGACGCGGTACCGGGCTCCCACCACGGCGCCTGCGCGGCGAGGCGCGCGACCGAGCTGTCCCAGTCGTACATGTCCTGCACGGTGAACGGCGGGTCCCAGCCGGCCACACCGGAGGTGTGCGACATCAGGTGCTTTACGCGGATGTCGGCCTTGCCGTTGGCCGCGAACTCCGGCCAGTACTCCGCGACGGGGGCGTGCACGTCGAGCCGGCCCTTCTCGACCAGCGTCAGCACGGCGAGGGTGGTGACCGTCTTGGTCGTCGACCAGACGTTGACGATGGTGTCCTGCGTCCAGGGCGTGGTCCGCCCCTCGTCGCGCCAGCCTCCCCAGATGTCGACGACGGTCTCACCGTCGACGTCGACGGCGATGGAGGCACCGAGCTCGTCGCCGTCCAGCTGCGCGGCGAGCGCGTCGCGCACCCCGCTGAACCGGTCGTCGCAGGTGCCGTGCACCTCGGCCATGGGGACTCCCTGGGGGCCTCGCGCGACCCCGGAGTCGCGTCGGCGCGATCCCACCACGGGCCTCGCCGCGGGAGCAATCAGCGCCCTGCCCGCGGACCGGGAACCGCATGCCAGGTCGGGGCGACGGACGAGTCGGCCTGTACGCCGGGGACGGATCCGGGGATGTGGATCACCGTTGGCTGACGCCGAGTATCCCGGTTGACCTGCAGGTTCACCGTTGGCAGCTGCTGGTCGCGGTGGCCCGCGATCGACCCTGCTGAGGAACGATTGAGGAACGACCCGACCAGTCCAGCCACCCCGGCAGTCCCTAGTCGATAGTCGCGCAACCTGGAAGAGGATCAGCAGGTCCAAGACGCCACATGGCCTGCCGAGGGAGACGACGGCGGCTAGAGACACCGACGAGGTCGACGCCCGTCACCAATCCGCGACCGCACGGCGCCCGTGCCCCAGCCTTCAAAGCTGGCCATGCAGGTTTGATCCCGGTTACCCGCTCCACGCATAACCGCAGGTCGGGCGGCCTGTTAGGCATTCGAAGAAGCTCTGAGGTCCTCCGGACGGCTCGGTCAAGCCCCTTCATGACCCGTGTTTTCCGCTCCGTGGGTCATGAGTGGGTTACGCCGGAGACACATCGCCGCGCGCATGACGTGAGCAGTCATCTGCCGTTGACAGGCCGAACCGGGCCTGACGTCCCGAGGGAGTCGTTGGCCTGTCCTAGAGTGCTGCACCAGTGATGGTTGACGCACGAAAGGGTGCCCTGAGTGATGGCCTCGACCGCAGGGTGATCCTCTCTGACCTGCCCGAACCCGTAGCCGGGCCGCCGCTCACTCTTGCGGGGCCACCGGTCCCGCCTGCCCAACGCATCTACTTCTACCCAAGCGACGAGTGGGAGGAGTTCATCAAGGAATGGGTCCAAGGCCTAGACGAGGACTACTTCCAAGTCAAGCGGCTCGGTGGCCCCGGCGACCAGGGCATCGATGTCGCCGCGTTCAAGTCCGAGCTTGGGCTTGAGGGTCCTTGGGACTGCTTTCAAGGCAAGCACTACGCCCGCGAGTTACGGCCGGCAGATGCTTGGACTGAGATGCTGAAGGTCTTCCTCCATGTTGATGCCGGGGACTACGTCCTACCTGACGCTTACCTGTTTTTGGCTCCGAAGGGCTGTGGAGGAACACTCAATCGACTTCTGAGCGCCCCCGCAAAGTTGCGCGACGCCTTCCTCGCTGCCCTGGACTCCGGCGGATCGCCGATGAAGGACGTCGAAGACGACGTTCTAGGCCGAGTTCGGGACCGAGCTAAGGCCACCGATTTTTCGATGTTCAGGTCGGTGGAGCTGCATGAGGCCCTGGAAACGCATGCTAGGACGAAGTTCCACCTCGGACGCTTCGGCACACCAGCGCTGAGCCGGTCGACGATCGATGAGCCACCGGAAGAACTCGGTACCCACGAGACGAACTACGTGGCCGAGCTGCGAAAGGTGTACTCGCAGGGGTGCGAGGATGACCTGAGCGACAGTGAGCCTTTCCCGGTAGCGGGTGATCCGCAGGTCAGAAGCGACACGCCGACGGCGGCCAGATGACCGGAGACGACGCAGGACCTCGGTAGGAGGGACGTCCTCTCACAGATCGTCTTCCTCACCCGAGGTCCTGCTGTGTCTGATCCTGTCATCTACACCGCCGTGCTCCCGGTCGATGAGGACACCGTGCAGTTCGTGTCGGCGCTGCTGGCCGCCGACCGGCGCCGACGTCGCACCCGGCCCAAGCGCCGAGCGCTGGGCTGCTACCGGCAGGCGGTGCTGGTGCTGCGCTGGTTGCTCGACGGCACCCGGCTGGCGCAGCTGGCCGCCGACAACGCCATCGGCCGCTCGACGGCCTACCGCTACCTGCACGAAGGCATCGACGTGCTCGCCGAGCGCGCACCCGGGCTGCGCGGAGCGCTGCTGGCCGCCCGCGCCGCCGGGTATGCGCATGTCACCGTGGACGGCACGCTTATCCGCACCGACCGTTGCCACGTTCCCGGCCCGACCGCCCGGACCGACCGATCCGGCCGCCAGGTGGATCTGTGGTGGTCGGGCAAGCACGCCGCCCACGGCGGCAACGTGCAGGTCATCGCCGCGCCCGACGGCTGGCCGATCTGGACCTCGCCGGTGCGGCCCGGCCGCGAGCACGACACCACCGCGCTACGCACCCATCCCGAGGCGTTACCGCTGCTGGCCGAGTGGACCGACGCCGAGCACGCCGCCCTGGCCGACCTGGGCTACGAAGGCGAGCGGGAGGCGCTGACCACCCCGATCAAGCACTCCGCCGAGCGCCGGCTGACTGCGGACGAGCGCTGCGTCAACCTGCTGCACGCCGCGGTCCGGGCTCCCGCCGAACGCGGCAACTCCCTGCTCAAGACCAGCTTCAAGGCGCTGCGCCGGGTCAGTCTCTGCCCCTGGCGCATCGGCGCCATCACCGCCGCCGCTCTGGTCCTGCTCCACCACATGCACGACCGCACGACATGATCAACACGCCGTGGAGACCGTTACTGGGAATGGCTCAGTG
>NZ_FPBA01000005.1 GCF_900116515.1 Geodermatophilus amargosae
GTCGCGACCGCGATCCGCACCATCGCCGACGACCTGCAGGGCTACGACCTGCAGGCCTGGGCGACCACGGCGTTCCTCATCACGTCGACGATCTCCACGCCGCTCTACGGCAAGCTCTCCGACATCTACGGCCGGCGGCCCTTCTACCTGTTCGCCATCGCAGTCTTCGTCGTCGGCTCGGTGCTGTGCGGCATGGCGACGTCGATGTACGAGCTGGCCGCCTTCCGCGCGGTCCAGGGCATCGGCGCCGGTGGCCTGATGTCGCTGGCGCTGGCGATCATCGGCGACATCGTGCCGCCGCGGGAGCGCTCCCGCTACCAGGGCTACTTCATGGCCGTCTTCGGCGCTTCCAGCGTGCTGGGCCCGGTGATCGGCGGGTTCTTCGCCGGTCAGGGCTCCCTGCTCGGCCTCGACGGCTGGCGCTGGATCTTCTTCGTCAACGTGCCGCTGGGTCTGATGGCGTTCGCCGCCGTGTTCCGGGTGCTGCACCTGCCGCACCAGCGCCAGGACCACCGCATCGACTGGCCCGGCGCCCTGGCCCTGATCACCTTCATCGTGCCACTGCTGGTCATCGCCGAGCAGGGCCGCATCTGGGGCTGGACGTCGACCCGCGCCCTGGTCTGCTACGCCATCGGCATCGTCGGTCTGGCGCTCCTCCTGCTGGCCGAGCGGGCCTACGGCGACGAGGCGCTGCTGCCGCTGCGGCTGTTCGGCAACCGCAGCTTCAGCATCGCCACCACGGGCAGCGTGGTGGTGGGCGCGGCCATGTTCGGCGGCCTGCTGCTGCTCCCCCAGTACCTGCAGATCGTGCACGGCTCCAGCGCGACCGTCGCCGGCCTGCAGATGATCCCGCTGGTCCTCGGCATCATGATCGGCGCGATGAGCTCGGGCATCGCCATCTCCAGGACCGGCCGCTACCGGGTCTTCCCGCTGGCCGGCACCGTGCTGATGACCGCGGCCCTGGTGTCGCTGTCCTTCGTCGTCGGCGCCGAGACCTCGATCTGGGCACTGGTGCCGTTCATGGTGCTGCTCGGCGTGGGGCTCGGTTTCAACTTCCAGCCGGCGGTGCTGGCGGTGCAGAACGCCGTCCCGCCCGGCGAGATGGGCGTGGCGACCTCGTCGGTGACCTTCTTCCGGCAGATGGGCGCCACGGTCGGCACCGCCGCGTTCCTCTCCGTGCTCTTCACCCGGCTGCCGGTGGAGATCGAGCAGTCGCTGGCCTCCGCGGCGGCGGGCGACCCGCGGGTGGCCGAGGCGCTGCAGAGCGGTCAGCTGCAGGCCGGCAGCGACCTGTCCGACACCTCGTTCATCCAGGACCTGCCCTCGTTCCTGGCGCTGCCCTTCAAGACCGGGTTCTCGAACGCGATCGACCTGGTGTTCCTCATCGCGGCGTGCGCCGCGGCGCTCGGGTTCCTCGTGTTCCTGTTCCTGCCGCAGCTGGCACTGAGCACCCAGTCGGGCATCCAGGCGCGTCAGGCGGCCGCCCGGCAGACCGCCGGCGAGCCCACCGCGGACGACGCCGCCGAGCAGGCCACCCAGGCGGCCGGTGCCGCGGCGCCGACGTCGACCGCTCCCCCGACCGGGCGCCCCGGCGACGCCGAGCCCGCCGGCCGGTCCCGCGGCTGACGTCCCGCACGTCGAGATGCCCCTCCCCGCACCGCGGGGAGGGGCCTCCGTCGTCTCCAGCTGTCAGCCGGGCGGCCCCGTCCGTCAGCCGTGGGGCAGGAAGACGGCGCGGACGCAGCCGTCCTCCTTGTCCTTGAACATCCGGTAGCCGCGCGCCGCGTCCTCCAGCGGCATCACGTGCGTGGCCAGGTGCTCGGTGGTGAGTTCCCCGCGGGCCATGTGCTCGAGGATCCGCGGCATGTAGCGCTGCCCGTGCACCTGCGCCCCGCGCAGCGTCAGCCCCTTGTTCATGGCCGCACCCAGCGGGAACTTGTCCACCGGCCCGGCGAAGACGCCGAGGACGAAGACGCTGCCACCCTTGCGGCAGGCCATGATCGCCTCGCGGACGGCGGAGGGCCGGTCGGTCTGCAGCCGCAGCTGCTGCTTGACCTGGTCGTACACGCCCTGGACGCCGGTGCTGTGCGCCTCCATGCCGACCGCCTCGATGCAGACGTCCGGCCCGCGGCCGCCGGTGCGCTCGCGCAGCTCGGCCATGACGTCGGTGGTCGAGTAGTCGATGACCTCCGCGCCGACGTGCCGCCGCACCTGCTCGAGCCGCTCGGGCAGCCGGTCGACGACGTACACCTGCTCGGCGCCCAGCAGCATCGCCGCCCGCGCGGCCATCTGCCCGACCCCCCCGGCGCCCCACACGGCCACCGTGTCCCCGGGCTTCGTGCCGGCCAGGTCCGCGCCCATCCAACCGGTGGAGACGGCGTCGGAGGCGAACAGCGCCCGGTCGTCGCTGACCTCCTCGGGCACGAGGAAGCTGCCGACGTCGGCGTAGGGCACCCGGACGTACTCCGCGTGCGACCCGGCGAAGCCGCCCATCGCGTGCGAGTAGCCGAAGCAGCCGCCCGGGCTCTGGCCCCACAGCCCCTCGGTGATGCCCGGGTTGGGGTTGCCGTTGTCGCAGAGCGAGTACAGCTCCTGCCGGCAGTACCAGCAGGCGCCGCAGGCGATGAAGGAGTTGACGACGACGCGGTCGCCGACGCGCCGGTCCCGCACGCCCGGGCCGACCTCGACGACCTCACCCATGAACTCGTGGCCGAGCACGTCGCCGGTGCGCATCGCCGGGATGTAGCCGCCGAGCAGGTGCAGGTCCGAGCCGCAGGTCGTCGTGCGCCGCACCCTCAGGATCACGTCGCGGGCGTTGAGGATGGTGGGGTCGGGGACGGTCTCCACCGACACCTCGTTGACGCCGGTCCAGGTCACGGCCCTCACGATGTCCTCCCCTCGCTCGCGGCCGGCGGAGCCGGCACGGTCATGGAGCCGCTCACAGCACACCCTCCCTCGGCGCCGCCTTCGCGGCCCCCTCCAGTGCGGCACCATGCGGGGTGGCGGCGCGTGTCCCGTGCGGCTGCGGGTCCACCCGCAGCACCTCGCCGACCTCCAGCAGCGCCTTGGCCTCGCGGAGCGCGGCGCGCAGGTCGCCGATCTCGTCCTCGCCGGGCGTCCCGCGGTAGCGCGCCGCGAGCTCGGTGCCGCGGTCGCCGGGTGCCGGGGTCGTGCGCACCTCGATCCGGTCGCCGAGCGCGGCCAGCGGCGCGGGCAGGCCCGCGCCGTCGACGTCGGCCGGCTCCCGGAGCACCGTCACCGCGCGCCACCGGCGGGCGGCGACCTCCGGGTCGTCGGTGGCCGAGGCCTGCCCCGCACCGGGCACGCGGACGTGCTGCAACTGCTTGAGCAGCGCGGCGCCCGCGCCGCCTGCCAGACCGCTCGCCCGGCCGATGAGCTGGTTCAGGTCCATGAGGGAACTGCTACCCGCCCGCCGGCCCGGCCTATCGTGGACCGGTCGGGCAGCGCGCCCGCTCTCCCGCCGCCGTCGTCCGTGGAGGCCCCGTTGTCCCCCAACCTGATCCTGTCGCCGCGCGACCTGGACTTCCTGCTGCACGAGTGGCTGGAGGTCGAGACGCTCACCAAGCGCCCGCGCTACGCCGAGCACTCGCGCGAGACCTTCGACGCGGTCATGGAGCTGGCCCAGCAGATCGCCACGGAGCACTTCGCGCCGCACAACCGCACGGCCGACGAGAACGAGCCGCGGTTCGTCGACGGCAGGGTCGAGATGATCCCCGAGGTCGCGAGGGCGCTGGCGGTGTTCCGCGAGTCCGGGATCATGTCCGGGACCTTCGACGAGGAGTACGGCGGCATGCAGCTGCCGCAGACCGTCGGTCAGGCGGCGTTCGCCTGGTTCAAGGCGGCCAACGTCGGGACGTCGAGCTACCCGTTCCTGACCATGGGCAACGCCCGGCTGCTGCTCGCGCACGGCTCGCAGGAGCAGAAGGACACCTACGTCCGGCCGATGCTCGAGGGCCGTTGGTTCGGCACGATGGCGCTGTCGGAGCCGCAGGCCGGGTCCTCGCTGGCCGACATCAGCACGCGCGCCGAGCCGCAGGACGACGGTTCCTACCGGCTCACCGGCAACAAGATGTGGATCTCGGCCGGCGACCACGAGCTCACCGAGAACATCGTCCACCTGGTCCTGGCCAAGATCCCCGGCGGCCCGGCCGGGGTGAAGGGCATCTCGCTGTTCGTGGTGCCCAAGGTCCTGGTGCAGGAGGACGGCTCGCTCGGCGAGCGCAACGACGTCGTCCTGGCCGGGCTCAACCACAAGATGGGCTACCGCGGGACGACGAACACGCTGCTCAACTTCGGCGAGGGCGTGCACCGGCCGGGCGGCCGGCCCGGCGCGGTCGGGTACCTGGTCGGGGAGCCGCACAAGGGGCTCTCCTACATGTTCCACATGATGAACGAGGCCCGGATCGGCGTCGGGATGGGTGCGACCGTCCTGGGCTACACCGGTTACCTGCACGCGCTCGAGTACGCCCGCACCCGCACCCAGGGCCGCCCGGCGAGCAGCAAGGACCCGGCCTCGCCGATGGTGCGGCTGGTCGACCACCCCGACGTGCGCCGCATGCTGCTGGCCGCCAAGAGCTACGCGCAGGGCGGGCTGGCGCTGGGCCTGTACTGCGCCCGACTGGTCGACGAGGAGCGGACCGGCGAGACCGAGGAGGACCGCAGCCGCGCCCACCTCCTGCTGGACACGCTGACGCCGATCGCCAAGGCGTGGCCCTCGCAGTGGGGCCCGGTCGCCGACGACCTCGCCATCCAGGTCCACGGCGGCTACGGCTACACGCGCGACTACCCGGTCGAGCAGTTCTACCGGGACAACCGGCTCAACCCGATCCACGAGGGCACCAACGGCATCCAGGCCCTGGACCTGCTGGGCCGCAAGGTGACGATGCACGGCGGCGCCGGGCTGCGGCTGTTGGCCGAGACCATCGCGGCGACGACGGCCCGCGCCGCCGGGACACCCTTCGCCGACCTCGCCGCCGACGTCGACGCCGCCGTGGCCCGGCTGGTCTCGGTGACCGGCACGCTCTGGGGCGCCGGCGACCCGGCGCTGGCCCTGGCCAACGCGACGGCCTACCTCGACGCGGCCGGCCACACCGTCGTCGGCTGGCTGTGGCTGGAGCAGGCGCTGGCCACCCGGGACGAGACCAGCGACTTCCACGAGGGCAAGCGCGCGGCGGCGCGGTTCTTCCAGCGGTGGGAGCTGCCCAAGGTGCACACCTGGCTGGACCTGCTGGAGTCCCTCGACCGGACGGTGCTCGACACCCCCGAGGCCCATCTGTAGGCCCCGGAGGGCCTGCGGACGCACGCGCGCCCCGCGGCTCCGGGAGGGAGCGGCGGGGCGCGTGCCGTCTACGGGCGTCCGGGCGGGCCGGTCAGGCCGCCGCCTGAGCCATCCCCACGGGCTCGACGGCGACGCCGGCGGGAGCAGTCTCGCGGCGGGCCACGGCGCCGGCCGCCGCCCGCTCGCGCTCGTACCGTGCCGTCGTCGAGGTGCCCATCGCGATCACCAGAGCGGTCAGTACCAGGAACCCGACCAGGGTGACTGCAGGCCACAGCAACATCTCGAACGTCCCCTTGCTCGTCTCGTCCGCCGCCCGGCAGCAGGCCCGGCGGCTCGTCGTCTGGAGCCTGTGTCCCCCAGAAAGCGGCCTCTCAACCGTCGTTACGCATTGTTCACCTGACGGACTGTGACTGGACTCACCGTTGTGTCCTGCAACGGCCGCCGCGTCGTCGGGGGCCGCCGCATGGTGTCATCGGAGGGTGTCCCCCGGTGCCCAGGTCTCGACCTCCCGCACCGGCTCCTCCACCGCTCCGACGCGTCCGGCGCTCTTGGTCCTGACCCTGTCACTGGGCGTCACGACGCTGTCGCTGCTGCAGAGCCTCGTGGTCCCGGTGCTCGGCCCCATCGGCGAGCAGCTCGGCGTCTCGCCCGCCGCAGCGAGCTGGGTGCTGACCGCCAACCTGCTCGCCGCCGCCGTCCTCACCCCGGTGCTCGGCCGGCTCGGGGACACCCGCGGCGAGCGGCCGGTGATCCTGGGCATCCTGGTCGCCGTCGCGATCGGCACGCTGCTGGCCATCGTCACCCGTTCGCTGCCGCTGCTGCTGGTCGCCCGGGTGCTGCAGGGCGCGTCCTACGGGCTGTTCCCGCTGTCGATCAGCGTCCTGCGCCGCGAGCTCCCGCCGGAGCGGCTGAGCGTCGCGATGTCGATCGTCAGCAGCACCCTGGGCGTCGGCGGCGTCATCGGCCTGGTCGCCGCGGGCCTGCTCACCGGCGACGGCGGCGACTACCACCGGCCGTTCTGGATCGGGCTGGGCGTCACCCTGGTCTCGCTGCTCCTCGCGGCGGTCCTGCTGCCACGCCGCGCGCCCACGGCCACCGGCCGGGTCGACTGGCTCGGGGCCGTCGTCCTCGGGATCGGCCTGGTGCTGCTGCTCCTGCCCGTGTCGCAGGGCAACACGTGGGGCTGGACCTCCCCGCTGACGCTCGGCTGCGCGGCCGGGGCGCTGGCCGTCCTGGCCGCCTGGGTCCTGCTGCAGCGCCGCCGCGCCCAGCCGCTGGTGCGTCCCGCGCTGCTGACCGACCCGCGGATGCTGGTGCCCAACGTCGCCGGCCTCATGACCGGCGTCGGCCTGTTCGTCTCCTTCCTCGCCGTCATGCAGTACGTGCAGACGCCGCCCGGCGTGGCCGGCTACGGGTTCGGCGCGCCGGTCCTCGAGGCCGCCGTCGTCTACCTCCTGCCCGGCGGCGTGCTCGGCATCCTGCTCGCGCCCCTGGCCGGGAAGGTCGTCGACCGGATCGGCGCGCTGCCCACGCTGCTCACCGGAGCGGTCAGCGGCGTGGCCGGCTTCGTCGTCTTCGCCCTGGGCCGGTCCGAGCCGTGGGTGGTGATCGCGGCGGGGCTGCTGTCGCAGGCGTGGGTGACCGTCGCCTACGCCGCGCTGCCCACGCTGGTGGTCCGGGCGGTGCGGCGGACCGAGACCGGCGTGGCCAACGCGGTCAACTCGATCGCCCGGGCGGTGGGCCAGGCGGTGGGCAGCACGCTGACCGTCGCCCTGCTCGGCGCCGCCACCGACCCCGCCACCGGCCTGCCGCGGGCCTCGGGGTTCACCCTGGTGGCCCTGCTCGGTGCCGGTGCCGCGGCCGCCGTCGCGCTGGTGAGCCTGGCCGGGATGGTGCAGGCCCGGCGCAGCGGGCCGGCCGACCCCGCCGACCTGCACGCCGTCGAGCGGGCGACCGCCTGTGCCGGCGAGTGGTCACCCGTCTCGGGGATCCGCTGACCCGACGCGCCCGGATGATCACCGAGGCGCATGGAACGGTCCCGTCCGGGGCATCCACCGAGGCGACTGTGCCCCAGCCCCGGAGGACTCCATGGCCCGAACCACCGGCTCCCGTGCCCGCAGCACGGAAGCGAAGACCAGGTTCGCCGGCAACAAAGCCGGCGACCCGGCTCCGAACGACGATCTCGTCAACTCGACGCGCTTCGACAACGCCCCCCAGGGCCACGACCGCACGCCCACGACCATGGGCACGATCAAGCGGACGCTCAAGGAGTTCAGCGAGGACAACCTCACCGACTGGGCCGCCGCGCTGACCTACTACGGGGTCCTGGCGCTGTTCCCGGCGCTCATCGCGCTGGTGTCGATCGTCGGCCTGCTGACCACTCCCCAGCAGCTGACCGACGCGCTGACGACCGTCGTGCCGGGGCAGGCGGCGGACACGCTGCAGCCGGTGATCCAGCAGATCGCCGGCAACACCAGCACCGCGGGGATCGGCCTCGTCATCGGTCTGGCCGGTGCCATCTGGTCGGCCTCGGGCTACGTCGGCGCCTTCACCCGCGCGGCCAACGTCGTCTACGAGACGCCCGAGGGCCGCAAGATCTGGAAGCTCAAGCCGCTGCAACTGCTGGTCACCCTGATCGGCATCCTGTTCGCCGCCGTCATCGTGCTGATGCTGGTGCTCAGCGGCCCGGTCGTCGAGGCCATCGGCTCGGCCATCGGCCTGGGCGACACCGTCCTGACCGTGTGGAACGTGGCCAAGTGGCCGGTCATCCTCGTGATCCTCGCGCTGATGATCGCCGTCCTCTACTACTCGACGCCGAACGTGAAGCTGCGTGGCTTCAAGTGGGTCAGCCCGGGTGCGGGCGTCGCGATCCTCGTGGCCGTCGTCGCCTCCGCCGCGTTCGCCTTCTACGTGGGCAACTTCGGCAGCTACAACAAGACCTACGGCGCGCTGGCCGGCGTCGTCGTCTTCCTCATCTGGTTCTGGCTCATCAACCTGGCGCTGCTGTTCGGCATCGAGTTCGACGCCGAGATGGAGCGGACCAAGGAGATGAAGGAGGGCGTCCCGGCGGCCGAGAAGGAGATCCAGCTCGACGCCCGCGCCGAGCCGAAGGACCGCAACACCAACTGAGTCCCGCGCACGACGACAGAGGCCCCCTCCCGGGATCGGGAGGGGGCCTCTGTCGCGTGGTCAGTGCGCGGTGGGCGGGCCGTCGCCGCGGCGGGCGGGCGGCGTCCGCTCCACCAGGCCGGCGACCGCGGCCAGCCCGCGGCTCACCGCCTGCCCGACCGGGGCCAGCGGTGCGGGAGCCCGGCGGACGAGGGAGTCGACGGCGTCGCGGCTGCGGTCCAGCAGCGACAGCGGCAGCCCCGACAGCGCGTTGCCCGGCGGACGGCGGGACACCGTCGGGTGCGGGCGGGTGGGCGAGATGCGGCGCATCAGCTCCCACCGGCGGCCGAGCCGCCGCAGCTCGGCGGGGTCGAGACGTTCCTGGAGCCGAGGGAACATCACGTCCTCCTCGTCGCGGACGTCCTCGCGCAGCACCTCGACCAGCCGGGCCAGCCGGGCCGGCCGCTCCGGGTGGTCGGACCCGCCCTCCTCCAGCGCGGCCACCAGCTCGTTGACCTCCTGGTGCTCGACCTCGATCTGGCGGGTCAGCTCGTCGCCGTCAGGCAGCACCCGGCGGACGACCGGCCAGATGACGGTCTCCTCGGCGAAGGCGTGGCTGAACACCAGCCGGTCGATCCGGGTGAGCACCTCCTCCTGCGCGCGGCCGGTGGTGCCGTCGAGCTCGTGCAGCAGCCGGTCGAGCTCGACGTGGTCCGCGCGCTGGCGCACCAGCACGCTGCCGGGCCCGCCGAGCTCGTCCTCGGTCTGGTCGGCGATGGATCGGGGCACGGGGCCCTCCTCGGGACGTGTGCGGTCGGGACCGTCCGTCCCTGCCCGCATCCCGACAGCGCCATGCCGACGTCGCCGTACCGGGTCCCGGGTTGTGCGGCGGGGCGCGGGGTAGGGCGGGCACACGGGACAGCGGGGTCCCGCCCCCTGAGGAGGCACTCCCATGGCCGACCGGCCCACCGTCACGTCGGACTTCTACGAGTTCGAGGCCCTCCTGGACGAGCAGGACCGCGCCACCCTGCACCGCGTCCGCACGTTCATGGACGAGCAGGTCGAGCCGATCATCAACGAGTGGTGGACGCGGGCGCAGTTCCCCCGCCAGCTCATCCCCGGCCTGGCCGAGCTGGGCATCGCCGGCGCGCAGTATTCCGGGCACGGCTCCCCCGGCCGCTCGTCCCTGTTCGACGGCATGGTCTCGATGGAGCTCGGCCGCGGCGACCCGTCGGTGGCCACCTTCATGGGCGTCCACGGCGGCCTGGCCATGGGCACGATGCACCTGTGCGCCTCCGAGGAGCAGAAGGAGCGCTGGCTGCCGGCGATGAGCCGGATGGAGCTCATCGGCGCGTTCGGGCTGACCGAGCCCGAGCACGGCTCCGACGTCGCCCGGGGGCTGCAGACGACGGCCCGCCGCGACGGCGACGAGTGGGTCCTCGACGGCCAGAAGAAGTGGATCGGCAACGGCAGCTTCGCCGACCTGGTGGTCATCTGGGCGCGCGACGTAGAGACCGACCGGGTGCTCGGGTTCGTCGTCGAGACGCCGACACCCGGCTTCAGCGCCGTCGACCTCGAGGACAAGATCGCGCTGCGTGCGGTGCAGAACGCGCAGATCACCCTCGACGGCGTCCGCGTGCCGGAGGAGAACCGGCTGCAGAACGCCAACAGCTTCCGCGACACCGCCAACGTCCTGCGGGCGACGCGGGTGAGCGTCGCGTGGTCGGCGGTCGGGTGCTCGCGCGGCGCGTACGAGCACGCGCTGCGCTACGCCACGCAGCGCGAGCAGTTCGGCCGGCCCATCGCCTCCTTCCAGCTGGTGCAGGACCTGCTGTTCCGGATGCTCGGCAACATCACCGCGTCGGCCGCCCTGTGCGCCCGCGCCTCCCAGCTGCAGGACTGCGGCATGCTGCGCGACGAGCACGCCTCGATGGCCAAGGGCTACTCGACGATGCGCATGCGCGAGACCGTCGGCTGGGCCCGCGAGCTGATGGGCGGCAACGGGATCCTGCTGGAGAACCACGTGGGACGGTTCGTGGCCGACGCCGAGGCCATCTACTCCTACGAGGGGACCCGCGAGGTCAACAGCCTCATCGTCGGCCGCGCGATCACCGGCACCAGCGCCATCGTCTGAACGGCCCTCCTGCAGGGCCCCGCCGCGAGCCTGCGAGCGGTGGGGAGCAGGAGGTCCCTCACCGGCCGTCCCACCACCGTGCGGCGGCCTCCTCCGGCGTGCGTCCGTCCACCGCGACGGAGCGGTTGAGCCCGATCAGGTCGATCGTCGTCAGCTGGGCGCTGACCGCGTCCAGCGCGGTGCGCAGCCGCTGACCGCCGTCGGTGGCCACCGCGGTCCGCACCAGCGGCACCACGTTCTCCCGCGGCTGCAGCGACCGGTCGTCGCGCAGCAGGTACAGCGAGGCGTCGGTCAACCGGGCGTCGGTCGTCTCCAGCATGCCGACGTCGACCTGCCCGGTGAGCAGCGCCTCCACGGTCGCCGACCGGGACGGCATGCTGCGGACCTCGGCGAACTGCACGCCGTACACCTCGCGCAGCCCGGGCAGGCAGAACCGCCGCTCGGTGCACTCGGGCGGGCCGCCGAACACGAGCTGCGGCGCGAGCTCGGCGAGCTGGCTGAGGGTCGTCATGCCGTGCCGCACGGCGAGGTCGGTGAGCACGACGAACCCGTTCTGGTCCTCGGCCTCGGCGGCGGCCAGGACGGTGAGCCCCCGCGGCGCGAGGGCGGCCGCGAGCCCGTCCCGCAGGACGGCCGGGTCGTGGGACGTCGACCCGGCTCCTGGCTGCAGGAACTCCGAGGCGGTGCCCAGGTAGTCGACGACGACGTCGACGACGCCCTGCTCGAGCGCCGGGAACACCACCTCGCGGGTGCCGATGCCGTGCTGCACCGCGACCTCGAACCCGGCCCGGCGCAGCCCCTCGGCGTAGACCTCGGCGAGCGTCTGGTTCTCGGCGAAGTCGTAGGAGGCGATCCGGACGACGCCCTCGCGCGGCGGGCCGGCGTCCGCGGCGGGGCTGCCGCACCCGCAGAGCAGGGCGGCCAGGAGTAGCAGGGCGGCAACCGGTCGACGACGCATCGCGGGCCCTCGCAGGAGGAGGCGGCGCCCCCGCAGGTGACGTGCGGGAGCACGGCAGACGCTAGCCCCGACAGGGACCAAGGTCGATGGTCCCGCGGCCTCCGCCGGAGCAGCATGAGCCGGCATGGCGGCCACGACGCGGGCCCCGACGACGCCTGCACCGTCGACGGCGGCGCAGCAACTCGCGAGGGGTCAGGCCCGGCGCCCGGACCCCCCGCCGATCCAGCGCGTCCGCCGCCGGCGCCGCCCCTCGGGTGAGCCGCCGCCGCTGCCGCGCCACCTCAACGCCTCGGGGAAGTGGTGGCTGGCGCTCAGCGGCGTCGTCCTGGTCAGCGTGCTCGTCGTCGTGGCGACGCGCAGCGTGGCGTTCGTCGACCTGGTGGACACGCGGGTCCTCCAGGGGATCGCCGGGATCCGCTCGCCGGGCCTGACGCAGGTGGCCGAGGTGGCCGGGGTGCTCGGGACCAGCCGGGCCATCCACGTGCTGTGGCTGCTCAACATCGCCGTCCTCGCCGTCTTCCGGCGGTGGCGGCACCTGCTCATCTGGGTGGTCGTCGGGATCCTGGTGGTCAACGTCGCTGCGACGGCCGCGGCCACGCTGCAGCGGCCGCGGCCCTACGAGGTCGAGGTGCTCGGCCCCTGGCTGGGTTACTCGATGCCCTCCCTGCCGATGACCGTGCTGGCCACGTTCCTGGTCAGCAGCCTGTACTCGCTGGTCCCCGCCGGCCGCCGCCGGAACACCGCGAAGTGGCTGGTCGGCGCTCTGCTGCTGGTCACCGCCGCGTCCCGGCTGTACCTGGCCCAGGACCACCCCACCGACGTCGTCGCCGGGATCGTCCTCGGGGTCGCCGCGCCGCTGGCCGCCTTCCGGATGCTGACGCCCAACGAGGTGTACCCGGTCCGCTACCGGCGGGGCAGCCCCGCCCACCTCGACGTCACCGGGGCGCGCGGCGAGGCGATCACCCGGGCGCTGCAGGACCAGCTCGGCGTCGTGGCCACCGCGGTGACGCCGTTCGGCCTGGCCGGCTCGGGCGGCTCGACCCCGCTGAGGATCACCGTCAAGGCGGAGGGGGACGAGGAGAGCTGCATCTTCGGCAAGCTCTACGCCGCCACGCACCTGCGCTCCGACCGCTGGTTCAAGCTCGGCCGCACGCTGCTCTACGGCCGGCTCGAGGACGAGAAGCCCTACCACTCCGTCCGCCGGCTGGTGCAGTACGAGGACTACGTCCTGCGGCTGCTGTCGGACTCCGGGCTCCCGGTGCCGCACCCGCTCGGGATCGTGGAGATCACGCCGGAGCGCGAGTACCTGCTGGTCACCGAGTTCATGCAGGGCGCCCGGGAGATCGGCGAGGCCGACATCGACGAGGCGGTGATCGACCAGGGCCTCGCCGTGGTGCGGCGCATGTGGGAGATCGGGATGGCCCACCGCGACATCAAGCCGGCCAACCTGCTGGTGCGCGACGGCACGCTGTTCCTCATCGACTCCGCGTTCGCCGAGATCCGTCCCAGTCCGTGGCGGCAGGCCGTGGACCTGGCCAACATGATGCTGGTCCTCGCGCTGCGCACCGACGCGCCGACGGTCTACGCCCGCGCGCGCCTGCAGTTCTCCGACGAGGAGATCGCCGAGGCCTTCGCCGCCACCCGCGGCCTGACGATGCCCTCCCAGCTGCGCCGCATGCTCAGGGCACAGGGCAAGGACCTGCACGCGGCCTTCCTCGACCTGCTGCCCTACCGGCTGCCGCCGGTGCGCATCCAGCGCTGGACCTGGCGCCGGGTCGGGCTCAGCCTCGTCACCCTCGTCGCTCTCCTCGTCACCGTGGGCGTCGTCATCAACCTGTTGGGCTCCCCGCTGTGACGCGGCCGGTGGTGCCCACCCTCCTGGCGACCGCCCTGCTGGTGGCCGGCTGCACGAGCGAGGGCACGAGCGTCAGCACCGAGGTGCCGGCCTGCGCGGCCGGGGACGGCGCCACCGCGGCGAATGGCGTCGTCCTCATGGCGCAGTCGGTACCGACGGCGTCCTGGCTGCCCTGCGTGGAGAACGTCCCGGTCGGCTGGACCTTCGCCGGCCTCGACGCCCGCTCCGGCTCGGCCCGGTTCTGGCTGGACTCCGACCGGGACGGCATGCGCGCCATCGAGGTGCGGCTGACCGGTGGGTGCGACACCCGCGGCGCCACCGAGATCCCGAGCGAGCTCGACGACCTGCGCCGGTTCGAGCGGGTGACCCAGGTGAGCCCGCAGTACCTCGGCCGCCGGTACTACGTCTTCGACGGCGGCTGCCTGACCGTCGTCTTCACGCTCTCCGGGGACAACCGCGGGGAGCCGCTGGCACTGGCCACGCAGAGCCTCGGCGTCGTGAGCCGGGAAGACCTGGCCACCCAGGTGCACGACGCGAGCGGCGGGCGGCTGTTCCTCGACCCACCCGCCCGGACCGAGGGCGAGGGGGACCCGCCATGACCGCCGTCGCGCCCCAGGCACCGCCCGCCCGCCCGCCGAGGAACAAGCCCCTCTGGCGCCGGCTGCTGGCGCCGGTGCTCTCCCTGGCACTGCTGGCCGCCGTCTTCTTCTGGTTCCTGCCGCAGTTCACCAGCCTGTCCGACGTCTGGTCCGCGGTGCGGGGCATGTCCTGGGCGGAGCTGGGCCTGCTGGCCGCCGCCACGGTGTGGAACCTCGCCACCTACCAGTTCGTGATGGTCGTGACCATGCCGGGGCTGCGGCTGCGGGAGGCGACGGTCTCGACGCTGACCACCACCGCGGTGTCCAACACCGTCCTCGGCGGTGCGGCGATCTCCCTCGGGCTGACCTACGGCATGAACTCCTCGTGGGGCTTCTCCCGCTCCCGGACATCGGTCTCCCTGCTGCTGTCGGGGCTCTGGAACAACTTCGCCAAGCTGGCGCTCCCCGTCCTCGCGCTGTCGCTGCTGGCCCTGTCCTCCACGCCGAGCACCGGCCGGCTGGTGGCCGGGCTGGCCGGGGTGGGCGGGCTGGTCGCCGCCGTGGTCCTGCTGGGCCTGCTGCTGCGCAGCCGGGAGAGCGCAGCCCGGATCGGCACGGGCGCGGGCCGCGTGGCCTCGGCCGTGCTGCGGCCGTTCGGCCGGCCGCCCGTGCACGGCTGGGACCAGGCGACGACGAAGTTCCGCGACCGGACGGCGCTGCTGCTGCGCGCGCGGTGGCACTGGCTGACGCTGGCGACCCTGGTCAGCCAGGTCTCGCTGTTCCTCGTCCTGCTGATCGCGCTGCGCGCGGTGGGCGTGACCTCCGGCCAGGTCAGCGCGCTCGAGGCGCTGGCGGTCTTCGCCTTCGCCCGGCTGCTCACCGCCATCCCGTTCACCCCCGGCGGCCTGGGCGTCATCGAGCTGGCCCTGATCACCGGCCTGGCCGCGGCCGGCGGCGACCGGCCGCTCGTGGCGGCGGCGGTCCTCGTCTTCCGCGGGCTCACCTACGTGCTGCCCATCCCGCTGGGCGTCGGCACGTACCTGTTCTGGCGGCACAACCGCTCGTGGCGGCGGGAGCCGAACACGGCACCCCGGACGGACCTGGTGCCGGAGACGGCGTGAGGGGGCCGGCGGTCACCCGGCCCCACGGGGCCACGCGGCAGGCCCGGGACGCCGTCCTGGTGGCCGGGGGCGCGCTCGTCCTGGTGCTCGCCGCGCTGCCGGTCGAGCGGACCTCGGTGCCCGGGGCCGAGGCGGCCGTCTTCCGGGCGGTCAACGGCGTCGACGTCGTCCCGTTCCTCCTCGTCTGGCCGGCCATGCAGCTCGGGAACGTCCTGGTCGTCCCCGCCAGCGCGCTGGTGGCCGCCGCGTTCCGTCGCTGGCGGCTGGCGGCGGGGCTGCTGCTGGCCGGCGCCGGCACCTACGTCGCCGCCAAGGTGGTCAAGGACCTCGTGGTGCGTGGCCGGCCCGACGGGCTGCTCGCCGACGTCGTCGTCCGCGGGGCCGCCGCCCAGGGCCGCGGCTTCCTCTCCGGGCACGCCGCCGTCGTCGTCACCCTGCTGACGGTCGCCTGGCCGTGGCTGGGGCGCCGGGGCCGGATCGCCGGGGTCGTGCTGGCGGCGCTCGTGTGCCTGGCCCGCGTGTGGACCGCGGCGCACCTGCCCCTGGACGTCGTCGGCGGCGTGGGACTGGGGCTGCTGGTGGGCGGGCTGGTCCGGCTGGTCGTCGGGCGACCGCGCTGATGCTGGTCGACACCCGCCGGGGGCTGCGGGTCAGCGGCGTCCTGCTGGCCGGTGCGGTCGCCGTCGGGGTGCTGGTGGCGCTGCCCGCCACCCGCCCGGCGGTGCAGGTGGTGGACGACGCGGTGTGGCGCTGGGCCGGCGGCGCGGAGAACGGGCCGGCCACCGTGGTCGCGGTCGGGATGTCCTGGCTGGGCGGCGTGTGGGTCAACTGGCCGCTGCGCGTCCTGGCGGTCCTCCTGCTGGCCTGGCGCCGGCACTGGTCGCGGCTGGCCGCCTTCACCCTGGCGGTGGTCACCAGCGAGGCCGCGATCGGGCCGGTCAAGGCCGCCTACGACCGGCCGCGTCCGCTCAGCGCCCTGATCGAGACGTCGGCGGCCTCCTTCCCCTCCGGCCACGCCATCGCCGGCGCCGTGACCGCGGTCGGGCTGGTGCTGGTGCTGGCCCCGCCGGGCCGGGCCCGCTGGCGCTGGGAGGTGTGGGCGGTGGTCTTCGCGACCGTCATGGCGCTGTCCCGGGTCTACCTGCGCGCGCACTGGCTCTCCGACACGGTCGCGGGGGCGCTGCTGGGCGCCGGGCTCGCCCTGGGCTGGCCGGCCGTGGTGCTGGCCCTGCGCGACCGGCGCGGCCCTCCACCCGCCGACCCCCGGGACGGGGACGGGCGGGACGACGCAACTTCCCCGGCGACGTCCCCGTAGGCGGCACCTCCTCCTGCCGGACACGGGGACCTGTGCTTGAGTGAAGCCGGTCACAGGGGCCGAACCAGCTGTCAGGAGTCCGGCATGACCACCACCGCAGAACGACCGGCGCACGACACCGCGCGTCCGCGCCCCCGCCCGGCCGCGGCCGGGGACGGCACCGCCGAGGAGCAGGCCGGCGAGGCCGTCATGGGCCTGGACATGGTGCTCGTCGACGCCGCCCGCGGGCCGCTGCGCCGCATGGTCCCGCCGGTGCGCACGCTCGCCGCGCTCGGCACCTCCCTGGCCCGGCACCCCGACGCGGTCGGGGGGCGGCTCAAGGAGCTGGCCGAGGACGTCGGGCGGATCGCCGTCGGCCGCTCGGACATCGCGCCGTCGCCGAAGGACCGGCGCTTCGCCGACCCGGCCTGGAGCGGCAACCCGCTGCTCAAGCGCACGATGCAGGCGCACATCGCCGCCGCCCGGGCCGCCGTCGGCCTGGTCGACGACGCCGACCTCGACTGGCAGGACGACGAGCGGATCCGCTTCGCGCTGACCAACCTCGTCGACGCGCTGGCGCCCAGCAACGTCCCGTTCCTCAACCCGCTGGCGCTCAAGGCGGTCATCGACACCGGCGGCCGCAACGCCGTCTCGGGTCTGCGCCGGCTGGTGTCGGACGTGCTGTCCCCGCCGCGGGTGCCCTCGATGGTCGAGCCCGACGCCTTCACCGTGGGCGAGGACCTCGCGGTCACCCCGGGCGCCGTCGTCCTGCGCACCGACGTGTTCGAGCTGATCCAGTACCGGCCGACGACGGAGACGGTGCGCAGCGTCCCGCTGGTGGTGGTGCCGCCGACGATCAACAAGTTCTACATCACCGACCTCGCGCCCGGGCGCAGCATCGTGGAGCACTACGTGGCCGCCGGCCAGCAGGTGTTCATGATCAGCTGGCGCAACCCCGACGAGCGGCACGCCGACTGGGGCCTGGACACCTACGGCCAGGCGGTCCTCGACGCGATGGAGGCCGCCGAGCGGATCACCGGCAGCGAGCGGGTGGCACTTCAGGGCTTCTGCTCCGGCGGGATCATCACCGCCATGGTGCTGGCCCACCTCGCCGGCACCGGCGGGCTCGGCCAGGTGGCCGCCGCGAGCTTCGCCGTCACGGTGCTCGACTGGGCGCGGGCCGGCACGGTGTCGGCGCTCATGGACCGCGAGGCGGTGCAGGAGGCCACGGAGAAGTCCCGGAAGAAGGGCTACCTCGACGGCGCGATGCTCGCCGAGGTCTTCGCCTGGCTGCGGCCCAACGACCTGGTCTGGAACTACTGGGTCAACAACTACCTGCAGGGCAAGCCGCCGGCCGCCTTCGACATCCTCTTCTGGAACGCCGACACGACCCGCATGACCGCGGGCCTGCACCGGGACTTCATCGAGGTGGCGATCGGCAACTCCCTCACCGAGCCGGGCGGGGCGACGATGCTCGGGACGCCGGTGGACCTCTCCGCCGTCGACGTCGACGCCTACGTCACCGCGGGCATCGCCGACCACATCTGCCCGTGGCAGGCCTGCTACCGCACCACCCGGATGCTCGGCGGGGACACCCGCTTCGTGCTCTCCACCAACGGCCACATCGCCTCGCTGGTCAACCCGCCGGGCAACCCGAAGTCGACCTTCCACGTCGCGCCCGAGACGCCGGAGGACCCCGAGAAGTGGCTGGCGTCGGCGCACAAGGAGAAGGGCTCCTGGTGGCCGGACTTCATGGAGTGGCTGGGCGAGCGCGCGGGCGAGGAGGTGCCGGCACCGCAGACTCTGGGCAGCGCGGAGCTGCCGGTCCTGGGCGACGCACCGGGCACGTATGTCTTCGACAAGTGAGCAGCGGCCGCACCCCGGCCGGGAGACCGTCCGGACGCTGACGGTCGGAGGCCGCACGCTGCGGGTGAGCGAGCGGCGCGGGGACGGGTCGCGTCCACCGCTGCTGCTGATGAACGGCATCGGTGCCAGCCTCGAGGTGCTGCAGCCCTTCGTCGACGCCGTCGACCCGCGCCGCACCGTCGTCCGCTTCGACGTGCCGGGGGTCGGCGGCTCGCCGCCGCCGGTCGTCCCGTACGTGCTGGCGACGCTCTCGCCGGTGGTGTCCGCCCTGCTGCGCCGGCTGGGCCACGACGAGCCGGTCGACGTCCTCGGGCTGTCCTGGGGCGGCGGGCTGGCGCAGCACTTCGCCGTCCAGCACCGCCGCCGGTGCCGCCGGCTGGTGCTCGCCGCCACCGGTACCGGGTCGCTGATGGTGCCGGCCTCGCCGCGGGTGCTCTCCCACATGCTCACCCCGCGGCGGCACCGGGACCCGGACTACGCGACGCGCATCGCCGGCACGATCTACGGCGGCAGCGTGCGCACCGACCCGGCGCGGGCGGCCCGGGCGCTGCACGCGGAGACCCGGCTGGGCCCGCGGCGCGGGTACTACTACCAGCTGGCCGCGAGCACGGGCTGGAGCAGCCTGCCGTTCCTGTCGCTGATCCGGCAGCCGACGCTGGTGCTCTCCGGGGACGACGACCCGGTCATCCCGACGGTCAACGCCCGCATCCTGGCCCGCGGCATCCCCCGTGCCCGGCTGCACCTCTACCCCGGCGGGCACCTGGCCCTGGTCACCGAGGCCGAGGAGCTGGCGCCGGTCGTGGACGCGTTCCTCGACGAGCCCGCGGACGCCTGAGCGGCCCTAGAGACCGCAGGCGCCCCCGCCGTCGACGAAGCCCTGCCGGAAGCTGTCGACGAGCTCGAAGCCCGACAGCCCCGAGTCCGGGACGACGGTGGGCTCGGTGGCGTACTGCAGCAGCACGACGGCGGCCTCGTCGACGTCGCCCGGGGAGATGTCCAGCCGTGCGCCGTCCAGCCGGCCCAGGTGTGCCTCGCGGGCCAGCCAGCCGGTGGCGCAGACCGCGCTGGTGACCGCCTCGGGGTCGTCGACCGACAGCCCGCGCTGCTCCCGGACGGCCATCGCGTAGGGCAGGCCGAGCAGCGTCGTCACCGCGAAGTCGCCGACGTCGTCGTACACGGGCTCGAGCAGGTCGGAGGCGTCGTAGCGCACCGAGCCGTCCTCCGGGCAGTACTGCAGGTCCAGCTCGGCGCCCTCCCCGCTGCACACCATCCCGGAGCCGTCGGCGGCGCGGACGTGGGGCGCGCTGAGCGACCCGCCCAGCGGGGCGGTACCGGGGAAGCCGCGGGCGAGGGCCTGGTCCCAGAAGCCGGCCAGCACGTCGTCGGCACCGTCCACGACGGCGCGGTAGGACCCGCCGCCCCGGCCCGGACCCCGGCCGGCCTCCTGCGCGGTGTAGACCCGCGACTCGTCGAACGCGGTGCAGGCCGACGGGCCGTCGGCGTAGCCCTCCTGGAACGCCGAGAGCTGGTCGAACAGCGAGCCGTGCGCGTCCTCGGCGTCGGGCGAGGAACCGACGGCGTCGCCGAAGTACAGGTAGCCGAGCAGGGAGGGGTCGAGCTCCTTGGGCCGCACCGTGACGTGCTCGGAGTGACCGGTGACCACCCACTTCGTCCAGGCGCCGGCGAAGCACTCGGCCTGGGTCTCGGAGACGATCGAGGGGTCGTCGAGGCCGGCCCGCGCCTGGACGGCGTGGCCGACCTCGTGGGCCATGATCTCGGCGACGATGAACGGCCCGTAGTCCCTGACCAGGCCGGCCATCCACGCGCGGTCGTAGACCACGACGTCGTCCTCGCCGCAGTAGTAGGCGTTGTCGGCGAGCTCGTCGACGTCGTCGGCGAAGCACGCTCCCCCGGGCAGGTCGGCGGGGTCGGTCTCGTCCGGGTCGATCGACCAGAAGCCGCCGCTGAGCGGCCGGAACGTCCCGCTGAACTCCTGCGGGTAGGTCTCCTCCCAGTAGGCGAGGACGTCGGCCAGCGCGTTGCGGGCGACCCGGTCGGTGGGGTCGCCCTCCTCGGCCAGGTGGATCTCGACCTCGGCGTCCGTGGCGTCGGTCGGCATCGTCCCCGCGGGCGCAGCCGCCCCCGCGACGACGGTGGTGCAGCCGCCGGCCAGCAGGCCGGCGGCGAGCAACCCGGCGAGGGCGCGGACGGCGGCGGGAGTCGGCATGGCCGCTGGAGGCTCCCCCGGCCGCCGTCCCCCGGTCAACGGGACACGCGCCGACCCGCGCGACCCGGACGCCGGGCCCTCCCCGTCCGGGACGCGCCGCGTCAGGACGCGGGGACCGGCTCGCCGTCGGTCCGCGGCGCGGGCACCCCGTCCGGCACCGGCCGGAGCAGCGCCCCGGCGGCCTCGGCCGGCAGCGGGCGGTGCAGGAGGAAGCCCTGCGCGTGGTCGCAGGCCTGCTGCCGCAGCCGCTGCAGCTGCAGCGGCTCCTCCACGCCCTCGGCGACGACGCTGAGGCCGAAGGTGTGCGCGGCGCGGATGATCAGGGCCACGAGCTCCCGCTGACCCGGGTCGGGCGAGGTCACGAAGCTGCGGTCGATCTTGAGCGTGTCCACCGGCATGTGCCGCAGCTGCCCGATCGAGGTGTAGCCGGTCCCGAAGTCGTCGATGGCGATGGCCACGCCCATGTCCCGCAGCCGGGACAGGTGGGTCATGGCGACCGGGTCGTCGACCAGGACGGTCTCGGTGACCTCCAGGACGAGCAGGTGCGGGGGCAGCCCCGACGCGGCCAGCGCGTCGGCGACGGCGGTGACCAGGCGGGGGTCGGTCAGGTGCCGGCCGGAGACGTTGACCGCCATCGTCGGCTCGGGCTCGCCCGGCACCGGCGGGACCTCGGCGCGCCAGGCGGCCAGCTGCCGGGTGGCCTCGCCGAGCACCCACCGGTCCAGGTCGCAGACCAGGCTCGACATCTCGGCCACCGGGATGAACTCGTCCGGCGGGACGAAGACCCCGTCGCGCTGCCAGCGGACGAGCGCCTCGTAGCCGTGCAGCCGCTGGTCGGCGACGTCGACGACCGGCTGGTAGTGCAGCCGCATCTCGCCGTTGCCGAGCGCGGCGGTGATCGCCGCCTCGGTCTCGGCGCGCAGGGCCAGAGCGCTGCGGAGCGCCTCGTCGAAGACCTCCGCGCGGCCGCGGCCGTGCTGCTTGGCGCGGTAGGCGGCGGTGTCGGCCTCGGCGAACAGGACATCGGCGTCGGCGCCGCCGTCGCGGCTCACCGCGATGCCGATGCTCGCGCCCACCCGCACCGTGGCGCCCCCGACCACGATCGGCTCGCTGACGCCGGCGATCAGCCGCTCGGCGAGCTCCTGCAGGTCGCGCTCGGTCTCGACCGGCTCGACGAGGACGACGAACTCGTCCCCGCCCAGGCGGCAGACGACGTCGCCGGCGCGCACCAGCGAGCGCATCCGGGCGGCGACCTTGCGCAGCACCGTGTCACCGGCGGCGTGGCCGTGGGCGTCGTTGACCGCCTTGAAGCCGTCGAGGTCGACGAAGAGCAGTCCGGTCATCTCGCTGGACCGGCGGGCGCGGTGCAGGGCCGAGGTGACCAGGGTCAGCGCCTGCGCCCGGTTGGGCAGCTCGGTGAGCGGGTCGTGGGTGGCGCGGTGGGCCAGGGCGAACTGCAGCTCCTCGCGCTGGCGCACCGACGAGACGATCTGCTGGATGGAGGCGTGCACGACCTCGCCGAGCGGGCCGGGCAGTGGCTGGTCGAGCAGCGCGTCGTCGAGGTCGCCGCGGGCCACGGCCTGTGCCTGGTCCTGGATGCGGCGCAGCCCGGCGACGGCCTCCCCGAGGGCGGCCGAGACGGTGCGCACCTCGCGCGGGCCGTCGACCTCGACCTCGACCAGCTCGCCCTGGCTGATCTGGGTGGCCTGGCCGGCCAGCACGCCGAGCTTGCGCGACACGGTGCGGCCCATCCACACCGCGCCCACCACGGACAGCAGCAGCAGGCCCACGCCGACCTGGAGCGTGGTCCGCAGGTCCGCGGCGGCCTCCTCGCGGTCGCCCGCGGCCAGCGTCACGGCGGTGTCGACCGCGGTGTCGACCAGCCCCGCGAGCTGCATGTCGCGGTCCCCGCTGCTGAACAGCAGGTCGGTCATGCGGGTGGTGTCGGTGACGAACTCGTCGGGAGCGTCCGACGGGGTGAGCAGGGTGTCCAACTCGGTCATGAGGTCGGACTGGCGGACCTCCTGCCACGCGGTCCGCAGGGAGCCCGAGGACAGCTCGTCCATCTGCCGCTTGGCGTCGGTGTAGGACAGCCAGCCGGTCTCCCACGCCAGGCGGGAGCCGATGAGGGCGTCGTCGGGGGCGAACAGCGAGCCGAGGTACAGCGGCATCTGCCGGCCGGCGTCCTGGGCGAGCTGGGCGACGGTCTGGACGTCCTGGACGGCGCGCACGGTGCGCGCCGGCACGCCCTCGGAGACGGCGGCCGCGGCCGCGGCGCGCTCGGCGGTCATGACCTCGTTCGAGATGTCGAGGTAGCCGAGGTAGATCTGCTCCAGCCGCACGTCGCCGGCGTCGCTGCGCGCCCGCAGCCAGGCCAGCGCCTCGTCCACCCGGCCGACGACCGCGGACCCGAGGGAGCCCTCGGGCACCGCGGCCAGGGCCTGGTCGGTGAGCGTCCGGCGCTCGGCGAGGGCCTGCTCGGCGGTGCTGCGCACGGTGCCCAGCAGCCACGGCTGCACGCCGAGCTGCTGGGCGGCCGCCGGGTCGTCGATGACGGTCAGCGCCAGCGCCGGGAGGATCTCCTGCTCCGTGGCTGCCCGCAGCGCGTCGAGGCCGGCCACCGCCCGGACCCCCTGATCGGCGCGCGCCGCGCTGTCCACCTCGGCGGAGCGGGCGCCCGCGATCAGGGTGGTCAGCACACCGACACCGATGAGCGGCACCGTCACCAGCGCGGTGAGGTAGCACCACAGGGCGATCCCGCGGCGGCGGGCCCGGGTCGTCGTCGACTCTGCCATGCACCGGGAGTCGGCACGATCGCGGACGGGCTCGATCCGCGATGCCCCCGCTACCCCCCGACCGGGTGGGTCCGGATCGCGGTGACCAGGGAGCAGCCCTCCTCGCCGAACGGGTCCACGACGAACCCGAACTGCGCGAGCAGGTCGGCGAGCAGCGCGTTCATGGTCCGCTGCACCGACGTGTCCAGCGCGGCGCCGCGCACCTGCTGCAGGCTCATCCGGTCGTGCTGGCGCCAGCTCACCAGGACCCCGCCGTACGAGGTCTCCGGCGTCAGGCACACCCCGCCGGCCGCCGCGGCCTCCGGGTCGGCGCCCGAGCAGTCGTGCAGCGTCAGGCCGGACTCGACCAGCGCGGCGGCGACCTCCACGACCAGCGTGGTGAGCGCGTCCTCGTCGGTGAGCAGTTCGTCCCAGTCCTCGGACAGCCGGTCGAGCTGCGTGCCGAGACCGGCCAGCCACGCCCGGTCCTGCGGCGAGGGCCGACGGGAGACCGAGCCGTCCTCGGTCAGCACGCCGTGGACGGTGCGGACCGCGCCGTCGAGGTCGCACGACACGGCCGCCCAGTCGGCCTCCACCCGGTCGGCGAACGGCCCGGCCAGGGCCTCCGGCCGGTCCCCGGTCCCGTCGACCAGCCACCACGCCGTCGGCGCCCCGGCGCCGGGGAGGCGCCGCCCCGCGGGGTGGGTGGCCAGCCCGACGGCGGTGCGCGCCGGGGTCGCCGTCGCGACGGCGCCCTCCGCGGCCTCGGGGCCGGCGGCCGGGCTGGCCGGCACCGGGACGTCGGCGCAGGCGGGGGCGGCGTCGCGGACCTCGACCGCGGCCGGCGTCGGCGCGCCGGCCGGCTGCGGCCGGCGCGCGGCGTTGCGCTCGAACTCGTAGCGGGCCGTCGAGCTGCGGCCGAGGACGACGACCAGCACGGCCACCGCGAGGAAGCCCGCGACGACGACGGCCGGCCAGAGCAGGAGGGCGGCCATCACCAGGCGCACCAGGACCGCTGCGGACCGGAGCCCCAGTTTGCCGCCCGTCGCACCCAGCCGCGCACGACCGCCACCGGGTCGACGGGCTCGCGGGCGGCCGCGGCCGCGGCCGCCTCGTCCTCCTCCGCGGTGTCGAGGAGCAGGCGGTCGAGGTCGAGACCGAGCAGGTCGACCAGGTCGGCGATGCCGAGTCCGTCCCCGGCGGCCTCCGGGGCTGCGGCCCGGGCCGGTGTGGACGGGATCGGCCGGCGGGGAGCCGGCAGGGTGGGGGCGCTCACGGGTTCCTCCAGGACGTCGTCCCGGCGGGGGAAGTGCCGGGGACACGCAGAGCATCGGGCCGGCACACCCCGCGGAGGCCCCCGTGGCGGCGCCCCGGGCGGCGGCGTCACGCGATCGTTGTGTCCGCCCTGGTCAGGGGCGTGTGACCCGGTCCACCGGGCACCGTCTTGTCGACTCGCGGTGCACTCCCCCGCGTGGAGCGCGCCCGCTGCCGCACGGTCGTCCCGGACGGCGGCGTGTCGGCGGTCCCGGCCCCGCGTCGTGTCCGGTACGGCGCGCCGGCCCGGTCGTACGCGGTCCGCTCGCCGGTCGCGCGGCCGCGGTCGGACCGGCCGGGGCGCAGCACCGTCCCGTCGAGGCGGGACCCTCCCGGTACCCGCCGGCGACGCGGCCGCGGGGCCGCAGCGACCCGTCGCGGTGCCCCTCCTCGTGCCGTCCCCCGGTGGACCCGGCCTGCGGCACGTCCGCCTCCGTCCCCGGGGTCGGGTCGGCGCCGAGCCGGTCACGGGGTCCGACGTCCGGAGGAGTCCTGCGGGAACGACACCGGGACGCCGTCGGTGTCGACGGCGTCCCGGGAGACGTGTGGGGCGTGGAGCCCTGCGGGGTGGTCCTACTCGGCGTAGCGGACGACGTGGCCGCCGGCCTCCTCGCCGAGGGGCGTGACGTCCAGGCCGCGCAGCCAGAGCACGTCGGCCACGGCGCGGTTCATGACGGCCTGCACGGAGATGTCGGCGACCAGGCCGTGGACCTGCTCGACGCTCATCCGGTCGTGCTGGCGCCAGCCCACGACGACGCCGTCGAGGCCGGGCTCGGCCGTCACGCAGGCGCCCCCGAGCGCGGCGCCGTCGCCGGCGGCGTCCCACAGGGGCAGGCCGGCCTCGGTCAGCGCGGCGGTGACCTCGACGACGAGGGTGGCCAAGGGGTCCTCGTCGGTCAGCCCGGCGTCCCAGTCCGCGGGCAGCCGGTCGAGCTGGTCGCCGAGGTGGCCGAGCCAGGCCAGCTCCTGCGGCGAGGGACGGCGGTGCAGGCTGCCGTCGGGCCGGCGGACGCCGTGGACCGGCCGCACCTCCTCGGTGTGCACGACGGCCGCCCAGGCGGCCTCCGACCGGTCGGCGAACGGCCCGTCGACGAGCCGGTCGCGGCCCTGCCCGTCGTCGACGACGAGCCACCAGCCCAGGCATGCCTGGTTGCCGACCCTGATCTCACTGCTGCTGCGGAGTGCCACTGGTCCCACCGTCTCGTCCCGTCCATGGGGCCGTCGCCGGGGAAGTGCGACGGCGCCCGCGCCCGCCGGGTGAGGGCGGTGCGGGTGGAGGAAAGGTATGGCCGCGCGCCGCGCCGGACGCCGCCGTGGATCGCTCGCGGGACACGGCGTGTTCGGATCGTTGCGAAGCCCACCGACCGGGTCGGTGACCTGCTCCTCCAACCGCCCACATGTCGACCGTTCCGCGCTTCCGCGGGCGTGTGGATCTGCCGAAACCGCACGATGACGCCGGTTCGGCTCAACCCCACCGGCGCGTCCGCGGCGGACAGCCCGGGTCGTCCGCCCTACCTCGGCCGTGCCGGGACGGGATCCGCACCCGGGCGGGATGCGGGATCATCTCCCGGGACGATCGGAGGAGGCCCGTGACCGAGAGTGCACCGGTGGTCGTCGACGCCCCGGCGGCGAGCCGCTTCGAGGTCCTCGTGGACGGCCGGGTGGCCGGGTTCGCGGAGTACCGGCGGACGTCGTCGTCGGTGTCGTTCACGCACACCGTCGTCGACCCGGGGTTCGAGGGACGCGGCCTGGGCTCCGTGCTCGCGCGGGGTGCCCTGGACGCCACCCGGGAGGCGGGGCTGGCCGTCCTGCCGTTCTGCCCGTTCATCCGCGGCTACGTCGAGCGGCACCCCGCGTACCTCGACCTCGTCCCCGCGCGGCGCCGGGCGCAGTTCGGACTCGCCCCGGCCGCCGACCAGCCGACCCCCGACCCGAGGGAAGTCCCGAGATGACCGAGACCCGAGACACCGAGACCCGAGACACCGAGACCCGAGACACCGCGGCCCTGGAGGCCGAGCGCGCCCGCATCCGCGCCGCGCACCTCAAGCCGGCCGGCGAGCGCCCGCCCTCGACCGCCCGCGGTCTGCACCACACCGCGCTGATCAGCAGCGACGTCGAGCGGACCGTCCGCTTCTTCCAGGACCTGCTCGGTTTCCCGCTGACCGAGCTCATCGAGAACCGCGACTACCCCGGCTCCTCGCACTTCTTCTTCGACATCGGCAACGGCAACCTGCTGGCGTACTTCGACTTCCCCGGCCTGGACGTCGGCCCCTACGCCGAGGTGCTGGGCGGCCTGCACCACATGGCCATCAGCGTCGAGCCCGGGCGCTGGCACGAGCTGGTGCAGCGGCTCACCGACGCCGGGGTGGAGCACGTGGTGCACAGCGGCGTCTCGGTCTACTTCCGCGACCCCGACGGCGCCCGCATCGAGCTGATCGCCGACCCGCTCGGAGAGATGTACGGCTCCACCGTGCTCTGACCCTCGGGGGCGGTCAGTCGTCGCCGCCGCGCCCGTTGCCGTTCCCGTTCCCGCCGTTGCCGTTGCCATTGCCGTTGCCGTTGCCGTTGCCCTGGTTGCCCTCGTCGCCGTTCCCGCCGCCGTCGTCGTCCCCGCCGTCGTCCCCGCCCGGGTCGTCGTCGGCCGGGGGCGCGACCGCATAGGTGACGGTCACCGTCCGTCCCGGGAGGACGGCCCCCTCGGGGGCGACCGCGGTCACCTGGTCCGCGGGGACCTCGCCCGTGACGACCGGCTGCGGCTGCACCAGCAGGCCCAGCCCGGTCAGCGCAGCCTGGACGTCGGCGAGCGGGCGCCCGACCAGGTCGGCCGCCACGACGTCGACCGGCACCGGCCCGGTCGGCGTCGGGGCCGGCGACGACGTGGGGACCGGGGTCGGGGCCGTGGTCGCGGCCGAGGACGGTGCCGGGCTCGACGTCGTCGTCGGGGACGCCGTGGTGCCCTCCGGGTCCCCGCTCGTCAGCGCCAGCACCACGCCGACCACGGCGAGGGCGAGCGGGGCGAGGAGCCCGGCGAGGACGGCTCCGCGACGGGTCCGCCCGGGAGCTCCGGGAGCGGGGGTGTCCGGTGCCGGCACCGGCGCGGGCGCGGGCAGGACGGCGGTGTGCGCCGGCGCGGCCGCGGGGAGGACGACGGTGTCGTGCCGGGCGCCCGGAGCGGCCGACGGGTGCCGGAGGACCCCGTCGACGGCGTCGCGGAGCGCAGCGCCGTCGGGGTACCGGACCCCCGGGTCCTTGACCATGGCCCGCTCCACGAGCGCGCGGACGTCGGCCGGCACGTCCGGCGGCAGCGGCGGCGGCTCGTCCTGGATCTGCATGAGGGCCACCTGGACCGAGCTCTCGCCGTCGAAGGGCCGCCGCCCGGAGAGGCACTCGTAGGCGACGACACCCAAGGCGTAGACGTCGCTGGCCGGGGACGCCTTGGCGCCCTTCGCCTGCTCGGGGGAGAGGTAGTGGGCGGTGCCGATCACCTGGCCGGTCCCGGTCAGCGGGACGCTCGAGGCGGACCAGGCGATCCCGAAGTCGGTGATCTTGACGATGCCGTCCGGGGCGACCAGCACGTTGCCGGGCTTGACGTCGCGGTGGACCACGCCGGCGGCGTGCGCGGCGGCGAGCGCGGACGCGGTCTGGCGCAGCAGGTCGAGCGTGGTCGGCACGTCGAGCCGGCCGACGCGGGCCAGCAGGTCAGACAGCGACTCCCCGGCCACGAGCTCCATGACGAGGTAGGCCAGCGGCTCGCCGCCGGGGCCGACGGTCTCGCCGTAGTCGTGGACGGCGGCGATGTGGGGGTCGTTGAGCAGCGCCGCGTGCCGCGCCTCCGCGCGGAAGCGCTGCAGGAAGGAGGGGTCACCGGTGTACTCGCTGCGCAGGACCTTCACCGCGACGGTGCGCTCCAGCAGCGTGTCGGTCGCCCGCCACACCCGGCCCATGCCGCCGCTGGCGATTACCGACTCCAGCCGGTAGCGGCCGCCCAGGAGCTCGCTCGTCGGGTCCACCGGTCCCCCTTCCGCGGCCTCCGGCGGCCGGCTCCGTGGCCGTCCGCGTCCGGTACCAGGAAACCAAGCGCCCGCCACCGCGCGACGGAGGGGCACGACCGGATCAGGCGACGGCGGGGTCGGGATGGGGGTCGGGGAAGGACCGGTCGCCGAACAGGACGCGGCGGGCGGCGGCCCGGCCGGGCGGGGTGCGCAGCAGCGCGAACGCCGCCGTCGCCATGGCGGGCGTGCGCACCTGGGCCAGTCCGCCGCGCAGCAGCAGCCGCCCGCGGAACTGCCGGCGCAGCGCGGCGCCGTCGTGGTGCCGCAGCCCCTCGGGGCGGGAGGTCCGCAGGGCGTCGTCGAGGACGTCGGCGGCGTGCCGCGACAGCCGCAGGCAGGGGTCGAGGCCGCCGGCGGTCAGGGGCGAGACGGCGCCCGCCGCGTCCCCGACGAGGAGCCCGTCGGGGCAGCTGATCCGCCGCAGCAGGCCGCCCACCGGGATCGGGCCGCCGCGCCGCTCGACCTCCCCGGAGCGGGCGGCGCCGCGCAGCCCCGGCGCCGAGGCGGCGAACCGGCGCAGTGCCGCGCGCATCCCGTCGGGGTAGCGGGAGGCGTACCCGGCCACGCCGACGTGGGCGTGCCGCCCGTCGTCGACCACCCAGGCCAGGTAGCCGGGGGCGAGCGAGGGGTCCAGGACGCAGTGGAACGTCGGAGGCCCCTCCCCCGGGCCGACGGCGGATACCTCCTCCGCGCCGACCAGCAGGGCGGTGTTGCGGTCGAGCCCGAGGTCGCGGGCGACGGCCGAGCGCGCGCCGTCGGCGCCGACGACGAACCGCGCCCGCACCCGCGTCGCGCCGTCCGGGCCGGTGAGCAGCGAGGCGCCGCCCGCCCGGCCGGCGTAGCGCGTGCCGAGCGCGAGCCGCACGCCGGCGTCGGCCGCCTCGCGGGCCGCGGCCAGGTACAGCGGCCCCATGTCGCCCACCCGGTACTCGTCCCGGTCGCTGTCCAGGGTCACCGGGCGGCGCAGGCCGGGCGGGTAGAGGACCACCCGGCGGATCGGCGGCCCGAGGCACTCCGGCGGCAGCGCGAAGTCGTCGAGGGTCTTGCGGACGAAGATCCCCGTGGTGCGGATGGCGCCGTCCAGGCGCCGGCGCCGGTCGGCCAGCAGCACGTCGTGGCCGCGCCGGGCGAGCAACGTCGCGGTGTGCAGGCCGGCCAGCCCGGCGCCCACCACCAGGACGTCGGCGCTCGCGGTGCGGCTCACCGGCGGGAGGGCTGCGGCGCGTCGACGTCGTCCTCGACGTACTCGAGCAGGTCGCCGGGCTGGCAGCCGAGCACCCGGCACATGGCCTCCAGCGTGCTGAAGCGGACCGCCTTCGCGCGGCCGTTCTTGAGCACCGCCACGTTGGCCGGCGTGAGGCCGACCCGCTCGGCGAACTCGCCGACGCTCATCTTGCGGCGGGCCAGCTCGACGTCGATGCGCACGACGATCGGCATCAGATGACCGCTTCCATGTCGGTGCGCAGCGTCGTGGCCTGCCGCAGCAGCGCCCGCATGACCACCATGAGCAGCCCCGCCACGGCGCCGACCAGCAGCAGCACGAGCAGCAGTCCGGGGAGCACCGGGTCGTCGCTGACCTCGTCGATGACGAAGTAGTAGGAGCAGACGAAGGCGCCCAGGAGCACCACCCACCCGACCGCCATCGCCGACACGATGGCGTTGACCCACGGCAGGGAGCTCGCGCTGAAGATCCGGTCGGTGGTGACCAGGGTGAGCAGCTGCCAGGTGCAGACGATGACCGCCTGCACGCAGCCCAGCGCCAGCACCAGGACCGCGTGCATGACCCACTGCACGACCAGCTGCTCCGTCGACGGCTCGGCGATGTCGGGGACCAGGCCGGGCACGGCCCAGACCTCGGCGGCGGTCAACGCCGCGAACACCACCACGAGCAGGACCCGGAGGGGCAGCACCACACGGTGCACACGTGACATGCAACGACTCTCGCGCGGCATCTATCGAGAGTCAATCGACAGTTGTCGACGTACGAGACGCCGTCGGTCTGTCAGGACGGGTCGGGAGGCGCCGGCGCCCGTTCGCCGCTCCCGACCCCGAGGTCTTGCCCGTCCACCCGGCGGACTCGCTTGCCACGACCGTGACTCCGTCGGCCGACGGAACGCGCCACGCCCCTGGTACCGGCCGGGCACCGGCCACGACGCCGCTCCGGTTGGCGTCCGTGCCGGGTGGGCACCCCAGGGGCGGACGACGCCGACCGGAACGAGGACATGCAACCCGACAGCTGGCCGCGACGGTCCCGTCCCGCGACGACGGGGCCCCCTTACGAAGCCGAGATCACCGACGCGAGGCAGCTGCGGACGATCCGGTCCCGGCTGCGGTCCTGGCTGCCCGCCAACGCGCCGGAGGCGGACGAGGACCTCCTCGACGGACTGCTGCTCGCGGTGGACGAGCTGGCCGCCAACGGCCTCCGGCACGGCGGCGGGCCGGTCCGCGTGCACGCCGCCCGGACCGCCGAGGGTGTGCTGATCGACGTCAGCGACGCCGACCCCGAGCGAGGGCCGGAGCCCGCCGTGGGCCGGGATCCCGCCCTCGGCGGCATGGGCCTGCACCTGGTCGCGCACCTCACCACCGCGCGCGGGTGGGAGGTGCTCGACGGCCGCAAGCACGTCTGGGCCTGCCTCCCGGCCCGGTGAGCGTGCCCGCCCGTCCCTGACCAGGTCCGCGCCACCGGCCGGCGGGAGGTCCGCGGGCGGCGCCGCACCGTCCTGGGATCATGGTCCGGCGTGACCTCCTCCGGCTCCCCCAGCAGCGACCCGCTCCGGGCGCTGTTGCGGGACATCCTGCCGCGGTCCTGGCCGCCACGGCGGTCGGCGCCTACCGCCACGCCCGCCGGGAGGAGCACGACCTCCCCGACGTCGCGGCCGTGGTGAACGACGTCGCGAGCCAGCTCTCCGACAGCCGCTTCCCCACCGCGGCCATCGCCCGCCTGCACCTGGACACCGGGCAGCTGCGCTGGGTCGACGCCGGCCACCCCGACCCGGTCATCGTCCGCGACGGCGCGCTCCTGCACCCCGGCCGCTGCAAGCCGCATCCGCCGCTCGGACTGCAGGTGCGCAAGCCCGAGGTCTGCGAGACGCAGCTGCACGAGGGGGACCGGGTGGTCTTCCACACCGACGGCATCGTCGAGGCCCGGTCGCCCGAGGGGGAGTTCTTCGGCGAGGAGCGCCTGGTCCACGTCATCCACCGGGCCACCGCTGCGGGCGACCCGGCCCCGGAGACCGTGCGCCGGCTCATGCGCCAGGTCCTGGCCCACCAGGCCGACCACCTCCAGGACGACGCCGGCATCGTCGTGCTCGAGTGGCGCACCGGCGGCGAGCGGCGCCCGCAGATCTGACCGGCCCGCCCCCGACGTCGCCGGTCCGCGCCGAGCCGGTCGTCCCGTGTCGTGGGCCCGTCCCGTTCAGTCGGGCTGGGGGATGACGTCCGGGCTGTCGGCGACGTCGTCCGGGATGCGGTTGGGCCCGGCCTCCACGGGCCGGGGCCTGTCCTGGCGGTGCAGGCGGACCGCGACGAGAGCGACGTCGTCGTCGGATCCGCCCTGCAGCATCCGGGCCAGGAGCTCGTCGCACAGCTCGTCGAGGTCACGGCCGGCGAGCTCCTCGAGGGACCGGTGCAGACGGTCGAGGCCGTCGTCGAGGTGTTGGTCACGTCGTTCGATGAGCCCGTCGGTGTACAGGACCAGCGTCGCGTCCCGGTCGAGGGTGACCGCGAACTCGCTTCGCCGCGCGGTGTCGTCGACGCCCAGGAGCAGCTCCGGCCGGATGCCGTTCAGGGGCAGCACCGTGCCGTCCGGGTTGATGACCATCGGCGGCGGATGGCCGGCGTTGGACCAGTGCACCTCGGTGACGCCGCGGGCGGCCTCGTCCTCGGTCTGCTGCAGCCGGACGACCACCGCGGTGGCGGTGGTGTCCACCTGCAGCGTGGTCATCGCCTCGTCGACGCGGCGCAGGATCTCCGCGGGACCGGCGCCCGTGGTCACCGCGATGGCCCGCAGCATCGACCGGATCTGCCCCATCGCCGCGGCGGCCTCGGTGTTGTGCCCCAGCACGTCGCCGACGGTGACGATCATGCTGCCGCTGGGCTGCAGGAAGGCGTCGTGCCAGTCGCCGCCGACCTGTGCGGTCTCCGCCGCCGGCGTGTAGCGGACGACGACCTGCACGTGGTCGGGCTGCGCGGGCGCGGTCAGCAGCGACCGCTGCAGTCCCTCGGCCAGCTGGCGCTGCTGGCGGTACAGCCGCGCGTTGTCCAGCGCCAGGCCCGCACGGGCGGCGATGTCCGCGACCGTGGCCAGGGCCTCGGCGGAGATCGCCCCCCGGGCCGGGCCGTTGAAGAGGCTGAGGAGACCCACCGTGCGCCCGCGCCCGCGCAGCGGGACCACGGCGAACGAGGACGGCGACAACCGCTCGAGCAGCTCGTGCGCCGGGCCCGGGACGAGGACCTCACGGATGCGGGCGGTGGCCTCCTCCTCGATGACGACGGGCCGGCCGGTGCCCAGCGCCCGGGCGACGAAGGACGTGTCCGTGAGCGCGGGGATGCGCTCGCGGGCGTAGGCCTCGACCACCGGGAGCAGGCCGGGGTCGGTGTGCCACCAGCCGACGTCCCGCAGACCCCGCCGGAAGCCGTGGTGCGGCTCGTCCCCCACGAGGGTCACCAGGCACCAGTCGGCGAGCTCGGGGACCGCCAGGCGCGCCAGGCGGGCGACCGCGTCCTCCGCGTCGAGGGTGCCGGTCAGCTCGGCGGTGACCTGGCCGAGCAGCTCGCTGCGCCGCTGCAGCCGCACCCGCTCGGTGATGTCGAGGAAGTACAGGGCGATCCCGTGTGGCCCGGGGACCGCCCGGACCTCCACCCACACGTCCAGCGGTGCGGGGTAGTGGGCGTCGAAGACGACCGGCTGACCGGTGGCGGCGGCGCGGCGGTAGTTGTCCTCGAACGCCGTGCCCACGGTGGCCGGGAAGGCCTCCCACAGGCTGCGGCCCAGCAGCCGGGACCGGCCGTGGCCGGCGATGCGCTCCGCCTCGGCGTTGACGTGGGTCATCACCCAGTCGGTGTCCATCGCGATGAACGCCACGGCCAGCCCCTCCAGGAGCTCCGCCGTCCGCTGCATCGGCTCGCGCTGCGCCGTGGTGTCGTGTGCGACGCCGACCAGCCGCGGCGCACCGCCGTCCTCGACGACCCGGCCGCGGGCGGCGACCCAGCGGTGCCTGCCGTCGGCGAGGACGATGCGGTACTCGGCCTCGTACGAGCCGGCCGTCGCGAGAGCGTGTCCGACACGGGCGGCGACGTCACCGACGTCGTCGGGGTGGACGTGGGCGTACACGTCCTCGGACCGTCCGCTGAACGAGTCCCGGTCGAGATCGGACAGCTCGAGCAGCCGGTCGTCGAGGACCAGGGCGCCCGTCGCCGGGTCCAGGTCGAACGTCCCCACTCCCCCGGCCACGGCCGCCAGCTCCCAGCGCGCCCGGTCCGCTCGGCGGTCCGCGCTCAGCGCCGCCAGCTCCAGCTCCGCGACGACTGCCCGGGCGAGCTCCTCGAGCACCGCCACGTCGGACGGCGACCAGGTGCGCGGCACGGGATCGAAGACGCACAGCGCCCCGAACGGCAGGCCGTCGTCCCCCGCGAGGGGCACGCCCAGGTAGGCCCCGACCGCACCCGAGGTGACCGGTGGCAGACCCCGGACCCTGTCGTCGCAGGCGGCGTCCGTCACCACCAGTGGCCCGCCGAGGTCGGCGGTGACCGTGCAGAGGGAGTCCGCGAGCGGCCCCTCGCTGCCCACCGCGGACGGCGCCAGCCCGGCTCCCCCGGCGATGGTCTGCACGTCGGACAGCAGCGACACCTGCGATGCCGACGCCCCCATCAGGCGAGCCGCCAGCCCGGTGATCCGGTCGAGCGCGGAGCCGTTCCCCGACCCCGACGGGGTGCGGAGACCCCGTGCGAACCGCCGGCCCGCCGCGGCGGCGGACGACGAGGGACGGAGACCCACCCTCGGCGGGCCACCGGCACCGGTCGCATCGCCCTCCAACCGGCACCTCCCCCTCATCGGCACGGTCCGGACCGGCCGACGCCGCCTCCACCCGGGCGACGGACGACGACACCGCTGGGGTCCTCGATGGACCGATGATCCACCACCCCGCACGGTGAGCGGCGGGCGTGGTCGCGGGCACGAGGAGCCGTGGCGCTCGGCTCTGCGACCGGCACGCACCCGCGGCGTGCCGCGCGGCTCCCGGGCACGGCCGGGGACGGCAGGATGGCGCCCCGTGACCGGACCGCCCACCATCACGGGGACCGCCCCGCCTCTCGCCGGCCCGCCACGCCGCAGGGTGCTGCCCACCGACGTCCTGGTCGTCCTGCTCCTGGTCGTCGTCGCGCTGCGCGTCCTGACGCCCGGCCTGTTCACCGCGCTGGTGCTGCAGGCCTGGTCGACGGTGTTCGTCGCCGTCTGCCTGCAGGCGCTGCCGTTCCTCGTGCTCGGGGTGCTGCTGTCGGCGGCGATCACCGCGTTCGTGCCGGCGGACTTCTTCGAGCGGGCGCTGCCCCGGCGGGCCGGGATGGCAGTGCCGGTGGCCGGCCTCAGCGGCGCGGTGCTGCCCGGCTGCGAGTGCGCCTCGGTCCCGGTGGCCGGCAGCCTCGTGCGCCGCGGCGTCGCCCCCGCTCCCGCGCTGACCTTCCTGCTGTCACGACTCCCTCCACCCCCTCGGCCCCGACTGACGCTCGGCGCTCGAGCGGGAGGTCGGAACGGCAACGCCTCGGAGTGCTCGGTCAGCTCGGCGCGGCAGGTAGCTGCACCGTGACGATGAGGCCGTCACCGGCCCGGGGGGTGACCGTGAGGGTCCCGTCGTGCGCTTCGGTGATGCTCGTGACGATCGCCAGGCCGAGGCCCACACCGACGTGGTCGGCGTGGATGCGTCCGGTGCCGCGCCGGAACGGTTCGGCGAGCGTGGAGACCAGCCGAGGAGCGAGCTCCTCCCCGGTGTTCCCCACGGTGAGCGTCACGCTCCGGCCCCGGGCGCCCGTCCTGACCCACACGGCGCCCTGGCCAGGGAAGTTGTGGACGATCGCGTTGTGCAGGAGGTTCGTCGTCATCTGCAGCAGGAGCGGGTGGGAGCCCATCGTGGGGGCGATGTCCCCGGAGGTCTCGATGGTGAGGCCCCGCCCTTCCGCGAGGGGGAGGAGCGTCTCGGTCGCCTCTTCCGCCACGAGTGACAGGTCGACGTGCCCACGCGGAAAGGACCGCTGGTCGGCGCGGGTGAGCAGGAGCAGCGCTTCGGTGAGGTCGATCGCCCAGGTGTTGACGGCGTGGAGCCGGTCGACGAGTTGGCCGGTGTCCCGGTCCGGGTCCCTGCGGGCCACGTCGAGGAGCGTCTGCGTGACCGTCAGCGGCGTCCGCAGCTCGTGGGAGGCGTTGGCCGCGAACCTCCGCTGTTCGGCGACGTGCGCCTCGAGCCGCGCGAGCATGCCGTCGAAGGCGTCGGCGAGCTCGCGGAACTCGTCCTCGCGGCCCGGGAGCCGGATCCGGTGGGAGAGCGACCCGCTCGCGGCCATGCGGGTGGCGTCCGTGATGCGGGCCAGCGGGGCGAGCATCCGGCCGGCGAGGAACCACCCTCCCGCGAGACCGAACACCAGGAGGAACGCCGACGCCGCGGCTGCCCTCGGAGCGAAGGCGCGCAGCAGGTCGGACCGGTTGGGGACGAAGAGCCCGGGGTCGCGCCCGGGGGGATCGGAGGCGATGAGCACGGCGTCGGGCACGTACCGCAGCAGGAACACCCACACGACCGCCAGGAGCAGGGCACCGGCGAGCAGGATGAAGCCGGCGTAGCTGAGGGTGAGTCGAAGGCGGACACTCATCCCGGGGGCCCTATCCACGGTGCCCGTCCGCACGTCCGGTGCCGGGAGCAGCGGCGATGCGGTACCCGACGCCGGCCACGGTGGCGATGACCCAGGGTTCGCCGAGGCGCTTGCGCAGGGCCGAGACGGTGATGCGCACGGCGTTGGTGAAGGGGTCGGCGTTCTCGTCCCACGCGCGCTCCAGCAGCTCTTCGGCGCTGACGACGCCACCCTCGGCGGCGACGAGGACCTCGAGCACGGCGAACTGCTTGCGGGTGAGCGCGACGTAGCGGCCGTCGCGGTGGACCTCGCGGCGGAACGGGTCCAGGCGCAGACCGGCGATCTCCCGCACGGGCGGCCGGTTGTGGACACGCCTGCGGTCGAGTGCCCGGAGGCGGAGCACGAGCTCCCGCAGTGCGAACGGCTTGGTGAGGTAGTCGTCGGCACCGAGCTCGAACCCGGATGCCTTGTCGTCGAGCCGGTCGGCAGCGGTGAGCATCAGGATCGGGATGCCGCTGCCGGAAGCGACGATGTGCTCGGCGATCTCGTCACCGGAGGGGCCGGGGACGTCGCGGTCGAGCACGGCGATGTCGTAGGCGTTGGTGCTCAGCAACCCCAGGGCGGTGTTCCCGTCACCGGCGAGGTCGGCGGCGATCGCTTCGAGGCGCAGCCCCTCGCGGATCGCCTCGCCCAGCAGGGGTTCGTCCTCGACGACCAGCACGCGCATGCCCTGGAGGCTAGGGAGCCGGGACGTATCGCCGGCATAGGGAAGAACGCATACGTGCCGACAACAGGCTCCTGCCTTGACTGGCGGCATGCCCTCCAGCCAGCAGGTACGAGCGACGGCCCGCCGTGACCGATCGACGGCCGCCGTCGTCCTGACCGTGGCCCTCGCCGCGATCGTCGGAGCCGTCCTCGGGTACCAGTCGGTGGCCGCCCCGGCTCCGTCGGCGACGTCGTCCGTCGTCACGACGCAGGGCGACGTCCAGGGCCGTGCGGGACACGTCCCTGACCCGCCTCTCCCACCTGCCGGAGCCGGCCGTGCGCTCCCGGGCGGCGTGACAGTCGACGACGGCGTGGTCCCTGACGGCGTGACCGTCTTCGACGGCGAGTTCCCGGCCGTGGCCAACCTCGATCCCGATCTGCTGAGCGCCTTCCGCCGGGCTGCGACGGCTGCCGCAGGCGACGGGGTCGAGTTCGTCGTCAACAGCGGTTGGCGTTCCCCGGCGTACCAGGACCAGCTGTTCCGCGAGGCCGTCTCCGAGTACGGCTCGGAGGAGGAAGCCGCCCGATGGGTCGCCACGGCGGAGACGTCCCTGCACGTGTCAGGGGACGCGGTCGACGTCGGGCCCTCCGATGCCACGGCGTGGCTGTCCGAGCACGGCGCCGAGTACGGGCTGTGCCAGGTCTACGGCAACGAACCCTGGCACTACGAGCTGCGTCCCGGAGCTGTCGACCACGGCTGCCCCGTCCCCTACGCCGACCCCACGCACGACCCGAGGATGCAGCAGTGACCACCGCCTCCGGCCGGTCCCGTCCCGGCCTCGGCGGCTCCTGACCCGCCTTCGGAGACGCTCCCCAGGATCAGGCCTTCGAGGACATCTGCGGGCACCGATGAGCGCGCCGTCCTCGCACGGTCTCCTCTGGAACCGCACCGGCGCCAGGCACCCGCCCGCGGACCCGGTGCCGACGACAGGAGGACACCGTGGCCGACCGGGCACCCGCACTCGACCTGCGCTCGGGACCAGAGCGGGTGTTCGCGCACCTGCTGGTCAACAACCTGCTGGTGTCGGTCGTCAACTACACCGTCTGGTTCGCGGTCACCTTCTGGGTGTTCCTCGAGACGGGGTCGGTGTTCGCCACCGGGATGATCGCCGGCATCTTCCTGGTCGCCACGGCCGGGACCGGCATCTGGTTCGGCAGCCTCGTCGACCACCACCGCAAGCACGCCGTCCTGCAGGCCTCGGCAGGGGCGTCGACCACGCTCTACGCGCTGGCGCTCGCCGTGTACCTGCTGACACCGGAGGAGTCCTTCCGGACGGCGGGCAGCCTGCCGCTGTGGTGCTTCATCGTCCTGCTCATGCTGGGCGTGATCGCCGGCAACCCCCGCATAATCGCGTTGCCGACCCTGGTGACGCTGCTGGTCCCGGCGGACCGGCGGGACCGGGCCAACGGTCTGGTCGGGTCGGCGACCGGCCTGTCCATGCTGGCCACGTCGGTGATCAGCGGGCTGCTGGTCGCCTTCGGCGGGATGACCGCCGTCCTCGCGGTGGCCCTGACCGTCCTGGTGCTGTCCGTCGCCCACCTCACCCGGGTGCAGGTCCCGGAGGACCGGGCGGCGTCCCCCGCGGAGGGCGGGGACGACGCGGACGGGTCCGGCGTGGACCTGCGCGGGACGCTCCGCCTCGTCCGCGGGGTACCCGGCCTGCTGCCGCTGATCCTGTTCAGCTGCTTCAACAACTTCCTCGGCGGCGCCTTCATGGCCCTGATGGACCCCTACGGCCTGTCGCTGATGTCGGTGCAGGCGTGGGGACTGCTGTGGGGCGGGCTGTCCGCGCTGATGATCGTCGGCGGGCTGCTGGTGGCTCGCATCGGTCTGGGCAGCCGCCCGATCCGGGTCCTGCTGCTGGTCAACGTGGCGATGTGGGCCGGGACGATGCTGTTCCCGCTGGCCTCCTCGGTGCTCACGCTGACCGTGGCGATGGCGGTGTTCATGACGGTGATGCCCTTCGCCGAGGCCGCCGAGCAGACCGTGCTGCAGCGAGTGGTGCCCTACGAGCGGCAGGGCCGGGTGTTCGGCTTCGCCCAGAGCGTCGAGCAGGCGGCCTCGCCGCTGACCGCCTTCCTGATGGCGCCGCTCACGGAGTTCGTCGTCATCCCCTTCATGACCGACGGCGCCGGGGCGCGAGCGATCGGCGGGTGGTTCGGGACGGGCCCCACCCGCGGCATCGCCCTGGTCTTCGTGGTCACCGGCCTGATCGGTCTCGTCGTCGTCCTCGCCGCGTTCGCCAGCCCGGCCTACCGGCGGCTGAGCGAGGCGTATGCCAGGGCACGGGACGACGTGCCCGCAGGCGACGCGGAGGGGATCGTGCCCACCCTGCCCGTGGCCCCCGCTCCAGTCGCTGCCGCGTCGTCCACCGGTCCGTGAGGATCTCCCGCCCGGAACCTCGCAGGAGGACTCGAGTCGTACCCGGAGCGGTGAGTGCGACCTCGGAGAGCACGGAGACGCGGGCCGAGCGAGCAGCCTCTGCGCCACCGTGGAGGCGGCCGGCGGGTGCTCGGGCACGCCTCGGAGGCCATGACGCTCGGCGCCTACTCCGGCCTGTTTCGACGACGACCCGAGCGGTCCGGCCGCCCGGATGGACGCCGCGGCGCGGGAGGCGGCGTCCGCGCGTCTGGGTGCGGCGTTGGCGCGGCTCTCATCCGGGTGTACCTCAGGACGCAGACTGCAGCCCAACAGGGTGGGCCCCGTGGGGATCGAACCCACAACCCGCGGATTAAAAGCTCGTCCGAGACACTCTTCTGACCAGCGCACTCGACGCCAATCTGGCCTTCGATCTGCACATTCGTGATTGGTTGCGAGCGATTGTCATCGGCCTTGACGGGCCGTTCTGTGGGCGCCGTGTGGGCGCCGCATGGGCAGTGCTACCTACCGCCGCCCGCAGGAGGCTGGTGACGGCGATGACCCGCAAACTCAGGCGTAGGGAACGCCAGCGAGTGCGCTGACCGCCAGCCGAGGGGCCTTCCCGACGTCGAACACGGCGCGCTCCACGACGTCGGGCTCGCAGTTGCCCCATGCCTCCGCCCACCGGTGCAGCATCCGCAGGTAGCCGGCGTAGTCGGTGGGGCTGACCTGCACGTAGGGGCACGGAGCACCGGTGAGCCGCTGCACGGCCACGCCGGTGTTCTCGTCCAGGATCAGCGGCTGCGGCCCCGACGGGACGCACTTGTAGCCGGCGAAGTACAGGAACTTGGTGCCAAACGCGGGCCCCACGTGGGCGATCCGCTGATCACCGTGCAGAAGCGCCGTGAAGCCGGCCTCCGCGCCGTCCGCGGCCAGGATCCCTGTGACTGCGGCGAGCTTGGCCGCGACCGCCTCCACATCGGTGAACGCCCGCAGCCGGCGGCTGACCTCTCGACCAGACCGACTGCCCCACGCGGCCGCGGCAACGTAGGTGTGCACCGCACCGACCGGCGTGTGCGCCTGCTCGGCGAGGGCGAAGACGTCACGGCGCTGCACGCGGATCCTGCGGTTGTCGGAATCCCGGAAGGCCGGCGGCAGCCACTCCAGGGGCAGCGCGGCCTGCCACGCCCGCAGGGAGACGGTGGTTGCCTGGTCGAGGACGACCGTCTCCCGGTCCGGAGCTGGGCCGCGGAACGGGAACGGAGGCGGGTAGCTCATGACGGCGGATCAGACCTCGGCGCAGCCCGCGGCGCCGCGCTCTCGCAACGCGAACGTCGTCCCGTTCGACTCATTGACCTTCACGTAGGGATCGGACTGGCCCTGCTGCTGCATGTACGCCAGCGCTCCCTGGCACACCTGCAGGGCCTGCTGCGCCTCCAAGGTGCCGGTGCTTCCGCCGCGGGGGTCGACGATCGCGGTGGTGACCTCGAGCCGGCCCGGCTCGGTGATAGTTGCCTCTGACACGAGCGCCGCCCACGTTTGGCCGGCGGTGAGGTCAGTGAGGACGTCGACATCATTGGCACTCAGGTCCGGCACAGCGGACGTAGCTGACGACGAGATGGCGCTGCTGGGCGCTGCCGCGGTGCCGGTGTCGTCACCTCCGCAACCTGCCAGGGTGAGCGCGAGGGCGGCGGGCACGGCGAGAGTCAAGGCTGTACGGGTGCGCATGGCCGTGGACCGTAGAGACCGCCCAACGCGGCCTCCGGAAGCGACTCGGCAGCTTTGAGACCGGTGTGGCATGTGGGGACGCTGGCGCCGACAGGTGGTTGGGGGACATCAGCAGAGGTCGTCCTGGAGGGCAGGTACCGATCCTGGGCGGGTTCCGAGGACCTTGCGAACTTGATACGGCCGGCGCATGAAGGACGCCCATCCCAGCAAGGTCCTCGGCCGTCTCGAGCTTGAAGCGACCCGCCAACGGGACCGCCCACAGGGGCGTCCGCCAGGCAGAAGCCGGCCTACTGCTGCGCGCGGGCTCTACTGAAGAAGCGACGGACCAAGCGGCGACACACCTCATGCATTGGGCACCGCGCAACTCGTTGTGACGGGTTGCGGGGCGCACACGTCACTGCACCGCTGGCAGGGCGCGCACACGTCACTGCACCGCTGGCAGGTAGCCCACAACGCGGGCGGCCGTCGTCCAGCTGATCGTCAGCACCCTGGCCGACACTGTCGGCAGCTTCTGGCTGCAGGTCTCGCAGCACGGTGGTTCTGCCGATAGAGAGGTCATGCAGTCCGAGCCGTTCCCGGCAACCTGGCAGCAGTCCTCGGCGTGGCCAGCCCAGCAACCTCCGCCCTGGCCGGCTCAGCAGCCCCCGCGAGGCGACGTGGGTATGAAGATCCTCCATGTCTGCACGTTCATCGCATTGATCGCCAACCTGGTGCTGACCATCTACCTGTTCCGGGTGGTGCATGGGGTCGTCGGCGCCGCGCAGGACCTCGCTGGCCTGCTGGGCGAGTAACCACCCAGCAGCTTCAGTCCGATGGCGAGGGCGATGCTGGCCCAGCAGTGGGCCGGCCTACGCCACGAAGCCACCTGGCAACTCGCCGGACGTCGGGCTCGTATGCGGGCGTGAGTCGCCTCTACGCCGCGGTGTGCTCGCTGCTGCGCGTCGGGTTGAGTCGTCGGCTGCGGTAGCCCCGAAAGCGGCCTGAGGGACACCTCGCGCAGAAGCTCAGCGGGCGGCCCTGGAGGTGCTCGAGACGTGCTTGCAGGTAGAGAGAGTCAAGGCGCTCAAGACCTCGTCAACGCAACGCTGACGAACGCTTTCGCCAGTTCAGGCCGTCACCCGGTGGTGGTGTCCCGACTGGGCGACTGTCCCAGGCCCTCACTACGGTTGCCCTGAGCTGGACACGCACGGGCGTGTGCCGGGGGGTAACGGGGGTGGAAGGTGGTGGTGCTTGATTTCTCGTCAGGCACCCTGCCGCCTGGCAGATTTCGTCTGACTCAAACTCAGGTGGAGAGTGTCTGGGTTGACGACTCCAAATGGTCCTCGACGAACCGCCGCGCGATGTGGGCGAGTGGCAGCAGGCCGCCGCTGCGTTACGTGAGGTGGTACCGGTATGTGCCGCTTGGCTCGGCGGCTCGTTTCTCTCCGAGACGCTTGAACCCAACGACATCGACTGCGTTTGGGTTGTCGACGAGGGTTTGCTTAATACGGCACGCGCAGATCCGGAAACGCGCCGTTACCTTTCGCTTTTCGCCAACGGCCTTATACGCCAGGACGACATGCGGGTCGACTGCTCGATCCTGCCTTGGAGGCCCCGGCCAGGCATCGAGATGGAGGACGCGAGGGATCAGGAGTACGCCATGTGGCGCGGATACTGGGATGACTTCTGGCAGCGTGTGCGCAACGGTCCAAAGGGTGCCCCAAGAACAACGGCGGACGCGCTGCCTCGGCGGGGTTACGTAGAGGTGGTGCTCGATGGCTTCCCTGAGTAAGGACGCCGCCGCCTTCTTTGCGCGCTACAAGGGCGTCGAGACTCCCGACTGGTTGTCCGCGAGCGATCTGGCTCCCATGGGCGTTGACGCTCAGGCAGCGGAGCAAGCGCTCGGGCGCGTGACGCGTTCCCACGGCGTCGTACGTCTTACAGGCCCTGCTGTGGATGCAAACAGCGCCCGGCTCGACGGCGCTGGCGACATGATGACCAAGCCTCAGAAGTTGGTCACCGCTCTCGGCGCCTCCATGGAGGGTTCGAAGTCACAAGTCGGCGTAGTCGCCGAGCGCTTCCGATCCGCTACGCAACTTCGCCTGCTGGCGGGTACAGCGCCAGGGTCCGTCATGCTGTTCGTGGTGCCAGAGGCGTCCCCCGTTGAGGAGCTCTATCCGGGAGGAAAAGTCCCGCTCATCGACGACCAAACTACGCTGGTGGACCGCAGCGCAGATGCGCTCATCGACGTCCTAAGCGAAGCATCAAGCCCTGCCCCCGACACAGCTGCTCTCAGCCGTGACATCGACGAGTACGGCGCGCGGGTAGCGGCCGGAATCAAGGGACTCGCGGGCGCGGTCGTGGACTCCGGTATCGAGCTGGAGTGGTCTTGGGCCACGCCGTCGCGCACCCGGCGGACTGCCCGGCTGTCGACCGGTACGGCACGGTGGCTAGGGGAACTCGTTGCGGGTCAGAGTCTTGACGTTGAGTCTGTGCAGCTCGTCGGAACGCTACGGACGATCTCCGACCACAGCGCATGGGAGCTGCGCACGGATGCTGAGGAGACCATCCGTATCAAGCCTGGCGAGATCGCTGAAGCGGTTACGTCCAGTCTGCGCATCGGTCAGCGGGTGCGTGTTGACGCACTACTGGAGATGCACGTCTCGCCTGGTGGCATTGAACGACCTGAGTACACAGCGGTCGAGGTGTTGACGCTGGACGACGCTAGCGGACGTCAAGTCCTCGACCCGCACTCTCCGCCTCCCGTTGACGCTGAGTTGGTCGAGGCGCCGCTTGACGATTCGGACTGACACGAATCGTCCGTTGACGGAGGTCGAGGAGCAGCTATCGCCTCAGCACCCGGGCGCCACGACAGTCCACTTTGCGGGGACATGCCCAGGTGCGGCGATGACAGCCGACGGCCGCCAACGACTGTCATCCACAGGGCGGCAGCACTGGAGAACTTCTGCAGAGGGACTGTCGACAACGACATCTAGGCCGGTCAGCCTGGCGCGATGGCCGGGAGCATCGCTGCCCTCAAGACCAGTGACGGGACGACTCGCTACCGCGCTCGCTATCGCGATCCCAGCGGGCGGCAGCACGAGAGGCGCTTCGCCCGCAAGATCGACGCCCGGCGATGGCTGGAGGAAGCCACCTCGGCGCTCGTCACGCATACCTGGACCGCACCTGAGCGGGGCCGGGTCACCGTCGCGGTATGGGCCGAGCAGTGGCTGTCTGCGCAGGTCGGCCTCAAGCCGAGCTCTCGGCAGCGCTACGCCAGCCTTCTTCGCGCGCACATCCTGCCGACCTGGGGAGCGCACCGTCTCGCCGACGTCCGGCATGCCGACGTGGCTACCTGGGTGGCGCGGACGCTCGAGTGCGGCTTCGCGCCGGCCACCGTCCGACAGGCCCACCGGGTGTTGTCCCTGCTGCTGGACCTCGCCGTCCGCGACGGCCGCATACCGCGAAACCCGGCTCAGCGGGTGCCGCTGCCACGGGTCACCCGGGACGAGCCCCGCTTCCTGACGCGGGACGAGGTCGAGCGCCTCGCAGACGCAGCGGGCGAGGACGGGGACATCATCCGCCTGCTCGCGTACACCGGCCTGCGCTTTGGCGAGATGGCCGCGCTGCGGGTCAGACGCGTCGACTTCCTCCGCCGACGCCTGACGATCGCTGAGTCCGTTACCGAGGTCGCCGGCCAAGCGGTGTTCGGCACCCCCAAGACGCACCAGCAGCGCACCGTCCCGCTCCCGGAGCTTCTCGTCGACACCCTGTCGCAGCGGTGCGCCGGCAAGCACCGAGACGACTTCCTGCTCACCACATCGAGCGGGACGGTGCTGCGGCTGCGCAACTGGCGCCGGCTCGTCTTCGACCCGGCCGTGCGCGCGGTGGGGCTGACCGACGTCACGCCGCACGACCTGCGGCACACCGCCGCCTCGCTAGCCGTGGCGAGCGGCGCCAGCGTGAAGGCGGTCCAACGCATGCTCGGGCACGCCTCGGCGGCCATGACGCTCGACGTCTACTCCGGCCTGTTCGACGACGACCTGAGCGATCTGGCCGCCCGGATGGACGCTGCCGCACGGGAGGCGGCTTCCGCGCGTGTGGGCGCGGTGTGGGCGCAGCCCTCGTCCGGACAGGCGCCAGGACGCAAAACTGCTGCTCGGCACGGTGGGCCCCGTGGGGATCGAACCCACAACCCGCGGATTAAAAGTCCGCTGCTCTGCCAGTTGAGCTAGAGGCCCGGTGGGTGCAGAGAACCCTCCAGAGAACCCACGAGACAACGCGTGAGACAACTGGGGCGTCTGCGGCCCGCTGCGAGGCTAGCGCGCCGCCGGGGCGGCCAGCGGCACCCACGAGACAACGCGGAGGACGACTGGAGGCCGCTCGCTGCGGTTCGAAGCGAGGCCACGTCCGTTCCTCGCGCTGATTGGCGCCGGATGTCACCTGCGCGTGAGTGACTCCTCCATCGTGCGGGTCCCACCAACCGGCAAGTCGACGCAGCGCCTCAGCCGGACGGCATCGGAGGTGCATCGTCCGGTGCCACGGCCGCCCCGATCAACCGGAACAGGTGGTCAGCGGCGTTGGCGTAGTTGCCCTCGGCGTCGAACGCGCCGGGCAGGTACGTCGCGGCCACCGCGACGGCGACCTCCTGGGAGGGCAGGTACGCCGCCGTCCCGCTGATCCCGGCCAGGAGCGGGTTCTGCAGGATCCACGACCCGGAGCGGACGACGCCCAGGCCGTAGTTGTACCCCTCCACCTGCGTGAAGCACGAGGGCGCACAGCTGGGGTCCGGGTGCCCGAAGCCCAGCAGGTTCGGGTCGGTCATGGCGTGGTAGCTGGACTCGGACAGGAGGGCGCCGGTGCCGACCTGCGCCGCGGTCGTGGCCATGTCGCTGATGGTCGTCGTCTGGTTCGCGCCGATCGGCGTGCCCCACTGGGTGTTCCAGAACGTCGACTCCTCGTAGAAGGCGGTCGTCGGCGCGATGCCGAGCGCTCCCCGGCGCTCGGAGCTGAAGGTGTGCAGCACCGGGTCGGGGACGCCGGAGGTCACCGACGCCTCGGTGTCGGTCAGGCCCATCGGGCCCAGCACCTTCTCGCGCAGCAGCTGGTCCAACGGCTTCCCGCCGACCTCGGCGAGGATCTCACCGAGGATCATGAAGTTGGTGTGCGCGTAGCTCCAGTTCGTCCCCGGGGGGAACGCGACCGGGCGGGTGAACGCGTAGGCGAGCCGCTCCTCGAAGGTCCAGATGTGGAACGGGTCGGCGCTCCAGGCGGCCTCCCAGGCCGGATCGGTCTCGTAGTCGGGATAGCCCGAGGTCTGGTTGGCCAGCATCCTCAGCGTGACCTCGTCGGCCTCGGGCAGGTCCGGCATCCAGCGGTCGATGGTGTCGTCGAGCCCGACCTCGTGCTCGTCGACGAACTGCATGAGGAGGGTGCCCAGGTAGGCGAAGGCGACGGCGCCGTTGCGGACGTGCATGTCGGTGGTTGCCGGCACGCCGTCCATCGACGTTCCGAACGCCTGCCTCGTCACCACCTCCCCGCCCCGGGTGACCTCGACGATCACCGCCCGGAGGTGACCCTCGGCCATCGCGCTGTGCACGATGTCCGCGATAGCCGAGGCCGTCTCCTCCTGCGGAGTGTCAGCGGAGGTCGTCGTGGCACCGACCGGCACCGCAGTCACCCCGAGCGTGAGCACGCCCAGGACGGCTGCCGCCACGAGGCCTCGCCGAGCAGTACGAATCCGGCTCCTGCTGCGCTGCATGGTCATGAGACGCATCCGTTCGGGCGCGAGGCCACTCGCTCTGGTGGCCGACCTCGGTGTGGGCGGGCCGGCGGAGCCTCCCAGCCGACGCCGCGGTGCGGGCGATTTCGACGACCGGAACCGCCGACGAGCGAAGGGTCGTCACCCGGGGTGCGAGGGAGGTGGTCGGAGGATCACCGGAGCCAGCATCGACGCGGGCGCCGGCGACTGGAGCGACGGCTCAGCGAGTGGGAGAGGGAACCGCTCCCACACGAGGGGTCGCGGACTTCCGGAGATGCCGCTCAGCTCCATTCCACACGGGGAGCTGCGGCGTTCCACCGAAGGAAGAGGAGCGTCCTGGAACGCACGTCGGACTGTTCGCTGCGTCAGCCGAAACGCAACTCAACAGGGTTCTCTGCATCCACCAGAGGCCCGGCACCGTCGAGTCCCCCAGACCGACCCGGCGGTCACCGGCCGTCGGCGGCGCGTCCTGCGACAGCCGTCCCCTCCGCCGTGGGGACCGGTCACAGCACGTCCAGGACCAGCAGCACGACGAGGGTCAGGATCGCCGACACGAGCAGGGAGCCCAGGCAGCCCAACCGGCCGGAGACGAAGAGGAACACCCGCCCGGGGTGCCCCCCGCCGCCTGCCCGCAACCCTGCGTGACGAGGCCCACCACCCGGTCGGGTGCCTGTACCCGTTCAGGGGACTGTGGCACTGACTGCCACTACCTACGGTCATCACCAGTGCGGGCCACGGTGCCCGCGCGCAGATCCCGGCCCGGCCGTCCGTTCCCCCCGGACGGCCGGGCCGGTCCCACGTCGGGCCGGGTCCGGTCAGCGGGTCAGCGGCAGGCGCGGTCGATCAGCGCCGCGAGCTCGTCCCGCTGCGCCTCGTCGAGCGGCAGGTCGGCGGCCACCTCGTGGTCGTCGGCCACCTGCAGGCCCAGCAGGAACAGGTGGGGCTGCTTGACCTCGGCGAGCGCGTGCGCGTCGCAGCGGGCCATCGTGAACTCCAGCCCGACCTCGAGCGTCGACTCCCCCGCTCCCAGCGTCCGCGGCAGGTCGGCGGTGGCGTCGTAGATGACGTTGCCCTCCAGCCGGGTCACCGTCACCGGCCGGTCGTCGTCACCGGCGCGCGCCAGCGTCAGGGTGCCGGTGACCGCGTCGCCGTCCGGGGACAGCCCGTCGACGGTCACGTCCGCGACGGCGAGGACCGCGCGCACCGCGCACCGCTCCTCGTGGATGCGCCCCAGCACCTCGGCGGCCAGCGGCACGCGGAGCGCCTCGGTGCGCCCGTCGGGCCGGACGACGGTCAGCCGCGCCGCCGCCGGCTCGGCGGCCCGGTCGCAGAGCGCGTCGCCGTACGGGGTGGGCAGGTCGATCGTGCGGCCGGGTGCGAATGCCGCGGTGACCGCGCGGTCGGGCAGCGGCGCGAACCCGGGCGAGTCGATCGCGACGGAGGTGACGGTGAAGGCCTCGGTCCCGGTGTCGGTGATCCGCACCTGCACCTGGCCGCCGATCGCCTCGTCGGTGCGCAGCTCCACCGCCTCGGCCTCGATGCCGGGCACGGCCGGCACCGCCGGCACCGGAGCGGGCGTGGACGACGAGAGAGAGGACGACGGCGCTGGGGACGCCGACGACTCCGCGGACCCGCACGCGGTGCACAGCAGGACGGCGAGCCACGTCGCCGTCCGCCGCATGCGGCGAGCGTAGGACTACTGGTGGCGGGCGGGCAGCCGCGCCATCACCCGGCCGGCCTCCATCCGCACCTCGAGCTTCTCCTGCGGGTTGGCGGCCGGACCGCGCCGTGGCTCCCCGTTGTCCAGGTCGAACGCCGAGTCGTGCCACGGGCAGACGAGGCAGGCGTGCCCCCGCACCTCCTCGACGCTGCCCTCGTACAGCGGCCCGGCCAGGTGGGAACAGGAGCCGACGAAGACGTCGACCCGCGCGCCCCGGCGGACGGCGGCCAGCGGCACGGACACCCCGCTCCCGTCGCCGGTGCGCATCGCCGGGCGTCCCTCGGGCAGGTCGTCGAGCGGCCCGAGGTCGATCCAGTCGGAGGTCAGCGCGCGGGCCGCCGTCGCCGCGTGCGAGGCGCCCGAGGACTGCGCGTAGGACATGTGCCCGCCGATCGCCGCCGAGCCGGTGGCGATGCCCAGCCCGGTGTAGGAGAGCACCCGGCCGAGGGTGCCGCGACCCTTCGCGCGAGCGACGAGCGAGCCGACGTAGAGCCCGAGTGCGGCCACGTTGGACAGCGCGTGCAGCGCCCCGAGCCGCTGCACGCCGATCTCCTGCTCCGACCAGTCGGCCGCCCCCGACATCGCCGCGGGCACCGACACCGCGACCCCGGTGGCGATGAGCACCGTGGCCGCCGGCCGCAGCGGCGGAACGGCGTCGAGCAGGCCGGCGGAGGTCCAGCTGCCGACGGGGACCTGCACGAGCACCGGGTGCAGCGGGTGGCCGAGCCAGGTGCCGTGCAGCGCATCCTTGAGCACTCCGGGCTTCAGCACCGCCTGGACCGCCTTGCGGGCCGGCTCGATGGCCTTGTCGAAGGTGCTCACGTCCGCGATCCGGTCGAGGAAACCCATGAGGCTCATGCGCGCCTCACTACCCCCGGCAGGGCGCCACGAAGCCGCCGCGCAGCCGCGCGGCGCCGGGGCCGATCAGCGCCGTGAGCAGCAGGCCGACCGCCAGCGCGCCGGTCGCGTTGAGGAGCGCGTCCAGCGGCGAGACGACCCGGCCCAGCGGCAGCAGCCACTGCAGCACCTCGATCCCCGCACCGGCGGTGCCGGCCGCGACCGCGAGCACGGCCGGGGACTGCAGAGCGGGGAAGCGGACGACGGCGAGCGCGGCGGCCGGCGCCAGCAGGAGGAGGTTGCCCAGCAGCTGCAGCACGGTGGCCCCGGAGTCGAGGCCGGAGAGGTACCAGTGCGCCTCGACGGCAGGCGATCCCCACGCCCAGCCGCCGCCCCCGGCGGGTACGAGCGTCAGGACGGCGACGAGGGCCAGTGCGGCGGCCAGGACGGCGGACAGCAGCGACCTCATGCCCCCGACCGTGGCTCACCTCCCTGCACGGCGGCTGGGAACGACCTGGGACCGCGCGGAGTGAGCGGACGCACACCCTGAGGGGCGACCTCAGGGATTTTCCTGATGGTCACCGGGAAGTGTCAGGAGGAGGCTGGAGACTGCAGACGAACGACGACGGGACGACCGAGGAGGGACGCCATGACCTGCCCCTCCTTGCTGAGCCGTCCGGTCGCGGTCACCGACCTCGCCGGGGGCGCACTGGCACTGGCGCGGTCCGACCGCACCCTCGGCCAGTTCGCCCGGTTCGTCATGGTCGGCGGGTTCTCCAGCGCCGTCTACGCGCTGCTGTTCTGGCTGCTGCACGATCTGGGCGGCGTCCAGGCCAACGTCATCGGGTCGGCACTGTCCTCGATGCTGGCCAACGAGATGCACCGGCGGCTGACCTTCCACGCCGGCGAGCGCGTCAGCTGGTTCACCGCACAGTGGGAGGGCGGTGCGCTGGCCATCGCCGGGATGGTCGCCACGAGCCTGGCGCTGAGCTGGTTCAACGCCACGGTCGCCGACCCCGCCGTCATCGCGGAGCTCGCGGTCATCGCCCTGGTCACCGGGACCATCGGCACGCTGCGGTTCCTGGCCCTTCGCTGGGTCTTCCGGCCGCAGTCGGCCTGAGCCTCCCGGACCGGGCCACCCCGCGTGTTTGACGCACGCCCGTCCGGAGCACACTGTGGTCCAGTGGTTGAACGTGCAACCACATGATCACCAGCAACACGAGAGCCGAGGGAAACCGTGGCGAAGATCGCCGTCATCTACTACTCGTCCACCGGGAACGTGCACCAGCTGGCCGCCGCGCTGGCCGAGGGCGCCCAGGAGGCCGGCGCCGAGGTGCGTCTGCGCCGGGTGCCCGAGCTCGCCCCCGAGGAGGCCATCGACTCCAACCCCCTGTGGCGCGCGCACGTCGACGCCACCGCCGACGAGGTCCAGGAGGCCACGCCGGCCGACCTGGAGTGGGCCGACGGGTACGCCCTCGGCAGCCCGACCCGCTTCGGCACGCCCGCCGCGCAGATGAAGCAGTTCATCGACACGCTCGGTGGCCTGTGGTTCACCGGCAAGCTCGCCGACAAGGGCGCGACCGCCTTCACCAGCGCGCAGAACGTCCACGGCGGCAACGAGACGACGATCCTGACGTTCTTCAACATCTTCTCGCACTTCGGCGCCGTCATCGTGCCGCCCGGCTACACCGACCCGCTGCTGTTCGACGCCGGCGGCAACCCCTACGGCGTCTCCAACGCCTCGGGTGGCAAGTCGGCCACCGCCAGCGATGCCGAGCTGGCCGCCGCGCGCTACCAGGGCCGTCGTCTGGCCGAGGTGTCGGCGAAGCTCGCCGCCTGACCGGATCGGCACCACGCTCCCACCGGTCATGCCGCGTCCTGGCTCGCCTCCGACGGGGAGCCAGGACGCGGCGCGGTGAGCCAGGACGGCGGCCGTCGCTAGCCTCGGCGGGATGAGCGCCCCCACGCCGCCGGCTGCCGGCCCCTGGGCGCAGCGTCGACGGGTCGCCGGGCGCTGGACGCTGCGGGTCCTGGTCGCGGCCGCAGGGGCCCTGATCGGCATCCTGCTGCTCGGCCGCATCGACTCCCCGATCGGCCCGTTCGACGCGACCCTCGCCTTCACCCCCACCGGCGGTGCCGCGACGGTCGAGGTCCCGCCGCTCGGCGCGCTGGAGGTCGACGCCTACGACGGCCCGCTGGGGCTCGACGTCCAACTGCGGCGCGTCGACGAGACCCGCATCCAGGCACTGGTCAGCGACCCGGCCCAGCTCGACAGCATCGTCGACCGCGTCAGCGCCGACCTGCAGGACGCCGTCGTCCGGCTGGCCTGGACGACGGGCGCCGCCGCGGTGGGCGGCGCCGTCCTCGCCTCGCTCGTCACCTACCGCCGCTGGCGCGAGCCGCTGATCGCCGCAGGCGTCTCCGTCTTGCTGCTCGCGGGCACCGCCGGTCTGGGCGCGGCCACCTGGCGCCCCGAGGCGCTGTCGCAGCCGACCTACACCGGCCTGCTGGTCAACGCGACGAGCCTCATCGGCAGCGCCGAGGACATCGTCGCCCGGTTCAGCGCCTACCGGGCATCGCTCGAGGACCTCGTCGCCAACGTCGGCGCGCTGTACTCGGCGCTGTCGGCCCTGCCGGCGCCCGGTGGCCCCACCGACACCGTCGCGCTGTTGCACGTCTCCGACCTGCACCTGAACCCTGCGGGCTTCGACCTCGTGGCGCAGGTGGCCGGCCAGTTCGACGTGGACGCCGTGCTCGACACCGGCGACATCACCGACTGGGGCAGCGAGCCGGAGAACCAGGTCATCGGAGCCATCGGTGCGCTCGGCGTGCCCTACGTCTACATCCGCGGCAACCACGACTCCGCGGTCACCGCCGGGCTGGTGGCGGCCCAGCCCAACGCCACCGTGCTCGACGACTCGGCGACGACGGTCGCCGGGCTCACCGTCGTCGGCGCGCGCGACCCCCGCTTCACCCCTGACAAGGACGCCACCGACGGGTTCGAGTCGCTCGAGCAGAGCGGCGAGGACCTCGCGGAGGTCGCCGAGGAGCAGCCCGACCCACCGGCCATCGCGATGGTCCACGACCCCGAGCAGGCCGCCCCCCTGGACGGCGTCGTCCCGCTGGTCCTGGCCGGGCACACGCACGAGCGGGAGGTCGAGACCCTCGACGACGGGACGCTGCTCATGGTGCAGGGCTCGACCGGCGGCGCGGGCCTGCGCGGCCTCCAGGGTGAGTACCCGGAGCCGCTGACCTGCACGGTCCTCTACCTCGACCCCGACACCGGGGCACTGGTGGCCTACGACGACATCACGCTCGGCGGCCTGGGTGCGACCGAGGCGACCATCGTGCGCACCGTCGTGCCGGAGGAGGCGGCCGAGGAGACCCAGGACGGCAGCGGGGACGGCAGCGGGGACGGCAGCGGGGACGGCAGCGGGGACGGGAACGGGGACGGCACCGGGACCCCCGCCTCCCCGACGGGCTGAACCGTCCGTCCTACGCTCGCGTCATGGCACCGACTCCCCGACTGGCCGCCGGTCTCCTCGCCGGGGCGCTCGTCCTCGTCCCCGTCGCGGGCTGCTCGTTCACCTCGAACGGCTTCTCCTGCTCCGGCTCGTCCTGCACCGTCACGCTCGACGGCCAGGGCAGCGAGGTCGACATCCTGGGCACGACGGTCACGCTGGGCGGCGTGCAGGACGGCCGGGCGTCGATCACCGTCGCCGGCGCCAGCGTGTCCTGCGGCGAGGGCGAGACCGTGGCGGCCGGCCCGCTGTCCCTGGAGTGCACCAGCGTGAGCGGCGACTCCGTCGAGCTCACCGCCAGCCTCAACTGAGCAAGGACCCCGCTGTCCCCCGCCACTCGCACGCTCGCGGCGGGCCCCTGCAGCGGGGCCGGGCTCAGGACTGGTCGGCGACCTCGACGACGACCCGGGCCGGGTCCTGCAGCGCGTACACCCGGAACGGCGCCTCGGTGCGGGTGCCGACGAAGGTGACCGTCGTCCCCTCGAAGGTCGCGTCGAAGACGACCTCGGTGACGGTGGCCGTGCCCTGCCCCGGCAGCGGGTCCGGCCCCGACCACTCCTCGACGCCGGTCGCGTACGGGTAGCCGGCGCCGGTGACGGTCACCTGGAGGACCGCCTCGCCGGCGACGTCGACCGCGTCCCCGCTGCCCTGCGAGCTCGCGGCGTCGACGTAGCGGACGTCCCAGCCCGGCGTGCCGGTACCGCCGACCTCGAACACGACCCGGTCGAAGCCGTCGTGCCGGCCGGTGCGGATGTCGGTGACGGTCACCGAGGCGTCGGCCGACGCCTCGGCGGTGTCGGGCTGCGTGTCGGCCGGGAACGACGGCGCGGCCGTGCCGGTGTCGGCGTCGGTGTCGCTGCCGGCCGGGGTCCCGCTCGCCGGGGCGTCGGACGCGCCGGTCTCCGCGGCGGCGCTGGAGGACGACGTCGCGGCCGACGACGAGCCCGCCGACGACCTGCCCTCCTCCGCGCAGCCGGTCAGCAGCACCGCTGCGGCGAGCACCGAGGACACGGGGACGAGGGCGCGGCGGAACACGCGGCGATCGTGACAGCCGGCCGGCCCGGTGCCGGGGACCACGCGTCCGTGTCGTCCGAGGGGAGGAGCCGCCGCGCCCCGGGAGGAGGGTGGTGTCGGAGTCGCCCCGGAGGCCATGTATCGTTCTCCCTGCCCCCGGCAAGAACGAGCCCCCATCGTCTAGTGGTCCAGGACGTCGCCCTTTCAAGGCGGTAGCACGGGTTCGAACCCCGTTGGGGGCACGCAGTACACAGCAAGGCCCTGTAGCGCAGTTGGTTAGCGCGCCGCCCTGTCACGGCGGAGGTCGCGGGTTCGAGTCCCGTCAGGGTCGCTCTCCGGTGCGAGTCACCGGGAGGGGCAGGTAGCTCAGTCGGTACGAGCGCTCGCCTGAAAAGCGAGAGGTCGGCGGTTCGACCCCGCCCCTGCCCACACTGCTGATGCGACCTGCGGTCTTGCGAGTGGTCGAGCGCTGAAGACATGCACGTACGAGTGTCGGCAACCGCATGACTCTCGCCGCACGACCTCTCACTGGCAGCACCTGCGCCGTGACTTCGTGACCCCCTGCGCGCCGAGGGCAAGTCACCGAACACACTGCGGCTGTACCCAGGCGCGGTGGACGAGCTTCAGACGTGGTGCCTGGCTGACGGTGGGCCGGGCGATCCGACAGCGGTGACCACCCCTGCTGAGCTGACCGCGGGACCCTGCTCACGCCGCGCCCGCGGTCAGGACGCGTGACCGGAACTCCTCCGCCGCGGGACCGAGGCCGAACAGGTGCCGCACCGCCTGTACGCACCGTCCGGCGGCCGCACCGTCGCCGTAGGGGTTCACCGCCCGAGCCATCGTGGCGTAGGCGGCGGGGTCGGTCAGCAGCTCCTCCGTGGCGCGGACGAGGACGTCCGGGTCGGTGCCCACGAGCCGGACCGTGCCCGCCTCCACCGCCTCGGGTCGCTCCGTGTTGTCCCGCAGGACGAGCACCGGCTTGCCGAGGCTGGGCGCCTCCTCCTGGACGCCGCCGCTGTCTGTGAGAATGAGCGTGGCGCGGGCCATGAGCCGGGCGAAGTCCCCGTAGGCGAGCGGGTCGACGACGAGCACGTTGCCGAGCTGCTCGAGCTCCGGCAGCAACGCCTCCCGCACCACGGGGTTGCGGTGCACCGGGACCACGACCCGCAGGTCCGGGTGACGCCGAGCGATGGTGGCGACCGCCCGGCCGACGCCGCGCATCGGCTCGCCCCACGACTCGCGGCGGTGGGTGGTGACCAGCAGGACCGGCCGGTCGTCGTCGTCCAGGGTGGTCAGGGCGGGCTCGGTGTATGGGTGGCGCCGGCGCACGACGTCGACGAGCGCGTCGATGACGGTGTTGCCCGTGACGACGACGTTCGCGGCGTCCACCCCCTCCCGCAGCAGGTTGGCACGGCTGGCCTGCGTCGGTGCCAGGTGCAGGGTGGCCAGCTGACTGGTCAGCCGCCGGTTCATCTCCTCGGGAAAGGGCGAGGTGACGTCGCCCGTGCGCAGGCCCGCCTCCAGGTGCACGACGGGGACCCGCTCGTAGAAGGCCGCGAGCGCAGCGGAGAGCGTGGTGGTCGTGTCGCCCTGTACCAGGACTGCGTCGGGCTGCCGGTCGTGGATGATCGGGACGAGGCCCGCCAGCGCCCGCACCGTGATCCCGACCAGGGTCTGCCGCGGTTCGATAATGTCCAGGTCGTGCTCGGCCTGGATGTCGAACAGTTCGTTGACCTGGTCGAGCATCGACCGGTGCTGGCCGGTGAGGACCACCGAGGCGGCGAGGTCCGGGGCCGCGTCGAGCCCGCGGACGACGGGCGCCATCTTCACCGCCTCCGGACGAGTTCCGTACACCACCATGACGTGCCTCATGTCCTACCTCCGGGAGGTCGACCGGCCTAGACGGCCGTGAGCTGGATGTCCTCGAACTCGACGGCGGCGTCCTCGGTGTAGAGCCCCACGGACCCGCCCGTGTAGGGGTCACCGGTGTCCACGACCCGCGCCAGCGGTGCGCCGTCGACGGACACCTCGATCTCGGCGCCCACCTGGCGGATCCGGACCTCGTACCAGGACCCCACCGGGAAGGTCGGTGCCGTGCCGCTCGTCAGGAACCGCTGGGCACCGGGGAACGCGGGGTCGGCCTTGCCGACCTCCCACCCGTTGGGTTTCAGGGTGACGTAGTAGAAGTGCTGGTTGTCGGTGTGGTGCCACACCAGCCAGGCGACCTCCCAGGGGTTCCCCCTCGGTCTGCGGAGCTGCTCGCGTGTCCTCAGCCGCACCGAGACCTCGACGTCCCCGAACTCCTGCTCGCTGAGCGCCAGCGCAGCGGCCGTCTTGCTCTCGTCGTCGACGGTCTGCGGCGCCAGCCGGTACAGCCAGCCCTCGGGACGCTGTGTGCCGCTGGCGGTGCCGTAGCCGTCGAAGGCCAGCCGCCACCCGCCGCATCGGTCTCCCTGGTGCCAGGGATCGCAGACGACGGAGTCCGTGGCGTCGGCATCGGCGACGTCGCCGCCGGTGCACCCGGTGAGGAGTGTGCACGTGACCAGGCCGCCGAGCAGCGACCGGGCGAACCCCCCGCGGCCGGCACCCACCGGGTCAGGCTCCCCGTCGGCTGGAGGCCGATCGGGCACCGGTGCCCTTGCCGGGGAAGGCGACGACGACGCCGTCCGACCCGACCCCGGTGTGGCCGGACCGGGCGCGGTCGGGCAGCCGCTCGGTCTTGAGCCACGAGCGGCGGCCCTGCAGTACCCGGAGGACCGCCCACCAGCCCGCGGCCATCCACAACAGCCCGTAGAGGACGAAGGCGTGCCCGAAGAGGACGACACCCAGCCGGCTGATCCGATCCCCTCGGCGCCGGTACACGTGCGCGAACAGGACTCCCGGCAGGAAGGTCAGCAGGTACCAGGACAGGAGGACCGGCCACTGCAGCACCTGTGCCCGTGCCAGCGGCGAGGCCGCGACCCCCACGACCGAGGCGACAAGCGACAGCACCATCAGTGAGCTGACCAGGATCAGGACCGGCATCAGGATGGTGTGCAGAGTCTCGGCGGCCGCGCGCCCCGACGAGTGTCGCAGCACCTGCGGCACCAGCCGCCAGGCCTGCAGGTTGCCCTGGAACCAGCGGGATCGCTGTCGGACCAGCCGGCGCAGGCTCGTGAGGCCCTGCTGGTGGACCGCGACGAGGGGGCAGTGCAAGGTCCACCAGCCGGCCAGCTGCAGGCGGACGCCCAGGTCGAGGTCCTCGGTGAGGACGTCGGACCACGGGGCGGGACCGAGACTCGTCAGCGCGGCCAGCCGGGTGAACTGGCCGTTGCCACCCAGACCGGCGATACCGAGCCTGTTGTGGGCCACCTGGAAGATCGACGTGTAGGTGACGAACTCCATGTCCTGCAGGCGGGTGAGGAGTCCCTGCCGCCGGTTGCCGATCCGCACGCTGATCTGCACACCGCCCACCCTCGGGTCGGCGAAGTAGGGCACGACGGCCTCGAGCGTGTGCGGGTCGAGGCGGCCGTCTGCGTCGAGCAGACCGATGACGACCCGGTCGGGATCGCGGTCCGCCAGCTCCACGGTCACCAGGTGGTCCACCGCGGCGTTCAGGGCGGCTCCCTTGCCGCGCCGGGCGTCAGGCAGCGTCCGCTGCAGGACGCGTACACGGGGGTCCGGGTGCGCCCGGGCGATGTCGGCGGTGGCGTCCGTCGAACCGTCGTCGATGACGAGGACGAGGAACTCGTGCAGCGGCAGGGAGATCAGGCGGTCGAGGGTGCCAGCCAGCACCTCCTCCTCGTCCAGGCACGGGACCAGGAACACGAAGAAGAGGGTGCCGGTCCCTGATCGGTGGAGGCGCAGTGGCACGACACCGGTCTCCAGGTACATCCCGAGGGCGTAGGTGAGCGAGCAGATCACCGCTGCAGAGGCCGCCAGGATGAGGATCCCGGTCGTGGTCACGGGTTCCCCGCACCGGCGTCACGAGGACGCCTCCGGGCCCGGTGGGGCTGGACGTGCCTGGGTGGGGGGTGGAGGAACCGGCTGGCCACGACCAGGCAGACGAGCACGAGCAGGTAGCAGGTGAAGGCCGCACCGGCGGTCGCCAGCGCCAAGCGCGCGAGCCCGAACGCCGCGTCACCCATCGCCGCTCCCGCGCTCGGCCGGGCGGCCGGCGTGCTGGTGACGGCCGGGAGCGGGCGACGGCGGCACGGGGTTCACAGCTCCCCCGGGGACACGAACTCGTAGCCGAGGTCCTGGAGCCGGTCGACGATCCAGTGCAGTCCCTCGGTGCCCAGGTAAGGGTGGTAGAAGAAGCTGGCGACACCGTCCCGGACGACGAGGTTCTGCCGGGCACCGTCCACGATGGCCTGCAGGGACCCGACGCCCACCGCGGGGATCGGCGGCCCCTGGACGAAGCCGAGGTTCTCCGGGATGACCGTGCTCCCGTATCCGTCGCGCACGACATAGGGCGCGTACTGGGCGAACAGGAAGTCGTTCATCGGGCCGGCACTCCATCCTCCCGACAGGTAGTAGGGCCGGTCGTAACGGGCGGCGAAGAGCTGCGCGGCCGCCTCGTAGGAGGCTGCGGAGGCGGCGTAGTGGGGGAACTCGAACACCTGCGGCCTCGGCAGACCGGTCCGGGTGACCTCGGTGATGGCGGAACGCAGGCGCTCGGTGGCCCACGCCGGCGAGTCCCCGGGGACCGGGCCCTGGTAGACCAGTGCGCCGTCGGGCGCGCGCTGGACCTGGAAGAACTCGAAGTCCGCGCCGCTGCCGCCGGTGTCGGGGTTCCGCTGGCCGCCGAGCTGGTGGGTGTACCCGTGCAGCACCATGGTGCCGCCACGCTGGATCATGTGGGCGACCGCCTCGACCACGTCCGGCCGCTCCACCAGTCTCACCGTGCGGCGCGGCTCGACGTCCAGGCCGTCGACGGCCACCGGGTACAGGGCGAAGCTGTACGGCACGCCGGCCCGGTTCAGCGCGTCGGCCGTGCGGCGGAGCTCCTCGGGATCGGACAGGGGATTGACGTCCTCGAGGCGCAGGAGGGCGCGATGCCGCACGGGGGCATCCGGTCGGAGCAGGTCGATGAACAGATCGCAGACGGCGAGGTAGCGGTCCCCGCTCTCTCCAGCGGGGTCAAGGGCGACCTCGGCGACGTACGTGAGGGCGCCCGACCGCACGGCCCAGGGGGTCCTGCTCCCGTCGTCGTGGACCGTGTCGGCCAGGACCTGCACCCTGGTGGGGTCGGTGACGGTGATGCCGGCGGGGGCACCGGCATCCGACGGTCGAGAGAGCTCGGCGCCCTCGTACGCGACCCGCAGCGCCGGCCGCGGATCGGCGGGGGTCCAGGAGATCCCCTGCGCCTCCAGGCCCGTCAGCTCGTCCAGGTTGGCCCCCAGCCAGAGGACCGGCGTGCCGCCGTTCCTCACGTCCGCGACGAAGGCTGGCGGGAGCACCTGGTCGGCGTTGGTACCCAGGTACACGACCCCCCGGTGGGCGCCCATCTCACCCGGCGCGTAGGTGGAGACGCCGTGGACCTGTGGTGTACCGAAGTGGGAGCCGAGCGCCGCCGCGAGCATGCCGTAGAGCTGGGACATCTGCTGGTACTCGCCCGTGTCGTCGAAGAGGACGAGCGAGGACGCCGTACCCGACGGCGCGGACGGGGCCTGCACGGCACTCGCTGGGAACTCCAGCCCGGAGAGGTCGGCGCGGCGCTGCCCGGCTTCCTCGACCCGGACGGCCGCGGACAGGCCCACCAGGGCGGCGGACGAGAAGAAGGCCGTGCACACAACGAGTGCGAGGAGCCACCGGGCGAGGACCCTGGGCCGCGACGGCACGTCGTCCGTGTCCTCCATCGGGCTGACCACTCCCCGTCCGCTTCCTCAGCTCCTCACACCGCAGGGTCCTCACCACGGGAAACGCGTCTCGCGCATCTCGATGGGTGCAGCGGCCGGAATACTGCAGAAATAGAAGCAGTCCATCTGCGGTGCGTACAGGCTTCCCGTCGATTTCTTTGCGTAACGCCGAGTCAGTGATCGCTGACCCTTTGCGAGAATGCACGGTCGTATTCGGAACGGTCACCGAGTGCCACGGGACATGGACGCCGTTCTCCCGCAGCGCTCCGTTCGGGCCATAGCCACGATCCAGTACCGTCGGGCGCGTCGGGGCAGGCTAGGGTGAGCACGTGGCTACATTGCGTAACGAATGTCCATCTGGTCCCCACCCGCCCTCGCATCGGAGATACCAGCATGCGTGTGTCCCGAGCGACCACAGCAGCCGTCGCTGCCTCCGTTCTCCTCGTGCCGGCCCTCCTCGGCTGCGCTGGCCCCGCGGACCTCGCGCGGCACGCCGCCGGGGACGCCGCCACGCTGGAGGCCGTGGACGGGGCAGCGGAGGACCCGGTGACCGACCGGCCCGCTCTCGCGCGTGACGACGTCCTCCTCGGCAACCCGTTCGCTGGGATCGAGACCGACGCCCCCTGGGTGGACGGCAGCCGGCACGGCGCCTGGCGGTCGCTCTACGACGGCTACGGCACCGTCCTCCTGCGCGGCGGCGAGCCGGCGGTGCTCTCCCAGCGACCGATGGCGGCCACGTGGGAGGACGAGACCCACGCAGCGCTCGCCGTCACGGTGCAGGAGTACGGGGCCGTCGACGTGATCGTGCGGCAACGCACGGTCGAGCAACTCCGCGCGTCGAACCCGAACACGTGGGAAGTGCCCTGGTTGCTGTGGGCGCACTCCGACGACGAGCACTTCTACTACCTCGTCCTCAAGCCCAACGGCTGGGAACTGGGGAAGGCCGACCCGGCCTACCCGGGCGCCCAGCGCTTCCTCGCCACCGGTTCCAGCCCCACCTTCCCCCTCGGGGACTGGCACACCGCACGGGTCCGGCACACCGGCGACACGATCGAGGTCTGGGGCGACGGCCGGCGGCTGACCCGGTTCGTCGACCGCGAGCGGCCCTACTCCGGCGGGCACGTCGGTCTCTACACCGAGGACGCGCACGTGGAGCACGCCGACCTGGAGATCCGCCGGGCGGACTGACGTCGCCGGCCCGTCCGCCCCGAGCGGCACGCCCGCCCGGGTGGGTGCCCGGCACGGCCTCCGACAGGCGGTTTCGCGTGGCGGCGGCCGCAGCGTTGCGGGGGCTGCACTCCCACGACGACGCAAGAGAGCCCCCGTGGCCGCAACCGAGGGCCCTGGCTCCACCCCGTCCAGTGTCGCCGCCACGGACCCCGTCGCCGCGAACGCCCGCCCCGACGGCGGCGGTGGGCCGACCGGCGCCGTGGTCGTGGTGGCGCTGGTGTCGGCCATCTCGGGGCTGCTGAACGGCTACGAAACGGGCATCATCTCCGGAGCGCTGCTGCAGATCAGCGACGAGTTCGGCATCGGCACGGCTGGGAGCGGATGATCGCGCCCTCCATCCGGTCGGTGCCGTGATCGGGGCTCTGGTCTTCAGTCGGCCCAGCGAGCGTTGGCACCACGACCTACTCCGGATCAAGACAGCATCCGCTCCACCAGGTCGGCCGGCTCCCTGGCACCCAGGATGGTGGTGGTCGGCCCCCTGCCGCCCCGACGGGCCACGAACACCCGGCCGGGCCGTTGACGCTGGCCTCGCGCAGGCGCGTCCGCCCGCAAGGGAAGGACGATCATGCCGTCACGATTCGTGCTGACACATCTGCCCGGTTCTGTGAGTCGGAACTCCTCCGGCCACCGCGTGACGTCGGCTCCGACGTGCCGCTCTCCGCTCCATACGACGAATGGATGTCGAGGTCAGCGGCGTGACGCCTGAGAAGCGAGAGGTCGGCGGTTCGACCCCGCCCCTGCCCACACACTCTCTCCCCGGACGGAGCCCGGTGGTCGTCGAGGTCCGCGACCCGGCTCGGGACCCGGCGCTGGCCGCCCGCCTGCTCGAGGTCCAGCACGCCGCCTACGCCGTCGAGGCGCGGCTCATCGGCGACGACCGCATCCCCGCGCTTCACGAGGATCTGGCCGGCCTGACGTCGGCCGGCCTGTCCTGGCTGGTCGCCCGCGACGGCACGGCGGTCCTCGGCGCCCTGGGCTGGCAGTCCACCAGCGACGGCGTCGACGTCGACCGCCTCGTCGTCGACCCGGCGTACGCGCGCCGCGGCACCGGCCGGGCGCTGGTCGCCGCCGTCCTCGACCTGGCCGGGGACCGGCCGGTCACCGTCTCGACCGGCCGGGACAACACCCCGGCCCGCCGGCTCTACGCCCGGGCCGGGTTCCGGGAGGTCGCCGAGCGGGAGGTCTTGCCGGGCCTGTGGGTGGTCGACCTGGCCCGCACGGTTCAGACCCCGACGACGCGGTCGGCCACCACCTGGTCGTAGACCTGCTCGTGCACGGCCTGCACCGCTGCCCGCTGTTCGCACCGCCACGCCCGGTCGGCCGGCCGCGGCATCGGGCGGGCCAGTGCCGCGCCGACCGCCACCCCCAGCGAGACCGGGTCGAATCCGCACACCTCGTCGTTGCCGTAGACGACGACGTCGGACCACTGGTCGGCGAACCAGCCGCAGCTGGGCGCCACGACCCGCGTGCCGACGTCGCGGCACACCTCCAGGTCGCGCGAGTGGGTGCCGCAGCGCTCCGGCAGCACTGCCACGTGCAGCTCCTGCAGTTGCGCCGCCCAGCGCGCCGGGTCCCGGGTCACCACCTCGAGCCCCTCGGCGCGGGTCAGCTCCGTCGCGCCCGGCAGTTCCTGCCCGGGCTCGAGGAAGACCCGCAGCCGCCCGCCGCCGGAGACCGCTCCGGACAGGGCCGCGCGCACCATCGCCGCGGGGTCGGGCACCGCCGTCACCGGGGTGCCGAGTGACAGGCCCACCAGGCCCCGCTCGGCGCCGGTGTCCGGATCGGGCACGGCCACCGACGGGTGTGCGACGACGATCGCCGTCCGTCCGAAGCGCTCGGCGATCTCGTCGGCCGCGCCGGGGGTCAGCGTGAAGACCACCTCGGCGGTGGCCAGCAGTGCGGCCAGGTGGGCGTCGTGCCGGTGCCGCCCGGGCTGGGCGGGGTCGCGCAGCTGGTGGACGGTGACGACCAGCGGCACGCCGGTGCGGCGCACCGCCTCTGTCCAGCTGACCACCTCGTCCTCGGGCAGGTGGCCGTAGCCGGCGTGCACGTGGACGACGTCGACCCGGCCGGCGTGCGCGGTGAGGTAGGCCGGGTCCAGCCACGGGCTCCGGTCGTGCCGGGGACCCACCCGCACCGCGGAGGCGGGCAGCACGGCGTCGACGTAGGGATCGGCGTGCGGCACCGTCGCGATCCGGATCCGCGCCGGGGACGCCGATGGCGGTAGGGCGTGCATCACGCGGTGGGCGCACTCCTCCTGCAGTCGAGCACTGCGACAGCAGGGGCGGTGCTCCTCGATGAACTCCGGTGAGTTCCGATACCCGGGATCGTGCCGCACAACCGTGTGCGAACTCACTCGATCGATCGCCTCACCCGAAGGGGTCCGCGCCGGTGTTGCTGCGCGCCTCCTGCGCCGCGGCGTAGGCCGGCGCCCGGAAGCGCGCCATCGGGCCGTCGGCCAGCAGCCCGGGCGGCGGGTTCCGGACGGCGTCGAAGTGCAGGTCGGGGTCGAGGTCGGGCGGCGGGTCCCCGAGCACGAGCCGGCCGAAGGACACCCACTCCCCCGCGCCGCGGGCGACCAGCAGCCGGAACGCCGCCCCGGGTGCCGCGGCGGCGACCGGCCCGGGGTCCGACGGCAGGTGTCGCGGCCCGTCCGGGACGGCGGCCAGCCGCAGCGTCCCGGCGGCCGACCGGTAGCCCATGATCGACGAGTAGGGCACCGCCGCCTCGACCCGCGGCACGGGCAGGAAGCGGGTCCATCGCCCGCGACCGGTGGTGGACAGCAGCAGGTCCACCGGCCGGTGGCCGTCAGGCAGCCGGACGGCCAGTCCGAGCACGTCGGGCAGCGGGGCGGGCAGGCCCGCGCCGCGGGACAGCCGGACGACGGCGTCCTCGCGGGCGTGCTCCTCCAACCAGCGGACGCCCCAGTCGCCGGGTACGCCGGTGCGCTCCACGACGGCGGAGAGGACGGCGCCCCGCGGGTGCATCGGCTTGCCGTCGCGCCACCGCGCCAGGCTGCCGAGGGGTACCGCGGCCAGTCGACCGGCCAACGTCGCGAGGTCCGCCATGCCCGTCCCCTACCCGCCGCACGGGGACGCGCACGTGCGGTGCGTCAACCGGCAGGACCTGCCGGTGTCGGCCGTGATGTCCGTCGTTCCTTGCCTGTGACACGGAGCGGTCCGCCGCATACGTTCAGTGAGTGCTCACGACGCTCCTGGTCACCGGCGGGGTCCTTGCCGGTCTGATGCTGCTCCTCGCCCTGATCGTCGCCCTGAGCTCCCGGCCCGCGCCCCGTACCGCCCCCCGGCCCGGCGAGCGGACCGCCGGCTGGGTGGCCGACGCCGGCCGCCCGCACCCCGACGCCTGGTCGCCGCTGACCAGCACCACGACGACGGAGATCCGCCCGGTCCGCTGACCGGGCCCCTGGTCCGGCGTCCCGGCGGCGGCGACGGCGCGCCGCCGGGACGACCCGCCCGGCTCACCGGCGGCGGACCGGCTCCCACTGCGACTCGGCGCGCAGCACCGGCTTGAGCACCTTGCCGCCGGGGTTGCGCGGCAGCACCGCCGACCGCACCGACACGAACTGCGGCACCTTGAAGTCGGCCAGGTGCGCGCGAGCGTGGGCCATGAACGCCTCGACGTCGATCTCGGTGCCCGGGACCGGCACCACGACGGCGCCGACCTTCTCCCCCATCACCGGGTCGGGCACCCCGACGACGGCGACCTCGAAGACGCCGGGCGCGGCCGCCAGCGCGTTCTCGACCTCGACGCAGTACACGTTCTCGCCGCCGCGGTTGATCATGTCCTTGGCCCGGTCGACGACGTAGGTGAAGCCGTCGTCGTCGATCCGTGCGAGGTCGCCGGAGTGCAGCCAGCCGTCGGTGAACGCCTGCGCGGTCGCCTCCGGCTTGTTCCAGTAGCCCTGCACCACGTTCGCGCCGCGGATGAGCAGCTCGCCGACGCCGGTCGACGGGTCGACGCCCTCCAGCCGCAGGTCGACCACGGGCGCGGGGAAGCCCACCGAGTCCGCGTGCGTGCCGGCGTACTCGTGCGGCAGGAACGTCGAGATCGACGAGGTCTCCGACAGCCCGAAGCCGTTGCCCACCTTCGCCGCCGGGAACGCCTCCTTGATCCGCGCGACCAGCTCAGGGGCGATCGGCGCCCCGCCGTAGGTGACGAACCGGACGCCGGTGACGTCGACGTCGGCGAAGGCCGGCTGGTTGACCGCCAGCCAGAACACCGCGGGCACCGAGGTGAGGACCGCGATCCGTTCCTCCGTGACCACCTGCAGGAACCGGCCCACCTCGAACGCCGGCATGACCACCGCAGCGGCGCCGCTCTGCAGCGCGGGCAGCAGCTGGCTGTTGCAGCCGGTGACGTGGAACAGCGGGACGCTGATGAGGTTGCGCAGCGACGGGTCGTCGCGGCCGAGCCCCACCACCCGGCGGGCGTTCTCGGTGTTGGTCAGGAAGTTCTCGTGACTGGTCATCGCGCCCTTGGGGAAGCCGGTGGTCCCCGAGGTGTAGAAGATCGCCGCGAGGTCCGACCGGGACAGCCCCTCCTCGGCGTACGGCTCGCCGTCGGGCAGCGCCGTCCCGGGCGCGAGCACCACCCGGGCCCCGCTGTCGTCGACGACGTACTGCGCCTCCGCCTCGGTGAACCGGGTGTTGACCGGCACCGCCACGCCGCCGGACATCAGCGTGCCGAAGAAGCCGAGCACCCAGTCGACGCCGTTGCCCAGCCGGATCGCCACCCGGTCGCCGCGGCCCACGCCGGCCTCGCGCAGACCGCCGGCGACGCGTGCCGCGCCGTCCCAGAGCTCCCGGAACGTCATGCGGGGCCCGTCGACCTCGACGACGGCCTCGCCGCCGGGGTCGCGGTCGACCGAGGCCCGCAGCATCGCGACGACCGAGTCGGGCAGGTCGGTGTAGTGCTTCACGCCGACGGCGTCGCGCTCGACGCCGCTCTCGTCGAAGGGGTGGTGCACCATCACGCGGCCCCCTCGAAGTACCGGCGGGGGACGTCGACCAGCATCGTGGTGATCTGCTCGTCGGTCACCCCGTGCTCGCGCAGGTAGGGCAGCACGTCCTCGTGGATGTGCGTGTAGTGCCACTGGGGCAGCAGGTCCATGACGCCGGGCGCCAGCCAGTCGATGTAGCAGGAGGCGTCCTGCGAGAGCACCATCTGACCGGCGTGGCCGCGGCGGCACATCTCCACGACGGTGTCGGCCCGCGCCTCGAACGTCGTCTCCAGGTTGATCCCGAAGCGGTCCATGCCGAGGACGAAGCCCGCCTCGGCCAGCTCGCTGAGGTGGTCGGCGTCGGTGGTGTCGCCGCTGTGGCCGAGCACCACCCGCCGCGGGTCCACGCCCTCGTCGTCGAACACCTGCTCGACCGCCAGCCCCTGCCGGCTGCCCGGATGGGTGTGCACGGTGATCGGGGTCCCGGTGGCGCGGTGCGTCCTGGCCACGGCGCGCATGACCCGCTCCACCCCGGCCGTCAGGCCCTGGCGGTCGATCGCGCACTTGAGCAGCCCGGCCCGCACGCCGGTGCCCGCGATCCCGTCGGTGACGTCGCCGACGAACATGTCGACCATCGGGTCGGGCACCTCGGTGCCGAGCGCCTCGTCGAGCGCCGGGCCGCGGTAGTGGAAGAAGAAGGGGACGTCGTCGTAGGTGTAGCAGCCGGTGGCGACCACGATGTTGAGGTCGACCTGCTCGGCGATGCGCTGGATCCGCGGGATGTACCGGCCGAGCCCGATGACGGTCGGGTCGACGATCGTGCGCACGCCCACCCCGGCCAGCTTCGTCAGCCTCTGCACGGCGTCGGCGACGCGGTCGTCCTCGCTGCCCCACTCCTCGGGGTAGTTCTGCTGGACGTCGGCGTCGAGCACGAAGACGTGCTCGTGCATGAGGGTCGTGCCGAGCTCCGCGGTGTCGACGGGACCCTTGACTGTCTGGACCTGCGGCACGCGGTCCTCCTCACGGGTGGCGCCCGGCGCCGGTGCCGGGCGGGGCACCGGACGCTACCGAGGACGTGACCCGGATCACAGTGGGGAAGGCGCCGGGGTCAGGCGCGCCCGGTCATCAGCTCCGCGGCCCGCTCGCCGACCATGACCGCGGTCGCCGCGGGCCCGCGCGTGGGCACCTCGGGCAGCACCGAGGTGTCGGCCACCCGCAGCCCCTCGACCCCCCGTACCCGCAGGCGCTGGTCGACGACGGCGCCCGGATCGCCGTCGGGGCCCATCGGGGCGCTGCCGGCCAGGTGCTGCGCCGTCGCCACGGAGGTCCGGATCCAGCCGTCGAGGGCGGCGTCGTCGGCCAGGACGTCGTCGCCGGGGCCGGGGCGGGCCCCCACGAGCGGGGACAGCGCGCGGGTGCGCAGCAGCGCCGCGGCCAGGCGGACGGCCTCGCGCAGCCGCCGCCGGTCGGCTGCGGTGGCCAGGTAGCCGTGCGCCACGCGCGGCGCGGCCGCGGGGTCGCCGGAGGCGAGCGTCAGACGCCCGCGGCTCTCCTCGCGGAACAGGCCGGCGGCCAGCGCGAGCGTGCGGTCGTCCCCACCGCCGCCGGGGACCACCTGCGCCCAGGGCCGCAGCCAGGGCAGCACCTCGAGGTCGCCGGGCACGGGTGAGTCCGACGACGTCGCGTCGAGCGACCCGTGCAGCGGCAGCGGCCAGTCGCCCTCGGGGAGCCCCGGCACCGGTACCCACGGCAGGTAGACGAGCGGGTGGTCCGACAGCGCGGTGCCCACGCCCGGGGCGTCGGCGACGACGTCGAGACCGTGTGCGCGCAGGTCGGCCGCAGGGCCGATGCCCGACAGCAGCAGCAGGTGGGCCGAGCCGACGGCCCCGGCGCAGAGCACGACCTCGGCAGCGCGCACGGGGCCGGCGTCGGTGTCCACGCCCACGGCGCGGCCGTGCTCGACGAGCACCCGCCGCACCCGCACCCCGCCGCGGACGGTCAGCGACGGCGAGCCGCGCCGCGGGGCGAGATAGGCCATGGCGGTGTTGACCCGTACCCCGCCGTCGACGGTGAGGGGCACCTGCCCGTAGCCGGGCGGGCCTCCGGCGTTCTTGTCCGGCTCGTCGGGGAACCCGAGTTCCGCGGCCGCGCCGGCGAGGGCCTCGGTCAGCGGGGAGATCCCGACCGGCCGGGTGACCGGCACCGGGCCGCCGCGGCCGTGCCCGGGCCGGTCGCCGTACTGCCGGTCGTCCTCGAGGCGGCGCCAGGCCGGCAGCGTCGCCTCGAGGCTCCACAAGTCGTTGCCCGCCGCGGCCCAGCCGGCGTGGTCGGCCGGGGTGGCGCGGACGAAGTAGCCGCCGTTGACCGCGCTGGACCCGCCGACCACCCGCCCGCGCGGCAACGGCGCGGAGGTGCCCGGCAGCAGCTCCGTGGTGAACGACCAGTTCGCCGGGTGCCCGGGGACGGTGGCGCCGAGCGTGGCGGCGTCGCGCAGGTCGGCGGGGAAGTCGGCGGGGCGGGCGTGGTCGGCGCCGGCCTCGAGCAGCAGCACCCAGCGGCCGGCGTCGGCGAGGCGGGCGGCCAGTGCGCAGCCCGACGACCCGGCACCCACCACGACGACGTCCCACTCCGAGGTCACAGCCCGAGGACCTCCGGCAGGTCGAGGCGGCGCACCTTGCCCGTGGAGGTGCGGGGCAGCTCGCCCAGCGGGTGCAGGCTCTTGGGCCGCTTGGCCGGCGACAGCCGCTCCCGCGCCCACGTCCCGAGGTCGGCGGGATCGGCGGCGCCCACGTAGGCGGCGACCACCCGCTGGCCCCACTCCTCGTCCGGGACGCCGACCACCGCGCTCTCCACGACGCCGGGGTGCGCGTCGAGGACCGCCTCGACCTCCGCCGGGTAGACGTTCACGCCGCCGGAGATCACCAGGTCCTCGCGGCGGCCGTCGAGCCAGACGGTGCCGTCGTCGTCGACCCGGCCGAGGTCGCCCACGGTGACCAGGTCGCCCCGCCAGGCGGCCGCGGTCCTGTCCGGCGCGCGCCAGTACTCGAAGCGCGCCCACCGCGGCACCGCGCACCACAGCTGCCCGCGCGCGTCGGTCTCCAGCCGCCGGCCGGGCCGTGCGCGGCCGACGCTGCCGGGGGAGGCGAGCCAGTCCTCCGGCGAGCAGACGGTGAACTGCGCCTCGGTGGAGCCGTAGAACTCCCACACGCTGCCGGCCGGGAGCGCGTCGAGCACCGCCCGCTTGAGCGGCTCGGGACACGGCGCTCCGGCGTGCACCAGGCGCCGGAACGACGACCAGTCGACGTCGTCGCGGGCCACCAGCCGGCGCAGGTGCGTGGGGACGCAGAACGTCGTCGTGGGGGCCCGCCCGGTGATCGTGGCGGCGGCGCGGTCCGCGTCGAACGGGCCGGGCAGCAGCACCTCGCCGCCGGCCAGGAGCGTGTGGACGGCGAAGCGCAGCGGCGCCGAGTGGTGCAGCGGCGAGAGCACCAGGTGCCGGTCGGCCGCGGTGAAGCCCCACAGGCCGATCTCCTCGGCGGCCAGCGCGCGGGCGTCGCCGTCCTCGAGGACACCGGACCACACGCCCTTGCGCCGCCCGGTGGTGCCCGACGTGTAGTGCATCGGCCGGGCCAGCGGCACGTCGGCGAGGGACGCCTCGTCGGTGCCGGTGAGCAGCCGGGCGGGGTCGCTGCCGAGGTCGAGGGCCGGATCGGCGTCGGCGGCGAGGCCGGCCCGCTCGGCCGCGGGCAGCGCGGGGTCGAGGACGACGGGGACGATCCCGCTGCGCAGCGCGCCGAGGACGGCGGCCAGCAGCGCCGGGGACGACGCGGCGGAGAGCAGCAGCCGGTCGCCGGGCCGCAGCCCCGCCGCCCGCAGGGCCGCCGCGGCCCGCCGCTGGTCGCGCTCGCCGTCGGCGGCCCGGACGACGGCGACCCCCTCGGTCACGGCAGCCCCACTCGCTCGCCGTCGACCACCACGTGCCCCTCCGCGGCGAGCTTGGCCAGCGTGGCGCGCGTCGACTCGGCCGCCGCCGGCCACAGCGCCTGCGGCACCTCCGCGTACACGTCGGCCACCATCGCGTCGACCGTGCCGGCGCCGCGGACCAGCGCCGCCAGCAGCTGCGACTCCCGGAACGCGCGGTGGGCCAGGTAGAAGTGCAGGACGGCGGCCGGGTCCTCGGTCAGCTCGGGGCCGTGACCGCAGTAGAGGGCGCTCGGGCCGAGGTCGAGCACTCGGCGCAGCGACTCCAGGTAGGCGACGACGTCGCCCTCGGGATGGGTGACCACCGACGTGCCGCGGCCGAGGACGTGGTCGCCCACCAGCACTGCACCGGACTCCAGCCGGAACGCCAGGTGGTCGGCGGTGTGCCCCGGGGTGGGGACGACGCCCAGCACCGTCCCCGCCAGGTGCAGCCGCTCCCCCGGCTCGAGCACCCGGCCGCGCGGCCCGGCGACGGCGACGTCGGCGGCGGCCACGGGAGCCCCGAAACGGGCGCCCCACGGCAGCGCGGCCTCGGCGTGGTCTCCGTGGTGGTGGGTGACCAGCACGGCGACGCAGCGCGCGTCGCGGGCGGCCAGCGCCTCCTCGACCGCGGCGAGGTGGGACGGGTCGTCGGGCCCGGGGTCGACGACGACGGCCTGCCCGGTGCCCGGCGCGCCGACGAGGTAGGTGTTGGTCCCGTCGAGGGTCATCCCCGACGGGTTGGGCGCCAGCACACGGGTGACCAGCGGCTCGAGGTCCGCCGTCCGCGGCAGGCCGCCAGGGGCGGGGAGGTCCCAGGTGACGCGTGGGTCGGCAGGGGCGCGCACGTCCGCACGGTAGCCGCGCACGGCCGCGTGCCGCCCGCCCGGCAGTTAGCCTCCCGGCATGCGATCCATCCCGTCCCCGTCCCGCTCTGCCCTCGTGGCCGCAGCCGCCGCCGTCCTGCTGACGGCCTGCGGCGGCGGCAACGGGTCGGGCAGCGAGGAGACCGCAGAGTCCACCAGCGCCGACACGTCGAGCTCGGCGGCGCCCAGCACCGGCTCGTCCTCGTCCTCGTCCAGCCCGTCGTCGTCGGCCGGCGACGACCCCGCCGTGGCGGCGTTCTGCCAGCAGGCCGCGCAGTACGAGGACCTCGGCAACCAGCTGTCGGCCGCCACGCCCGAGCAACTGCCCGGGCTGCTGCAGCAGGCGGCGGCGGCCTTCGACTCCGTGCAGCCGCCGGCCGCGATCGCCGGCGACTGGCAGGTCGTGGGCGACGCCGTGCAGGCGTTTTCCGACACCGCCAACTCCGTCGACCTGACCACCCCCGACGGCCAGGCGCAGCTGCAGACGGCGGCCCAGCAGTTCGTCACCGTCGCTCAGGGCCCCGAGGCCACGAACGTCACCCAGTTCGGCGAGCAGAACTGCGGCGCCGCGGCTCCCACCTCCTAGGAGGACCGCCCTGCCCCCACTGCTCGCACGCTCGCAGCGGGCCCCCGCAGGGTGGCCGGAGGAGCTCGTTCTCACGACGACGGCCCGCTACCCGGTCGGGGAGCGGGCCGTCGTCGTCCGAGGGGGTTCAGCAGCCGCTGATGGCGACGCCGCGGGCGCGCAGCCACGGCACCGGGTCCACCTGGCCGCCGTACATGACGCCGCCGGGGTGCACCTCGAAGTGCAGGTGGGGGCCGGTGGACTGGCCGCGGTTGCCCACCTCGGCGATCAGCTCGCCGGCGGTGACCCGCTCGCCCTTCTCCACGTACTCGGCGTTGACGTGGCCGTACACGGTGATCGCGCCGTCGTCGCCGCGGATGTAGACGGCCGTGCCGAAGCCGGTGGCCGGGCCGGTGCGCTGCACGACCCCGGAGGTGGCGGCGTAGATCGGCGTCCCGATCGGCGCGGCGATGTCCACGCCGGCGTGCAGGAGACCCCAGCGGTTGCCGAAGCAGCTCGACGTGCGCCCCGACGTCGGCTTGACGTAGCCCGACCCGCCGGAGGCGGCGCTGGCGCTCCCGCTCCCACCGCTCCCGGACGACGCGGCGGCACGGGCGGCCTCACGGGCCGCGGCAGCCGCGGCAGCCGCGGCGGCAGCCTCCTCGGCGGCGCGGGCGGCGGCCGCGGCGGCGGCGGCCTCCTCGGCGGCCTTCTGCTCCTGCCACTGCTGGTAGGCGTCACGGGCGCCCTGCAGCTCCAGCAGCTGGATCTGGGCGGCCTGCAGTTGCTGGTCGAGCGAGGCCTTGTTCGCCTCGGCGGCGACGACGGCGTCCTCCTGGGCGGCCACCTGGGCGTCGGCGGCGGCCTTGGCGGCGGCGGCCTCGTCCTCGGCGGCCGCGGCGGCGTCGCGGGTGACCCGCGCGGAGGACTCGGCGTTGGCCTGCCGGACCCGGGCCACCTCGAGCTCCTCGAGCAGCTCGACCTGGGTGTCGGCGACGTACTCCAGCAGCGCGGCCCGCTGGATCAGCTCGCCGGGGCCGGCGGAGTCGAGGAGGGCGGCCGCGGTGCTCAGGCCGGCGCCGTCGACGTAGCTCTCGCGGGCGAAGCCGGCGATGCGGCCCAGCGCGGCGTCGACGGCGTCGGCCGCGGCCTGCAGGTCGGCGGCGGCCTGGTCGGCGGCGGCCTGGGCCAGGGCGAGGGCCTCCTCGGCGGCCAGGAAGGCCGTGCCGGCGGCCTCGGCCTGCAGGCCGAGGCGCTCGAGCTCGATCTCGGCGGCGGCGACCTCGGCGGCCAGCCGGCCGACCTCGGCCGCGGCGGCCTCCTGGGCCGCCTGCGCGTCGGCGATCTGGCCGTCGCTCGGGTTGGGCGGCGGCTCCGGTACGGCCAGCGCCGGCCCTGCGGTGCCCAGGAGCACCGCTCCGGTGAGGAGGCCGGCCAGGGCGGCGCGCACGCCCCGGCGACGGCCGGTCCGGGCGGGACGGCACTGCGGCATCGGTGACTCCCTGGGGAAGAGGGTGGCGCGGGGTACGCAGAGAGCGTCGCCCCGTCGGCGCGTGTCACTTCCGCAACACGCGGCACGGAGGTCACACCGTGACCCCTCGGCACGGTCATCGACATCCGTCACATCACTTGTCGACACGAGGCTGCTCCTCCTTGAGCCCCGGCGCCCCTTCTCCCGGGGTGACGGATCCCACTCGGGCGCGCTCTAGGCTCGGTGTCCGTGGACGTCTTCGGATCCGGTGCCGAACAGGTGGTCTTCTGCTCCGACCCGGGCTCGGGCCTGCGGGCGGTCATCGCCGTGCACTCCACGGCGCTGGGCCCGGCCCTGGGTGGCACCCGCTTCCACCCCTACGCCACCGAGGACGAGGCCGTCGCCGACGCGCTCCGCCTGGCCCGGGCCATGTCCTACAAGAACAGCCTGGCCGGGCTCGACCTCGGCGGCGGCAAGGCCGTGGTGATCGGGGACCCGCGCACCGACAAGACCGAGGCGCGGCTGCGCGCCTACGGGCGCTTCGTCGAGGCCATGGGCGGCCGCTACCTCACCGCCTGCGACGTCGGCACCACCAACGCCGACCTCGACGTCGTCGCCCGGGAGACCCGCTTCGCCCACGGCCGCTCCGAGGTCCACGGCGGCTGCGGGGACTCCTCCGTGCTCACCGCGTTCGGCGTCTTCCAGGGCATGCGCGCCGCCGCCCAGCACCGGTGGGGCGAGCCGACGCTCTCCGGCCGCACCGTGGCCGTGGCCGGGGTGGGGAAGGTCGGCGGCTGGCTGGTCGACCGCCTGGTGGCCGACGGCGCCGACGTCCTCGTCACCGACGTCGACCCCGCCGCCGTCGAGCGGGTCCGCGCCCGCCACCCCGGCGTCGAGGCCGTCGCCGACACCGCCGCGCTGGTGCGCCGGCCGGCCGACGTCTACGCGCCCTGCGCGCTCGGCGGGGCCCTCGACGACGCGACGGTCGCCGTCCTGCAGGCCGAGGTGGTCTGCGGGGGCGCCAACAACCAGCTGGCCCACGAGGGCATCGCGGACCAGCTCACCGCGCGCGGGATCCTCTACGCCCCCGACTACCTGGTGAACGCCGGCGGCGTCATCCAGGTCGAGGACGAGCGGCACGGCTTCTCCTTCGCCCGCGCCGAGGCCAAGGCGGCCGGCATCTTCGACGTCGCCCTGCGGGTCTTCGACACCGCCGCGACCGAGGGCGTCTCCCCCGCCGTGGCCGCCGACCGGCTGGCCGAGGAGCGCATCGCCTCGGTGGGCCGGCTGGCCATCATCCGCCTGCCCCGCTGAGCTGCGGACGGGCCCGGCGTGTCCTCTACCACGCCCCCGCTCGGGGGACGGCGGGGGGAGACCCGTGCCGGTGGTCCATCCGTGTCGTAGTCTTGCTCAAGACACAGTCACTCAGTCGGGGTCGCCACGCGGGCCGTCCAGCCCGTGAGCTGGGCTCCCGTTCTCCGTTATGAGGGGGTCGAGCCGATGGGGCGCGGCCGAGCGAAGGCCAAGCAGACACGCGTGGCCCGTGAGCTCAAGTACAGCTCACCGAACACCGACCTGTCCGCGCTTCAGCGCGAGCTGGCGGGTTCCACTCCGTCCTACACCGCTCCGGCGGCCAAGGACGACGACGAGGACGACGACGAGTACGCCGACCGTTGGGCGGACGACGACGCCGAGGACGACTGGGCGGCCAGTCGCTGACGGTCGGCTGCCCGCCGGTCCTCTGAGCACGTGAGCGCCAAGCACCGCCGTCCCGCGAGGGACGGCGGTGCCCGGCGTCCTCAGCGGTAGGTGCCCACCAGCCGCGCGCCGGTATCCCCGTCTCCGACGGTGCCGGCCACCCAGGCCGGCACACCGCGGCCGGTCAGCAGGCGCACCGCCGCGTCGGCGGCCTCGGGGGCGACGACGGCGACCATGCCGACGCCGCAGTTGAACGCGCGCTCGGACTCCTCGCGGGGCACGCCGTGCTCCTCGAGCAGCGACACCGCTGCGGGGAGCGCCCAGGTGCCGCGGTCGAGCACGGCCTCCAGCCCGTCGGGGAGCACCCGCGCGGTGTTGCCGGCGAGCCCGCCCCCGGTGATGTGCGCGAACGCGTGCACGCCGTCGACGCCGGACTGCTCCACCAGCGCCAGGCAGTCGAGCGCGTAGACGCGGGTCGGCTCGAGCAGCACCTCGCCGAGCGGGCGGTCCAGGCCGGCGGGGGTGGCGGCCAGGTCCAGCCCGGCGGCGGACACCACGCGGCGGACCAGCGAGTAGCCGTTGGAGTGGAACCCGCTGGAGGCCATGGCCACGACCACGTCGCCGTCGCGGACCCGCTCCGGGCCTAGCACCGCGTCGGCCTCCACGATCCCGACCGCGGTGGCGGCCAGGTCGTACTCGTCGGCGTCCATGAGGTCGCCGTGCTCGGCGGTCTCCCCGCCGACGAGTGCGGCCCCGGCCTGCTCGCAGCCGGCCGCGATGCCGGTGACGATCGCGGCGACCCGCTCGGGCACGACCTTGCCGATGGCCACGTAGTCCTGCAGGAACAGCGGCTCGGCGCCGCAGGCGACCAGGTCGTCGACGACCATCGCGACCAGGTCGATGCCCACGGTGTCGTGCCGGTCCAGTTGACGGGCGAGGGCGATCTTGGTGCCGACGCCGTCGGTGGACGAGGCGATCAGCGGGCGCCGGTAGCGGGTGGTGTCGAGGGCGAACAGCCCCGCGAAGCCGCCCAGGCCGCCGACCACCTCGGGCCGGCGGGTGCGCTCGACCGCCGTCCGCATGAGGGCGACTGCGCGCTCACCGGCGTCGATGTCGACGCCGGACGCCGCGTAGGTGAACTCCCCCGTGCTCCCGGGCGACGGGCTCACGGACGGCGCAGGGCGTCGTCGGCACCGCCCGGGACCGCCGGGCTGCCGGCCTGCTGGCCGGTCCAGCCGCTCACGGCCCGCTCCCCCTCGTCGACGCGGGGCATGGGCGTGCGCGCCACGCCGTTGGGGAGACCGCCCTCGAGCACGTGCTTCCCGAGCACCCCGGCCTCGCCGAGCGGGATCGGGTACTCGCCGGTGAAGCAGGCGGTGCACAGCCGGGTGGCCGGCTGCTCGGTGGCCGCGATCAGACCCTGCTCGGAGACGTAGCCCAGCGAGTCGGCGTTGATCGAGGCCCGCACGCCGTCGACGTCGAGGCCGTTGGCGACCAGCTCGGCGCGGCTGGCGAAGTCGATGCCGTAGAAGCACGGCCACTTCACCGGCGGACTGGAGATGCGGACGTGCACCTCGAGGGCGCCGGCCTCGCGCAGCATGCGGATCAGCGCGCGCTGGGTGTTGCCGCGCACGATCGAGTCGTCGACGACGACCAGCCGCTTGCCGCGGATGACGTCGCGCAGCGGGTTGAGCTTCAGCCGGATGCCCAGCTGGCGGATGGTCTGCGACGGCTGGATGAAGGTGCGGCCGACGTAGGAGTTCTTCACCAGGCCCAGGCCGTAGGGGATGCCGGAGGCCTCGGCGTACCCGACGGCGGCCGGCGTGCCGGACTCCGGCACCGGGATGACCAGGTCGGCGTCGGCGGGGTGCTCCTTGGCCAGCCGGCGGCCGATCTCGACACGGGCGGCGTGCACGCCGCGGCCGCCGATCGTGGTGTCGGGCCGGGCGAGGTAGACGTACTCGAAGACGCAGCCCTTGGGCTCGGCGGGAGCGAAGTGCTGGCTGCGCAGGCCGTTCTCGTCGATGGCCAGCAGCTCGCCGGGCTCGACCTCGCGGACGACGGAGGCGCCGACGATGTCGAGGGCCGCGGTCTCGCTGGCGACCACCCAGCCTCGCTCGAGCCGGCCGAGGACCAGCGGGCGGACGCCCTGCGGGTCGCGCGCCGCGTAGAGCGTGTCCTCGTCCATGAAGGTGAAGCTGAAGGCGCCGCGCAGCTGCGGCAGCACCTCCATGGCCGCGGCCTCGATGCTCATGTCGGGGCGCGCGGCGATGAGCGCCGTCACCAGGTCGGAGTCGGTCGTGGCGGCGAACGCCCCGGGCACGCCGGCGTCGGCGGCCCGGCTCGCGAGCTCCTGGGTGTTGACCAGGTTGCCGTTGTGGCACAGCGCCAGGCCGGTGCCGGCGTCGGTGGTGCGGAACGTCGGCTGGGCGTTCTCCCAGGTGGAGGCACCGGTGGTCGAGTACCGGGTGTGGCCGACGGCGAGGTGGCCGCGCAGGCTGCCCAGCGTGGACTCGTCGAACACCTGGCTGACCAGGCCGAGGTCCTTGTAGACGACCACCGAGGCGCCGTCGGAGACGGCGATGCCCGCTGCCTCCTGACCGCGGTGCTGGAGGGCGTACAGGCCGAAGTAGGTCAGCTTGGCGACCTCCTCCCCCGGCGCCCAGACACCGAAGACGCCACAGGCGTCCTGGGGGCCGGGAGCAGAGGGGTCGAGGGCGTGCGTCAGCCGTCCGTCACCGCGAGGCACACCCCTCAGCCTACCGGCGCTCGGCATCCGTGCCGGGTGGCGCCCGCCACCCCGGGCCAGTCGTCACCGCACGGTGTCGGTGCCTGCCGGAACCCGGACCGGGGTAGGGCACGTTGGACACCGGTACGTCGAGAGGAGCCGACATGTCCGCCGACCGGCCCGACCCGAACGACTTCATCGAGATGGCGCAGAAGATGCTGCGGGGGCTGTTCGACCCGTCGCGGGGCGACGACGAGCCGTGGGCGGGGGCGACCGACCGCGGCTCCGCCACGCGGGAGCGCCGCCGGGAGCCGAGCCCCGAGGAGCGACGCGAGAACCTCACGTTCGCCCTGGCCACGCGCGCCGTCGAGGCGCTCGAGGACCTCGCGCTCAACGTCGCGGCCATCCGCCAGCGCCTGGAGCGCACTACGCCGCAGAGGCCCCGGCCCGGCGCCGAGGACGCGACCGGGGGCGACACCGACCGGGGGTGACCCCGGGCGGGTCGGCCCCGGCCGGCCCTCAGTGCACGGAGCCGAGCTCTGCGGAGATGCGGGTGTCCTCGCCGTGCCCGGTGTGGACCACGGTGTCGCCGTGCAGGGTCAGCAGCTTGCTGCGGATCGAGTTGAGGATCGTCGGCTCGTCGCTGAACGAGCGCCCGGTGGCCCCGGGGCCGCCGTGGAACAGCGTGTCGCCGGTGAAGACGGCGGCCAGGTCGGGAGCGTGCAGGCAGGTGCTGCCCGGGGAGTGACCCGGGGTGTGCAGCGCGGTCAGCGACGTGCCGGCCACCCGGAACCTCGTGTCCTCGCGGAGTACCTCGTCCGGCCTCGCCCCCGGGTGGACGACGTTCCACAGCATCGCGTCGGCGGGGTTGAACCAGATCGGAGCGCCGGTGGCCTCGCGCAGGTCGACCGCAGCGGTGATGTGGTCGTTGTGCCCGTGGGTGAGCACGATGGCGGTGACCCGGCGGTCGCCGATCGCGGCGAGGATCGGCACGGCGTCGTGCGGCGCGTCGATGACGAGCACCTGCTCGTCGTCGCCGACGAGCCAGACGTTGTTGTCCACGTCGAAGTCCTGCCCGTCCAGGCTGAAGACCCCGCTGACCACGGCCTTCTCGATGCGCGCGCTCACTCGTCGAACACCACGACCGAGCGCAGGACCTCGCCCGCGTGCATCTTGGCGAACGCGGCCTCGACGTCGTCCAGGGCGATGGTCTCGCTGACGAACTCCTCCAGCGGGAAGCGACCCTGGCGGTAGAGGTCGACCAGCATCGGGAAGTCCCGGCTGGGTAGGCAGTCGCCGTACCAGGAGGACTTCAGTGCCCCGCCGCGGCCGAACAGCTCGATCATCGGCAGGGTCAGCTGCATGTCGGGCGTGGGCACACCGACCAGGACGACGCGCCCGGCCAGGTCCCGGGCGTAGAACGCCTGCTCGAACACCTCCGGGCGGCCCACCGCGTCGATGGCCACGTCGACGCCGAAGCCGCCGGTGTGGCCCTTGATGGCCTCGACCGCGTCCGTCTCCCGACTGTTGACGGTGTGGGTGGCGCCGAACCGCCGCGCCCACTGCAGCTTCCGGTCGTCGACGTCGACGGCGACGATCGTGCTGGCACCGGCCAGCTTCGCGCCGGCGATCGCGGCGTCCCCGACGCCGCCGCAGCCGAACACCGCCACGCTCTCGCCGCGCTGCACGCCGCCGGTGTTGATCGCCGCACCCACGCCGGCCATCACACCGCAGCCGAGCAGGCCCGCGGCCGTGGCGGGGGCCGCCGGGTCGACCCTGGTGCACTGCCCGGAGTGCACCAGGGTCTTCTCCACGAACGCGCCGATCCCCAGCGCCGGGGAGAGTTCCGTACCGTCGGCCAGCGTCATCTTCTGCGCGGCGTTGTGGGTGTCGAAGCAGTAGTGCGGCTGGCCCTTGAGGCAGGCGCGGCACTGGCCGCACACCGCCCGCCAGTTGAGCACCACGAAGTCCCCGACGGCCACGTTGGTGACGCCCTCGCCGACGGCGGCCACCGTGCCCGCGGCCTCGTGCCCCAGCAGGAACGGGTACTCGTCGTTGATGCCGCCCTCGCGGTAGTGCAGGTCGGTGTGGCACACCCCGCACGCGGCCACGTCCACCACCGCCTCACCCGGGCCGGGATCGGGCACCACGACCGTCTCCACGCTGACCGGTGCTCCCTTGCTGCGGGCGACGACGCCCCTCACCTCGTAGGCCATGACCGGAGCCTATGGCCGCCGTGCGCGCGGAGCCGATGCCGTCCTGCCGTCCAGCGGCAGGGAAGCCGGCCCGGCGACGCCGGCGGTGTGCCGCCGGGTGCCGCACAACGATCCGGTCACTCGCCGCGCGGGTTCCGGGGCGCGGACGTAGCGTTCCTCACGTTTTGGTCCGACCGGGGCCGTGGTCCCGACCGAGCGGAGGTCTCCGTGGCCCTACCCGGCTTCCTGCAGCGTGAGCGCATCGTCGCCCGCCCCGGCTTCAACCGGTGGCTCATCCCGCCGGCAGCGCTGGCGGTGCACCTGTGCATCGGCCAGGCCTACGCGACGAGCGTCTACAAGACCGCGCTGGTCGAGGACTTCGGGACCTCGCAGACGGCGATCGGCATCGTCTTCTCGATCGCCATCGTCATGCTCGGGCTGTCGGCCGCGCTGTTCGGCACCTGGGTGGACAAGAACGGGCCGCGCGCCGCCATGTTCACGGCGGCCTGCTTCTGGGTCACCGGCTTCGTCGTCGGCGGGCTGGGGATCGAGACCCGACAGCTGTGGCTGCTCTACCTCGGCTACGGCGTCATCGGCGGCATCGGCCTGGGGATCGGCTACATCTCGCCGGTCTCCACGCTGATCAAGTGGTTCCCCGACCGCCCGGGCCTGGCCACCGGCATGGCGATCATGGGCTTCGGTGGCGGTGCGCTCATCGCCTCGCCGCTGTCCCGCCAGCTGATGAACTGGTACGACCCCGAGTACGACCCCGCGGTGGCCGGGACGGTCCCGAGCGGTGGCGCCGTCTCGGCGCTGTTCTTCACGCTGGCGGCCGTCTACCTCGTCTTCATGATGTTCGGCGCGTTCATCGTCCGGGTGCCCGCCGAGGGCTGGCGGCCCGACGGCTTCGACCCCTCCACGGTCAAGCAGAAGGCGCTGGTCACGACCGAGAGCGTCTCGGCGAAGAACGCCGTCAAGACGCCGCAGTTCTGGCTGCTGTGGACGGTGCTGTTCTGCAACGTCACCGCCGGCATCGGGATCCTCGAGCAGGCCGCGCCGATGATCCAGGACTTCTTCCGCACGGGGGAGACCTCGACCGTCGCCGTGACGGCCGCCGCCGGCTTCGTCGGCGTGCTGTCGCTGTTCAACATGGCCGGCCGGTTCGTCTGGTCCTCGACGTCGGACTACATCGGCCGCAAGCCGATCTACATGGTCTACCTGGGCGTGGGCCTGGTGCTGTACGTCGCGCTGGCCACCATCGGCAGCAGCGCCACCTGGCTGTTCGTGCTGCTCGCCGCGGTGATCATCTCGTTCTACGGCGGCGGCTTCGCCACCGTCCCGGCCTACCTGCGCGACCTGTTCGGCACCTACCAGGTCGGCGCCATCCACGGCCGGCTGCTCACCGCCTGGTCGGCGGCCGGTGTGGCCGGCCCGCTGATCGTCAACAGCGTCCTGGACACCCAGGGCGAGCCCGGCAGCCTCGTCGCGGCCAACTACCGCCCGGCGCTGTTCATCATGGTCGGCCTGCTCGCCGTCGGCTTCATCGCGAACCTGCTGGTCCGCCCGGTGGCCAGCAAGTGGCACGAGCCCCACCGTGACGCCGCCGGCACCGCCACCCCGACCGCCGCGAGGAGCGCCGTCCGATGAGCACGTCCCTCTCCCAGGAGTCCTCGCCGAACGGGCAGCAGCCCGTGCACACCCCGGCCGGGCTCATCGCCTTCGCGTGGACGCTGGTCGGCGTCCCGCTGGCCTATGGGCTGTACCAGACGGTGAAGACCGCGCTGACCCTCTTGACCGGCTGACCGCACTCATCCCTCCCGGCGCAGCTCGCCGAGCACGTGCCCGGCGAGCTGCGCGCGGGCGGCCGGTGTCGCCGAGGCGAGGAAGAGGAAGCAGTCGGTGACCTCGAGCTCGAGCAGGACGGGGCCGGAGTCCCCCGGGATGACGTCGACCCGCGCGCAGGACAGCGCGGCGCAGCCCGCCGGGTGCCGCGTCGAGCGCCGCCCGCGCCACCGCCAGCTGCGCGTCGTCCGGCTCGACCCGCCGCACCGTGCCGAGGACGTCGGCGACGACGACGGCCCGGCGCACCCCCACGTCGCCGAGCAGCGGCTCGCGGCGGACGGCGTGGGAGAACCCGCCGCCGAGGAAGACCATGCTGGTCTCCCCCTGCGTGTCGATCCCGGACAGGTACGGCTGCACCATGGCCGTCCGCCCCTGCGCGTGCAGGGCGGCCACGAGCGCCGCCGCGCCCGGGTCGGACAGGCCGGCGAACCGGCCGGTGTCGGCCGCGCTCCCGCTCACGGCGGGCTTCACGACGACGTCGCCGGCGCCCGGCACCTCTCCCGCCGGCCCGCCCGGCGCGAGGAAGACCGTGGGGACCGTCGGCACCCCGGCCCGCGCCAGGTCCTGCAGGTAGCGCTTGTCGGTGTTCCACGCGAGCACGCCGGCCGGGTTGACCGTCCGGCGGCAGCCGCGGGCCCAGGACAGGAAGGCGTCCCGGCGGAGCGGGTGGTCCCAGGTGCTGCGGACGAGGACGCCGTCGAACCCCGCCCAGTCGACGCCGGGGTCGTCCCAGAGGCGGGCACGGCGTCGGCACCGGCGGCGCCCAACGCGGCCAGCAGCAGCGGTCCGTCCTCGTCGAGGTCCGGGGCCGCCCGGCACGTGGCGACCCCGATGCGCATCCGTCCCCGGCCGACCGTGGTCACGCCGTCCTCCTGCCCTCCGCCCCGCCCGGGCGGCGGAGGCGCGGCGAGGCTAGGACGGGCCTACGACGGTCCTCGGCGCAGCGGAGGCAGCGGGAGGTGGTCGGAGAGGTCGGCGCGGTTGCCGCTCGCGTCGACCCGGCCCCCGGCGACGGCCTCGGCCCAGGTCAGCTCCCCCGTCGCCAGCCGCAGCCAGGTGGCGGCGTCGGTCTCGACGACGTTCGGCGGCGTGCCGCGCGTGTGCCGCGGGCCCGGCACCAGCTGGACGGCGACGTGCGGGGGCACCCGCAGCTCCACCGACCGGCCGGGCACCTGCTGCGCGAGCCACCGGGCGCTGGTCTTCACCGCCGCACCCAGCACCGACCGCGCGGGCTGCTCGGCGTCGCCGGCCAGCCAGGGGCGGACGGCGTCGACGGCGGCGTGCAGCTCCTCCGCGGGGATGGGCCTCGTCGTCGGGGGCACGGCGGGCCTCAGCTGGTCGGGACGGTCCCCGCGGGGACGGCGCCCACCGTGGCCTCGGGGGAGCCGAACAGCGCCGGGAGGGTCGCCGTCCAGACCGCCCGCAGCTCCGCCAGCGGCAGCTCCCCGACGCCGTCGACCGCGAGCACGTCCCCGCCGGTGGTCCCCAGCTCGGTGACCGCGACGCCGGCCCACTCGGCCGTCGTCCGCACCGCCTCGGGGTCGGTCGTGGTGACGAGGGCGCGGGCGCCGGACTCGCTGAACAGCGCGGTGAACGGGTCCGCGGCGAGCCGCAGCGTGGCGCCGGTGCCGTAGCGCAGCGCCGACTCGGCCAGCGCCTGCGCCAGGCCGCCGTCGGCGAGGTCGTGCGCGGAGGTGACCAGGCCCTCGCGGCCCAGCGCCCCAAGCAGCCGCCCCAGCGCGCGCTCCGCCGCCAGGTCGACGGCGGGCGGGCGACCGCCGAGGTGGCCGTGCACGACCGACGCCCACGCCGACCCGCCGAACTCCGGCCGCGTCTCGCCGAGCAGCAGCACCGTCTCCCCCGCGGCGCGCCAGCCGGTGGGCACGCGGTCGCGGACGTCGTCGTGCACGCCCAGGACGCCGATGACCGGGGTCGGGTTGATCGCGACGTCGCCGGTCTGGTTGTAGAGGCTCACGTTGCCGCCGGTGACCGGCAGGCCGAGGTCGCGGCAGGCGTCGGCCAGGCCGCGGACGGCCTCGGCGAACTGCCACATGACCTCGGGCTCCTCCGGGGAGCCGAAGTTCAGGCAGTTGGTGACCGCCAGCGGGCGCGCGCCGGTGACGGCGACGTTGCGGTAGGCCTCGGCCAGGTTGAGCTGCGCGCCGGCGTAGGGGTCCAGCCGGGCGTAGCGGGCGTTGCCGTCCAGGGCGAGGGCGATGCCGCGGTGCGAGTCCTCGTCGATGCGGACCACGCCGGCGTCGTCGGGCTGGGCGAGCACGGTGTTGCCGCGGACGTAGCGGTCGTACTGCTCGGTCACCCAGGTCTTGTCCGCGCCGTCGGGGCTGGCGACGACGGCCAGCCAGTGCGCGGTGAGCTCCTCCGGCGTCGCCGGGCGGGGCAGCGCGGCCGGGTCGTCGGCCTGCAGGCCGTCGAGGTCCGCGGGGCGCCGCATCGGCCGCTCGTACACCGGGCCCTCGTGCGCCACGGTCCGCGGCGGGACGTCGACGATGCGCTCGCCGTGCCAGTCGACGGTCAGCCGGTCACCGGCGGTGACCTCACCGATGACGGTGGCCAGCACGTCCCACTTGCGGCAGACGGCGAGGAAGGCGTCGACCTTGCCCGGCTCGACGATCGCGCACATGCGCTCCTGGGACTCGCTCATCAGGATCTCGGCCGGCGTCAGGGTGCTGTCGCGCAGCGGGACGCGGTCGAGGTCGACGTGCATGCCGCCGGTGCCGGCGCTGGCCAGCTCCGACGTCGCGCAGGACAGCCCGGCACCGCCGAGGTCCTGGATGCCGGTGACCAGGTCCTGGCCGAAGATCTCCAGGCACGCCTCGATGAGCAGCTTCTCGGTGAACGGGTCGCCGACCTGCACGCTCGGGCGCTTGGCCGGACCCTCGGCATCGAAGGTCTCGCTGGCCAGGACACTCACGCCGCCGATGCCGTCGCCGCCGGTGCGGGCGCCGAACAGGACGACCTTGTTGCCCACGCCCTCGGCCCTGGCCAGCCGCACGTCCTCGTGCCTCATGACGCCGACGCACAGCGCGTTGACCAGCGGGTTGCCGGCGTAGCACTCGTCGAAGAGCAGCTCGCCGCCGATGTTGGGCAGGCCCAGGCAGTTGCCGTAGCCGCCGACGCCGGCGACGACGCCGGGCAGCACGCGAGCGGTGTCGGGGGCGTCGGCGCGGCCGAAGCGCAGCGAGTCCATGACGGCGACCGGCCGGGCGCCCATGGTGAGGATGTCGCGGACGATGCCGCCGACGCCGGTGGCCGCGCCCTGGTAGGGCTCGATGTAGCTCGGGTGGTTGTGGCTCTCGACCTTGAAGGTGACCGCGTAGCCGTCGCCGACGTCGACCACGCCGGCGTTCTCGCCGATGCCGACGAGCAGGTGCTCGCTGGGCGGCAGGTCACCGAAGCGGCGCAGGTGCACCTTCGAGCTCTTGTAGGAGCAGTGCTCGCTCCACATCACCGAGTACATGGCCAGCTCGGCGGTTGTGGGCCGGCGGCCGAGGATGTCGCGGATGCGGGCGTACTCGTCGCTCTTGAGCCCGAGCTCGGCGTGGGGCTGCTCGACGTCCGGGGTCGTCGCGGCGAGTTCGACGGTGTCGACGGTCATGCGCTGACGACCGCCTCGAGGATGCTGGTGAAGAAGCCGAGCCCGTCGGTGGACGGCCCGGTGAGGTCCTCGACGGCGTGCTCGGGGTGCGGCATGAGCCCGACGACCCGGCCGTCCTCGCCGGTGACGCCGGCGACGTCGCGGAGGCTGCCGTTGGGGTTGCCGCCCACGTAGCGCACCGCCACCCGACCCTCGCCCTCGAGCCGCTCGAGCTCGGCCGGGGAGGCGACGTAGCGGCCCTCGCCGTTCTTGACCGGGACGACGATCTCCTGGCCGGTCGCGTAGTCCGAGGTCCACGCGGTGTCGGCGCGCTCGATGCGCAGCCGCTGGTCGCGGTTGCGGAAGTGCAGGTGGCTGTTGCGGGTCAGCGCGCCGGGCAGCAGGCCGGCCTCGCACAGCACCTGGAAGCCGTTGCAGATGCCGAGGACCGGCATGCCCTTCCGGGCGCGGTCGACGACGTCCTGCACCATCGGCGCCCGCGCGGCGATGGCACCGGCGCGCAGGTAGTCGCCGTAGGAGAACCCGCCGGGCAGGACGATGGCGTCGACGTCCTTCAGGTCGTGCTCGGCGTGCCACAGCGCGACCGGCTCGGCTCCGGCGAGGCGCACCGCGCGGGCGGCGTCGACGTCGTCCAGGGAGCCCGGGAAGGTGATGACCCCGATGCGCACGGCTCAGACCCCCGAGAGGTGCAGCTCGACGTCCTCGATGACCGGGTTGGCCAGCAGAGTCTCGGCGATCTGCCGGAGCTCCGCCTCGTCCGGCGTGCCCTCGACGTCGAGGACGAAGTGCTTGCCCTGGCGGACGCCGGTGACCTGGGTGTGACCCAGCCGGCCGAGTGCGCCGAGCACCGCCTGCCCCTGGGGGTCGGAGATCTCCGGCTTGAGGACGACGTCGACGACCACCTGCGGCACGGTTCCCCAGCCTACCTGTCGGGGTCCCGCGCCCTCCCCGCCCGCCGAGATCGGCGATCTGGTACGCGCACGGGTCCCCATCCGTACGAGAGCGCCGATCTCGTCAACGCAGCGCGCGGCGGATCTCCGCGATGACGTCGTCCGGGCGGCCGAGGACGTCGGCGGAGGTGAACCGGAGGACCGTCCACCCCGCCGCGACCAGGCGGTTCTGCCGGCGCAGGTCGTTCACGAAGACGTCCCGCTGACGGTGCACGTCCCCGTCGAACTCGACGAGCAGTCTCCGGTCGGGCCAGGCCAGGTCGGCACGGGCCGTCGTCCGCCCGTGCGCATCGCGGACGACGTACTGCAGCTCCGGCGGCGGCAGCCCCGCCTCGTGGACCAGCCATCGCAGGACCGACTCCATCGGCGACTCGGCACGCGGATCGGCCACCGGGAGGACGGCGCGGGCTCGCGCGGACCCTCGACCGGTGGGGCGGCACGCCAGCTGCTGCTCGAGGTCGCCCCGGCTGCACCAGCGGGCCAGCACCTGGTCACTGACGGCGAGCAGTGCCGACGGCCGCAGGACGGCTGCGAGGTCACGCCAGGTACGCGCCGGCGTGGTGACCGGCATCCCGCCGCGCCGGGTGGTGTCACCGTCGGGCAGCTGCGTCCGATGGACGCTCCGGTCCCGGCGGCTCTCCGCCCGCGAGCCCATGGGCACGGTGAGGTGGACCCGCGCCCCGCCCTCGGCCTGCAACGGGATGGCGATGCCCCAGAGGTCGGCAGCGGTGGCGTGACTGAGCACGGCACCGGGCGGGGCGGTCAGCAGGACCGCGGCGAGGCGGGCGCTCGTCTCACCGGCCAGCGCACGCGGCAGGTAGGTGTCCCGGGAGAGTCGCACCACCGCCGGGTGCCGCAACTGCCGCTCGGTGAGGCCGTCCTGGAGAGCCATGGCCCGGGTGGTGGGTCCGGTCAGGCGCGAGGGCGGACGACGTCGCGGCACGGGCGGGAGCCTGCCGTGGTCCCGCACCTGCGCGCCGGCGTCGTCCACAGCCCCCGGTCGAGATCGGCGATCTCGACGGCTCCGGGGCCCGTGTCCGTACGAGACCGCCGATCTCGCCGCGAAGGTCCCGCCGCTCAGGGCGCCAGCAGCCGCCAGACGGCGTCGGGGGCCTCCCAGTGGGCGTTGTGGCCGGCGCCCTCGAGCAGCACCGCGTCCGGATCGACCCGCCGCATCGCGGGCAGGCCCACCATCGGGTCGGCCGACCCGGCCGCGAGCCGCAGCGGCGCCTGCGCGCGCGACAGGACCTCCTCCACCGGCGGGCCGACGGCGCCGAACGCCCGCGGGTCCAGCGCCGGGGAGAAGCCGTCGGGGGTCTCGCGGACGCCGGCGAGCGCGACCGGGTCGTCCGCGGCCACGAGCCCGCTCAGCCCGGCCAGCCGCAGGTGCCGCTCGGCGGCCTCGGCGGCGGTGGGGAACACCTGCGGCGGGCGGGCGGCCAGCGCACGGGCCCGCGCGACCTCGTCGTCGGTCCAGTCGATCTTGACGCCGACCCCGACGACCCGGGTCACCTCGACGCCGTACCAGCCGCCGGCGAGCACCGCGCCGACGACGCCGCCGAAGGAGTGGCCGAGCACGGTGACCCGCGTCGCACCGCAGGCCACCGCCACGGACGCCACGTCCGCGGCGTGCACCGCGTAGCCGTAGGGCGGCTCGGCCACCGAGGCGCCGTGCCCGCGCAGGTCCGGGACCGCCCAGGAACCGGGCCAGGACCGCTCGACCAGCGGCAGCAGCGGGTTCCACACGGCGCCGGTCGCCCCGAGCCCGTGGAGGAGCAGCAGCAGGTCCCCGCCCGATCCGCCGGAGCGGTAGGTGATGCCGGCACGCGTCGTCATGAGCGGAAGGGGGTGCCCGTCAGCTGCTCGTAGGCGGCGACGTAACGCTCGCGGGTGGCGGCGACGACCTCGTCGGGCAGCTCGGGCGGCGGCGAGACGCGGTCCCAGCCCGAGGCGGTCAGCCAGTCGCGGACGTACTGCTTGTCGAACGAGGGCTGCGCCGCGCCCGGTGACCACGACGACGCCGGCCAGAAGCGCGAGGAGTCGGGCGTGAGCACCTCGTCGCCCAGCACCAGCCCGCCGTCGGCGGACAGCCCGAACTCGAACTTCGTGTCGGCCAGGACGATGCCGGCGGCGGCCGCGATCTCCGCCCCGCGCCGGTACAGCGCGAGGGTCAGCTCCCGCAGCTCGGCGGCCCGGGGAGCGCCCACGAGCGACTCCACCTGCGCGAAGTCGATCGCCTCGTCGTGCTCGCCCGCCGCGGCCTTCGTCGACGGCGTGAACACCGGTCCCGGCAGCCGGGAGCCCTCGGTCAGCCCCGCGGGCAGCGGCACGTCGCGGATCGAGCCGGTGCGCCGGTACTCCGCCGTCCCCGAGCCCGACAGGTAGCCGCGGGCCACGCACTCCACCGGCAGCATCTCCAGCCGCCGCACGAGCATCGCCCGCCCCGCCACGTCGCCCGGGACGTCCGAGGCCGACACCAGGTGGTGCGACGCCCCGAACGCCTCCAGCACCGGGGTCAGCTGCCCGAACCACCACACCGACAGCGCGGTGAGCACCCGCCCCTTGTCCGGGATCGGCGTGGGCAGCACGTGGTCGTAGGCGGAGATCCGGTCCGAGGCCACCAGCAGGAGGCGGCCGGCACCGGCGTCGTAGACCTCGCGGACCTTGCCGCGCGCGATGAGGGGCAGGTCGAGCGTCACGACAGCGCGGCCAGCCGGTCGAACAGCGGGCCCAGCTGCCGCACGTAGCCCTCGGGCCGGCAGATCTCGTCCAGCCGTGCCTCGTCCAGGGCCACCCCGGAGCCCTCGGCACGGGAGCGCAGCGTGGCGCGGAACGGCGTCCCGGAGTTCCACGTCTCCATCGCCGCGCCCTGCACCAGGGCGTAGGCGTCCTCGCGCGAGAGGCCGGACTCGACCAGCTCCAGCAGGACGGCGGAGGTGTAGATCAGCCCGCCGGTCAGGTCCAGGTTGGCCCGCATCCGCTCGACGTCGACGACCAGGTTCTCCACCAGGCCGGTGGTGAGGTGCAGCAGGTAGTCGGTGGTGATCGCGGCGTCGGGGAGGAAGACCCGCTCCGTGGACGAGTGCGAGATGTCCCGCTCGTGCCACAGCGGGATGCCTTCCATCACCGGGACGACGGCGGCGCGCACCACCCGCGCCAGCCCGGCGATCCGCTCCGAGCGGATCGGGTTCTTCTTGTGCGGCATCGCGCTGGAGCCCTTCTGGCCGGAGCCGAAGGCCTCCGACAGCTCCCGCACCTCGGTGCGCTGCCCGTGCCGCACCTCCAGCGCGACCGCCTCGCACACGGTGGCGAGAACGGCCAGCGCCGCGACCCACTCGCTGATCGAGTCGCGCAGCACGACCTGGGTGGACGCGTCGGCCGGCCGCAGGTCCAGCGCCTGCGCGACGGCGACCTCGACCGACGGGTCGATCAGCGAGTACGTGCCGACGGCGCCGGAGATGGCGACGACGCCCACGCGCTCGCGGGCCGCCCGCAGCCGGTCGCGGGAGCGGGCCGTCGCAAAGGCCAGGTCGGCGACCCGGTGCCCCCACACGACCGGCTCGGCGTGCACGCCGTGCGTGCGCCCCACCTTGAGCGTCGAGCGGTGCGCCAGGCCGTGGTCGCGCAGCGCGGCCACCAGGCGGTCGGCCTTGGCCAGCAGCACGTCGGTGGCCTCGGTGAGCTGCACGGCGAGCGCGGTGTCGAGCAGGTCCGACGACGTCATGCCGTGGTGGACGTACGCGGCGGCCGAGCGGGGCTCGGTGTTGTCGGCCCACGCGCTGAGGAAGGCGATGACGTCGTGCTGCGTCGTCTCCTCGATCTCGGCCACGCGCGCGGCCGTCGGCGGCGGGGCGTTCCGCACCGGCTCGACGACGTCCGCGGGCACCCGCCCGGCGGCGGCGTGCGCCTCCAGGACCAGCGTCTCCACCCGGCACCAGAGCTCGTACTTGTGCTCGTCGCTCCAGACCCGGCCCATGTCGGGGAGCGTGTAGCGGTCGATCACGCGGGTACCGCCCGCACCTGGTCAGCTCGTCCCCGCGGAGGTTGTCGCAGCACGGGGTCATCCTCCCGCAGCGCTAGCGTGATCGAACACGCCCCCTACGGATGCGGGAGGACCGGCGATGCTGCGGCAGGCCAACCACCTGGTCGCCCGGGCGCGCGAGCGCATCCGGGCCGCGGCCGAGCGTGATCCGCACGCGTGGCCCGAGCGCGACGACGACCGCGCGATCCTCGTGCACGACGACCAGGCCGACGTCGACCCGGTCGAGACGTCCGCCGACGAGGAGCCGCCCCTGGGCAGCCCCGAGCCCGGCGCCCCCGACCTCGACGGGCCGCTCGGGCCCGGCGGGGTGAGCGGTCCGCCGGAGGGCGGGCGCCCGCAGCGGGCCGTCGAGCGCGGCCGCCGGCTGCTCGGTCCCGGCCGGGAGCCGCCGCGTGGGGACTCCTCGGTGCCGAGCGCGCTGCGCACGGCCGCGGCGTACTCGTGGCGGCTCATCGCCGTCCTCGCCGGCCTCTACGTGCTGCTCTACCTGGCCGCCCACGTCGCCGTCGTCGTCGTCCCGGTGTTCGTGGCGCTGCTGCTGGCGGCCCTGCTGCAGCCGGGGGCGGCGGCCCTCATCCGGCACGGCTGGCCGCGGTCGCTGGCCGCCTTCACGATGCTGCTGGTCGGGCTGGCGGTGGTCGCCGGGATCATCACGCTCGTCGTCCAGCAGATCAGCGCAGGCTTCTCGGACCTCGCCGACCAGGTCAGCCAGGGCCTCGGGCAGATCCGCGACTTCGCCGTCGACACCTTCCCCGTCACGCAGCGGCAGATCGACGAGGCGGTCACCGCCGCCCAGGACGCGCTCGTCGCCAACCAGGAGACGCTGGCCTCCGGCGCGATCACCACGGCGACGACCGTCGGTGAGGTCTTCACCGGCATCGTCCTCGCGCTGTTCACGCTGTTCTTCTTCCTGAAGGACGGCCGGTCCATCTGGCTGTGGCTGGTCGGCCTGTTCCCCCGCGACGCCCGGGCCTACCTCGACGAGGCCGCCCGCCGCTCCTGGCGGACGCTGATCTCCTACGTGCGGGCCACGGTCGCCGTCGCCATGGTCGACGCCATCGGCATCGGCATCGGCCTGGCGATCCTCGGTGTCCAGCTGGTCATCCCGCTGGCCGCGCTGGTCTTCCTCGGCGCGTTCATCCCGATCATCGGGTCGTTCCTCGCCGGGTCGGTCGCCGTGCTGGTGGCGCTGGTGACCAAGGGCCCGATCACCGCGCTGATCGCGCTGGCGATCGTCGTCCTCGTCATGCAGCTGGAGGGGCACGTCCTGCAGCCGCTGCTGCTCGGCAAGGCGGTGCACGTGCACCCGCTGGCCGTCGTGCTGGCGATCGCCGCCGGCCTGCTCATCGCCGGGATCTTCGGCGCGCTCATCGCGGTGCCGGTGGTGGCCTGCGCCAACGTGGCCGGCACCTACCTGTCCCGCCGGCACGACGGTCCGCGGCCACCCGAACCGCGGCCCGAACGGGCCCGCTCGGCCGTGGGCGTGCGCGGCTGAGCGGTCAGCCGTCGAGCGGGGCGTACGCCTCCGGGTGTGCGCGCAGGTGCTCGCGGAAGGCCTGCTCGACCGTCTCGTCCCAGACGGGCAGGGCGGCATCGTAGCGGCGGTTCGCCTCAGCCTCGAGCCGCTCCGCGGCGTCGAGGTCGTCGTCCTGCAGGTCCGCCGCCTGCCGGGCGACGTCCTCGACGGCGTCCGCGGCGGCGTCCAGCCCGAACAGGCGGAACCCGGCGGCCGCCGCGGCCCGCTGCTCCGGCTCCAGTCCCTCGACGGCGTGCAGCAGCCCGCCGTTCACCGCCATGCCGTGGCAGAGCAGCACCGCGGCCGGCGCGGCGTCCCCGGCGTGCGGGAACGGCGCGTACGGGTCGCAGGCCCGGTTCCAGACCTCGTCGGCGTCCGCGCTCACGGAGCGATCCGGCCCTCGACGGCGGCCAGCGCGATGTCGCTGCGCCAGTGCGCGCCGGCCAGCCGGACGGCAGCCACCCGCTCGTAGGCCGCCTGGCGGGCCGCGGCGAGGTCGGCGCCGGTGGCGGTGACCGCGAGCACCCGCCCGCCGGCGGAGCGGACCGTCCCGTCCGCGCCCACGGCCGTGCCGGCGTGCAGCACGCCGGGCCCGTCCGCGCCGGTCACCGGGTCGCCGGTGCGCGGCGCCTCCGGATAGCCGGACGCCGCGACGACGACGGTCACCGCGGCACCGTCGCGCCAGGTCAGCGGCGGGTGGTCGGCGAGCGTCCCGGTGGCCGCGGCGTGCAGCAGCCCGGCCAGCGGCGTCTCCAGCAGCGGCAGCACGACCTGGGTCTCCGGGTCGCCGAAGCGGGCGTTGAACTCGACCACCCGCACCCCGCGGGAGGTCAGCGCCAGGCCGGCGTAGAGCAGTCCGCTGAACGGCTCGCCGCGGCGGCGCATCTCGTCGACGGTCGGCTGCAGCACGGTCGCGAGCACCTCGTCGACCAGGCCGGGCGGCGCCCAGGGCAGCGGTGCGTAGGCGCCCATCCCGCCGGTGTTGGGGCCGGCATCGCCGTCGTCGCGGCGCTTGGCGTCCTGCGCGGGCAGCAGCGGCAGCACCGTCGTCCCGTCGGTGACGGCGAACAGCGAGACCTCCGGGCCGTCCAGGAACTCCTCGACCAGCACCGCCCCACCGGAGTCGAGCACCCGGTGGCCGTGGGCGACGGCGGCGTCCCGGTCGGCCGTGACGACGACGCCCTTGCCGGCGGCCAGCCCATCGTCCTTGACGACGTACGGCGCACCCGCCTCGTCCAGCGCCGTCTCGAGCTCGGCGGGCCCGCCGACCGGCCACGAGCGCGCGGTCGGGACGCCGGCAGCGGCCATGACGTGCTTGGCGAAGGACTTGCTGCCCTCGATCTGCGCGGCCTGCTCCGAGGGGCCGAAGCAGGCGATCCCGGCGTCGCGGACGGCGTCGGCGGCGCCGGCGACCAGCGGCACCTCGGGCCCGATGACGACGAGGTCGGCGCCCCAGCCGGTGGCCAGCGCGGCGACCGCCACCGGGTCGGCGACGACCAGCGACTCTCCGCCCGCCCCGGTCTCGGCGACCGTCCGCGTGCCGGCGTTGCCCGGCGCGCAGGCCAGCGCGGTCACCGCGGGGTCGGACGTCAGAGCGACGCACAGGGCGTGCTCCCGGGCTCCGGAGCCGATCACGAGCACGCGCACGGAGCGCGACCCTACCGTCGGAGGACCCCGTCCTCTGCACCCCTCGCGAGCTCGGGGCGGTGCCCTGGACGGGGCCTCAGCGCACTCGGTTCGGCTGCGAGCGGTAGGCGCGGAACAGCGCCTTGGCCCGCTGGTGCTCGGCGGCGCGGGCGCGCGCGTCGGACCGCAGCAGCTGGCGGTGCGCCTCGGCCTGCAGCTTGCGCCAGCCCAGGAGGCGGGCGGGGTCGAGCCGGCCGTCGTCGATCGCCGCCGCGACGGCGCAGCCGGGCTCGGTGCGGTGCGCGCAGTCGCGGAACCGGCACTCCGTGGCCAGCTCGGCGACGTCGGCGTAGGCGGTGTCCACGCCCTCGTCGTCGTAGAGGCCCAGCTCGCGCATCCCGGGGGTGTCCACCAGCAAGCCGCCGCCGGGCATCACGTGCAGCTCGCGCGAGGTGGTGGTGTGCCGCCCGCGCCCGTCGGCCTCCCGGACGTCCTGCGTGGGGGCCACCTCCCGCCCGGCCAGCGCGTTGGCCAGTGAGGACTTCCCGACGCCGGAGGGGCCGACCATCGCCGCCGTCCGTCCCGGTCCGAGCAGCGCCCGTAGCGCGTCCAGCCCCTCCCCGGTGCGTGCACTCACGGCGAGCACCTCGACGCCGAGGGCGTCCTCGGCCACCTCGGCCACGGCCGCGGCGACGTCGTCGCACAGGTCGGCCTTGGTGAGGACGACGACCGGCGTCGCCCCGCTCCCCCACGCCACGGCCAGGTACCGCTCGACCCGCCGCGCGCGCGTCGGCCCGGCCAGCGCGTCGACGACGAACACCAGGTCGAGGTTGGCGGCCACGACCTGCGCGGCCGACGTCCGGCCGGCCACGGTGCGGGTGAACGCCGAGGTGCGGGGCAGCAGCGCGACGGCCAGCTCCCCGCACAGCGCCACCCAGTCGCCGACCGCGGGGGCCCCGATGCCGTCGGGGTCGTACAGGCCGGCGGCCGGGTGCACGCGCCGCTCGCCGTCGGCGGTGAGCACGCTGAGGCGGCCACGGTCGACCCGCGCCACCCGTCCGGGGGAGGTGCCCACGGGGAGGTGCTCGAGTCGGTCGGGCGACCAGCCGATCCCTGAGAGATGCGTCACGGACGAGATGGTGCTCCGCAGGTCAGCGCGCCGTCCTCCCATTTCTCAGCGACTCGCCAGTCGGCGTTCGCCGTCCCGACACCTCGGTCGGGTGTTGTGGAGGACATGCACGCGACCGAGTCGCTCGCGACTCACGCACGGGTCCGCTCCTCGGATCCCTTCGTCGTCGGTCACCGCGGTGCCTGTGCGTACCGCCCGGAGCACACGATCGCCAGCTACGAGCTGGCCATCGACATGGGCGCCGAGTTCATCGAGCCCGACATCGTCGTCACCAGCGACGGCGCCCTGGTCGCGCGGCACGAGAACGAGCTCTCGCGCACGACCGACGTCGCCACCCGGCCGGAGTTCGCCGACCGGCGCACCACCCGCCGGGTGGGCCGCAAGCGCCGCACCGGCTGGTTCGCCGAGGACTTCACGCTCGCCGAGCTGCGCACCCTGCGCGCCGTCGAGCGGCACCCCGACCTGCGCCCGCTCAACACCGCCTACGACGGCCACTTCGGCGTCCTCACGCTCGAGGACGTGGTCGAGATCGCCCGCCGCCGGTCCACGCCGCAGCGGCAGGTCCGCGTGCTGGCCGAGCTGAAGAAGCCCAGCTGGTCGGCCGAGCGCGGCCAGCCGATGACCGAGCTGGTGGCCGCCGAGCTGCGCCGCCTCGACGCGACCGCCCCGGACGGGCCGGTCGTGCTGCAGTCCTTCGACACCGCCGGCCTGCGCCGGCTGCGCGCCGACCTCGGTGACGACGGCCCGACGATGTTCCAGCTGGTCGACAAGCCCGGCTGCGACGACCACCTGCTGACCAACGCCGGACTGCGCGCGGTCTCCACCTACGCGCAGGGCATCGCACCGAGCGTGGACCGCATCCTGCTGCGCGACGCCGACGACCGGATGACCGGCGTCTCCGACCTGGTGGCCCGGGCGCACGGGGCGGGGCTGTCCGTGGTGCCGTGGACGCTGGCCGCCGAGAACACGTTCCTGCCGCTGCACCTGCGCAGCAGCGACGACCCGGCGGCCCCCGGGGACGCCCTCGGCGCGGCCAGGCTGCTGCTGGCGCTGGGCGTCGACGGGATCATCACCGACAACCCCGACGTCGTCGTGGCCGCCGTCGCCGAGCTGCAGGCCTCCCCCGCGCGCTCCGTCGCCGCCTGACCCCCGGCGAGATCGCCGATCTCGTCCGCTCCCGGCGCGCCTCCTGTGCGAGATCGCCGATCTCGCACGGGAGGGGGCGTCAGCCGATCAGGTCGTGGACGACGACGTTCTCGTCGCGGCCGGGACCGACGCCGATCACGCTGATCCGCGCGCCGGAGAGCTCCTCGAGCCGGCGCACGTAGGCCTGCGCGTTGGCCGGCAGCTCGTCGAAGGTCCGGCAGGTGCGGATGTCCTCGAACCAGCCCGGCATGTCCTCGTACACCGGCTTGGCGTGGTGGAAGCCGGTCTGCGTCATCGGCATCTCGTCGTGCCGGACGCCGTCGACGTCGTAGGCGACGCAGATCGGCACCGTCTCCAGCCCGGAGAGCACGTCGAGCTTGGTGAGGAAGTAGTCGGTGATCCCGTTGACCCGGCTGGCGTAGCGGGCGACGACGGCGTCGAACCAGCCGCAGCGCCGGTCCCGGCCGGTGGTGACGCCGACCTCGCCGCCCTGCTTGCGCAGGTACTCGCCGTTGGCGTCGAAGAGCTCGGTCGGGAACGGGCCGGAGCCCACGCGGGTCGTGTAGGCCTTGAGGATCCCGACGACCCGGGAGATGCGGGTGGGCCCGATCCCGCTGCCGGTGGCCGCGCCGCCCGCCGTCGGGTTCGACGACGTCACGAACGGATAGGTGCCGTGGTCGACGTCGAGCAGCGTGCCCTGGGAGCCCTCGAGCAGCACCCACTCGCCGGCGTCGAGGGCGCTGCCCAACAGCAGCCGGGTGTCGGCGATGCGCTCCTTGAGCTGCTCGGCGTAGCCGGCGTACTCCTCGACCACCTCGTCGACGTCGATGGCCTTGCGGTTGTAGACCTTGACCAGGACCTGGTTCTTCTCGGCCAGCGTGCCCTCGAGCTTCTGCCGCAGGATCGACAGGTCGAGCAGGTCGGCCACCCGGATGCCGGTGCGGGCCACCTTGTCCCCGTAGGCCGGGCCGATGCCGCGGCCGGTGGTGCCGATCTTGCGCTTGCCGAGGAACCGCTCGGTGACCCGGTCCAGCGCCCGGTGGTGCGGCATGATCAGGTGCGCGTCGGCGGAGATGACCAGCTTCGAGGTGTCGACGCCGCGCTCCTCCAGCCCGGCCAGCTCGCCGATGAGCACCTCCGGGTCGACGACGACGCCGTTGCCGATGACCGGCGTGCACCCGGGCGTGAGGATGCCCGAGGGGATCAGGTGCAGGGCGTAGCGCTCACCGTCGGGCGTGATGACGGTGTGCCCGGCGTTGTTGCCGCCCTGGTAGCGGACCACGTAGGGCACGCGGCCCCCGAGCAGGTCGGTGGCCTTGCCCTTGCCCTCGTCGCCCCACTGGGCACCGATCAGCACGACTGCCGGCATCTCGCTGTCATCCCCCTGGGACTCGTCACCGGCGGTCGACCGGCTGGCAGGTGGCAGGGTATCGGCATGCCCCTCGTCGAGTTCGACCTGCGCGGTCTCGGGCCCGGGCAGGCGCCCGACCGGGCGTCCGTGGCCGGGGTCGCCGACGCCGGGTCGCTGTTGGTGCGCGGCCCCGTGCCGGCGCTGGGGACCGTGCTCGCCGCGCTGCACGCCGCCGGGCGGACGGCGGAGGTGCCGGTGTCGTGGGAGCCCACCGAGGACGCCTCCTCCCGCGGCCTGGCCCGCGACCTGGGCATCGGCACCGGTGACGAGCGGGAGCTGTCGCTGGTCCGCGACGACCACGGCGGGGTGCTGCTGCAGCACGGCCGGTACGAGGCCGCGGAGCAGGGCCGGCTCCCGCTGGCCGCGCGGCTGGGCGTGCAGGCCCACCACGACGACGAGAAGGTGGCCGACGGGATGGTCGCGCGCATCGACGTGCGGCCCGACTGGCGCGCCGTCGACACGATCCGGGTCGTCGTGTCGCCGCAGCTCATGCGCCCGCCGCGGCGCAGCACCGGCCGCGCGCTGCAGCTGGCCAGCGACCCGGCGCAGGTGACCCGCGACGGCGTCGTCTACCCCCGGCCGGTGTCGCGCTGGACCTGGTACGCCGACGACCGGGTGCGCTGGCGGCTGCGCCCCTGACGCGCGCCCGCACCCGGCGGGTCGTGGACACTGGAGCCGTTCCAGCCCGAGGAGGCCCTCCTGCGCCCGTCCGCCCCGGTGTCCGTCGACCGCCTGCCGTTCCGGGCCGAGCCGCCGCGCCGGCGGCTGCTCGACCGGGTGCTCGCCCGGCCCAGCCTGGCCGCGGTCCTGGGACTGGCCGTCGTCGTCCTGCTCTTCGGGCTGCGGGTCCCCGACCTGCTCACGCCGGCCGGCCTGGCCGCGGTCCTCGACTCCGCGGCACTGCTCGGCATCGGCGGCGTCGCGGTGGGCCTGCTCCTCGTCGGCGGCCACTTCGACCTCTCGATCGGCACGGTGACCCTCGCCAGTGCCGTCCTCACCGCGGTCCTCGTCGGCCTCGGCGAGTGGGGCATCTGGCCGGCCCTGCTCACCTCGCTGGCCGCGTCGCTGGCCGTCGGGCTGGTCAACGGCCTGCTGGTGGTCCGCACCGGCCTGCCGAGCTTCCTCGTCACCCTGGCGACCGCGCTGGTGCTGCAGGGGACCACGCTCTCGGCGCTGCCCCTGATCGCCGGGGCGCCGCGGATCAGCGGGCTGGACGCGGCGCCGGACTGGCCGTCGGCGTCGGCGGTGTTCGGCGCGACCGCCGAGGTGGGCGGCGGCGTCTTCCCCGTCTCGCTGCTGTGGTGGCTGGCGGTGACCGCCGGCGCCGGCTGGCTGCTGTGGCGCACCCGGTTCGGCAACGAGGTGCTGGCCATGGGCGGCTCCCGCCGCGCCGCCCGCGAGCTGGGCGTGCCGGTCCCGCGGACGACGCTGGTCCTCTACGCGCTCACCGCCACGGCCGGCTGGCTGCTCGGCACGCTGGCGCTGGTGCCGGCCGCGAGCGTCGGCGCCACCCCGTCCCTGGTGACCGCGATCGACTTCGTGGTCGTCGCCGTGATCGGCGGCTGCCTGCTCACCGGTGGCTTCGGCTCCATGGCCGGCGCCGCGGTCGGCGCGCTGCTCTACGCCGTCGCGCGCGAGGGCGTGGAGCTCGCCGGGTGGGACCAGCGCTGGTCGCAGGCCGCGCTCGGCGTCCTGCTGCTGGTCGCCCTGCTGGTGGGAGGGACGGTGCGCGGTCGGCTGCGGGCCGCGCCGCGGTCGTGAGCGGTCCCGTGCCCCCGGTGCTGGAGCTGCGCGGGCTGAGCGTCCGCCACGGCGGCGTGCCGGCGCTCGACCGGGTCGGCGTCACGCTCGAGGGCGGGCGGATCACCTGCGTGCTCGGGGAGAACGGGTCGGGCAAGTCGACGCTGGTGTCGGTGCTGTCCGGGCTGCGCCGGCACGACGAGGGAGAGCTCCTCCTCGACGGCGTCCCGGTCCGCTTCGGCAGCCCGCGGGCCGCGCGGGCGGCGGGGATCGCCACGGTCTGGCAGGACCTCGCCGTCGCCCCGCTGCTGTCGGTGTGGCGCAACCTGTGCCTGGGCGCCGAGCCGACCCGCGGTACGTGGCCGCTGCGCCGGCTCGACGTCGACGCCGCCCGGGAGACCACCGTGCGCGCGCTGGAGCGCATCGGCGTCACCGGCGTCGACCCCGACCAGCCGGTGAACACGCTGCGCCCCGGGGCGCGGCAGAGCCTGGCCATCGCGCGGGCGGTGCACTACGGCGCGCGGGCGCTGGTCCTCGACGAGCCGACCGAGCCGATGACCATCGCCCAGCACACGCTGATCGGTCAGGCCGTGCTGGGCGCGCGGGCGCAGGGGCTGGCCGTCGTCCTGGTGACCCACAACCCGCGCTACGCGCACCTGGTCGGCGACCGCTTCCTGCTGCTGGCGCGCGGCCAGGTGGCCGGTGACCTCACCCGCGCCGACGTCGACTCCGACGACCTCACCCGGCTCATGGCCGGCGGCGAGGAGCTGACCGCCCTGACCACCCGCCTGCAGGAGCTGCACCCCGAGCTCGGCGACCGCTGACCGCCGTGCCCGGGATGCGGGTCAGGTGACGGGACTGACGCCGCGCCCGACGGGCAGTCAGGGCACGAGAGTCGGGTCGCAGTCGCGCAGCAGCTGGGTGCAGCGCTCCTGCTCGTCGGCCTCGCCGATCGCCTCGGCGGCGCGTGCCAGCACGGTGACGCAGCGCAGGAAGCCCCGGTTGGGCTCGTGCGACCACGGCACCGGGCCGTAGCCCTTCCAGCCGTTCTTGCGCAGCGCGTCCAGGCCGCGGTGGTAGCCGGTGCGGGCGTAGGCGTAGGCCTCGATGGTGCGGCCGCCTCCGAGTGCCGCCTCGGCCAGCGCCGCCCAGGCCGCGCTGGCGCGCGGGTGTCCGGCGGCCACCTCGGCGGGGTCGGTGCCGGCGGCCAGCGCGGCCTCGGCCTCGGGGTCGCCCGGCAGCAGGGTGGCCGGCGGCTCGCCCAGCAGGTTGTGGGAGTGGGTCACAGATCCTCCTCGCTGGCGCTCGTCGGAGCTGCGCCCCGGGTCGCTCCGTGCACGCGTGACCTGGCGAGCTCGGTCACGTCAGGCGCTCGGCGACTGGCCGGCCGACAGCAGGTCCTCGCAGGCCTGCTCGACGCGGGCGGCCATGCCGGTCTCGGCCAGCTTCATGTACGGCCGCGGGTCGTAGGCCTTCTTGTTGCCGACCTCGCCGTCGACCTTCAGGACGCCGTCGTAGTTGCTGAACATGTGCCCGGCGATCGGCCGGGTGAAGGCGTACTGGGTGTCGGTGTCGACGTTCATCTTCACCACGCCGTAGGACAGCGCCTCGCGGATCTCCGACTGCAGCGAGCCCGAGCCGCCGTGGAAGACGAAGTTGAACGGCTTGCTGCCCTCGGGCAGGCCCAGCTCGGCGGTGACGACCTCCTGGCCCTGCTTGAGGATCTCCGGCCGCAGCTTCACGTTGCCCGGCTTGTAGACGCCGTGGACGTTGCCGAAGGTGGCCGCGAGCAGGTAGACGCCCCGCTCGCCGAGGCCGAGGTGCTTCGCCGTGGCCACGAAGTCGCCGGGGGCGGTGTAGAGCTTCTCGTTGATGTCGTGCGCGACGCCGTCCTCCTCGCCGCCGACGACGCCGATCTCGAGCTCCAGCACGATCTTGGCCGCCGCGCACTTGTCGATGAGCTCCTCGGCGATCTGGAGGTTCTCCTCCAGGTCGATCGCCGAGCCGTCCCACATGTGCGACTGGAACAGCGGCGCCTGGCCGGCGTCGACGCGGTCCTTCGACAGGGCGATCAGCGGGCGGACGTAGGCGTCCAGCTTGTCCTTGGGGCAGTGGTCGGTGTGCAGCGCGACGTTGACCGGGTAGCGCTCGGCGACGACGTGCGCGAACTCGGCCAGCGCCACCGCGCCGGTGACCATGTCTTTGACCCGGGTGCCCGAGCCGAACTCGGCGCCGCCGGTGGAGAACTGGATGATCCCGTCACTGCCGGCGTCGGCGAACCCGCGCAGGGCCGCGTTGATCGTCTCCGACGAGGTGCAGTTGATGGCCGGGTAGGCGAAGCCGCCCTCCTTCGCCCGGCTGATCATGTCGGCGTAGACCTCGGGGGTCGCGATGGGCATCGGGGCACTCCTGTCGATCGACGCTGGTCGGCCGTCAGTATCGCGCCTGGACCGGGGGCGCCGACACCGGCGGGGGCCTCAGGCGCCGCGGCGCAGCACCTTGCCGGGGTTGAGCAGGCCGGCCGGGTCGAGGGCGTCCTTGATCCGGCGGTGCACGTCGAGCGACACCGCGCCGACCTCGCGCTCGAGCCACTCGACCTTCAGCGAGCCGATGCCGTGCTCGCCGGTGACCGTGCCGCCCAGCGCCAGCCCGAGCTCGAGGATGTCGTCGAAGGCGGCGAAGGCACGCACCCGCTGGTCGGGGTCGGTGGGGTCGAAGCAGATGGTCGGGTGCATGTTGCCGTCGCCGGCGTGGCCGACGACGCCGATCGTGAGCTCCCGGCGGACGGCGATCCCGTCGCAGCCGTCGAGGAAGGCCGCGATCCGCGAGCGCGGCACCGCGACGTCGTCGATCAGCGTGGTGCCGAGCTGCTCCAGCGCGGGCAGCGCCATCCGCCGGGCGGCGAGCAGCAGGTCGCCCTCGGCGGGGTCCTCGGTGGTGTGCACCAGCTGCGCGCCGGCCTCCCGGCACAGCTGCGCCAGCGCCTCGACGTCCTGTCGGGCCGCCTCTCCCCCGGCGTCGGACTGTGCGACCAGCAGCGCGTGGGCGTCGCGGTCGAGGTCGGCGTGCAGCAGGTCGTCGACGGCGCGGATGCAGGTGTTGTCCATGACCTCCAGCAGGCTGGGCACCAGCCCCGTCGTGACGACCCGCTCGACCACCTGCCCGGTCTGCGCGGTGGTGGCGAAGGTGGCCACGAGGGTCACCGGCTTCTGCGGCGCCGGGCGCAGCGCCAGCGTGGCCTCGGTGATGACGCCGAGCGTGCCCTCCGAGCCCACGAACAGCCGGGCCAGGTCGTAGCCGGCCACGCCCTTCACCGTGCGGCGACCGGTGCGCAGCACCTGCCCGTCGGCGAGCACGACCTCCAGGCCCAGCACGTAGTCGGTGGTGACGCCGTACTTCACGCAGCACAGGCCGCCGGAGTTCGTCGAGAGGTTGCCGCCGATCGTGCACCAGTCGTAGCTGGAGGGGTCCGGCGGGTAGAACAGCCCGGACCCGGCGACGGCGTCGCGCAGCGCCTTGTTGACCACGCCGGGCTGGACGACGGCGAGCCGGTCGGCCGGGGAGACCTCCAGGACGGCGTCCATGCGGGTCATGACCATCGTGATCGCCCCGTCGACGGCATTGCTCGCCCCGGCCAGCCCGGAGCCCGCGCCGCGCGGGACCACGGGGACGCCGTGTCGCGAGGCCACCCGCATCACCGCGACGACGTCGGCGGTGTCCCGGGGGAGGACGACCGCGGCGGGCGTGCCGGCCTCGGCGAGCATGGCCTGGTCGCGGGCGTAGCTGGCCGTGACGTCGGGATCGGTGTGGACGCCGTGCGGACCGAGCGCGGCGGCGAGCTCGTCGACCCACGCGGTGGCGAGTGTGGTCACCGCCACACCGTACGGCTGCTGCCCGGCTCCCGGCCTCGCCGCGCGGTGCCCGACCTCGCGCTGCGGGGCGAGGTCGGGCACCACCCGGTGGGGTCGGTGCGCGACTACCCGAGGCCGAGGTCGGACAGCTCGAAGGCGGCGCGGTACTCCAGCCCGGCGGCCTCGACGGCGGCACGCCCGCCGCGGTCGACGATCACCGCCACGCCGATCACCTCGGCGCCGGCCTCCTGCAGCGCCTCGACGGCGGCCAGCGGGCTGCTGCCGGTGGTGGAGACGTCGTCGACGACGAGCACCGCGCGCCCGGCGACGTCGGGGCCCTCGATCCGCCGCTGCAGCCCGTGCGCCTTGCCGGCCTTGCGGACCACGCACGCGTCGAGGAAGCCCTCGCCGGCGGACGCCGCGTGCAGCATGGCCGCGGCCACCGGGTCGGCGCCGAGGGTGAGCCCGCCGACGACGTCGTAGCGCAGGTCACCGGTCAGCTGGCGCATCACGCGGCCGACGAGCGGGGCGGCCTCGTGGTGGAGGGTCAGCCGGCGCATGTCGACGTACCAGTCGGCCTCGCGTCCGGAGGACAGCGTGACCCGCCCGTGCACGACGGCGAGGTCGACGACCAGCTCCAGCAGGCGGTCGCGGTCGGGATGGGTGGCCCCGTTCCAGGGGCCCGCCCCGAGGGACGAGGGGTGGGGGGGAACGGGGTCCTTCTCCATGCGGCCGACCCTACGCACGGCACCGGCCCGGCTCCGCGAGGGAGCCGGGCCGGTGCCGTGCAGGTCGGCCCCTCTGCAGGGCCCCGCCGCGAGCTCGCGAGCGGTGGGGGCAGAAGGGTCCTCACTCAGGCGGCAGCGGGGGCCAGCACCTGGTCCACGATGTAGACGGTGGCGTTGGCGGTCTGCACGTTGCCGCAGATCACGCTCGCCGGGGTGCCGGTCACCGTCTGGGCGACGGTGAAGTTCTCCCCCGAGCCCTCGATGGTGACCTCGTCACCGGCGACCGTGGTGTGCGTGCCGGCGAGCTGGTCGGGCGAGAGCCGGCCCGGGATGACGTGGTGGGTCAGGATCTGGGTCAGCGTCGCCTGGTCGGCGAGGACGGCCTGCAGCTGGTCGGCCGGGATGGCCTCGAACGCGGGGTTGGCCGGGGCGATGACGGTGATGTCGTCGGTGGTGTTCAGCGTGTCGACCAGGTTGGCCGCGGTGACCGCCTGCACCAGCGTGGACAGGACCGGGTTGTTGCTCGCCGCGGTGGCCACCGGGTCGTCGGTCATGCCGGTGAAGCTGCCCTCGCCGTCGGCGGGGACGGCGGTGCAGCCGGCGCCGAAGGGCTCGTCGCTGGCCGGCTCGGCCATGGGGCTGCTGCTCTCCATCGAGCCCGAGCTCTCCGAGGCCGACGACGAGCTGCTGTCGGGGGCCGGGCTGTCGCTCGCGGCGCTGGTCTCGTCGGAGCCGCAGGCGCTCAGGGTGACGGCCAGGGTGGAGGCGGAGGCCAGGAGGATGCCGCGGGTCAGGGTGCTCTTCACGTTCGATGTGCTCCTCGGTCGTCGTGCTGGTCCGTTCGGGGACGGGGTGGTCCCCGCGGTGGTCCCTCCCGGCCCGTTCGAGGGGTCGGGAGAGGCGTCTGCGGCCAGCGTGGCCGAGACGGGCTCTGGGGGGTGGGGGCTGCCCTGCCGGCTGGCTGCCGGCCGGGCGGGGACCGCTAGGTCGCGATCACCCGGATGGAGTGCAGGCCGCTCGCGCCGTTCGGGAACGGCCGGGCGCGCTCCTCGGTCTGCACCTCGCCGTCGGCCGCGGTGGCCCGGACGGTGAGCTGGTAGGAGCCGGGGGCGAAGTCGAAGGGCAGCTGCCACTGCCGCCACAGGTCGGCGTCGACGGCGGGGGCCAGCCGGGCCTCCTGCCACTCGCCGTCGTCGACCCGGACCTCGACGCGGCGGATGCCGCGGGTCTGGGCCCAGGCGACGCCGGCGATGGCGCGCCGCCCGGCGGGGAACTGCCGCAGCGGGGCGGGGGTGTCGATCCGCGAGGCCAGCTTGATCGGGCCGTCGGCGGCCCAGTCGCGCTCGACCCAGTAGGCGTCGAAGGCGTCGTAGGTGGTGGCCTCGATCGAGGTCATCCACTTGCAGGCGGAGACGTAGCCGTAGAGGCCGGGGATGAGCATCCGGACGGGGAAGCCGTGCTCGACCGGCAGCGGCTCGCCGTTCATCCCGAAGACGATCATCGCGTCCTCGACCTCGAGCGCCGAGCGGGTCGGGGCGCCGATGGTCATGCCGTCCACGGACCGGCAGACCAGCTGGTCGGAGCGGTCGGAGACGCCGTTCTCGCGGAGGAGGTCGCCCAGCGGGATGCCGGTCCAGCGGGCGGTGCCGGCCAGCTGGCCGCCGACCTCGTTGGAGACGCAGGTGAGCGTGACGTCGCGCTCGATGACGTCGTCGCGGCCGAACAGGTCGGCCAGCGTGTAGCTGCGCGGCGAGTCGAACATCCCGGTCAGCTCGAGCCGGTAGTCGGCCGGGCGGACCTGGGGGACGGTGAGCGCGGTGTCGACCCGGTAGAAGTCGCGGTTGGGGGTGAACAGCGGCGTCAGGCCCTCGACCTGCTCGGCGAGGTCGGCACCCGGGGGCAGGGCCGGGGCCGGCGACGACGGCGTCGGCAGGGACAGGTCACCCCGGGCGTTGCTGACGTCGAACCGGCGCTGCAGGAAGCGCCCGCCGCCGCCGGTGACCGCCGCCGCGCCCAGGGCGACGCCACCGGTGAGGAAGAAGCGGCGGCGGTCCATGCCCGTGCCCTTGCGGTCGGCCATCGACAGCGCGTCCCGGAGCCGGACCATGACCGCCTCGTCGGCGGCGCGGGAGGTGGCGGCAGGAGCAGGCAGCGTCAGCGGGTCGACGAGCAGCAGGAGCGCGACGATCCCGACGAGGGCGCCCACCACCGACGGCAGCGCGTCGAGCAGCCCGCCGGCCGGCCGGGTGGCCGCGGCCAGGGCGCCGACGACGCCGAAGAGGGCGATGCCGGCCACCCCGAGGCGGCGCGACCGCAGGGACAGCAGCCCGATGAGCAGCGCGTACAGGGCGACGACGACCAGCGTGCCGACGACCAGGGCGATCTTGTCGTTCTCGCCGAAGGTGGAGATGGCGAACTGCTTGACCGGCTCGGGGACGAACGTGATGACCGTGTCCCCGACGGCGACGACGGGCGAGGACGCCGGACCGACGAGCGCGGCGACCAGCTCGGCCACGCCCAGTGCGACGGCCGCGGCGACCAGGCCGGCGAGCGCGCCGAGCAGCCGGCGCAGCCCGCGGCGGGCGGGGGGCTGGGCCCCGTCCGGTCCGGTGGCCGGCGCGGGGGCCTGCTGGGTGGTGGTCACGCCCTGGGTTCGGGACGACCCGGCCAGCGGTTCATCCAGGTTGGTCACGATGGGATAACGGGCGACCGGTCCCCCGCCGGCTCCCCGGCGAGGGGAGCCGGCGGGCCGGTCCGGAGGCCGGTCAGAGGCCGCGGGCGCGCTGCCAGCCGCGGTACCGGTACCACTCGCTGGCCGGCTTCTGGGCCAGCGCGACGATGCCGACGACGATCAGCAGGGTCTGGATCAGCGACAGCGTGGTCAGCAGCCCCGACAGCGACGGCCCGGCGAGGGAGACCAAGCCCGAGACGACGGCGAGGCCGCCGAGCACCCAGAGCACGATCCGCGCCCAGTTGCGCCCCTGCCAGGCGAACCAGATGAACAGCAGCTGCAGGCCGATGAAGAGCAGCGCCACGACGACGGTGGTGGTGACCACGCCGGCGGTCGCCGCGTCGGACACGTCGCTGTAGTCCGCCGGGTCGAGGCCGGCGTCGACCAGGGCCCGGTCGACGATCTCGTCGAACTGGGCGAACGTGACGATCGACCCGAGGATCCCCAGCACGGTGCTCGCGAGGAACGCGCCGATCCCCAGCTTCACGGCCGAGGGCCGCTCGACCGGTCGTGGGGCGCCGAACCCGTCGGGCGCCGCCGGCGCGGACGCGTAGCCGCCGTACGGGTTCTGCCCGTAGGGGGTCTGGCCGTGGGGAGCCTGCCCGTAGGGGCCCTGCCCCTGCGGCGGCTGTCCGTACGGCTGCCCAGGGGGCTGCTGCCCCGGCTGGTCCCAGCCCTGCGGTCCCTGTCCTGCGGTCATGTCCGTCCTCTCTCGTGCGATCGCCCGAATGATGGTCGACCGTCCGCCCCCGGAACACCCTCCGACGCGCGGACGGGTCCGCCGTCCCCCGGAGGGACGACGGACCCGTCAGGAGCGCTCGCTCACAAGCGGCGGACGGTCAGCCCGGCGTCGGCGTCGCTGCCGGCCACGTCGGCCGGCCAGTCGACGACGACCTCGTCGCCGTCGCGGATCTCCCCGGCCAGCAGCGCGCGGGCCAGCGGGTCGCCGATGGCCGACTGCACCAGCCGGCGCAGCGGGCGGGCGCCGTACACGGGGTCGAACCCGTTGAGCGCCAGCCACTCGCGGGCGGCGTCGGTGACCGTGAGCGTCAGCCGGCGGGCGGCCAGCCGGCGGGCGAGCACGCCCACCTGGATGTCGACGATCCCGGCCAGCTCCTCGCTGCCCAGCGCCCGGAACACCACGACGTCGTCGAGCCGGTTGAGGAACTCCGGCTTGAAGTGCGACCGGACCACGTCCATGACCGCGTCGCGCCGCCGCTGCTCGGGGACCGACTGGTCGGCGATGAGCTGCGAGCCCAGGTTCGACGTCAGGATCAGGATCGTGTTGCGGAAGTCGACCGTGCGGCCCTGCCCGTCGGTGAGCCGGCCGTCGTCGAGGACCTGCAGCAGCACGTCGAAGACGTCGGGGTGGGCCTTCTCCACCTCGTCGAGCAGCACGACGGTGTAGGGCCGCCGCCGGACCGCCTCGGTGAGCTGGCCGCCGGCCTCGTAGCCGACGTAGCCCGGAGGGGCACCGACCAGCCGGGCCACCGAGTGCTTCTCGGAGTACTCGCTCATGTCGATGCGGACCATCGCCCGCTCGTCGTCGAACAGGAACTCCGCGAGCGCCTTGGCCAGCTCGGTCTTGCCGACGCCGGTGGGGCCGAGGAACAGGAAGGAGCCGGTGGGCCGGTCGGGGTCGGCGATGCCCGACCGCGCGCGGCGGACGGCGTCGGAGACGGCGCGGACGGCGTCGGGCTGGCCGACCACCCGCCGGGTGAGCCCGTCCTCCATCCGCAGCAGCTTCTGCGTCTCGCCCTCGAGCAGCCGGCCGGCGGGGATGCCGGTCCAGGCCTGGACGACGTCGGCGATGTCGTCGGGGCTGACCTCCTCCTTGAGCATCGACTCCGAGCTCGCGACCGAGGCCTCGGCGTCGGCCAGCGCCTTCTCCAGCTGGGGCAGCCGGCCGTAGCGGATCTGGGCGACCGTGGCCAGGTCGCCGTCCCGCTCGGCGCGCTCCCCCTCCAGGCGGGCCCGCTCCAGCTCCTCCTTGATCTGCTGGATGCGGGTGATCGCGCTCTTGTCCTGCTGCCAGCGGGCGGTCAGCTCGGCGAGCTCCTGCCGCCGGTCGGCCAGGTCGCTGCGCAGCACCGCGAGCCGGTCGAGGGAGGAGGGGTCGTCCTCCTTGGCCAGCGCCATCTCCTCGATCTCCATGCGGCGCACGGCGCGCTCGACCTCGTCCACCTCGACCGGGCGGCTGTCGATCTCCATGCGGAGCCGGCTGGCGGCCTCGTCGACCAGGTCGATCGCCTTGTCGGGCAGGAAGCGGGCCGTGACGTACCGGTCCGACAGCGTGGCGGCGGCGACGATCGCGGCGTCGGTGATGCGGACACCGTGGTGGACCTCGTAGCGCTCCTTGAGGCCGCGCAGGATCCCGATGGTGTCCTCGACCGAGGGCTCGCCGACGAAGACCTGCTGGAAGCGCCGCTCGAGCGCGGGGTCCTTCTCGATGTGCTCGCGGTACTCGTCGAGCGTCGTCGCGCCGACCATGCGCAGCTCACCGCGGGCGAGCATCGGCTTGATCATGTTGCCGGCGTCCATGGCCGAGTCGCCGGTGGCACCGGCGCCGACGATGGTGTGCAGCTCGTCGATGAAGGTGACCACCTGACCCTCGGCCTCGGTGATCTCCTGCAGCACGGCCTTGAGCCGCTCCTCGAACTCGCCGCGGTACTTGGCACCGGCCACCATCGCGCCGAGGTCGAGCGCCATCAGCCGCTTGCCCTTGAGGCTCTCGGGGACGTCGCCGGCCACGATGCGCTGGGCGAGGCCCTCGACGATCGCCGTCTTGCCGACGCCGGGCTCGCCGATGAGCACCGGGTTGTTCTTGGTGCGCCGGGAGAGCACCTGCACGACGCGGCGGATCTCGGTGTCCCGGCCGATGACCGGGTCGATCTTGCCCTCGCGGGCGCGCTCGGTCAGGTCGACGGCGTACTTCTGCAGCGCCTGGAAGGTGCTCTCGGGGTCGGCCGTGGTGACCTTCCGGTTGCCGCGCACGGTGCGGAAGGCGGCGAGCAGCGCGTCGCGGGTGGCACCGGCGCTGGTGAGCACCGCACCGGCCTCGCCCTCGGAGCCGGCCAGGCCGACCAGCAGGTGCTCGGTGGAGACGAACTCGTCACCCAGCGCGCTCGCCTGCTCGCCTGCGGCGTTGACCACGCGCAGCGTCTCGCGCGACGGTGAGGGCACGGGCACGGTGGCGCCGCTGACGCTGGGCAGGCGGCGCAGCGCCGCCTCGGCCTTGGCCCGGACCTCGGCCGGGTCGGTGCCGACGGCGGTCAGCAGGGGGCCGGCGATGCCGTCGGTCTGCTGCAGCAGCGCGGCGAGCAGGTGCAGGGGCTCGAGGGCGACCTGCCCCCGGTCGACCGCCAGCCGCTGGGCGGCCGCGAACGCCTCCTGCGATCGGGTGGTCAGCTTGCTCTCCATGATCGGTGCGGTCGGTCCTCTCGTCAGGGTGCCGGGACGGCCCCGGCAGGCTGGTGTCGAGCTGTCCAACGACCCAGAGGTTGAGTCTGTTCCACTCAACCCCGGCGCTCACCCCGACCCGCCGGAGGAACTTCCACTCCGAGGGGTTGACGAACCACACAACTGCATGCCACGCGACCCTGTTGTCCCTACACTCTGGCTATGACGATGACGAGCGGGGACTCGCACCTCCCCGCCCCGAGCGTGGCCCTCGACGACCAACTGTGCTTCGCGCTCTACGCGGCCTCGCGCGCGATGACCGCCAGGTACCGGCCGATGCTCGAGGAACTGGGTCTGACCTATCCCCAGTACCTGGTCATGATGCTGCTCTGGGAGGAGGACCACCAGACCGTGGGCCAGCTCGGCGCCCGTCTGGCCCTCGACAGCGGCACCCTCTCCCCCCTCCTCAAGCGCCTCACCGCTGCCGGCCTGGTCACGCGCCACCGCCGCGTCGAGGACGAGCGGTCGGTGGCCATCGCGCTCACCGACAGCGGCCGGGCCCTCCGGGACAAGGCCTTCGCCATCTCGCAGGACATGATCTGCGCGCTGGAGCTCGACGTGGAGTCCTTCGCCGACCTCAAGCAGACGCTCAACGTGCTGACCCAGCGGGTCACCGAGGCCCCGCGCGCCTGACACGGCGGGCGGGTTGCCCGCAACCGATCGGGGTAGGGCTCCACGGCCCCTGCGCGCCGGCGAGACCACGCCGGCGCGCCCCCCGACCGGAAGGCAGCCCAGATGCCCACCCGCACCGCACGCACCGCCTGGAACGGCACCCTCGAGCAGGGCTCCGGCCAGGTCGAGCTGACCAGCTCGAAGGTCGGCACGTACGAGGTGAACTTCCCCAAGCGCGCGGCCGACGAGGCCGGCGGCACCACCAGCCCCGAGGAGCTCGTCGCGGCGGCCCACTCCGCCTGCTTCGCGATGCAGCTGTCGGCCAACATCGCCCAGGCCGGTGGGACGCCCCAGTCCCTCGACGTGCAGGCCGACGTCTCCCTCGGCCCTGACCAGGCCAACGGCGGCTTCAAGCTGACCGGCATCAAGCTCACCGTGCGCGGCGAGGTCGACGGCCTCGACGCAGCCGGGTTCGAGAAGGCCGCCCAGGAGGCCAAGGCCGGGTGCCCGGTCAGCAAGGCCCTGGCCGGCGTCGACATCACCCTGGACGCCGCGCTCGAGAGCTGAGCGAGGACCCCGTCCCCCTCACGCCTCGCACGCTCGGCGCGAGCCTCCGGACGGGGCCGCGGACACGACGGCCCGCTCCCCTTCCGGGGAGCGGGCCGTCTTCTGTCCCGACCCCTCGCGGGGCCCGCCTCTGTCTGTAGGGCGCGAGGGGGTCCTCCGTCTACCGGGCGGTGCCGACCGCCTCGTCGTCGGCGAGCGCCGGGCGGGACTCGCGCTGCAGCCGCTCCTCGCCGCTCTCGGTGCGCAGGGCCACCTCGCGGATGAGCAGTATCGCCGCGACGGCGACCACGGCGACGATCGCCGAGACGAGGAAGATCCGGCCGGTCGCGTCGCCGTAGGAGACCCGGATGAGCTCCTGGACGGCCGGCGGCGCATCCGCGAGGTCGGCCAGCCCGACGCTGCCCGAGCCGCTGCCGGCCGCGGCCGGCCCCGGCGGGAGACCGGCGGCGATCAGGTCGCCGACCCGGTTGCTGAGCACCGCGCCGAGCACCGAGACGCCGATGGTGCCGCCCAGGCTGCGGAAGAACGCCACGGCGGAGGACGCCGCACCGAGGTCGCCGGCGGCCACGGTGTTCTGCACCGCCAGCACCAGGTTCTGCATCGTCATGCCGATGCCGACGCCCAGGACGAACAGGAAGACGCCGAGCAGCACCATGTCCGTCTCGTGGTCGATCGTCGCCAGCAGGGCGAAGCCGGCGGCGACCAGCACCGAGCCGGCCACGAGGAACCGCTTCCACCGGCCGGTGCGGGTGATGAGGATGCCCGAGACGGTGGAGGACACCAGCAGGCCGCCGACCATCGGGATCGTCAGCAGACCGGCCGCAGTCGGCGAGTAGCCGCGGGAGATCTGCAGGTACTGGCCGAGGAAGACCGTCGAGCCGAACATCGCGACGCCGATGGCGACGCTGGCCACGATGGCGAGGGTCGTCGTCCGGTCGCGGAACAGCCGCAGCGGGACGATCGGCTCCGCCGCGCGCGTCTCGGTGACGACGAAGGCGACGATCGCCAGCACGCTGCCGGCGAGGAACAGCGCGGTCTCCGACGAGGCCCAGGCGAACTGGTCGCCGGCCAGCGTGACCCAGATGAGCAGGCCCGAGACGCCCGCGGTGAGCAGGGTGGCGCCGAGGTAGTCGATGCGGACCCGGCGCTTGGTGACCGGCAGGTGCAGCGTGCGCTGCAGCAGCACCAGCGCCACGGCGGCGAAGGGGACGCCGACGTAGAAGCACCAGCGCCAGCCCAGCCAGCTGGTGTCGACCAGCAGGCCGCCGAGCAGCGGACCACCGACGGTGGCCACGGCCATCACGCCACCGAGCAGGCCGGAGTACCGGCCACGCTCGCGGGGGCTGATCATCGCGGCCATCGCGATCTGCACCAGCGCCTGCAGGCCGCCCAGGCCCAGACCCTGGAGCACGCGCCAGCCGATGAGCGTGCCCACCGACTGGGACAGCCCGGCGAGCATCGAGCCGACGATGAAGACCACGATCGCGAGCTGGATCAGCAGCTTCTTGCTGAACAGGTCGGAGAGCTTGCCCCAGATCGGCGTCGACGCGGTCGAGGCCAGCAGGGTGGCCGTGACGACCCAGGTGTACTGGCTCTGGCTGCCCCGCAGGTCGGTGATGATCGTCGGCAGGGCGTTGGAGACGACGGTCGAGGACAGGAACGCCACGAACATCGCCAGCAACATCCCCGAGAGGGCCTCGAGGATCTGCCGGTGCGTCATGCGCCCCTGCTGCTCGGCGGGCGCCTGCGTCCCCGGTGCGGCCGCGGTCGGCTCGCGGGTGGTGGTCACGGTGCTCCTGGACGGCTCGGTTCGGGTGGGGGACGGCGGCCCGGAGGGCCGGGTGGCGGTCACGAGGCGGTGCCGGTCACGAGGCGGTGCCGGTCACGAGGCGGTGCCGGTCACGAGGCGGTGCCGGTCACGAGGCGGTGCCGGTCACGAGGCGGTGCGGACGGCGGGCGGTGCGGCGCGGTCGAGGTCGTCGGTCAGGCGCTCGATCAGCTCGCTGAGCAGGCAGGCGTCGTCCTCGTCCCAGTCGGCGAGGGCCTCGCCGGCCCACTCCGCGCGCAGGGCGCGGGTCTGGGCGAGGGCGGCGGCACCGGCAGCGGAGAGCCGGATGAGGCTGGCGCGCCCGTCGTGCGGGTCGGGCCGGCGCTCGACCAGGCCGGACCGCTCGAGGGCGGTCACCTGCCGGCTGGCGACGGAGACGTCGACGCCGGACTGCAGGGCGAGGGCGCTGCAGCGCTGCTCGCCGTCGCGCTCGAGCGGGACGAGCAGCGCCCAGCCGAAGGAGGGCAGGTCGCCGTAGAGGGAGTCCGCGGCGCGGCTGGAGACGTACCGGCCGGCCTGGACGAGACGGGCGATGCCGGCGGTGAGCCGCTCGCGCGTCGGGGAGGTCAGGGGCATGGGGTCCTCGAGGAGTGATTGCAGACCGCAACCATACATCCGTTTGGTTGCTGTCTGCAACGGACCCTCTTTGAGCGCCCCGCCACGACGACGGCGCCCGGACCGGGGAGGTCCGGGCGCCGTGGAGGGTCGGTGGTTCAGGCGGTGGAGGTAGCCCCTGCCTCGCGGGCCTCGCCCAGCCGGTTGAGCCGGGCCAGCAGCTCGCCGAGGACGGCGACGTCCTCGGCCGGCCACCCGGACAGGTCGGCCTCCCAGCGCTCCCGGCGCGCCGCCTGGATCCTGGCCAGTCGCGCCGCGCCCTCGGCCGTTGGGGTGAGCACCTGGGCCCGGCCGTCGGCGGGGTCGGCCTCGCGGTCGACCAGGCCGAGGGCGACCAGCGAGGACACCTGACGGCTCACCGTGCTCTTGTCCAGGCCGAGGCGGGCGACCAGGTCGCTGGCGCGCAGCGGTCCGGTGTCGGCCAGCAGCGCCAGCAGGCCGTAGGCCGCGCCGTCGAGATCGGGGTGCAGCTCGCGGGCCAGCCGGGCCGAGATGGCCCGCGACCGGCGCAGCAGCAGTCCGATCTCGCGCTCGAGCCGCACGAAGGACTCGTGCGCGTCCACGGGCGTGGTGGTCACGTCCCCATCCACGACGGCGGCCCCGCTGGGGTTCCCGCTCACCGCTGCGACTCCCGCGGACGCCAGACGACCAGCGCGGCGCTGGCCTGCCGCAGCGGCACGAGGTCGGTCCCCCCGAGGTTGCGGCCGTAGCCGCTGGCCATGGCCGACTCGGCGGACATCCGGCGGTGCTCGGACCTCTCGAGCTCGTCGATCAGCTCGTGCACCCGCTGTTGCAGGGCCTCGACCCGGGACTCCAGGTCGATGATCCGCTTGATCCCGGCCAGGTTGACGCCGTCCTCCTGCGAGAGGCGCTGGACCTCCCGGAGGAGTGCGACGTCCCGCGGGCTGTAGCGCCGGCCCCCGCCCGGCGTGCGGCCGGGCGTCACCAGGCCGAGCCGGTCGTACTGGCGCAGCGTCTGGGCGTGCATGCCGGCCAGCTGGGCGGCCACCGAGATGACGAACACCGGGGCGTCGTCGGCCACGGCGCGGGCGCCGTCTGCCCGCTCGCGGCCCCCGGCGCCCGGGGTGCTCACCGGACGCTCCCGGGTCCGGTGCTCCTCGCCTGCGCGGCCGCGGTGATCTGCGGCCGGGGGTCGCCCAGCTCGGCGTCGAGGGTCTTCACCGCCCGCTCGGCCTCGGCCGACAGCCGCTGCGGGACGGCGACCTCGACCGTCACCAGCAGGTCGCCGTTGCGGCCGCGGCCGGGCACTCCCCTGCCCCGGACCCGCAGCGTGCGGCCGCTGGCGGTACCGGCGGGGACCTTGAGCGTGACGTTCGCGTCCAGCGTCGGCACGGTCAGCGTCGTCCCGAGGACGGCCTCGGGGAACGTGATCGGCACGGTGAGGGTGAGGTCGTCGCCCTTGCGGCCGAACAGGTCGTGGTCGCTGACGTGCACGACGACGAACAGGTCGCCGGCCGGTCCGCCCCGCCGCCCCGGCGCGCCCTTGCCGGCCAGCCGGATGCGCTGGCCGTCCTTGACGCCGGACGGGATCCGCACGGTGATGGTGCGGGTCTGGGTGGTGACGCCGTCGCCGTGGCAGGTCGGGCACGGGTCGTCGACCACCTGGCCGGTGCCGCGGCAGGCGCGGCACGGCTCGGAGAAGGCGAACGCGCCCTGGCTGCGGCTGGTGACGCCGGCGCCGCCGCAGACCTCGCAGGTGTGTGGCGAGGTGCCGGGCCGGGCGCCGGTTCCGGTGCAGGTCGGGCAGGTGCCCGGGCTCTGCATCCGCAGCGGCACGGTGACGCCGAGGACGGACTCCTCGAAGGAGAGGGTCGCCTCGGTCTCCACGTCCTGGCCGCGGGCCGGCCCGGACGCCGCCTGGGAACGGGCCCGGGCCGAGCCCGGCGCGGCACCGCCCCCGCCGCCGAACAGGCCGCCGAAGAGGTCACCCAGGCCCCCGGCGCGGGCACCGGCCCCGCCGGCCGCCTGGCCGAAGAGGTCACCCAGGTCGAACGGCTGACCGCCGCCCGCGCCCGGGAACCCACCGGGGAAGCCGGCCCGCGCCCCGGCGCCGCCGCCGCCGAAGAGCCGCCGGGCGTCGTCGTACTCGCCGCGCCGCTTCGGGTCGGAGAGCACGTCGTAGGCCTCGGAGACGTCCTTGAAGCGGGCCTCGGCGTCGGTGTTGCCCGGGTTCTTGTCCGGGTGCAGGTCCCGCGCCAGCTTGCGGTAGGCCTTCTTGATCTCCGCGGCGTCGGCCTTCTGGGAGACGCCCAGCGCGGCGTAGTAGTCCTTCTCGATGAAGTCCCGAGTGCTCATCGGGCGCCTCCTCCCTGGTCCTCGTGCATCCGCATGTCGCGGTCGGTCCCGGTCCCGCCGGTCAACCGGCGGCCGGGGTCTCCCCCGGCGCGCCGTCGCCGGCCGGCTGGGCGGCGACGCCCGAGGGCTCGCTCACCGACACCATGGCCGTCCGCAGCACGCGGTCCCCGCGGCGGAAACCCTGCCGCAGGACCGTCGTCGCGGTCGGCACGCTGACCTCGTCGGACGTGTCGTGCAGGACCGCCTCGTGCTGCGACGGGTCGAACGGGTCGCCGGCCACCCCGAACGCCTCCACGCCCAGGCCGTCGAGCAGCCCGAGGACGCGGTCGGCGACGACCTTGAAGGCGCCGGTCAGGTCGCCGTGGTCCCGGGCCCGCTCGATGTCGTCGACGATCGGGAACAGCTGGGCGGCGAACCGCTCGGCCGCCTGGTCGACGACGAGGGTGCGGTCGCGGTCGACCCGCCGCCGGTAGTTGGCGTACTCGGCCGTGACCCGCTGCAGGTCCTCGGTGCGCTCGGCCAGCTGGCGGGACAGGTCACCGTCCGCGGTGCTGTCGGCGGCCGGTTGCACGGGCGCCTCCGGGACGGCGGCCGTCTCGTTCTCGGTCATCTGCTCCCCTGGCATCGGGTGGGCCGTGGACGGACGGGGCGGGACGCCGGCCGGCTGCTCGCCGGCCGGCGTCCGCACCTCGCCGCTGACGGGGTCGATCCGCCGCTTGTCACGGATCACGACCCGCGACTGCTCGTCCCCCTGGCTCATCGGCGGTCGCTGTCCTCGTCGACGATCTCGGCGTCGACGACGTCGTCGTCGCCGGACGGGGCGGAGGCACCCGTCGCACCGGCACCGGGACCGGCGCCGTCACCGGCCGCGGCACCCGCGTCGGCCTGCTGGGCGTAGAGCGCCCCGCCGACCTCCTGCGAGATGCGGGCGACCTTCTCCTGCGCCGACTTGATCGCGGCGATGTCCGAGCCGCCGAGGGCGGAGCGCAGCTCGGTGAGGGCCTCGCCGAGCTCCTCCTTCTTGTCGGCCGGGATGCGCTCGCCGTTCTCCGCGAGGAACTTCTCGGTCTGGTACTGCAGCGACTCGGCGAGGTTGCGGGTCTCGGCCTCCTCGCGGCGGCGCTTGTCCTCCTCGGCGTGGGCCTCGGCGTCGCGCATCATCCGCTCGATGTCGTCCTTGGGGAGAGCCGAGCCGCCGGTGATGGTCATCGACTGCTCCTTGCCCGTGCCCAGGTCCTTGGCGGACACGTGCACGATGCCGTTCGCGTCGATGTCGAAGGCGACCTCGATCTGCGGGACGCCACGCGGCGCCGGCGGCAGACCGGTCAGCTCGAACATGCCGAGCTTCTTGTTGTACATCGCCATCTCGCGCTCGCCCTGGAAGACCTGGATCTGCACGGAGGGCTGGTTGTCGTCGGCCGTCGTGAAGATCTCCGAGCGCTTGGTCGGGATCGTGGTGTTGCGCTCGATGAGCTTGGTCATGATCCCGCCCTTGGTCTCGATGCCCAGGGACAGCGGGGTGACGTCGAGGAGCAGGACGTCCTTGACCTCGCCCTTGAGGACACCGGCCTGCAGCGCGGCGCCGATGGCGACGACCTCGTCGGGGTTGACGCCCTTGTTGGGCTCCTTGCCGCCGGTGAGCTCGCGGACCAGGTCGGACACGGCCGGCATGCGGGTCGAGCCACCCACCAGGACGACGTGGTCGATCGCGTCGACGGGGACGCCGGCGTCGCGGATCGCCTGGTTGAACGGCGCGCGGGCGCGGTCGAGCAGGTCCTGCGTGAGCCGCTGGAACTCCGCGCGGGTCATCGTGACGTCGAGGTGCAGCGGGCCCTCGGCGCCGGCGGTGATGTAGGGCAGGTTGACGTTCGTCGACTGCGCGCCGGACAGCTCGATCTTGGCCTTCTCGGCGGCCTCGCGGAGCCGCTGCATGGCCAGCTTGTCCTTGGACAGGTCGATGCCGTTCTGGGCGTTGAACGTCTGCACCAGGTGCTTGACGACCCGCTCGTCCCAGTCGTCGCCGCCGAGGTGGTTGTCACCGGCGGTGGCCTTCACCTCGATGACGCCCTCGCCGATCTCCAGCAGCGAGACGTCGAAGGTGCCGCCACCGAGGTCGAAGACCAGGATGGTCTGCTCGGTCTCGCCCTTGTCCAGGCCGTAGGCGAGCGCCGCCGCGGTGGGCTCGTTGACGATGCGCAGGACGTTGAGGCCCGCGATCTCACCGGCCTCCTTGGTGGCCTGGCGCTGGGCGTCCTCGAAGTAGGCCGGGACGGTGATGACCGCGTCGGTCACCGGCTCGCCGAGGTAGGTCTCGGCGTCCCGCTTGAGCTTCTGCAGGATGCGGGCGCTGATCTCCTGCGGCGTGTACTTCTTGCCGTCGATCTCGCCGGTCTGCCACGTCGTGCCCATGTGGCGCTTGACCGACCGGATGGTGCGGTCGACGTTGGTGACCGCCTGGTTCTTGGCCGACTGGCCCACCAGGACCTCGCCGTTCTTGGCGAAGGCGACGACCGAGGGAGTGGTGCGCGAGCCCTCGCTGTTGGCGATGACCGTCGGCTCGCCGCCCTCCAGGACGGTGACGACGGAGTTGGTGGTGCCGAGGTCGATACCGACCGCTCGTGCCATGGAGCTGGCTCCTCTTCCGTGTGCGGGTGGTGCGGGTGTCAGGGAGGTCGGTCGAGGGAGCGACCCGCTCTTGCGCGGGGTCCACTCAACTTTCCTGCCCAGAGTAACGGCAGACCGCCCGCAGGTGTTCCCGGGGTGGGTGGGCCGACACGGATCTCGTGCCACCACGGGGATCCCGTCCCCACTGTGCGGTGTCCGACCTCGCGCTGTGGGGTGAGCCGGGCACCGTGCGGTGAGGCGGGACGCCTCAGCCGACGGCGGTGACCGGGCCGTGACCCGGGGCGGTGAGCCCGGTCACCTCTGCGGCGGACGACGCAGAACCGGAAACACCCTCGCGGCGTGTTGCAGTGCGCGGCGACGACCGCGAAAGCGCAGGTCGGCGTCCACTCGGGTGGACGCCGAGCACCTCCGGCGTGGGTCGGATCGGGGCTCGGCGCCCAGGGTTACCGACGAGTAACCTGTGCGTCGGCCAGCTATCGTGCGGGCTGCGTGGGCACAGCCGCCCGCGCGCGATCCGCCGCCGGTCCCGTGGACCGGTGACGGCGGCGGGACCCCTCTCGCCGGCCGGTGCGGACGGAGCCAACCGACGCCGCGAGGCGTGGGGAGAGGGAATCATGACGGGCCCCCTGCAGGTCGTGCTGGGCACGATCAGCGTGCTGTTCCTCATCGTGGCCGTCGTCTTGGCCTACCGGGCGGTGCGCGCGATGGTGCGCATCATCCGCACCGGCCAACCCGACAGCACCCGCAACGGACCGGTCGGCCCGCGGCTCAAGACGCTCGCCGTCGAGTCGCTCGGCCACACCCGGATGCTCAAGTGGTCGGCCATCGGCGCCGCCCACTGGTTCGTGTTCGTCGGCTTCTACGGCCTGTTCCTCACGCTGGTCGAGGCCTTCGGCGAGGTCTGGAACCCGGCCTTCCACCTGCCGCTCATCGGCGAGTGGGGTCTGTGGAACCTGTTCGCCGACCTCATCGGCGCGGGCACGATCCTCGGGATCCTGTACCTGATCTACCGGCGCCAGAAGGACCACCCGCGCCGCCAGGGCCGCACCAGCCGCTTCGCCGGCTCCAACGAGGGCCGCGGCTACTTCGTCGAGGCCGTCGTCCTCACCGTCGGCGTCTGCATCCTGCTCATCCGCGCGCTGAAGATCTCCTCGGACCTGACCGACGCCCCGGCCTGGTCGCACCCGGTCTCCGGCCTGGTCGCCACCGTGCTGCCGAACAGCCCGACGCTGCTCAGCGTCGTCGCGTTCGTGAAGATCGTCGTCTCGCTGGCCTGGCTCGTGGTGATCAGCCGGATCCTCAACATGGGCGTCGCGTGGCACCGGTTCAGCGCGTTCTTCAACATCTACTGGAAGCGGAACGACGACGGCTCCGTCGCGCTCGGCCCGCTGCAGCCCATGACCTCGAACGGCAAGCCGATCGACTTCGAGGACCCGGGAGAGGACGACGTCTTCGGTCGCGGCAAGATCGAGGACTTCACCTGGAAGGGGATGCTGGACTTCACCACCTGCACCGAGTGCGGGCGGTGCCAGAGCCAGTGCCCGGCGTGGAACACCGGCAAGCCCCTGTCGCCGAAGATGGTGATCATGGACCTGCGGGACCACCTGTACGCCAAGGCCCCGTACCTGCTCGGTGAGAAGACGGCGGCGGAGACGGCGCCGGACTACGACGTCCTCAAGCCCAGCGACGAGCAGGTGTGGGCCTCCGGATACGCCCGCATCGAGGGCACCAACGACGCCCAGGCGCACCGCCCGCTGGTCGGCACCCTCGAGGAGGGCGGGGTCATCGACCCCGACGTCCTGTGGAGCTGCACCAACTGCGGCGCCTGCGTCGAGCAGTGCCCGGTCGACATCGAGCACGTCGACCACATCGAGGACATGCGCCGCTACCAGGTGCTCATCGAGTCGAACTTCCCGTCCGAGGCCGGTGTGATGCTGCGCAACCTCGAGAACCGCGGCAACCCCTGGGGCGTCAGCCCGAGCACCCGCGAGGACTGGATCAAGGAGGTCGACTTCGAGGTCCGCATGGCCGACGGCCCGTTGCCCTACGACGTCGAGTACCTGTTCTGGGTCGGCTGCGCCGGCGCCATCGACGACCGCGCCAAGAAGGTCACCAAGGCCGTCGCCGAGCTGCTGCACACCGCGGGCGTCGAGTTCGCCGTCCTGGGCTCGGGCGAGACCTGCTCGGGTGACCCGGCCCGCCGCATGGGCAACGAGTTCGTGTTCCAGATGATGGCGCAGGAGAACGTCGAGACCCTCAACGGCGTCTTCGAGGGCCGCGTGCCGGGCACCCGCAAGATCGTCACCACCTGCCCGCACTGCTTCAACTCGCTGGGCAAGGAGTACCCGCAGGTCGGCGGCGAGTACGAGGTGGTGCACCACACGCAGCTGCTCAGCCAGCTGGTGGCGGAGGGCCGGCTCACCCCGGTCACCCCGGTCGACCGCAAGGTCACCTACCACGACCCGTGCTTCCTCGGCCGGCACAACAAGGTCTACACGCCGCCGCGGGAGATCCTCGACAGCGTGCAGGGCCTCTCCACCCAGGAGATGCACCGCTGCAAGGACCGCGGCTTCTGCTGCGGCGCCGGCGGCGCGCGCATGTGGATGGAGGAGAAGATCGGCAAGCGGATCAACGTGGAGCGCACGGAGGAGGCCCTGGGCCTCGACCCGGACGTCATCTCCACCGCGTGCCCGTTCTGCATCACGATGCTCTCGGACGCCCTGACGTCGAAGAAGCAGAACGGCGAGGCCGCCGAGCACGTCGAGGTCCTCGACGTCAGCCAGATCCTGCTCCGCTCGATGGCGCCGGTCGGCACCCCGGGCACCGAGCACGGCGCCGAGGTCGGCACCGCCGACGACGACATCGCGGGCACCGGCTCGGCCGCCACGGGACACAGCCAGGCCTGATCCCCGGCCTGACCGACAGCACCACCCGACGGACGCCGTCGGCGAGGCACCCCCTCGCCGGCGGCGTCCGTCGTCTCCCGGGTCAGCCGGGGAGGACCACGACCCGCTGGGGGTCGCCCGACTTCTCGTGGAGGGTCCGCAGCGCCGCGTCGGCGTCCGCGAGGGGGAAGGTGTGGGTGATCGACCCGCTGAGGTCGAGCCGGCCCGTGGCCAGCAGCTGCAGCACCCGGTGCAGCGTCACCAGCGTCCCGCCGTAGGAGCCCAGCAGCTGCAGCTGCCCGCGGACGAACGAGGTGGGTGGCAGGACCGTGATCGGGTCCGCGCCCAGCCCCGCGACCACCGCACGGCCTCCGATGCGCAGGCACTCGACCGCCTGGGCGATCGTCGCCTGGGCGCCGACGAACTCCGCGGCGACGTCGACCCCCACCCCACCCGTGGCCGCGCGCACCGCGTCGACGACGGACTCCCCGGTCGCGTCGACGACGACGTCGGCACCGCTCCGGTGGGCGCGCTCCAGCTGCGCCGGGCGGGTGTCGACGGCGACGACGGGTGAGGCGCCGCTGAGCGCGGCGATCTGGACGGCGTGCAGGCCCAGGCCGCCGACCCCGATCACGGCGACCGACTCACCCGGTGCCACCCGGGCCACGTCGGTCAGGGCGTGGAAGGGGGTCACGACCGCGTCCGTGCAGACCGCGGCCTGCTCGAGGGGCACGCCGTCGGGGACGGCCGCGAGGTTCCTCGCCGGGACGGCGACGTACTCCGCCAGACCCCCGTCGGCGTGGATCCCCACGATGCGGCGGTCCAGGCAGATCTCGCTGTGGCCGGTCAGGCAGCTGCGGCACGTGCCGTCGGAGAGGACCGGGAAGACGCACACCCGCTGGTCGGCGGTCCACTCGTCCACCGCGTCGCCGACCGCGGCGACCGTGCCGGCGATCTCGTGGCCGAGCGTGATCGGCAGGTGCGCCGTCGGCGTGATGCCCTCCACCGCGATGTGGACGTCGGACCCGCACAGCCCCGTCGCGGCCACCCGGACCAGCACCTCGTCGGCCGCCGGCCGTGGCACGGCGACGTCCTGCACCGTCAGCGGCTCGCCGGCGCCTCTGAACCGGGCCGCTCGCATCAGATCGGGACCGCCCACGACGCCTCCCCGAGGCTCGGCTGCGTCTCCCCCGCGCGTGCGGCGACGGTAGCGGCGGGGACGGGCAGGCGTCGCCCCGCGGCCGGGCCGGAGCAGGCCGGTGAGCGGCACGCAGCGTGTCCGGACCTCCCGTGGCCGGCCACTCCCGCAGAGCACCGCGCAGACCCGTCATGCGGTAGGAACCCCGGGTGCTGCTGCAGCTGCGGGTGACCGTCCCGCCCGATCGCACCGACGACGTCCGCGACCTCTTCCACCGCTGCCCCGGGACGGCGCACCTGGCCGTGCTGCCGGGTGCCTCGGTGTCCCCGCCCGGCGACCTGGTCCTGGCCGACGTCGCCCGCGAGTCCGCCGACGCCCTGGTGGCCGGCCTGCGCGTGCTGCACGTCGACCGGGACGGCGGGATCGCCATCGAGGCGGTGGACACCGCGGTCTCGGCGAGCGCCGAGCGCGCCGAGCTGGACGCCCCGGGCGACGGCTCGGACGCCGTCGTGTGGGAGCAGGTGGTGCGGACGACGGCGGCGGACTCGTCGCTGTCGGTCTCCTACCTGTCCTTCCTGACCATCGCGACGCTGCTGGCCGCCGTCGCGATCGTGAACGACTCGGCGATCCTGGTGATCGGCGCGATGGTGCTCGGCCCCGAGTTCGCCCCGCTGGCCGGGCTCGCCGTCGCGCTGGTCCACCGCCGGCGGAGCATCGCCCGGGCCGCGACCCGGGCGCTCGCCGTGGGCTTCCTCGTGGCCATCGCGGTCACCACGCTGGTCACGCTGGCCGGGCGCGGGCTGGGCTGGTTCGGCCCCGGGGTCCTCACCATGGACCGGCCGCAGACCGGCTTCATCACCGCACCCGACCACTGGTCGGTGGTGGTCGCGGTGCTCGCCGGCATCGCGGGCGTGCTGTCGCTGACGTCGGCCAAGAGCGGCGCGCTGGTGGGCGTCTTCATCTCCGTGACGACGGTGCCGGCCGCCGCGGACATGGCGGTGTCCCTCGCGCTGGGCGGCGGCGCCGAGTTCTGGCGGGCGGCACTGCAGCTGGGCATCAACCTCGTCGGCATCGTCGTGGCCGCCGTGGTGACCCTCGTCCTCCAGCGGGTGCTGTGGCGGCGGGTCCCGCAGGTGCTGCCGCGCTTCGAGGCGACGACGCGCACCGGGATGCGTGCCTGAGTCGTTGCCTTCTGCACCCGCCTCCGGCCCGCTCGGCGGTCGGGAGGACCATCGACGGGTGACCCGCACGGCCGATGACGCGCCCCCGATCTCCACGGCCGGCGACTCCCGGCGCGGCCTGCTGCTGGTCGCACTGGCCATCGTGCTGACCGCCGCGAACCTGCGGACGGCGGTGAGCACCGTCGGCCCGGTGCTCGAGGAGATCGAGAACGGGCTCGGCGTCTCCAGCGCCGCCGCCGGCGTGCTGACGACCATGCCGGTGCTGTGCTTCGCGGCCATCGGCTTCGCCGGGCCGCCGCTGGCCGCGCGCTTCCGGGACGCGCACGTCCTCGCCGGCGCGCTGCTCACCATGGCCGCCGGGCTGGTGCTCCGGGCCGTCGTCGACTCCTTCCCGCTGTTCCTCGCCGGCACCGTGCTGGCCATGGTCGGCGGGGCGCTCGGCAACGTGCTGCTGCCCGGCCTGGTCAAGCGCTGGTTCCCCGGGCGCACCGGGCTGCTGATCGGCGCCTACAGCGCGAGCATGGCCATCGGCGGCGCCGTCGCCGCGGTCTCCACCGCCCCGATCGCGGCCGCCGTCGGCCCGGGCGGCTGGCGCTGGGGGCTGGGCGTCTGGGCGGTGCTGGCGCTGGTCGCCGCGGTGCCGTGGTTCCTCACCCCGCGCCAGCCCGGCGCCGGCCGCGCCGCGCACCGCTCGGTCCGGATGCGCCCGCTGGCGCGCAGCCCGCTCGCCCTCACCATGGCCGCCTTCTTCGGGCTGCAGGCGATGCAGGCGTACGTGGTCATGGGCTGGTCGGCGCAGTACCTGCGGGACTCCGGGCTGAGCGCCGCGACCGCCGGGTTGCTGCTCGGGATCAACTCGATCGTCGTCATCCCGGTCAACGCCGTCGTCCCGTCGCTGACCGTCCGGCAACGCTGGCAGCGGCCGCTGCTGCTCGGGTTCATGGCCTGCTACGCCGTGGGCTGGACCGGGCTGTGGCTGGCCCCGCGCACGCTGCCCTGGCTGTGGATGAGCGTGCTCGCCGTCGGCATGGGGACCTTCAGCATGGTGCTGGCGCTGATCGGCCTGCGCGCCCGCACGCCGGAGACGGTCGCCGCGCTCTCCACGGTCACGCAGGGCTGGGGCTACGTGCTGGCCGGCACCGGCCCGCTGCTGGTCGGCGTGCTGCGCGGGGCGACCGGCGGCTACACCGGGATGTTCGTGCTCATCGCCGTGGCCACGGTGGGGCTCACGGTCACCGGCTGGCTGGCCACCCGCGACCGCTTCGTCGACGACGAGGTGCCCGGCTGGTCGCCCGCGGCGGTCAGCCCTGCTCCCGCGTCTCCGCGCGGGTGAAGTTGCGGAACGACCGCGACGGCGTCGGCCCGCGCTGGTCCTGGTAGCGGGAGCCGTAGACCTCCGACCCGTAGGGGTGCTCGGCCGCCGTGGTGAGCCGGAACAGGCACAGCTGCCCGATCTTCATCCCCGGCCACAGCGTGATCGGCAGGTTCGCCACGTTGGACAGCTCCAGCGTGATGTGGCCGGAGAAGCCGGGGTCGACGAAGCCCGCCGTCGAGTGCGTGAGCAATCCGAGACGCCCTAGACTCGATTTGCCCTCCAAGCGGGCTGCGAGGTCGTCGGGGATCGAGACGACCTCGAGCGTGGAGCCCAGGACGAACTCCCCGGGGTGCAGCACGAACGGCTCGTCGCCGTCGGGCTCGACCAGGGTGGTCAGGTCGTCCTGCTGCTGCGCCGGGTCGATGTGGGTGTAGCGGGCGTTGTTGAAGACCCGGAAGAAGCGGTCGAGCCGGACGTCGATGCTCGAGGGCTGCACCAGGCCCGCGTCGTGCGGCTCGATGCCGAGACGCCCCTCGGCGATCGCGGCGCGGATGTCGCGGTCGGACAGCAGCATGGCGCGGAGTCTAGGGAGCACGCCGTCTCCCCCCATCGGGTCACCGCCGCGGGCCCCGGCTGCAGGCCCGCCGCCGGGACGCCGAGGTCCCCGTGCCGGCCCATCGGAGGACCGGTCGCCGGCCGGGTACGGGCCCCGGGCCGGGGAGGAGCACAGACGTGGCGACCCTGAGCAGGCGCACACAGGCGGTCGTGCTGGTCACGGCCGCGGCCACCGGCTTCGCCGGAGCGGCCACGGTGGTGGCGCTGGCCGCCCCCTCCGTCGCCGTGGCGGACGGCTGGGGCCCCGGTGACGGCCTGGACCGCTACGTGGTCACCGCCGACGCCGCCGACGCCTCGACGCTCCTGGCCCCGCTGGCAGCGCTGGACGGCGTCGCGAGCGCCCAGCAGCTCAGCGACGGCCGCGCGCTGGTGGCCACCGACGGGCTCACCGCCGACGACCTGGCCGCCGTCGACGGCGTCGCATCCGTCGGGGTCTCGCCCCAGGTGCCCGTGCTCGGGACCGTCAGTGACCCCTACGTCCCGTCCTACGGCTGGAACCTGGTCAACACCGGCACCAACGCGCCCGGGCAGAGCGCGGTCGCCGACGCCGACACCGACGCTCCCGACGGGTGGGCCGGCGGCACCGGGTCCGGCGTCGTCGTGGCCGTCGTCGACACCGGCTACGACAGCGACCACGAGGACCTCGCCGGTGCGCTGTGGACCAACCCGGCCGAGCCCTGCGGCACCCGCGACACCGACGGCAACGGCAAGGCCGGCGACTGCCACGGCTGGAACTTCACGACCAACTCGCCCGACGTCGACAACGGCGCGGGGGGCGAGCACGGCGCGGGCGTGTCCGGCGCGGTCGGCGCCCGGACCGGGAACAACCGCGGCACCGCGGGCATCGCGCCCGACGTGACGATCATGCCGCTGGTCATCGGCAGCGGCGGTGGCGTCGACGTGATCCTGGGCGCCGAGGCCATCCGCTACGCCGCCGACCACGGAGCCGACGTCGTCAACGCCTCCTGGGGCGGCTCGATGAGCGGCGCGGCGCTGGAGTACCTGCGCTCGGCCATCGCCTACGCCGGCAGCAAGGGCGTCGTCGTGGTGGCGGCCGCCGGCAACGACGCCGCCGACCGCGACCGCGTCCCGGTCTACCCGGCGGCCTACGCCGAGCTCAACCTGCTGACCGTCGGCGCGAGCACCGCGGCCGACACGGTCAGCTCCTTCTCCGCGTACGGCGCCACCACTGTCGACCTGTTCGCGCCGGGCACCCAGGTCTTCACCACCGCCAACAGCGGCGGCTACGAGCTGGTCAGCGGCACCTCGATCGCCGCGCCCCAGGTCGCCGGCGCGGTCGCGCTCTACCGGGCGGCCTTCCCCGACCTCAGCGCGGCCGCCCTGCGCTCCGCGCTGCTCGCCGACGTCGACCCGGTCGCCGCCTTCCGCGGCCGGTCGGTCAGCGGCGGCCGGCTGACGGTGTCGGGCCTGGCCACGGCCGGTGTCGGTGCCGTCGAGTACGCCTTCACGTCCATGACCGCCGCGCCCGGTACCGCCACCCCGCGGGTGGCCGTCAGCGGCACGGTGGCGCCGGGCTCCTTCGCCGTCACCCTCGGCCTGGGCATGCAGCACCAGGGCAGTACCTGGGCCGTCGCCGACGTCCCGGTCGTCCTCGGCGGCGCGACCGTGACCACCGACGACGACGGGCAGGCCACCTTCTCCCTCGGCGCCCGCACCTCGCTCGCCGGGCTGGTCCTGGCGCCGTCGATGCCGCTCGGTGAGGGCCGCTACGTCCTCACCGTCCAGCTCACCCGCGACGGCGCGCCGGTGGGCGGGACCCGTGCGGCTCCACTCGTCGTGGGCGCGCCGGCCCCGGCCGGCGGTGGGTCCGGCGGGACGCCGACGCCGGGCACGGCCAACCCGGGCACCAGGAACCCGGGGACCAGCGACCCGGGGACCAGCAACCCCGGCACCACCACGCCCCGGACCCCGACCCCCGGGACCACGACGCCGGGCGCCCCGACCCCGGGCACCACCACACCCGGCACCCCGGACCCGGGGAGCAGCACGCCGGGCACGACCGACCCGGGGACCAGCAACCCCGGCACCACCACGCCCCGGACCCCGACCCCCGGGACGACCACGCCGGGCGCCCCGACCCCGGGCGCCCCGACCCCGGGCACCCCGACCCCGGACACCACGACCCCCGGCACCCCGGACCCGGGGAGCAGCACGCCGGGCACGACCGACCCGGGCACCAGCAACCCCGGCACCGGCAACCCCGGCACCGGCAACCCCGGCACCTCGACGCCGGCCCCGGCCGACGGCGGGCAGCAGACCTACCCGGGCACCGGCACCTTCCGCATCACCTCGATCAGCCCGGTGCGCGTCTCGGTGGCCGGTGGCACCGAGGTCCGCGTGACCGGCCTGGCGCTCCCGGCGGGGGCGCGGGTGCTCGTCGGCTCGTCCGGCGCGGCCACGGTGGTCCGCTCCAGCACCACCGAGGTCGTGTTCCGGGCCCCTGCCCGCGTCGCAGGGCGGTACGACGTCACGGTCTTCGCCCCCGACGGCCGGTCCGAGGTGCTCCGGAGCGTCCTGGAGTACGTCGCGGCAGCCGCCGGCGGCGGGACCACGCCCACCCCGGGCGGCGGCGGCACGACGCCTCCGCCCGGCGCCGGCAGCACCCCCGCCCCGGGCGGCGGGAGCGGCGGGGCGGCTCCGACCGCGCCGTCCGAGGTGACCGGTCCGGGGGGCCTGCGGCTGGTCCGCTCGGCCCGGTGGGCCGCGATGCCGGCATCGGTCTGGTCGCTGGACTGCTCGTCGTCCTGCCGCGGTGTGGTGCTGCGCGCCTGAGGTGCCCACCCGGACCCGCCGGGCCGGGACCTGGGTCCCGGCCCGGCGGGTCCGGCTCATCCCGGCTCCTGATCGGCCGATACCCGGGGCGCGACCCACGGAGCCCAGGAGGACACCCGCGTGCTCGACACCCACCCGCGGACGGCGGCGCGTGCCGCCCGGACGGCCGTGCGGCCCACCGGCGAGGAGCGGACCTTCGCGGCCGACGAGCTCATCGTCTCCAGGACCGACCCGCGCGGGGTGATCACCTACGCCAACGACGTCTTCCTGCGGGTGGGCGCCTACTCCCTCGACGAGGTGATCGGGCAGCCGCACGACCTGATCCGCCACCCGACATGCCGCGCGCGGTCTTCGCGCTGCTGTGGGAGACCCTGACCGCCCGCCGGGAGCTGTTCGCGTACATCCAGAACCTCGTCGCCGACGGCCCGTCCTACTGGGTGCTCGCCCACGTGACGCCGTCCTACGGCGCCGACGGCTCGGCCGTGGGCTACCACTCCAACCGCCGCCGGCCCTCCCGCCGCGCGGTGGAGCGCGTCCGGACCCTCTACGAGCGCCTCCTGGCCGAGGAGCGGCGCCACCCGAGCGCCCGCGCGGCCGTCGCGGCGTCGTCGGAGCTGTTCCAGCGGCTGGTCGCCGAGCAGGCCGCGTCCTACGAGGAGCTCGTGTGGTCGGTCATCGGCGAGGAGGAGGACTGAGATGGCGCGCTTCCGCAACCGCTCCGCCGCCGCGGAGCTCGAGGTCCACCGCGCGTTCGTGCGGCGCCTGACCGAGACCTGCGAGGCGGCTGCGCGCGGTGACCTCGAGGCCCGCGCCGTGCCGGTGCCCGGCTCGGACGCCGTCCCAGAGCTGGTCACCCTGCAGCACGGGGTCAACCGCGCGCTGGACGTCAGCGACGCCTTCGTCCGCGAGTCGCGCGCCGCGCTGGCCTCGGCCGCCGAGGGCCGCCACCACCGCAAGGTGCTGCGCACCGGGCTGCAGGGCGCCTACCGGCACGCGGCCACCGACGTCAACACCGCCCGCGACGCCATGCGCGAGACGGCCGGCCGGGTCACCGAGGCCCAGACCTCGCGACTGCGCCTGGCCGACCAGTTCGAGCCGGTCGTGCTGGCCATGAGCATGCAGGTGGCGACGGCGGCCACGGAGATGAGTGCGTCGGCGGCGGGGCTGACCAGCGCGGCGTCCGCAGCGTCGGCCGAGGTGGGCAACGCCACCGGGACGCTGGGGTCACTGACCCGCACCTCCGCCGAGATCCGCGAGGTCATCGCCCTCATCGAGTCGGTGGCCGCGCAGACCCGGCTCCTCGCGCTCAACGCCACGATCGAGGCCGCCCGCGCCGGGGAGGCCGGCAAGGGCTTCGCCGTCGTCGCCTCCGAGGTCAAGGACCTCGCCGACCAGACGGCGCAGGCCACCGAGCGGGTGACCGAGCAGGTCGAGGCCATCCGCGCGGCCTGCGACGACGTCACCGCCGTCATCGGCTCGGTGGGCGACACGGTGACCGAGATGAACGGCCTCGTCGACGGGATCGCCGCGGCCGTCGACGGCACGGCGTCCCTGGGCACGGCCGACACCGACGTCACCGGGCTGTCCCGGATGGCCGAACGGCTGCGCTCGGAGGCCACCGGCTTCCTCGCCGTCATGCGCCGGTGAGGCCCCTCCCGGCGAGCCTCCGGACGGGGCCGGAGCCGCCCGGAGTGCGCATGTACGGTGCAGGCAACGTGGAGCCGCTGCGGCTCCCGAGTCCCTGACGCCAGGGTGGGAGTCCACCCGGCGTCCGCACGTGTGTGCCTGGAGGTGTGCGTGGCACCGGATCCCGTCGCGGGGACCGGGCTCCAGGACGTCGCACCCGGCCCCGGCACGGAGGACGTCTTCGCCGGCGGCAGTGGCAACGGGCGCCTGATGGCGGCCTTCGACTGGTCGACGACGCCGATCGGGCCGGTGGAGACCTGGCCGGCGAGCCTGCGCTACGCCGTCCGCACCGTGCTGGCCTCGCGGTTCCCGATGATCCTGACCTGGGGTCGGGAGTACACGCAGTTCTACAACGACGCCTACGCCGAGCTCATCGGCGCGAAGCACCCCGGCGCCATCGGCGACGACCTGCGGATCACGCTGGCGGAGGGCTGGGCGGCGCTGCAGCAGCCGGTCGAGCACGCGATGGCCACCCGCGAGGCCTCGTGGATCCCTCAGCTGCTCCTGCTGCTGGAGCGCGCCGGGTACCGCGAGGAGACCTACTTCACCGTCTCGCACGCCCCCGCGTTCGGCGACGACGGCGAGGTCGCCGGGATGCACGCGGTCTGTACCGAGGTCACCCGGCAGGTGGTGGCCGAGCGCAGGCAGCGGCTGCTGCACGAGGTGTCCACCGCCGCCGGGCGTCGTGAGGACGAGCGCGACCTCGCCGCGCAGGTGTGCGGCGCGCTGGCCGGTGACCTGCTCGACGTGCCGTTCGCCGCCGTCTACCTCACCGGCGACGGCGCGCGGCTGCACCAGGTGGCCACCGTCGGCGTCGACGCCGCCGCGCTGCCCGCGACGGCGGAGCGGGCCGCCGAGCTCGGGGACGTCGACGTCGTGGCGCTGCACGTGCCCGGCGGGCCGTTCGGCGACGAGGTGGGCGAGGCCGTGGCCCTGCCGCTGTCGGGCGGCGCCGGTCGCGAGCCGGTCGGGGCGCTGCTGGTCGGCGTCAGCCCCAACCGCGCGCTGGACGAGGAGTACCGGACCTTCCACCAGCTGCTGGCCGGGCAGGTCGCCGCCGCCGTCACCGACGCACGCGCCTACGCCGCCGAGCGTGCCCGCGCCGAGGCGCTCGCCGAGCTGGACCAGGCCAAGACCACCTTCTTCTCCGACGTCAGCCACGAGCTGCGGACGCCGCTGACCCTGCTGCTGGGCCCGATCACCGACGCCCTCGCCGAGTCCGGCGGGCAGCTGCCGGCGCCGGTCCGCGAGCAGCTCACCCTCGCCCTGCGCAACGGCCAGCGGCTCAAGCGCCTGGTCGACGACCTGCTGGAGTTCGTCAGCATCGAGGCCGGGCGCACGGCGGCGGTGCGGGTGGCCACCGACCTGGCGGTCACTACCGCCGAGCTGGCCGGCGTGCTGCGCGCCGCCGCCGAGCGGGCCGGGCTGACCCTCACGGTCGACTGCCCGCCGCTGCCCCGCCCCGCCGCGGTGGACCCGCGGATGTGGGAGAAGATCGTCCTCAACCTCGTCGCCAACGCGGTCAAGTACACCTTCGTCGGCAGCATCGCCGTCTCCCTGCGCGCGGACGGCGACGAGGTCGTGCTGCGGGTCTCCGACACCGGCGTGGGCATCCCCGCCGCCGAGCTGCCGGCGCTGTTCGAGCGGTTCCACCGGGTCGCCGACTCCCCCGCGCGCAGCCGCGAGGGCACCGGGCTGGGCCTGGCGATGGTCCGCGAGCTGGTCGGGCTGCACGGCGGCACCGTGTCGGTCGAGAGCGAGCCCGGCACCGGGAGCACGTTCACCGTCCGGGTGCCCTTCGGCGAACCCGACACCGACACCGCGCCGCCCGCGTCACCGGCCGAGGTCCGCGGCGCCGCGCTGACCCCCTGGGACGACGACCTGGCCTGGCAGGGCCGCTCCGCCGACCCGCTGGGCACCGTCCTCGTGGTCGACGACAACGCCGACATGCGCGCCTACCTGACCCGGCTGCTGTCGCCGTCGTGGACGGTGCGGACGGCGTCCGACGGCGAGCAGGCCCTGCACGACGTCGCGCGGGTGTGCCCCGACGTGGTGCTGACCGACGTGATGATGCCGGGCCTCGACGGGTTCGGGCTGCTCAGGGCCCTGCGCGCCGATCCGGCCACGCAGGCGGTCCCGGTGGTCATGCTCACCGCGCGGGCCGGGCAGGAGGCCGCCGTCGAGGGCTTCGACGCCGGCGTCGACGACTACCTGCCCAAGCCCTTCGAGTCCGCGGAACTGCTCGGCCGGCTCCGCGCGGTGTTCGAGCGCTCGCGCGGACGGCGGGAGCCCGTGCTCCCGGCGGCGCTCCCGGCGGCCGCGTCGGCCGCGCCCGCTCCGCCGCCGCGACCGCGCGCGGCCGGCTCCGTGACAGCCGGCACCGTGACAGCCACCGCCGCGCCGCCGCAGGCCCCCGTCGGCCGGCCGGACAGCACGACGACCTGGCGGTTCCCCTCGCGCGCGTCGTCGATCCCGGCGCTGCGCCGCCGGCTGCGGGCACTGCTCGACGGCGCCGGCCTGGACGGGGACCGCGTCTACGACCTCGTGCTGGCCGCCTGCGAGGCCGCCACGAACGCCGTCGAGCACGCGCAGGACCCCGGCGAGCCCGTCGTCGACGTCCGGGTGACCCTCGACGACGGCGCCGTGGAGATCGCGGTGCGCGACCACGGGCAGTGGAAGGAGCGGACGTCGAGCATGGACCGCGGTCGCGGCTCGATGCTGATGAGCGCCTTCGCCGAGATCACGGCCGTGCCGGGCCCGGCGGGGACCACGGTGACCATCCGCAGCCCCCGGCCGGCGGCCTGAGCCGCGGCGCTCAGCCCCGCCGTCCCGCGTTGAGCCGGGCGGCCTGCCGGGTGAGGTGGTCGCGTTCGGCCAGGTTCGGCGCCGCCCGGGCGGCCTCGGCGTAGAGCCGGGCCGCGGTGACCGGGTCCCCGTCCCGCTCGTGCAGGTACGCCGCGACGGCGGTGTGCCGGGGCAGGGCGGGGTCGAGACCGGCCAGGGCGGCCAGGCCGGCCCGGGGACCGTCGGCCTCGCCGACCGCGACGGCCCGGTTGAGACGGGCCACCGGACTGCCGGTGAGCCGCACCAGCTCGTCGTACCACTCGACGATCTGCACCCAGTCGGTCTCCGCTGCCGTGCGGGCGTCGGCGTGCAGGGCGGCGATGGCGGCCTGCGCCTGGAACTCCCCCAGCCGGTCGCGGCCGAGGGCGGCCTGGAGCAGGTCGACGCCCTCGGCGATCAGCCGCGTGTCCCACAGGCCCCGGTCCTGCTCCGCGAGGGGCACGAGGCTGCCGTCGGGGCGGGTCCGGGCAGGGCGCCTCGCGGAGTGCAGCAGCATCAGCGCGAGCAGCCCGGTCACCTCCTCGTGGTCGATCGCGGCGGCCAGCTGGCGGGTGAGCCGGATCGCCTCGGCGGCGAGGTCGACGTCGCCGGAGTAGCCCTCGTTGAAGACCAGGTACAGCACCCGCAGCACCGTGGCGACGTCGCCGGGCCGGTCGAGCCGGACGCCCGAGACGGTCCGCTTGGACCGGCTGATGCGCTGGGCCATGGTGGCCTCCGGCACGAGGTAGGCCTGCGCGATCTGCCGCGTGGTCAGGCCGCCGACCGCGCGCAGCGTGAGCGCGACGGCCGAGGCCGGGGTCAGGGACGGGTGGGCGCACAGGAAGTACAGCTGCAGCGTGTCGTCCCGCGTCTCGGCCGGCCCGGGCGCCGGTTCGTCGTCGACGAGCTCCTCGCGACGCCGTCGGGAGGTGTCGGCGCGGACGGCGTCGAGGAACCTGCGCCACGCGACGGCCACCAGCCAGGCCCTCGGGTCCCGCGGCGGGTCGTCCGGCCACACGCGCACCGCCTCGACGAGCGCTTCCTGGACGGCGTCCTCGGCCGCCGCGAAGTCGGCTCCGCGGCGGCCGAGGACCCTGATCACGGTGGGGACGATCGCCCGCAGCAGGGCCTCGTCCACCGGCGTCACTCCGTGACGGTCGGCGCGGCGCCGAGGAACGGGCGCACCTCGAGCCACTCGTGGATCGGCTTCCCGCCCGCACCCGGGGCCGCGGACAGCTCACCGGCCAGCTCGAGCGCCCGCTCGTGGGTGTCGACGTCGATCACCATCCAGCCGGCGATGAGGTCCTTGGTCTCCGCGAACGGGCCGTCGGTGACCGGCGGGCGGCCCTCGCCGTCGTAGCGGACCCACGTGCCCTCCGGGGAGAGCGCCTGACCGTCGACGAACTCGCCGCTGCCCTCGAGCCGGGCGGCGAAGTCCTCCATGTACTGCACGTGCGCCGAGACCTCCTCCGGCGTCCACCGGTCCATCGGCACGTCGTTGACCGGCGTCGGCGCGCCGCGGTAGTGCTTGAGCAGCAGGTACTTGGCCATGGTGTTCTCCCTCGGAAGGTGCGGCCCATCCTGGCCGCGTCCACCCCGGGGACGGAGCCGGGGGCGGGTTCTCGACATCCCCCCGCGGATCTTCCTCGCGGAGACCGACGACGGGTCGTCGGTCAGCGCCGGACCCGGGTGGCCGGAGCGCTCACGGGCCACCGACCCCGGGCGGCCCGTCGAGCACGGTGGGGCCGTACTCGAGCAGCTGGAGCCGGCCGTCGAACGTGCGGCTCCCGACCAGGTCGAGGGCGACGTCGGGGGCCACCCGTCGACGATGCGCTCCCTCCCGGTGACCCCGGTGACGACCGGGAGGACGACCACCCGGAAGCGGTCCACCACGCCGGCTCCGAGCAGCGACCGGCACAGGGTGAGGCTGCCGACCGTGCGCAGGTCCCGGGCGCCGCGCCGCTTCACGTCCCGCACGGCCTCGACCGCGTCCCCGCTGACCAGCTCGGTGCCGGCCCACGCGAGCGGCTCCTCCAGGGTCGAGGAGAACACCACCTCGGGCATCGCGGTCAGGGCGGCGAATCCCGGCTCGTCGGGCATCTCGGCGGCGAACCCGGACATCAGCCGGTACGTCGTCGCACCCATGAGGACGGTGTGCTCGTCCTCCGCGTCCTCACCGGTCCAGGCGAGGTACTCGGGTCCCTCCAGGCCCGGTAGCCGGGCCATCCCTCCGCGGACGCGTGTCCGTCGAGAGAGACGATGACGTCCACCATCAGGCTCGCCGTCGGGCTCTCCTCCCGCGTGCCGACGTGCTCGTGCCGACGTGCTCGTGCCGACGTGCTCGTGCCAGTGGTGACCCGTCCCGGGACGGGATTTCATCATCGCGGGCGGTCCGGGCGGTCGCTGCGGAGGTGACCCGGGGCGGCGGCGGGCCGCGCGGGGCTGCGCGGTGGTGGTCGTCCAGCGGTCCGGCGGCCACCCCGGGCTGGGTCACGCCGCCCGTCCCGTGTAGTCTCTGCGCTGGAGCTCGACCCGTGGGGACGGCGGTGTCCTCGCAGGTCACGGCGTCGCGGGTGTAGTTCAATGGTAGAACATCAGCTTCCCAAGCTGACAGTGCGAGTTCGATTCTCGTCACCCGCTCTCTTCCTCCCCCGACCGGCGAACCCGGTCGCCTGACCGCCCCTCCGCGTGGGACGGTCCGCGCGTGGCCGCATCCGCGCAGCCCGAGCCCGCCCTCCGGGCTGTGCTGCTCGTCGAGGGGGTCAGCGACCGCGAGGCCGTGCTGGCGGCCGCACGGGGCCAGGGACGCGACCTGGCCGCCGACGGGGTGCACGTCGTCCCGATGGGCGGTGCCACCGCGATCCGGCGGCACCTCGCGCTGGTGGCCGCGCGCCATCCCGGCGTCCGCGTCGCCGGCGTGTACGACCTCGCCGAGGAGGAGTTCTTCCGCCGCGCGCTCGGGAGCCGCGACCCGGCGACGGCGCACTTCTTCGCCTGCGTGGCCGACCTCGAGGAGGAGCTCGTCCGGGCGGCGGGGATCGCCGGGGTGGAGGCGGCCGTCGCGGAGCACGGCGAGTCCGTCGCGCTGACGACCTTCCGGCGGCAGCCGGCGCAGCGCGGCCGGTCACCCGAGGCACAACTGCACCGGTTCCTGGGCACCACCAGCGGGCGCAAGGCCCGCTACGCCCGAGCCCTGGTCGAACGGCTCGAGCCCCCGGCGGTCCCCGCGCCGCTGCGGTCCGTGCTCGCGTGCGTCTGACGCCGGGCACGGCTGGCAGCCTGGGGAGCGTGCCGTCCTCCACTCCCGACGCCCTCGTGGCGCGGCTGCGCGCCGCCGGGTGCGTCTTCGCCGAGGACGAGGCGCGCCTGCTCACCACCGCCGCCACCACGCCCGCCGAGCTCGAGGAGCTGGCCGGACGGCGCGTGGCCGGCGAGCCGCTCGAGCACCTGCTCGGCGCGGTCGAGTTCCGCGGCCTGCGGATCGCCGTCGGCCCGGGGGTCTTCGTGCCCCGCCAGCGCACCGCGACCCTGGTCGCGCGGGCGGCCGAGGAAGCGCGCGCGCTCCGGGAGGAGACCGGGCGGGCGCCGGTCGCCGTCGACCTGTGCTGCGGCTGCGGCGCGGTCGGGCTGGCCCTGGCCACCGCTGTCGACCTGGCCGAGCTGCACGCCGCCGACGTCGACCCCGCGGCCCTCCCGTACGCGCGGCGCAACCTCGCCCCGGTGGGCGGGCGGGTGCACGGCGGCGACCTGTTCGACGCGCTGCCCACGGACCTGCGGGGGCGGGTCGACGTCCTGGTGGTCAACGCGCCCTACGTCCCCACCGGCGCGCTGTCCCTGCTGCCGCCCGAGGCCCGGCTGCACGAGCCCCGGGTCGCCCTCGACGGCGGCGGGGACGGGCTCGACGTCCACCGCCGGGTGGCCGCGGGAGCGCCGGCCTGGCTCGCCCCGGGCGGGGTGGCGCTGGCCGAGGTCGGCGAGGAGCAGGCACCCGTCCTGGCCGCCGTGCTCGCCGCCGCGGGACTGCACCCGCACGTGCACGGGCCCGAGGAGGACGGCACCACGGTGGTCACCGGGACCCGGCCCGCGACCCGAGCGACACCCGGGCACCGCCCTGACCGGGGCGGATCCGTGACGCCGGGTCCTTGGTCCCTGTCCGAACGGGCGGGGTGTCGTCAGGATCACTAGCATGGCCGATCCGACCGCTCCAGTTCCGTCGGAGGACCGGTCCGTGCCGTCCGTCGAGCCGGTCCGGCTGGTCCCCCAGCTGTCCCGCCGCCCCGCGCCCTCGCTCGTCGTCCACGTCGACGGCTCGGCCGCCGCCTACGGCGCGCTGGTCTGGGCGCTGCGCGAGGCCGCCCGCCGCGAGGGCACCGTGCTCGCCGTCGACGTCGTCGACCCCGCGGACGGGCCGCTGCCCGGGCAGCGCCCGGCCGGCGAGCGGGTCCGCGCCACGGCCCTCGGGCGGGTCGAGGCCCAGGTCGTCCGCGCGATCGCCGAGACCGGCGTGACCGGCCGGATCCGCACGGCCACCGTCGAGCGCCCGGTGCTCGAGGCCCTGACCGCGGCCGGTCGCGGCGGGGACCTCGTCCTCGTGGCCGGAGCGGGACGGGCCCTGCTGCGGCACGTCCCGCCCCGCCACCCCGGCCGCCTCGCGCGCGGCGCGTGAGCACCCGGAGCGTGAGCAAGCCCGAACAGGACGAGCCCGGCACCCTGCAGGACCCCTCCGGACGGGCCGTGACCCCGCCCACCCCGGAGGGTCCACCGCCGGCGCTGGCCGCCGGCGTGCGCGCGGCCGCGGCCGGCGAGCACCTCGAGGCGACGCTGCGCGCGATCGTCGAGGCGGCGGTCGCGCACGCCGACGCCTCCTACGGCGCCCTCGGCGTCCTCACCCGGGACGGACGGCGTCTCGACCGGTTCGTCATCGTCGGCATGGACGACGAGACCCGGGAGGGCATCGAGCGCCTCCCGGCCGGCGAGGGGATCCTCGGCCTGCTGGTGGAGCAGCCGGGGCCGCTGCGCCTCCCCGACCTCGGGGCGCACCCGGCCTCGGTCGGCTTCCCGCCGGGGCACCCGCCGATGCGGTCCTTCCTCGGCGTGCCGGTGTGCGTCCGCGAGGCGGTCTTCGGCCACCTCTACCTCACCGAGAAGCGCTCCGGTGGTGAGTTCACCGAGGCCGACGAGGAGGCCGTGCTGGCCCTCGCGGCGGCCGCCGGCCTCGCCGTCGAGAACGCCCGGCTCGCCGAGGCGGCCGAGCGCCGCCGGGCGTGGGTGCAGGCGGCCACCGAGGTGTCCACCGCCCTGCTCTCCGGCCAGGACCCCGGCGAGGTGCTGGTGACCGTGGCCGAGCGGGCGGTCGCGCTCAGCGACGCCGACGGCGGGGCGCTCCTGGTCGCCCAGGAGGGCGACGGCGAGGCGCTGACGATCGTCGCCTCCGCCGGCCGGATGGCCGACGAGCTCGAGGGCGTGCGCGTCCCGCTCGAGGACACCCACGTCGGCCGGGTGCACCGCACCGGGGTCGGGGAACTGGTCGAGGACGTCACGGTCGACCCGGTCCTCGGCCGGCACGCGGAGGTCGCCGTCGAGCTCTCGCGCGGCGCGCGGTCGGCGGTGATCGTCCCGCTCGGGCAGGCCCTCGGGACCCTGGTCTGCATGCGCTGCGCCGGGCGGGAGCCGTTCGACGCCGAGGTCCTCGAGTCGCTGTCCGCGTTCGCCGCCCAGGCGGCGCTGGCCCTGGAGCTGGCGCGCAGCCAGCGCCGGGAGCGCCGGCTGCAGGTGCAGGCCGACCGCGACCGGATCGCCCGGGACCTGCACGACCACGTGGTGCAGCGGATCTACGCGACGGCGCTGTCGCTGGACCGCGTCGGGCGGGCCCTCGAGGACGTCGACCCCTACGCGGCCCTGCGGGTGGGGCGCAGCGTCGACGAACTCGACGCCACGCTGCGGCAGATCCGCTCGGCGATCTTCGGCCTGCACGACGACGCCGCGCCGGCCGGACTGGCCGCGGGGCTGGCCGACACCGTCCGGCAGGTGACCGAGGGCTCGGAGGTGCAGCCGGGCCTGCGGCTGCGCGGCGACCTCGACGGCCTGCCGTCGGACCTGGCCACCGACCTGCTGGCGGTGGTGCGGGAGCTGGTCACCAACGTCGTCCGGCACGCCGCCGCCGGCCGGCTGGAGGTCACCGTCGAGGCCGAGGCCGTCGCCGGCTCGCCCGTGCGGGTCCGGGTCGCCGACGACGGCCGCGGGCTGCCGGAGGTGACCGTGCGCAGCGGGCTGGCCAACCTCGCCGAGCGGGCCGAGCGCCGCGGCGGCCGGCTCACCGCGGCCGGGGGGCCGTCCGGTACCGAGGTCACCTGGACGGTGCCGGGACCGCGCGGGTCCTGACCTCCCTCAGGAGGGCCGGCGGCCGCGCATCTCGGTGGCCAGGATGGCGGCCTGGGTGCGCCGCTCGAGGCCCAGCTTGGCGAGCAGGTGGCTGGTGTAGTTCTTCACCGTCTTCTCGGCCAGCCCCATCCGCTCACCGATCTGCCGGTTGGTCAGGCCCTCGCCGATCAGCGTGAGCACGGTGCGCTCCTGCTCGGTGAGCGAGGCCAGTCGCCGGTCGCCGTCGCCGGTCGCACCCGGCCGCCGCCCGGGCCAGCCGGGCAGCGTCCCGCCGGCCGCCACCGTGCGGACCGCCGAGACGAGGTCCGCGCCGCGCACCTGCTTGACCAGGTAGCCGGCCGCGCCCGCCGCCGCGGCCGCCGCGACCGCGGCCTCGTCGGCGTAGCTGGACAGCACCAGGCAGCGCACCCCCGGCAGCCGCTCACCCAGCCGGCGGACGACCTCGGCGCCGTCCCCGTCGGGCAGCCGCATGTCCACCACGACGACGTCGGGCCGGACCGCCGGGCCGCGCGCGAGCGCCTCGGCGAGGCTCCCGGCCTCGCCCACCACCATCAGCGCGGGGTCGTCCTCGAGCACCTCGGCGACGCCGCGGCGCACCACCTCGTGGTCGTCCACCAGGAACACCCGGACGGACCCACCGGTGGCCATGGGCGACTCCCCTCGCGGATCGTGATCGCGATCACAGAGGGTAGTGCCCCGCCCAGCCCTCGCGCGAGGTCAGGCAGGCATCAGTAGCGCTGCGTACAGGGTCAACCCCGGACCGAAGGCCATGGCGACGACGGGACCGTCGACGTCGGCGAGCTCCTGCAGCACGAGCAGCACCGTGGCCGACGAGCAGTTGCCGTGCTCGGCCAGCACCCGCCGCGAGGCCGCGACCTGTGCCTCGGCGAGCCCCAACTCGTCCCGGACGACGTCGAGGATGCGCGGCCCGCCGGGGTGCACCGCCCAGCCGGCGACGTCCTCGACCCGCAGGCCGGCGCCGTCGAGCAACTCGGCGACGACGTCGCCCACGTGCCGGGACAGGACGTCGGGCACCCGCGGCGACAGGCCCATGCGGAAGCCCAGGTCGGTGACGTCCCAGGTCATGTGGTCGGCCGTCGACGGGTCGGTGCGCGCGACCACGCCTGCCAGCCGCCGTCCGCGGCCGGCACCGGGCTCGACGACGACGGCCGCCGCGGCGTCGGAGAACAGCGCGTGCGCGACCACCTGGTCGAGGTCCCGCACCGCCGGCTGGACGTGCAGGCTGGTCAGCTCGCAGCACAGCAGCACCGCTGGGCGCGAGCGGGCGGTGACGAAGTCGCCGACGGCGGCCAGCCCGGGGATCGCCGCGTAGCAGCCCATGTGCCCGACCAGCAGCCGCTGCAGGCCCGGCGGCATGCCCAGGTCGCTGGCCAGCCGGATGTCCAAGCCGGGCGTGGCGTACCCGGTGCAGGTGGCGACGGCGAACAGGCCGACGTCGCCGGGCGCGAGGCCCGCGACGTCGAGCGCGCCCGCGACCGCCTGCTTGCCCAGGGGCAGCGCCTCCTGGACGTAGCGCGCCATGCGCGCGCCGGTCCCCCACTGGCTCAGGTCCTCGTCGACCGGGTTGGCCACCGCGTGCCGCGTCCGCACGCCGGCACCGGCCCAGATGCGGTGGGCGGCGCGGACACCCTCGTAGTGGCGGGCGAAGAAGCCCTCCCACGCGGCGTCCTGGTCGAGGGTGGCCGGCAGGGCGGCGCCGGCGCCGGTCAGCACGGCGGCGCTCACCCGCGGGACTCCGCGGGGAACGCGCTGCTCAGCGAGGCGGTCACTCCCCGACGGTACGTGCGGGAGCGGTCGCACGCTCCCCGGGTCGCGGGACGCTCCCCGGCGGACGCGGAACGTCGCGCTTGCGCCCGTAGCCGGCGAACAGCACCGCCGTCGTCGGCAGCTCCCGCATCCGGACGACGTCGCGCCGCCCGCGCCGCCAGGCGACGACGTCGCGCAGCGAAGGCCGCAGCCCCACCAGCCGCAGGTCCAGGTCCAGCCGGTCGGCGGCGGCCAGCAGCCTGCGGCGGTCGACGAAGAGGGCGGGGTCGTGGATGCCCGGCGGCGGCCCGCCCGGCAGCCGCTCGGCGATCCGGACGGCGACGACCTCGGCCAGCCGGGTGGCGGCGATGGCGTCGACGACGATCGTCCCGCCGGGCCTCAGCAACCGGGCGGCCTCGGCGAGCACCGCGACGTCGTCCTCGACGTGCTCGAGGACCTCGCCGGCCACCACGACGTCGGCGCACCCGTCGCGCAGCGGGACGGCGAGCACCGAGCCGCGCACCGCGGCCACGCCGTGCCGGGCGGCGACCGCGAGGCCCGCGGCGTTCAGGTCGACGCCGACGTGCCGGTAGCCCAGACGCGCCGCGTGCGGCGCCATCAGCCCGCCGCCGCAGGCGAGGTCGACCAGCAGCGCCCCGGGGTCAGGGGCCGGCGGGATGTGCCCGGCGCGCGAGGCGGCCAGCCAGTGCAGCATCGCGAACCCGCCCGAGGCCTCCCACCACTGGTCGGCCAGGCCGTCGTACTGGGCGGGGTCGTTGCGGCGCGGGTCGTCGAGGCGCACCGGTGGCCGCTACTTCTTCTTCAGCGGGTCGTGACCCCAGTTCATGAGCGAGTACCGCCACCTCGAGGTCTCAACGTCCTCCTTGGCCGGCTCCTGGGCCAGGTGCCGCTGGACGTAGCCGTGGACCTTCCGCATGTGCGCGAGGTCGTCGTCGGTCAGGTCGTCCTTCGCCTTGTGCAGGATCTCCACGATCCGCCGCCCCGACTCGTGCCCGGTCGACTCCCCCGAGCCGCCGCTCTTCTGCCCGACGGCCTGGGACTCGTCGGTCTGCAGCCACTCCTGCAGCTCCGAGGCGCTCATGTTCACCGCCTCGCGGAACTCCGCGCGGATGGTGTCCCTGTCGTCGTCGGCCACGGCCCCTCCTCGGTCGGTCCTCCCGGGGCGGTACCGCGCCGCCGACCTCGGGAAACGGGTGTCGCGACGACACCCCGCCGGGTACGCCGTGCCCGTGGACGCGGCGCGGGCGGGGACGAGGCGGCGGCGGGCCGGCCGGCCGGACCGCTCGGCCGCCCTCCGCACCGCGCAGGCCCGCGGCGAGACGCTCGACCAGGTGCTCGACCGCAACCTCGCCGAGCTCCTGCAGGAGCTGCGGGTGGCCATCACCGGCGTGCAGGTGCTCTTCGCCTTCCTGCTCGGCCTGGCCTTCACCCAGCGCTTCACCGAGCTCGACGACTTCGAGCTCACGGTCTACACGGTGACGCTGCTGGCCACGGCCCTGGCGACGGTGGTGCTCATCGCGCCGGTGTCGTTCCACCGGCTGGTCTTCCGGCGACGGCGCAAGGCGGTGCTCATCGCGGTGGCCGACCGGCTGCTGCTGGTGGGCCTCGCGCTGCTCGTGCTGGCGATCAGCGGCGGCGTGCTGCTCATCCTCGGCGTCGTCCTGGGTCGCGGGCCGGGTGTGGCCGGCGGGGCGTCCGTGCTGCTCGTCGGCGTGCTGACCTGGTACGGGCTGCCGCTCTGGGCGCGCGGGGTGCAGCCCGACCCGGACGACGACGACGACCGCCCCGCAGACTGAGCGCCGTCGTCGCCGCGCTCCCCGGAGGTCGCCCGTGTCCGTCACCGTCGTCGGCAGCCTGAACGAGGACGTGCTGGTCGCGGTCGGGCGGCTGCCGGGCCGCGGCGAGACCGTCGTCGGCCGGGCGGCGGTGCTCGCGCCGGGCGGCAAGGGCGCCAACCAGGCCGCGGCCGCCGGGCGGCTGGCGGGGACGGGGGTCGCGATGGTCGGCCGGGTGGGCGACGACCCGGCCGGGGAGCGGCAGCGGGGAGCGCTGGCCGACGCCGGCGTGGACACCGCGCTGGTCCTGGCCACGCCCGGGCACCCGACCGGCTCGGCGACCATCCCCGTCGAGGACGGCAGCGGGGAGAACCTCATCGTCGTCGTGCCGGGCGCCAACGCCGCGCTCGCGCCGGACGACGTCGACGTCCCGGCCGTGCGGGGCGCCGCGGTGGTGCTGCTGCAGCTGGAGGTGCCGCTGGCCACCGTGCGGGCGGCGGCCGGCGCGGCGTCGGGGACCGTCGTGCTCACCCCGGCACCGCCGCAGCCGCTGCCGCCGGAGCTGCTGCAGCGGGTGACGGTCCTGGTGCCCAACGAGCACGAACTGGTGCAGCTGGCCGGCGCGGACCCGGCACCGCGGACCCCGGCGGAGCTCGCCGCCCTCGCCCGCACCCTCGGCGCGGCGGCCACGGTGGTGACCCTCGGCGCCCGCGGCGCGCTGGTGGTGCCGGAGGACGGGCCCGTGCTGCTGCAGGCGCCCCCGCCGGTCGACGCCCTGGACACCACCGGTGCGGGCGACTGCTTCTCCGGCGCGCTCGGCACCGCCCTGGCGCGGGGGGCGGACCTGGCCGGCGCGGTGCGCGAGGCGGTCGCGGCCGCGGCGCTGTCGACCACCGGGCCCGGCGCCCGGGGTGCCCTGCCCGACGCCGCCGCCGTCGCGGAGGTGCTGCCGCGGGTGCCCGCGGCCACGCGCGTGCACGGAGCCGCGGTTCGGCGGCGCGCAGGTGGGCAAGGCCGTCGGTGACCACACCGCCGGATCCCGAGGAGGACGCCGTGACCGAGCCAGAACGGCCGCCGCGCAGCCCTGAGCGCGCGGAGGGCGACCCGCCCGGCGAGGAGTCCGACGCCGGCCGCACCCCGCGCTCCGAGGACCCCGCCGAGGGCCGGCCGACGGGCGACGGCCCCGCCGACACACCCGACGTCTGAGACGGGACGGACCCGTCCCGGCCGGGGCGCGGCACCATCAGGTGAGCTGGTCGTGCCGTGTCCCGGCTCGGCGTCGGCGGTGACCCAGGACGCGCGGCGGTGAGCCAGGACGCGGGCGAGGGTGGTGCAGCTCTCACCGCCCGGGAGGGTGGAACGCCCGCCCGGAGCCGTCCCCGCAGGCCGGGGGCGGGGCAGGCTGGTGGGCATGGAGGACGCGCAGCGCGACGACCACACGGACGACCACACCCCCGGCGCGCCGCCGGCCGAGGACCCCGGCTCGCCGCACGCCGTGGCCGAGCGCGTCGCCCGCCTCCTGGCCAACCCCCGCCGCATCCGCCGCTCCTGAGCCGGGTGGGCCGTCGTCACAGCGGTCCCACCCTCCCCCGCCGCCCCGACCTGCGCGTTCGTCCCTCTGCACCCGGGAGCGAGCAGCCGTGCCGGGCGCCCGGCGTGCCGCGAACTGATCCGTCACGGCAGGCGGCACCATCCCCCGTGTGACCGCCGCCGCCCTCTCCTTCGCCGACGCCGACGCCGACGCCGACAGCCCCTCCCCGGTCCGCCGCAGCCGCGCGGAGCGGGAGGCGATCGTCCTCGACACCGCGGAGCGGCTGTTCTCCGCCCGCAGCTCGCGCAGCGTGGGCATGGACGAGCTCGTCCGCGAGACCGGCCTGGGCAAGATGACCGTCTACCGGCTCTTCAAGAGCAAGGACGAGCTCGTGGGCGCCTACCTCGCGCGCAAGGCAGCCACGGTGCTGGGTCACATCGACGAGATCCTGGTGCTGCTCGAGGGCGACCCGCGCGCCGCGCTGCTCGCCGTCGTCGAGTACGTGGAGGGCGACGTGACCCGCGCGGGCTTCCGCGGCTGCCCGTTCACCAACGTGAGCAGCGAGTACGACGACCCGGAGCACCCGGCGCGCAGCGCGGCCGCCGACTACAAGTTCGAGCTGCACGCCCGCCTCGAGCGGCTGGCCGAGCAGGTGGCGCCCGGCAGGGGCGAGGACCTCGCCGCGCAGGTGCACCTGATCATGGACGGCATGTACCTCTCCGGCGGGCTGCTCGGCCCCGACGGCCCGGCCGCGCACGGGCGCGAGCTGGCCGGGCGCCTGGTCGACCTCGCGGTCGCGGAGTCCGCGGCGGGCCGGGTCTTCCCCGCCTGACCGGCTCCCCGGCCCCCGTCGCTCGGCGGGCAGCCCCGGTCCCCCGACCCCAGGATGGGCCGGTGACCGTCGACCGCAGCCGCCCCGACCTGGACGACACGACCGTCGAGGGCCTGGGCAGGCTCTCCGAGGCCCTGGAGACGATGGAGCAGGCCCGCGGCCAGCTCTACGGCTTCCACCAGCACTCCGGCAAGGCCGACCGGCTCGTGCAGGAGGCCGTGGAGCTCTTCCGGGAGGCGGGGCACTCGCAGCTCGCCGACGACCTCGACCGCGACCTGGTGGGCCGCAACGTCATCGCCGACCGGTGGACCTTCCAGGTCGTCGAGGACTTCGACGACAACTACTGGTCGGTCTTCCGCGCCTTCGACGAGCGGGCCCGCACCGAGCTGTCCGGCGGCGACCGGCACGTGCTCGAGGCACGCATGAAGCAGCGGGAGCGCACCGCCGGGCACCCCGCGCACGAGGCGGGCCCCGCGCTCTCGGAGTGACCTCCCCCGGTCGCCGGGCGGGCGGCCGGGACGCAGACTCGGTGCGGTGAGCACCCGCGAGCAGAAGATGCCCGAGCCGGACGAGCCGCGCTCGGTCGGCCCCCTCGGCAGCGCCACCTCGGAGCCGCCGGCGCCCGACTCCGACGGCCCCGAGGCGACCGGTCCGGCCGACGGCGCGGCCGGCCCCTCCTGGCCCCCCGCGGAGACGGAGCCGGCCGCCCACCGCGACTGACCGGTCGCGCACGGCCGGTTTGAGCACCACGCCAGGCGGACAGACCTCCTGTGTGACCGCTCCCGGAACGCCTAGCGAGCCCCGGCCCTCCGCGCCGGGCACCGACCCGTTCGCGACCGGCGCCGCCCCGTACGGGACGGGTGCGCCGGCCTCGCCGCCGCCCGCCACGACCCGCCCCGCGAACCCGTCCCGGGCGCGGGCGGCCGGTCGCACCGCCGGCCTGGGCCTGGCGCTGGCCCTCCTGATCGCCGTCACGGTGATCCTGGTGCTGTTCGTCGTGTTCAACGGGCAGACCGTGCAGATCAGCCTCGTCTTCGCCGACGTCGACGCGCCCCTGGTGCTGGCGCTGGTCATCGCCGCGGTGCTCGGGGCGACGATCGCCTCGCTCGCCGGTGCGGTGATGCGCGCCCGCCGGCGCAACCGCTGACCGCACCCCGCCGCACCCGGCGCCCCCGGCGGCCCGGGACCGCGCCGCACTGACCCCTGCGAGCGTGTCCCGGGTTGCACCCTTGCTCCTGGTTACCCGTCGGTAATATCGTTTGTTACCGACGAGTACGGACCTCCCGTCCACCGGTACGGAGCAACGGAGCCAGCGCCCCATGAGCCACTACACCGCGAACCTGCGCGACCTCGAGTTCAACCTGTTCGAGTTCCTCGACACCAAGGACCGGTTCGGCACCGGACCGTTCGAGCAGATGGACACCGAGACCGCCCGCGGGGTGCTGGCCGAGATCCGCCGGCTGGCCGAGGGCCCGATCGCCGAGAGCTTCGTCGACGCCGACCGCAACCCGCCGGTGTTCGACCCGGCGACCCACTCCGTGACGCTGCCCGAGAGCTTCAAGCGGTCCGTGCGCGCCGTCGAGGACGGCGAGTGGTACCGCCTCGACCTGCCCGAGCACCTCGGCGGCTTCGGGGCGCCGCACGTGCTGACCTGGGGCGCCTTCGAGATGATCCTCGGCGCCAACCCGGCCGTCTTCATGTACGGCTCGGGCGCCGCGTTCGCCGCGATCCTCGACGAGCTGGGCACCCCGGACCAGAAGCGCATGGCCGAGCTGATGCTCGAGCACAAGTGGGGCGCCACGATGGTGCTCACCGAGCCCGACGCGGGCTCCGACGTCGGCGCGGGCACGACCAAGGCCGTGCGGCAGCCCGACGGCTCGTGGCACGTCCACGGGGTCAAACGGTTCATCACGTCGGCCGAGCACGACCTCAGCGACAACATCGTCCACCTGGTGCTGGCCCGCCCCGAGGGCGCGAAGGCCGGCACGAAGGGCCTGTCGCTGTTCGTCGTCCCCAAGTTCCACGTCGACCTCGAGACCGGGGCGCTCGGCGAGCGCAACGGCGTCTACGTCACCAACGTCGAGAAGAAGATGGGCCTCAAGGTCTCCACGACCTGCGAGGTGACCTTCGGCGACGGCCCCGTGCCGGCGCAGGGCTGGCTGGTGGGCGAGGTGCACGACGGCATCGCGCAGATGTTCAAGGTCATCGAGCACGCCCGCATGTTCGTGGGCGCCAAGGCGATCGCCACGCTGTCGGCCGGTTACCAGGTCGCCCTCGACTACGCGAAGACCCGCGTCCAGGGCGCCGACCTCACGTCGACCTCCAAGGACGCCCCGCGGGTCACCATCACCCACCACCCCGACGTGCGCCGCTCGCTCATGCTCCAGAAGTCCTACGCCGAGGGGATGCGCGCCCTGTACCTGTACGCGGCGAGCTTCCGCGACCAGGTCACCGAGGCCGAGGCCGCCGGGGAGGGCGACGGCGAGCGCGCCAGGCTCGCCGCCCGCGTCAACGACCTGCTGCTGCCGATCGTGAAGGGCTTCGGCTCCGAACGGGCCACCCAGCTGCTCACCCAGGAGTCGCTGCAGACCCTGGGCGGCTCGGGCTACCTGCAGGACTACCCGATCGAGCAGTACATCCGCGACTCCAAGATCGACACCCTCTACGAGGGCACGACGGCGATCCAGGGTCAGGACTTCTTCTTCCGCAAGATCGTCAAGGACGGCGGCGTCGCGCTGACCTGGCTGGCCGAGCAGATCCAGGCCACGATCGACACCGAGGCGGGCAACGGGCGTCTCAAGGAGGAGCGGGCGCTGCTGGCGAACGCCCTGCAGGACGTGCAGGGGATGCTGGCCGCGATGTTCGGCCACCTGACCGCTGCGCAGGAGGACGTGACCTCGCTCTACAAGGTCGCGCAGAACACCAGCCGTCTCCTGCTGGCTGCCGGTGACCTCGTCACCGGCTGGCTGCTGATCCGCCAGTCCGAGGTGGCGCTGGCCGCGCTGGCCGGCGAGGTCGGCGAGAAGGACCGCCTGTTCTACGAGGGCAAGCTCGCCGCCACCCGCTTCTTCACCACCCAGGTGCTGCCGCGCCTGGCCGGCGAGCGGGCCGTCGTCGAGGCGACCGACAACGCGCTGATGGAGGTCCCCGAGGGCGCCTTCTGAGCCTCGCGACCCGCGTCCGGCGGCCGTCGTCCCCCGTGGGGCGGCGGCCGCCGTCGTCCGTCCGGGCGTGACGGCGACGGGCCCCACCTCGCGGTGGCCGTCCTCGCGCTGCGGGGTGGGGACGGGCACCGCGCGGTGAGGACGGTGGCGCGCCGCCGCCGGTCGTTTTCCGGACCGGGCCCACGGGCATGGCCCCTCCGACAGCGTCGGACAGGAGGCCACGGTGAGCGACCCCCAGGGCAGCGACCGCATCCAGCAGGACATCCCGACCGCGTCGGCCACCGGTGACAACAGCAGCACCGGGTCCTCGTTCGACGACGTGCCGCTCACCGCCGACGAGGCGATCGAGCGGGACGCCGCCCACGACGACGACCTGCCCGCTCGCGCCGACAGCGACGTCGCCCGCGCCCGGGGTGCGGGTGCGTCCGGCGAGGTCGACGGCCCCACCCCCGGTTCCTGAGGAGCAGCAGACCGATGAGCGAGACCGACGACAGCGGCTACGGCGAGTCCCCCGACACCTCCGACGGACCGACGAGCAGCAACATGGTCGACGGCGTCCCCGGCGAGGACCGTTCCGACGGCGGCGAGAACGACGTCACCCTGACCACCGACGAGGACGCCCAGCGCGACGACTCCGTGGTGCGCGGCGGCAACGAGGCCAGCTAGATCCAGCCGTGGCGGCGGGCGACCTCCACCGCGGCGTGCCGGTTGGCCGCGCCGAGCTTGCCCGCGGCCGACGACAGGTGGTTGCGCACCGTCCCCGGTGACAGGTGCGCGCGGGCGGCGATCTCCTCGACGGGGGCGCCACCCGCGGCCAGCTCCAGGACGTCGGCCTCGCGCGGCGTCAGCGGGCTGTCGCCGGCGCTGATCGCCTCGGCAGCCAGTTCGGGGTCGACGTAGCGGCCGCCGCGCGCCACGGTCCGGACGACGTCGGTGAGGACCGGCGCCGCCACGGTCTTGGGCAGGAACCCGCGCACGCCCGCCGCGAGCGCCCGCTTGAGGTGCCCCGCGCGGCCGTGCCCGGTGACGATGACGACCGCGCAGCCGGGCACCAGCGACCCGAGCTGGGCGGCGACGGTGATGCCGTCGAGGTCGGGCATCTGCAGGTCGAGGACGGCGACGTCAGGGGTGTGCGCCCGCGCCATGGCCAGCGCCTCGTTGCCGGAGGCCGCCTCGGCGACCACCTCGAGATCGTCCTCGAGCGCCAGGAGCGCGACCAGCGCCGAGCGGATCAGGTTCTCGTCGTCGGCGAGCAGGACCCGGATCACCGCACCTCCTCCACCGCGCGCACGGGCACGCGCGCCACGACGACGAACCGGTCGCCCTCCCGCTCCGCGGACAGCTGCCCGGAGGCGGCCGCGAGCCGCTCCGACAGCCCGCGCAGGCCGTTGCCGCGGCCCCCGCCGCCGGGACCGACGCCGTCGTTCTCGACGCGCAGCTGCACCGGGTCCCCCGCGGTCAGCGTCACCGTGCACTCCGCCGCCGAGCTGTGCCGCAGCACGTTGGTGACCGCCTCGCGGACCACCCAGCCCAGCGCCACCTGCACCGGCTCGGGCAGCCCGGCACCGACCTCCTCGCCGGTCACGGTGCAGGCGATGCCGGCCGCGCGCAGCACCGAGCGGGCGCCGGCGAGCTCCCCGGCCAGGTCGGTGGTCCGGTAGCCGCGGACGACGTCGCGGACCTCGCGCAGCGACTGCTCGGCGACGCGGCTGATGTCGGCGAGCTCGTCGGCCGCACCCGGGTGCCCGCGGCGGACCAGCTCGCCGGCCAGCTGGCTCTTGACCGCGATCACGGAGAGGTCGCGGCCCAGGACGTCGTGCAGGTCGCGGGCGAAGCGCAGCCGCTCCTCGGCGACGGCCAGCCGGGCCGCCACGCCCCGGCTGCGGTCCATCTCGACGACGACGTCGAGCACCCACACCGAGAACCGGAAGGCCAGGGCCAGCCCGGTCACCGCGGCCCCGAGGACGACGGCGAGGACGGCTGCGGTCCCGAACGGGGTCTCCGCGGCGAGGACGACGATCGCCGTCGCTCCGCCGATGCCGAAGCCCCACCGCGCGATCGTGCGGGTCGGCCAGACCGGCGTCGTGGCGGTCAGCACCATGGCCAGCGGCATCGCCACCCCCCAGGACAGGGCCGGCGTGCGGTCCGCCTGGCCGGCGAACGCCAGCACGCCCAGCGCCGCGGTCACCAGGCCGGCGAGAGCGGCGGCGACCAGCGGCGCCCGCGCGGGAGGGCGGTCCTCCCGGCGCGCGGCGAGCCATGCCCGCGCCAGGAGGAGCGTGGTGACCGCGACGGCGACCGACCCGCCGACGAACGCGGCGACCCGGGCTCCGGGGGCCGGGTCCTCGGCCGACCCGGCGACCATCAGGGCGAGCAGCGGCGACAGCCCCAGCCAGCCGTAGAACGACCAGCGCGTGTAGAGGTCCAGGCGCTGCGGGTCGGAGCGGTCCCGCCACCAGCGCGCGACGGTCGGCACGGCGCCCATGCTGCCGTACCGACCGCCGCGGGTCGTACCGCTCACCGGCGGGGCGCCCACCGGAACACCCGGGGCGCCACGACGGCGGCGACGGCGATCCAGGCCGCGAGGACCAGCAGCGGCTGCGGCGCGGCCGCCCAGGCGCCGGCCCAGTCGACCGACCGGCCGTCCCAGGTCTGCCCGACCAGGCCCAGCCGGGCGAGCTCGACGATCGGCTCGATGGGCGTCAGCCGCATGGCCTGCGCGACCTGGTCGGGGAAGGAGGCCAGCGGCACGACCACGCCGGAGGTGACCGAGGCCAGCACCACCAGCGGCAGGGTGGTGATCTGCGCGCTCTCGGCGGTGCGGGTGAACGACGTGCTCGCCGCGGCCAGCAGCGTCATGAGCACCATCCCGCCGACCAGGGCCACCAGGGGCAGGACGACGTCGGCCGGCGCCGACCACTCCCCGATGACGGCGGTGCCGGCGAGGACCAGGAGGACCTGCGCGACCGTGACGAGCAGCGTCGGGGTGGCGGTGCCCAGCAGCACCTCGCCGGGGGTGAGCTCGCCGCTGCGCATCCGCTGCAGGACCAGCTCCTCGCGGCGGGCGACGTAGGTGGTCACCAGGTTGTAGTAGGTGAGGAAGACCAGCGTCACGGCGAACGCGGCGACGGCGATGCGCGGGCCGACCGGGCCGTCGCCGCCGAGCCCGGCGACGGGCACGAACGCGACGAGCAACAGCGGCAGCAGCACCGAGTTGACGACGGCGGTGCGGTTGCGCAGCAGCAGCCGGGTCTCGGCGCCGGCCAGGGCGAGCGTGCGGCGCAGCCGGGTGGGCGCGGCCGCCGGGGCGGTCAGGGTGGTCATGGCGGAGCTCCTCGCTCTCGGGAGGGGTGGGTCAGGACGGGTCGGCGCCGTCGGCGACGGCGAGGAAGGCCTGCTCGAGGGACGCGGCGCGGGCCTGCAGCCCGCCGAGCTCGAGCCCGTGCGCGTCGGCCCAGGCCAGCAGCCGGGTCAGCACCGGCTGCAGCGCGCGGGTGTGCAGCACCACGCGCGGCGCCGCGGTCACGACCTCGGCACCCGGCACGGCGGGCAGTGCCGGCGCCCCGGCGGGCATCGTGAAGCGGATCGTGGCGGGCTGGGTGGCGGCGATCTCGGCCGCGGTCCCGGAGAGGACGATCCGGCCGGCCCGCATGACCGCGATCCGGTCGGCGAGCTCCTCGGCCTCCTCGAGGTGGTGGGTGGTGAGGACGACGGCGGCCCCCTCGGCCACCCGCCGCCGGACCAGCCCCCACACCGTCCGCCGGCTCTCGGGGTCCAGGCCGGTGGTGGGCTCGTCGAGGACGACGACCCGCGGGGAGCCGAGCAGCGCCAGGGTGAGGTCGAGCCGGCGCCGCTCGCCGCCGGAGAGGCTGCGCACGCGCACGTCGGCGCGGCCGGTCAGGTCGACCTGGGCGAGCGCCTCGTCCTCGGGGCGGGCGCCGGTGAGGGTGGCGCCCCACAGGCGGACCGTCTCGCGCACGGTGAGGTCGGCGGGCAGGCCGCTGGACTGCAGGAGCACGCCGAGGTGCGGGCGGACGGCGGCGCGGTCGGCCACGGGGTCGGCGCCGAGCACGCGGACGGTGCCGCCGGACGCCGGGGCCAGCCCCTCGAGCACCTCCAGCGCGGAGGTCTTGCCGGCGCCGTTGACGCCGAGCAGCGCGAAGACCTCGCCGGGGTGGACCTCGAAGCTGATGCCGCGGACGGCCTCGACGTCGCCGTAGCGGCGCCGCAGGTCGGTGACCTCGACGGCGGGGCTGCCGACGTCGCCGCGGGGGCGGACGTCGGTGCGCGGGCGGGTGAGCTGCACGGGGCCTCCTCCTCGTGCCCCGCCGGCCCGAGGTGGGCCGGTCCTCCGGGGCACGTCCCCACGCTCCCGCCGGACCGGGCCCGGCACAGGTGCCGTCCCTCACGACCTGCCCGGACCTGCGCACGGGGCACCCCTGACACGTGTCAGGGGTGCCCCGGGACGTGCCGGCGGCGTGCCGCTAGACGCGCTCGGCGCTCCTGCCGGTCCGCTGCGCGGGGACCGCGTGGTCGGCGGCGAGGTCACGGGTGCGCGTCTCGCCGTAGGTGGACACCGCGACGAGCGTGATCGCGGCGCAGACGACCAGGTACAGGGCCACGAGCCCTGGCCGCGGCTCGTCGAAGCTGCCCAGGAGGGCGATCGCGATCAGGGGCGCGGGCGCGCCGGCGACGAGCGACGCCAGCTGGGCGCCCACCGAGACGCCGGTGTACCGGGCCTTGGTGCCGAACAGCTCGGCGAAGAACGCCGCCTGCGGCCCGTACATGGCGCCGTGGAAGAGCAGGCCGATCGTGATGGCGAGGACCGTCAGCCCGAAGTCGTCGCTGTCCAGCATGCGGAACAGCGCGAACGCCCACACGCCGATGCCGGCGGCACCGAGGAGGTACACCGGGCGCCGGCCGACCCGGTCCGACAGCGCCCCCACATCGGGATGGTCACCAGGTGCACGGCCGAGGCGATGAGGACGGCGTTGAGCGCGAACGAGGCCTCCAGGCCGCGCACGTCGCGGATGTACACGAGCGTGAACGCGGTGAGGACGTAGAAGGACACGTCCTCGGCGATCCGCGCGCCCATCGCGACGAGGACCTCCCGCTTGTACCGCGACAGGATCGTGACGATCGGAGCCTTCTCCTGCACGCCCGTGCGGGCGGCGGTCTCGGCGGCGGCCCGCTGCGCCTCGAGGAAGACCGGCGACTCGGAGACGGCGAGCCGGACGAACAGGCCCACGACGATCAGCACGGCCGAGAGCAGGAAGGGGATCCGCCAGCCCCAGCTGAGGAAGGCCTCGTCGGACTGGAAGGCGGCGAGCAGGGCGAGGACGCCGGTGGCCAGCAGGTTGCCCGCGGGAGCGCCGGCCTGGGGCCAGGAGGACCAGAACCCGCGGTTCTCGGGCCGGCCGTGCTCGGAGACGATCAGGACCGCGCCGCCCCACTCACCGCCGAGCGCGAAGCCCTGCACCAGGCGCAGGACGACGAGCAGCACGGGGGCGAGCACGCCGACCGTCGCGTAGGTGGGCAGCAGGCCGATCAGGAACGTGGCCCCGCCCATCATCAGCAGCGGGACGACCAGCAGCTTCTTGCGGCCGATCCGGTCGCCGAAGTGCCCGAAGACGAGCGCGCCGACGGGCCGGGCGAAGAAGCCGACGGCGTACGTGGCGAAGGCCGCCAGGGTCCCGACGAAGTCGTCCTGCTCGGGGAAGAACAGGTCGCTGAACACGAGCGCGGCGGCCGAGCCGTAGAGGAAGAAGTCGTACCACTCGACGGTGGTGCCGATGATGCTCGCGCCGACGACACGGCCGAAGCTCCGCCTCTGCGGCGTCTGGCTGGGTGCGGACATGCGGGTCTCCTCGGTGGACGGGTCCGTTCCGCCCCGACGCCAGGAAGATCCGGCGGGACCGCCCATGTGGCCGAGGCCAGTGTCGTGAGCGGGCTCATGTGGTCCGCCTCCATGTCCAGCGGGGAGACGGTGGCCGGTCGACGACCGGGGCGCGGTGTGGTCAGCGCCCACCCCGGCCGTGCCAGCTGTGTGGGCCGGAGCCGTGACAGCCACCGCCACCGCGGCCTACCGTCCCGGCCATGGGCGCAGACGACCTCCAGGGGCGGCGGGCGATGGTGACCGGCGGGGGCTCGGGCATCGGGCGGGCGGTCGCGTCCCGGCTGGCCGAGGCCGGCGCCGAGGTGGTCGTCGTCGACCGGGACGGCGCGTCGGCGGAGGAGGTCGCCCGCACCGTCGGGGGCCGCGCGGTCGCCGTCGACCTGTCCGACCTGGCCGCCGTCGACGCGCTCGACCTCGACGTCGACGTCCTGGTCAACAACGCGGGGTTCCAGCACGTCGCGCCGCTGCACGAGTTCCCGGTCGAGGTCTTCTCGACCATCCAACGGCTGATGGTCGAGGCGCCGTTCCGGCTGGTGCGTGGCGCGCTGCCGCACATGTACCGGCGGGGCTGGGGACGGGTGGTCAACGTCAGCTCGGTGCACGGGCACCGGGCGTCGCCGTTCAAGTCCGCGTACGTGACGGCCAAGCACGCGCTCGAGGGGCTGTCGAAGGTCATCGCGCTCGAGGGCGCCCCGCACGGCGTGACGTCGAACTGCGTGGCCCCGGCCTACGTGCGCACGCCACTGGTGGAGGGACAGATCGCCGACCAGGCGCGCACCCACGGGATCTCCGAGGACGAGGTGGTCGCGCAGGTCATGCTGGCGCCCGCGGCGCTCAAGCGGCTGATCGAGCCCGCCGAGGTCGCCGACGCCGTCGCCTGGCTCTGCTCCCCCGCCGCGACCTCGGTCACCGGCACGTCGCTGCGGATGGACGGCGGGTGGACCGCCCACTGATGCGGCCGGGGAGGATGCCGGTCGTGACCCGGACCGCGCCGCTGCCCGCCGACGGTCCCGGACGCGCGCCACGCGTCCCCTCGGCCGCCGCCGAGTACCTGCAGCTCGTCCTCGACGACGCCGCGGCCATCGAGTACGAGGGCCCGCTGGTGCGCGCCCGGGCCGGCGGCGCCGACCCCGACACCCTCGCCGAGGTCGAGCGGGTGCGGTTGCTGGCGCTCCAGGTGCGCGCCGCCTTCGCCGCCCGCCGGCGCCGCGAGTCGGAGCTGTCGGCGCTGTTCGACACGGCGAGCGACCTGGCCACGCTACGCGGTGTCGACTCGGTCCTGACCGCGATCGTCCGCCGCGCGCGCCAGCTGCTGGGCACCGACGTCTCCTACCTGACGCTCAACGACGACGCCCACGGCGACACCTACATGCGGGTCACCGACGGCTCGGTCTCGGCCCGGTTCCAGGCGCTGCGGCTGCCCATGGGCGAGGGCCTGGGCGGGCTGGTCGCCCAGACGGCCGCGCCGTACGCGACGGCGAGCTACTTCACCGACGCCCGGTTCCACCACACCGACGACATCAACAGCGGCGTCCGCGAGGAGGGCCTGGTCGCCATCCTCGGCGTGCCGCTGATCCGCGGGTCGCAGGTCATCGGCGTCCTCTACGCCGCCGACCGCACCGAGCGGACCTTCGACCGCTCGGAGGTGGCGCTGCTCGGGTCGCTGGCCGCGCACGCCGCGATCGCCATCGACAACGCCCGGCTGCTCGAGGAGACCCGCACGGCGCTCGACGAGCTGTCGGCGGCGACCCGGGAGCTGCGGGCGCACACCGAGTCGGTCGAGCGGGCCGCCGGGGCGCACGACCGGTTCATCGACGTCGTGCTGCGCGGCGGCGGCGTCGAGGGCGTGGCGGCCGCGGTGACCGAGGCCCTCGGCGGGCGGATCACCGTGCTCGACGAGGAGGGCCGGCCCACGCCCGCCGAGGTCCCCGGGAGCGCCCTGCCCCCCGACCCGGCCGGCGCGCTGGGCCTGGCCCGGTCGACCGGCCGCACCGTGGGCGACGGCGAGTGGTGGACCGCGGCGGTGACCGTGGGCAACGACCTGCTCGGTGGCCTGGTGCTGCAGCGCGCCGGCGACCTGTCCGACGCCGACCAGCGCATCCTCGAACGGGCGGCGCTGGTCACCGCTCTGCTGCTGCTCATCCGGCGCACCGCCGGCGAGGCCGAGGGCCGGGTGCGCGGCGAGCTGCTCGACGAGCTGCTGACCGGACCGCTGCGCGACCCCGACGGCCTGCGGGAGCGGGCCCGCCGGCTGGGCGCCGACCTCGACCGGCCGCAGGCGGTGGTCGTCGTCCGGGTGGAGGAGCGCTGCCGCGGGCGGGCGCTGGCCGCCGCGGCCCACCTGGCCGCCACCCGCGCCGGGCTGGCCGGGGTGCGCGACGGCCGCGTCGTCCTGTGCCTGCCGGACCTCGCTCCCGGTGCCGCCGCGGCGCTGGTGTGCAAGGAGGTCGCCGCCGCGGTCGGGCGGGCGGTCACCGCCGGCGGCGCGGGCCCCGCGCACGGTCCGGCGGCGGTCGCCGGTGCGGAGGCCGAGGCCCGGCGGTGCGCCTCGACGCTGGAGGCGCTGGGACGGGGCGGCCAGTCGGCCAGCGCCGACGAGCTGGGCTTCGTCGGCCTGCTGGTGGGTGAGGGGCGGGACGTGCCGGGGTTCGTCACGGCCACGCTGGCGCCGGTGCTCGACTACGACGCGCGCCGCGGCACCGACCTGGTCACCACGCTGCGGGCGTGGTTCGACACCGGCGGTTCCCCCGCCCGCGCCGCCGAGACGCTCAACGTGCACGTCAACACCGTCACCCAGCGGCTGGACCGGGTCGCCCGGCTGCTGGGCAGGGACTGGTCGGCGCCCGAGCGGGCGCTGGAGGTCCAGCTGGCTCTGCGGCTGCACCGGCTCACCTCTGCCGACGACTGAGCGCCGGTGGTGTGCGCCTGCGCACTCCGGCTCCGGGACGCGCCGGGAGCGCACACCACCTCCGCGGGAGGGACCGCGCCACCGCCGGCGAGTCCCGAGGACCCTCCTACCCTGGTCCGGTGACCGCCCTCCTGCCCTGCCTGCCGGCGGGCGAGTGGGCGGCGCGGGCGGCCGCGCACGAGGCGCGGGTGGAGCGGTGGACGGCACCGCACCGCGAGCGGCGGCGCCGCGGCGAGAGCCACCCGGTGCTCGACTTCCTGTTCACCTACTACTCCGAGACGCCGTCGCGGCTGCGCCGCTGGCACCCGGGCCCCGGCGTCGCGCTGGCGCCGTCGGCGGACGGCCCGGCCCCCCACGCCGGGTGGCGCTGGTACGCGACCGGCGACGACGGGACGGTGCGGCTCGACGTCGACGGCTACCTGGCCGACCGCGCGCCCACCGTGCGGTTCGTGCGCGACCTGCTGGTGGCCACCGCGTCGCGGCCGGCGCACACCGGGTGCTTCGGTCTGCACGAGTGGGCGATGGTGCACCGCGCCGACGAGCGGCGGCACGCGGTCCCGCTGCGGCTGGGGCAGGCGGGCACCGACGCCGTCGTGGAGTCGCACCCGATCCGGTGCAGCCACTTCGACGCGTTCCGTTTCTTCACGCCGTCGGCGGTGGGGCTCAACCGGCTGCGGCCGACGCGGGAGACGCAGGTCGCGATGGAGCAGCCGGGCTGCCTGCACGCCACGATGGACCTCTACAAGTGGGCCTACAAGCTCTCCCCCGCGGTGCCCGGCGAGCTCGTGGCCGACTGCTTCGCGCTCGCCGTCGAGGTGCGCGAGCTGGACATGCGCGCCTCGCCCTACGACCTGCGCGACCGCGGCTACGAGCCGGTGCCGGTCGAGACGCCGGAGGGCAAGGCGGCGTACGTCGTCGCCCAGCGGGGGTTCGCCGAGCGCGCCGCCCCGCTGCGGCAGCGGCTGGTCGACGTCTGCGACGCCCTGCTGGGCTAGACGCCGTCGCGGGGGCCGCCGGCGCCGACGCCCACCCCGCGCGACGCCGTCTCCCGCAGCTGCTCCACCACCCGGCCGGGCGGCGGCGTGGCGCCTCCGGTCGGTGCGGCCGGACGCCGGCCGAGGCGCCGCTCGCGCAGCCGGGCGGCCAGGCCCGCGATGCCGACCGGGACGAAGAAGACGACCAGGACGAACAGCGACCCGAGCAGGAACAGCGGCTCCGACAGCGGGACCCGCCGCCACGCCGGCAGGTCCTGCACCACGGCCGAGGACGCCAGGTCGGTGAGCCGGCTGTCGAGGTGGGTGTAGAGGACGCCGCCGAGCACCGCGCCCACCGGCTGCCCGTCCCGCCGAGCACGACCCTCACCAGCAGGCCGAGGGTGAAGTCGGCGGTCGTCGTGCGGGGCGTGGAGCCACCGACCACACGGGGACTCGCGCCGTCCGTCGCGACCGCCGGTCACCGTCCCGTCGCCTCCCGGTCGTGCGCGCGCCGTACCGTCGGGGCGTGACCTCGACCTCCCCCGATGACCTGCGCACCGGCCGCTGGCTGCGACTCGACGGGACGACCAACACGCGCGACCTGGGCGGCCTGCCGACCAGTGACGGCGGCACCACGGCGTTCGGCCGCGTCCTGCGCAGCGACAACCTGCAGACCCTCAGCGACGACGACGTCCGCCGCCTGGTGGAGGACCTGCGCCTGCGCGACGTCATCGACCTGCGCACGACGGCCGAGGTGCTGCTCGAGGGGCGCGGGCCCCTGCGCGGGGTCGAGGGCGTCACGCACCTCCACTTCAGCCTGCTGCCCGAGCGGGGGCACCACACCGACGTCTTCGCCGCCGAGGAGGACGAGCTCCCCGAACTGCCAGCCGGCTGGGCCGAGACGGTGCTCCCGCGGCAGACCACCGAGGCCGACGAGGTCGAGCCGCCGGCGGTGCGCTCCTACCTCGGCTACCTGCACCACCGGCCCGACAACGTGCTGGCCGCGCTGCGGGCGGTCGCGGCCGGGGACGGCGCGGTGGTCGTCCACTGCGCGGCGGGCAAGGACCGCACCGGCGTCGTCGCGATGTTCACGCTGGCCGCGGCCGGCGTGCCCGACGAGGAGATCGTCGCCGACTACGCCATGACCGCCGACGTCATCGACGCCCTGGTGGCCAAGCTGCGGCAGTCCCCGACCTACGCCGAGGACATGACCCGCCGCGAGGTCGCCGTCCACACGCCCCGGGCGGAGACCATGCGCCGGCTGCTGGAGATCCTCCGCCAGCGGCACGGCGGGCCGCTGGGGTGGCTGGAGGAGAACGGCTTCGGGGCCCGCGAGCAGGCCGCCCTGCGCGCCCGCCTCCGCGACTGACGCGCGCGTGATCACCACGCGCTGACGGTCGTCCCCGGGGCCGGGAGGACCGCCGTGGACGCGCTCTCGTCTCGAGCGGGCGCTACTCCGGCAGGCGGGGAGCCCGGGCCAGCGGGCGGTCGCGGTGCTTGTGGCGGTACATCGCGGCGTCGGCCTCGCGCAGCAGCCGCTCGGCCGTCGCGGACGGGTCCTCGCCGGGACCGGTGTGCACGGCGACGCCGGTGCTCGTCCCCACGGGCACCGGGAGGCCGTCGAGCCGGAACGGCTCGGTGAAGGCCGCCGCCACCCGGCCCACGACCGCCTGGGCGTCCGACGGGGAGCCCAGCCGCGGCAGCAGCACCCCGAACTCGTCCCCGCTGAGCCGCGCGACGGTGTCGCCGGGGCGGACGGCGGCGCGCAGCCGCGCCGACACCTGCCGCAGCAGCTCGTCGCCGGCGGCGTGACCGAGCGTGTCGTTGACCGCCTTGAACCGGTCGAGGTCGCAGAACAGCACGCCCACGGACCCGGACGGGGCGACGGCGGCGAGCGCGTCGACCAGCCGCTCGCGGAACAGCCGGCGGTTGGGCAGGCCGGTCAGGGCGTCGTGGCTGGCCTGGTGCCGGACGGTCTCCAGCAGCCGGGCCTTCTGCAGCGCCGTGGAGGCCTGGTCGCCGACGCCGCGCAGCCGGGCGAGGACGTCGGCGTCGAGGGCGTGGCTGACCTCGCCGTCGGCCCAGCTCGCGGTGAGCACGCCGAGGAAAGTCGTGCCGGCGAGGAGTGGGACGGCCACGACGTCGGTCAGCAGCAGGGCGGCGAGCAGGTCGCGCATCGGGGCGCTGGCACCGGTCGCGCTGATGACGCGCGGCTCGCGATCGGTGAGGATGCCGAAGACCTCCGGGACGTCCCCGGCCCGCAGGGTCGCCGCCCGCAGCACCGCCTCCTGCTCCGGGGGCAGGCCGGCGCAGGCCGACGCGCGCAGGACCGCGTCGGCGGGGTCCCAGAGCAGCACGCCGGAACTGCCGCAGCCGACGATGCCCGGCAGGGCCCCCGCCACCACGGCGCAGACCTCCGGCGCCCCGGCCGCCGAGGCCAGTTCGTGGGCGAGGTCGAGCAGGGCGCCGGCCCGGCGGGCCTCCGCCCGGCTGTCCTCGAGGGCGAGGACGAGGTCGAGGGCCGCGGCCGCGTGGTCGGCGTAGGCGGCGAGCATCGCCCGCTCGTCGCCGAGCCCTCCCTCGCCCGGACGGCGCAGCGCGGCCAGGCGGCCGTGGGTCCGGCGGGCGGAGGCGACGTCGACGGTCACCGCTCCCGGCCCCAGGTCGTCGCCGGCCAGCAGCCGGGCGACCAGCAGCGGCACCTCGTGGGGGTCCAGGCCGGAGCTGTGCACGAGCGGCGCGCCGCCGTGCGGGGCGGAGACGGCGAGCAGGTAGGCGGGGGCGAGGACGGCGGAGGCCGCGCGGTCGACGATGCGGCGCAGGACGGTCCCGAGGTCCCCGCCGTCGACGAGGTCGGTGGCCGCTTCCTGCAGGCTCCGGACCTGCGCACGGAGGGCGGTCAGCTCCGGGTCGGCCGAGGGCGCGTTGCCGCGGCGGCGCGACCACCGGCTGCGGCGGTCCCAGGAGAGCAGGTAGACGCAGGCCGGGGCGCCGGAGGACTCGCACTCCTCGTGGACGACGCGGGCGGGGGGCAGGCCGAAGACGGTCGGGACCATGCTGATCAGCCCGCGCGCGTAGTCGCAGTCCAGTCGCGAGTGGGCGTAGCCCTCGTGCAGTCGGTAGCGCAGCGTCGCCGAGGTGGCGTCGGACCGGAGCACCTCCATGGTGGAGGTGGTGGTGAAGTTGGCGACCGCGCGCGGCAGCCGGGCGTACACCTGGCGCGGTGAGCCCATGGCCCGCACGAGGACGACGACGGAGGCGTTCATGCCCGTGCGCAGCGAGTCGGCGCCGATGCGGAACATGGCGCCGGGGTCGCCCAGGACCTCGGTGGCCGCGGTGAACAGGCGGATCCGCGTGTCGTAGCTGGTCCAGGTCGAGGGCCGCGACAGCTCGGCGGCGGTGAACGGCACGCCGGACCGGCGGAGGGTCTCCTCGACCGCCGCCTCACCGGCGTGCTGGCGGACGAACTCCAGGACGAGGGCCGTCGTCGCGCCCGACGTCTCCCGCGCCTCCGCCTGGGGTGCCGGGTCCGCCGGTCGCGCTGCGCTCACCTCGGCACCTTCGGCACGGGCCTGGCCCGGGTTGAGTGCGCCGGCCCGTGCGGGCGGCCCGCTCCCCCGCACGGGGGACCTGCCCCGGACAGCAGTCGGCCCCGGGCTGCGGGTGCAGACCGGGGCCGTGCGGATCGGGCGCCGTCACCGGCGCCGCCTCCCTGCAGGGCCCCGCCGCGAGCGTGCGAGGGGCGGGGGCAGGGAGGTCCTTCGTCAGACCTCGCGGGTGAAGAACGCGCTGCTGTTGGCCATGGTGAGCAGCTCGTCGCGCATCGCGGGGCTGCCGGTACGGGCGAGAGCCCGGTCGATGGCCCGCCGCGTGCGAGCCGCCTGCCGACGCTGGCGCCAAGTGGTCCCGATGGACATGTCCGTGTCTCCCTCTTCGGTACGTCTTCGTCCTACACCCATAGCAAAGCAGGTGTGGACGTCAATATTCCGAAGGATCGCAGGGACTGTCATGTGATGTCCGACGATCGTTCACCCATCGGAGAGGTCATGCCCCCTCACGCGCGGGTCAGCACCCCCCGCGCCGCGGCCCGTGCCGCCCGCGGGTCGTCGGCGGCCAGCGCGGCGGCCGCGGCGTCCCGGCAGGCGGCGAGGTCGGCGGTGGCCAGCCGCGCACCGACGCCCGCGACGGCCGATCCGGCGCAGGACAGGGAGGTCACGCCGAGACCGACGAGGACACAGGCGAGCAGCGGGTCGGCCGCGGCCTCGCCGCAGACGCCCACCGGCTTGCCCGCCCTCCGGCCCGCCGCCGCCGTCGTCTCCACCAGCGCCAGCAGGGCCGGCTGCCAGGGGTCGGTGAGGTCGGCCAGGTCGGCGGAGAGCCGGTCCGCGGCCAGCGCGTACTGCGACAGGTCGTTGGTGCCGATGGACAGGAAGTCGACGTGCCGCAGCATCCGGTCGGCCAGCAGCGCTGCCGAGGGGACCTCGACCATCACGCCGGGCACCAGCCCCCGCTCCCGCACGCGCGCGGCGAAGTCCGCGGCCTCGCCCTCGGTGGCCACCATCGGCGCCATCACCCACGGCGCGGTACCGGTACGGCGGGCGGCCTCGGCGACGGCGTCGAGCTGGCGGTCGAGCAGACCGGGGTCGCGGCGGGCCACCCGCAGGCCGCGGACGCCGAGCGCCGGGTTGGCCTCCTCGGGCGGCGTCGCGAACTCCAGCGGCTTGTCCGACCCGGCGTCGAGGGTGCGCAGGACGACCCGCCGGCCGGCCGCTGCCTCGAGGACGTCGGCGTAGCCGCTCGCCTGTTCCTCGACGGTCGGCTCGGAGGCCCGGCCGAGGAAGGCGAGCTCGGTGCGGAACAGGCCGACCCCCTCGGCGTGCGCGCGCAGGGCGGCCCGTGTGCCGTCGCCGTCCTGGACGTTGGCCAGCACCGGGACCGCGACGCCGTCGCGGGTGGTGCCCGGCCCGGCGTACCCGGCCAGCGCCTCGGCGGCCCGGCGCGCGGCGGCGAGCTGGCCGGCGGCCGCCTCCGGGTCGGGGTCGACGGTGACCGCACCCTCCTCGGCGTCGAGGAGGACCGTCGCGCCGGCGGGGACGGCGTCGAGGCCCTCCACCGCGACCACTAGGGGCAGGCCCAGCTGGCGGGCGATGATCGCGGTGTGGCTGGTGGTCCCGCCCAGGCGGGTGGCCAGCCCGACGATCCGCGCGGGGTCCAGGCCGGCGGTGTCGGCGGGGGCGAGGTCGTCGGCGAGCAGGACCGAGGGCTCCGCCGGCGAGGGGACGCCGGGCTCCCCCTGGCCGGTCAGTTCGGCCACCACGCGGTCGCGGACGTCGCGCACGTCGGTCACCCGCTCGGCCATCACGCCGCCCAGCGAGGTGAAGACGTCGACGAACTGCTGCGCGGCCTGCACGGTCGCCACGGCGGCGGGGACGCCGGCGGTGATCCGCTGCTCGACCGCGCCCAGCAGCCCGCGGTCGCGCGCCATCCCGGCGGTCGCCGACAGGACCTCGGCGGTCATCCCCGTCGCGGCCGCGGCACGCTCGGCCAGCCGGCCGGCGACGGCCTCGGCGGCCGCGGTGAACCGCGCCCGCTCCTCCTCCCGGGCCGTCTCCGGCAGCGGGTCGAACGCCTCGGCGGGCAGGATCACCGCGCCGGACGGGCGGACGACGGGACCGAGGACCACGCCGGGGACGACCGGCGTCCCGGTGAGCACGGTGCGGGCGGCGGTGGTGGACATGCGGACCTCACGTCGGTCGGAGGGATGGCGGGCGCCGGACCTCGTCGTCCGTGACCAGCCTCACCACTTGGTGTTGACTTGTCAACGTAATCCACGTAGAACAACACAGACACAAGTCCGGTCCCACACGATCGGGCATCTGCCGAGGCCCCGCCGTGGTCTCGCGCACCGACCGAGGGGATGGACGGTGTACGCCGAGGAGCGCCAGCAGGCCATCGCCACACTCGTCGTCGAGCAGGGGCGGATCGCGGTCACCGCGGTGGCCGACCAGTTCGGTGTCACCACCGAGACGGTGCGCCGGGACCTCGCCACCCTCGAGCGGGCGGGTGTCCTGCGGCGCGTGCACGGGGGCGCGGTACCCGCCGCGGCGCTCACCCTCGTGGAGACGGCCCTGGCCGAACGCCACGCCACCCACGCCGAGGCGAAGCGCAAGATCGCCGCCGCGGCGCTGGACCTGCTGCCCGGCCGCGGCGGCAGCCTGCTGCTCGACGGCGGGAGCACCACGGCGGCCCTGGCGGACGTGCTGCCGGCCGACCGGACGCTGTTCGTGGCCACCAACTCGGTGCCGATCGCCGCGCGGCTGGCCAACGCCCCGGGCGTCACCCTGCACGTGCTGGGCGGCCGGGTCCGCGGGCTGACCCAGTGCGCCGTCGGTGAGACGCCGGTGCGGGCGCTGGCCGACCTCCGGGTCGACGTCGCCTTCCTGGGTACGAACGGCATCGCCCCCGGCCACGGTCTGACCACCCCGGACGAGGCCGAGGCCTCGGTCAAGCGGGCCATGGTGCGCGCCGGCCAGCGGGTGGTCGTGCTGGCCGACAGCAGCAAGCTCGGACGCGAGCACCTGGTCCGTTTCGCCTCCCTCGACGACGTCGACGTGGTCATCACCGACGGCGGGGCCGAACCGGCCGTCCTCGACCACCTGGAGGCCTCGGGCGTCGAGGTCGTGGTCGCGTGACCGGCGGCCGCACGCACGGGGGACGGGTCGTCACGCTGACGGCCAACCCCAGCCTCGACCGGACGCTGGCCCTCCCCGGCCCGCTGGCCCGTGGCGGGGTGGCCCGCCTGGGCGCCAGCTCGACCGAGCCGGGCGGCAAGGGCGTCAACGTCGCGCGGGCGCTGGCCGCCGCCGGCGCCGACGTCGTCGCCGTGGTCCCGGCCGACCGGACCGACCCGCTGGTCACCGCACTGACCGCGCTCGGGCTGCCGCTGCTCACCGTGCCCACCGGCACCCCGGTGCGCACCAACTACTCGCTGACCGAGCCCGACGGCACCACCACCAAGCTCAACGAGCCGGGGACGGCCCTCGACGAGGACACCCGGGCCGCGCTCGGGGCCGTGCTGACCGGGGCCGCGGCCGAGGCCCGCTGGGTGGTGCTCTCCGGCTCCCTGCCGCCCGACACGCCCGCGGACTGGTACGCCGAGCTGGTCCGGGCGGTCCGGCCCACCGGCGCCCGCGTCGCGGTCGACACCTCCGAGGCGCCGCTGCGCGCACTGCTCGCCGCCGGGCCCGACGCGGCGCCGGACCTGCTCAAGCCCAACGCCGAGGAGCTCGCCCAGGTCGCCGGCACCACGGAGGCCGCGCTCCTGGCCGACCCGGCCGCACTGCGCGCCGCGGTCCGGTCGCTGCACGCCGGGGGCGTCGCCGAGGTGCTGCTGACCCTCGGTGGCGACGGCGCCGTGCTGTCCACGGCCGACGGCGTCTGGTCGGCACGCGCGCCGCGCACCACCGTCCGCAGCACCGTCGGCGCCGGTGACTCGAGCCTGGCCGGCCACCTGCTCGCCGACCTGGCCGGCGCCCCGCCCGCCGAGCGGCTGCAGCGCGCGGTCGCCACCGGCTCGGCCGCCGCCGCGCTGCCGGGGTCCGCGGTGCCGGTGCCGCACCAGGTCGACCCGGCCGCCGTCGTCGTGGCGCCCGGCCTGTCCGGGCTCGCGCCCTCCCCCGATCCCGTCGCGGCCGCCGGCCGCGACGTCCCCTGACGCCCCGGAAGGTCCGTCATGACCGCACTCATCTCCCCCGAGCTGGTCGTCCTCGACGCCGACCTGGGCTCCGACAAGGCCGCGGTGGTCCGCCGGCTGGCGGGCCTGGTCGCCGACGCGGGCCGTGCCACGGGCGCCGATGCCCTGGCCGGTGACGCGCTGGCCCGTGAGGCCCAGGCCGCCACCGGCCTGCCCGGCGGCATCGCGATCCCGCACTGCCGGTCGGCCGCGGTGACGCAGGCGTCGCTGGCCTTCGCCCGCCTGGAGCCCCGGGTCGACTTCGGCGCTGCCGACGGACCCGCCGACCTGGTCTTCCTCATCGCCGCCCCCGCGGCCGGCGACGCCGACCACCTCACGCTGCTGTCCGCGCTGGCCCGCGCCCTGGTCCGGCCGGACTTCGTCGCCTCGCTGCGGGCCGCGGGCTCGGCGCAGGACGTCGTCGCACTGGTCGAGGAGGTCGTCTCCCCCAAGCCGGCCACCGGTGCGACCGCGGCGACCTCGGTCCCCTCGCCCGCGAGCTCCCCGGCGGCCGCCGAGCCCGCGGCCGGATCCGCTGCCGCCGCTCCGGCCCGCCGCCGCCTGATCGCCGTCAGCGCCTGCCCCACCGGCATCGCGCACACCTACATGGCCGCGGACAAGCTCGCCGCCGCCGCGCAGGCCGAGGGCGTCGACCTCGTCGTCGAGACGCAGGGCTCCTCGGGCTCCACCCCGCTGGACCCGGCGCTCATCCGCGACGCCGAAGCGGTCATCTTCGCCGTCGACGTGGGTGTCAGGGACCAGGACCGGTTCGCCGGGAAGCCGGTGATCCAGTCGGGGACGAAGCGGGCCATCAACGAGCCCGAGGTGATGATCCGCGAGGCGCTCGCGGCCGCCGACGACCCCCACTCCCGCAAGGTGGCGGGCAGCGGCGCCGCGGCTGCCGCGTCCACCTCCGGCGGCGGCGGCAGGCCGGGCACCGGCGCCGAGGTCCGCCGCTGGCTGCTCACCGGCGTCAGCTACATGATCCCGTTCGTCGCGGCGGGCGGCCTGCTCATCGCGCTGAGCTTCCTGCTGGGCGGCTACCGGATCGTCACCGGCAACCCCGACGTCGAGGGCCAGAACTACGCGCTGAGCTGGGTGCTGAGCAACTCGCTGTTCGACCTGCCCAGCGCGCCGGGCATCGAGGGCCTCAACGACGGCCTCCTCGGCTACCTCGGCGCGGTGTGCGCGGTCCTCGGCCAGGCGGCGTTCGGCTTCCTGGTGCCGGCGCTGGCCGGCTACATCGCCTACGCGATCGCCGACCGTCCGGGCATCGTCCCCGGTTTCGTCGTCGGCGCCGTGTCCGGCAGCGTGGGCGCGGGCTTCATCGGCGGTCTCGTCGGCGGTGTGATCGCCGGCTTCGCCGCCCGGTGGATCGCCTCCTGGAAGCTGCCGACCGGTGTCCGCGGGCTCCAGCCGGTCGTGATCATCCCGCTGCTGGCCACCGTCATCTCCAGCGGCCTGATGGCCGTGGTCCTCGGCCGCCCACTGGCCGCGGCGCTCTCGGGGCTGGGCAACTGGCTCAACGGCCTGACCGGCACCTCGGCGGTGCTGCTCGGGATCATCCTCGGCCTGATGATGTGCTTCGACCTCGGCGGCCCGGTGAACAAGGCGGCCTACGTCTTCGCCACCACGGGCCTGGCCGCGGGCAGCGGCGCCCCGCTGGTCATCATGGCCACGGTCATGGCCGCGGGCATGGTCCCGCCGCTGGCGATGGCGCTGAGCACCGCCGTCCGGCCCCGGCTCTACACCCCGGCCGAGCGGGACCAGGGCAAGGCGGCCTGGCTGCTCGGTGCCTCGTTCATCTCCGAGGGGGCCATCCCGTTCGCCGCGGCCGACCCGTTCCGCGTCATCCCCTCGATGATGCTCGGCGGGGCCACCACCGGCGCGATCGTCGCGGCCAGCGGCGTCGAACTGCGGGCCCCGCACGGCGGCATCTTCGTGCTCTTCGCGATGAACGGGGTGCTGATGTTCCTCGTCGCCCTGCTCGTCGGCACGGTCGTCGGCGCGCTCGCGGTCACCGTCGCCAAGAGCATCGGCCGGAAGAAGGCCGACGAGGTGCCCGAGGACGCCGTCGACCTCGCCCACGCCCACAACCCGGCTCCCGCCGTCAGCGCGCCCGCGCGCGTCTGACACGGCAGGCTCGACCCCGTCCACCCACCCCGAGCAGCGAGGACACCGCCCATGCCCACTCAGACCGTCACCGTCGGCTCCCGGGTCGGCCTGCACGCCCGCCCGGCCGCGCTCATCGCCGAGGCCGTGGGCAAGGCCGGCGTCCCGGTCACCCTGGCCACGCCCGGCGGCAACCCCGTCGACGCCGGCTCGCCGCTGATGATCATGACGCTCGGTGCCCAAAAGGGCGCCGAGGTCACCGTCACCAGTGACGACGCCGCCGTGGTCGAGCAGATCGCGGGCCTGGTGGCCGCCGACCTCGACGCGGAGTAGCACCCGCAGGCGGCAGAGACGCCCGTTCCTGCCGCCTGACCGCACAGACGACGGCGCCCGTCCCCTCCGGCCGGAGGGGACGGGCGCCGTCGTCTGTGTTCGGCCTCGCTGCGGGGACCCGCCCCGAGCTTGCGAGGAGTGGGGGCAGCGAGGTCCTCGCTCAGGCCTGGTCGGGGCGCGGGACGTCGCCGCGCCAGGCGCCGGTCTCGGTGCCACGGCTCTCGATGAACTCCTTGAACCGCTTGGCGTCGGCCTTGACCTGGCGGTCGTCGAAGCCGAGCGCGGCACCGGCCTTCTCGACGAGCCCGGTGGGCTCCCAGTCGATCTGGATCATGACGCGGGTCTTGGTGTCGTCGAGGCGGTGGAAGGTGACGACCCCGGCGTGCTTGGCGTCGCCGCCGGTGCTCGTCCAGGCCACCCGCTCCTCGACGTGCTGCTCGGTGATCTCGGCGTCGAACTCACGCTTCACACCGTCGATGTTGGTGACCCAGTGCGTGTGCGTGTCGTCGATCTGCGTGATGCGCTCGACGCCGCCCATGAACTGGGGGAAGGACTCGAACTGCGTCCACTGGTCGTAGGCGACCCGGATCGGGACGTCGACGTCGACGGACTGCTGCACGCTCGCCACGGGAACGCTCCTCTTGGCTCGGGGTGTCGTTGCGGTCCTCGCGCCCCTACCCCGGGTCGCTGGAGGGGACACACCCGGGTCAGCGCAGCGCCAGGGCCACGCTCCCCCGCACCGGCGCGCTCTCCAGCAGCAGCATCTGCGCCAGGTGGTAGGCGTCGGGCTGCCCGGCCCACGTGCCGGTGGCCACCTCGCCCGACGGCGTCAGCTCGTGGTGCCAGCTGCCGGTGGAGGGGTCGGCGAAGCGCTCCTCGCCGTGTGCCCGCCAGGCCGCGGCCAGGTCGGCGTAGCGGTCCTCGCCGGTGACCGCGCCGAGCACGGCGGCCGCCGCGACCGCCTCGCACAGCACCCAGTGCATCCGCGCCGTCACCACGGGACGGTCGTCCCAGTCGAGCGTGTACGGGAAGCCCGGCGTCCCGTCGGCCGCCCACCCGCGCCCGGCCGCGGCGTCAAACAGCCCGACGGCGTCGTCGAGCAGCCAGCCGGGTGCGGCGTCGCCGAGCGCGGCGCGCAGGTGCAGGCACAGGCGGGCCCACTCGAACTGGTGCCCGACGGTGACGCCGTAGGGCCGGAACGGGTCGGCCGGCCGGTCGCGGTTGTGCTCGGGCAGCGGCGTCCACGCGGCGTCGAAGTGCTCGGGCAGCCGCCAGTCCCGCTCCCGGGCCCAGCCGTGCACGATCCGCTCGGTGCTGCGCAGCGCGTGCCGCCGCAGCCGGACGGCGTCCTCCTCGGCGCCGCCGGCCAGGGACAGGGCGTCGGCCGCGGCCAGCGTGGCCTCGACGCCGTGCATGTTGGCGTTGGCGCCGCGGTAGTCCGACAGCCGCGACCAGTCCGCGCTCCACTCTTCCACGGCGAGGCCCTCGGCGTCGTCCCAGAAGTGCGCGTCCCACACGGCCAGCGCCTCGTCCAGCAGCGCCCGCCCGCCCGGGACACCCGCCACCGTCGTCGTCGCCCCGGCGAGGACGGCGAACGCGTGCACGTACGCGCTCTTGGTGTCGTCGTCCTCGGCCGCGCGCCAGCCGCCGGAGACGCCGTCGTGCAGCGGCCCCTCCCGCAGGGCGGCGACGCCGGAACGGGCCAGCTCGTCCGCCCCCGGCCGGCCCACCAGCTGCGCCAGCGCGAAGACGTGCGTCATCCGGGCGACGATCCAGGTCTCCTGCGGCCGGTCCGGCAGCACCGCGCCGTCGGCGCCGAGGTAGCCGAAGCCGCCGCCGGGTACCCAGGAGCGCTCGGCGAACGTGAGCAGCCGGTCGAGGTCGGTCATGCGGTCATCCTGCTCGCCCGGGACGCACCAGGCCGGTCTCGTAGGCGCGCACGACCGCCTGCACCCGGTCCCGCACGCCGAGCTTGGCCAGCAGGCGGGTGACGTGCGCCTTGACCGTGGCCTCGGTGACCACGAGCGTGCCGGCGATCTCGGCGTTGGACAGCCCCTGCGCGACGAGCAGCCACACCTCGCGCTCCCGCGGGCTGAGGTCGGCGGCGGGATCCGGCCCGGTGGCGGGCGCCGGCGCGCGGAGGTGGCGCTCCACGAGCCGCCGGGTGACCGCGGGTGCGAGCAGCGCGTCGCCGTCGGCGACGGTGCGCACCGCGTCGACCAGCCGGCCCGGCGGCGCGTCCTTGAGCAGGAACCCGGCGGCCCCCGCCTCCAGCGCCCGGAACACGTACTCGTCGAGGTCGAAGGTGGTGAGCACCAGCACCTGGGGGCCACCCGGCTCCCGGCGCAGCCGGCGGGTCGCCTCGATGCCGTCCAGGCGCGGCATGCGGACGTCCATCACCACCACGTCGGGCCGCAGCCGCAGTGCCACCTCGACCGCCTCCACGCCGTCGGCGGCCTCCCCGACCACCTCGACGTCGCCGGCCTCGAGCAGGCCGGTGATGCCCGAGCGGACCAGCGCGTGGTCGTCGGCCACGACGACCCGCAAGCGCCGCGCCGCCGTCACGACGACCCGACCGGGAGGACCGCTCGGACCAGCCAGCCGCCGTCGGGCTCCGGGCCCACGGCCAGCGACCCGCCGTACACGCGGACACGCTCGCGCATCCCCGGGATGCCGTAGCCCCCCGAGCTCAGGCCGGACGGCGCCGGGTGCGTGCCCCCCGGATGGGTGCGGCGGCCGTGGTCGCGGACCTCCACGGTGAGCTCGCCTCCGGCGCGGCCGACGGCCACGGTGGTCCGGGCGCCCGGCGCGTGCCGCAGGACGTTGGTGAGGGACTCCTGCACGATCCGGTACACCGCCAGGGAGGGTCCGTCCGGCACGGACTCGGCGACGTCCACGGCGAGCGTCACGTCCAGACCGGCCCCCCGCGCCTCGTCGACCAGGTCCGGCAGGCGCTCGATGCCCGGCTGCGGCAGGTAGACGGCCTCCCCCTCCCGCAGCACGTCGAGCAGGTGGCGCATCTCCGCCATGGCCTCCGTCGCAGTGCGGCGCGCCATGCCGATGTGGCCGCGCGCGCGGTCGGGGTCGCGGCCGACGAACTGCTCCGCCGCGCCGGTCTGCAGCACGACCACCGACACCGCGTGCGCGACGACGTCGTGCAGCTCCCGGGCGATGCGGGCCCGCTCCTGGGCCACGGCCCGGTCCGCCGCGGCGGCCGACCCCTCCTCGGCCCGCAGGGCCGCCAGCGCCCGGTGGTGGACGACGCGACCGCCGGTCCAGGCGCCGGCGACGAAGAAGAACAGGAGGACGAGGGCACGCGGCCGGGCGGCCTCGACGCCGAAGTAGCCCAGCTGCCCGGCCACCCCCATGGCGGCCACGGGCAGCGCGCCCAGGCCCAGGGCCGCCGGCAGGGAGCGCACGTGCACCGCGACGGTGAAGGCGGCCAGCAGCAGGCTCGGGAAGGGCGTGAAGGTCGCCGCCGCCTCCGCGGTCGCCGCGTGCACGACGAGGGCGGCCGCGACCACGGCGGTGACCCATCCGGGGAACCGGCGGCGCAGCGCCAGCGGGAGGGTCGCGACCAGCACGAACAGCGTGCCCGGGACCGGGGCCAGGTCGGGTGAGAGGACGACCTCGACCAGCCCCCACACCGCGAGCCCGACGGCGACCGCGAGGTCCAGCCCGCTGGTCCAGCGGGGCACCGACGCGGCCGCGACGGCGGGGTGCCGGGCGGCCTCCGCGGTCGTCGTCACGGAGGTGAACCTAAGGGGCACCGGCCCGGCAGCGCGTCCACCTGAGGGCGACACGGGGTTCGACCATGGTCGACACCGCGGTCGCGACCCGCCGCCGCGGACTGTGGACCGCAGACCGATGCCGGCCGCCCCCGGCCGTTCCTAGCTTTCTCGGCGACCGCCTGACCAGGCGCTCCCACCGACCCGAGGAGCTCTCGTGACGACCACGCTTCCCACCCCTGCCACTGCCCCGACCCGACAGCGGTCCGATTCCCGGGCCGGCGCCGCCGCGCTCGTCGCCGCGGGCATCTCGATCGCCGTCGGCGTCACCCAGGTCCTGCACCCCCAGGACACCGACCCGGCGATCGAGCCGCGGACGGCGGCTCTCCTGGTCGGCACCAGCGTGATGCTGTGGGCGCTGCCGGTGCTCTACCTGCGGCTCGCCGCGCTGGCCGGCGCGCGGTGGACGGCGGGCGTCGCCACGGCCGGGACCGTGCTGCTCAGCGGCGGCATGCTGTCCAGCGCGATCAACGGCGAGGACCTGTCCTTCTTCCCCGCCGTGGCGCTGGTGGCCAACGCGCTGTGGTTCCTCGGCTCGCTCGCCCTGGCGGTCGCGCTGTGGCGCTCGCGGCGGGTGTCCCGGCCGCTGGTCGCGCTGCTGCCCCTGGTGACGCCGGTCTTCCTGTTCCTGTCCCAGTCGGGCGGCGGCGTGCCGGTGGGGGCGTACCTGGCCGTCCTCGGCTGGCTGCTGCTGCGCGGGCAGCTCGACCGGCGGGCCTGAGCCCCCGGACGGAGGGCCTGCCGACGTCGGTCGGCAGGCCCTCCACCCGTGCGCGGGACTCAGAACGTGAGGGCGAGCCCGGGGTCGGACAGCAGCGCGCCGACGTCGGCGAGGAACCTGCTGCCCAGCTCGCCGTCGATGATCCGGTGGTCGAACGACAGCGCCAGCTGCGTCACCTGCCGGACGGCGATCCGCCCCTTGTGCACCCACGGCATCTCGCGGACGGCGCCGAAGGCCAGGATCGCCGACTCGCCGGGGTTGAGGATCGGCGTCCCGGTGTCGACGCCGAACACGCCGACGTTGGTGATCGTGATCGTGCCGCCGGCCATGTCCGCCGGCGCCGTCCGTCCCGCCCGCGCCGTCTCGGTGAGCTCGGTGAGCGCGCCGGCCAGCTCGGCCAGCGAGAGCCGGCCGGCGTCCTTGACGTTGGGCACGACCAGCCCGCGCGGCGTGGCCGCGGCGATCCCGAGGTTGACCTGCCCGTGGACGACGATCTCCTGGGCCGCCTCGTCCCAGGAGCTGTTGACCATCGGGTGCCGGCGGGCGGCCAGCAGCAGCGCCCGCGCCACGAACAGCAGCGGGCTGACCTTCACCCCGGCGAACTCGGGCCGGGCGGCGACCCGCGACCGCAGCTTCATCATCCGCGTGACGTCGACGGTCAGGAACTCCGTGACGTGCGGCGCCGTGAACGCGCTGGCCACCATCGCCGCCGCCGTCGCCTTGCGGACGCCCTTGACCGGGATCCGCTGCTCACCGCCGGTGGCGGCGACCGCGGCGGGAGCGGGAGCCGCCGGGGCGACGGCCGGTGCCGACGCCGCGGCGGTCACGTCCTCGCGGGTGATGACCCCGCCGGCGCCGCTGCCGGTGAGCGCGGTGAGGTCCACGCCCAGGTCGCGGGCGAGCTTGCGCACCGGCGGCTTGGCCAGCGGGCGCGCCGAGCCGCGGCCCGGCGAGACCGGCCGGGACGGGGCGGCCGCCTCGGTGCGGGCGTGCGCCTCGGCCTGCCGGCCGACCTCGAGTCCACCGTGGCGCATCGGCTTGACCGTGGCGTCGGGGGCGGTGGCCAGCAGCGGCGGCCGCTCGGCACCCCCCGACCCGTAGTCCGCCCCCGGGACCGCCGCGGCCGCCGGGGCACTCGGGGCCGCCTCGGACGCCGTCCGGCGCGGGCGCCGGCGGGCCTCGGTGGTACGCGGCCCGTAGCCCACCAGCACCGCCGTCCGCCCGCCGGGCGCCGCACCGCCGATCAGCCCGGCGGCCGGCTCGGCACCGTCCCCGGACGACGCCGGCGCGGGCGCGTCGCCGCCCACGTCGATGGTGATGATCGGCGTGCCGACGTCGACGGTCGTGCCCGCCTCGTGCAGCAGCTCGGTGACCGTGCCGGCGTAGGGCGAGGGCAGCTCGACCGCGGCTTTGGCGGTCTCCACCTCGCACAGCGGCTGGTTGACCGTGACGGTGTCGCCGACGGCCACGAGCCACTGCAGGATCTCGCCGTCGGTCAGGCCCTCCCCGACGTCGGGGAGCTTGAACTGGCGCAGCTCCCCCATCTCAGAAGCCCATCGAGCGGTCGACGGCGTCGAGCACGCGGTCGAGGTCGGGGAGGTACTCCTCCTCGAGCTTCGACGGCGGGTACGGGGTGTCGTAGCCGCCCACGCGCAGCACCGGCGCCTCCAGCGAGTGGAAGCAGGTCTCGGTGACCCGGGCGGCGATCTCCGCGCCGAGGCCGAGGGTCACCGCCGCCTCGTGGACGACGACGCACCGCCCCGTTCGGCGGACGGAGTCGAACACCGGGTCGAGGTCCAGCGGCGAGAGCGTCCGCAGGTCGACGACCTCGATCGAGCGGCCCTCCTCGGCCGCGGCCTCGGCGGCCTGCAGCGCCGTCTTCACCATCGGGCCGTAGGCGAGCAGCGTGACGTCGTCGCCGCCGCGCAGCACCCGCGAGGCGAACAGCGGGCCGGGCGTCGCGTCGGTGTCGACCTCGGCCTTCTCCCAGTACCGCCGCTTGGGCTCGAGGAAGACGATCGGGTCGGGGTGGGCGATGGCCTGCTGGATGCCCCAGTAGGCGTCGACCGGGTTGCTGACGGCGACCACCTTCAGGCCCGGGGTGTGCGCGAAGTACGCCTCGGGGCTCTCGCTGTGGTGCTCGACGGCGCCGATGCCGCCGCCGAAGGGGATCCGGATGACGATCGGCATCGGCAGGCGGCCGCGGGAGCGGGCGTGGATCTTGGCGACCTGCGTGACGATCTGGTTGTAGGCCGGGAAGACGAAGCCGTCGAACTGGATCTCACAGACCGGCCGGTAGCCGCGCATGGCCAGACCGACGGCGGTGCCGAGGATGCCGGCCTCGGCCAGCGGGGTGTCGACGACGCGGTCCTCGCCGAAGTCCTTCTGCAGGCCGTCGGTGATCCGGAAGACCCCGCCGAGACGGCCGATGTCCTCGCCCATGAGCACGACCTTGGCGTCGTCCTCCATGGCCCGGCGCAGGCCCAGGTTGAGGGCCTTGCCGATGGTGAGCGTCTCGGTGCTCATGACTCGACCCCGCCCTCGTTCCGCTCCTCGGTCGCCGGCGCTCCCTGCGATGCCCGCTCGGGCGTCGTCCTCGCGTCCATCAGTGCCCGGCCCCCTCGAACGACGCCTGGTACGCCTCGAACTCCGCCTGCTGCGCGGCCAGGTGCGGCGTCTGCTCCGCGTACACCCGGTCGAACATCGCCGTGCCCGGTGGATCGGCCATGTCGACCGTGCCGGACCGGATCCGCTTGGCCAGCTCGTCACCCTCGGCCTCGACGGCGTCGAAGAAGGCGGCGTCGGCCACACCGGTCCGCGACAGGTACGCCTTGACCCGGGCGATGGGGTCGCGCAGCTTCCACTCCTCGAGCTCGCTGGCCAGGCGGTAGCGGGTGGGGTCGTCGGAGGTGGTGTGCGCGCCCATCCGGTAGGTGAAGGCCTCGATGAACGTCGGCCCCTGGCCCTCGCGGGCGGCGGCCAGTGCCGCGCGCGTCACGGCGAGGACGGCCAGGACGTCGTTGCCGTCGACCCGCACACCGGGGAAGCCGAACCCGGCCGCGCGCTGGTACAGCGGCACCCGGGACTGCCGCTCCAACGGCACGCTGATCGCGTACTGGTTGTTCTGGCAGAAGAACACGACCGGGGCGGAGAAACTGGCCGCCCAGATCATCGCCTCGTTGACCTCGCCCTGGCTGGTCGCGCCGTCGCCGAGGAAGGCCAGCGCCGCGCTCTCGGCGCCGTCGCGCTGCAGGCCCATGGCGTAGCCGGTGGCGTGCAGCGTCTGCGCGCCGATCACGACGGTGTAGAGGTTGAAGCCGGTGGCCACCGGGTCCCAGCCGCCGTTGTCCACGCCGCGGAACAGGCTGATGACGTGCAGCGGGTCGACGCCGCGGGTCCAGGCCACGCCGTGCTCGCGGTAGGTGGGGAAGGCGGTGTCGCCGTCGGCCATCGCCCGGCCGGCGCCGATCTGGGCGGCCTCCTGGCCCAGCAGGGAGGCCCAGATGCCGAGCTCGCCCTGGCGCTGCAGGGCGGTGGCCTCGACGTCCCAGCGGCGGACCAGCACGAGGTCGCGGTAGAGGCCGCGCAGCTCCTCGGCGGAGACGTCGATGGAGTAGTCGGGGTGCTCGAGCCGCTCGCCCTCGGGGCTGAGCAGCTGCACCAGGTCCGGTTGCTGCGGCAGGTGCGGCGCACCCGCTCCCGGTACGGGGTCCACCGCCTCCGTCGTGACGCTCGGCAGGGCCGGGCTGTCCGGTTCGCTCACGAGCTCGCGCACTGCGCTCTCTCCTCGCCGTCGGCCGCGGCTGCCGGGGTCGCCGGCCGGCTGCGGTGCTGGACGTCTGTGGGCGCCGGGGTGTGGCGCCACTCACACATCGTGGCACGGCCGGCTCGTTCCGGAGCACATCACCCCCCGGACGGATTGCGCAAGGTCGCCACGACGGACTGCGCAGGATGACAACTGGTAGGACGTCCGAACGTGCCAGACTGAGCACATGCCGCCCGGTCCGGACCGTCTGGACGCCACCGACGCGCGCCTGGTCCAGGCCCTCACCGAGGACCCCCGCGCCACGGTGATGGCCCTGTCCCAGCGGCTCGGGCTGGCCCGCAACACCGTGCAGTCGCGGCTGGCCCGGCTGGAGTCCGGCGGGCTGCTCGCCCCCTTCGAGGCGCGGGTGAGACCGGAGGCCCTCGGCTACCGGCTCGGCGCCTACATGACCGTGCAGGTCGTGCAGCGCAGCCTCGAGGAGGTCGCGTCCGCCCTGGCCGCGCTGCCCGAGGTGCTCGAGGTGACCGCGCTGTCCGGCGCAGCCGACCTGCTCGTGCGGGTGGTCGCCGTCGATGCCGACGACCTGTGGCGGCTCACCGAGCAGGTGCTCGCCGTCCGCGGCGTGGAGCGCACCGACACCGCGCTGGCGCTGCGCCGCTACGTCGACCACCGGGTCGCGCCGCTGCTGGAGCGCGCCGCGGGAGCGGACACGCCCGCCACGGGGTAGCGACGCCCGCGACCCGGCTGCCCGCCGTGTCCCCGGCCGGTCAGCGCCCGGCGCGCCGGACCCGCACGGGGCCGCGGGCGGTGGCGACGTCGACCACCGCGCCGCGCTGGGTCACCTCGACCTCGCCCCGCTGCGCCAGCCGCCCGGCCGCCGCGCGGGCCTGCGGCATGAGGTCGCGCCAGCCCTCCGGGTCGACGGCGCGGGCCGCCTCGGACGGGCAGATGGTGGCGCCGGGGGCGCGGGCGTCGAGCAGCGCGTCGATCGCGCGCTCGAGGGCGGGGCCGGCGTCGTCCACGCCCCCAGGATGCACCGACCTCAGGGTGCGCCCGTTTGTCCTGGTGAGCGCGACGGGTACCGCCGGAGGCATGGCGAAGCGCACCCCGGTCGGGACGATCGGCAAGGGCAAGCGGGGCATCAGCACGCTGGGCTGGGCGGTGCGGGGCGCCGCGGCGGGGGCAGCCGGGACGACGGCCCTCAACGCCGTCACCTACCTCGACATGACCGTCCGCGGGCGCGGCTCCAGCTCGACGCCGGAGCAGACGGTGGAGGCCCTCGCGCAGAAGGCGCACCTGCCCATCCCCGGCGACGAGGAGAAGCGGCAGAACCGGATCGAGGGGCTCGGGCCGATGACCGGCCTGGTCGCGGGCATCGGCGTCGGCGTGCTCACCGGGCTGGCGCGGGCGTCGGGGTTCAGGTCGCAGCCGCTGGTGGGGACGCTGCTCACCACGCTCGGTGTCCTGGTGGCCTCCAACGGCCCGATGACGGCGCTCGGGATCACCGATCCGCGGACGTGGTCGGCCACCGACTGGATCAGCGACGTCGTGCCGCACCTGGCCTACGGCGCCGTCCTCAAGACCACGATGGACGCCTTCGACAGGCCCTGAGGCATAGGAAGCTCTCCGCACGTCTCGGCGGCCGAGACGTGCGGAGAGCTTCCTATGCCTCGTCGATCGGGAGGGTCCAGCCGCGGGGGTCGACGTCGCCGGGCACGGGGGCCGCGGGGTCGTAGGGCTCGCGGGTGAAGACGAACGTGCCCAGGTCCAGGTGGTCCGGGGCGATCCGCAGCGGCTCCCCGGCGTGGTAGCCGTCCAGGCCCACCCACGTGCCGTCCGCGAGCGGGCGGAAGCGGCTGGCCCGCCCCGACCGGCCGGGCAGCGGCCCGAGCTGCAGCAGACCGCCGGCCACCGCGCGCAGCACGTACGGCGCCGGGCCCCAGTACCAGGTACCGAGCTGGTCCAGCGGCACCGACGGCTCCGCCGGCCGCCACGGCTCGACCACCCGCGGCTCGGCGGCGCGCAGGTCGGCGAGCAGTCCGGGGACCAGGGCGTCGAGGCCGCTGGTGGTGTTGGCCAGGGAGACACCGCCGGTGCCCTCCTCGCGGTCGACGAACACCCCGGCGAGGAAGCCGGGCATCGAGCCGCCGTGGCCGGTGAGCGTGCGGCCGTCGACCCGCAGCACCTGCAGGCCCAGCCCGTACGCCGCCCAGGCCGGTGAGGAGGGGTCGACGCCGGCCGGCACGGCCATCTCCTCCAGCGTCGCCGGGGACAGCACGTCGCCGGTGTCGCCGAGCAGGAAGGCGGCGAAGCGGGCGAGGTCGGTGAGCGTCGCCCACAGCTGCCCGGCCGCGGCCATCACGCCGGCGTGGTGCTCGGGCTCGGCCAGGACGACGTCGGCCCACGGGTGGACGGCGTACCCCTGCGCGGCCCGGCCGGACGGGCGCGGCGTCGTCCGGGTCATGCCGAGCGGCGCGAGCACCTCGTCGGCGACGACGTCGTCCCACGCCCGCCCGCACAGCCGCGCCACGAGCTCGCCGAGCAGGCCGAAGCCGAGGTTCGAGTAGTGGAAGCGCCGGGCCTCCCCCAGCACGGCGTGCTCGCCGGTCAGCCCCAGGTCGGCGAGCGACCCGCCGGGCACCCGCTCCCACCAGCCGCCCGGACTCTCCGCGGCCGCGCCGGCCAGGTGCGAGAGCAGCTGCCCGACCGAGCGGTCCCCGAACGGCGTCCCGGGCACGTGGCGGTCCAGCGGGTCGTCCAGGGCGAGCCGGCCCTCGTCGCGCAGCCGCATGACCGCGACGGCGGTGACGGTCTTGCTGATCGACCCCAGCCGGTACTGGACGTCGGTGTGCGGCTCGGCGACGTCGCCCCGCCCGGCCGACCAGGCCAGCCCGCCGTCCCGGACCACGCCGGCGACCAGGCTCGGCGCCCGGCCGTCGCGCTGCACCCGCGCCGTGCGGGCCAGCAGGGTGCGGGCGGTCGAGGGCAGCACGGGCTCGGGCATGCCCGGAACGGTAGGTCAGGTCCGGGCGGGGACCCCCAGCCGCCCGGTGCGCCCGGCCCAGCGCTCGAACACCACGGTGGCCAGCGGCGGGATCGAGGCCGCCAGCGCGAGCAGCGTCGTCCCCCGCGACCAGCCGAGCACCCGGGCGGTCACGAGCGACACCGCCACGTAGGCGACGAACACCGCGCCGTGGATCGGCCCGAACACCTGCACGCCCAGCTCGGAGGTCTCCGGCACGTACTTGACGTACATCCCGGCCAGGAGGCCGACCCAGGACAGGGCCTCGGCGACGGCGACGGTGCGGAAGGCCAGGGCGACGGTGCGGGGGTTCATCGGTGCGGGGTCTCCTGCGTCGGGGCGGGTCTCGTCGTCTCAACGCGGCGGCGGGTCCGGGTGTCCCGCCTGCCGGTGTGACCTGGGTGGCAGGGTCGGGCGGGTGCGGGGTCTGGCGCGGCGGGAGTTCTGCCTGGTCCTGCTGCGCCGGATGGCCGACCTGCGGCCCGACCTCGTCGCCGCCGCCCTGCCGCGACTCGGGGCCACCCGCGCGGAGGCGCACGCGGCGCACACCCGCTGGCAGGCGCTGCACCACGCGCCACGGGCGCCACGCGGCCTGGCGCTGCGCACCGCCGTCCTGGGGCCGGCCCCGGAGACCGAGGACCGCCGGTTCGGTGACCTCGACCTCGAGGTCCGCCGCTGGCCGCTGCCGCTGTGGCCGCACCTGCGCTGGGAGGTGCTGTCCGGCCCCGGCGGCAGCGTGCTGCACGAGCACCTGGTGCGGGCCGCCGGCTCCCCGGTCCCGCCGGCGGCCGACGGGCGGCTGCGGGTGTGGGAGCACGTGGTGGCCGACGTCAGCGGCCTCCCCGGTGCGGTGGAGGTCGACCCCCAGGTGATCACCCGCTGGGAGGTGCGGCTGCCCTCGGGCGCGACCGCGGCCTTCGTCTGGGGCCTGCTGCAGAGCGTCCGGACGTGACGGAGCCCCGGCACCCGAGTGGGTGCCGGGGCTCCGCCCGGCCCCGTCCGGAGGCTCATCCCGAGCCTGCGAGGGACGAGGGGGACGGGGTCCTTCAGCCGATGCGGCGGGCGCCGGCGTAGCCGCCCATCGAGTCGATGGTCCCGACCTTGACGACGTCGCCCGAGGTCGGCGCGTGCACCATCTGGCCGTTGCCGATGTAGATGCCCACGTGGCTGACCGGGCTGTAGAAGAACACCAGGTCACCGGGCTGCAGGTTGGCGCGGGAGACCGCGGTGCCCATCTGGGACTGCATCCTGCTGGAGTGCGGGAGGCTGATCCCGGCGGCGCGGAAGGCGTACTGGGTCAGGCCCGAGCAGTCGAAGGAGCCGGGGCCGCCGGCCGCCCACACGTAGGGCTTGCCGCGCTGGGCCATGGCGGTGGCGACGACGGTCCCGGCGACCCCGCTGGCCGGCGCGGCCGCGGCGGCGGGCGCCTCGGCGGCCGACGACGACCCGGACGTCGACCCTGCCGACGGCGACCCGGACGTCGACCCCGCCGACGCGGTGTCCTCGCGCTCCTCGTCGCGGCTGGCGCGGGTCTCCTCGGCGGCGTGCGCGGCAGCCGCGGCCTCGAGGGCGGCGCGGCGCTCCTCGGACCTCAGCCGGGCGAAGTCGCCCTGGTAGTCGGCGATCTGCGACTCGAGCTGGGCCTGCTGGGCGGCGACGGCGTCGTACTGGCGCTGCGCCTCGGCGGCAGCCTCGGTGGCGGTGGCCTGGGCCGTGGTGGCCGCCTCGGTGGCGGTGACGGCCTGGCCGAGCAGCTCGCCCTGGTAGCCGGCGACGGTCTGCAGCAGCGTCACGCGGTTGACGAACTCCTCGGCGGTCCCGCTGGTCATCAGCGCCTGCAGCGAGCCCGTGCTCTCGCCGGTGTAGGCGGAGCGGGCGATGCCGACGACCTGGCTGCGCGCGGTGTCCACGGCGACCTGGGCGGCGGCCAGCTGCGCGGCGGCGGCGTCGGCGGCCGCCTGCTGCGCGCGCAGGCCCTCGCGCGCCTCGTTGAACTGCTCGGTGACGACCTCGAGCTCGTGTCCCCGGGCCGCGACGAGCTCCGCAGCCTGCGCGGACGTCGCCGGGTCCTCCGCCAGCGCGGGCGCCGGAGCGGCGGCGAGCCCGACGCCGAGGGCGCCGACGAGGACGAGGGCGGCGCGGCGGCCGCGCGACCGGCTGGTCGCGGGCATGCCGGGGACGGACGTGCGCAGGGACGCCACGCGGCTGTCTCTCCTTCTCCCATGCCGCCTACCGGGTTAGCTGACGGGTTCGGGCGTGGAGTCGCCCGGCGCGCACGAACGCGCTACACCCCAGTGCTCAGGTGGGTCCCCGGCCCGGCCTCCACGGGGGAGGACCGGCTCGACGGCGTCCACGGGGTGTCACCCAGGCTGGTGACGGAGCGCCCCGTTGGACACACACAGCGTAAGGGGCGTGACCCGTGCGTGACAATCACCTCGTCGTGATTTCGTCGGTCACTACCGGTGACCCGGGAGGGTCCGGCCGCCCCCCGCCGGTTTGGCAGGCCCCGGGGACGTGTACCGATGACGGCATGTCCTCCTCCACCCGGATGCGCCTGGCCCGCCCGCTGGTCGTGCTCGCGATGTTCGGCTCGCTGGTCGCCTGCGGCGACAACACCGACTTCTCGCGCGGCCCGACCAACTGCGACTCCAGCGGCCAGAACGCGAACAACGACGCTGACGCCAGCTGCGAGGAAACCGGCCCCAACCCCGGCAACGACGCACCGACGACCGACGACGCCAGCACCGACGACTGACGTCGTCCGAGCCCTCCCGACGGGCGCGCCGCCGCCCGGGCTGGTGGGCTGAGGGGGTGGACCCGGTGCGGAGACGGACGGCGGGCCGGCTGCGGATCGAGTCCCGGGCGCTGCTCGCCGGCACCCGCCGGCTGCTGCGCGGCCGCGACCTCGCCCTCATCGGCGCGGGGCTGACCTTCTACGCGGGCATCGCGGTGGTGCCGCTGATCCTGGTCGCCGTGCGGCTGACCGCGCTGGTCACCTCCTCCGAGGAGGTGCGCACGCTCAGCGGGCGGCTGGCCGAGCTCCTGCCGCCCACCCTGGGCGCTCCCGACGCGGTGGCCCGGCTGGTCGACGCCGGCGTGCGGCTCGACCTGCTGGGCTTCGTGCTGGCCCTGCTGCCCCTGTCGCTCTACGGCGAGGGCCTGCGGCGGGCGCTGCTGCGGTTCAGCCAGCGGCGGGAGAGCCTCACCGCCTGGCGGGGCCGGCTGGCCACCCTGCCGCTGGTCGTGGTGACGCCGCTGCTGCTGTACCCACTGCTGCTGGCCGCCGGGCTCATGGCCGACCTGGCCCGGGAGGGCGGGTTCGGACCCGCGCTCGGCGGTTTCGCCGTCGGCTACTACACCGTGCTGTTCGTGCTGACCGTGCCGATCCTCTGGGGCTTCGGCGTGGTGGCCGGCGGGCGGCACCGCTGGGGCGCGCTGGTCAGCGGTGCGCTGTTCACCGCGGCGTGCCTGTCGGGGTTCCTGCAGGGGTTCGTGGTGTTCCTGTCCCTGCCACTGGACCTCGGCGCGCCGTTCGGTGGCCTGGTGGTCGTCGGCGCGATGGTCGCCATCGGGTTCTGGCTGTTCCTGCTGCACCTCGTGCTGCTCTCGGGGTGGCTGCTCACGCAGTCCCTCGACGAGCGGCTCGGCCTGCGTCAGGCGGTGGGCGGCCAGCCGGGAGCCGGGAACCCGGGAGCCGGGAACCCGGGAGCCGGGAACCCGGGCGCGGGGGCACCCGGGGCCGGGGCGTCCGGAGCGGGCGGCTCCGGAGCCGGGGCACCCGGGGCGGGCACGTCCGGGGCCGGGGTGCCCGGCTCGGGGACGGGCTCCTCGGCCGGCGGCGCAGGCGGCTCGGGAGCGGGGGGCTCGGGGGCGGGGGGCTCGGGGGCGGGGGGCTCGGGGGCGGGGGGCTCGGGCGCCGGAGGCGGCTCCGGCGCGGGAGCCGGGTCCGGCGCGGGAGCGGCCGGGGGCTCCGGCGCCGGCTCGGCGTAGTCGCTGCCGTTGCTGACGAGGATCGACACCACCTGGCCGGGCACCGCTCGGCCGCCGCGCGGCGGGCTGGTGCCCAGCACGGTGCCGGACGCCTCGTCGCTGTCCACGCGCACGGTCCGCGGGGAGAAGCCGGCGTCGGTCAGCGCCCGCTCGCAGGACCGGATCCCGGAGCAGCCGGGCACCGGGCGGGTGTTGCCGTTCTGCACGGTCTCGTCGGCCGGGGGGAACTCGCCGCTGCCGCGGGCGTCGAGGACCGGCGCCATCGCGTCGCGCCAGATGGTGGCGCCCTTGCCGCCGCCGAAGCCGCCGACGTCCTCGTTCTGCTTGGGGTTGAGGACCATGACGCTGGCGCTGATCTCCGGCGTGTAGCCGACGAAGGCGATCGAGTAGTTCTCCTGTGAGGTGCCGGTCTTGCCGGCGATCTGGTGCCCGCGGACGTAGGCGCGCGAGCCGGTCTGCCCCGGGTTCCCGGGCTCGACGTCCCGGCGGAGCATCTGGTTGAGCGTGTTGGCCACCCCGGGCGGGACGGCCTCCGCCGTGCACCGGTCGCCGACCGCGAGCGGCTCGCCGTCGGCCCCGACCGCCGGCTCCCCCTTCTGGTCGAGGACGGCGGTCACCGGGACGACGTCGCACTGGGTGCCGCTGGCCGCCAGCGTCGAGTAGGCGCTGGCCAGCGCCAGCGGGCTGGTGGCCTCGGAGCCGAAGGTGAACGACCCCCGGTTCTCGTCGATGATCTGCTGCGGCAGCTCCGGCGGGCTGAACTGGAACAGGCCCATCGCCTCGGCCATCCGCACCGGCTCCTCCACGCTGCCGAGGGCGTCCTCCAGCGCGAGGAAGTAGGTGTTGGACGACTGGTAGAGCGCCGTCGTCATGTCCAGCGTGGAGCGGTAGCCCGACCCGGCGTTGCGCACGCAGTAGCGGCCGTCGGTGTCGCGGCCCTGGCACGGGCCGGAGTAGACCCGGGAGACGTAGGGGTCCGGAGCGGTGAGCGAGTAGTACGACGAGTAGCCGCGGGCCAGCGCCGCGGCGGCGGTGAACACCTTGTACGTCGAGCCCGAGCCCTGGCTGGGCCAGGTGTTGAGGTTGAACGACTCCTGCGTGCGGTCGCCGAGGTCGTAGCCGAACGTGCGGTTGACGCTCAGCGCCAGCAGGTGCCCGGTGCCGGGCTCCACGGCACTGAACATCGCGGCCAGCGAGTCCTCCCGCGGCAGGGTCGCGAGCACCGCGGCGTCGCCGGAGCGCTGCAGCTCGACGTCCAGGGTGGTGTGGATCGTGTAGCCGCCGTTGTCCAGCTCCTCCTGGCCGAGCCCGAGCTCCTGGACGACGTGGCGCTGCACGAAGTCGCAGACGAACGGGCCGACGGTGGCCTCGACGCACCCGCGCGGCGGCGCGGGCCCGGGTGCCAGCCCGAGCGGCTCGGCCGCGGCCGCGGCCGCCTCGTCGGCGGTCACGAGGTCCTGCTCGGCCATCCGCGACAGCACCTCGTCGCGCCGCGCGGTGGCCGCCTCCGGGTTGGTGAACGGGTCGTCGTTGACCGGGCTCTGCACCAGGCCGGCCAGCAGCGCGGCCTGCGGGAGGGTGAGCGCGGCGGCGTCGACCCCGAAGAACGCCCGGGCGGCCGGCTGGACGCCGTAGGCGTTCTGCCCGAAGTACACGATGTTGAGGTAGCGGGTGAGGATCTCGTCCTTGCTGTAGAGGTCCTCCACCGCCAGGGCGAGACGGGCCTCCCGCAGCTTGCGGCCCAGCGTCTGCTCGGTGGCGGCGGTGCGCTCCTCGGGGGTGTCGGCGGTCTGCAGCAGCGTCTGCTTGACCAGCTGCTGGGTGAGCGTCGAGCCGCCCTCGGCCACCTCCCCCGCGGCGATGTTGGTGGCCAGCGCGCGCAGGGTCCCCTGCACGTCGAGGCCCCGGTGGCCGTAGAACCGGGAGTCCTCGATGGCCACGAGCGCGTCCTTCATGACGCCCGCGATCTCCTCCGGCGCCACCGGGTCGCGGTTCTCGTCGTAGAAGTACGTGATCGGCTCGCCGTTCGCGGCCAGCAGGACGGTGTTCCCGGCCGGCGGGTCGTCGGTGAACTCGGTCGGCAGGTCGCCGAGCAGGCCGGTGGACTGCTGGGCGGCGACCGCCGGGCCCCCGATCCAGGGGAGGAGCAGCCCTGCCACCAGAGCCCCGGCGACCACGATGGTCGCGGCCAGCCGCAGCAGCGTGCCGGCCCGGCTGTCCTGCCGGTCCATGGGCTCCCCTCCTCGGCCGGGCCCATGGAAACGGAGATCACCGTCGGCCACAACCACCCGCGCCGTACCGTCCTGCGGTCGGGAGACCACCTCAGCCGGCCAGCAGGGCGGGCAGGTCGCCGCGGTGCAGGACGACGAGGGTGCTCACCGCGCGGGTGAGCACCACGTACAGGCGGGACAGCCCGCGCGGCTCGGCGGCCACGATCGCCGCCGGGTCGGCGACGACGACGGCGTCGAACTCCAGGCCCTTGGCCAGGGTCGCGGGGACGACGGCGATCCGCGCGGCGGGCGCCCCGTCGTCGGTCAGCACCGCTGCCGGCAGCCCCGCGTCGCCCAGCATCCGCTCGACGTCGGGCACGGCGGCGTCGGTGCAGACCACCCCGATCGACCCTGGACCGGCCGCGAGGTCGGCCACCACCCCGGCCAGCGGCCCGGCGAGGTCGGTCACCGGCCGGACGGTGAGCGCGCCCGGGTCCCGCCGCACGGCGGTGGCCGCCGTCAGGCCGGGGGCGATCGCCGGCAGCAGCCGGTTGGCGTAGTCGAGGACCTCCCCCGGCACCCGGTAGCCGCGGGTCAGCGGGCGGACGGCGGTCCCCGGCCGGCCCAGGCCCGCGAGCGTGGGCGCCCAGTCCGCCGGCGACCAGGGGCTGGTGGCCTGGGCCAGGTCCCCGAGCACGGTGAGCGACCCGGCGGCCAGCCGGCGGGCCACCGCGCGGCACTGCAGCGGCGAGAGGTCCTGCGCCTCGTCGACGACGACGTGCCCGTAGCCCGCGGTCCGCTCGAGCAGCCCGGTCACCTCGTCGACCAGGACGGCGTCGGCCGCGGTCCAGGGCGCGGTGCGGACCGAGCGCGGCGCCGGCCGGTGCAGCAGCGCCTGCTCCTCCTCGGTGAGCACGCCCCGCGCGGCGCGGGCGAGGACGGCGGGGTCGCCGAGCAGCTCCGCGACCAGGCCGGCGGGGTCGCGGGCGGGCCAGACGGCGTCGCAGAACGCCCGGACCTCGGGGCTGCGCGCGGCCCGCCGGACCTCCCCGTCGGGAGGGCTGCCGCCGGCCTCCTCCTTCTGCCGCCGCGCGTCCCCGGCCAGCAGCATCGCCAGCCGCTCGCGGCCGGCGGCGTAGTGCAGGCGCTGCTGGTCGTCGGCGACCCGGCCGCGGCGGCGCAGGTCGTCGACGTACCGCTTGAGCCGCTCCACCGGCACCCGGTACCGGCGGCCGGCCAGCGGCACCATGACGTCGTCGGCGGGCTTGGCGATCGCGCCCCACAGCGCCCGCTCGAGCACCTGCGCCATGCGGGCGTCGCCCTTGAGGACGGCGACCTCCGGGGCGTCCTGCGCCCGCACCGGCACCCGGCCGGTGAGCTCGGCGACCGTCGTCTGGTCGACGTCGACCTCGCCGAGGGTGGGCAGCACCTGCTCGATGTAGCGCAGGAACGCCCGGTTGGGGCCGACGACGAGGACGCCGGTGCGCGCCAGCTGCCCGCCGTGCGTGTAGAGCAGGTAGGCGGCGCGGTGCAGGCCGACGGCGGTCTTGCCGGTGCCCGGGGCGCCCTGCACGCAGACCGACTCGGCCAGCGGGGCGCGGACGATCTCGTCCTGCTCGGGCTGGATCGTGGCGACGATGTCGCGCATGGGGCCGCTGCGCGGGCGTTCGATCTCCTGGAGCAGGACCCGGCTCGATGTGTCGGCCCGGAGCAGCGTGCCGTCGCCCTCTCCCCCCGCGCCGAGGAGCTCGTCCTCGTAGCTGGTGAGCTCGCCGCCGGAGAAGCCGAACCGGCGGCGACGGACCAGGCCCTGCGGATCGGCGGTGCTGGCCCGGTAGAACGGCCGGCTCATGGGCGCCCGCCAGTCGATGACCACGGGGGAGCCGGTGCTGTCCCGGACGTGCCGGCGGCCGATGTGGAAGGTCTCGGCCGTGCCGTCGGGTGCGCCGGCGTCGGTGCCGGCATCGGTGCGGCCGAAGAAGGCCGGGACGCCGGGGTCGGCGGCCAGGGAGCGCAGCCGCTCGGCGCGGGCGGCACCGAGGCGCTCGGAGGCCCAGGCGTCGACACCGGCGTCGACGACGGCGGTGGCGGCGGTGCGCATCTCGGTGAGGCAGTCGTCGGCGAGGGCCAGGTGGGCGCGCTCGGAGGCGAGGACGGGGTCGGTCGCGGTGGCGGTCCCGGTCGTGTCGGTCGGTGTCGCTGACACGGTCGGTGGACGTTACGCCGGACCGTGCCGTGCGTCACCCCCGTTCCCCGGGGCGCCGGTGTGACGCCGGGGGCCGGTGGGGAGGATCGGGCCATGCCCGACTCGATGCTCGCCGGCCGGCTCAACGTGCGCACCAAGCAGTTCGAGGTGAAGGAGGTGCCGCGCCCGACGCCCGGCCCCGGCCAGGTCCTCGTCGAGGTGCGCGCCGCGGGCATCTGCCTGTCCGACGTCCACCTGATCGACGGCCAGCTCAACCCGCTGTTCCTGCAGGGGGACGAGGTCACCCTCGGCCACGAGGTCGCCGGCGTCGTCGCCGAGCTCGGGGAGGGCGTGACCGGCGCGCAGGCCGGGGCGCGGGTCACGCTGCAGGCCGGCGAGGAGGTCGACGGGTAGATCCACACCCGCGGCGTCGACTACGACGGCGGCTGGGCGCAGTACGCGCTGTCCACCGTGGAGACGCTGGTGCCCATCCCCGACGACCTGCCCTTCGAGCAGGCCTGCATCGTCCCCGACGCGGTCTCCACGCCGTGGGCCTCGATCGTGAAGACCGCCGGCGTGCGCGCCGGCGAGCCGGTGGGCGTGTGGGGCATCGGCGGCCTGGGCGCGCACGCGGTGCAGCTGCTGCGGCTGGCCGGCGCGGCGCCGATCGTCGCCGTCGACCCGGTGGAGTCCGCCCGGGAGCGGGCGCTGGCCTTCGGCGCCGACCGCGCGCTGGACCCCTCCGAGGACATCGCCACCCGCGTGCGGGAGCTGACCGGCGGGGCCGGCCTGGCCCACGCGTTCGACTTCGCCGGCGTCGCCCCGGTGCGCGAGCAGGCCGTCCGCTGCCTGGAGCGCGGGGGCCGGCTGGTGCTCGTCGGCCTCACCGACCAGCCGCTGACCATCCGCAACGGCACCCAGTTCAGCTACTTCTCCCAGCAGGTCCTCGGCCACTACGGCTCCGAGCCCCAGCACGTGGAGCAGCTCATCGGCCTGATCCGGCACGGCCGCCTCGACCTGTCCCGCTCGGTCTCCGGCACGCTCCCGCTGGAGGAGGCCGCGCGCGGCGTGGAGATGCTCGAGCGCAAGGAGGGCAACCCGATCCGGCTGGTGCTGCAGCCCAACGGCTGAGCCGCGTCAGGCCGGGCGGTCGCCGGGCTCCACGATGTGGACCTGCACCGCCCGGAACTGCCCCGGCGTCCCCAGCAGGACCTCCTTCGTCGGCTCGCCGACCTCCAGCGCGGGCTCCCGGCGCAACGCCGCCAGGGACGCCAGGCGGGGGTCGGCGAGCACGGCGTCGACCATCCCCCGGTCGCCGCCGGTGAACAGCGCAGCCACCTCGCCGGCGTGCGGGATCAGGACGCGCGCGGCGGTGTCGGCGGCCGAGGTGACGACGGCGTCGGCCTGGTTTCCGCGGCGGCGGGCGAAGCGCTGCTGGCTCCAGCCGCCGGCGGCGCTGCGGCCCTGGACGAGGCGGCTGTCGACCTTGGAGACGACGAGGTCCGCGCCGTCGAAGACGCCGGTGGCCCAGCGGCCACGGCGCACCAGCAGGACCGCCGCGCGCCGGGGCTGCCGTGCCGCGGCGGTGAAGCCGGTCAGCAGCGGTGCCGACGGCGTCCAGCCGAAGGGAGCGCGCAGGGTCAGCGTGGTGCCGTCGGCGCACGACACGTCGAGAGCGCCGTCGTCGCCGGCCCTCGCCTCGATCGCCCCGTGCCGCGTGACGACGCCGTCCAGCCAGCGGCCCAGCCGCTCCGGTGCGACGCCGAGGACGCGGCCGCCGCCGGCCGCCGGCCGGGGGCGGGTCACCGGCTCAGCCGGTGACCTCACCGGCGAGCGCCGGCTCGGCGAGGTTCTCGGCCGGCACGTGCAGCAGCCGCTGCGCGGCGACCACGACCACCGCGGCGATCCCGGCCGAGGCCGTCGCGACGAGGAAGGCGGCATTGGCACTCACGGTGTCGACGATCTTCCCGGCGATCGAGGTGCCGACGGCGACCCCGAGGCCGAGCGCGGTGCCGATCCACGTGAACGCCTCGGTGACGGCGGACTTCGGCACGATCAGCTCGGCGAGGGTGAACGAGCTGATCAGCGACGGCGAGACGGCCACGCCGGCCAGCACGACGAACGGGATCATCAGCCAGACGTTGCTGATGAGCGTCAGCGGCACGGACAGCACGGTGAGCACCACCAGGACGACGAGCAGCCGGTGGCGCAGCGGGTGGCGCCAGTGCACCGCGCCCCAGCCGATGCCGCTGACCATCGACCCGACCGCGAGCCCCGCGATGAGCACACCCGAGAGCCCCATCACGCCGGCCTCGTCGGCGAAGGCGACCAGCGCGATCTCCAGCGTGCCGAGGATCGACCCGACGGCGGCGCCGACGACGAACAGCACGCGCAGGCCCGGCGTGCGGATGGCCGAGGGCCCCCTGCGCGCCTCGTGGCCGTGCGGTGGGGGCTCGGTGCGGCCCTGGGCCGCGAACAGCAGTGCGCCGACGACGGCGAGGGTGAAGGCGGTGACCACGCCCGAGGTCGCGTGCCCCGTGGTCGAGAGGAACGTGACCAGCACCGGCCCGACGATGAAGACCATCTCGTCGACGACGGACTCCATGGCCAGCGCCGCGGGCAGCCGCGAGGTGCCCCGGAGCAGGTGGGTCCACCGCACGCGGATCATCGAGGCGACCGGCGGGATGCACGCGCCCGCGACGCCGGCGGTGACGAAGAAGGTCCAGCGCGGCCAGTCGTCCTTCACCGCGGTGAGGAAGAGCGCGCCGGCCGCGGCGAAGAGCGCGATGACGGGGAGCAGCGTGCGGCGCTGGCCGAAGGTGTCGGCGAGCCGGCCGAGGACCGGGCCGGCCAGGGCGGTGGTGACCGCGCCGGCGGCGGCGACGGTGCCGCCGAGGCCGTAGGAGCCGGTCTCGTCGGCGATCAGCAGGACGCAGCCGAGCCCGACCATCGACAGCGGCAGCCGGCCGATGAAGGCAGCGAGCACCATGGGGAGCGCGTGCGGCGTGCGCAGCACGTGCAGGTAGGGACTGAGCACCGGGGCGGGACCTGTCGTCAGGGGGACGCTGGTTCGCCCGTCACGCTAACCGACGGCCGCACGCTCGGCTGGCAGACGGCTCCGTTGCGTGCCGACACGAGCACGGGCCCCGCGCCGGACGACGCTGTCCGGTGCGGGGCCCGCGTGGCCCCTCTCGGGGCACCGCCCCCGGTCCGTGAGGGACCGGCGGCGGAGACTCGTCAGGCGAGGCGGCTCTTGAGGATCTCCAGCTCGTCCCACATGGTGCTGGGCAGCTTGTCCCCGAACTTCTCGAACCACTCGGTGATCTGGGGGACCTCCTGCCGCCACTCGTCCTTGTCGACGGTGAGCGCCTGGCGCACCTGGTCCTCGGTCATGCCCAGGCCCGAGACGTCGAGCGAGCCCGGCGCCGGGACGTGGCCGACCGGGGTCTCCTCAGCGGCCGCGGTGCCCTCCAGGCGCTCGACGACCCACTTGAGGACCCGGCTGTTCTCGCCGAAGCCCGGCCACAGGAAGCCGCCGTCCTCGTCCCGCCGGAACCAGTTCACGTAGAAGATCCGCGGCAGCTTGGTGGCGTCGTGCGCCTTGCCGGTCTCGACCCAGTGCCGGAAGTAGTCCCCGGCGTTGTAGCCGATGAACGGCAGCATGGCGAAGGGGTCGCGGCGGACGACGCCGACGGCGCCGGTGGCCGCGGCCGTCGTCTCCGAGGAGAGCGTGGCGCCCATGAACACGCCGTGGTTCCAGTCCCGCGCCTCCGTGACCAGCGGGATCGTGGTCTTGCGGCGGCCGCCGAAGAGGATCGCCGAGATCGGCACGCCCTTCGGGTCGGTGTACTCCGGCGCCAGGATCGGGCACTGGGTGATCGGGGTGCAGAACCGCGAGTTCGGGTGCGACGACGGCTCGTCGGAGTCCGGCGTCCAGTCCTGCTTCTTCCAGCTGGTGAGGTGCGCCGGCGGCTCCTCGGTCATGCCCTCCCACCAGACGTCGCCGTCGTCGGTGAGCGCGACGTTGGTGAAGACCGAGTTGCCGTTGTCGATGGTGCGCATCGCGTTCGGGTTGGTGTCCCAGCCGGTCCCCGGGGCGACGCCGAACAGCCCGTACTCGGGGTTGACGGCGTACAGCCGGCCGTCCTCGCCGAACCGCATCCAGGCGATGTCGTCGCCGATCGTCTCGACCTTCCACCCGGGGATGGTCGGCTCGAGCATGGCCAGGTTCGTCTTGCCGCAGGCCGACGGGAAGGCCCCGGCCACGTAGTACGTCTTCTGCTGCGGGCTGGTCAGCTTGAGGATCAGCATGTGCTCGGCCAGCCAGCCCTCGTCGCGGGCCATCGCCGAGGCGATCCGCAGCGAGTAGCACTTCTTGCCGAGCAGGGCGTTGCCGCCGTAGCCCGAGCCGTAGGACCAGATGGCCCGCTCCTCGGGGAAGTGCACGATGTACTTGGTCTGGCTGCACGGCCAGGGCACGTCCTGCTGGCCCTGCTCCAGCGGGGCGCCGAGGGAGTGCATGGCCGGGACGAACGGCCGGTCGGTGCCCATCGCCTCGAGGATCCGGCCGCCGATGCGGGCCATGACCCGCATGGAGACGACGACGTACTCGGAGTCGGTGAGCTCCACGCCGAACATCGGGTTCTCGGCCTCGACCGGGCCCATGCAGAACGGGATGACGTACATCGTCCGGCCACGCATCGAGCCCCGGTAGAGCTCGGTCATGATCGACTTCATCTCGTCGGGGGCCATCCAGTTGTTGGTCGGCCCCGCGTCGGCCTCGTCGACCGAGCAGATGAAGGTGCGGTCCTCGACGCGCGCGACGTCACTGGGGTCGGAGGCGCACCAGAACGAGTTGGGCTTCTTCTCCAGGCGGGTGAAGGTGCCGGCGTCGACCAGCTTCTGGGTCAGCCGCTCCCACTCCTCGTCGGTGCCGTCCACCCACACCACCTGGTCCGGGGTGGTCAGCTCCGCCATCTCGCGCACCCAGGCGAGCAGCCGGGCGTGCGTCGTGGGGGCGTTCTCGAGACCGGGGGTGGCCACGGAAGTCACGGCGTCTCCATCCTCTGGGCACGCCGGGTGTCGACGGACACCGGCGCCGGTGCGTGCTGTGACCCGGGTCCGGCGGAACGCGTCCGGCCGTCCGGGTCGGGTCAGCGTACAAGCGGGGACACCCGCCTGTAACGGTGAGAGATGTTACGTCTAGGACGTCTATGTCCGCTCGGGGCGGTGACCGGGAACACTGCAGGTGGGAGCCGTGTTGAGGGGTCCACGTGACAAGCCTCACGCCCGGATCCGGAGCCCTTCCCGCCCTACTCACACCCCTGCGGCTGCGCGGGGTCACCCTCCCCGACCACTCCGCCCGCGACCTCACCGGCTCCCACGACACCTACCCGGTGCAGGCCGGCCCGCGGCTGGGCCGACGGGAGTTCCTCGGGAGGCTGGACCCGTGGACCGGCCCGGAGCCGGTCCAGGTGGCGGGGCGGTCCTGAGGTGGGGTCGCGCCGGGCGCTGCTGGCGGTGTCGGCCGTCCAGCTGGGCGCGGACGTCGCCGGCCAGGTCCTCGCGCTGCGCCGCCGGCACGCCTTCGACACGCCCGTGCTCGCCGGCTCCCCGGACACGGTCGGCCGCGACTCGTGGTGGGCGGGGACGGCGCTGAGCCCGCCGGCGTGGACGGTGGCGGTGCACGCCGGGGCGCTGGCGCGGCTGGCGGTCCGGCCCGACCCCCGGGCGGCAACCGTCCTGGCGTGGGTCGGCGCCGCCCTGGTGCCGGGCTATCTGCAGGAGCGGCTCGTCCGGCAGCGGCTCACTCCCGCGGGGGTGCAGCGGTCGGAGACGGCGGTGGTCGTCGTCGGCCTGGCCGCCGCCGCGGCGATGGCCGCGCTCGGCGCCCGGGCCTCCGGCGCCCGGCCGTAGCCGGCGGCGGCGTCCGGACCGCCGCCACGGGACGCCGCCCGCCGGTACGGTCCCCGGCCCATGCCGACCCGGTCCGCACGCGTCGCCGTCTCCACCGCCCAGCTCGCCGCGGGCCTGACCGGGGCCGCGAGCGGCTGGCCGCGCCGGCCGCCGACCCGCTGAAGACGGCGGTCGTCGTCACCGGACCGGGCCCGGCGGCGGCGATGGCGGTGCTGGGCCGGCCGGGCGCAGCCTCCTGAGGCTCAGGCCTGCGGCGCCCGGCCGTAGTCGGGGCCGGTCTCGGCGAGGAAGGTGTCCCAGTCGCCGGGTCCGCTGCGCCCACCGACCGCGGCGTCGAGCTTGTCGAGGTACCAGTGCCAGCCGAGGGCGAAGTCGGTGACGTCGGTGCCGGCGGCGAAGACCTGGACGAAGTGCAGCGTCGTCCGGCCGCTCTCCACGGCGAGGGCGAGCTCGACCCGCCAGTCCTGCTGCTCGGCCCACTCGACGACGAGCGTGCGCGGCGGGTCGCACTCGGCGATGCGCACGGCCTCCCCGACCGGCTGGTCCTCGTGCGTCATCGTCAGGGTCCCCTGGGCCCCCGGAGCCCGCTCCCCCTCGTAGGTGCCGAACCAGCGGGCCAGCCGGTCGGGCTCGGTGAGGGCGGCCCAGACGTCGTCGGGCCCCTCGGACCACGAGCGGCGGAACTCCAGCCGGAGACGGCCGTCGGGCAGTTCGGTGACCACACCCCGGCGGCTGGTGGGCGGGTCGGCAGGGCGCTGCAGGTCGGTCACGAGGGGTCTCCGTCCGTCGGGGTGTGGACCCGGGCCCGGCGGCCGCGGGCGATCTCGGTGTCGAGGGCGTCGAACCGCTGCGCCCACAGGTCGCGGTAGGACTCCAGCCAGTCGTCGACCTCCCGCAGCGGGCGCGGGTCGAGCGCGTAGAGCCGCCGGCGGCCCTCGACCCGGCTGGAGACCAGCCCGGCCTCGCGCAGCACGCGCAGGTGCCGGCTGATCGCCGGGCGGCTCACCGCGAACCGGCCGGCCAGCTCCCCCGCGGGCAGCTCGCCGTCCCGGAGCAGCGCCAGGAGCTGCCGCCGGGTCGGGTCCGCGAGTGCTGCGAGCGCCTCCACACCGGATGTGTAACACACGGGTTACGCGTCGGGCGAGGGGTTGCCGCCGAGGCGCCAGGGGCAGGGAGGACGCATGACCGTCACCGACCCCGACGTCCCGGACCCGCTGAACGACCCCCGGACGACGCAGGCCGACCCCGGCGCCTACGCCCAGGGCGCGGACCTGGCCTCGACCGACGACGACCCGGCGTCCACCGGCGAGGACGAGCTCACCGCCGACGACGCGGAGACCACGGCCGGGCAGACGCCGACCGACGACGCCGGCGGCGGGGACGTCACCGGCGGCGCGTTCTCCGAGGCGCCGCGCAACCCCGCCTGAGTGCCTGTTTCGCTCCGCGCCCGCGGGGCACCTGGACCGGCGTCCCACCCACCACGACGAGGAGGTCGCCATGGCCACCGGTGAGACCGGCTTCGAGGACGTCACGTTCGACCTGATCTCCGTGCAGTACCACTCGCTGAAGGCCGGGCACGACTACGGCCAGTACGTCCGGGACGCCGAGAACGCCGGCCTGGACGACATCGCCGCCTTCTTCCGCGAGGTCATGGAGCAGGACTCGGCGCGCGCGAAGCGCTGCCACGAGCTGCTGAAGAACATCTCGGGCACCGAGCAGGGCGGCCCGGCCACCCAGTAGCAGGACGACAGAGGGCCCCGCTCCGACGGGAGCGGGGCCCTCTGCCGTGCGGCCCCCTCCGGGGCACCGCCCCGAGCGTGCGAGGGGTGGGGAAGAGGGGGTCCTTCGTCAGACCGCGCAGGTGTCGCCGTCGCAGCCCTCGGCGGCGGGGACGGTGAGCAGCGGGTGGGCGTCGGCCCAGGCGCGCTCGAGCACCTGCAGCAGCAGCTCGGCCGGCTGGGCGCCCGAGGCGCCGTACTTCCGGTCGACGACGAAGAACGGCACCCCGGTGGCACCGAGCGCCTGCGCGGTGGCGACGTCGGAGAGGACGGCCGGGCGGAAGCGGGAGTCGGCCAGCGCCGCGCGCACCTCCGCCTCCTCCAGGCCCACCTCGACGGCGAGCGGGGCCAGCGAGTCGACGTCGAAGACCGGGCGGCCCTCCTCGAAGTACGCGGAGAACAGCCGCTCCTCCATGGCGCCCTGCAGCCGGTGCTCGGCGGCCAGGTGGGTCAGCTCGTGGGCCAGCAGCGTGTTGCCGCTGACGCCGTTCGCGAGGTCGTAGGACAGGCCCTCACCGGCGGCGGTCTCCTCGACGTGCCGCATCATCGCGCGCATGTCCTCGACCGGGCGGCCGTACTTGGCGGCCAGCGCCGGCAGGGTCGCGTGCGTCTCGCCCTCGGGGACCGACGGGTCGAGCTGGAAGGACCGCCACACGACCTCGACCTGGTCGCGGTGCGGGAACCGCTCCAGCGCGGTCTCCAGCCGGCGCTTGCCGATGTAGCACCACGGACAGACGACGTCGGACCAGACCTCGATGCGCACGGCCCGCTCAACCGCCGGGGGCGCGTGCTCATTCCGGCCGGTGCACCTCCGCCCTGGCCCGCCCGTCGCCGGGGGTGGGGTCGAGGAACACGTAGCGGACGCCCTCGTGGCGGGCGACCAGCCGGCGCTCGGCCTCGTCGGAGGCGCGCTCGATGTCGGCGACGGTCGCGGTGTCGGCGAAGTCGACCTTGGCCATGACGGCCAGCTGCCCGGGGCCGATGACCGTGGTGAGCAGGACCGGGACGTCGTCGACCTGGTCGAGCCCGGCGATCTCCGCGCGGAGCTCGTCCTGCAGCCGCGGGGCGACCGACTGGCCGATGAGCAGCGAGACGTTCGTGCGGGCCAGCGACCCGGCGACCACGAGCAGCAGGACGCCGATGAGGATGGCGGCGATGCCGTCCCACACCGGGTCGCCGGTCACCTGCTCGAGGAAGAGCCCCAGCGCGGCGAGGACGAGGCCGATCAACGCGGCGCTGTCCTCGAAGGTGACGGCCTTGACCGTGGTGTCGGTCGTCTCGGCGAGGTAGCGCCGCGGCGTCGTCCCCCACTTCTCCGCCGAGCTGCGCACCTGGCGCACGGCCTTGAGCCAGGACGCGCCCTCGAGGACGAAGGAGACCGCCAGCACGACGTAGGCGATCATCGGGGAGCCCTGCTCCTCGCCCTCGAGGATCGTCTCGACGCCCTGGTAGAAGGAGAAGCCGGCGCCGAGGGTGAAGGTGGCCAGGCAGGCGAGCAGCGCCCAGAAGTAGGTCTCCCGGCCGTAGCCGACCGGGTGCCGGGCGTCGGGGGCCCTGTCGCCGCGCTTGAGCGCGATGAAGAGCAGGACCTCGGTGATGGTGTCGGCCACCGAGTGCGCCGCCTCGGACAGCATCGCCGAGGAGTGGCTGATCAGGCCGCCGACCAGTTTGGCGATCGCGATGCCGAGGTTGGCCAGTCCGGCGACGACGACGGTTCCGGTGGACTCGCCGCCGCCGGACTCCCCGCCGGAGCCCTCCGTCACGAGGGCGTGGTCACGGGTGGGCACCGGCTCGCTCATGGCGCCTCCGGTGCCCCGTGGTTGTCCGACACAACCGTCCGGCGGACGGTGATGCGGCCGACCGTCAGCACGAGCGCGCCGACGGCGGCCAGCCCGGCGGCGGCCACCACGAGCCCGGTCGGGCCGGAGCGGCCGAGCACCAGCCCGCCCAGCGCGGCCCCCGCCGCGATGCCCACGTTCAGCGCGGTGATCGCGACCGCGCCGGCGACGTCGCGGATCGCGGGCGCGGCCAGCCGCGTGACGCGGGTCTAGAACACCGGCGGCAGCAGCCCGATGAGCACCCCAGACAGCGATGACCGCCACCGTGACGGCGGGGTGCACACCGAGCAGCAGCAGCCCGGCGAGGCAGCCGCGACGCCGTCCGGCGCTACCTCGGCACGGTCACCGTGGTGGAGGACGCCGGGGAGGTGCTCCGCGCGTAGTCGTGCTCTGGGTCCGGAGCGGACCCAGAGCACGACCGCGCGCGGGATCACCGGATGCCGACGAGGTCCACCACGAAGACGAGCGTCGCGCCCGGCTGGATGACGCCACCGGCGCCGCGGTCGCCGTAGGCCTTGTGCGCCGGGATGGTCAGCCGGCGGCGGCCGCCCACGCGCATGCCCTGGATGCCCTCGTCCCAGCCCTGGATGACCATGCCGACGCCCAGGCGGAACTCCAGCGGGTCGCCGCGGTCCCAGGAGGCGTCGAACTGCTCGCCGCCGTCGTGGGTGACGCCGACGTAGTGGGCGCTGACCAGGTCGCCGGCCTTGGCCTCCTGGCCCTCGCCCACCACGAGGTCCTCGATCACCAGGTCGGCGGGTGCCGGCCCGGTGGGGGGCTCGACGTCGGGGCGGCTCAGCTCGGCCATCGGTTCTCCTCGGATCGGGTGCCGGGCCGGGTCCCGGCTCGTCCGCTCCATCCAAACAGCGGTTCCACGGGGTCGCCGATCGGGCTACGGTCCCGCGGCGTGATCGACCACCTGGCGCTGCAGGTCGCCGACGTCCCGGCGGCCGCGGCGTTCTACACGACCGCCTTCGCCCCTGCCGGCCTGCACGAGATCATGCGGTTCGGGACCCCGGGAGGCCCGGTCGTGGGGATGGGCGGGCCCGACGGCCATCCCGAGCTCTGGCTGGGCCCGCTCACCGAGGGCACCGAGCGGCCCGTCCACCTGGCGCTGAGGGTCCCCTCGCGCTCCGCCGTCGACGAGGTCTTCGCACTGGTCAGGGAGCTCGGCGCCCCGGTGCTGCACGAGCCACGGGTGTGGCCGGAGTACCACCCCGGCTACTACGGCGCCTTCTTCCGCGACCCCGACGGCAACAACGTCGAGGCGGTGCACCACACGACCCCGGGCTGAACGGGTGCGCGGCGGCAGCGGTCGTGCTGGGCTGGCCCGGTGACCGTCGAGCAGCCCCCGTGGTGGACCCGCGCCGTCGTCTACCAGGTCTATCCGCGCTCGTTCCAGGACTCCGACGGCGACGGGGTCGGCGACCTCGGCGGGATCCTGCAGCGCATCGACCACCTCGCCGACCTCGGCGTCGACGTCGTCTGGCTCTCGCCGGTGTACCCCTCGCCGCAGGCCGACAACGGCTACGACATCAGCGACTACCAGGGCATCGACCCGTTGTTCGGCACCCTGGAGCAGTTCGACGAGCTGGTCGCCGCGCTGCACGCGCGCGGGATCAGGCTGCTCATGGACCTGGTGGTCAACCACACCAGCGACGAGCACCCCTGGTTCGTCGAGTCCCGCTCGTCGAAGGACTCCCCCAAGCGCGACTGGTACTGGTGGCGGCCGCCGCGGGAGGGCATGGCGGCAGGGCAGCCCGGGGCCGAGCCGACCAACTGGCACTCGCACTTCTCCGGCTCGACGTGGCAGTACGACGAGGCCAGCGGCGAGTACTACCTGCACCTGTTCGCGTGGAAGCAGCCGGACCTGAACTGGGAGAACCCGGAGGTCCGCCGGGCGGTGTACGCGATGATGCGGTGGTGGCTCGACCGCGGGGTCGACGGCTTCCGCATGGACGTCATCAACATGATCAGCAAGGACGTCGGCCCGGACGGCCGCCTGCACGACGGGCCCCAGCTGCCCGGCCTCCCCTACGGCGACGGGACGCCGTACTTCTACAACGGCCCGCGCATCCACGAGTACCTGCAGGAGATGCACCGCGAGGTCTTCGCCGGCCACCCCGACCAGCTGCTGCTGGTGGGCGAGATGCCCGGCGTCACCCCCGAGCAGGCCCGCCTCTACACCGACCCGGCGCGGGCCGAGGTGGACATGGTGTTCCAGTTCGAGCACGTCGGCCTGGACTTCGACGGCGACAAGTGGCACCCGCGGCCGCTGCGGATGCGCGACCTCAAGTCGTCCTTCGGGCGCTGGCAGGCGGGCCTGGCCGACGTCGGGTGGAACTCCCTCTACTGGGACAACCACGACCAGCCGCGCGCGGTGTCCCGGTTCGGCGACGACTCGCCGCGGTTCCGTCGCGACTCGGCGACCTGCCTGGCGACGCTGCTGCACCTGCACCGGGGGACGCCGTACGTCTACCAGGGCGAGGAGATCGGGATGGCCAACTTCCCGTTCCGTGCGCTCGAGGAGTTCCGCGACGTCGAGTCGCTCAACCACCACGTGCAGGCGGTCGCGCACGGCGCCGACCCGGCCGAGGTGCTCGCCGCGATGCGCCGGATGAGCCGGGACAACGCGCGCACGCCGGTGCAGTGGGACGGCTCCCCGCACGCCGGCTTCACCACCGGGACGCCGTGGATCGCGGTCAACCCCGACGCCGCCGAGTGGAACGCCGCCGCCCAGCGCGCGGACCCCACCTCGGTGTTCACCCACCACCGGCGGCTGATCGCGCTGCGGCACGAGGACCCCGTGGTGGCGACGGGCGACTTCTCGATGCTGCTGCCCGAGCACGAGGACGTGTACGCGTTCACCCGCAGCCTCGACGGCGACACGCTGCTCGTCGTCTGCAACCTCGGCCCGACGCCGCAGCCGCTGGCCGAGCTGCTGCCCGAGGCGGTCGGCGCCGGGGTCGTCCTCGGCAACCTGCCCGAGGACGACCCCACGGTCCTCCGCCCCTGGGAGGCCAGAGTCCTGCGCCCGTCGTGATGCCGTCCGGCCCCGTCCCGGGTCCCGCGCCGAGCCTGCGAGGGGTGGGAGGACGGGGTCCTTCGTCAGATCCGCGCGCTGACCACCTCGGGAGCGGACGCCTCCTCGGCGGGGACGTCGAGGGGGTGGGCGATCTCGTCGGCGGGCAGCCGCCAGGCCACGACGGCGACCAGCGCGAGCACCGGCGGCACGAGGCCGGCCAGCAGGAAGGTGCCGGTCAGCCCGACCACCCCGCTGACCGGGCCGGCCAGCGCCATGGACAGCGGCATGAACGCCAGCGACACGAAGAAGTCGAGGCTGGAGACGCGGCCGAGCAGCGCCGGGGGCACCCGCCGCTGCAGCAGCGTGCCCCAGATGACGGTGCCGGCCTCGAACGCCGCACCGAGCACCCCGGCCGCGGCGATCATGACCCACAGCTGCGAGGTCCAGCCGAAGACGACCATCGGCACGCAGCCCAGCCCCCACATCAGGTTCATCACCGTGAGGTAGCGCCGCGGCAGCCGGTACGAGGCGACGACGGCCGACCCGACGGCGCCGCCGATGCCGAACGCGGCCAGCACCAGCGCGTGCTCCGACGGCCCGCCGCCGGCCCGGTCGCGCACGGCGAAGGGCACCAGCACCTCGAAGGGGCCCATGAGCACCAGCACCATGAGCGAGGCGAACAGCAGCGTGGCCAGCAGCCACGGCGTCCGGACCATGTAGGCGACGCCCTCGCGGACGTCGGCGAACAGGCCGGCCCCGACGTCGTCGCGGCGCACCGGGGTGCTGGGCAGCGCGGCGACGCAGGCCGCCGCGGCGGCGGAGGTCAGCGCCGTGGCCAGCAGCGCGGCGCCCGGGGAGAACGCGGCGACCAGCAGGCCGCCGGCCGCGGGACCGGCCGCCATCGCCAGCCCCGGGCGGACGACGCCCTCGAGGCCGTTGGCCGCCAGCAGGTCCCCGGCCGGCAGCAGGCCCGGGACCAGCGCGGAGTAGGCCGGGTAGTACAGCCCCATCGCGATCCCCTGGGCCAGCCCGGCGGCGGCCAGCGGCCCGAGGGCGAGCGCGCCGGCCAGCGAGAGGACGGCGACCAGCCCGACCGCCGCCGTCTGCAGCAGCGCGACGCCGAGCAGGATCCGGCGCTGCGGGACGCGGTCGGCCAGGGCGCCGCCGAGCAGGGTGCTGGCCAGCATGCCGCCGGCCGACAGTGCGGTGGCCAGCGACAGGGCACCCGGCCCGCCGCCGAGGTCGACCACCTGCCAGACCAGCGCGACCGTCCACAGCCCCTGGGCCAGCAGCGAGAGCCCCATCGAGGTGGCCAGCACGCGGTAGGAGCGGTGCCGCAGGGGCGCGAGCGCGCGCGGCAGGCCGGCCATGGGGTTCCTCCTCGGGGGCGGCGGCGCACCGTCTGCGCCGTCGGGCCCATGCTCGCCGACGGGGGCGACAGGAGCAGCCGGTTTACGCGGACACCGCAGGAACGGTCGGATCCCGGTGGCTCCCGGCGGGGCGGCCGCCTAGGGTCCCCTCCTCGTGGGCCGGGTGGTCGAGGCGGTGCTCCCCGCCCGGATGGGGACGGCGTTCCGCTGGCTGATGGCGTCGTCCTGGGTGAGCAACCTCGGCGACGGCGTGGCGCTGGCGGCCGGGCCGCTGCTGGTGGCCGCGCGCACGCAGGACCCGCTGCTGGTCGCCCTCGGCGCCCTGCTGCAGCAGCTGCCGTGGCTGCTGTTCGGCCTGCACGCCGGCGTCCTGGCCGACCGGGTGGACCGCCGCGCGCTCGTCGTGGCCGTGGACCTGGCCCGGGCCGGGGTGCTCGCCGTCCTGGCCACCGCGCTGTTCACCACCGACGTCGGGCTGGTGCCGGTGCTGGCCGCACTGTTCGTCCTCGGCACCGCGGAGGTCTTCGCCGACACCGCGGCCGGCACCCTGCTGCCGATGGTCGTCGACCGCGCCGACCTGGGCATCGGCAACGCCCGCCTGACCGCGGGCACGCTGACGATGAACCAGCTCGCCGGTCCCGCCGTCGGCGGCGTGCTGTTCCTGGCCGGCGCCGCCTGGCCGTTCCTGGCGCAGGCGGTGCTCGTGGCGCTGGGCGCGGTGCTCGTCGGGCGCATGCGGGTCCCCCGGCCGGAGCGCCCGGCGCAGCGGGCCCGCGTCGGCCGGGACATCGCCGAGGGGCTGCGCTGGACCTGGGGCAACGCGGCGGTACGGACGCTGACGCTCACGATCGTGCTGTTCAACGTCACCTACGGCGCGGCCTGGTCGGTGCTCGTGCTGTACGCCGACCAGCGGCTGGGCCTCGGCGCGGCGGGCTTCGGCCTGCTCACCACGGTCGGGGCCCTGGGCGGCATCGTCGGGACGGCGTCCTACGACTGGCTCGAGCGGCACGTCGGCATGGCGACGCTCATGCGGGTGGGCCTGACCATCGAGACGCTGGTGCACGCCGCCCTGGCGCTGACCACCACGCCCTGGGTGGCCGCGGCGGTGCTGTTCGCCTTCGGCGCGCACGCCTTCGTCTGGGGGACGACGTCGCGCACGGTGCGGATGCGTGCGGTGCCGGCCGCCCTGCAGGGCCGGGTCGGGAGCCTCTACGCGATGGGCGTCTTCGGCGGCATCCTGGCCGGCCAGGCCGTCGGCGGCGTCGTGGCCCGGGTCTGGGGCGTCAGCGGCCCGTTCTGGTTCGCCTTCGTCGGCTCGGCGGTGCTGCTCGTGCTGGTCTGGCGGGAGCTCGGGCACGTCGGGCACGCCGACGAGGCCGTCGTCGCCACAGCCTGAACGGTCCCGAGCTCGGTCGTGCTCTGCCCACGGGTGTGGGCAGAGCACGACCCGCCACGGGAGTGCTACGTCAGGGGCGAGCGGGGCAGCATGCGGTCGCTGATGATCCGCTTCTGGATCTCGCTGGTGCCCTCGAGGATCGTGGTCAGCCGGGCGTCGCGCCAGTGCCGCTCCACCTGCCGCTCGGTGGTGTAGCCGTTGCCGCCGTGCAGCTGCATGGCCTGGTTGGTCACCCGCACCGCCATCTCGGTGGCCTCGAGCTTGACCATCGAGGCCTCGCGCTCGCAGCGCACGCCCAGGTCGATCAGGTGGGCCACCTGCCGGTAGAAGGCGCGCGACTGCTCGATCTGCGAGGCCATCTCGGCGACGGCGAAGCGCAGCGCCTGGAAGTCGCCGATCGGGTGGCCGAACTGCTCGCGCTCCTGCAGGTAGACCACCGAGTCCTCGAGCGCGGCCCGGGCCAGGCCGACGGCGCGGGCGGCGGTGTGCACCCGCGCGGTGTTCAGGAACTCCTGCGCTGCCGCGAACCCCGCGCGCTTGGCGGCCTCGCCCTGCTCGTCGCTGGCCGCCGCCTCGTCGACCACGTTGGCCCGGGGGATCCGGACGTCGTCGAAGACGAGGTCCCAGGTGAGGAAGCCGTGGTAACCGATCTTGTCGATCGGCGTGCCGGTGAGCCCGGACGGGAAGGAGCCGCGCTCCTTCTCCAGCAGCAGGTTGACCAGCCCCTTCGACCGGGACTCCCCCGGCTCGGGGTCGCGCTCGCGGACCAGCACCTGGATGAAGTCCGCGGCCTCGGCGTTGCCGCACCAGCGCTTGTGCCCGGTGACCACCCACTCGTCGCCGTCGAGCACGGCCCTGGTGGAGACGCCGGCGAGGTCGGAGCCGGCGTCGGGCTCGGACAGCGCGATGGCGCCGATCCACTCGCCCTTCGCGCTGCGGCGCAGCAGCTCCTCGCGCCGGGTGGCGTCGGCCACCGCCGTCCCGAGGCCCTGCGAGCGGGCCAGGATGCTGGCGCTGCTCATCCAGGCGCGGGCCAGCTCCTCGGAGACCATGCAGTACTCGAAGACGCCCAGACCCATCCCGCCGTGCTCGGCCGGCACGGTGATCCCGAAGTAGCCGAGCTCGGCCATGCGGGCCAGCAGCGACTCCGGAAGCAGCCCCTTCTGCGGATCGAGCTCGTTCGCGACCGGCAGCACCTCGTCAGTGGCGAACCGGCGGGCCTGCTGCTGCAGCGCCTCGCGCTCGGACGTGTGCCACGGCGGCAGCACCGCCGGCGGCTGGGGCTCGAGCAGCTCGGTGGGGCGCTCCTGGCTCGACGTCATCGTCGCGGGGCCTCTCTCCGGGGTCGGTGGGCGGCCCCGGTCCACCTTGCTACCCCCTCCGGGGCTCCGCACGGCGCGGGCGCCGACCGTGACCGAGCGCACGGTCGGCCCCGTCGAGCGCACACGTACTTCACATATCTCACACGTTGCTGGTAGAACTGCCGCCATGGCCGTCCCCGACCGACTCGACGTGACGCTGCGGCTGGTGCGCAACGCCGGCCGGGCCTCGCTCCCCGACCTCGCCGCCCGCCTCGGCGTGTCCGAGATGACCGTCCGCCGCGACCTCGACGCCCTGCAGGCCCGCGGGCTGGTCGAGCGGGTGCGCGGCGGCGCCGTCGCCGTCGCCGGTCCCGAGAGCTCCGCGGGCTTCGCCGCCCGCGCCGACTGGCAGGCCGGCCTCAAGGAGCGGATCGGCCGGGCGACCGCCGCCCTCGTCGAGCACGGCGCGACCGTGCTTGTCGACGCCGGGACGACGACGGTGCACGTCGCGCGCGCCCTGGCCGACCGCGCCGCCGCCGGGGACGGTCCGTTCACCGCCGCCGTCGTGAGCCTGCCGGTGGCCGACGTGCTGGCCGACCGGCCCGGGATCCGGCTGCTCGTCGTCGGCGGGGAGTCCCGCCCGGGCGAGCGCAGCCTGGCCGGGCCCCTGACCGCCGCGGTGCTGCGCCAGCTCACCTTCGACGTCTTCGTCATGTCGATCGGGGCGGTCAACGCCGCGGCCGGCTGGTCGGAGTTCACGCTCGAGGACGCCGCGGTCAAGCAGGTCGGGCTGCAGCAGGCCCGCAGCACCCTCGTCGTGGCCGACGCCTCGAAGCTCGGCGTGCGGGCCTTCGCCTCGGTCGCCCCGCTGGACGCGGTCGGCCGCCTGGTCACGGACGCCAGCGCCCGCGACCCCCAGCTCACCCCCGCGGCGCAGGAGACCCTCGCCGCACTCGACGACGCCGGCGTGGAGGTCGTGCTCTCGTGAACGAACCCCTGATGATCCTGGTCGCCGGCCCCTACCGGGGCGGCACCGGCGACGACCCGGAGAAGATCGCGGCCAACCACCGGGCGATCCAGCTCGCCTGCCTGGAGCTGTTCCGCGCCGGGCACCTCGCCGTCAACGGGGAGGACCTGGCCCTGCCGCTGGCCGAGCTCGCCGGGTCGACCCGGGTGGGCGACGCCGCCTTCGACGAGGTGTTCCACCCGATGGGCCGCCGGCTGGTCGCCCGGGTCGACGCCGTGCTGCGGCTGCCCGGCGCCTCGGCCGGGTCCGACGAGATGGTCGAGCTGGCACGGGCCCGCGGCGCTACGGTCTACACCGCCGTCGACCAGGTGCCGGCGGTGACCCGGTGACCGCCGTGGGCATCCCGGGCGTCGACGTCCCCGACCACCGGGGCCGGACCCGCCTGGACCGGGCGGGTCGGGACCTCACCGGCAACCCGGGCATCGTCGTCCGCGACGTGGAGCTGCTGGCCGCCGGCTGGCACGTGCTGCGCCGGACGACGTTCGACCAGCGTCGCCGCGACGGCTCCTGGACCACCGAGCAGCGCGAGACCTACGACCGCGGCAACGGCGCCACGCTGCTGCCCTACGACGTCGCCCGCCGCACGGTGCTACTCACCCGCCAGTTCCGGTTCCCCGCCTACGTCAACGGCTCCCCCGACGGGATGCTCGTCGAGACCGCCGCCGGGCTGCTCGACGAGCAGGACGCCGAGACGGCGGTCCGGCGGGAGGCCGAGGAGGAGCTCGGCGTCGTCGTCGGCGAGGTGACCCGTGTGTTCGACGTCTTCACCAGCCCGGGGTCTGTGACCGAGCGGGTCGTCTGCTTCGCCGCCCCCTACACGCCGGCCGACCGGGTGTCGGCGGGTGGCGGGCTCGCCGAGGAGGGCGAGGACATCGAGGTGCTCGAGCTCGACGTCGACGAGGCACTGGTCATGGTCGACGACGGACGGATCGCCGACGCCAAGACGATCATCCTGCTGCAGTGGGCGGTGCTGCGCGGGCCGTTGCGCGCCTAGCGCGGCGAGCGGACCCGGACGATCCGCCAGTGGTTGGTCGCGCCCTCCCGCCAGTAGGCGACCTCCTCGACCGCCCGGCGGGCCAGTGCCAGGCCGCGACCGGACTCGGCCAGGTCGTCCGGCAGGGTGGCCGACTCCAGGTCGACGCCGGCCTGCGGACCGGAGTCCTCGAACCTGGCCTCCAGTCGCGGTTCGAGGACCCGGACCAGGAGGGTCAGGTCCAGCACCTCCCCTCCGGCGGCGTGCTCCATGATGTTCCCGGCGACCTCGGTCAGCGCGATCTCGAACCGCATCCGGTCCTCCACCGCGACGTCGGGATGACCCGCCCAGGCGCTCTCCAGCAACTCGTGCACCAGGTCGAGGCTCTGGGGCACCGCCGGAGTCGTCAGCCGGTAGCCCAGGTCAGCCGCCATCGAGGGCCGCCTCCACGGTGTCGTGGGGACGCAGCACCCGGTCGAGGTTGGTGAGCTCCAGGACGGTGCGGACCTGTGGCGTCAGTCGGGCGATCCGCAGGTCGCCACCGGCCTGGCGGGCCGCCTTGAGGCCACCGACGATGGCGCCGAGGCCCGACGAGTCCATGAACGTGCACGCCGCGAGGTCGATGACCACCGTCGTCCGCCCCGCCTCGACGGCCTCGCCGACCGATGCGCGCAGGGCCGGCGCGTTGACCATGGTCAGCCGGCCCTCGATGCGCAGCACCGCCACGTCCGGGCGCTCCCCGGCCTGCACCTCGGTCACGTCGTCTCCCTCTCGGCCCGCGGGCCGCGGTAGTGCACCGCCCGCAGGACGATGCTCAGCATCAGCAGGTCGTATCCGACCCAGGCCAGGTTGACCCAGGTCCCCTCCGGCGTGGGCGCCACCCCCAGGACCTCCCGCGTCACGCCGATGATGGCAGCGACGACGAGCACTCCCATCGCCATGAGCTGCGGTCGGATGAGCGACCACGGCGGACGGCCGTCCCCTTGAGCCGTCTTGGGCGTGACCACGAACCCCAGGCTGCGGCCGAACCAGACGTTGCCCGCGGCGGTGGCGCACGCCCGGATCCACAGCGGGAAGAGGGCCAGGTTGTACTGCTGGCCGCGCCAGGTGCCCAGCCTCCAGCCCACGACCAGCCCCAGGACCTGGTTGACCACCAGGAACGGCAGCAGCCGGACGAGGAAGTCCTCCCCGAAGGTGTCCACCGGCCGGACCCCGAGGACCAGGTAGGCGACGGGCGCGGCGAGGTAGACCAGGGTCGCGAAGCCGGAGAGATAGCTCCACATGGTCGCGAGGTACATGAGCCGCTGACCCCAGTGGAGGCCGCGCTGGACCAGCGGGTTCTCCCGCAGCATCACCTGCAGCGTGCCCTGCGACCAGCGCAGCCGTTGGTGCAGCATCGACCGCAGGTCCTCGGGCGCCAGTCCCCGGGCGAGGACCTGGTGGTGATAGACCGACCGCCAGCCCAGCCGGTGCAGCCGCATCGCCGTCGCCATGTCCTCGGTGACGGAGATGGTCGCCATCGGCATCAGCGGCTGCGCCTCGTCGGCGAGGTCGACGTCGACGGCGGCGACCAGGGCCCTGACCGACTCGAGCGCGGTCAGCGGCGACCACTCCCGGCAATCCAGCTGCTGCAGGTCCCATTGCGCCGTGGGCTCGACGAGGGTGACGCCGGGCGACGGGCACTCCGGCCGGGGCTCGAGCGACGCGATGACCGCCAGGTCCGCCTGCAGGCCCGCGGTGTCGGCGGCGACGACCTCCCGGCCGGCCTCGTCGACCTCCCGCTGGAAGCGGTAGGTGACCTCCGAGACCGGCTGCCCGCCGGCCAGTGCGGCCCGAGCCGTACCGACCGCGGCGGAGACCCGGTCGAGGGCGGCCAGCGCCGGCGCGCTGGATCGCGCCTCCCTGCGGGCGACGGCGAGGATCGCGCCGGCGCGCCGCAGGGCCACCCGGATCGCCTGCTCGACGTCCCGCACGTAGCCGACGACGCCCAGCTGCATGAGGGCGTCGCGGCGCAGCACGGCGTTGGACCCGCAGAAGTACGCGGCGTCCCAGCCGTCCTTGCCCATCTGGATGGGGCCGTAGAACAGCGACGCCTGGCTGCCGAGCGGATCGGCCGCGCCGACGTTGGAGAACCACTGCGGGGTCTGGACGAACGCGACGCGCGGGTCGTCGAAGTAGCCCAGCGTGCGCTCCAGGATGGCGGGGTCGGGCACCTGGTCGGCATCGAGGACCAGCAGGAACTCACCGTCCGTCGCGAGGAGGGCGTTGTTGAGGTTGCCCGCCTTCGCGTGCCGGGGCCGACCGGACCAGTCGGCGCTGCGGGTCAGGTACCCGAGGCCCGCCGCCTCGGCGGCCGAGCGCATGCCCGCGCGGTCGCCGTCGTCGAGCACCCAGGTGCGGTGGCGACCGCGGATGGCCTGGGCCGCTCGCGCGGTCCGCATCACCAGGTCGACCGGTTCGTCGTAGGTGGTGATCAGGACGTCGACCGTCGCCCCGGCCGGCGCCCGCGGCGGCTCGCCCCGGCGGCGCAGCCGCCACACGGTGGCGCCGAAGAGATAGGCGTCGACGAGGCTGTAGGTCTCGGCGAGCACGAGCGGCACAGCCAGCCACCAGGCCGCCCAGTTGATCGAGTCGAGCCAGCGCCACACCACGTAGTTGGTGCCGCTGACCAGGGTGAGGACGACCAGGACGCGGATCCACCGCGCGCGGGCCGCCGAGACCTGGACGGCGGCCGCGGCCGCCGCCGTGCTCACGCCGTCCGCCGGACCGCGACCACGGTGACGTCGTCAGGCAGCACGGCGAGGGCGCCGGCGAGGGCGCCGAGGTGGGCGACGAGCTCGTCGGCGGTCCCGGCGGTGCGGGCCACGGCGGCGACCTCCCGGAAGGCGGCCTGCGCGCCGCCGTAGAGCTCGAGGACCCCGTCGCTGAAGATCACGACGCCGTCGCCCGGCTCCAGACGCAGGGTGTGCTCGGGCCACTCCGCGTCGTACGGCCAGCCCAGCGGCACCCCGCCCCGCCCCGTCCGCTCGACGGAGCCGTCCGCCCGCACCATCAGCGTCAGGCCGTGCCCGGCGTCGGCCAGGCGCAGGAGCCCGTCGGCCGGGCGCAGCCGGGCGTGGCAGAGGGTGACCAGGGTGTCGGTGCGCCACAGGTCGTCGTGCAGGGCCGCGGCGGCCGCGGCGATCGCCTCCGCGGGCCGTGCGACCCGGCTACCGGCCCGCATCACGGCACGGACCGTGGCCATCAGGATCGCTGCCTGCAGACCCTTGCCCATGACGTCACCGACGGTGAGACCCACCTCGCCGTCCGATGCCGTGTACCAGTCGAAGAAGTCGCCGCCCACGGCACCGGACTGCAGGCACAGGCCGGCGATGTCGTACCCGGGCAGGCGCAGGGTCTCCCGCGGCAGGAGAGCGCGTTGCACGTCCCCCGCCCGGTCCAGCTCCTCGGCCCGGTCGATCTCGCGCTGCGCCCAGGAGGCGAGCTCGGCGAGCATCCGGCGGTCGGCGTCGGTGAAGTCGCGGGGCCGGTCGTGCACCACGCAGAGCGCGCCCACCCGGTGGCCGCCCGGTGCCTCGAGCGGGTACCCGGCATAGAAGCGGATCTGGCCGCTGGTGACCGAGGGGAAGTCGCTGAACCGCTCGTCGGCGGTCGCGTCCTCGACGACGAGGATCCCCTCGTTCCGGATGGTGTGGTCGCAGAAACCGGTCGCGCGCGGGCCGTCCTCCAGCGCCCGGCCGTACTGGGACTTGTGGTGCTGCGTCCTCCCGTCGATCAGGGTCACGGCAGCCGCCCCGACCCCGAACACCTGCTGCGCCAGCCGCGTGATCCGGTCGAACCGCTCCTCGGGGCCGGCACCGATCAGACCCAGGTCCTCGACGGCGCGCACCCGCGCGACCTCCTCGACGGCCGCGGGTGACCGCTCGACCTCGGTTCTCACGTCTTCGTCCCCCACTCGGTGTGGCGCTCCTCCGCCGACCGCGTGGTTGCGGACCCGGCCGGCTGTGCGACTCGAATGGGATCGGCACGTCCGGGGACGAGGTTGAGCACCGACCCGGACTCCGGACGGCGCCCGGTGCACCGCGCTGCGGTGGACGTCACCGACGTCCGTGCTCAGTCCACCTAGCGGACCCCGCGCTCCCGGGCCAGCGCGACGTAGTGCTCGACCAGCGACGCGTCGTCGACGGCCCCGGGGTTGACCGCCTTCTCCGGCGGAACGCCCTGGAACAGCCGCTTCAGCGGGACCTCCAGCCGCTTGCCGGTCCGGGTGTGCGGGACGCCGGGCGCGACGAGGACCTCGTCGGGGACGTGCCGCGGGCTGGCGGAGCTGCGGATGGCGGCGCGGATCCGGCCGGTGAGCTCGTCGGTGAGCTCCGCGCCGGGCGCCATCTGCACGAACAGCGGCATCCAGTAGCCGCCGTCGCGCTGCTCGACGCCGAGGACGACGCAGTCGGCGATCTCCGGGAAGGACTCGACGGCGGCGTAGATGTCGGCGGTGCCCATGCGCACGCCGCCGCGGTTGAGGGTCGAGTCCGAGCGGCCGGTGATGACGCAGGTGCCGCGCTCGGTGACCTCCATCCAGTCGCCGTGCCGCCAAACGCCCGGCCAGGGCTCGAAGTAGGCCTCGCGGTAGCGGGTGCCGTCGGGGTCGTTCCAGAAGTACAGCGGCATCGACGGCATCGGCTCGGTGATCACCAGCTCGCCGAGCTCGCCCACCACCGGCTCGCCGTCCTCGTTCCACGCCGCCGCCGCGACGCCGAGCATCGGACGCTGCAGCTCGCCGGCGGTCACCGGGAGCAGCAGCGTGCTGCCGATGAAGCCGGTGGCGACGTCGGTGCCGCCGGACGCCGAGCTGAGGAAGACGTCGCCGCCCACGGCGTCGTAGACCCAGTGGAACGCCGACGCGGGCAGCGGTGAGCCGGTGGACCCGATGACCCGCAGCGCCGACAGGTCGTGCGTCTCCCCCGGCCGGATGCCCGCCTTCTCGCAGGCGATGAGGTACCCGGCGCTGGTGCCCAGGTAGGTGATCCCCGTGCGCGCGGCGAGGGCGAACTGCGCGTCCACCGAGGGGTACGCCGGTGCGCCGTCGTGGACCACCACGGTCGCGCCGCGCAGCAGCGCCGAGGTGGCGATGTTCCACATGATCCAGGCGGTGGAGGCGTACCAGTAGAAGCGGTCGCCGGGGCCGACGTCGCCGTGCAGGCCCAGCTGCTTGTGCTCCTCGAGGGCCACGCCGCCATGGCCGTGCACGATCCCCTTGGGCAGCCCGGTGGTGCCCGACGAGTAGACGATCCACAGCGGGTGCTCGAACGGCAGCGCCTCGAACACCGGGTCCTGCCGGTCGGCGACGGCCTCGGCCCAGCCCAGTGCCCCCTGGGGCACCTCGTCGGGGAACAGCCGGGGCACGGAGATCGTCGTCCGCACGGTGGGCAGGGCGGCCCGCAGCTCGCCGACGACCTCCCGCCGGTCGTGGGCCTTCCCGTTGAACCGGTACCCGTCGACGGCGACCAGCACGGTGGGCTCGATCTGGGCGAAGCGGTCGAGCACCGCGCGGGTGCCGAAGTCCGGCGCGCAGGAGGACCACACCGCGCCGATCGACGCGGCGCCGAGGAAGGCGACCACCGCCTCCGGGACGTTGGGGAGGTACGCGGCGACGCGGTCCCCGCGCTGCACGCCAAGCCGGCGCAGGGTCGCCGCGAAGGCGCCCACCTGCGCGCGCAGCTCGGCCCAGGAGACCTCGACCGGTTCGGCGTCCTCGGCGACGGCGATCAGTGCCGGGTGCTCGTCCGTGGCGTGCCGCAGGGCCTGCTCGGCGTAGTTGACCGTCGCGTCCGGGAACCACTCGGCGCCGGGCATCCCGCGCCGGGTGAGGACGCGGTCGTCGGGGACGCGCTCGGGGAGGACACCCGACCACACGGCGACGTCGGCCCAGAACTGGTCGAGGTGGTCGACCGACCAGCGCCAGATCGCGTCGTAGTCGGTCGGGTCCAGGTCGAGCCCGCGTCGGGCGGCCACCTCGCGGGCGAAGGCGGCGAGCCGGGTCGCCTCCCGGCCCTCCTGGGTGGGCTGCCAGAGCACCGGCGCGGGAGAGGTGTCAGCGGTCACGGCAGCACCCTGCCACTGCCCCCGTGGCGGCGGCACGGCTGTCCTGCCACTCACCGAACGTGACCGTTCGGTATGCCGGTCCACCCCATCAGGCGACCGGGTCCAGCTGGCGCCCTCCGTGACCGACCGGCTCCAATGAGTGAGCACCATGTCGGACGACACCAGGGGGAGGTGCGATGACCGAGCGTCCTGTGCCGCCTGGCCGTCGCGCCCGCCTGGCCCGGTGGAGGGGACGGACCCTCGTCCTCGCCGGGATCGGTGCCGGGGTCTGGCTGGCCGGCGCGTCCACCGCCTCGGCCGACGAGCCGCCGCCCGGCGGCCTGCTCGGGACGGTCACCGCACCGGTGGGGCAGGTCGTGGAAGCGGTCGTCCCGCCCGTCGTCCAGCCCGTCGTCCAGCCCGTCGTCTCGCCCGTGGCCCAGACCGTCGCGCCGTTGGTGACGCCGGTGGCCGAGGCGGTCGCGCCGGTGACGGCACCGCTGCGCGACGTCGTCGCACCCGTCGGCCGCGTCGTCGCCCCGGTGACGGACGCCGTCGCTCCTGTCGTCACCCCCGTGACGGAGGTGCTGTCCCCCGTCACGGACGCCCTGACGCCGGTCACCGAGGCCCTGACCCCGGTCACGGACACGCTGACCCCCGTCACCGACGTCCTGGACCCGGTCACCGGTGAGCTCCCCCCGGTGACCGACGCCCTCCCGCCGGTCGCCGGCGTGCTGACGCCTGCTCTCGACGGCGTCGACGTCGCCGCGGTCGCCACCCCCGACGCCACGGCGCCGTACGCCCCGGTGGCGGTCACCGCCGACCCCGCGGACCTGCGGGACGGCCAGGCGCCGGTCCGCTCCACCGAGGGCACCGGCACCGCCCGGGACGACGCCGGCTCGCCCGTCGCCGTCCCGTCCCCCGTGGTCCCGGCCGCGCCGCTCGCGCCGGCCGTCCCGGTGGTGCCGGCCGTCCCGGCGTCCGCGGGCACCGCGGCCGGCGGTGCCGGCTCCGACCGCGACCAGCTCCCCTACGACCTCGGCACGACCGTTCCCGTCGCGCCGCAGGCGGCGGCGCAGGCCGCCTCCGCCGAGGCCCGGGACGCCGCCGCCGGCGACCCGGTCGACCCCGCCAGCTCCCCCGACTGAGGAACGCGCTCCCGGCTCCCCGAGCCGGTCGCAGCGCACGCCCCGCCGTCCCGTCCGGGACCGCGGTCCTCACCCCAGTCAGGAGAACTCCCATGCACACCTGGGCCAACCGCGCCCTGCGCGTGGCACTGATGACCGGCGGCCTCGTGGCCCTCGGCACCGGTGTCGCCGCCGCCTCCGACGACCTCGACGTGACGGTGCCGGTCACCGTCGCCGACAACGCCCTCGGTGTCCTCGACACCGGCACCCCGGTCGGCGGGGTGGAGCTGCCCGCTGTCTCCCAGGACCTCGCCCTCGACCTGGGCCCGGTCACCGTCTCCGTGCCCGTCACGATCGGCGGCAACGACGCCTCCGTCGCCGGCGGCACCGCCACCCAGGAGCCGGCCGCGCCCGCGCCCGGCAGCACCGCGCCGGCCGACGTCGTGGTGCCGGTGACCGTCGTCGGCAACGCGGTCGGCGTGCTCGGCGACGCCGAGGCCGGCGGCACCGCTCCCGCCACCCCTGACGGCGCGGTGACCGCGCCCGTCACGGTCTGCGGCAACGGCGCCGGCGTGCTCGGCGACGCCTCCGGGGACTGCACCCAGGCCGGTGCTCCGGCGCCCGCCCCGACCGACGCGGGCCCGCTCGGCGGCGTGCTCGACGTCGACGTCCCCGTGACCGTCTGCGGGAACGGCGCCGGCCTGCTCGGCGACGCCGCCGGGGACTGCACCCCGGCGACCTCCGGCGGCGGTACGGGCTCGGACGGAGACGGCGGCCTGCTCGACGTCGACGTCCCCGTGACCGTCTGCGGCAACGGCCTGGGCCTGCTCGGCGACGCTGCCGGGGACTGCACCCCGGCCACCTCCGGCAGCGGCTCCGGCGGCTCCGGCTCCGGGAACGGCTCCGACGGCGGCATCGACGTCGACGTGCCGGTGACGGTGTGCGGGGTGGGCCTCGGCCTGCTCGGTGACGCCGTCGGGGACTGCGCCCCGGCGACCGACCCCACCGACCCGACCGACCCCACGGAGCCGACCGAACCGACGGACCCCGAGGGCCCGCAGGACCCGGGCACGCCGGAGGACGGCGCGGGGAACGGCTCGGGCACCCCGGGCCACGGCCCGCGGAACGGCACCGGTCACGGCCTCGGTCACGGCCTCGGTCACGGCCTCGGTCACGGCATCGTCCGGCCGGCGTCCGCGACCGGGTCCATGTCGGCGGGGTCCATGTCGGCGGGGTCCATGTCGGCGGGGTCCATGTCGGCGGGGTCCTGGTCGGGCGGCCCGTGGGCGGCGTCCGACCGGTCCGGGGACACCGGGCAGCTGGCCTACACCGGCACGGAGACGGCGACCGCCCTCGGGGCGGCCCTGCTGGCCCTCGCGCTGGGGAGCGGCCTGACCCTCACCGGCCGGCGCCGCCGGGTGGACACGGTCTGACCGGCACTGCCTGATCGGCACCGCCTGACCCGTACCGCGGGCCCGGCCGGCAGCGTCGCCGGCCGGGTCCGCGGACGGGCGCGCCCTCCCGCTCCCTGCGACGATCACCGTCGTGACGGAGCCGGAGCCCAGGACCGAACGCAACGTGCTGGGCGGGACGCTCGAGGCGTGCGGCACCGAGCCGCTGACCGGCTTCTACCGGGACGGGTCCTGCCGCACCGGCCCGGACGACCTCGGCAGCCACACGGTCTGCACGGTCGTCTCCCGGGAGTTCCTCGCCCTGCAGCGCGAGCTCGGCAACGACCTCACGACGCCGCGGCCGGAGTACGGCTTCCCGGGTCTGCGGCCCGGGGACCGCTGGTGCGTCGTCGCCACCCGGTGGCTGCAGGCCTACCGCGCGGGTGCCGCCGCCGGGGTGGTCCTGGCGGCCACGAACGAGCGGTCGCTGGAGATCGTGCCGCTGTCCGCGCTGCGCCAGTACGCCGTCGACGTGCCCGACGACGTCAGCGACCTGGAATGAGCCGGGCACCCCGCGCGCTGCTGCGGTCGACCGGCTACGCCTGCGAGGAGTCCCCGTGACCGACCTGCTCGACCTGCCCGTCTCGACCTTGCAGGGCGAGGACACCACCCTCGGCGCGCTGACCGGCGGCGGTCCAGCCCTGGTGGTCAACGTGGCCAGCCGGTGCGGTCTGACCCCGCAGTACACCCAGCTCGAGGAGCTGCAGCGGGAGTACGGTCCGCGCGGGTTCACCGTCGTCGGCGTCCCGTGCAACCAGTTCGCCGGACAGGAGCCGGGCACCGCCGAGGAGATCGCCGGGTTCTGCTCGGCCACCTACGGCGTCACGTTCCCGATGACCGGCAAGGTCGAGGTGAACGGGGACGGCGCGCACCCGGTCTACCAGCGGCTCACCGAGGCCCCCGACGCCGCCGGCGAGTCCGGGCCGGTGCAGTGGAACTTCGAGAAGTTCCTGGTCGACGCCGACGGCGCGGTGGTCGCGCGGTTCCGCCCGATGACCGACCCTGGCGCGCCCGAGGTCCGGACGGCGATCGAGGCCCTGCTCCCCCGCTGACCTCCCGCTCCGGCGTTGCCGGGGATCCTCGCGGACCGCCGGCGCTGCAGGACCGGCGACACACGGGGAACGCCGTCGATCCAGGGCGCCGGAGCCCGCGCAGCGGAGCAGCATTCCCTGCATGGCCGACCTGCACTTCTACTTCGACCCGGTGTGCCCCTTCGCGTGGCTGACCAGCCGGTGGGTCCGCACCGTGGCCGCCCAGCGCGAGTACGACGTCGACTGGCGGTTCATCTCGCTGCGGCTGCTCAACGCGCACGTGGACTACGACAGCCACTTCCCGCCCGAGTACGAGGCCGGCCACACCGCCGGGCTCCGGCTGCTGCGGGTCGCCGCCCGCACGCGGGAGGAGCACGGCCGCGCGGCGGTCGGCACGCTGTACGAGCGTCTCGGCGAGCGGATCCACGACACCGAGCCCGACCGGCCGGGCACGGCCGCCGAGCGCGGCACCCGCGCCTACCTGGAGCCGGTGCTCGAGCGCGCCGGCCTGCCGGCCGACCTCGCCGCCGCCCTCGACGACGACCGCTGGGACGCCGTCGTCCAGGCGGAGACCGACGAGGCGCTGGCGCTGACCGGCAAGGACGTCGGGACGCCGATCCTGCACTTCGAGCCGCCGGAGGGCGTGGCCTTCTTCGGCCCGGTCATCAGCCGGGTACCGCCGGAGGACCGCGCGGCCGAGCTGTGGGACCACGTGGTGGGACTGGCGCGCTTCCCCGGGTTCGCCGAACTGAAGCGGAGCCTGCGCGAGCGGCCGCAGCTGGTCTCGGCGGGCGTCGCTCCCGGGGAGGCCGGGGTGCAGGAGGACTGGCACGGCGGGAGCCGCCGCACGAAGCGGTGAGCCGGGGCGGGTGACCGGTCCCGCTCCGGGTAATAAGGTGAGCCTTGCCTGACCTCGACCGTCCGGAGCTGCCCGGTGTCCGTCCCCAGCGTGACCCGCGCTCCGGCGGCGACCCCGGGGACCGCCGCGCACGCCGGGCGGACCGTCCGCACCCGGCGCCGGGTGCTCGGCCTGCTCGTCCTGCTGCTCCTGGTCGTGGCCGCGTGCGCGGCCAGCATCGCGATCGGCTCCCGCCCGCTGGGCCCGGGCACCGCGTGGACCGCCCTCACCGACCGCTCCCTGCGGACCGAGGAGGCGGTCATCGTCTGGGACCTGCGGGTCCCGCGCACTGCGCTCGGGCTCATGGTCGGGGCGGCGCTCGGCGTCTCCGGCGCGCTCATCCAGGGGCACACCCGCAACCCGCTCGGCGACCCCGGCCTGCTCGGCGTGACCGCCGGCGCCTCCTTCGCCGTCGTCCTGGCCATCGTGCTGCTCGGCGTCGGCACCCCGGCCGGCTACGTCTGGTTCGCCTTCGCCGGGGCGCTGGCCGGCACGGTCGCCGTCTACGTGCTCGGGTCGGCCGGACGGGGCGGGGCCACGCCGGTCACCCTCGCGCTGGCCGGGTCGGCGCTGAGCGCGCTGCTGTTCGCGCTGGTGCGCACGATGCTCATCAGCGACTCCGACTCCCTCGATGCCTTCCGGTTCTGGGTGGTCGGCGCGCTGGCCGGCCGTGGTGCCGACGTCGCCTGGCAGGTCGCGCCGTTCATCGCGGCGGGCCTGGTGCTCGCCCTGCTCAACGCGCCGGCGCTCGACCTGCTCGGCCTCGGCGAGGACGTCGCCCGCGGCCTGGGCCAGCGGATCTGGCTGGCCCGCCTGACCGGGCTCGGCGCCACGACGCTGCTCGCCGGCGCGGCCACCGCCGCGTGCGGGCCGATCGCCTTCGTCGGCCTGGTCGCCCCGCACGTCGTCCGCGCGTTCACCGGCCCGGCGCACCGCTGGCTGGTGCCCTGCGCCGGCCTGCTCGGCGCGGTCCTGCTGCTGACCGCCGACGTCCTCGGCCGGGTGGTCGCCCGCCCCGGCGAGCTGCAGGTCGGGATCGTGCTCGCGCTCGTCGGCTGCCCCTTCTTCGTGGCGCTGGTGCGCCGCCGGCGGACGGCGACCCTGTGACCGCCACCGTCAGCACCGTCCGGCAGACGACGCCGCCCGAGCCCGGCGGCCGCCCGGCGGGGCGTGCGGTCACGCTGCGCCTGGGCCCGGTTTCGGCGCGGTTCCGCTGGCGCGCCGTCGTCGTGCCGGTGGTCGCCTCCGCCGTCGTCGTGGTGCTCGGCGCGCTGAGCCTGGGCCGCGGCGACTACCCGATCGGCGTCGGCGACGTGCTGCGCACGCTGGCCGGCGCCGGGGAGCAGGGCCAGCGCTTCATCGTGCTGGACCTGCGGGCGCCGCGGATCCTCGTCGGCGTGCTCGTGGGGGCGGCTCTCGGCCTGGCCGGGGCGCTGTTCCAGACCTTCGCCCGCAACCCGCTGGCCTCCCCGGACGTCCTCGGCATCACGCAGGGCGCCTCGGTCGGGGCCGTCGCGGCGATCACGCTGTCGGGCGGTTCCTCGGCCGGGGAGCTGCTCGGCGGCCTCGGCGTACCGCTCGCGGCGCTGGCCGGCGCGCTGGGAGCCGGCGCGCTGCTGTTCACCCTCGCCTGGCGGTCCGGCCTCGACGGCTTCCGGCTGGTGCTGGTGGGCATCGCGCTGTGGTCCGCGGGCCAGGCGCTCACCGACTGGCTGCTCACCGGCGCGCAGATCCACGACGCCTCGGCGGCCTACGTGTGGATCACCGGCTCGCTCAACGCCCGCTCCTGGGACCAGGCGGAGCCGCTGCTGCTCTCGCTGGCCGTGCTCGTCCCGCTGGCGCTGGCCGCCGGCCGCGTGCTCGGTGTGCTGCAGTTCGGCGACGACACCGCGCGCGGTCTCGGCGTCCGGGTGGCGCGGGCCCAGGGCGCCGTCGTCGTGGTGGCCGTCCTGCTCGTGGCGACGGCCGTGGCCGCGGCCGGGCCGATCGCCTTCGTCGCGCTGATCGTCCCGCAGGTCGCCGTCCGGCTGACCGGGGGCTCGCGGCCACCGCTGCTGGCCTCCGCGCTGTGCGGCGCGGCCCTCGTCACCGGGGCCGACCTGCTCACCCGCACCGTCCTGCCCGAGGCGCTGCCGGTGGGGATCCTCACCGCCGCGGTCGGCGCCCCCTACCTGCTCTGGCTGCTCGTCCGCGGGAGGCGGACCCCCGCATGACGACCTCCACCCCCGACGCTCCCCCGCTGTCCGCGCCGACCTCCGACGGGCGGGTGCGCCTGGCGGCCGAGGGGCTGCGGCTGGCCTACGACGACCGCGTCGTCGTCGAGGGGCTGGACCTCACGCTCACCGACGGCTCGTTCACGGCGATCGTCGGGCCGAACGGCTGCGGCAAGTCCACCCTGCTGCGCGCGCTGGGCCGGCTGCTGCGCCCGGCGGCCGGCCGGGTGCTGCTCGACGGCCGCGCGATCCAGAGGACGCCGACCCGCGACGTCGCCCGCGCGCTCGGCCTGCTGCCGCAGACGCCGGTCGCCCCGGCGGGCCTCACCGTCGCCGACCTCGTGGCCCGCGGGCGGCACCCGCACCAGAGCTGGCTGCGGCAGTGGTCGGCCGAGGACGAGGCCGTCGTGGCCGAGGCGCTGAGCTGGACCGACATGGGCGACCTCGCCGACCGGCCGGTGGACGAGCTCTCCGGCGGTCAGCGGCAGCGGGCGTGGATCTCCATGGCGCTCGCGCAGGGCACCGACCTGATCCTGCTCGACGAGCCGACGACGTACCTGGACCTGTCGCACCAGATCGACGTCCTGGAGCTCGTGGCCCGGCTGCACGCCGAGCGCGGGCGGACCGTCGTCGTCGTGCTGCACGACCTCAACCTCGCCGCCCGGTACGCGCAGCGGCTGGTGGCCATGCGCGACGGCGTCCTGGTCGCCTCCGGGACACCGCACGAGGTGCTCACCGAGCAGCTGCTGGCCGACGTCTTCGACCTCGAGGCGCGCGTGGTGCCCGACCCGGTGGCCGGGTCGCCGATGGTCGTGCCCGTCCGCCGACTGCGGCGCTAGGACCAGGCAGAGGAAGCTCTCCGCACGTCCTGGCGCGCAGGACGTGCGGAGAGCTTCCTCTGCCTCTAGTTCTCCGCGCGGCCCTCGCGCCAGTAGCCCATGAACGCCACCGAGCGCCGGTCGACGCCGAGGTCGGCGACCAGGTGTCGGCGCAGCCGCTTGACCACCCCGGCCTCACCGGCCAGCCAGGCGTAGCAGCCGGCCCCCGCGGCGGGGTCCTCCGGGACCTCCCACAGCGGCTCGGTCTCCAGGTCGACGTCCTCGGGCGCGGGTGCCGGCGCGGCGCAGACGCCGAGGTCGACCAGCGCGGCGTGCACGGCGGGCACCAGCAGCTCGCCGCGTGGGCGGTCGGCGCGGGCCAGCCAGCGCACCTGCACGCCCTCGGGCAGCCGCAGGTCCTGCAGGTCGGCGGCCTGCGGCACCTCCAGGACGGCGACGGCGCGCTGCCCGGGCGGCAGCGACTCGAGGATCGCGCCGACGGCGGGCACCGCGGTCTCGTCGCCGGCGAGCAGCAGGCAGGTGGCCGAGGCGGGGGGCGCCCACTCCACGCCCCAGGCGCGGCCGCGGCCGGGCCGGTCGGGGCCCATGAGGACCATCGGGTCGCCGGGGCGGGCCTGCGCGGCCCAGGTGGCGGCGGGGCCGTCGTGGCCGTCGGAGACCTCGTGCAGGACGATGTCGAGGTCGAGCTCGGCCTGCTCGGGCCGGGCCGCGCGCACGGTGTAGGTGCGCAGGACCGGGCGCCGCTCCCCGGTCAGCGCGCAGTAGGCCGGGTACCACTCGGCGCCGGCGGCCCGGAGCTCGGCGAGCGCGGTGGGGTCGGGGGCGAGGACGAGCTTGACCCGCTGGTCGTCGCCGGCGACGCCGAACCCGCCCAGGCGCGGTCCGGTCAGCGTGATCCGCACCATGGAGGGGCCCAGCGGCACCACCCGGGCGACGACGGTCTCGAAGAACAGCCACTGCGGCAGCTCGGCCACCACCGCTGTCGGGGCCTCGGTCGTGGTCACTGCCGGTCTCCGCTCGGCTCGGGGACGGCCCTTGCGGACCGCGGGTAAGGCAAGGCTAACCTCGGTACGCCCGCAGGGGGAACCCCTGCCCGACCCGGGGGAGATCCCTGGTGTCCGACCCCCGCGCCCGCTCGGCGCCTCCCTCGCGCTGGCGGCCGTGCTCGCCACCGGCGCGTGCGCCGGATCCGGCACCGACGACCGGGCGGAGGCCGCGACCGGGAGCTGGTCGTTCACCGACGACCTCGGCACCACCGTCGAGCTCGACAGCCGGCCCGATCGGGTCGCCGGCCTCAACGACGTCGCGTCGTCGCTCTGGAACCACGGCATCGAGCCGGTGGCCACCTTCGGCCAGACCTCGGCCGCCGACGACGTCCAGTTCGAGGGCCGCGACCTCTCCGGCGTCGAGATCGTCGGCGAGAGCTACGGGCAGATCGACCTCGAGGCGCTGGCCGCCGCCGACCCCGACCTCATCGTGACCACCGTCTACCCGGTCGACTCCGGGGGGACGCTGGACGACACCCAGCCGCTCTACGGCTTCGAGTCCCTCGAGCAGCAGGAGCAGGTCGCGCAGATCGCACCGGTCGTGGCGATCGCCTGGCGCGGCTCGGCGGCCGACGTCATCGAGCGCACGGCCGAGCTCGCCGGGTCGCTCGGCGCGGACCTGGAGAGCGCGGAGGTCACCGCGGCGCGGCGGGACTACGAGGAGGCCTCCGCGGCGCTCACCGAGGCCGCCTCCTCCGGCGTGACCGTGCTGCCGGTGGCCGCCTACCCCGACGAGGGCTTCTACGTGGCCAAGGCGCCCGACGACCCGTCGCTGCGCCTCTACGCCGACCTCGGCGTGCAGTTCGTGGACCCGGGCGGCGAGGACTACTTCTGGCAGACCGCGAGCTGGGAGCAGGTCCCGCAGTACACCAGCGACGTGATCCTCTACTCGCTGCGCGGCGCGATGACGCCCGAGGAGATGTCCAGCCAGCCCACGTACCGGCTGCTGCCGGCCGCGCAGGTGTACCCGTGGGAGTACGTCGGCATGGACCACGCTGCCCAGGCCCGCTACATGGAGCGCCTGGCCGGCCGGCTCGCCGACGCGCAGCAGGTGAGCTGACCTAGAGGGGCGCCGGCGTCTCGGGGACCGGCGCCGGCGCCGGCGCCGGCCGGGCGGCGGCGGTGCGGGCGGTCTGGGCCAGCGCGATGCCCCCGAGCACGACCAGGCCCCCGGCCACCTGCCACCCGCTGAGCACCTGCTCGAGCCACAACCACGCGACGATCGAGGCGAACACCGGCTCCACGGTGGCCACCAGCCCGGCGGTCGTGGGCGGCAGGTGGCGAAGGGCGGCGATCGACAGCCAGAACGGCACGATCGCCCCGAGCACCACGATCCACAGCACGAGGGCCCACAGCGGCAGCTGCGCCGAGCCGAGCGAGACCGGCACCCGCTCCCCCAGCACGCCGGCCTCGAACCGCGCCGTGAACGGGGCGACGACGGCCCAGAACAGCGCCGCGGCGACGAAGGTCCAGGTGGTCAGCGCGACCGGGTCGCGGGTGGCCGTACCGCGCTCGCCCATCAGGTAGTACGTGGCCAGGCAGACCGCGGCCGCCAGGCCCGCCGCGACGCCGAGCAGGTCCAGCGAGCCACCGCCCTGCCACACCTGGGCGACGAGGACCAGCCCCGACAGCGACAGCGCGAGCGCCGCCCAGATGCGCGGGCGGACCGGCTCCTTGCGCACCAGCCGGACCCACAGCGCGATGCCCACCGGTGCGGTCATCTCGAAGACCAGCGCGATCCCGACGGGCAGCCGGCCGATGGCGACGTAGTAGAGGAACTGGGTCATCGCGACGCCGACCACCCCGAAGACGGCGAGGAAGGGCACCTCGCGCCAGGTCAGCCGCAGCCGTTGCGGTGCGACGAGGGCCAGCGCGGCCAGCAGGCCGACCGCCGCCCCGCCGCAGCGCATCGCCGTCAGCCAGGTGGGCGGGACGCCGGCCTGCAGCGCCAGCGTGGAGACGGTGCCGTTGACGGCGAACAGCCCCGCCGCCCCGATGGTGGTCAGGTAGCCGACGGCGGGGCGGCGGGTGTGCGGCACCGATGCAGCGTAGCGGGCGTAGCGGCCTACGCCACCTACGAACGACTCACTGCACGGTCACGGGGTCCATCCACATGACCTCCCAGACGTGGCCGTCGGGGTCGGTGAAGCTCGAGGCGTACATGAAGCCGTGGTCCTGGGACGGCATCCACGTGCCGCCGCCGGCGCCCATCGCCTTCTCGACCAGCTGGTCGACCTCCTCGCGGCTCTCGCAGGACAGGGCGTACAGCGCCGCCGTCGCCTGCCGCGGGTCGCCGATGAGGGTCCCCTCGGGGAGGAACCCGGCCAGCTTCTCGCGGGTGGCCAGCTGCAGGTGGATGGCGTCGCTGACGGCCACCGAGACCGTCGTGTCGTCGGAGAACTGCTCGTTCACCGAGAACCCGAGGGTGGTGTAGAAGGCACGGCTGGCCGCCACGTCGGTCACCGGCAGGTTGAGGAACAGCATGCGCACGGTCGCGCTCCCGTCGTCGGGGGCCCTCCGTCGGGCCCGTCGCAGGGAGAGACGGCCCACCCCGCGAGAACTCATCGGCGGACGGGTGGCTCCCAGGGACGGCGGGCACCCTCGACGGCGTGACCGAACCCCGTCCGCCGTGGTCCCGCCGGCGCCGCCGACTGCTCCTGGGTCTGGCCGCGGGCGCCGTCGTCGGCGGGGCCGGGGCGCTGGTGCTGCCCGCCGAGTTCGGCGCCACCGCCGCGTACCTCGGGGGGCTGTGCGCGTTCCTGCTTGTCGCGGCGGCGGTCGTCTTCCTCGCCGTCCCGGGACCGGACACGGCCGGCACGCTGCTGCGCTCCACCCCGATGGGCGGCGCCGTGCTCGTCGTCGGCGTCCTTGTCGCCCTCTCGGCGGAGGGCCAGCCGCTGTGGTGGCTGACCGCGGCCGTCGGCGCGGTGTGGCTCGGCTCGGCGCTGTGGCTGGCCCGCCGCAGCTGACCCGCGGGAGGAGCCCGACCCGGGCCGGGCGAGACTGCCGGGCGTGGACCTGCCCTCCGCCTGCTACCTCCCGGACGGCGACGGCTACGTCGCGACCGCGCTGACCATCGGGCCGTGGGACCCGGCCCTCCAGCACGCCGGGCCGCCGGCCGCGCTGCTGGCCCGCGAGGTCGAGCGGGCCGGCGGGATCCCCGACGGGCAGACGGTGCGGCTGGCCTACGACGTCCTGGGGCCGGTGCCGGTCGGCCCGGTGGCGGTGGAGGCACGGGTGCTGCGACCCGGCCGGCGGATCGAGCTCGTCGAGGCCGTCCTCACCGCGGGCGGGCGCACGGCGATGCGGGTGACCGCCTGGCGCATGCGCACCCGGGACGCCGCCGACACCGCGACGCCGCCGCAGCCGGCCGCCGTCGGCCCGGACGACGGCCGCCCCGCGGTGTTCGACGTCTTCAGCCAGGAGGTCGCCTACCACCGGGCGCTGGACTGGCGGGAGGCGTCGGGCACCCTCACCGCCCTCGGGCCGGCCGCGGCCTGGACCCGGCCGTCGTGCGCGCTGGTCGACGGCGAGCCGATGACGCCGCTGCAGCACCTGCTGGTCATGACCGACGCGGCCAGCGGCATCTCCGCCGAGCTCGCGTGGGACCGGGCGACCTTCGCCAACGTCGACCTCGTCGTCGCGCTGTTCCGGCAGCCGGCGGGCGAGTGGCTGGGCATGGACGCGACGACGACGCTCGGGCCCACCGGCGTGGGGCAGTGCGCCGCCGACCTCTACGACGGCACCGGCCGGATCGGCCGCTCGGTCGCCTCGCTGTTCGTCGAGCCGCGGTAGCCGGAGCGGCAGAAATGGCCATTCCTGCCGCTCCGGACCAGGGTGGACGGCGGGACGAGGAGATCAGGAGGACCGCAGCCGCCATGGCGCCACTGACCGCCCTGCTCGACTGGCTCGCCGGCCGCGGCCTGGAGATCGTGCTGATCGTCCTCGGCTCGATCCTGGTCGCCCGCTTCATCACCTGGGTCGGCAAACGGATCACCGACCGCATCGACGCCCGCTCCACCGGCGGCGACGTGCTGGTGCGGTCGGAGGCCGCCAAGCACCGCCACTCGCTGACCCAGGTGATCACCTGGGCGCTGATCGTCCTGGTCTACGCGGTGACGGTGTTCTACGTGCTCGACCGCCTCGGCGTCCCGGTCACCGGCCTGGTCGCGCCGGCCACCGTCCTCGGCGTCGGGCTGGGCTTCGGTGCCCAGCGCATCGTCGGTGACGTCCTGGCCGGCTTCTTCCTCATCGCCGAGCGGCAGTACGGCTTCGGCGACGTCGTGTCGATCGCCGTCGTCGGCGGCGGCGACCCGGCCGACGGCACCGTGGAGGACGTCACGCTGCGGGTGACCCGGCTGCGCTCGGCCGACGGCGAGGTCGTCACCGTCCCGAACGGGCAGATCGTCAAGGTCGTCAACCTCTCCCGCGACTGGGCGCGCGCCGTCGTCGACGTCCCCGTGCCGACGACGGCCGACGTCAACCGGGTCAACGAGGTCCTCCGCGAGGTGAACCGGCAGGCCTTCGCCGACGAGGACCTGCGCCGCCTGCTGCTCGACGAGCCCAGCGTGATGGGCGTCGAGAGCATCGACCTCGAGCAGGTGAACGTGCGCGTGGTCGCCCGCACGCTGCCGGGCCGGCAGTTCGAGGTGGGCCGCGACCTGCGGGCCCGCATCGTGCTGGCGTTCGCCCGCGCCGGCCTCAACCTCACCCCCGGTCCGGAGCCGGCGCCGGCGCCGGCTCCCGCGCCGGCCCGGCAGGGGGCGCAGCAGTGACCGTCCCCGGCGCCCCGCGGACCGATCCCGAGGGCACCGGCGGCGACCCGGCGGCCCGCGGTCGCTTCGGCCTGTCCGGCCTCTTCCGCCGCACGCCCGGGCACATCGGCCGCGCACGCACCTCCACCCTGGTGCTGGTGCTGCTCTTCGTCGGCCTCGGGGTGCTCTACCTCTACGTGCGGCCGGCGGACCCGGCCACCGACCCCGCCGGCGGCACGACCCAGGTGAGCACCCCGGCACCCGCGCCGGCGACGACCACCGAGGCCCCGGGCACCACCGAGCCGGTCCCGACGACGCCGGAGGAGACCACGGCGCCGACGACGACGGACCTGCCGACGGACCCGACGACCACGCCGCCGTCCCTCCCGACCGGCTCGCGGACGACCGAGCCCAGCGAGACCGAGCCCGGCGAGCCCGCACCGACGACCGGCGAGGCGCCGGCGACCAGCGAGGCCCCCGCCCCGACCACGGGGAGCACCCCCACGGGCTGACCGGCGCGTGGACAGCCGATGTGAACGCCCGTTAACGTCTGGGCATCCCCACAGCTCACCCGGAGGCACACATGGCGGTCGCCGCGCCGCAGTCGCCGCGCGCCCACCACGAGGACCTGGTCGCCGAGCTGGCCGAGCGGCTCCGGCAGCGGGCGCTCGGCGGGTCGGAGGCATCGCGGGCCCGGCACGTCGAGCGGGGCAAGCTGCTCCCCCGCGACCGCGTGGCCCACCTGCTCGACCCCGGCAGCCCCTTCCTCGAGCTCTCGCCGCTGGCCGCCGAGGGCATGTACGACGGCGACTCCCCCGGCGCCGGGATCATCACCGGGATCGGCCGCGTCGCCGGCCGGCCGTGCGTCCTCGTCGTCAACGACGCCACGGTCAAGGGCGGCACCTACTACCCGATCACCGTGAAGAAGCACCTGCGCGCCCAGGAGGTGGCGCTGCAGAACCGGCTGCCGTGCGTCTACCTCGTCGACTCCGGCGGGGCGTTCCTGCCGATGCAGGACGAGGTCTTCCCCGACCGCGAGCACTTCGGCCGGATCTTCTTCAACCAGGCCACGATGAGCGCCCGCGGCATCCCGCAGGTCGCCGCCGTCCTCGGCTCCTGCACCGCCGGCGGCGCCTACGTGCCGGCGATGGCCGACGAGTCGGTCATCGTCCGCGAGCAGGGCACGATCTTCCTGGGCGGGCCGCCGCTGGTGAAGGCGGCGACCGGCGAGGTGGTCACCGCCGAGGACCTCGGCGGCGGCGACCTGCACAGCCGCGTCTCCGGCGTCACCGACCACCTCGCCGACGACGACGAACACGCGCTGGAGATCGTGCGCCGCATCGTCGCGACGCTGGCCCCGCCCGCACCGCCGGCCTGGGAGCTCGCCCCGCCGCGCGACGCCGTCCGCCCGCAGACCGACCTCTACGACCTGGTGCCGGTCGACCCGCGCACGCCCTACGACGTCCGCGACGTCATCACCACGCTCGTCGACGGCGGGGAGCACCAGGAGTTCAAGGCGCTGTACGGGCCGACGCTGGTGACCACCTTCGCCCGGCTGCACGGGCACCCGGTGGGCATCGTGGCCAACAACGGCGTGCTGTTCGGCGAGTCCGCGCTCAAGGGCGCGCACTTCGTCCAGCTGTGCGACCAGCGGCGGATCCCCCTGGTGTTCCTGCAGAACATCACCGGCTTCATGGTCGGCCGCGACTACGAGGCCGGGGGCATCGCCAAGCACGGCGCCAAGATGGTCACCGCCGTCGCCTGCGCCCGGGTACCCAAGCTCACCGTGGTGATCGGCGGCTCCTACGGCGCGGGCAACTACTCGATGTGCGGCCGGGCCTACTCCCCCCGCTTCCTGTGGATGTGGCCCAACGCCCGCATCTCGGTGATGGGCGGCGAGCAGGCCGCCTCGGTGCTGGCCACCGTCCGCCGCGACGGCCTCGCCGCCCGCGGCACCGACTGGCCCGCGGAGGAGGAAGAGGCGTTCAAGGCGCCGGTCCGCGACCGGTACGAGGCCCAGGGCAACCCCTACTACTCGACGGCGCGGCTCTGGGACGACGGCGTCCTCGACCCCGCCGACACCCGCACCGTCCTCGGCCTGGCGCTGTCCGCGTGCGCCCAGGCACCCCTCGACGACGTCGCCTACGGCGTCTTCCGGATGTGACCGCCGTGTTCGACACCGTCCTCGTCGCCAACCGGGGCGAGATCGCCGTCCGGGTGGTCCGCACGCTGCGCCGCCTCGGCATCCGCTCCGTCGCCGTCTACAGCGACCCCGACGCCGGCGCGCCGCACGTCCGCGCCGCCGACGTCGCCTACCGCCTGGGGCCCGCCGCGGCCGCGGAGAGCTACCTGTCGGTGGAGCGCGTCGTCGAGGCGTGCCGGGCCACCGGCGCGCAGGCCGTGCACCCCGGCTACGGCTTCCTCTCGGAGAACCCCGCCCTGGCCGCCGCACTGGCCGACGCCGGCGTCGTGTTCGTCGGCCCGCCGGCCGAGGCGATCCGGGTGATGGGCGACAAGATCACCGCCAAGAAGACGGTCCATGCCTCCGGCGTGCCCGTCGTCCCGGGCATCGCCGAGCCCGGTCTCACCGACGACGACCTGGTGGCCGCGGCACCGGGCATCGGCTTCCCCGTGCTGGTCAAGCCCTCGGCCGGTGGCGGCGGCAAGGGCATGCGCGTGGTCGAGGACGCCGCCGGCCTGCCCGCGGCCCTCGCCGGCGCCCGCCGGGAAGCCCGGGCCTCGTTCGGCGACGACACGCTGTTCCTCGAGCGGTTCGTGCAGCGGCCCCGGCACGTCGAGGTGCAGGTGCTCGCCGACACGCACGGCACCGTCGTCCACCTCGGCGAGCGCGAGTGCAGCCTGCAGCGGCGGCACCAGAAGGTGGTCGAAGAGGCGCCGTCCCCGCTGCTCGACGCCGCCACCCGCGCCCGCATCGGCGCGGCGGCCTGCGCCACCGCTCGCAGCGTCGGCTACACCGGCGCCGGCACCGTCGAGTTCATCGTCTCCGCCGACCGGCCCGACGAGTTCTTCTTCATGGAGATGAACACCCGGCTGCAGGTCGAGCACCCGGTCACCGAGGTCGTCACCGGCCTGGACCTGGTCGAGCAGCAGCTGCGGGTGGCGGCCGGGGAGCCGCTCGCCTTCGCCCAGGACGACGTCGCGCTGACCGGCTGGGCCGTCGAGGCACGGGTCTACGCCGAGGACCCCGGCCGCGGTTTCCTGCCCACCGGCGGGCGGGTGCTGGCGCTGGCCGAGCCCGCCGGCGCCCGCGTGGACAGCGGGATCGCCGCCGGCACCGTCGTCGGCTCGGACTACGACCCGATGCTGGCCAAGGTGGTCGCCTCCGGTCCCGACCGCGCCACCGCCCTGGCCGCGCTGGACCGCGCGCTGGCCGGCACCGCGGTGCTCGGCGTGACCACGAACGTCGGCTTCGTCCGGGCGCTCCTCGCCGAGCCCGACGTGCGGGCCGGGCACCTCGACACCGCACTGCTCGACCGGTTCGCCACGGGCTGGGAGCCGGCGCCGGTGCCCGACACCGCGCTGCTCGCCGCCGCCGCGTCCGTGTGGCTGGCGACGTGGGCCGCCGCCGACCCGGCCGACCCGTGGAGCGCGCCCACCGGCTTCCGCGCCGGGTCCGGGCCCGCGCCGTTCGTCGTCCGGCTGGAGGTGGGCGGGCAGCCGCGCACGGTCACCCTCACCGGCACCCCCGCGGCCGCGTCCGCCACGGTCGACGGCGAGGATGCCGGCCTGCTCGCCTGCGCGGCCGAGGACGACGGCGTCGTGCTCGTGCGCGCCGGCGTCCGCTCCCGCTGCCTGGTGGCCGACGACGGCGAGACGCTGTTCGTGCACGCCGAGGGCGCGGACTGGCCGCTGCGGCGGGCCCGGCGGGTGCTGCTGCGGCCCGACATCGCCGGCGCGCACGCCCCCGAGCTGACCAGCCCGATGCCCGGCACCGTGATCGCGGTCCCGGCGGCCGAGGGGCGGGCCGTGCGCGCCGGCGACCCGGTCGTCGTCGTCGAGGCGATGAAGATGGAGCACACGCTGCGCGCCCCGGTCGACGGCGTCGTCGAGCTGCTGGTCGCCGCGGGCGCCCAGGTGGCGCTCGACCAGGTGCTCGCCCGGCTCACCCCCGCCTGATCCCGGGCCGGGGCTCCCGCTAGGGTCGCGGCAGGCTCACGAGAGGCAGCGTCAAGTACCTGGCTGGCTGCCCGGCAACCTCTCTCCGTCCGAGGTGCTCCCAGGGGAAGAGCCGGCCGGGTGGCGTCCGCCGCACGGCAAGACGGAGCCCTCCGTGCGCCGCGGGGTCTCCGCGAGCGAGAGGAGACGGCGCCGTGACCGACCCGCAGAGCTGGAGCTTCGAGACCCGGCAGATCCACGCCGGGGCCAGCCCCGACCCGACCACCGGGGCCCGCGCCCTGCCGATCTACGCCACCACCAGCTACCAGTTCCGCGACACCCAGCACGCCGCCGACCTGTTCGCGCTGGCGGAGATGGGCAACATCTACACGCGGATCATGAACCCGACGCAGGACGCGCTCGAGCAGCGCGTGGCCTCGCTCGAGGGCGGCGTCGCGGCGCTCGCCGTGGCCAGCGGCCAGGCCGCCGAGACCCTGGCGATCCTCAACGTCGCCGAGGCCGGCAGCCACGTCGTCGCCTCGGCCTCGCTGTACGGCGGCACCTACAACCTGCTGCACCACTCGCTGCCCAAGCTCGGCGTCGAGGTCTCCTTCGTCGAGGACCCCGACGACCCGGAGAACTGGCAGTCACTGGTCCGCGAGAACACCAAGGCCTTCTACGCCGAGTCGATCGGCAACCCCAAGGGCGACGTCCTGGACATCTCCGCGGTGTCGGAAGCTGCGCACCGCAACGGCGTGCCGCTGATCGTCGACAACACCGTCGCCACGCCGTACCTCGTGCGCCCGCTCGAGCACGGCGCCGACGTCGTCGTGCACTCGGCCACGAAGTACCTCGGCGGCCACGGCACCGCGATCGCCGGGGTCATCGTCGACGGCGGCAACTTCGACTGGACCCGCGGGAAGTTCCCCGGCTTCACCACGCCGGACCCGACGTACCACGGCGTCGTCTACGCCGACCTCGGTGCGCCGGCGTTCGCCCTCAAGGCCCGCGTGCAGCTGCTGCGCGACCTCGGGCCGGCGATCAGCCCGTTCAACGCCTGGTTGGTCGTGCAGGGCATCGAGACGCTGTCGCTGCGCATGGAGCGGCACGTGGCCAACGCCCAGCGGGTAGCGGAGTTCCTCGAGGCGCACGACGAGGTCGAGTCGGTGCACTACGCCGGCCTGCCGTCCTCGCCGTGGCACGCCGCCCAGCAGCGCTACGCCCCGCGCGGCGCCGGCGCCGTCCTCGCCTTCGAGATCCGCGGTGGCAAGGAGGCCGGCCAGCGCTTCGTCGAGGCGCTGGAGCTGCACAGCCACGTGGCCAACATCGGCGACGTGCGCAGCCTGGTGATCCACCCCGCCTCGACGACGCACTCGCAGCTGACCCCCGAGGAGCAGCGGACCACCGGGGTCACCCCCGGCCTGGTGCGCCTGGCCGCCGGCCTGGAGGGGATCGAGGACATCCTCGCCGACCTCGAGGCGGGGTTCCGCGCCGCCAAGGGCGCCTGACGTGAGCGGGGTGTGGGACGCCCCGGCGTCCCGCACCCCGCCGCGCACCGGCGGGTGGCGCGACGGCGACCCCGCCGGGGACCGGCTCTTCCTGGACCTGGACGGACCGGTCCGGCTCGAGCGCGGCGGGGTGCTGCCCGGCGTCCGGGTGGCCTACGAGACCTGGGGCACCCTCACCCCGGACGGCGGCAACGCGGTGCTGGTCGAGCACGCGCTGACCGGCGACAGCCACGTCACCGGCCCCGCCGGCCCCGGCCACCCGACGCCGGGCTGGTGGGCGTCGCTGGTCGGCCCGGGCGCGGCCCTGGACACCGACCGCTTCTTCGTCGTCTGCGCCAACGTCCTCGGCGGCTGCCAGGGGACGACCGGCCCGTCGTCGACGGCACCCGACGGCCGGCCGTGGGGCTCGCGGTTCCCCGAGGTGACCGTGGCCGACCAGGTGCTGGTCGAGGCGGCGCTGGCCGACACGCTGGGCGTGCGCCGCTGGGCCGCCGTCGTCGGCGGGTCGATGGGCGGCATGCGGGCGCTGGAGTGGGCGGTGGCGCTGCCCGACCGGGTGGCCGGGCTGTTCTTCCTCGCCTCGGGCGCGGCGGCCACGGCCGACCAGATCGGCACGCAGACCACCCAGCAGGCCGCCATCCGCGCCGACCCCGCGTGGGCCGGCGGCGACCACCTGCCGGGGCCCGGGCCGGTGGCCGGGCTCGGCGTCGCCCGGCGGATCGCGCACCTCACCTACCGCAGCGCCTTCGAGCTGGAGGAGCGCTTCGGCCAGGTCGTGCAGGACGACGGCCGGTTCGCCGTCGCCTCCTACCTCGACCACCACGCCGACAAGCTGGCCCGCCGCTTCGACGCCGGCAGCTACGTGCTGCTCACCGAGGCGATGAACAGCTGGGACGTCGGGCGCGGGCGGGGCGGGGTGGAGGCCGCGCTGGCGCGGGTGACGGCGCGGGCGGTGGTGGCCGGCGTCGACTCCGACCGGCTGTACCCGCTGGCGCTGCAGCAACGGGTGGCCGACGCGCTCGGTGTGCCGCTGCACGTGCTGTCCTCGCCGTACGGGCACGACGGCTTCCTCGTCGAGGCCGGCGCCGTGGGCACGCTCCTGCGCGAGCTGCTCGACTCCTGACCCCATCGCGCGGTCCCGCCCGGTCCCCAGGGCCGGGCGTGCGAGATCACGGGACCCCGACAGACTGGCCCTGTGAGCGACCCCGACCTCGACGCCCTGCGGCTGGCCTGCGACCGCGCGCTGACCGGCCACGGCCCCCAGCGCGCCGCCGACCTGCTGGCCACCATCCCGCCGGACACCCGGCTGGACCGCTACGGCGCGGGCGGCGTCGTCGCCGAGCTGGAGGCGGAGGTCGCGCAGGTGCTGGGCAAGCCGGCCGCCGTCTACCTGCCCAGCGGCACCATGGCCCAGCAGGCGGTGCTGCGCGTGCACGCCGGGCGCAGCCGCCGGCAGACCGTGGTCGGGCACCCCGAGTGCCACCTGTTCCGGCACGAGGGCGGCGCGCTGGCGCGGCTGCAGGGCCTGGTCGAGCGCCCGGTCGGCGACCGGCACCGGATGCTGCTGCGCGCCGACCTCGACGACGTGGCCGAGACGCCGGCGGCGCTGGTGGTGGAGCTGCCGCAGCGCGACCTCGGGGGGCCGCTGCCGTCCTGGGACGACGTCGTCGAGCAGGCGGCGTGGGCGCACGACCACGGCACCGTCGCCCACCTCGACGGCGCCCGCCTCTGGGAGGCCGCCGCCGGCTTCGAGCTCCCGCCGTCCGACGTGGCGGCGCCCTTCGACACCGTCTACGTCAGCTTCTACAAGGGCATCGGCGCGCTGGCCGGGTGCGCCGTGGCCGGGCCGGCCGACGTCGTCGCCGAGGTCCGCGAGTGGCGCGGGCGGATGGGCGGCACGCTGTTCGGCCTGTGGCCCGGCGCGGCCTCGGCGCTGACCTGCCTGCGCCGCCGGCTGCCGCTGTTCCCCGCCTACCTCGAGCGCGCGCGGGAGGTGGCCGACGCCGTGCGCGACCTGCCCGGCGTGCGCGTCGTCCCCGACCCGCCGGAGACGCCGATGCTGCACCTGCTGCTGTCGACGACGCCGGAGGCCTTCCGCGCCGCCGCCCGCGCGCTGGCCGAGGAGGGCCTGTGGACGTGGGCGCAGCCGGGGGTCACCGGCGACCCCACCGTGGTGCGCGTGGAGCTGCCGGTGGGCGACGCGACGCTGGCGCTGTCCCTGGAGGAGGCCCGGACCGCCGTCGCCCGCCTCGCCGCCGCCGTCTGAACCGCGCCGGACCTGCGATCTCGTGGCCCTCAGCGCGCGATGGCCACGAGTTCGCAGGTCTCGGCGTCGAGGGCGGGACCTCAGGCGCGCGGTGCGGGGATCTCCGGCCTGCGCAGTGACCCGGAGCCCGCGTCGGCGGGGACGACGGCGGGCATGTCGATGTGGATGCCCAGCAGTCCTCCGGGGGCCTGCGGACCACGGGGGGATGGCAGACCTGGGGACGGACCAGCGGAGAGCTGGGCACGGGCCGGCGTCCCCGGGACCCGAGCCACCCTGCTCCGGGACCTCGGGGCAGCGGCTGGGGACGAGGAGCCCTCCGCGCGCGTCGGCGCGCTCAGTCCGCCGAGTCGCCGGGGACGTGGCCGGCCGAGGGCAGCGGGCGGCGCACCACCGGCCGCACCCTGCGCGCCGCGTCGAGTCGCTCGGTGTAGCTCAGCGCGTTGAGCCGGATGTGGGTGAGGTCGTCCTCGGTGGCCTGCCGGAGCACCCTCGCCGGGACGCCGGCCACCAGCGAGCCCGGCGGCACGACCGTCCCCTGGGTGACGACGGCCCCCGCGGCCACGATGGAGCCCGACCCGATGTGCGCGCCGTTCATCACCACGCTGCCCATGCCGACGAGGACGTCGTCGTCGACGCGGGCGCCGTGCAGCACGACGCGGTGTCCCACGCTCACCCCGCGGCCGACGACCAGCGGGAAGCCGGGGTCGGAGTGCAGGGTGCAGCCGTCCTGGATGTTCGACTCGGGGCCGATCTCGATGACCTCGCCGTCGGCCCGGGCGACCGCGCCGTACCAGATGCTGGACCGGGGTCCCATGGTCACCGCGCCGACCACCACGGCCGTCGGCGCGACGAAGGCGTCGTCGTCGATGGACGGGGCACCGAAGGGCAGTTCCGCGATGTAGTTGTCCGCCACGGCTCCACCCCAGCACAGGTCACCCCCGCACGGCGCGCGGGACGCCGCGCGACTCCCTCAGGGCGTCCGGACGCTCCACCGGGCGAGGAACTCCTCCGGGTCCACCGACCCGAGCTCGTCCCGGATCGCGCCCAGCATCCGCCCCGGCGCGCCGGGGTCCTCGCTGGGCACGCGGAGGACCTCCGCCCCGTCGTCGCGACGGCGCACCACCACGTCGTGCACCGTCGGCGCGGGGACCAGGCCCTGCACGAGCTCCGCGGCGAAGGCGCCGGCGACCCGGATCCAGTGCCGGACCCGCCCGCCCGGACGCGGTTCGAGGTCGGCGACGTAGACCGCCGCGGCGCTCAGGTCACCCTCCGGGACTGCCATGCCGGGAGTGTGGCGCAGCCCGTGGGTCCTGCCCAGCATCCGGGGTGAAGACGTCCTCGATCCGGCAGCCGAAGAGCGCGGCGATGCGGAATGCGAGGGGGAGGCTGGGGTCGAAGCGGCCCGCACCCTTGACCGGACCGGGGGTGGACCGCCGGGAGCCGCGCCGCGAGGATCCCCGGCGTGACGCTGCCGACCGACCTCCCGGTGCTCGCCTTCCCCGACCAGGCCGCCTTCGAGGAGTGGCTGGAGGCCGAGCACGCCACCGCGCCCGGCTGCTACGTGAAGCTGGCCAAGAAGGGCGCCGGCGTGCCGTCGGTGACACGGGACGAGATGGTCGAGTCGCTGCTGTGCTTCGGCTGGATCGACGGCCGCAGCAACTCCGTGGACGAGCACTGGTGGCTCACCCGCGTGACCCCGCGGCGGCCGCGCAGCGTGTGGTCACGCAAGAACGTCGGCATTGTCGGGGAGCTCACCGCCGCCGGCCGGATGCGCCCCGCGGGGATCGCCCAGGTCGAGGCGGCGCGGGCCGACGGCCGCTGGGACCGCGCCTACGCCGGCCCCGCCACCATCACCGTCCCCGACGACCTCGCCGCCGCGCTGGCCGCCGAGCCCGCCGCACAGCAGGCGTTCGCGGGGCTCGACGGCACCAACCGCTACGCCGTCCTCTGGCGGGTGCACACCGCGGCCACCCCGGCCACGCGGGCCAAGCGGATCGCCGCCCTCGTCGCCAAGCTGGCGGAGGGCGGACGACTCCACTAGGGGGCCAGGGGGTCGGTGTCCTCGGGGGCCACGCCGGGCCGCTCGCACCAGAAGCGGGCGTCGCGCCACCGCCACAGCAGCATCAGCACGATGCCGGTCAGCATGATGCCGACGCCGATCACCAGCGGCGGCCCGAGGCCGAACCAGGCCTGGCCGGTGTAGCTGTTCTCCGGATCGGCGAGGTCGCGGACCGAGAGCACCAGCAGCCAGGCCAGCATCCCGGCCCCGACGAGCGGGCCGGCGCCCAGCAGCAGCGCGTCGCGCACGCTGCGCACCAGGCGGCGGCGGAAGTACCAGGCGCAGGCCAGCCCGGTCAGCGCGTAGTACAGCGCGATGAGCAGCGACAGCGCCGTGATCGAGTCGAACAGCGCGTTCTCGCTCACCAGGTGCACGCCGACGTACCAGGCGACCGCCACGCCGGCGACCCACCAGGTGGAGACGTCCGGCGTGCGGAACCGCTCGGACACCGACCCGAAGCGCGCCGGCAGCGCCACCCGCCGCGCCATCGACAGGCCGGTGCGGGAGGCCGGGATGATCGTCGTCTGCGTGGAGGCGATCGCCGAGGTGGCGACGGCGGCCAGCACCACCCAGTCCCAGCCGCCCAGCGCCTGCGTGGACAGCAGGGCGAACACCGCCTCCTCCTCGTCGGCGTTGTCCGCCAGCCACGCCGTCCCGGCGAAGGAGACGACGGCGACCGCGACGCCGACGTAGGTGAGCAGCAGGACGACCGTGGAGAGCACGCCGGCGCGTCCCGGCGCGGTGCGCGAGTCGGTGGTCTCCTCCGTCAGGTTGATCGCCGACTCCCAGCCCCAGTAGGCGAAGACGCCCAGGAGCAGGCCGCCGGTGAGCGCGGCGCCGCCGGAGCCGAACGGGTCCAGCCACTCCCACGACGGCGTCAGCCCGCCGAACGGCGAGTCGCCCCGGATCCCGCGCACCAGCGCGACGACGGCGAAGACGAGCAGCGCGACGGTCTGGGCGAGGATCAGCGCGTTCTGCAGCCGCGCGGAGATCTCGGTGCCCAGCACGCAGATCGCCGACATGACGACGACGAGCACCACGCTGAGCGCGACGACCGCGGGCGTGGAGTCGGCCAGGGCGTCGAGACCCAGCACGAGCAGGGTGAACCGGACGCCGACCTCGGCCAGCGACCCGACCACCAGGACCCCGGTCATCGTGATCGCCCAGCCGCCGATCCAGCCCGCCGTCGGGCCGAAGGCGCGGGTCACCCACGAGAAGGTCGTCCCGCAGTCGGGGTCGACGCGGTTGAGCGCGGCGAACGCCCCGGCGATGAGCACCATCGGGACGAACGACGCCAGCATCACGCCGGGCGCGTGCACCCCGACCAGCGCGACGACGGGGCCGATGACCGCGGCCAGCGAGTAGGCCGGCGAGGTCGCGGCCAGGCCGATGACGAGGGAGTCGAGGAAGCCGATCGCCCCGGGCCGCAGCGCGGGTTCCTCTCGCGGCAGTGCCCGGGTCACGGGGGGCAACGGTACGACGCGCGGAGGTGCGCAGCGCGCCGGACGCCTACAGCCGCTCGCCGCGGGCCTGCGAGTGGTGGAGGGGGACGGGGTCCGTGGTCAGGCGACGCGGACGGCGCCGCGGTACCCGGCCTGGTCGACGCTGGTCACCGCGACCGGCTGGCCGAAGGTGCGGGCGTGCACCATCTTGCCGTCGCCGATGTAGAGGCCCACGTGGCTCACCGGTGAGTAGAAGTAGACGATGTCGCCCGGCACGAGGTCCGCACGGGAGACCGGGGTCCCCATCGTCGACTGCGCCTTGCTGGAGTGGGGCAGCGAGATGCCGGCGGCGGCGTAGGCGTACTGGGTCAGGCCCGAGCAGTCGAACCCGTCGGGCCCCGACGCGCCCCACACGTAGGGGTCGCCGATCTGCCCCAGCGCCGTCTGGACGGCGGTCGCGGCGGCGGGGCCGGGAGCGGCGGCTGCCGCGACCGCGGCCGACGGCGCCTCGAGCACGGGGCCGGCCAGCGCGGTGGTGACCCGGACCTGCTCGGCCGCCGTCAGCCGGGCGAACTCGGCCTCGTACTCGTCGGCCTGCGCCTGCACCTGCGCCTGCTGCTCGTGCAGGGCGCCCAGCGCGGCGGCGGCCTCGGCGGCCGCGGCGTCGGCGTCGGTGCGGGCCTGCTCGGCCTGGGTCTGCGCGACGGACACCTCGGCGAGGACGCCGTCGGTGTGGTCGGCGATCAGGTCCAGCATGGTCATCTGCGCGACGAGGTCGTCGGCGGACTCGCTGCCCAGGAAGGCGGCCACCCGGGACTGGGTACTGCCGGTGTAGCCGTTCTGCGCGATGGCGCGGATGGCGGGGGCGTACTGCGCCAGCGTGGCCTCGGCGGCGTCGGCGGCCGCGTCGGCGGCGGCGGCGGCCTGCTGCTGCGCAGCGACGGCGAGCTCGGCCTGGTGCACCTGCTCGTCGAGGGCGGTGAGCTGCTGGGCGGTCCGCTCGACGAGCTCCGCGGCCTCCTCGGCGGTCGCCGGCGGGTCCGAGGGCGCCGCGGAGGCGGGGACGGGGGCCAGCAGGACGGCGGTGAGACCGGCCGCCGCCACGACGGCACCCGACCAGCGGCGTCCCGACGTCCGGTTGCGCAGCACGATCGCCCTCCCCCTGCCGCCCGACGGCGACGTCCCTGGATGTCCGTACGGACCGTAGGGAGGTGATCACCGAGGAGGATGGGCGGCGCGCGGACGTCCGTGACGCGTGGGATCCCACGCGTCACGCTCGTCCCGAGCGCCCCAGGCACCCCGTCGCGGGGGTGGTCCTGTCGGTACCGGGATGCGTCAGCAGCGGGTCGCGTCAGTAGCGGCCGCGGCGGTCGGGTGCCAGTGGCACCAGCGCGTCGGCGACCGCGCCGGTGACGAACGAGTAGACGGCCTTGCCCGCGACGTCGACGACCTGGTCCTGGCGCGACCAGGTCCACGGAGGGGCACCGACGCCGGTCGCGTTCTCCAGGGTCTGGTCGGTGGCCAGCCGGACGGAGGTGTGCCAGGCCGAGGCCCGCCAGCCGCGCAGGCCGCTGGCGCTCCAGATGCCGCGCAGCGCGCCGACCGTCGCACCGGTACCCCAGTGCATGAGGTGGTTGCGGAGGAACGGCCGCTCGGATCCCGGTGGACGGCGTCGCGTGACCAGCGCGGTGAGCGTGCGGGCCGGCACGTAGGAGTCCGGGCGGCCGGTCACCTGCTGCTCGACCTTCTCCGCCAGTGTCATCGCCGCGGTGCCGGCGAGTCCCGCCAGTGCACCGCGCATCGCCGCTCGTCCCAGCATGAGCGGCCGGGTACCCCGCGGGGCGGGCACCGAACGGTGCCCGCCCCGCGGGATGTGTCGCCCTGCGCCGAGGACCCTCAGCCGGCGAGCGGCTCCTGGGCGTCGAGGCCGGCCATGCTCTCCAGGTCACGCACCACCGAGGACAGCTCGTCGGCGGTCCACGGCTCGCAGCAGTCGCAACCGTCCTCGTGGAAGCAGCGCAGGCCGAGGGTGCCGCCGGACTGGTCCTCGTCGATGGCGAGGTGCCCGTTCATCGGCGAGCGGTGACAGGGGCAGGAGGAGGCGCACAGCCCGATGCCCCACCCGGAGACGACGACCGTCCGTCCGTCGTCCCAGATCTGGCCCACCTGGAAGACGGCGGGCTTCTGCGTGCGGGTCATGGCCTGCTCCCCTCGACGCCCCCGTCCGCGGGGGTCTGCTGCGGTTGGCCGGAAAAGTAGTCCGAGAACCGTGTTCGAGTGGAGATGCCGTGCGGTACGGATGCGCGTTTCAGATCTGGAGTCACAGGCGCCCCACGCGTGACCCTGCGCCGGGTGGCGACCGCACGGCTCGAGCGCGGTCATAACGGAACGGCAGCACTCGGGCACACGCCGCACGACCGAGGGCCCGCGGTGCCCTACTCTCTCGCCGGATCAACCGGGCTGACGGGGGCACACGTGACTGGACGGATCGGGTTCATCCGCACGCTGGGCGCGGCGCTGGCGGCGACAGGCGTGGCGGCGACGGGCGCCTGCGGCGGAGGGACGTCCTCCTTCGCGGCGGACACGAGCAGTCCAGCGCCGACCACCACCGAGGAGCCTGCGGCGAGCACCACGGCGGCGACCACGACCGCGTCCACCACGACGCCGTCCACCGCGTCGACCACCGGCGCCACCAGCACGACGGGAGGTCCTCTGGGTACCGACGACGCCGGCCGCCGCCTCACCCTGCGCGACTTCTTCTCCCCGGCCTCCTCCTGGGAGGAGCAGCGCTACGACGTCGCGGGCCAGCAGGACGTCCAGGGCATCGCGAACGAGGTGTCCACCTGCTATGGCGCCAATGCCGAGGACGGGCTGGAACTGCGCCTCGGCAACAACTTCGACACCCTCGAGTTCTCCGTCGCGCAGGCCGACGACTCGCGCAGCTCCGACCAGGAGCTCACCGTGCAGGTCCTCGCCAACAACGAGCAGGTCGAGGTCCGGAACGTGCCGTTCAACCAGGTGCAGGACTTCAGCATCCCGGTCACCGGCGTCAACGCGCTCAAGATCCAGCTGGCCCTCGACGACCGCGACCCCGACTGCAGCGGCGCGGTCACCGCAGTCCTCACCGACGCCGAGGTGAGCTGACCTGGTGCTCTGACCGCGGCCGAGCTGCCCCGGCGGTCGCCCGTCAGCCCGCCGCCTCGATCGGCAGCGCGTCGGCGCCGAGCCCCCGCAGCGACCCGACCAGCACGTTCTCTCCTCGCACCTCCACGACGCAGCCGGTGTCCTCCGGGAGGAACCGCAGTTCCGCGTCGACCTGGTCGAAGGGACGGCCGAGGTAGGCGCCTGCGCGGGCGCGGCAGTCGAGGGTCTCCCCCGCGGCGGCCTCGGCGACCACCTCGGTCGTGTGGGGGGCGCCGCAGGACACCTCACGGCCGGCCCGGTCACCGCAGCGCCGCCAGGCGTCGTCCGTGCTCCCGAGGAGCACGTCCCGCGCCGGGCCGGGAGAGGCGTCCGCCGGCACGTCGACGACGCAGACCGGCGCCCCGCCGACCGTCCGTGTCACCGGTGCCACCGAGCTGCGGAGCACGTCCTCACCGGCCACCCCGCCCAGGTGGGCGAGCAGCACCTCGGCGTCGCAGGTGCCGTCGGTGGCGATGACCTCCGCCGCGTGCGCGACGTCGCACGAGGTCGCCGCTCCGCCGGCGTCCAGGCACGTCCCGACCGCAGGTGCCGGAGGTGGAGCCGCGGGCCCACCTCCCGCCGTCTCCCCGCTCGCGCCGTCGCCTCCTCCGGCGGAGGTGCCGACGGACGCCGTCGGCGATGCGCCGGTACCGGTCCCGGACGCTCCGTCGGAGCCGGACCACACGACCCAGCCGATGCCCCCGGCGGCGGCCAGTACCAGCGCGAGGGCGGCGAGCACCGCCGCCCTCCGGCGACGCCGGGGGCGCTCCCGCCCAGCTTCGGCGGCGAACTCCCGCCCGCGCACCCCGGACGGGAGCGCCCGGGCGGGCTCGGGCGAGGTACCGGCAGCAGGATCCGGCGGCGGAGGCGCGGGGGTCGTCCCGACGATGGTCTCGGGCGCCCGCTGCAGGGCCGCCCGAGCGGCGGCGGCGAGCGCCCCCGCCGTCGCGAAGCGCGCGCCGGGGTCCTTGGCCATGGCGCGCACGCACACCTCGGCCAGAGCCGGCGGCAGGCCGGGACGGAGACCACGCGGGTCGGGCACCGGGCCGTGCAGTGCGGCGTAGGTCAGGACGAGCGGATCGGCCGCGTCGAACGCTCGGCGGCCCGTCAGCAGCTCGAACAGGACCGCGCCCAGCGCGTACACGTCCACCCGCCGGTCCACCGGCACACCCGACAGTTGCTCCGGCGCGGCGTAGGCGTAGGTGAGCACCGCCTCCCCGGTCCGCGTCAGACCGGCGGCGGCGAGGTCGCGGGCGATGCCGAAGTCGGTGACGACGGCCCGCTCCGACGGCGTCCCCTCGTCCCGGAGGAGGACGTTCGCCGGCTTGACGTCCCGGTGCACCAGACCCTGGTCGTGCGCGTGGTCGAGGCCGGCCGCGACCCCTTCCACGACGGCGACCGCCCGCTCGGGGCGGAGTGGCCCCTGCGCGGCGAGGACGGCGTCGAGGTCTGGTCCTGGCACGAGGTCCATGACCATGAAGACGACGCCCTGGTCCTCACCGCGGTCGCGCACCCCGGCGACGTTCGGGTGGTCGAGCCGGCTGAGGAGCTCCGCCTCGCGCGCGAAGCGGGCACGGAACTCGGGGCTGGCTGCGTACGCGGGACCGAGCACCTTGAGCGCGACGTCCTTCGGCAGGTTCGGGTGGCGGGCGAGGTACACCGACCCCATGCCGCCGGCGCCGAGTCGGCGCACGACCTCGTAGCCGCCGATGCGTGCGCCCACCGGTAGATCCACGACACCCCCGCCGTCCCCCGGCCTCTGCGGGCCGCCCGGAAGGGTAGCGACCGGAGGACCGCCACGGGTGCGGCTCGACGACGCGGACCCCGGACCAGGACGCGGCCGACCCCAGGGACGGTCACCGGCCAGGAGTGCGGGGTGACCGGCACGCTCCTGCGGTGTCGCGCGTGGTCCTGCGGCGCTGCAGGACCGCAGGAGCGAGCGGGACACCGCAGGAGCACCGTCGCTACCAGGGCCTGCCCGCGCCCGTCAGCTGGCCGGGGACACCGAGCTCATGTTGAAGTCCGGCACGCGCACCGGGGGCATGGCGGCGCGGGTGAACCAGTCGTTCCACTCGCGCGGCAGCGTCCGCTCGGTGCGCCCGACCTCGTTGATGCGGCCGAGCAAGTCCACCGGCGACTCGTTCCACCGGAAGTTGTTCACCGCGCCGGTCACCTCGCCGCCCTCGACGAGGAAGACGCCGTCGCGGGTCAGGCCGGTCAGTAGCAGGGTCTGCGGGTCGACCTCGCGGATGTACCAGAGCGTGGTCAGCAGCAGCCCGCGCTCGGTGGCGGCCACCATCTCGTCCTGCGTGGCGGTCGCCGTCGGCTCCTCGAGCAACAGGTTGTCGACGGCGGCCACCGCGGGCGCCGTGGTCTTGAGGGCCCAGGCGCGCGGCCGGATCAGGTTGGTGAGCACCCCGCCGGAGATCCAGTCGACGGCGGGCGTGGCCATGCCGTTGTCGAACACGCTGGCCGAGCCCGACGAGCTGCCCACCACCTGGAACGGCGCGGTCTCCAGCCCCGGTGCGGCGGGGTCGCTGCGCAGCGTCAGCGGCAGCTCGGACAGCCGGTCGCCGATGCGGTTGCCGCCACCCTTGCGCGCGTAGACGTTGCGGCCCTCGTCGGCGTCGCGGGCCTCCATCGTCCAGTACGCGTAGATCATCAGGTCGCTCACCGCCGACGGTGGCAACAGCGTCTCGTAGCGGCCGGCCGGCAGGTCGACGCGCCGCTGCGACCAGCCGAGCTTGCGCTCGACGTCGGCGGCGAGGTCGGCCACCGACACGTCGCGGAAGTCGCGGGTCCCGACGCCGGCCCACACCGACCGCGAGTAGTCGGTGCTCTTGCCGTTGAGCTCCACGCGGCCGGCGGGCTGGTCGGTGCGCAGCCGCAGGCCGGTCGAGGTGCCCAGGTACGTCGTCGTCAGGGAGTGCTCGGCGTAGCCGAACAGCAGGTCGCCCCGGTCGCGGGCGGCGCCGAAGGCCGCACCGAGGGCCGGCGCGAAGTCGGCGAACACCTCGATGGAGGTCTCGGCGGGGTCCGCGTCCCAGTCCCCCGCGCCCGGCGGCGCCTCCGACACCAGCGGCACGGCGTCCTCGGCCGGTCCGGCGTCACGGGCGGCCTGCTCGCTGGCCGCGACGAGCGCGGCGACGTCGGGCGTGCCGGTCCGCGCGACCGTCCCTGTGGCCATGCCCGACCCGCCGTCGACGAACGAGACGACGACGACCTGACGCGAGCGCATCGCCCCGTTCGTGGTCAGGCTGTTCGACGCCCACCGCAGGTTGGCCTCGGTGCTCTCGACGACGTAGACGACGCACCCGTCGGCGGCCGAGGCCGCCAGCGCCTTCTCCACGAGCTGCTGCGCGCTGTGGTGGGTCATCGCCCGCCCTCCTGCACCGTGTTGAGGATGGTGACGCCCTCGAAGAGCGCCGCCGGGCAGCCGTGGCTCACCGGCGCGACCTGCCCGGGCTGGGCCTTGCCGCAGTTGAACGCCCCGCCGAGGCGGTGGGTCGAGGGCCCGCCGACGGCGCGCATCGAGCCCCAGAAGTCCGTCGTCGTGGCCTGGTAGGCGACGTCGCGCAGCTGACCGGCCAGCTTCCCGCCCTCGATCCGGTGGAAGCGCTGGCCGGTGAACTGGAAGTTGTAGCGCTGCATGTCGATCGACCAGCTCTTGTCGCCGACGACGTAGATGCCGCGCTCCACCCCGCCGATCAGCCCGTCGAGGTCGGGGCCGTCCGGTGCCGGCTGCAGCGACACGTTGGCCATGCGCTGCACCGGCACGTGCCGTGGGGAGTCGGCGAACGCGCAGCCGTTGGACCGGGCCATCCCGCCGAGGCGCGCGGTGTTGCGGTCGACCTGGTAGCCCACCAGCACGCCGTCGCGGACGATGTCCCACTGCTGGGCCTCGACGCCCTCGTCGTCCCAGCCGATGGTCGACAGGCCGTGCTCGACCGTGCGGTCACCGGTGACGTGCATGAGCTCCGAGCCGTACCGCAGGCTCCCGAGGCCGTCGACCGTGGCGAACGACGTGCCGGCGTAGGCGGCCTCGTAGCCCAGCGCCCGGTCCAGCTCGGTGGCGTGCCCGACCGACTCGTGGATGGTCAGCCACAGGTTGGACGGGTCGACGACCAGGTCGTACCGGCCCGGCTCGACCGACGGCGCCTTCGTCTTCTCCCGCAGCAGCTCGGGGACCTGCGCCAGCTCGCCGTCCCAGTCGTACCGCCCGTCGGTGAGGTACTCCCAGCCGCGGCCCACCGGCGGCGCGAGCGTCCGCATGCTCTCGAAGGCACCCGTCGACCGGTCGACGGTGAGCGCGGTGAACTCCGGGGAGATGCGCACCCGCTGCTGGCGGGTCCGGGTGCCGGCGGTGTCGGCGTAGTACTTCTGCTCCTTGACGTGCATGCAGCCCGACTGCACGTGCTCCACGCCGTCGGCGGCCATCAGGCGCTCGGACAGCTCGGTGAGCAGCGTCGTCTTGTCCGCGTCGGGCACGTCGAACGGGTCGACCTCGTAGGCCGACACCCAGCTGCCCTCGTGCGGCGCCTCGGGCGCGAGCTCGACCCGGTCGCTGGCGACCGCCGCCGACACCTTCGCGACGGCGACCGCCTGCTCGGCCAGCCGCACCGCCTCGGCCGCGGTGAGGACGACGCCGGCGGCGAACCCCCAGGTGCCCTCGTGCACCACGCGGACGGCCAGGCCGAGGTCCTCGCCGTCGGCCAGCGCCTCGAGCCGGGCGTCGCGCAGGCTGATCGACTGGGTGCGGATGCGCTCCACCCGGAGGTCGGCGTGCTCGCAGCCGAGGTCGACCGCGCGGGTCAGCGCCGCCTCGGTGAGCGCGGACAGGGGCAGGGCGAGGAAGGACTCGTCGACGTCCCGGGGCTGCACCATCGCCCCTGTCTACCAGTCCCCCTCCCCGCGCCTGCCACGATCCGCGCGTGCCCCTGACCTCCGTGCGCGCGTCCCGCCGCGACCTCGCCGCCGCTCTCGCCGTCGTCGTGGTGGTCCTCGCGGTGTCGGCCGGGATCGCCGCCCTGGCGCTCGCCCTCGCGCGGGGCGTGGTCCCCCTGGGCGGCAGCTCGTATCAGACCGAGTTCATCAGCCCCTGGTGGTGGCTGGCCTTCCTCCTCGTGCCGGTGCCCGCCGTCGTCGCACGGACCCGCGCGGCGACGGCGGCCGCCGCGACCGCGGCGCTGGTCGTGCCGCAGTTCGCCGCGGCCGCCGTCGTGGTCGGGCGCTACCGGTCCTCGGGGTGGGGCGACGGCCTCGAGGTGTTCGCCTACGCCCACCCGCTGCTGCTGACCCTGGTCACCGGCACCGTGGTCGCCCTCGTGCGCCGGCGGGCCTGACCGCTCAGTGCAGGTGACGCTGCCAGTCGGCGGGCACCCGCCCGGCCGGCCCCGGTGCCGGCTGGGCGATCGGGTGCGAGGTCGGCGGTGCGAGCTGCAGGCCCTCGCCGAACTGCTCGGCGGCGTAGTCCCAGGACCAGTCCTCGCCGGGCTCGTAGCTCTGCGCGATCCGGTGCCCGGTGTCCGCGGCGTGCGCGGAGGCGTGCTGGGACGGCGAGGAGTCGCAGCAGCCCACGTGGCCGCAGGCGGCGCAGCGGCGCAGGTGGAACCACCAGCCACCGGTGGCGTCGCACTCGACGCACCCGCTGCCGCTGGGCGGGACGTTCGGGTCGATCTGGCTCATCGGGTCCTCCTCGGGTCGTGCGGTGCGAAGGCGGTGCGGGTGCGGTGCGGGTGCGGCTCAGACCTGGTCCTGGCCGCCGTCGAGCACGAGTTCGTTCCCGGTCATGGAACTGCTCTGGTCCGACGCGAGGAAGAGCGCACCGGCCGCGATCTCCTCGGGGCGGGCCAGCCGGCGCAGCGGGATGCCGGCCGCCATCCCCTCGACCAGCGCGTCGGCCGCCGCCGCGTCGGGGGCCAGGCCCGGCAGCCCCGGCGTCGCCGTCGAACCGGGGACCGGGTGTTCACCCGGATGCCGCGGCCGGCCGACCTCGCGACCCGCACCGCCTGGGAGCGCAGCCGGCTGTCCCACCACCTGGAGCGGATGAGCGGGCGCGGCCTGGTCGAGCGGACGCCGTCGGAGTCCGACCGCAGGGCCACCGACGCCGTCCTCACCGACGCGGGGCTGGCCGCTCGGCAGCACCAGCACCGCCTGCCGGGGTTGCAGACCGACGGCTGACGGGTAGCGCCGCGCCATGGCCGGTCCCGGGGACGACGTCACCCTCACGTTCGGCGGCAACGCGACGACGCTGCTGCGGCTGGGCGGCTTCACGCTGCTCACCGACCCGAACTTCATCGGGCGGGGGCAGCGCGTCTACCTCGGCAAGGGGCTGTGGACCAAGCGCCTGACCGACCCGGCGATCCTGCCCGACGACCTGCCCGACCTCGACGCCGTCCTGCTCTCGCACCTGCACGGCGACCACTGGGACCGCATCGCCTACGCGACCATCGACCGCGAGACGCCCGTCGTCACCACCCAGGCCGCGGCGCGGGCGCTGTCCTCCCGCGGGTTCCGGGCCACGGCGGACCTGCGCCCCTGGCAGGTGCACGAGATCGGCGGGGACGGCGAGACGCTGCGGATCACCTCGGTGCCCGGCGTGCACGGCCCCGGACCGCTGGCGAAGGTGCTGCCGCCGGTGATGGGCAGCGTGCTGGAGCTGTTCCGCGGCGGCGACGTGACCTGGCGGGGCTACGTCACCGGGGACACGCTCTACCGCCCGTGGCTGGGCGAGGTGCTGCAGCGCTGCGGCCCGCTGGACACCGTGATCGCGCACCTCGGCGGGACGAAGGCGCTCGGGATCACCGTCACCATGGACGGCCGGCAGGGCGCCGACCTGGTGGAGCTGCTGAAGCCGCCGGTCACCGTGCCCGTGCACTACGACGACTACGACCGGTTCGCCTCGCCGCTCGGCGACTTCGTGCGCGAGGTCGCCGAGCGGCGGGTGCCCGGGGAGCTGCGGACCGTCTCGCGCGGGGAGACGATCTCGCTGCGCGCCTGACCCAGCGCGCCGGCACCTCGTGCAGGCGCGCTCAGCGGGCCAGCACCTCGTCGAGCCGCTCGTAGCCCTGCACGACGCCGACCTCCATCCCGCTGGCGAGCATCGCGTCGCGGTCGGCGAAGGAGTCGCACAGCGAGGTGGTCGTCAACCGGGTGCGGCCGTCACCGAGGTCCTCCAGGACGAGCTTCTCCAGCGCGACGCCGTCGGGCATGCCCTCGAACGTGAAGGTCTGCACGATCAGCTCGTCCGGGCGGACGTCGTGGAAGCAGCCGCGGAAGGCGTACTCGCCGTTCGCGTCGCTGTGCACGTAGCGGTACGAGCCGCCGGGCCGGCAGTCGTAGTGGTCGATCCGCATCTCCAGCCCCCGCGGGCCGAGCCACTGCACGACCAGGTCCGGGTCGGTGTGCGCGCGGAACACCCTGCTCGGCGCCGCGTCGAACTCGCGGGTGATGCGGATGAGCGGGACCTCGGGGTCGGCCTCGATGCGGGTCTCACGGGTGGCGGTGCTCATGACGGGCTCTCCTCCTGTGCGGTGGGTGGGGCGTCGCTGGCGGGGTGGATGGGGGAGACATCGTCCGGCATGGACCGGAGGACGTCGTCGAGGCGGCGGTAGCGCTCCTCGGCCTGGCGCCGGTAGCGCTCGATCCACTTGGTCATCAGGTCGAACACCTCCGCCTCCAGGTGGACCGGACGGCGCTGGGCCTCCCGGCTCCGGCTGACCAGGCCGGCGTCCTCGAGCACCCGCAGGTGCTTGGAGACCGCCTGCACGGTCACGTCGTACGGGGCGGCGAGCTCGCCGACCGTTGCGTCACCGACCGCGAGCCGGGCGACCATGTCGCGCCGGGTCGGGTCGGCCAGCGCCGCGAACACCCGGGAGAGCGGGTCTGCCGCCACCGTCGGCCTCCTTCGTCAACCTGCTGGTTGAACAAGACGGTAGGACGGTCTCCGACCCTTGTCAACTGGTCGGTTGAAGATCCCAGGAGCCCGGCGGTGAGGCCGGCGGCGGCGAGGACCTGCTGCTCGCGCTCGTACTCGTAGCCGAACCGCCGGCTCGACTCGTGGTCGGCGGCGACGACGACGGCAGCGTGCGCGCGGACATGGCGCTGGCCTCCGACACGCGCCTGCCCGCGGCCTGCACGCCCCTGCCGCAGCCCGGCATGCCCTGGGACGGCGGCGGCCCGTGGCCCGACCTCACCGGCGAGCAGGCGCTGCTGTGCGAGGGCTGGGTGACCGTCGTCGTCGACGGCCACCTCTACACCTGGACCGGCCCCGACCCGCAGGCCTGAGCGGGCGCCGTCAGCCGGCCAGCCGGGCCGCGCGCTCGGCGACCTCGGTGCGCAGCGCTCCGGCGTCGACGGTGGTCACCGCGCCGTCGGCGACCACCTGCCGGCCGCCCACCCACACGTCGCGGACCAGCCGCGAGGCGCCGGACCAGACGAGGTGGGTGAGCAGGTCGGCGTCGTCCCCGACCGGCTCGAAGCCGAGGTCGCGGGTGTCGACGTGCACCAGGTCGGCCCGCCGGCCGGCCTCGACCTGTCCCAGGTCCGGGCGGCCGATCGCCGCGGCGGCCCCGCCCGTGGCCAGCCAGAACGCCTCCGCGGCGGTCAGCGCGGTGGCCGAGGACTCGCGCAGCCGGGCCAGCCCCGCCGCCAGGCGCACGTCGGCGAGCAGGTCCAGCCCGTCGTTGGAGGCCGGCCCGTCGGTGCCCAGCCCCAGCCGGATGCCGCGATCGAGCATGTCCCGCACCCGCGCGATCCCGCTGGCGAGCTTGGCGTTGCTGGCCGGGCAGTGCGCGACGGCGACGTCGTACTCGGCCCACAGCTCCAGGTCGCCGTCGTCCATGTGCACGCAGTGCGCGGCCAGCACGCGCCCACCCAGGACGTCGTGCGCGGCCAGCAGCGAGGGCACCGACAGGCCGTGCGCGGCGAGCAGGTCGGCGCCCTCGCCGGCGGTCTCGGCCACGTGCAGGTGCAGCAGCAGCCCGTGCTCGCGGCAGAGCTCGGCGGCGCGGCGCAGCAGGGGCAGCGGGACGGTGTAGGCCGCGTGCGGGCCCAGGCCGTACTCGACGGTGCCCTCGTCGTCGGCACCGGCGGCCAGGTCGACCGCGGCGGCCATCTGCTCCTCCAGCGGAGGCATGCCCGGCAGCGGCACCATCGGCGCGGCGATCACCGCGCGGGCGCCGGTGGCCCCGACCGCCGCGGCGATCCGCGCCGGCGCGAAGTACATCTCGACGCTGGTGGTGACCCCGCCGCGCAGCATCTCCGCCGAGGCGGCGGTCATGGCGACCTCGACGTCGTCGTCGGTCAGCCGTGCCTCCCGCGGCCACATCACCTCGCGCAGCCAGCGGTCCAGCGGCAGCCCCTCGCCCTGGCCGCGGAACAGCACCATCGGCGCGTGCGAGTGGGCGTTCACCAGCCCCGGCGTGAGCAGACCGGGCAGCGCCACGACCTCGGCGTCCCCGGCCGGCGGGGCGTCGGCGGCGGGCCCGGCCCACGAGATCCGCCCGTCCTCGACGTCCACGACGGCGTCCGGGACGACGGTGCCCGCCCGGTCCCCCACGACGACGGCCCGGGCGGTGAGGCGCTGACGCATGGCGGCACGCTAGCCCCATCCGCCCCGGCCGTCCGGGCGACGTGCAGGCAGCGCACAGGGGCCGCCCGTACCGTGGGAGCCATGTCCTTCCTGGCCGCCGCCTCGTCCGACCAGGGCGGGCTCACCGCCTGGCTGCTCTCCCTCGTGGACTCGCTGGGCCCGATCGGCGTCGGCTTCAGCATCCTGCTCGAGACGGTGATCCCGCCGATCCCGAGCGAGGCGGTCCTCGGTGCGGCCGGGGTCCTCATCGACAGCCCGTGGGCGTTCGTGGCGGTCGTCGGCTGCGCGACCATCGGCTCGATCCTCGGCGCGATCTTCTTCTACTACATCGGCCGGGCGCTCGGTCCCCGCCGCTCGCACGCCTTCCTCGACCGGCTGCCGCTGGTCGAGACCGCCGACGTCGACAAGACCTTCGCCTGGTTCGAGAAGCACGGGCGCTCGGCGGTGTTCTTCGGCCGCATGGTGCCGATCGTGCGCAGCTTCATCTCGGTGCCCGCCGGCGTCGTGCGCATGCCGTTCGGCCAGTTCGTCCTGTTCTCCGCGGCCGGCAGCCTGATCTGGAACACCGTCCTGGTGACCCTCGGCTGGCTGGCCCGCGACTTCATCGAGGCGAACCTGCACTACCTCGACTACGTCGTCGTCGCCGTCGTCGTCCTCGGCGTGGGCTACCTGGTCTACAAGCGGGTGAAGGACATCCGCCACCACCGCCGCCGCCGCCGGACCACCGCAAGCCGGGCACAGGAGGTCCGCGGGACCGGCGACCGCCCCGCGTGAGCCGCCCCGAGGTCGTCGCCTTCGACGTCAACGAGACGCTGCTCGACCTGTCCCCCGTCGGCGCGGCACTCGCCGAGCACGGGCAGCCGGCCTCCCTGCTGGCCACCGTCTTCGGCCGGACCCTGCACACCGGCGCCGCGGCCACCGTCGCCGGCGTCTGGCTGTCCTTCCGCGCGGCCTTCGAGTCCGCGCTCGCCCAGCTCACCGACCTGTCCGACGGCGACCGCGCGCGGGTGGCCGACGCCTTCCTCGAGCTGTCCCCGCACCCCGACGTCGAGCCCGCGCTGCGCAGGCTGGCGACGGCGGGCGTGCGCGTCGTGACGCTCTCGCACGGCTCCCCCGGCGTGGCCGAGGCGGGGCTGGAGCGCGGCGGGATCACGCCGCTGGTGGAGCGGACGCTGACCAGCGAGTCGGTGCGCGCCTGGAAGCCCTCGCGCGAGGCCTACCTGTGGGCCGCCGGCGCGTGCGGCGTCGCCCCCGACCGCATGGCGCTGGTCGCCGCGCACGGCTGGGACGTGCTGGGCGCCGAGCGGGCCGGGCTGACCGGGGCGTGGTTCCCGCGCACCGAGCGCGTCTACCCACCCGGCCTGCCCGCGCCGTCCGTCGTCGCGCCGGACCTGGCGAGCGCGGTCGACGCCCTCCTGGCGCGGTGAGCTCGCCGGCGCTCGTCAGCACCCCTCTCGGCCCGGCGGCGGTGCACGCCGACGGCCCGGTCGACGGCGCCCGCGGCACGCTGGTGCTGGGCCACGGCGCGGGGGGTGGCGTCGGCTCGACGGACCTCGTCGCCGTCACGGGATCGGCAGCCGCGGCCGACTGGCGGGTGCTGCGGGTCGAGCAGCCGTGGCGGGTGGCCGGCGGACGCATCGCGCCCGCCCCGCCCCGTCTGGACCTCGCCTGGACCGCCGTCCTCGACGCGCTGCGCACCGGCGGCGCGCTGGCCCGGCCCCTCGTCCTCGGCGGCCGCAGCGCCGGCGCCCGCGTGGCCTGCCGGACGGCGACCGCGCAGGGCGCCGACGGCGTGCTGGCGCTGGCCTTCCCGCTGCACCCGCCGGGCCGCCCCGAGCGCAGCCGCGCCGCCGAGCTCACCGGCGCCGGCGCGCCGCTGGCCGTCGTCCAGGGCGGGACCGACGCCTTCGGCCGGCCCGCGGAGGTCGTCGCCGCGCTGGACGGCCTGGCGGCGGCGTCGGTCCTCGCGGTGCCCGGCGACCACTCGCTGAAGAAGGCGCCCGACGCGGTGGCCGCCGCCGCGCTGGCCTGGCTGGAGGACCTGCTCAGCAGGTGACCTCAGCGACGGCGGCGCCGCCGGACGGCCAGCACGAGCAGCAGAAGGACCGCGCCGACCCCGGCCGCGGGCGCCGCGTAGCGGGCGAGGGCGGCACCGCCGGCCACCTCGAGCAGGTCGATCGGCTCGGGCTCGGCCACGGGCTGCCTGCGCACCGTCTCCGCCGTGCCGGTCGGCGTGCTGCGCGGCGGGGCGCCGGTGGCGGGACGGCTCGGCGGCGCGGTGTTGCCCGACGGCGGCGCGCTCGGCGCCCGGCCCGCGGCGGCGACCGGGGCGGTGTCCGGAGCGGCCGGGGCGGTGTCCGACGCCGCCGGGGCGGTGTCCGAGGCGGCCGGCGCGGTGTCCGACGCCGCCGGGGCCCCGCTGCCCACGGCGGTGATCGAGACGGTGTCGGTGGCACCCGTGACGGCGATCGGCGCGGTGATCGGCGCGGTCTCCGTGGGCGGCGGGGCGGCCGCGGCGGCCTTCTTGGCGGCCTGCTTCTTGGCGGGCTTGCCCGAGGCGGAGTCGGTGGCCGACGCGGCGGCCTTCCTCGCCGCCGTGCCGGCCTGGCGCACCTTCTCCGCGACGACGTTGTCGCCGGGCACCTGCTCCACCGACGCCGCGACCTCCTCCGCGACCCCGGTGGCGGTGGCGGCAGCCGAGGCCGCGGCGCTGTCGGCACGCTCGGCGTCGCCCTGCGCGTCGCCCTCGCCCAGCTGGGCGGCGAGCTTGTCGGCGAACTGGCCGAGCAGCTTGTTGCCGACGTCGGTCATCACACCGCGGCCGAACTGGGCCGGGCGGCCGGTGATGTTGAGGTCGGTGAGGACGTCGACCCGCGTGGACGAACCCTCGCCCTGCAGCCTCGCGGTGATCATGGCCGCGGCCGTCCCGTTGCCCCGCTGGTCCTTGCCGCGGGCGTCGATGACGGCGCGGTGGGCGGCCTCGTCCTTCTCGACGAACGACGCCTTGCCCTGGTACGTCAGGTTGATCGGGCCGAGCTTGACCTTGACCCGGCCGGTGAAGTCGTCACCGGTGACCGAGTCCAGTGCGGCGCCGGGCATGCAGGGGGCGATCCGCTCGATGTCGAGCAGCACCCGCCAGGCCTCGTCGACGGGCACGGGGACGGTGAAGGAGTTCTCCAGCTGCACGGTGCGACCTCCGGGGTGGGAACGGACCTCGGCCGGTCCGCCCGGGAGGGCGGGCCGGCCGAGGGGACGGGCGTGTGCCGGGCGCGACCCCGTCCAGGGCACCGACCCGAGCCTCGTGACGTACTGGAACGGCCCCCTTGCAGGGACCCAGCGCGAGCTTGCGAGTGCTGGGGTGCAAGGGGTCCTTCGTCAAGCTACAACCCGGCGGCGGCCGTGACCGCCCGGCGGGTCAGCACCTGTGCGAGGTGCTCGCGGTAGTCGGCCTGGGCGTTGAGGTCGCTGCTCGGGCTGGTGCCCTCGGCCGCCGACCGCGCCGCCGCGGCCACCGCGTCCGGGGACGCCGCGGCGCCGTTGAGGGCGGCCTCGGTGGCCGACGCCCGCAGCGGGGTCGGGCCCATGTTGGTCAGCCCGATCCGCGCCTCGGCGATGTGCCCGTTCTCGCGCCGGACCGCCGCGGCGACCGCGACGATCGACCACGCCTGCGCCACGCGGTTGAACTTCTCGTAGCGCACGCCCCAGTCGCCGGCCAGCTTGGGCACCCGGATCTCGACGAGGATCTCGCCCTCGTCCAGGGTCGTCGTCAGGTAGTCGACGAAGAACTCCGAGGCGGGCACCGTCCGGCGGCCGTTCGGCCCCGCGACGACCATCTCGGCGTCCAGGGCGAGCGCCACCGCCGGCAGGTCACCGGCCGGGTCGGCGTGCGCCAGCGCGCCGCCGAAGGTGCCCCGCCGGCGTGTCTGCCGGTCGGCCACCGTCTCCGTCGCCTCGGCGATGAGCTTGGCGTGCTGGGCGACGAGCGGGTCGGTGATGACCTCGGCGTGCGTGGTCATGGCGCCGATGACCAGCGCGTCGCCGTCGTCCCGCACGCCTCGCATCTCGGCGACCCGGCCGAGGTCGACGACGGTCGACGGCGCGGCCAGGCGCAGCCGCATGACCGGGATGAGCGACTGCCCGCCGGCCATGATCTTGACGTCCTCACCGCCCTCCGCGACCGCCTGCAGGGCCTCGTCGACGCTGGTGGGCCGGGCGTACTCGAACGCAGCGGGGATCATCGCTCCACTCCTTCGTCGTGTCGGCAGATCACCGGTCACCTCCGAGGGACGACTGCGGGGTCGAGACACCGGCGGTGGTCTCGGTCTGGGCGCCGCCGTAGGCGTTGGACCCGGCCGTGGCCCGGTCGCCGCCGTCGCCGCCCTGGTGGATGGCCCGCCAGACCCGCTCCGGGGTCAGCGGCATCCGGATGTCCTGCACCCCGAGGTGCCGGACGGCGTCGAGCGCGGCGTTGACCACCGCCGGCGTGCTGGCGATGCACCCGGCCTCGCCCACGCCCTTCGCGCCGATCGGGTTGCCCGGCGCCACGTGCACGGTGTTGCCCGTGTCGAAGTGCGGCAGGTCGGCGGCCGAGGGGACCAGGTAGTCCACGAAGCTGCCGGTGGTGAGGTTGCCGTCGGCGTCGTAGACGGCCTCCTCGTACAGCGCCTGCGCGATGCCCTGGGCCAGGCCGCCGTGCACCTGCCCCTCGACGATGAGCGGGTTGACGATCGTGCCGACGTCGTCGACGCAGGCGTACTTGCGGATCTTCACGAACCCGGTCTCGGTGTCGACCTCCATGGCGCACACGTGCGTGCCGTGGGGGAAGGAGAAGTTCACCGGGTCGAAGGTCGCGTCCGCGTCGATCGACGGCTCGACGTCCTCGGGGTAGTCGTGCGCCGCGAACACGGCCAGCGCGATCTCCTGGATCGACAGCGCCGTCCCCGGCGTCCCGCGGACGGTGAACTTCCCGCCCGAGAAGTCCAGGTCGTCCTCGTTGGCCTCCAGCAGGTGCGCGGCGACCTTGCGGGCCTTGGCGACCACCTTGTCGGCGGCCTTGACCACCGCGGTGCCGCCGACGACCAGCGAGCGCGAGCCGTAGGTGTCCATGCCCTTCGGGGCGACGGCGGTGTCGCCGTGCAGGACCTCGATGTCCTCGAACGGCACGCCGAGCTGGTCGGCGACCAGCTGGCTCCACGCCGTCTCGTGGCCCTGGCCGTGCGGCGTCGAGCCGGTGACGACCTCGACCTTCCCGGTGGGCAGCATCCGGATCGACGCCGACTCCCAGCCGCCCGCGCCGTAGGACAGCGAGCCGAGCACCCGCGAGGGCGCCAGTCCGCACATCTCGGTGAAGGTGGAGAAGCCGATGCCCAGCTGCACCGGGTCGTTCGACTCGCGGCGGCGGCGCTGCTCCTCGCGGAGCTCGGGGTAGCCGAGCAGGTCCAGCGCCTGCTGCGTGGCGGTGTCGTAGTCGCCGCTGTCGTACTCCAGGCCCGCCACCGTGGTGAACGGGAACTCCTGCGACTGGATCCAGTTCCTCCGCCGCACCTCCAGCGGGTCCATGCCCAGCTCGACGGCGAGCTCGTCCATGATCCGCTCGACGGCGAAGGTGGCCTCGGGCCGGCCGGCGCCGCGGTAGGCGTCGGTGGGGACCTTGTTGGTGAAGACGCCGTCGCACTCGAAGCGGTAGGCCGGGAACTTGTAGATGCCCGGGAACATGAAGGCGCCCAGGGCCGGTACGCCCGGCGTGATCAGCCGCAGGTAGGCGCCCATGTCGGCGAGGATCCGCACGCGCAGGCCCTGGACGTCGCCCTCCCGGGTGGAGGCGATGTCGACGTACTGGATCTGGTCGCGGCCGTGGTGGGCGGCCATGAGCGACTCGCTGCGGGTCTCGGTCCACTTGACCGGCTTGCCGAGGCGCCGCGCGACGAGCAGCGCGATGACCTCCTCGGGGTTGACCTGCAGCTTGCCGCCGAAGCCGCCGCCGACGTCGGGGGCGACGACGCGCAGCTTGTGCTCCGGGATGCCGGTGACCATCGCCAGCATCACGCGCAGCACGTGCGGGATCTGGGTGGCCGACCACATCGTGAAGTTGTCGCCCTGCGGCTGGACGACGACCGAGCGCGGCTCCATGAACGCCGGGATGAGCCGCTGGTTGACGAACCGCCGGCTGACCACGACGTCGGCGTCGGCGAACGCCTGCTCGGTGTCGCCGCCCGTGCCGGCCTCACCGGCGTCGAAGACGAAGTGGTAGCTGGTGTTGGAGTCGATGTGGTCGTGGCAGAGGTCGGCCTCGTGCTTGACCGCCTCCTCCATGTCGAGGACCGGCGGCAGCAGGTCGTAGTCGACGTCGACCAGCTCGATCGCGTCGGCGGCCGCGGACCTCGAGCGGGCGACGATGACGGCGACGGCCTCGCCGACGTGGTTGACCTCGTCGACGGCGATCGAGGGGTGGCCGGGGTTGACCATGTCGGCGGTGACCGGCCAGGCGCAGGGGATGGAGCCCTGCTCCTCGGCGAGGTCGCGGCCGGTCAGGACGGCGACGACGCCCGGCGCCTGCTGCGCGGCGCTGACGTCGACGTTGGTGATCTTGCCGTGCGCCACGGGACTGCGGACGACCGACATGTGCAGCATCCCGGGCAGGACCATGTTGTCGGTCCACGTGGTGCGCCCGGTGATGAGGCGGGCGTCCTCCTTGCGGCGGCGGGCCTTGCCGACCTCGCGCTCCGGCGCGACCTCGGCGGTCGCCGGGTCCTCGGTGACGGTCATCGTGCCTCCTCGCTGGCGCTCGTCGGCGCGATGCCCGACGGTGCTGTGCCCTCTGCTGACCTCGCGAGCTCGGTCACGCCTGCGCTCCCAGGGTGTCGGAGGAGCCGGACATCTCGCCGGCGGCCTGCTGCACCGCGCGGACGATGTTCTGGTAGCCGGTGCACCGGCAGAGGTTGCCCTCGATGCCCTCGCGGACCTCGGTCTCGCTCGGGTTCGGGTTCTCCTTGAGCAGGTCGATCGAGGCCATGATCATCCCGGGCGTGCAGAAGCCGCACTGGAGCCCGTGCATCTCGTGGAAGGCCTTCTGCACCGGGTGCAGGTCGCCCTGGCTGCCGATGCCCTCGATCGTGGTGACCTCCGCGCCGTCGGCCTGGACGGCGAAGACGGTGCAGGACTTCACGGCCTGCCCGTCGAGGTGGACCGTGCACGCGCCGCAGTTGCTGGTGTCGCAGCCGACGACCGTGCCCACCTTGCCGAGCGCCTCGCGCAGGTGGTGGACCAGCAGGGTCCGGGGTTCGACCTCGTCGGTGTAGCTCACTCCGTCGACCCTCATGCTGACCTGGGTCATGGATCCTCCGCTCCGTTGCAGGGGGCGAGTGCGCCCGGTGTCGCGGGCGCTCTTGCGGCGGAGTCTGTCAACGGCGGAGTGACTTAGGCCACGCTTACCTGTGACACGGGCGACACCGGTCCCGCACCAGCGGCCGATGGTGCCCCAGAGCTCCGCAGTTGCGGCTGGGGATCGGCGGGTCGGGACCGCAGGGCGGAGGTTGCACCCCCGTTGCAGCAGCCCGGGCGGCGTCGCTCAGGCGGGGACGGCGCGCAGCTCGCGCCGGCGGAGCAGCGCGCTGGCGAGGAGGGCGACCAGGCCGGGGACCCCCAGCCCGACGCCGACCAGGCTGGGTGCGGTGTAGCCCAGCCCGGCGGCGATGACCACGCCGCCCAGCCAGGCACCGAGCGCGTTGGCGGCGTTGAGCGCCGAGTGGTTGAGCGCGGCGCCGAGCATCTGCGCCTCCCCGGCCACCTCCATCAGCCGCAGCTGCAGGCACACGACGAGCACGGACGTGCTGACCGAGAGCAGGAAGACGCCCATCAGGAGCGTGGGACCCGTGCGCGCCGCCGGCCCGACCAGGGCGAGCAGCACGGTGACGGCGACCAGCGCGCCGACGAGCGACCGGAACAGCGCGACGTCGGCGAGCCGGCCGCCCAGCGCGGTGCCGGCGACCCCGCCGACGCCGAAGACGAGCAGCACCCACGGCACGGCGCCGCGGGAGAGGCCGGTGACCTCGGTGGTGAGGGGAGCGATGTAGCTGTAGACGGCGAACATGCCGCCGAAGCCGATCGTGGCCACCGCCAGGGTGAGCAGCACCTGCGGCCGGCGCAGCGCGCCGAGCTCGGAGCGCACGGTGGCGCCCCGGTCGCCACGGGAGGAGGGGACGACGGCGAGCACGGCCGCGACGGTGAGCGCGGCGAGCACGACCACCGCCCAGTAGGCCGACCGCCAGCCCATCGTCTGCCCCAGCCAGGTGGCGGCGGGGACGCCGGCGACGTTGGCCACCGCCAGGCCGAGCATCACCGTGCTCACGGCCCGGCCCCGAAGCGAGTCCGGGACGAGCGACGCGGCGACCAGCGAGGCGACGCCGAAGTAGGCGCCGTGGGGCAGGCCGCTGACGAACCGGGCGAGCAGCAGCGTGGTCGAGCCCGGCGCCAGCGCACTGAGCGCGTTGCCGGCGAGGAAGGCGGCCATCAGCCCGACGAGGAGGGCGCGGCGCGGCAGCCGGGCGCCGAGCGCGGCGATCACCGGCGCGCCGACGACGACGCCGAGGGCGTAGGCGGAGATGACGTGACCCGCCGTCGGGATGTCCACCCCGACGCCGCCGGCGATGTCGGGCAGCAGGCCCATCGTGACGAACTCGGTGGTGCCGATCGCGAACCCGCCCAGCGCGAGCGCGACGAGGGCGACGGCCACGCGCGGGGTGGCCAGGGTCGCGGTCGCGGGAGCCGGGGGGACGGCGGTGCGGGCACTCACGTAGCCGTGCCAAGGAGCCCGCGGCCGTGCCGTATTCCGGACGCGGCAGGAATGGCCACTCCTGCCGCTCGGGGGGTCAGGTGCGGGACGCCCGCCGGAGGGCCAGCAGGTGGGCGGCGACCGCGCCGCGCCGCGGGGACCCGGCGGGCAGGGCCTCGAGGCAGGCCTGCCAGGCGACGGCGTCGTCGCGGGCCTCGGGCAGCGCGATCCAGCGCAGCAGCAGCTGGGGCCGGCGGCTGTTCAGGACGGCGGCCCGCAGCGCGGCGCCGGTGCGGCGGCGGGCCGCGGCGACGCCCGGCGCGGTCGAGCGCGGCAGCACCGGGCCGGGGTAGGCGTCGAGCGCGGCGGCGACCGCACCGCGGTCGAGCAGCCGGCGGACCCGCTCGAGATCGGTCTGCAGCGGGCGCAGCAGCCGGTAGGGGCGCGAGCCCACGAGGTCGTCGCCGACCAGCCGGCGCAGCCGGGACAGCTCGGCGCGCACGGTGACCGCGGCGGTGTCGCCGGCGTGGCACTCGGCGGCCAGCTGCTCGGCGCTGCGCCCCTCCCCCGCGGCGGCGGCCTCGGCGAGCAGGAGCAGCAGCTCGGAGTGACGCAGCGACAGCTCCACCGCGCCGGCGGGACGCGTGAGCCGGGCGCGCTCCCGGCCGAGCACCTCCAGCAGCGGCGCGACCGGGCGCGCCGGCGCGGGACGGGGGCCGCGGGCGGCGTCGCGCTGCTCCTCGCGGTGCAGCCAGCGCAGCTCCGACTCGACGGCGGCCACGGTGGCGCGGACGAGCGTGAACACGTGCGGGCTGGCCACGTGGTCGCCGCCGGTGACGTCGATGGCGCCCAGGAGCACGCCGGTGACCGGGTGGTGCACCGGCGCGGCCGAGCAGCTCCACGGCTGCACCGGGCGGCGGTAGTGCTCGCTGCCGTAGATCTGCACCGGGTGGTCGACCGCCAGCGCCGTCCCCGGGGCGTTGGTGCCGGCGACCTCCTCCGACCACCGGGCGCCGGCCACGAAGTTCATGGTCTCGGCCAGCGCACGCAGCCGGCGGTCGCCCTCCACCCACAGCATCCGGCCGTCGGCGTCGGTGACCGCGACGATCATCCGGTCGGCCTCGGCGTCCTCCACGAGCAGCCGGCGGATCACCGGGAGCACCGCCCCGAGCGGGTGCGCGGCGCGGTAGGCGGCCAGGTCGTCGTCGAGCAGGTCGACCGGCGGCCCCTGGCCGTCGGGGTCGACGCCGCTGCCCAGGCTGCGCCGCCAGGAGTCCCAGACCACAGACCGCACGTCCGGCCGCGGCGGCGGATCCCCGCGGGTCACCAGCGTCTCGTGCGCCGCCCGCAACCGGCGGGTCAGCCCGGGCGTCGGGGCGCCGTCGGGCAGCGCGAGCCACGGGCTGACGCCGGTCACGGCGTTCTCCCCGGGCTGAGAGTCATGGTCTGCCCATGGTGACCCGCGTCGCAGGATCGCGCCACGCGCGGGGCCGCAGGTCAGACGCGGGGTGGCGAGGCCGGCAGCAGCGCCGACGGGTCGCGCCTGCACAGGGCGCCCGCCCACAGCCCGGCGCCGTAGGCGAGGTCCTCCAGCCGGCGCGCGACGGCGAAGCGCAGCGGGCCCACCTCCGCCCGGTGCGGCCACCACGCGAGGACGGCGTCGGCGGTGGCGACGGCGAGCGCGGCCCACCGGGCACGGCGGGAGACCAGCGCCGCGACGGCGGTGAGCGGCCAGTGGTGCCGGGTGGCCGAGCGGGCGAGCGTGCGGCCGGCCGCTGCGGTGCCGCGCAGCACGAGCACGGCGGCCAGTCCGGCGGGGGCGCGGCGGCCCGGGCCGGCGAGCCGGCGTGCCAGGCGGACCGTCGCGTCGCCGAGCACGGCCACCGCCAGCACCCGCCCCGCCCGGCCGCCGCCCGCCGCCAGGACCAGCGCGGCCGCCGACCACGGGCTGACCACCACCGGCGCGACGGCGCGGCCGTGCCGGGCCGCCAGCGGTGCCGCGCCGGTGCCGTAGACGGCCCGCCGGCGCAGCCAGGCGACCGTGGACGACGGGTGCTCGTGGTCGACGCGCGCGGCCGGCTCGTAGCGCACGCGCCACCTCGCGGCGGCCAGCCGCCACACCAGGTCGACGTCCTCGGCCACCCGCATGCCGGCGTCGAAGCCCTCCCCCAGCGCGGTCCGCCGGACCAGCAGGGCGGCGCTGGGCAGGTAGGACAGGCCCGACAGGGGTGCGACCGGTCCCGGGTGCGGCCCCATGTCCAGGGCGCTGACCGCCGTCTCGTAGGGCGTCACCCAGCCCGGGTGTGCGGCCGGCAGGGCGGTGATCCGCGGGGCGACGACGGCCAGCCGCGGGTCGGCGAGGTGCGGCAGCAGCGCGCCCAGCCAGCCCGGCCGCGGCACGCAGTCGGAGTCCAGGAAGGCCACGGCCTCCGTCGTCGCGGCGCGCAGCCCGGTGTTGCGCGCCGCGGCGGGGCCTCGCGAGCGGTCGTGCCGGAGCACCTCGGCACCGCCCGCGGCGGCGGCCGTCGCCAGCGCCGGGGCGTCGGCCGACCCGTCGTCGACGACGAGCACCCGCACCCCCGCGGTGTCCGGGTCGGCGCGCAGCGCCGCCAGCAACCGGACGACGCCGACGGTGCGGTCGCGCACCGGGACGACGACGGTGACGTCACCGGGGCCGGGCGCCGGGCCGGCGGGCTCGGGGACGGCGACCCCGGCGTCCTGCAGCCGGGCGGCGAGCGCCGCCGTCGCCGGGCTCGTGACGGCGAGGCGGTCGCCGGCGAGCAGGTCGCGGGCCCGCGGGGCCAGCCGCAGCAGGCGCAGCGGCGAGCCGCCGAGCAGCGCCGCCCCGCCCTCGAGCCGGCGGGTGCGCGGGTCGAGGTGCACCGCCCAGCCGTCGGGCAGCCGGGCCTCCGGCGGGAGCGGGACCCTCACCCGGCCAGCACGGCGTCGGTGGTGGTGACCTCCACCAGCGGCGCGTAGAGACCCATGAGGTCCAGCGCCTTGCCGTGGTCGTCGTCGCTGCTGCCGGCGCAGGCGTCGGCGACCACCCGCACGGGCACGCCGGCGTCGGCGGCCGGCAGCACCGTGGAGACGACGCAGCAGTCGGTGGCCACGCCGGCCACGGTCAGCGGCCCGGCGCCGACCGCCTCCGCCAGCTCCGGGCCCCACTTGCCGAACGTGGTCGCCGTCAGCACGCGCGCGGCGCCCGGGTCGTCGACCAGGTCGTAGAGCGGGGCGTCCGGCGGCTGCAGGGCGAACGGGTACTGCTGGTAGTAGCCGACCCAGGCGCCGGCGGGCTCCCGCGGCGCCACGAAGCGGGTGAGGACGACCCGCTCGCCGAAGGCGTCCACCAGGCGCCGGACGCGCGGGCGGACCTCCTCGAAGCGGGGCGCCGTCCACGGGGAGTCCGGGTCGCCGAACACCCGCTGCATGTCCACGACGACGAGCCAGCCGGGGAGGTGCGTCACGTCCGGACCCTAGCGGGGGAACCGGCCGGGTCCGCCTCCAGTCCACCGTGGTTAGGTGAGCCTTCCCTGACCTGTCCGAGGAGAACCGTCATGTCCCGTCCCCTGCTCCGGCGCACCGCCCTGGTCGCCGCCGCCCTCACCACCGCCGGGGCGCTGGCCGCGTGCGGCGCCGACGACGCCGGGGCGGCGGCCGGCGCGTCGTCGTCCTCGCCCGCCGGCGGCGGCAGCGGGGACTTCCCGGTCACCGTCAGCACCGCGTTCGGCGACGTCGAGGTCGACGAGGAGCCGCAGCGCGTGGTGGCCCTCGGCTGGTCGGACGCGGAGACGGCGCTCGCGCTCGGCGTGCAGCCGGTCGGCGCGAGCGACTGGCTGGCCTTCGGCGGCGAGGGTGTGGGGCCGTGGGCCGAGGGCCTCTACGACGAGGCGCCGGAGGTCATCGAGACGCTCGAGCCCAGCCTCGAGGCGATCGCCGCGCTGGAGCCCGACCTGATCCTCGACACCCGCTCCCCCGCCACCCAGGAGCGCTACGACTTCCTCAGCGCCATCGCCCCGACGATCGGCCAGCCCGAGGGCGTGGACCCCTACCTGACCACCTGGCAGCAGCAGCTCGACCTGGTGGGCCAGGCGCTGGGCCGGACCGACGAGGCCGAGCTGCTGCGCAGCGACCTCGAGCAGCGCTTCTCCGACGCCGCCGCGGCCCACCCGGAGTTCGACGGCACCGAGGTCGGCGTCGGCGCCTTCTCCTCCGAGGGCTTCGGCGCCTACGTCCGCGGCGACACCCGCGTCGACTTCATGGAGACCCTCGGCTTCATCAACGAGCAGGCGATCCAGGACCTCGCCACGGAGAGCTTCTTCGTGCCGGTCTCCGACGAGCAGGTCTCGCTGCTCGACGCGCCGCTGACCGTCGTCTTCCCGATCTTCGTCGACCCGTCGCAGATCACCGGCAACCCGCTGTGGCAGACGCTGGGCTCGGTGCAGCAGGGCTCCGCGGTCCTGCTCGACGACGAGACGCTGGCCAACGCCTTCTCCAGCGGCTCGGTCCTCGGTACCGAGTACGCCCTGGAGAACGCGGTCCCGCTGTTCGCCGAGGCCCTGCAGGGCTGAACGCTCAGCGCACCACCGGAGGCCGTCACGGGACCGCCGGGGCGGCCTCCTGCGTCCTCAGGGCCTCCTGCGCCCGCACGGCCGTGCGGCGCAGCGCCAGGGTGCCGATCAGCCCCACGAGGAAGGCGGCCAGGACGCCGAGGTTGGCGAACGCCCAGTCGCCCTCCCGGCCGCCGAGGCCCAGCGGCCCGAGCAGGTAGCCCTGCCAGTCCAGCCAGCCGGCCAGGGTGTTGGTGACCAGTCCCCAGCCGAGCACCGTCCCGGCTCCCAGGAGCAGCAGCGGCACCGGCGGGACGGCGCCGTAGCGGCCGCGCGCGTCGTACAGGTCGGCCTCGGCGTAGGACCGGCGGCGCAGCGCGAGGTCGGCGAGGAAGATGCCGCACCAGGCCGCGATCGGGACGCCCAGGGTGATCAGGAAGCCCTGGAACTGCACGAAGAAGCCGCCGGCGGCGAAGAAGACCACCCAGATCGCGCCCAGCACCATCAGCGCGCCGTCGATGCCCGCCGCGACCGGGCGGGGCACCCGGATGCCGGCTGCCAGGAGCGACAGGCCGGACGAGTAGATGTCCAGCAGCGCGCCGCCCACCAGGCCGAGGACCGCGACGACGACGAACGGCACGAGGAACCAGGTCGGGAGCAGGGCGGCGAGCGCGCCGATCGGGTCCCCGGCGATCGCACCGGACAGTTCCGGGTCCGAGGCCGCCAGCAACAGGCCGGTGCCCAGCAGGACGACGGGGGCCAGCGCGCCGCCGAACGTCGTCCAGCCGACGACGCCGCGGGTGGACGCGGCACGCGGCAGGTAGCGGGAGTAGTCGGCGGCGGCGTTGACCCAGCCGAAGCCGTAGCCGGTCATCGCCAGGACCAGCGCGCCGACGACGGCCGCCGTCGAGCCGGACGGGACGTCGGTCACGGCCGACCACCGGACGTCGCCGGCCACCAGGACGACGTAGACGACGGTGAGCACACCGCCGACCACCGTGATGACCGCCTGCATCCGCATGATCGCGTCGAAGCCGAGGACGCCGCCGGCCACCACCAGGGCCGCGACGACGAGCAGCGCGACCACCTGCGTCGCCGTCCCGCCGCTCCAGCCGAGCTGGCCGAACACCGTGGCCGTGGCCAGCGTCGCCAGCGAGACCAGCACCGTCTCCCAGCCGACGGTGAGGATCCACGACAGCGCCGCCGGCACCCGGTTGCCGTGGACGCCGAACGCGGCGCGGCTGAGCACCAGCGTGGGTGCCGAGCCGCGCTTGCCGGCGATCGCGACCAGCCCGCAGAGCAGGAACGACACGACGATCCCGACGACGCCGGCCACCAGCGCCTGCGCCGCGGAGATGCCGAACCCGAGCAGGAACGACCCGTAGGCCAGGCCGAGCACGCTGACGTTGGCGCCGAACCACGGCCAGAACAGCGAGCGCGGCCGCCCGCGGCGCTCCTCCTCGGCGATGACGTTGATGCCGTTGGTCTCGACGGCGCCCCGCGCGGGCGCCGCGGCGCCCGCGCCCTGATCGACGGCCGGCTGCTGGGTCATCGACGTCTCCTCCCCGATCGCGTTCCCCGCCATCCTGGTGCTCCCGACGCGGCTCAGCGCAGCCGCCCGTCGTCGCCGACGTCCCAGCGGGCCACGGCCGCCGCCAGCCGGGCGGCGAGGTCGGCGAGCAGCCGGGCACCCTCCTCCGCGGACGCGCCGGCCGGGTCGCCGAGCACGCCGGTGGGGCTCACCGCCCGCACGCCCCCGGCGCGCAGCCGGGGCAGCAGGTCGGAGATCGGCGTCGTCACACCCGGGACGGACCGGTCGGTCCGCACCGACCTCGGTTCCACGTGCAACAGCAGCGAGGTCTCGGTGCGCCCGGCGTGCGCGTCGCCGCCGGGGACGCCGCAGGGGAACCAGGCGGCGTCGCGGCCCTCGGTGCGCAGCAGGGGCACCGCCCGGCGCAGCGCGTCGAGGTTGCCGCCGTGCCCGTTGACCACGAGCAGCCGGCCGGCCCAGCGGCACGCCGAGCGCCCGTACTCGACCAGCAGCGTGATCAGCGCCTCGGTGCCGATCGAGACGGTGCCGGGGAAGTCCTCGTGCTCGCCGCTGGCGCCGTACGCGAGCGCGGGGGCCAGCACGGCGTCGAGGTCGGCGGCCCGGGTGACCGCCTCGGCCACCACCGTGTCCGTGGCGGACGGCAGGTGGTGCCCGTGCTGCTCGACCGAGCCGAGCGGGACGGTCAGCAGCGGCCGCTCGGGCAGCTCCGGCCACGCGGCGCCGGCCAGGTCGGGCACGCGGTCAGCCTAGGCGGCAGGAATGGCCGTTCCTGCCGCCCGGGCTCAGGCAGCGACCGCGGCGGTGACCTCGTCGGTGGCCTCGTCATCCACGGGCAGCTGCCACGGCCGGACGACGAACACCAGGACGGCGAGCGCGATCACCAGCGCGCCGACGACGACCGCACCCATGGCGACCGCGTCGTTGCCGAGGACACCGACCAGCGGGGCGACCGCCGCGCCGACCCCGAACTGCACGGCGCCGAGCAGCGCCGCGGCGGTCCCGGCGGCCTCGCCGTGCCGGGACAGCGCCAGCGCGGGGGCGTTGGGCAGCGCCAGCCCGCAGGCGAACAGCACCGCCCACAGCGACAGCGCGACCGCCCACAGCCCGCCGGTCCCGGTGCCGGCGAGCGCGAGCAGGACCGCGCCGGCCAGCGCGCCGAGGACGACGCCGGCCACGAGCACCTGGGCCGGGGAGAACCAGCGCAGGACGACCGGGTTGAGCTGGGTGGCCCCGATCAGCCAGATGGCGCCGGCGCCGAAGATCAGGCCGAACTGCTGCTCGTCGAGGCCGAACTGGTCCTGGAAGACGAACGAGGAGCCCGAGACGTAGCTGAACAGCCCGGCCATGGTCAGGCCCGCGACCAGGACGAGGCCGACGTAGGCGCGGTCGCGGAACAGCGCCCGGTAGCTGCGCAGCGTCCCGGCGAGGCCGCTGCTGCGCCGGCGCTCCGGCGGCAGGGTCTCGCGGACGGCGAACCAGCCGACGGCGAGCAGCAGCAGCCCGTAGGCGCCCAGCACCACGAAGACGCCGCGCCAGGAGGTGATCCGCAGGACCTCGCCCCCGATGGTCGGCGCGAGCACCGGCGCCGCCCCGAGGACGAGGAAGAGCCGCGACAGCATGGTCGCCGCCGCGCGCCCCTGGAACAGGTCGCGCACGACGGCGAGGGCGACCACCGCCCCGGCCGCCGTCCCCACGCCCTGCAGGAAGCGCAGCAGCCCGAGCACCTCGATCGACGGCGCGACGAGCACCAGCAGCGAGGCGACGACGTGCAGCGCCGTCCCGGCCAGCAGGGGCCGCCTGCGGCCGAGGGCATCGGAGAGCGGGCCGAGGACCAGCTGGCCGAGCGCGAGGCCGACGAGGGTGCCGGTGAGGGTGAGCTGCACCGTCGCCGCGCTGGCCCGCAGGTCGTCTGCGATGGTCGGCAGGGCCGGCAGGTACATGTCCACGGTCAGCGGGCCGAGCGCCACGAAGGCGCCGAGGGTGAGGGCGGTGCGGGCCGTCCCGGGCCGGTCGGTCGTCGCGGTCGGCGCGGTCGGCCGGTCCTGGATGGTCGTCACGTCGATGGCGAAGCCGCCCCGGTGCCGGTCCATTCCGGCGCACCGCCGTGTCCACGGACACCCTTCCCGTCCCGACACGCGTCGCCGCCCGTGTTCCCCGGCGGAAACGGGGAAGGGCAGGGACATGACCACCGACTCCCCGGAAGCCACCCGCAAGGTCGCCGAGCTCATCAAGGGCCAGAAGTTCGGCTTCCTCACCACGACCATGCCCGACGGCCGGCTGACCAGCCGCCCCATGTCGCTGCAGGAGGTCGAGTTCGACGGCGACCTCTGGTTCTTCGCCGAGCACGACGCCCCGTGGCTGGCGCACATCTCCGCCTCGCCGCAGGTCAACGTCGGCATGGGCTCCGGCGGCACGTGGGTCTCCCTGACCGGGACCGCCCGGGTGGTCGACGACGTGGCGAAGAAGAAGGAGCTGTGGAACAGCGGCGTCGAGGCGTGGCTGCCCCAGGGTCCCGAGGACCCGTCCGTGGTGCTGGTCAAGGTCGACGGCGACACCGCGGAGTACTGGGACAGCCCGGGCAACCGCCTGGCGACGGCGCTGAGCTTCGTCAAGGCCAAGGCCACCGGGAGCCAGCCGAGCACCGGCGAGAAGGACGTCGTCGACCTGCCGTGACGCCCCGGGATGCGGCGGCGAGCGCGTCCGCCGTACCCCCCGCGGGCGTCCAGCCGACTCCCAGGCAGGTCCCCGGGACCGGTCAGGGACGGCGGTCAGGCTGGGGGCACGTCAACCGGAGGTGCCCCGTGCTCACTCTCGCCGTCCTCGTCGCCCTGTTCGCGACCATGACCCTCGCCGACCTCACCCCGGGCCTGCTGCCCGACGGGTCGGGGCCGTCCCTGGTGGCCCCGACCCGCTGAGGGGTCAGGCGAGCGGGACGCCCGCGAGCGGCGACTCGTCGCAGATCCGGGCGGGCGGTGTGGGTGTGGGCAGCGCGGGGATGGCCGGCATGCCCAGCAGCGTCGGCTGGCCGCGCACCGGGCCGGTGTGCGAGTGGTCGAGGTGGCTCTTGGGCTTGACCAGGTCGAGGTCGCGCGCGGCCAGGGCGGACTCGCCGTAGCCCTGCACGCACTCGGGGTCGGGCCCGTCCAGCGGCAGGCCGGTGAAGAACTTCGCCGCCATGCAGCCGCCGCGGCAGGCGTCGAAGTGCGCGCACTTCGTGCACGCGCCGCCGGTCTGCGGGCTGCGCAGCTCCTGGAACAGGTCCGACTGCTGCCACACCCGCTGGAAGCCGCCCTCGCCGCGCACGTTGCCGGCGAGGAACTGCTCGTGGATGGCGAACGGGCAGGCGTAGACGTCGCCGACCGGGTCGATCAGGCAGACCACGCGACCGGCGCCGCAGAGGTTCAGGCCCGGCAGCGCCTCGCCGTAGGCCGACAGGTGGAAGAACGAGTCGCCGGTGAGCACCCGGTCGCCGTTGGCCAGCAGCCACGAGTAGAGCTCGCGCTGCTGGGCCTGGGTGGGGTGCAGCTGGTCCCAGACGTCGGCCCCGCGACCCGAGGGACGGAAGCGGGTGATCCGAAGCTGGGCGCCGTAGCGGTCGGTCAGCGCCCGGAACTCGTCGAGCTGGCCGACGTTCTCCCGCGTCACCACCACGGAGACCTTGAAGTCCTTCATCCCGGCCTCGGCGAGGTTCTCCAGGGCCGTGACGGCGGTGGCGAACGAGCCGGTGCCGCGGACCCGGTCGTTGACCTCGGCGGTGGCGCCGTCGAGGGAGATCTGCACGTCGACGTAGTCGGTGGCCGCCAGCTGGGCGGCCCGCTCCCGGTTCAGCTTGACGCCGTTGGTGGAGAACTTGACGCCGACGTCGTGACCGATGGCGTAGTCGAGCAGGTGCCAGAAGTCCGGCCGGACGGTGGGCTCGCCGCCGCCGACGTTGACGTAGAAGACCTGCATCCGCTGCAGCTCGTCGATGACGCCCTCGGCCTCGGCGGTGGTCAGCTCGCGCGGGTCGCGCCGGCCCGAGGAGGACAGGCAGTGCACGCACGCCAGGTTGCAGGCGTAGGTGAGCTCCCAGGTGAGGCAGATGGGAGCGTCCAGGCCGTACTCGAACTGGTCGACCAGCCGCCCACCGACGGGGCGCTGCGGGATCACGGCGGTCATGCGGAGGGCTCCCGGCGTTCGATCATCTGCGAGCGGGCGAGGTCGGCCAGCGCCTTGACGTAGGCGGGCCGCTGCGCCCCGGGGACGCCGCACGCGACGAGGGTCGCGTCGGCACTGGGGTGATCGGCCAGCGTCTCCACGACGGTGACCAGCGTCTTCGACTTGAGGAAGGACAGCTTCCGGTTGCCGAAGTGGTAGACGAGCGCCCCGAACGGCTCCGGCCGCAGGGCCACCGACCGGGCGCGCCGCCAGGGCAGCGCCGGGTCGAAGGCAGCCGGGTCGGACGCGGCCGGGACGGAGTCATCCGCGGCCGGAGCGGTCGGGTCCACGGCGGGTGCGCTCAGTAGACGCCGCACATGCCGTCGATGGAGACCTCCTCGACGAGGGACTCCTCGACCATGCCCTCCTCGGACAGGGCCTCCTCGGCGACGGTCTGGGTCTCGGCCTGGGTCTCGGCCTGCGTCTCGGTCGAGGCGGTCGTCTCGGGCATGCGGACCTCCGGGGAGCGGCGGAACGGGATGCGGGGGACGTTAGAGACACCGAGTGCCACCGGCAAGCGAGGGCCGGTTCCCCCGCACGTGGCCGGGGGCTGACCTCCCCGGCCGGGTGGGCCAGGATGGAGCCGTGAGCTCGTCGTCGGCCGCGGACGTCCCGCCCGGGACCCCCTCCCCCGTCCCGCTGCGCGTGGGGGGCGGGCGGGCGGGCACCCGCGCCCGGATCGAGCGGGCGGCCCTGGAGCTCTTCGGCGCCCAGGGCTTCGAGCAGGTGACCATCGAGGAGATCGCCGCCGTCGCGGGCACCAGCCGGCGCACGTTCTTCCGGCACGTGGGCAGCAAGGCCGACGCCGTGTGGGGGGACTTCGCCGGCCACGTGTCCCGGCTGGCCGCCCTGCTCGACGCGGCCGGGGACGACGTCGCGGTGCTGCCGGCCGTCTTCGGTGCCTACGTCGAGGTCAACGACTACGCCGAGGCCGACCTGCCGGTGCTGCGCCAGCGGATGCGGCTGATCCTCACCGAGCCGGCGCTGCAGGCGCACTCGCAGGTGCGCTACGCCGACGTCGACGAGGTCGTGGCGCGCTACGTCGCGCGGCGCCGCGGGCAGGACCCCTCCGCGCTGCTCCCCCGGCTGGTGGCCGCCACCACCCGCGCGGCGGCCACCACCGCCTTCGAGGTGTGGCTCTCGGGCGAGGGCGGCTCGCTGGCCGAGGCGCTGCGGACGGCGTTCACCCAGCTCGCGGAGGGCTTCCCCGACCTGCGCTGACCCCGACGCAGCATAGGAGGCTATGCGCACGTCCCGGGCCGCGATCCGTGCGGATAGCTTCCTATGCCTGGGCGGTCGCGGCGCGCAGGCCCTCGACCAGGCGGTCGACGTCGTCGTCGTCGCTGTAGGGCGCCAGGCCCACCCGCAGACCGCCGGTGTCGCCGAGGCCGAGCGCCCGCGAGGCCTCGATCGCGTAGAAGCTGCCGGCGGGGGCGTTGACGCCGCGCCCGGCCAGCGCGCGGGAGACCTCGGCGGCGGGACGGTCGGCCCAGGTGAGCAGCAGCGTCGGCGTGCGGTGCCGGGCGCGCGACCACAGCGTGACGCCGGGCAGCTCCGCGACGCCCTCCTCGACCCGTTCGCGCAGCCGGTCCTCGTGCGCCTCGACGGCGGCCATGCCCGCGAGCAGCCGCGCCCGCCGGTCGCCCTCACCACCGGCCCCGCCCAGCGCCGCCAGGTAGTCGACCGCCGCGGTGGTCCCGGCGAGCATCTCGTAGGGCAGCGTGCCGAGCTCGAAGCGCTCGGGGACGGCGTCGGTGGAGGGCAGCAGCTTGTCCGGGTGCAGCGTCTCCAGCAGCGACGGCGCGGCGACGACGCAGCCCAGGTGGGGGCCGAGGAACTTGTACGGCGAGCAGGCGTAGAGGTCCGCGCCGAGCGCCGCGACGTCGACCGGCGCGTGCGCGGTGAGGTGCACGCCGTCGACGTAGGCGAGCGCGCCGGCCCCGTGCGCCAGCGCGGTGAGCGCCGGGACGTCGGGGCGGGTGCCGATCAGGTTGGAGGCGCCGGTGACCGCGACCAGCCGGGTGCGGTCGGACAGCACGCCCGCGAGCGCCTCGGGGGTCAGTTCGCCGGTGGCCGGGTCGAGGTCGGCCCAGCGGACCGTGGCCCCGCGGGCGGCCGCGGCCTGCACCCAGGGGCGCACGTTGGCGTCGTGGTCCAGCCGGGTGACGACGACCTCGTCGCCGGGACCCCAGCCGGCCGCGAGCGCGCGGGAGAGGTCGTAGGTCAGCTGCGTCATGGAGCGGCCGAACACCACGCCGCCGGGATCGCCCCCGACCAGGTCGGCGACGGCGGCGCGGGCGCCCAGGACGACGTCGTCGGCGTTGCGCTCGGCCTCGGTCAGCCGGCCGCGGTTGGCGATCGGCGCGGTCAGCGTGGTGGCCACCGCCTCGGCGACCTGGCGCGGCACCTGCGAGCCGCCGGGGCCGTCGAAGTGGGCGGCGCCGGCGCGCAGGGCGGGGAAGTCCGCACGGACGGCGGCGACGTCGTAGGCGGTGCTCGTGCTGGTCATCGCCGGTCAGCATGCGCCACGGCGGGAGACGGCACACTCCCGGACGTGGATGACCTGACGCACTCGGACTCCGTCGTCGTCGCCGTCTCCCCCGCGGAGCTCTACGACCTGGTCAGCGACGTGACCCGCACCGGCGAGTGGAGCCCGGTGTGCGTCGCCTGCTGGTGGGACGAGGGGGCGACCGGGCAGGTGGGCGACTGGTTCACCGGCCGCAACGTCACGCCGGAGCGGACGTGGGAGACGCGCAGCCGGGTCGACGTGGCCGACCGCGGCCGGGAGTTCGCCTGGCTGGTCGGCGGCTCGCGGGCGCGGTGGGGCTACCTGCTGGAGCAGGTCGACGGCGGCACCCGGCTGACCGAGACCTGGCAGTTCCTGCCCGACGGCCTGGCCTTCATGGAGGAGCGCTACGGCGACGACGCGCCGCACCAGGTGCAGCTGCGGATCCGGGCGGCGCACGAGGGCATCCCGGCCACCCTCGCGGCGATCAAGCGGGTGGCGGAGGGCGGCCGCTAGCGACGTGTGCACCCACGGCGCCCCGGACGCCGCCCCAGCCGCGCCGTGTGCACACGGCGCGGCTGCGGGCCCGGCGTCTAGCGGCCGAGGATGCCGCCGATGGCGCCGCCGAGGCCGCCGCCCTGGCCACCTCCGCCACCGCCGAGCATCTTGATCAGGTCCATCGGGTCGAGTCCGAGCTTCTGCAGGATCCCGGCGTGCTGGTCGGTGTCGACCGTTCCGGGCAGTTCCTGGTCGGCCTGCTGCGCCTTGGCGTCGTCGCCCTGGGACTGCAGCAGCTGGAGGATCTGTGCCTTGTCGATCTGCATGACCGGTCCGCTACCCAGCCCGGCGCGCGGGGATGCGCCTCAGCCGGCCGCGCGTACCACCCGGTCGGGCCGGACGACGGCGAAGCGTGCCCCCGCCTCCCTCAACCAGCAGGTCAGCGCGCCGTCGACGTCCTCCACCTCGGTGCGCCGCCCGCCGGTGGTCACGGCGACGCACCCCGGTCCCGCCGACGCCACGACCGCGGTGCCCGAGCCGAGGACGTCGTCGATCCGGCACTCCTGCCCGCCGGCACGGACCCGGGCACGCGGCACGAGCGTCCCGGCCAGCCGGCGCCCGGCCCTGCCGCGCCGGTCGACCAGCGGCCCGGGGCGCAGCGGCGGCGTCCGGCTCTCGGTGGCGTAGGCGGCCAGCGCCGGGACCCGCGCGACGGCGGTGAGCGCCGCCCGGCGCACCGGCACCGCGCCGGCTCCCCCGCCGGTCATCAGCCGCCCGACCAGGGCCGCGAGCCGGACCAGCGCCCGGGCGTGCGGGCCCCGCTCGGCCCCGTGGGTGTCGAGGAGGTCCTCGCCGGCCGCGCCGGTCACGACGGCGGCGACCTTCCAGGCGAGCTGGTGCACGTCGCGCAGACCCAGTGCCAGGCCCTGCCCGACGAACGGCGGGGTGAGGTGGGCGGCGTCGCCGGCCACCAGCACCCGGCCACGCCGCCAGCGGTCGGTCACCTGCGCGCGGTGCACGTACTCGGCCGCGCGGACGACCTCGGCGTCCTGCGCCCCGAACGGCGCCAGCAGCTCGGTCAGCGCCGGGCCGGTCAGGTCCGCGGCGTCCTCCCCCGTCCGCAGCCGCGTCTCGAAGCGGTACCGGTCGCCGCTGACCGGCATGAACGTCGCCGCGCGGTCCGGGTCGCACACCTGGTGCACGCCGGGCCAGACCGGCAGCGGGACCCGCGTGCGCAGGTCGACCACGAGCCACCGGTCGGGCCGGCCGAGGTCGCGCATGCGCGCGCCGATCAGGCCGCGCACGGTGCTGTTCGCCCCGTCGCAGCCGAGGACGGCCGAGGCGACGACGTCGCGGCGGCGCCCGGTGGCCCGCTCGACCACCGTCACCGTGACGGACCGGTCCGCGTCCGCCAGTCCCACGATCTCCTCGCCCCCGCACACCTCGATGCCCGGGGTGCGGTCGATCGCGGCACGCAGCAGCCGCTCGAGGTCGGGCTGGTGGAACATCGACGCCTGCGGCCAGCCGTGCCGCCCGGCGCCCCCGGTGCGGCGGAACTCGGCGAGGGTGCGGTGCCGCGCGTCGAGCAGCCGCAGCCCCGCCATGGGCCGGCTCACCGCGAGGAACTCCTCGACGACGCCGGCGTCGGCCAGCGCCCGCAGCGCCTCGTCGTCGAGGTGCACCGCCCGCGGCAGCCCGGAGGGGTGCGGCCGCCGGTCGAGCAGGAGCACGGGCAGCCCGCGCCGGGCGAGGAGCAGCGCGGCGGTCGCGCCGACGGGTCCGGCGCCGACCACCACCACCGGGGGGACCACCGGCTGCGACGACACGCCGTCCAGTGTCGCCGACCGCCGCCGTCCGCGACTGGCATCGTGGTCCCGCCATGCCATCGACCGACGCGGCACCCGCCGACACCGCACCCTCCGACGCCGCACCCTCCGAGTGGCACCGGTACGGCCGGACGGGCGGGGGCCGCTGGCGCACGCTCGTCAGCGGCCTGGGGCAGACGCTGGTCACCGCCGGCGTCGTGCTGCTGCTGTTCGTCGTCTACGAGCTGTGGATCACCGACCTGTCCAGCGCCCGCGACCAGGACCGGCTCGCCGACCGACTGGAGACGGAGTGGTCCGCGCAGCAGCCGGCCGCCGGCGTCCCGACGTCGCCCGCCGAGGTGCCGGTCGGGCAGCCGTTCGCCGTCCTGCACGTGCCGCGGCTGGGCGAGGACTGGTCGCGCGTCGTCCTCGAGGGGACCAGTGAGGAACAGCTGTCGCAGGGCCCGGGCCACTACGCCGGGACGGCGATGCCCGGCCAGCAGGGCAACGTCGCCCTCGCCGGGCACCGGGTGGGCCGCGGCTCGCCCTTCCTGGACCTGGACCGGATGCAGCCCGGTGACCCGATCGTCGTCGAGGTGGCCGACGGGTGGTTCACCTACCGCGTGCTCGCCGACGGCCAGGACCCCCACGGCGTCCCCGGCCGGCAGATCGTGTCGCCGGCCGACGTCGAGGTCATCGCACCGACGCCCGGCGGCGCCGCCGACGCCGCGCCCACCGGCGCCTACCTGACGCTCACCACCTGCCACCCGCGGTACTCGGCGCGGCAGCGGCTGGTCGTGCACGCCGTCCTCGACGGCCCGGGCGTTCCCCGCGCGCAGGCACCCGACGGGCCGCCGGCCCTGACCGAGGGCTGAGGAGGGACCGCGTGTACCGGTGGATCTGGCGGCGCCTGCCCGGGGGGACGGTGACCCGCTCGGGGTTGTCGCTGCTGCTCGCGCTGGCCGTGGCCGCGCTGCTGCTGTTCGTCGTCTTCCCCTGGGTGGAACCGCACCTCCCCTTCACCGCGGTGACCGTCGACGGGCGGTGACGTCACGGCGCGTTGCACACCGTTGCGGTCCCTTGACGGCACCCCGTGCCGCACTGAGTCTGTGGCCCGGCGCACACTCCAGGGGAGAGTGCGTACCAGGCTGCCCGCCAGAGTCGGCGGGCTGGACCGAGAGGACACCGGGTGAAGACCAAGGGCGCGATCCTGTGGGGCGTTGGCGAGGAGTGGTCGATCGAGGAGATCGAGCTGGGTGACCCGAAGGAGGGCGAGGTCCAGGTCCAGGTGGCCGCCTCCGGGCTGTGCCACAGCGACGAGCACCTCGTCACCGGCGGCACGCCGGTCGCCTTCTACCCGGTGATCGGCGGGCACGAGGGTTCCGGCGTCGTCACCAAGGTCGGTCCGGGCGTCACGGGGCTGCAGGAGGGCGACCACGTCGTCACCGCGTTCATCCCCGCCTGCGGGCAGTGCCCGCCGTGTTCGAAGGGGATGCAGAACCTCTGCGACCTCGGGGCCAGCCTGCTGGCCGGCACGTCGATCTCCGACGGCAGCTACCGCATCCAGGCCCGCGGCCAGGACGTCATCCCCATGTGCCTGCTGGGCACGTTCTCGCCCTACATCACGGTGCACCAGGCGTCGGTCGTGAAGATCGAGCCGGACATCCCGCTGGAGATCGCCGCGCTGGTCGGCTGCGGCGTCACCACCGGCTGGGGCTCGGCCACCAAGGTCGCCGACGTCCGGCCCGGGGAGAACGTCGTCGTGATGGGCGCCGGCGGCGTCGGCATGAACGCCGTCCAGGGCGCCGCGGCGGCCGGGGCCAAGCGGGTCATGGTCATCGACCCGGTGGCGCGCAAGCGCGAGTGGGCGATGGAGATGGGCGCCACGCACGTCTTCGAGTCGGCCGAGGAGGCCACCGAGAAGGTCAACGAGCTGACCTGGGGCCGGATGGCCGAGAAGACGATCATCACCGTCGGCGACATCCAGGGCGAGGACATCCAGGCCGCGCTCACCCTGACCGGCAAGGGCGGCCGCGCCGTCGTCACCGGCATGGGCAACGCCGCCAACACCGACGTCAAGCTCAGCCTCTTCGAGCTCACGCTGCTGCAGAAGGACCTGCAGGGCGCGATCTTCGGCGGCCTGGCCCCGCGGGCGGCGATCCCCGAGCTGCTCGCCCTCTACCAGGAGGGCCAGCTCAAGCTCGACGAGCTCGCCACCACGAAGTACAAGCTCGAGGACATCAACCAGGGCTACCAGGACATGCGCGACGGCAAGAACATCCGCGGGATGGTCATCTACTCCGACTCCGACCGCTGACCCGTTCCCCGTGCCCGCCGGCGCTCGGCCGGCGGGCACGGGGACGTCAGCTGCCGCGCAGCTCCGGGAAGTCGGTGTCGGCCCAGTCGGTGCCGGTGCCCCGCGGGGCGGCCTGCTCCTCGCGCTGCCGCAGCTCGACCCGGCGGATCTTGCCCGAGATGGTCTTGGGCAGCTCCGCGAACTCCACCCGCCGTACCCGCAGGAAGGGCGCCAGCCGCTCGCGCGCGTGCCGCAGCACCGCCAGCGCCGTCTCCGGCCCCGGCTCCCAGCCCGGTGCCAGCGTCACGTAGGCCTTGGGCACCGCCAGCCGCACCGGGTCGGGCACCGGGACGACGGCGGCCTCCACGACCGCCGGGTGCTCGATGAGCACGCTCTCCAGCTCGAACGGGCTGATCTTGTAGTCGCTGGCCTTGAACACGTCGTCGGTGCGCCCGACGTACGTGATGTAGCCGTCGGCGTCCCGGGTCGCGACGTCGCCGGTGTGGTAGTACCCGCCGGCCATCGCCTCGGCCGCCCGCTCGGGGTCGCCCTGGTAGCCGGTCATCAGGCTCACCGGCCGCTGCGAGAGGTCCAGGCAGATCTCGCCGTCGTCGCCCTGCTCGCCGGTGACCGGGTCGACCAGCACCACCGGCACGCCCGGCAGCGGCCGGCCCATCGAGCCCGGCCGCACCTCGGCACCGGGCGGGTTGCCCACCGACGCCGTCGTCTCGGTCTGGCCGTAGCCGTCGCGCAGGGTCAGCCCCCACTGCCGGCGGACCTGCTCGATGACCTCGGGGTTGAGCGGCTCGCCGGCGGCCAGCACCTCCCGCAGCTGCCCCGGCCCGCCGGACAGGTCGGCCTGGATGAGCATCCGCCACACCGTGGGCGGAGCACAGAAGGTGGTGATGCCGGCGTCGCGGATGCGGCCGAGCAGCACCGCGGGGTCGAAGCGCCGGTAGTCGAGCAGGTGGACGGTCGCCTCGGCCGCCCACGGGGCGAAGAAGCAGCTCCACGCGTGCTTGGCCCAGCCCGGGGAGCTGATGTTGAGGTGCCGGTCGCCGGGCTGCAGGCCCTGCCAGTACATCGTCGACAGGTGGCCGACCGGGTAGCTGACCTGGGTGTGCTCGACCAGCTTGGGCCGGCTGGTGGTGCCGCTGGTGAAGTACAGGAGCAGCGGGTCGCCCGGCCCCGTCCCGGGGGAGCCCAGCGGCCGGTCGGGAGCGCCGGCCGCGTCGGCGTAGGGCGCCCAGCCGGGGGCCTCGCCGCCCACGGCGATCCGTCCGTAGTCGCCGGGGACGTCGGCGTACTTCGCGGTCTCGGCGACGTCGGCGAGCACGTGCCGGGCGCCGGTGCGGCCGATGCGGTCGGCGAGGTCCGCGGGCGGCAGGGCCGTCGTGGTCGGCATGATCACCGCGCCGAGCTTCATGACGGCGAGCATCGACTCCCACAGCTCGACCCGGTTGCCGAGCATGAGGACGACGCGGTCACCGCGCTGCACACCCCGCTCGCGCAGCCACGCGGCCACCTGGTCCGAGCGGCGGGCGAGCCCGTCGAAGGTCCAGCTGCCCTCGCTGCCGTCGTCCTGCGCGATCACCAGCCCGGGCCGCTCGACGCCCCGGGCGATCTCGTCGAACCAGTCGACCGCCCAGTTGAACGGCCCGTCGATCGCCGGCCAGCGGAACTCCGCGGCGGCCCGGTCGGGGTCCCCGCGCAGGGCGAGCAGCTGGTCGCGGGCGGCGCGGTAGGCGGTCGTGGCGGACACGGGCGGCTCCTCGGTCGTGGGTCGTGTGCTCCGGCACGGTCGGCCGGCTGTGTGGTGTCAGCGGACGGCGCGGGTCAGCGCCTCCCGGGCGTCGTCGGCGAGGCGGCGCACCTGCTCGCCGGCGGGCAGCGGCTCGACCAGCCGGTGCCCCTGCCCGGCCCACAGGTTGATCGCGTCGGCGTCCCCGGCCGACCGGGCGGCGGCGCGCAGCGGCGTCGTCAGGTGGTGGACCTGCGGATAGGCGGCCGGAGCGGTCGGGCCGTGCTCGGCGAGGAAGCGGTTGACCAGGCCGCGGGCGCGGCGGCCGCTGAACGCCCGGGTCAGCGCCGTCTCCCCGCCCGCGGCCAGCGCCGCGCGGTGCACCGGGCTCGTGCCGGCCTCGGGGCAGCCGAGGAACGCCGTCCCGAGCTGCGCCGCCTCCGCCCCGGCCACCAGCACCGCGGCCACCGAGGCGCCGTCCACGACCCCGCCGGCGGCGACCAGCGGCAGGTCCACGGCCCGGGCGGCGAGGCGCAGCAGCACGAGCAGCCCGTACTCGCCCACGCCGTCCTCGTCGCGGAGGCCGCCCCGGTGACCGCCGGCCTCGACGCCCTGGACGACGAGCGCGTCCGCGCCGGTCCCGGCGGCGGCGACCGCCTCCTCGGGCGTGGTCACGGTGACCAGCACGGTGGTGCCGGCGTCGTGCAGCGCCGAGACGACGTCCGGCCGCGGCAGGCCGAAGGTGAACGACACGACGGGCACCCGCTCCTCGGCGAGGACGGCGACCTTCGCCTCCCACGCGTCGTCGTCCGCGCGCGGCTCCCCGAGCTCCACGCCCCACCGCTCGGCCTCGGCCCGCAGCTGCCCGGCGTAGCGGCGCACCGCCTCGTCGTCGCCGGGCGGCCCCGGCAGGAAGACGTTGACGCCGAAGCGCTCCCCGGTCAGCTCCCGGGTCGCGCGGACCTCCTCCCGCACGGCCTGCGGTGTCCGGTAGCCGGCGGCGAGGAAGCCCAGGCCGCCGGCCGCGGAGACCGCCGCGGCCAGCGCCGGCGTGGACGGCCCACCTGCCATGGGCGCCTGCACGATCGGCGTGTGGAGTCCCAGCACCATGCGGCCACCCTGCCCCACGGCCGGGGGCTCAGCCCAGCAGGCGGGTGAGGGCGGGGCCGAGGTCGCGCAGCGTGCGCACCATCTGCGCCGTCCCCCCGCCGCGGGCGGCCAGGGCGCGGGCCACCTCCTCCGCCTCGGGGGTGGGCAGCGGGCAGAGCACGTCCAGCCGGTCGATCCCGGCCAGCGCGGTCTCGGGCGGGTCGCCGGTGGTGTGCAGGCAGTCCGAGAGCAGCACGACCACCCGCTCGTCGGCCACCTCGGACGCCAGCTGCAGCCGCGCGGCCCGCAGCGCGGCGGCGAGGTCGGTCGTCCCGTGCCCGCGCAGGCCGATCAGGTGCGTCACGACGTCCTCGGCGGCGCGTCGCTGACCCGGCCGCTGCACGACGTCGACCTCCCGGCCGAAGGTGAGCAGGCTGGTGCGCAGCTTCTCGTCGCCGGTGAGGACGACGCCGGCCGCGGCCACCGCCGCGATCGCCACGCCCAGGCCGGTCATCGACCCCGACGTGTCGACGGCGAGGCACACCGTGCGGCGGTGACCGGTCCACCGGCGCGTCACCAGGTCTCCCTCGGCCAGCGGCGTCCCGAGGTCCCAGCGGTCCAGCGTGCGGTCGAGGTCCAGGTCGCCGTCGCCGCGCCGGTCGGGCACCAGCCGCCGCGTGCCGCGCGTCCGCGCGCGTCCCACCCGGCCCACCTGCACGAACACCCGCGTGGCGAGCCGCTGGGCCGCCATCCGCAGCTCGCGGTCGGTGGCCGCGGCGAGGTCGGTGAGCAGCGCGGCCGCGGCGTCGGCGTCCTCGGCCATCAGCGCGGCGAAGGCCTCCTTGTCGAGCTCGCCGACCTCCGGGCTGACCTCCTCGAAGGAGTCGTGCCGGGCGGCCATCTCCCGCCGGCCGGTCTGCCGGCGCCGGCCGGCGCCCGAGCGGTCGCGGCGTGGCGAGGACGGGGCGTCGGTGCCCGCCGGGGACTCCGGCGGGCCTCCACCTCCGCCCTCGCCGGCCTCGCCGGGGGTCCTTCAAGGGTCGGCGGACTCGTCCTGCGGGGGCGGCCCGTCCGCCGGCCACACCTCGTCGAGGAGGTCGTCGATGACCGCCTCGGGCGTGCGCTCGACGCCGTCGGCGACGCGGATCCGTCCCGACAGCGCGGCGTACGCGGCGTCGCGCGCGGTCTCCCGGGCACCCTCGGCGCCGAGGCCGGACTGCCCGCGGACGTCGAGCAGCCCCCCGAGCAGCAGCACGAGGTCGGTGGCGCCGCGCACCGACGAGCCCATCCGGACGTCGCGGTGCTCGCGGGTGGCGCGCACCAGCCGGACGGCCAGACCGACGAGCGCCGGGGGCGCCCCCGTGACGGCGGTGACGATGGCCCGCTCGGCGTCGGCGTCCTGGTAGCCGAGGACGACGCGGCACATCCGGTCGGCGATCGCCTGACCGACGCGCGCGGTGCCGATGGCGTCGAAGGGGTTCATCGCGGCGATCAGCCGGAAGCCGGCGGCGGCCCGCACGTGCCCGAGCCGCGGGACGGTGATCTCGCCCTCGGTGAGCACGGTGATGAGGACGTTGAGCGTCTCCTCGGGGATGCGGTTGAGCTCCTCGAGGTAGAGCAGCCCGTGCCCGCGCATGGCCGTGAGCAGCGGCCCGTCGGTGAAGCTGCCGGGCACGTAGCCCTCCGCGAGGACGGCGGCCGGGTCGTACTGGCCGATCAGCCGGGCCGGCGTGAGCTCGGCGTTGCCCTCGACGAAGACGACCTCCTGGCCGTCCTCCGCGGCGACCGAGCGCAGCAGCGTGGACTTGCCGGTGCCCGGCGGCCCCTCGAGGACGACGTGCCGGTTGGTCCGGAGCGCGACGGTGAGCACCTCGCGCTCGCGGCGCAGCCCGATGACCGGGTGCGGCACGGTCGGCGTCACGAGGCTCCTCTCGCAGGTCCGGGGCGGATGTGACGCAGGCTACGGGGCCGCGGGACCCGGCCGGGGACGGGGCAGCAGCCGGTGGGGCTCCCCCGCGCGGGCGGCGTCGAGCGGGACGGCGCTGGGGAGGACGGCGGGGCCGAGCCGCAGCACGCCGTCGGACAGCGGCGCGCAGCGCACTCCCCCGCGCCCGCGCATGCCCCGGTGCGCGCCGGGTGCGAGGACGGTGTCCAGCCAGGCGCAGGGGTTGGCCGGACGCCCGCCCCGCAGGACGACGACGCCCTCCCCGCAGTCCAGCGCGAACTCCTCGCCGCGCAGCGCCTCCACCTCGGCGCCGCGCAGGACGACGTTGCGGCGGGTCAGCAGCGCGTCGAGCGGGACGGTGCCCAGCTCGGCGGCCAGCGCCTCCACCGACTCGACGGCGAGCACCGTGACGGCGGCGTCGCGGTGCGCGGCCCGGCCGGCGTAGCGGTCACCGACGATGCCGTGCCCCGCGCGGACCTCGACCCGGTCGACCCGGTCGCCGTCCTGGGCCGGCACGACGCCGCGCGGCCGCCCGTCGTAGCGGTGCACCGGCGAGACGAGCAGCCCCACGACCTCGACGTCGTAGCGGTGCGTCAGAGCGGCAGAAATGGCCATCTCTGCCGCACCTCTCACCGGTCGGCCGTCCGGTGGATGGGGCCCTCGATCCCGGTCAGCCGCTCCCCCGAGCCGCCCCAGCGCCCGGCGATGATCTCCGCGGCGATGGAGACGGCGGTCTCCTCGGGCGTGCGGGCGCCGAGGTCCAGGCCGATCGGCGAGGACAGCCGCTCCAGCTCGGCCGCGGACAGCCCGGCCTCGCGCAGCCGCTCGAGCCGCTCCTCGTGGGTCCGCCGCGAGCCCATGGCGCCGACGTAGGCCACCGGCAGGCGCAGCGCGACCTCCAGCAGCGGGACGTCGAACTTGGGGTCGTGGGTGAGCACGCACAAGACCGTGCGCTCGTCGACCCGGCCGGCCTCGACCTCGGCCTGCAGATAGCGGTGCGGCCACTCGACGACGACCTCGTGCGCGTCGGGGAAGCGGCGGGCGGTGGCGAACACGGGGCGGGCGTCGCACACGGTCACGCGGTAGCCGAGGAACGCCCCGACCCGGGCGACGGCGGCCGCGAAGTCGATGGCGCCGAACACGACCATCCGCGCCGGCGGGGCGAAGGAGGAGACGAACAGCGTGAGCTCGTCGCCGCGCCGCTCGCCGTCGTGGCCGTAGGTCAGCGTGCCGGTGCGGCCGGCGGCGAGCATCCCGCGGGCGTCGTCGGCGACGGCGTCGTCGAGGCGCTGCAGGCCCAGGGTGCCCGACGCCCGGTCGGGCCAGAGCACCAGCCGGCGCCCCAGGCGGTCGTCGGGGCCGCGCACGCAGGTCACGACGGCGACCGGCTCGTGCCGGCCCACCGACCCGGCGATCTCCCCGAGCTCGGGGAACGACTCGCGCGACACCGGCTCGACGAACACGTCGAGGATCCCGCCGCAGGTCAGGCCGACGGCGAACGCGTCGTCGTCGCTGACGCCGTAGCGCTCGAGCGTCGGGACGCCGGACTCGACGACGTCCTTGGCCTCCTCGTACACCGCGCCCTCGACGCAGCCGCCGGACACGCTGCCGACCGCCGTCCCGTCGGGACCGACCAGCATCGCCGCGCCGGCCGGCCGCGGCGCGGAGCGCCAGGTGGCCACGACCGTCCCCATCCCGACCGTCTCGCCGGCCTGCCACCAGCCGACCAGGTCGTCGAGCACCTCACGCACGACCGCTCCTCTCACACACGCGAGATCACTCCCGACAGTTCCTCGAAGGCGGCCAGGCTGTGGCCGGACACGAACGCGTCGACGGACGGCAGCGCCGCCTGCATCCCGCCGGTCAGCGGCTCGTAGCCGGCCCGGCCCTTGTGCGGGTTGACCCAGACGACGCCGTGCGCGAGCCGGCGCAGCCGCGCCATCTGCTCGCGCAGGAGGTCGGGGCTGCCCCGCTCCCAGCCGTCGCTGCACACCACGACGACGGCGCCGCGGGCGGTCCCGCGCTGCCCCCACCGGTCGAGGAACGCCTTGAGCACCTCGCCGAGCCGCGTGCCGCCCGACCAGTCGGGGATCGCGGTCCCGCTGGCCGCGAGCGCCCGGTCGGGGTCGCGCAGCCGCATCTCCCGGGTCACGCGGGTCAGCCGGGTACCGATCGTGAACACCTCCGTCGAGGCCGGCCGGGCCCGCACCGCCGCGTGGGCGAACCGCAGCAGCGCGTCGGCGTAGGGGCTCATCGAGCCGGAGACGTCGACCAGCAGCACCACCCGCCGCGGCCGCGGCCGGGCCCGCCGGTGCAGCAGCCGGGACACCTCGCCGCCGTCACGCAGCGCCCGCCGCACCGTGCGCGCCGGGTGCACCGACCCGTGCGCGGACGGCCGGCGGCGGCGGGCCGGGCGCATCGGGGACGCCGGGCGCACCAGCGCGAACAGCCGCCGCAGGTGCTCGCGCTCGGCCGGGGTCAGGTCGGCGACGTCGCGCTGCCGCAGCACCTCGTCGGCGGAGGCGGCGACGGCGAGGTCGGAGGGGTCCTCGCCCTCCTCACCGGCTCCGCCGCCCTCCTCCAGCGGCGCAGTGACGGCGACCCGCGGCGGGGTGCCGGCCGCAGGACGCCCGCGCCGCGGGGCCTCGCCGCCGAAGTACGCGGCGAAGGCGGCGTCGTAGCGGTCGAGGTCGTCCGGGCCGGAGCACAGCGTCAGCCGCCCGGCCCAGTAGACGGCGGTGGCGTCGAGGACGTCGAGTGCCGCCACCGCCGTGAGCATGGCCTCGACGCGGTCCGGGGAGGCGGTGATGCCGGCGGCGCGCAGCGTGCGGGCGAACCCCAGGACGGTGGCGACGACGTCACGAGGTGGTCGTGCACCCCTGGCCCCGTCCGGAGGCTCACCCTGAGCTCGCGGAGGGTGAGAGGGACGGGGTCCTCCGTCAGCCGCCACCGAAGAGCGCTCCCCGCGCGAGCGAGTGCACCCGGTCGGTGTCCTCGCGGTACTTGATCACGGCGCCGAGCGTGCGCGCGGCGAGGTCGGGGTCGAGGTCGCGTGCTCCCAGGGCGTGCAGCGCGGTGGCCCAGTCCATGGCCTCGGCGACGCCGGGCGGCTTCAGCAGGTCCAGCGTGCGCAGCTTCGCCGTCGCCCGGGCCACCTCGCGGGCCAGCCGCTCGGTGACCTCCGGCAGCCGCGTCCGCAGGATCGCCACCTCGCGGTCGAAGTCGGGGTGCTCCAGCCAGTGGTAGAGGCAGCGGCGCTTGAGCGCGTCGTGCACCTCGCGGGTGCGGTTGGACGTCAGCACCACCAGCGGCGGGACGTCGGCGCGCACGGTGCCCAGTTCCGGGATGGAGATCGTGAAGTCGGAGAGGACCTCGAGCAGGAACGCCTCGAACTCGTCGTCGGCGCGGTCGACCTCGTCGACCAGCAGCACGCTCGGGGAGTCCTCCAGCGCCTGCAGCAGCGGGCGGGCGAGCAGGAACCGCCGGTCGTAGAGCGAGGCCTCGAGCGACTTGGTGTCGGCCGTGGCGTGCGCGGCCTCGGCGGCCCGCAGGTGGAGCAGCTGGCGGCCGAAGTCCCAGTCGTACAGCGCCTGGCTGGCCTCGAGACCCTCGTAGCACTGCAGGCGGTACAGCGGGCGGCCGGTGACCGCGGCCAGCGCGCGGGCCAGGGCGGTCTTGCCGACGCCGGCCTCGCCCTCGAGGAACAGCGGCCGGCGCATCACCAGCGCCAGATAGGCGGCGGTGGCCAGACCCTCGTCGGGCAGGTAGCCGGTCGACCTGAGTGCCGCGGCCAGTTCCTCCGGGCCGCCCGGGAGGCCGTCGGTCCGGGTGGACGGCGCAGCCGTAGTCTCGGTCACGCCGCCGAGCATCCCACCTGCACACGCGCCCGACACGGCCCGGCCCGGGGCCTGCAACCGTTGCAGACGACACGGCGGCCGGCCGGGAGCATCGTCTCCGGCCGGCCGCCGCCGACTGTGCCGTGCCCGGTCAGGACCGGGCTGTACTGCTGCTACCGATCAGCGGCCGATCTTGCCGTCGTTGTCGCGGTCCAGGGCGTCCTTGGCCTTCTGCACCATGCCGCGGTCGTCCTCACGGCCCGTGGTGCCCGTGCCGGCGACACCGGTCTGGTCGCCGTCGACCTCGATCTGCTCCTTGCGCACCTGCTCGGAGACCTGCTGCTGCTCGGTCACCGTGTCGACGTCGAGGCGGACGCGCTCGACCGGCGTGGCCTCCTTGGAGACCACGGGGCGCTCGGCGTGCAGGACGACCTCGTGCTCCTCCTCGGAGATGGCCGGCCCGTCCATGGCGTTGCCCATGTTGGCCTCGGTGATCGGCTCGCGCTCGACCCGGACCTCCTCGCGGGAGACCGGCACCGTCTGGGTCACGTTCTCGGTGACGACGTACTTGCGCAGCCGGGCGCGGCCGGCCTCGACCCGCTGGACACCCACGTTGAGGTGCTCCTCGGAGCGGGTCATGGCGTTGTCGGTCGTCGGGCCCGAGGTGTCGTGGCCCACGGTGTCGCGGGTCTCGAGGTCGTCGCGCACGCCATCACGGTCACGGTCGGTGTAGCCGGCGGTGCCCACGGTGCCGGTGCCGGCCGTTGTGAGGTCCTGCTGCGACCGGCTCTGGTCCGTCGCGTAGGTGCCCGCGGTGCCGGTGTCCGTCGTCTGCGTCGTCGTCTGCGTGCCCGTGCCGAGGCCGTAGTACCGGTACAGCTCCTGCTCCTCCTGCGGGGAGAGGTGGCCGTCGGTGTCGATCTTCGGGGCGTCCTTGACCTTGGCCTTGCTCACGCGGACGCGCAGGCCGTCATTGGTCAGGTCGGCGTCCTGGAGGGGGACGAAGGACTCCTTGGTCCCGAACAGCCCGGTGCGCACCGTGGCCCACTCCGGCTGGCCGGTCTCGTCGTCCAGGTAGACCTCGGAGGCCGAGCCGATCTTGTCGCCCGACTCGTCGTAGACGTCCTGCCCGATCACGCGGCTGATGTTGTCAGTGCCGATCATCGTCGTTTGGCTCCCGTCTGAGCTTCGGTGTCGCGGTCATCTGGATCAGTGACCACGTTGGCCCGAGCGAAACGACGGAGATCGACTCTGACACTTCGGTCGCTGAGCGTGGAGCAGACGGTCCGGGGCCGCTACCCGTCCGGGAGGGGCGAATCCCCAGCTCAGGGCGGGTTTGCCCACCTTCTGGGGACCGTGGACCCATCGCGACGAACCGTCACAGAACGCGACGACATCGTCGCCCGGGCGTGTCGCGCCCGCTTCAGCAGCCCTCCACCGGCGCGTCTGCCGGGCCTGGGCGCCGTCATCGGCTCTCCTGGGACCGTGCCGCCCCGCTCCCCCTATGACGACCTGGTGCACCCGCGCACGGTCAAGAAGCCACCCCCGCAGGTCGCCGCCGAGCCCGACCTCGTCGTCGAGGACCCCAGCTCGGGGTTCGTCGGCGCCGTCGTGCGCTGCGAGAAGGACGTCGTCCACCTCGAGGACCGGTTCGGCCGCGTCCGCGCCTACCCCCTCGGCCCGGGGTTCTGGGTCGACGGCCGGCCGGTCGTGCTCGTGCGCCCCACCCCCAGGGGCCCGGTGACGCCGACCCGCAGCGCCTCGGGCTCGACCTACGTCGCCGGGGCGCGCGCCCGTGTCGCCCGCGAGGGGCGCATCTACGTCGAGGGCAAGCACGACGCCGAGCTGGTCGAGAAGGTGTGGGGCCACGACCTGCGCATCGAGGGCGTCGTCGTCGAGCCGCTGCACGGCGTGGACGACCTGCCCGGCATCGTCCGCGAGTTCCGCCCCGCCCAGGGCCGGCGGCTCGGTGTGCTGGTCGACCACCTGGTGCGCGGGTCGAAGGAGTCGCGGATCGCCGAGCAGGTGACCGGGCAGCACGCCCTGGTCGTCGGCCACCCGTTCGTCGACATCTGGCAGGCGGTCAAGCCCTCGGTCGTCGGCATCCGCGAGTGGCCGACCGTGCCGAAGGGCGAGTCGTGGAAGGAGGGCGTCTGCCGCCGGCTGGGCTGGGAGGACGACACCGGCTACGTGTGGGCGCAGCGCATCCTCGCCCGCGTGCGGACCTGGACCGACCTCGAGCCCCAGCTCATCGGCCGCGTCGAAGAGCTCATCGACTTCGTCACGGAGTGATCGGTCGGGGAGGCGCCTCCCCCCGCACGAGATCGGCGGTCTCGTACGCCCGGACCGCCGTGGGCGTACGAGACCGCCGATCTCGCCGGATCAGCTGGGCACGTAGTCGAACGTGTCCGGGTCGGGGCCGGTGCGCTCGCCACGGTCGAGGCCGGTGATCGTCGCCATCTGGCCCGCGTCGAGCTCGAAGTCGAACAGCGCGAAGTTCTGCTCCACGCGCTCGCGGGTCACCGACTTCGGGAAGACGACGTCGCCGCGCTGCACGTGCCAGCGGAGCACGACCTGGGCCGGGGTCTTCCCGAGGGTCTCGGCGATGGTGGTGACCGCGGGGTCGTCGAGGACCTTGCCCTGGGCGATCGGCGACCAGGCCTCGGTGACGATCTCGTGGTCGGCGTCGAAGGCCCGCACCTCGTCGTTGGCGAGGTAGGGGTGGACCTCGATCTGGTTGACCGCCGGGCGCACCTCCGTCTCGGCGAACAGCCGGCGCAGGTGGTGCGGGTTGAAGTTGGACACGCCGATCGCGCGGCAGCGGCCGCCGGCGTAGATCTCCTCCATGGCCTTCCACGTCTCGACGTAGTCGACGTCGATCGTGGGCAGCGGCCAGTGGATCAGGAACAGGTCGAGCTGGTCGAAGCCGAGGTCGGCCAGCGTCCGGTCGAAGGCACGCAGCGCGTCGTCGCGGCGGTGGAAGCCGTTGTTGAGCTTGCTGGTGACGAAGACCTCGGAGCGGTCGATGCCCGACTCGCGGACCGCCTGGCCGACCTCCTTCTCGTTGCCGTACATCTCGGCGGTGTCGATGTGCCGGTAGCCGACCTCGAGCGCGCTGCGGACCGCCTCGACGGTCTGCTCCGGCGGGATCTGGTAGACGCCGAAGCCCAGCTGCGGGATCTGGACGCCGTTGTTCAGGTGGATGGTGGGCGCGGTGGCCACGGGCTCTCCTTCTCGGTCGCGGACGGTGGGCGGCGCGCCACTCGATGGCGCGCCAGGCTCTCCGTGGGAGTCCGGCTACCCGCCGACCGGGTCCCCAACCCGTGACGGAGACGCCTCGACGGGCCCGGGCGCGCGGCGCAGCAGGGGCGCGGCGCCCAGCGCCAGCACCGCGGCCCCGGCCGCGGCGAGCGCGGGCACGGCGAAGGCCGCCTGGGCGCCCCACGCGTCGACCGCCGCACCGGCGAGCGCCGAGCCCGCGGTGACCCCCAGGGTCAGCCCGGTGTTGGTCCACGACAGCGCCTCGGTGAGCGCGGAGCGCGGCACCCGCGACTCCACCAGCGAGGCACCCGACACCAGCACCGGCGCGACGGCGAGACCGGCGAGGAAGCCGGCACCCACCAGGAGCGGCAGCGAGGACACCGCCCACAGCCCCTGGGCGGCCAGCCCGAAGGCGACGGCGGTGCCGAGGAAGCGCCCGGCGAGCGTGCCGCGCAGGCGGGCCACGCCGTAGGCCAGCCCGGCGACGAGGCTGCCGCCCGCGTAGAGCGCCAGCGCGAGACCGGCGAGCGCAGGGACCCCCTGCTCCTCCGCGAAGCCCACGACGACGACGTCCATCGCGCCGAAGACGGTGCCCACGCCGAGGTAGGCCAGGGAGACGACGACCACCGCGGGCCCGAGCGCGGCGGTCAGCCGGGAGGGGCCGCCGGTGGTCACGGGCACGGCCACGGGCTCGGTGTCCCGCTGGCGGGCCAGCCACAACCCGCCGACCGTGCCGAGCACGATCCCGGTGGTGAAGCCGGCGGCCGGTGCGACGAGCGTGCCGAGGACGGTGACCAGCGGCGGGCCGACGACGAAGACGACCTCGTCGACGACGGACTCGAAGGCGAACGCGGTCTGCCGCCGCTCGGCGTCCTCGAGGGCCGCGGCCCACCGCGCCCGGACCATGGCGCCGATCCCCGGCAGGCTGGCGCCGGTCAGGGCGCCCAGGACGAACCAGGTGACGCGGGGCGCGTCGCCGACCACGACGCCGACGAAGGCCAGACCGGTGAGCAGGTACGCGGCCATGGCGACCTGCAGCACCCGGCCCTGGCCGCGCCGGTCCATCGCCCGGGACCAGAGCGGTCCGCCCACCGCGGCGGACAGGGCGAGCGTGCCGGCGACGGCGCCGGCCAGCGCGTAGCTGCCGGACTCGCCCTCGACGAGCAGGACGGCACCCAGGCCGAGCATGGGCAGCGGCAGCCGGGCGACCCAGCCGGCGAGGGAGAACCACACGGCGCCGGGGACGGCGAACAGGCGGCCGTAGGGGCCGAGCAGGGATCGGGGTGACACGGGCTTCTCGCGCTTCCTGGCCACAGGCGAGTGCGGGACTGCCCGCCGGACTCTCGGGTGGCGACGCGACGGTAACAACGGTCCGCCGGCCCGTCGTCCCGGTTTACTGAACGTGTGCGTGTCGTGACGCAGGATGCATGAAGCTTCATGCACTCTGGTCGGTGCCCGATCCGCCGACCCGAGGAGCCCCGTGGCCCCCACCTCCCGGCCGCGCCCCCTGCGCGCCGCCCTCGTCCTGCTGCTCGCGCTCGCCGCGCTGCTCGTCCCCGGCACCGCCTCCGCCTCCGGGGGCGACGACGGCGGCGCGACCGAGGGCGCGAGCAGCGGCGGCGACTTCGCCGTCACCGTCAACGGCCGCACGTCGAACCCGGCCGCCGGGAACGAGTACCGCCTGCGCGACACCACGCCCACCGCGCCGATCGCCGTCCGCGGCCGGCACGTCTCGTTCCGGATCGACCCGGCCACCCTCGGCGTGTACGACTACTCGCTCACCGGCGCCCCCGACGCGCAGCGCATGGTCACCGCCCCGACCGTCGTCTTCGCCTCCAAGGTGCCGGTGCTGACCGCCGCCCAGCTGCGCGGCGTCCGGATCAGCGAGCTGCGGCTGCGCGACGACGTCCTGGTCGTCATCTTCACGACCGCCTCCGGCGGCAAGCTCAAGGTCCAGTCGAAGGACGCCCCGCAGGGCGGCATCTTCCAGATGGAGCAGGAGTTCGGCACCGCCGTCGAGTACGTGCACACACTCGGCGCCGGCCTCTACTACTTCGTCAACGAGTACACGGGCAAGGTGAACTTCGGCGACGGCGTCCCGGCCGACGCCACCCACCAGATGCTGCTCGGCAAGGACAGCCCGCAGGTGGCCACCAAGCTCGAGCAGACCGCCACCACGACCCGCTGGTCGGTCGCCTCGGGCGGCCGCATGGGCGGCGTGCTCGGCGAGGACTCGATCGAGCTCTCGGCCGGCGCCACCAACTGCACGAGCGACTGCCAGGCCCGCAACCGGATCCAGGGCTCGGTGCCCGTGCCGCCGGACCCGACCAACCCGGTCCCGATCGGCTGAACCAGTACTCCCCACGGGGGCGGTCCGCGGTGCGGGCCGCCCCCGTCGGCGTCCCGGGGGACGGCACGGACGGCACGACCGCCACTACATTCGTCCACGTGACCCAGTCCAGCCCGCTGCCCGACCCGGTGGTGCGCCGTCCGGCGCCGCCCGCCACCGCGCCCGGCAGCGGCGGGCTGGTGGACCGGCACGGCCGGGTCGCCACCGACCTGCGGGTCTCGCTCACCGACCGCTGCAACCTGCGCTGCACCTACTGCATGCCACCCGAGGGCCTGCAGTGGTTGCCCAAGGTCGAGCAGCTCACCGACGACGAGGTCGTCCGGCTGGTCCGCATCGGCGTCGAGCAGCTGGGCATCCACGAGGTCCGCTTCACCGGCGGTGAGCCGCTGCTCCGCCCGGGCCTGGTGGGCATCGTCGAGGCGGCGACCGCGCTGTCCCCGCGCCCCGAGGTCAGCCTCACCACCAACGCCATCGGCCTGGCCCGCGTCGCGCCCGCGCTGGCCGCCGCGGGACTGGACCGGATCAACGTCAGCCTCGACACCCTCGACCGCGAACGGTTCAAGGCCCTGACCCACCGCGACCGGCTCGACGACGTCCTCGCCGGCCTCCGGGCCGCGCACGACGCCGGCCTCACCCCGGTGAAGGTCAACGCCGTCCTGCTGCGCGGCATGAACGAGGCCGACGCCGTCCCGCTGCTCGACTTCTGCCTGGAGCACGGCTACCAGCTGCGGTTCATCGAGCAGATGCCGCTCGACGCCCACCACGCCTGGACCCGCGGCGAGATGGTCACCGCCGAGGACATCCTCGCCCGGCTGTCGGCCGCGCACGACCTCACGCCCGACACCGAGGAACGCGGGTCGGCTCCCGCCGAGCGCTGGCTGGTCGACGGCGGCCCGGCGACCGTCGGGGTCATCGCCTCGGTCACCCGCTCGTTCTGCGGCACCTGCGACCGCACCCGGCTCACCGCCGACGGCCAGATCCGCAACTGCCTGTTCGCCCGCGAGGAGTCCGACCTGCGGACGGCGATGCGCGAGGGCGCCACCGACGCCGAGCTGGCCGACCGCTGGCGGATCGCCACCCTGGCCAAGCTCCCCGGCCACGGGATCGACGACCCCAGCTTCCTGCAGCCGAGCCGGCCGATGTCGGCGATCGGCGGCTGACCGGTGACCGATCTCGTCACCGTGCGCTACTTCGCCGGGGCCCGCGCGGCCAGCGGCGTCGACACCGAGAGCTGCGCGGCCGGCACCCTCGAGGAGCTGGTCGGCCGGATCGTCGAGGCGCACGGCGAGCGCCTCGAACGGGTGCTCACCGCCTGCTCGTTCCTCGTCGACGGAACGCAGACCCGTGACCGCACGTTGCAGCTGTCACCCGGGGCGGTCGTGGACGTGCTGCCCCCCTTCGCCGGAGGATGACCGCACCCTCGTGAGCCTGCCTCACCATACGAGCCCTCCCCGTTCCCTCCCGCTCCTGCGGACGCACGCATGATCGAGTGGCTGCTCGTCCTCGTCGGCGTCCTGCTGGTCCTCGGCTGCGCCGCCTTCGTGGCCTTCGAGTTCTCCCTGGTGACCGTCGACCGGGCCACCGTGGAGCGCGAGGCCGCAGCCGGCGTCCGCGGGTCGGCCGGCGTCCTCGCCGCCATGCGGACGCTGTCCACCCAGCTCTCGGGCGCCCAGCTCGGCATCACCGTCACCAACCTGGCCATCGGCTTCGTGGCCGAGCCCTCGATCGCCGCGCTGCTGCGCGGGCCGCTGGAGACGGTGGGCCTGTCCGGTGGCGCCGCCCGGTCGGTGTCGATCACCGTGGCGCTCGTCCTCGCGACGGCGCTGACCATGGTGTTCGGCGAGCTGGTGCCCAAGAACGTGGCGATCAGCGAGCCGCTGCGCACGGCCCGCGCCGTGTCGGGCTTCCAGCGGGGCTTCACCCGGGCCACGTCGCTGGTCATCCGCCTCCTCAACGGCTGGGCCAACGCCATCCTGCGCCGGCTGTTCGGCGTCGAGCCGCAGGAGGAGCTGGCCTCGGCCCGCTCGCCGGAGGAGCTCACCTCGCTGGTCCGCCGCTCCGGCCGGCAGGGCACGCTCCCGGCCGAGACCGCCTTCCTGCTCGAGCGCGGGCTGGCCTTCGGTGAGCTGCGGGCCAGCGACGCGGCGACGCCGCGCACCCGCATGACCACCGTCCTCGACGGCGCCCCCGTCGCCGAGGTGCTCACCGCCGCCCGCGACTCGGGGCACTCGCGCTTCCCCGTCGTCTCCGGGGCCGGCGTCGACGACGTCGTCGGCATGGTCCACGTGAAACACGCCCTGGCGGTCCCGCGCGACCGGCGGGCGGAGACGCCCGTCTCGGCGGTCATGCTGCCGGCGCTGTTCGTCCCGACGTCCCGGCGGCTGGACGACCTGCTCGGCGACCTGCGCCGCGGCGGGCTGCAGATGGCCGTCGTCGTCGACGAGTACGGCGGCACCGACGGCGTCGTGACCATCGAGGACCTCGTGGAGGAGATCGTCGGCGACCTCACCGACGAGTACGACCTGGAGACCGGCGACGACGTCGTCGACCTCGGCGACGGCACCTGGTCGGTGTCGGGCCTGCTGCGCCCGGACGAGGTGGCCGCGGCCACTGGCCTGGCGGTCCCCTCCGACCGGCACTGGGAGACCCTCGGCGGCCTGGTGCTGCACGTGCTCGGCCGGATCCCGGAGGACGGCGACCGGATCGAGGCACGACCGGCCCTGCCGCCGGAGCTGGCCGCCGAGGCCGAGGGCCTGCCGGCCGGCGTGTGGGTCCGGGTCGAGGCGGTCGACGGCACCCGCGTGGAGCGGGCCGTCGTCGGCGAGCTGCCCGCGACCACCGGCGACGAGGACGAGGAGACCGACCGTGGGTGACTGGATCGGCCTGATCGTCGCCGTCGTGCTGCTGCTCGCCAACGCGTTCTTCGTCGGTGCCGAGTTCGCCCTGATCTCCGCCCGCCGCTCGTCGATCGAGCCGCTGGCCGACGCCGGTTCCCGCCGCGCCCGCACCACGCTCGCGGCAATGGAGCGGGTGTCGCTCATGATGGCCGGTGCGCAGCTGGGCATCACCGTCTGCTCGCTCGGCCTCGGTGCCATCGGCGAGCCCGCGGTGGCGCACCTGCTCGAGCCCGTGTTCGAGGCGCTGTCGGTGCCCGAGGCGCTGGTGCACCCGATCTCCTTCGTCCTCGCGCTCACCGCCGTCGTCGCGCTGCACGTGGTGATCGGCGAGATGGTGCCGAAGAACCTGGCGCTGGCCGGTCCCGACCGGGCCGCGCTGGCGCTGGCCCCGCCGCTGGCCGCCGTCGTCACGGTGCTCAAGCCGGTGATCGTGACGCTCAACGCGCTGGCCAACGCCGTGCTCCGGCTGCTCGGGGTGACACCCCGGGACGAGGTGACCAGCGCGTTCACCCGCGACCAGGTGGCCGGGCTGCTCGACGAGTCGCGCGCCGGCGGCCTGCTCGACGAGCGCGGGCACGAGCTGCTCACCGGCGCCCTCGGCCTGGAGGAGCGCGAGACCCGCTCGGTGCTGATCCCGCGGGCCGCGCTCACCGTCGTCGGGCCGGACGACGACACCGCCGCCGTCGAGCGGGCCGCGGCCACCACCGGCTTCTCCCGCTTCCCGGTGGCCGTCGGCGACCGGCTGCTCGGGTACGTGCACGTCAAGGACGTGCTGCAGGCCGACGGCGCCCCCGAGCCGCGGGTCCGGGACATCACCCGCCCCCTGCCGCGGGTGGCCGCCGAGGACGACCTGCGCCGCACGCTGGAGGTCATGCAGGCCGGCCGCGCCCAGTTCGCCGCGGTCACCGACGCGGGGCGGGTGGTCGGCGTCGTGGCGCTGGAGGACATCCTGGAGGAGCTGGTCGGCGAGATCCGCGACGCTGCACACAGGAGCACGGAGAGGACGGGGCAACGATGAGTTTCATCGACAAGGCCAAGGCGAAGGCCGAGGAGCTGCTGGGCCGGGCCGAGGAGGTCTACGGCGAGTCGCACGGTGACGCCGCCGCCCAGGTGGCCGGGGAGGCCCACCGGCTGGAGGCCGAGGTGGAGCTCGAGGAGGAGCGCGCCGAGGAGGCCGCCCGCGGGCACGGCACCCCGCGTCCCACCGACGAGGACGGCCGCACCCTGGGCTGACGCCGGCCCGGGCGCGGCCGGCTCTGCGCGACCGGCCCGGCTCGACCGATCCCGCTCAGCGGTCCAGGCGCAGGGCCACCAGGGCGACGTCGTCCTCCGGGTGGCCGTGCACGAGCCGCTCGATCACCTCGTCGCACAGCTCGTCGAGCGGGCGCCCGCCGAGCTCGGCGACGACGGCGGCCAGCCGGGCCAGTCCGGCGTCGAGGTCGAGGCCGCGCCGCTCGACCAGGCCGTCGGTGAACAGCAGCACCGTGGAACCCGCCTCGAGCACGAGGGTGCTCTCGACGCGGACGCTCGAGGGGTCCACGCCGAGCAGCAGGTCGCCGGGGTGTGCCGGCAGCACGACCGGCCGGCCGTGGGGGTCGAGCACCAGGGGCGGGAAGTGGCCGGCACTGGCCCAGCACATGCGGGTGCGGCCCGCCGCGGCCTCCTCCGGCGTGCGCTCGAAGCGGGCGACGGCGACGGTCGCGTAGGTGTCCACGCCGAGCGTCGCCATGGCCTCGTCCAGCCCGCGCAGCACCTCGGCCGGCCCCGCACCGCTGTAGGCCGCGACGCCGCGCAGCAGCGAGCGCAGCTGCCCCATGGCCGCCGCGGCGGCGGTGTCGTGCCCGACGACGTCGCCGATGACCAGCGTCGTCGCCCCGCCGGGCTGGGGGAAGGCGTCGTACCAGTCACCGCCGACGCGGGCCGCCTCGGCCGCCGGCGTGTAGCGGACCTCGATCGCACCGAGACCGGAGCCGCGCGGGTCGGTGAGCAGGCTGCGCTGCAGGGCCTCGGTGAGCTGGGTCTGGCGGGCGAAGAGCCGCACGTTGTCCAGCGCCAGCCCCACCCGGCCGGCCACCTCGCGGGCGGTGAGCGGGTCCACCCGCGCGGCGCTGCCGGGGTTCCCGGCGAGGAAGGTGAGCGCACCGATGACCCGGTCGCGACCCGGCAGCGGGACGGCGAGCACGGCCGGGGCGCCCAGCTCGCGGTAGAGCCGGGCGGCCTCCTCGTCCTCGATCGCCGCGAGCACCGCGTCGCCGTCGGCGGTCACGGTCTCCCCCGCCAGCGCCCGCATCACCGGGGCGGCGGACGGCATCCCGGGCAGCCGGACGCCGGCGTAACGGGTCAGCAGGTCGCGGCGGGCCGGGTCGCCGTGCCAGGAGCCGAGGTCACGGGGCCGGCCGTCGTCGTCGACGACCGTGAGCAGGCAGGCCTCGCCGAGCTCGGGCACCACCAGGCGCGGGATCCGGCGGACGGCCTCGGCGAGGTCGAGGGTGCCGGTCAGCTCGGCGCCGACCCGTGCCAGCAGCGCCAGCCGGTCCTGCGCGGTGCGGCGCGCGGTGACCTCGGAGAAGTACACGGCCAGGCCGGCCGGCAGCGGGACGGCGCTCACCTCGAACCAGCTGTGGAACGGCTCGGGGTAGTAGGTCTCGAACGTCCGGGCGTGCCCGGTGGCCACGACCTCGCGGTAGACGCGGCCGGCCTCGCTGTCGCGGTTGGCCGGGAAGGACGCCCAGAAACAGGCACCGACGAGTTCGTCCCACGTCCGCCCCACGACGGCCTCGCCGCTGGCGTTGACGTAGGTGATCTGCCAGTCGGCGTCGACGGCGATGAAGCCGAGGGGCATCGCCTCGAGGACGGGGTCGCGCTCCGCGGGCACCGGGCACCTCGCTGTCGTCCTGCCGCGGTCCGCGGGCACGCCGGGGGATCCACCCCACCCTTGGAGCCCCCACCGTTGTGTCACGCGCCCCCACGCCGGTCAAGGGAGCGGGCCGCTCCGGTACCGAGACGCGACCTCCTGCCTAGGGGCAGGCGACCCACTCCTCGTCGCCGTCGGTGAACACCTGGCGCTTCCAGATGGGGAGCCGCTTCTTGACCTCGTCGACCAGCTCGGCGCAGGCGGTGAAGGCCTCGCCGCGGTGGGCCGAGCTGACCGCGCAGGCCAGCGCGACGTCGCCGATGCCCAGCAGGCCGACCCGGTGGGAGACGGCGACCGCGCGGATGCCGGGACGGGCGGTGAACTCCTCGGCGAGCTCGCTGATCACCTGCGCGGCGGTCGGGTGGCCGACGTACTCGAGCTCGGTCACCGACCGGCCGCCGTCGGAGTCCCGGACGACGCCGGCGAAGGAGACGACGGCGCCGGCGCCGGCGTCGGTCACCGCCTCCTCGTGCTCGGCGACCGAGAGCGGCTCGTCGACGACTCGGGCGATCATGTGGCCGGCGATCACGGCGCCGAAGCTACCCCGCCGGGCGGCACGTCGAGGTCCACCGGGTCGGCCAGGCCCGTGCAGTCGACCTCGGTGACCGCGTGCGCGGCCAGGTAGCCGCGGGCGCCCTCGTCGCCGGTCGCCGTCGCGGCCACGCCCGCCCAGTGGTCCCGGCCGAGCAGCACGGGGTGCCCGCGGACGCCGTCGTAGGTGGCCACCGCCAGCGCGTCCGGGGCGGCTCCGTCCGCGACCCGCGCCAGGGCCGCCGGCGTCATGCCCGGCATGTCCACGAGCGTGACCAGCGCGGCGTCGACCCGTCCCGGCCAGCCGCGCAGCCCGTCGAGCCCGGTGCGCAGGCTGGAGGCCATGCCGGTCTCCCAGTCGCGGTTGGCCAGCACGGTGGCGCCGGTGAGGTCGGCGGCCCGCCAGACGTCGACCGCGCGGGCGCCGAGGACGACGAGCACCGGGTCGCACACCGCGCGCGCCGTCCGCACCGCCCGCTCCACCAGCAGGCTGCCGCCGTACTCGACGAGCGCCTTGGGCATGCCGTAGCGGCGTCCCCCGCCCGCGGCGAGGACCAGGCCGGCGACCGTGCTCATGCCCGCCACCCTGTCACCGCGCGTAGACGGCGACCTCGGAGGCCTTCACGACCGCCCACACCGGCGAGCCCGGGGCCAGGCCGAGCTCGGCGAACGCGGTCGCGGTGACGTCGGCGAGCAGCGGCACCTGCCCGTCGAGCTCGCAGCGCACGGTCGCGCCGTGCGGCGTCGCGCCGGCCACCGTCAGCGGCCAGGCGTTGCGGGGGCTGCCCTCCGGCCGTGAGAGGTAGAGCGCCACCGACTCGGGGCGCACCGCCACCAGCACCGGGCCGTCCGCGGGCACGGCGACGGCCACCACCCCGCCGCCGTCGAGGCGCACGGTGAGCCCGTCGGCGGTGCCGGGCAGCAGCGAGAGCCCGACCAGCCGGGCGACGTAGTCGGTGCGGGGGTGGCGGGCGACGTCGGACGGCGTCCCCGCCTGCACCACCCGGCCGTCCTCCACGACGACGACGCGGTCGGCCAGCGCCATGGCGTCGACGGGGTCGTGCGTGACCAGCACCGCGCTGCCGGCGTAGTCGGTCAGGTGCCGGCGCAGCTCGGCGCGGACGGCCAGCCGGGTGCGGGCGTCGAGCGCCGAGAGCGGCTCGTCGAGCAGCAGCAGCGCAGGGTCGCCGACCAGCGCGCGGGCCAGCGCGGCCCGCTGAGCCTGCCCGCCCGAGAGCTGCCCGGGCCGCCGGCCGCCGAGCCCGTCGAGCCCGACCCGCCCGATCCACGCGGCGGCCGCGGTCCTCGCCGCCGCTCGTGAGGCCCCCCGCGTCCGGGGACCGAAGGCGACGTTCTCCAGCACCGACAGGTGCGGGAAGAGCAGGTGGTCCTGGAAGACCATCCCGAGCGGCCGGCGGTGGGCGGGCAGGTGCACCCGCGCGGCGACGTCGTCCCAGGTCGTCCCGTCGACGGCGACCCGGCCGCCGTCGGGCGGCAGCAGGCCGGCGAGCACCCGCAGCAGCGTCGACTTGCCCGCGCCGTTGGGTCCGAGGACGGCCAGCACCTCGCCGTCGGCGACCTCCAGCGCGACGTCGACGGTGACCGGTCCCCGCCGCACGAGGACCTGCGCCGCGAGGCTCACGCGGCCGCTCCCCGCCCGAGCCACCGGTCCCGCAGGAGCAGCAGCGTCGCCACCGAGACGACCAGCAGGACCAGCGAGAGGACGATCGCGGCCTGCGGGTCGCGCTGCAGCGCCAGGTAGACGGCCAGCGGCATCGTCTGCGTCGTCCCCGGGAAGTTGCCGGCGAAGGTGATGGTGGCGCCGAACTCGCCCAGCGCCCGGGCCCAGCACAGCACGGAGCCGGCGGCGACGCCCGGGGCCACCAGCGGCAGGGTGACCCGGCGGAACGTCGTCCAGCGGTCCGCGCCCAGCGTGGCCGCGGCGTCCTCGTAGCGGACGTCGGCCGCGCGCAGTGCCCCCTCGACGCTGATGACGAGGAACGGCATGGCCACGAACGTCTCGGCGATGACGACGGCCGTGGTGGTGAACGGGATGGTGATGCCGGTCGTCTCGGCCAGCCAGCTGCCGACGATCCCCTGCCGGCCGAGCACGAGGAACAGCGCCACGCCGCCGACCACCGGCGGCAGCACCAGCGGCACGGTGACCAGCGCGCGCAGCACCGCGCGCCCGCGCGCCCGCGAGCGCGCCAGCACCCACGCCAGCGGCACCCCGAGGACGACGGAGACCGCGGTCGCCAGCGTGGCCGAGACCAGCGACAGCCGCAGCGCCTGCCCGACGCCGGGCGCGGTGAGCAGCGTGCCCAGCTGCGACCACGGCGTCCGGATGAGCAGTCCGGCCAGCGGCAGGACGAGGAAGACGACGGCGAGGGCCGCCGGGACGAGCAGCGGCGCCGGGGTGCGGGCGCGCCTCACGGGGCGCGGAAGCCCGCGTCCTCGAGCGCCTGCTGCCCCTCCTCGGAGAGCACCAGGTCGACGAAGGCCCGGGCGGCCTCGGGGTTCGGCGCGGCGGCCAGCGTGCACAGCGGGTAGTCGTTGACGACGCCCTCCGCCTCGGGGAAGGAGATGCCCTCGACCCGGTCGCCGGCGGCGGCGACGTCGGTGGCGTAGACCAGCGCGGCGTCGACCTCGCCGAGCTCGACCTTGGTGAGCGCCGCGCGGACGTCCTCCTCCTGGGTGTCCGGCCGCGGGGTCACGCCGGCGGCGGCGAAGACGTCCTCGCCGGCCGCGCCGCAGGGCACCTCGGGCGCGCAGACGGCGAGCGCGAGCTCGTCGCGGGCGAAGTCGGCCAGCCCGGTGACGCCGGCAGGGTTGCCCGCGGGGACGGCGATCCGCAGGACGTTGCTGGTGAAGACCGTCGGGTCGCCGTCGGCGAGGTCCGTGCCGGTGACCACGGACATCTGCGTGCCGTTGGCCGAGGCGAAGACGTCGGCCGGGGCGCCCTGGGTGAGCTGCGTGGCCAGCGCGGAGCTGCCGGCGAAGTTGAACTGCACGGTCAGGCCGTCGTGGTCTCCCTCCAGCTGCTGCCCGAGGTCGGTGAAGACGTCGGTGAGCGAGGCGGCGGCGAAGACGGTGAGGGTGCCGCTGGGGCCGCTCCCGGACGCGCCGGCCGTCGACGCCGCGGCGTCGTCCCCTCCCCCGCAGCCGGCGGCGCCCAGGGCCACCACCGCCAGCACCGCCACCACCCGTCCGCTCCGCATGCGCGGGACAGTAGCGCTCCTGGTTCCGCTCGTGCGGAGGGTGCTACGGGACGTCGACGCTCACCTGCGTCGCCTTGACCGTGGCGACGGCGCGGACACCGACCTCGAGGCCCAGCTCGTCGGCGGCCTCGCGGGACATCAGCGAGACCAGCCGGAACGGCCCGGCCTGGATCTCGACCTGCGCCATCACGGTGTCGCGGACGACGCGGGTCACGATGCCGGCCAACCGGTTGCGCGCCGAGGACCCTCGGGTGGTGCCCGGCTCGGGCGCCTCGTGCAGCGCGGTCGCCAGGGCGGCCAGGTCCGCGCCGTCGACGTGCGCCGGGCCGCCGCCCTCCCGCGATGCCGGCAGCCGGCCGCTGTCGATCCACCGGCGCACCGTGTCGTCGCTGACGCCCAGCAGCGCCGCGGCCTCGGCGATCCGGTAGCTCGCGCTCACGCCGCGCGACCCTAGTCGCCGGTACGACGGTCCCGGCGTCGTCCGGGGAGCCCGTGGACGACGGTCCGCCGTCCACAGCGCCTCCCCGGAGGTGCGTCCCCGCCGTTGCAGCATTCCCGCATGAGCTCCCGGACGGCCGACGACGCCTGGCTGCACGACCTGCTCCTGCGCGGGACCTGGCCCGCCGACGACGCGTCTGCCCTGACCGCGACCCTGGCCGCGCGCGACCCGCAGGTCGACGGCTCCGGTGGCGTCACGCGGGCGCTGCTGTCCGCCATCGCCGACGCGTGGGAGCGCGGCTGGCAGCCCGCCGACGTCGCGCACGCGGTCCGCCGCGGCGGGACGGTCCGCGCGGCCCGGCTGGTGGTCGCCCTGGTCGCCGAGGACGCCCGCCGCACCGACGCCGCGGCCCGGGCACCGGAGCCGTGGGTCGACCAGCTCCGCGACCTCGGTGCCCTGACGGCCGGCGACCCCGCCGTCGTCGCCGCCTGGCACCGGGTGGAGGGCCGGCCGGCGGGCGAGGCGTGGCGGGAGGTGCTCCTGCTGGCGGCGACGCTGCGCACGCTGGCGCGGATCGACCACCTGTTGCCGCCGCCGTCCCGCTGGGGCTCCGGAGCGCGACGCGAGGCCGCCGCGGCACCCGACGACGCCCGCGTGCTCCGGCGGATCCGGGCGCTGCTGGCCAAGGCCGAGTCGACGGAGTTCCCCGAGGAGGCCGAGGCGCTCACGGCCAAGGCGCAGGAGCTGATGACCCGCCACGCGGTCGACACGGCCCTCCTCTCGGACCGCCCCCGGGAGCGCTCGGACGTCGCGACCCGGCGGGTGCACGTCGACGACCCGTACGTGCAGGCCAAGGTCCAGCTGCTCGGCGCGGTCGCCGACGCCAACGGCGTCCGGCTGGTCTGGTACCGCGGCCTGGGCATCGCCACCCTGGTCGGGCTCGCGGCCGACCTCGACGCAGTGGAGCTGCTGTTCACCTCGCTGCTGCTGCAGGTCGGTCAGGCGCTGGGAGCCGCCGAGCGGGCGGCGGGCCTGCGGTCGGCGTCCCGCGCGTTCCGGCGGGCGTTCCTGCTCGGCTACGCCGGCCGCATCGGCGAGCGGCTGAGGGCCGCCCGGGAGCAGGCGACGCGGGAGGCCGCGGCCGATCGGGGCGTGGACCTGCTGCCCGTCCTGCGCTCGAGGCAGGTGGCCGTCGACGACGCGTTCACCGAGCTGTTCCCCCGCGTGCGCAGCGGCCGCAGCCGCTCCTCGGTCGACGGTCCCGGCTTCCGGGCAGGGCGCGCCGCCGCGGACTCCGCCGACGTCGGCACCCGCCGTGCGCACCTGCGCTGAGTCCACGGTCGCGTCCCCGTGGAGACGCCGGGACGACCGGCGCGCCGTTTGCCGATCTCGGCGCGCGGGCAGCGGGCCCCGGTGTCACGCACCTCCAGCGCCAATCCCGCCGGCGGCTCGGCCTCGGTCCGCACCCGCCGGCTGCGCGAGACGGCCCGCGACGTCCTCGGCTTCGACGGCTTCCGCCCCGGTCAGGAGCGGGCCATGCAGGCCGTCCTCGCCGGCCGGGACACGCTGGCGGTGCTCCCGTCCGGCGCCGGGAAGAGCGCGGTCTACCAGGTCGCCGGGCAGCTGCTGGGCGGGCCGGTCGTCGTCGTCTCGCCGCTCATCGCCCTGCAGCGCGACCAGGTGGAGCGGCTCGCCGACCTCGGCGACGAGGCCGGCCGGGCCGCGCAGCTGAACTCCAGCCTCTCCGCCGGTGACCAGCGCGCCTCCCTCGAGGGGATCGGGAACGGAACGGTCCGCTTCCTCTTCCTCGCGCCCGAGCAGCTGACCAAGCCCGAGGTGGTCGACGCCGTCCGCGACGCCGGCATCGCGCTGTTCGTCGTCGACGAGGCGCACTGCGTCTCCGCGTGGGGGCACGACTTCCGCCCCGACTACCTGCGGCTGGGCCAGGTCGTCGAGCAGCTGGGCCACCCGACCGTCCTCGCCCTGACCGCCACCGCCGCGCCGCCGGTGCGCGCCGAGATCGTCGAGCGGCTGGCGATGGAGGACCCCGAGGTCGTCGTCGCCGGGTTCGACCGGCCCGAGATCCGGCTCGAGGTCGACCACCACGCCGACGCCTCCGCGAAGCGGAGCGCGGTGATCGACCGCACGGTGGCCGAGGTCGAGGCCGGCCGCGGCCCGGGCATCGTCTACAGCGCCACCCGCAAGGGCACCCTCGACCTCGCCGAGGCGCTCACCGAGCGCGGTCTGCGGGCGCGGCCGTACCACGCGGGCCTGAGGCGGAGCGAGCGCGAGGACACCCAGCGCGCGTGGATGGACGACGAGCTCGACGTCGTCGTGGCGACGACGGCCTTCGGGATGGGCATCGACAAGCCCGGCACCCGCTTCGTCGTGCACGCCGAGCCCGCCGACTCCGTCGACAGCTACTACCAGGAGATCGGCCGGGCCGGCCGCGACGGCGACCCGGCGCTCGCCGTCCTGGTCTACCGGCAGGAGGACCTCGGCCTGCGCCGCTTCTTCGCCGCCGGCGCCCCCGCCGAGGAGGAGCTGCAGCAGGTCGCCGGGCTGGTCGCCGCCGCCCCCGCGGCCGGGGTCGAGGACGGCGTCGACGTCAAGCAGCTGCGCGAGGAGACCGGCCGGGGCGCCACCCCGCTGGCCCGCGACCTCAACCTGCTCGAGCAGGTGTCGGCCGTCGTCCTCGACGACGAGGGCGCCGCGCACCCGGCCGAGGGGGCGCCCAGCCCCGGCGACGCCGCCGCCGCGGCGCGCGAGCTCGCCGAGCACCACGAGCGGGTCGACCAGAGCCGCGTCGAGATGATGCGCGGCTACGCCGAGACGACCGAGTGCCGCCGGCAGTACCTGCTCGGCTACTTCGGCGAGCAGCTCGAGGAACCCTGTGGCAACTGCGACACGTGCTCGGCCGGCACCGCTCACGAGCAGCCCTCCGGCGACGGCGCCGACACCCCCTTCGCGCCCGAGACCCCCGTCGTCCACACCGAGTGGGGCCCCGGCGTGGTCATGCGACTGGAGGACGACCGTGTCGTCGTGCTGTTCGAGGAGGTCGGCTACAAGACCCTCGCGCTCCGGGCGGTCGAGCAGAACGACCTCCTGCAGGTCCGCAGCGCCTGACGCCGCGGGACCCGGGCATGCTGTGCGGCACGTCACACCCCCGACCCCGAAGAGGTGGCACATGGCGTCGACACCACGATCGCCGCTCGGCGACGAGGCCCTCGACCAGCTGCTCGCCCACGCCGGCCTGGACCTCGGCACCGAGCGGCGCGCAGCGGCGGGCCCGGCCGTGACCATGATCCTGGGGTTGTACGACAGCCTCGACGAGATCGCGGTGGGCGAGACGCCGCCGGCCTCCGCCTTCGACGCGCGGTGGGAGTGAGGACGTGCAGCCCTCGGAGCTGAGCATCGCCGAGGCCGCCCGGCAGATCGAGCGGCGCACGCTGTCCCCGGTCGAGCTCGTGCAGTCCGCGCTCGACCGCATCGACGAGGTCGAGGGCAGGCTGAACGCCTTCGTCGTCGTGACCGCCGACCAGGCGCTGGAGGCTGCGCGGCGGGCGGAGGAGGAGATCGCCGGCGGCGGGTACCGCGGCCCCCTGCACGGGATCCCGGTGGGCATCAAGGACCTCTACGACGCCGTGGGCCTGCCGACGACGTCGAGCTCGGCGGTCCGGTCCGACCACCTGCCGACGGAGGACTCCGCCTGCGTCGCCCGGCTCCGCGACGCCGGCGCCGTCATGGTGGGGAAGACGCACACCCACGAGTTCGCCTACGGCGTGCTGACCCCGACGACCCGCAACCCCTGGAACACCGGTCACGTGCCCGGCGGCTCCAGCGGCGGGTCCGGCGCCGCGGTGGCCGGCGGGGAGTGCCTGATGGGGATGGGCACCGACACCGGCGGCTCGATCCGCATCCCGGCGTCCGTGTGCGGCACCGTCGGCCTCAAGCCGACCTACGGGCGGGTCTCCCGCTTCGGGATCACGTCCCTGTGCTGGTCGCTCGACCATGCCGGACCGCTCACCCGCACCGTGCGGGACGCGGCCCTGACCCTGCAGGTCCTCGCCGGCTTCGACGCCCGCGACCCGGGCTCCGCCAGGGAACCGGTCCCCGACTTCACCGGTGACCTGGACGCCGGGGTCCGCGGCCTGACGCTCGGTGTCCCGAGCAACTACTTCTTCGACGACGTCGACCCCGAGGTCGAGTCGGCCGTCCGGGAGGCCATCGGCGTCCTCGAGGCCCAGGGAGCGACGCTGCGGGAGGTGGCGATCCCCTACGCCGAGCAGATGATGGCCGTCGAGTTCGGGGTGCTCGTACCCGAGGCCAGCGCGTACCACCAGGAGATGCTGCGGGAGTCGGGTGACCGGTACACCGACGACGTGCGGGTGTTCCTCGACGCCGGCGAGACGGTGCTCGCCACGCAGTACATCAAGGCCCTGCGCGTGCGCACGCTGGTGCAGCAGGCGTTCCGCCGGGCCTTCGAGGGCCTCGACGCGCTGGTGTGCCCGACCCTGCCCGCTGCTGCGGCCGCGGTTGGGCAGGAGACGTTCACCTTCCCCGGCGGCAAGGAGACGGCGGTGATCGACGCCTGGGTCCACCACTCGGCCCCGGGCAACGTCACCGGCCTGCCGGCGCTGTCCGTGCCGTGCGGCTTCACCTCGGCCGGGCTGCCGATCGGGTTGCAGGTCATCGGCCGGCCGTTCGACGAGGTGGGCGTGCTCCGCGTGGGCCAGGCCTACGAGTCGGCGACAGACTGGAGCACCCGGCGCCCGGCCCTGTGACCGGCGGCGGTCCCGGGCACGGCGGCCCGTGCCCGGGGACCGCCTCGCCCGGGGACCGCCTCGCCCGGGGACCGCCTCGCCCGGGGACCGCCTCGCCCGGGGACCGCCTCGCCCGGGGAGCACCACCGCATCGGGTGCTCGCCCTGCGGGACTCGGGGGAGAAGTCGATGATCAAGGCCGGAGAGCCGGGCACGTCGCCCGGTGCGGGAGGAGATCGCACGTGAAGGTCCTCGGCATCAACGCCATCTACCACGACCCCGCGGCGGCGCTCGTCGTCGACGGCAGGGTCGTGGCCGCGGCCGAGGAGGAACGCTTCAGCCGGCGCAAACACGGCAAGCGCCCGCTGCCCTGGAGCGCCTGGGAGCTGCCCGAGCTCTCGGCGGCCTGGTGCCTGACCGAGGCCGGCATCCGCCCCGAGGAGCTCGACGCCGTCGCCTACTCGTTCGACCCCGCGCTCATGGGCACGCCGGAGGAGTCGGGCCTGTTCGACGACGGCGACACGATGCGCAAGAGGTACGCCGAGATGGCGCCGGACTTCCTGGCCCACGCGCTGCCCGGCCTCGACCCCGCGAAGGTCCGCTTCGTCAAGCACCACGTCGCGCACGCCGCCTCCGCCGGCAAGGCCGCCCCGCAGCGGGACAACGCCGTGCTCGTCCTCGACGGCCGCGGCGAGGCGCACAGCCACCTCGCCGGCCGGTACGTCGACGGACAGCTGGAGGTCCTCGCCGGTCAGGCCCTCCCCCACTCCCTCGGCCTGATGTACGAGGACCTCACCGACCACCTGGGCTTCCTGCGCAGCTCCGACGAGTTCAAGGTCATGGCGATGGCCTCCTACGGCAAGCCGCGCTTCCTCGGCGAGCTGTCGGAGCTCGTGCGGGCCACCGGCGACGGCGGCTTCGTCACGGAGGAGATCGACTTCACCGAGTTCGCGCCCCGCCTCGGCAAGGGCGACCAGTGGACCGAGGACCACGCCGACCTCGCCGCCAGCGTCCAGACGCGGCTGGAGGAGGTGCTGGTCGACCTCGCCCGCTGGGTGCACGAGCAGACCGGCGAGAAGACCCTCACCATGGCCGGCGGCACCGCGCTCAACTGCGTGGCCAACACCCGCATCCTCGCCGAGAGCCCCTTCGAGCAGGTCTGGGTGCAGCCGGCCGCCGGCGACGCCGGGACGGCGCTCGGCGCGGCCCTGCACGTGGCCGCCGAGCTCGGCGAACGCACCGAGCCGATGCCCGGCGCGGCGCTGGGCCGTGGCTGGAGCGACGACGAGATCGAGCGCCGGCTGCAGACCGCGGCCATCGACTACGAGCGTCCCGACGACGTCGCCGAGGCCGTCGCCGAGGTGCTCGCCGACAACGGCATCGTCGCCTGGTTCCAGGGCCGCAGCGAGTACGGCCCGCGCGCGCTGGGCCACCGCTCGCTGCTCGCCCACCCCGGCTTCGAGGCCAACCTCGAGCGGATGAATGACGTCAAGGGCCGCGAGCAGTTCCGCCCGGTCGCGCCGATGGTGCTGCTGGAGAAGGCCCCGGAGATCTTCAGCCGCGGCCCCATCCCCTCGCCGTACATGCTCTTCGTGCACGACGTCGCGCCGGAGTGGAAGGACCGCATCCCGACGGTCACCCACGTCGACGGCACCGCCCGCATCCAGACCATCGACCCGCAGAGCGAGCCGCTCGTGCACCGGATGATCGCGGCGTTCGAGCGGCGCACCGGGATCCCGGTGGTGGTCAACACCAGCCTCAACACCGCCGGCCGGCCGATGGTCGACGACCCGCGCGACGCCCTCGAGTGCTTCGGCTCGGCCCCGGTCGACCTGCTGGCCATCGGCCCGTTCGTCGTCCGCCGGCCCGTCCGGACGCCCCGCCCCTGAGCCGCCGCCGGTCCGCTCCTCCCCCGGTCAGGGGAGGAGCGAACCGGAACGGACGCGACCAGCGAACTCCGGGTGCACGGCCACCTCGACGGTGACGATCCGGCAACGACGCTCCCCTGAACGGGGGAGGTGCCGTTATCGGGGCACACCCAGGGGTAGCGGGGTCCAGCGCTCGCCACGACGGCGGCGCACCACACACGGAGGAACGAACACGATGACTTCTACAGGGAACACCGGCGCCCGGCCGGGGATGGCCTGGCCCCAGATGCTCGCCCTGGCCTTCGGGGTGGTCTACCTCCTCGTCGGCATCATCGGCTTCTTCATCACCGGCTTCGACGGTTTCGTCAGCAACCGCACCGCTGACGGCAACACGGACATGCTGCTCTTCTTCATGATCAACCCGCTGCACAACGTGGTGCACATCCTCATCGGCGCGGCCGGCGTCGCGCTGTCCCGCACGCTGTCCGGCGCCCGCACCTACGGCTGGCTGCTGGCCGTCGGGTACGCCGCCGCCTTCGTCTACGGCCTCATCGCCGTGAATAAGGAGTGGGACTTCCTCAACATCAACCAGGCCGACAACGTCCTGCACATCGCCACCGCCCTCGTCGGCCTGGTGATCGCTCTGGGTCCGGTCAACAACCGGGTCGCCCGCGCCTCGCGCGCCTGACCTGCAGCACACCGCCCGGCTCCTGCCGGGCACCGGAGGAGCCGGGCACCCACCACCGCGGCGGGTGCCCGGCTCCTGCCGTTCCCACTCCCGACAGGAGGTGACCCAGGTGCGACGGCGGTCACGAAGCGGTCTACCTTCCGTCGCATGGACTTCGCCCTGTCCGCCCGAGCCGAGGACGTCTGCGGCCGGATGTGGGACTTCATGCGTGAGCAGGTCTTCCCCGCCGAGCCCGTCTACGAGGAGTGGCGCACCGCCCGCGGCCACGACGACCACGGCCATCCGCCGGTCCTCGAGGACCTCAAGAAGGAGGCCCGCGCACGCGGGCTGTGGAACCTCTTCCACCACGAGCTCGGGGAGATGACCAACCTCGAGTACGCGTCGGTCGCCGAGATCATGGGCTGGTCGCCCACGATCGCCCCCGAGGCCACCAACTGCGGTGCCCCCGACACGGGGAACATGGAGACGCTGATGCTGTTCGGCACGCCCGAGCAGAAGCAGCGCTGGCTCGACCCGCTGCTGGAGGGGGAGATCCGCTCCGGCTTCGCCATGACCGAGCCCGACGTCGCCTCCTCCGACGCGCGCAACATCCAGACCTCGATCGTCCGCGACGGCGACGAGTACGTGATCAACGGCCGCAAGTGGTGGACCAGCGGCGCCGCCGACGAGCGCTGCCAGATCTTCATCGTCATGGGCAAGACCGACCCCGACGGCAGTCCGCACCGGCAGCAGTCGATGGTGCTCGTGCCCCGCGACACCCCGGGCCTGGAGATCGTCCGGCACCTCCCGGTGTTCGGGTACCAGGACCAGCACGGCCACTCGGAGCTGCGGTTCACCGACGTCCGGGTGCCGGTGTCCAACATCCTCTCCGGCGAGGGCGACGGCTTCATGATCGCCCAGGCCCGGCTCGGCCCCGGCCGCATCCACCACTGCATGCGCGCCATCGGCATGGCCGAGCGGGCGCTCGCGCTCATGGTCGACCGCACGCAGAAGCGCGTGGCCTTCGGTCGGCCGCTGGCCGAGCAGGGCACCGTGCGGGAGGCGATCGCCCTGTCCCGGATCGAGATCGACCAGGCCCGCCTCTACGTGCTCAAGACCGCGGACCTCATCGACAAGTACGGGGCCAAGGGTGCCCGCACCGAGATCTCCGCCATCAAGGTCGCAGCGCCCCGGGTCGCCCTCGACGTCATCGACCGCGCCATCCAGGTGCACGGCGGCGCCGGCGTCAGCAACGACACCGTGCTCGCCCGCTTCTACGCCTCGGCGCGCACGCTGCGGATCGTCGACGGCCCGGACGCCGTGCACATCCGCGGTGTCGCCAAGGAGGAGCTCGCCCGCGAGCGCCCCTTCGTCGGCTGACGGACGACGACGGGGCCGGCACCTCAGCTGAGGTACCGGCCCCGTTCGCACGTCCGGGCAGGGTCAGGGGGACAGGGTCGTCCCCAGGCCCCCCGCGGCCAGCTTGGCCATCAGCTGGGTGCGGTCCAGCCCGACGCCGGACAGCGCGTCGGCGTCACGCTCGGTGTCGATCTCGTCGGGCAACTGGCTCTCCACCGCCTGGGCGGTGTCGTTGTCGCCCTCGGTACGCAGGATCTCGAGCAGTCGCTGCTTCTCCAGTTTCACGCACGTCCTCCGTCCTGGGGCCCGCTCGGTCCCCCGGAGTGTGGTGCCCGTCACCTGGACGCCGCAACGCGAGCGCCGCCACCCCGCCTCAGCCGCGGGCGCGCGACCGGCGCAGCAGGAATCCGCCGACGGCGAGCAGGAAGACGCCCACGAACAGCTGCGCGACGCCGACGGCGGTGCGGTCGCTGGCGAACCACGTCGGCGAGGACACCAGCAGCACCACCCCGATGCCGAGGACCAGCAGCGCCACGAGCCGCTCGCGCCGCGCCGCCGTCCTGCCGTCCCCGGGCCGTGCCGGACCGCCGCCCATGTCGCCTCCGCTTCCGGCCGGTCCCCGACCGGCTCTCGCTGCGAGCCAACCAGACGGCCGACGGCGGACCGCAGTGGGCTGGACAGGCAAGTGTACGCTTGCGTATCGTTCCGGTGTGGGCGACGTGTTCAAGGCCCTCGCCGACCCGACCCGGCGCGCCCTGCTCGACGAGCTGCAGGAACGGGACGGCCAGACGCTGTTCGAGCTGTGCACCCGGCTCATCCACCGGGGCGTCGGCTCGTCGCGCCAGGCCGTCTCCCAGCACCTCGACGTCCTCGAGCAGGCAGGCCTGGTCCGGCGCCGGCGGGAGGGTCGCTACACCTTCCACTCGCTGGACACCTCGCCCCTGCGCGCCATCACCCGGAGATGGCGCATCGACCCCGAGGAGGACTCGTGCGGATCACCCTGACCAGCGTGCTGGTGGACGACCAGGAAAAGGCGCTGCGCTTCTACACCGACGTCCTCGGCTTCGTGAAGAAGACCGAGGTCCCGCTCGGTGAGCACCGCTGGCTGACCGTCGTCTCCCCCGAGGCGCCCGACGGCGTCGAGCTGGTCCTGGAGCCCGACGAGCACCCGGCGGCGCGGCCGTTCAAGGCAGCGCTGGTCGCCGACGGCATCCCCTACACCGCCTTCACCGTGGCCGACGTGCACGCCGAGACCGAGCGCCTCAAGGCCCTCGGGGTGCGCTTCACCCAGGAGCCCCTGGCAATGGGCCCGGTGACCACGGCCGTCCTCGACGACACCTGCGGCAACCTCATCCAGATCGCCAGCGTCCCGGCGGCCTGAGCGCCCGCCCGGGCTAGGGTCGCCGACGTGGCGGAGCCGGTCGACCGGGTGCTCCCGTGGGCCCTGCTGCTGCGGGTCCACGCGGCGGTGCTCCCCCGGCTGGAGCGGGCACTGGCGGCCCACCAGCTGCCGCTGGCCTGGTACGACGTCCTCCTCGAGCTTAACGCCGCGCCCGGCCGGCGGCTGCGCATGAGCGAGCTGGGCAGCCGGGTGGTGCTCAGCCGGGAGCGGGTCAGCCGGGTCGTCGACGAGCTCGAGCGGGCCGGCCTGGTGCGCCGCGAGCCCAACCCCGACGACCGCCGGTCGCTGTTCGCCGTCCTCACCGAGGAGGGCCGGGAACGGCTGCGCGCCGCCGCCCCGGCCTACCTCGCCGGCATCGAGGAGCACTACACCCGCCACCTCGACGAGGAGGAGATCGGCGTGCTGTCCCGGGCGCTGGCCCGCGTGCTCGAGGCCGAGGAGCCACCGCACCGCTGACCCGGGCGATCAGAACGTCTTGCCCGCGTCCCGGGCCTGCGCGTGGGCGAGGGCCCGGCGGACGTCCACGTCGTCGGCGACCAGGTCCGGGCGCAGGTGGATCTCGGTGACGTCCTGGACGCCCGCCCAGTGCAGCCAGTCGGTGAAGAAGGTGCTCTGGAAGTCCGACCCGAAGGCCGGGCCGCGGTCGGGGCCGTAGACGGCGCTGGTGTAGACGACGGCGGCCTTCTTGCCGGTCAGCAGGCCCTGGTAGCCGGTCGCCGGGTCGAAGCCGAAGAGCAGCCCCGGCTGGCTGACGACGTCGATGAACTGCTTGAGGACGTAGGGCACCCCGGCGTTCCACATCGGGACGCTGAACAGGTAGCGGTCGGCGGCGTTGAAGCGGCGGAAGGTGGCCTCGACCGCGCGCCAGGCCTCGGCGGACTCCCCCTCGGGCTGCCCGCCGGCGAAGATCGCCATCTTGCCCGCGGTCGCGGCGGCACCGAAGGGCGGCAGGGTGCCGTCCCAGAGGTCGAGGGTGTCGACCGGGACGTCGGGGTGGGTCTCGGTGAAGGCGTCGAGGAAGGTCGCGGCGAGCGCCCGGGACTCGGAGGCGGCGCCGCGGGGCGAGGCGGAGACGTGCAGCAGGGCGGACATCGGGGGTCCTCTCGGACGGAGTTATGTGCAGACGCACGTAGTATGCGCACATGCGTGCGCACGCACAAGACGTCCCATCCGCCGCACCGTCCCCTGGCAGGGCCCCGCCGCGGGCTCGCGAGCGGTGGGGCACGAGGAGGTTCCGTCAGCCGTTGCGGGTCGGCGGCTTCCCCTGGTCGAGCGCGGCCTGGGCCTGCGCCGGGTCGTAGGCGCAGGCGTCACCGACGTCGGCGGCCGGCTCGGCCCCCTCGACCGGTTCGGGCGGCGACCCGTTGGGCACCTCGGCGCCGGAGGCGCTGGTCCCCGGGGCCGGCGCGGGCGCCGCCGGGTCCGCGGGGCCGGCGAAGGTGTCCTGGACGATCTGGCGCATCAGGTCGTAGTCCGGATAGGCCGGGTCGATGAGGCTGGTGTCGAAGACGACGCTGCGGATGTCGGCGTCCTTGACGAGGAACGCCAGGTCTACGAAGTCGTCGAGCGCCGAGCGGGGGATGTCGGTGCTCACGATGTCCTGCGTGGTGGCCGCGAGCTCCTGGTACTGGTCGAGCAGCGTCATCGGGTCGGCCTCGTCGATGATCGCCTTGATCGTGCAGCGCTGGCGGTCCATGCGGTCGTAGTCCGTCAGCCCGTACCGGCCCCGCGCGAACTGCAGCGCCGTGTAGCCGTCCATGTGCTGGTTCGGACCCGGCGCGATGTAGTCGTCCGGCAGCTCCTGGCCGGTGATCCCGTTGATCGGCACGTAGTAGTTGACGTTGACCGTGATGCCCCCGAGGGCGTCGACCAGCCGGCTGAACCCGTCGAGGTTCACCAGCACGAAGTAGTCGATGTCCAGGCCGAGCGCCTCGCCGACGCCGAGCTTGAGGAAGTCCGCGCCGGGGTCGTCGGTGGCCCCGAGGACGCCGGGGTGGTCGGCCGGCCCGTTGCGGTAGACGGAGTTGAGCAGGCTCTCGCTCTCGCTGCCGGACTCGAAGCCCTCCGGGTAGATCGCGGCCAGCGGGCTCTCGGGTGGGAAGGGCAGGTCCTCCAGGTTCCGGGGCAGGCTGAACAGCGTCGTCTCACCGGTCTCGGTGGCGATGCTGGCGACGATCACGGTGTCGGTGCGCACGCCCTCGCGGCCCTCGCCGCCGTCGCCGCCGAGCAGCAGGACGTTGACCCGCTCCTGGTCCCCGAACGGGTCCGGGGTGTCCTCGACGGTGGCCGACTCGCGGTCGGCGAACACGCCGTCGATCAGGCCGCGCTGCGCGACCGCCACCTGCCCGACGCGGTAGGCCGGGTAGGCGATCCCGGCGACCAGCAGGGCCACCAGCACGGCGCCGACGGCGTGCCGGGGAGCCGAACTGCGCCGCGGCAGCAGCGACCGGTAGCCGGTGACGACGACCACGACCCACGCGAGGGCGATGACCGCCAGGCCGGCGACGACCCAGTTCAGGTACGTGGAGTCGACGGCCAGCCGGACCGCGGTGCGCCGCCCGGCGGTGGCCAGCCAGACGCCGCCGGCGACCAGCAGGGCGAACAGGACGAGGACGGCCGCACCGACGCGGCGCCGCCCCGAGGCCAGGAACGCGGTGCCGGGGACGACGGCGTTGGCGACGGTCAGACCGAGGACCGCGCCCAGCGACCGCTCCTCGGGACGCTGCCGGCGGGCACCGCGCCCCCCTGTCTGGTGCGACCCGGGGACGGGCGGGAGCGGAGGCGCGTCCCCGATCGGCCGGGTGACGTCCGGGTCGTCGCTCACGGCCGCACCCGGGCGGGGACCGGTCGGCTCGTCGCGCTCGCACGGGTCCAGGGCCTGGTCACCGGGCCATGCTCCCACTCGCGGCTGGCAGTCACGGATGTCTCGATACCCGCTGTCCCGTGACGGCACCCGATCAGGCGTGACATGCGTCTCCGCTGGTCACGGCGGGTGTCCGCCCGCGCTCCGGCGGTGACCAGGGGCGCGGCATAGGCTCGGGGACCGTGCGCCTCGCCACCTGGAACGTGAACTCCGTCCGGACCCGGGTCGACCGGGTGACCGCCTGGCTGCAGCGGCGCGACGTCGACGTCCTGGCCCTGCAGGAGACCAAGTGCCGCGACGACCAGTTCCCCGAGGAGCGCTTCCGCGAGCTCGGCTACGAGGTCGCGCACGTCGGCTACTCGCAGTGGAACGGCGTCGCGGTGCTGTCCCGGGTCGGGCTGGACGACGTCGAGGTGGGCTTCCCCGGCATGCTGACGTGGGCGGCCAAGGAGGGCGCCGAGCCGGCCGCCGAGGCGCGCGCGCTGGGCGCCACGTGCGGCGGGGTGCGGGTGTGGAGCCTGTACGTGCCCAACGGTCGGCAGCTCGGCGACCCGCACTACGACTACAAGCTCGAGTGGCTCGCCGCGCTGCGGACCGCGGCCGGCGGCTGGCTGACCGCCGACCCGGCCGCGCAGGTGGCGCTGGTCGGCGACTGGAACATCGCCCCCCAGGACGACGACGTGTGGGACATGAAGGTGTTCGCCCACTCGACGCACGTCTCCGGGCCCGAGCGGGAGGCGTTCCGAGCGGTCGTCGAGGCCGGGTACGCCGACGTCGTCCGGCCGCACACCCCCGGCCCCGGCGTCTACACGTACTGGGACTACACGCAGCTGCGGTTCCCCCGCCGCGAGGGCATGCGGATCGACTTCGTGCTCGGCTCGCCGGCGTTCGAGCGGCGGGTGACAAACGCCCTGATAGATCGGCAGGAACGGAAGGGCAAGGGCGCCAGCGACCACGCCCCGGTCATCGTCGAGCTGGCCGACTAGCGGGCCGGTCCTCGGGTCGGGGCACATCTGGGGCACAGGACTCAGCTGTGTTCCACGCCGCGTCCACCGCCGTCCGGGTCCGGTCGTCGGAGTCCGGCATCAGGTGCCCGTAGGTGCTGAGGACGAGCGACGCGTCCTCGTGCCCCAGTCGCTCGGACACGGCCACGACTGACTCGCCGGCCGCCAGCAGGACGCTGGCGTAGTGGTGCCTCAGGTCGTGGCTGGTCGTTCCGGGCGGGAGTCCCGCGCGGGTGACGGCCCGGCGGATGAGGTTGTGCCCGTAGTAGACGTGCCCCGGTGGCGTGCCCGCTCCGGTGGTGAACACCGTGCCGTCCGTCGCCGACTCGTACGCGGCCAGGTGCGCCGCCAGCGCGTCGGCGACCATCCCGGGCAGCGGGACGGACCGTCGGGAGCGGGGGGTCTTCGGCTCGCTGCGCTGGCCCTTCGACCCGTGGGTGAACTGCCACTCGACGCGCACGGTGCGGCGCAGGAAGTCGATGTCCTGCACCCGCAGGGCCAGGAGCTCCCCGATGCGGAGCCCGAGCCCCGCCTGGGCGAGGACCATCGCTCGATACCGCGCCGGCATCGCCTCGGCGAGCGCCGCGACCTGGTCGACCGTGAGCGGCACGACGCGCGGCCGCTCGTACCGGGGCAGACGGATGCGGACCACCGGGGACGATGCGACGAGCCTGTCCAGGACAGCGGCGGCGTACACGCTGCGCAGCAGCCCGAGGGCCTGCCGCACGGTGGTCGTAGCCAGCACGGTGGTGCGGTCCGTCGCCCACGCCTGCACCTCGGACGGACGCACGTCTGCTAGCCGCCGGCCACCGAGTCGGGTGCCTTGGATGTGCAGCCGGATCATCATCTCGGTCCGCCGCGCGGTGGTCGGCCGGTGTGGGCGAGCAGCGGCCCACTCCCGGGCGTACTCGGCCACGGTGACCTTCGAGGGCTCGATGTACGTCCCTCGCGCCTTGTCCGCCTCAACCGTGGCCGCATGCCGGTCGGCGTCCGCCTTCTTCGCGAACGACTTCTTGCGCTGCCGGCCTCGCTCGTCCCGCCAACGAGCCTGGTAGGTCGTGCGGCCGTCGCTGACTCGCTTCTCGACGCTGGCCATGAGCTCCTCCGCTGGTCCGTCACGGCTGCGGGTCGCTTCGGACAGGAAAACGATCAGCCGTTCGCGCGGCGCCGCAGGGCCCGCCGGACCCCCTAGATTGCGGTAGAGAGCGATCGAGAAGACCGGCGAAGCGGGATCTGGGGATGACGCTCTGCCCTGTGGACAACTCCGCCGACGCTCGCGGCGCACCGGCCGTTGTGGCCACGGGCCCTCGTGAGCACACGGCGGTCAACGCTCGCCAGGAGTCACCGCAGCCTCCGGTCTTCCTCCAGTCCGGCTTCTCCAGTGACAACGTGACAGGCCAGCGAACGCCCGTGGTCCTGCCTCAGGTCCGACGATGCTCTGCGCCGCCTATGCGGCGGAGGTCCGAGGCCGCCGTCAGCGCGGAGTGTGGGTTCGGCCCGGACGTATGGCCGACGGCGGTAGGCGTCGGGGACTGCGGTCAGCGCCGTGGCGAGCGGCGCGGGGTGGAGGTTGCACTTGAGGCGTCGCCGACCTGGCGAGCGAGCCGTGTAACACGTGGGCCCGTCTCAGCGCGTAGGGGCAAGGGGCACCCCGACCTCGACGTGTCGTTCGACAACCTGGACGGCGGAGCGGCCGAACGCTGCCGCGCATGTCTGCTCCCAGCGTGGTGCCGGCAGTCAAGAGACCGACGAGGATTAAGTGACCCGTCACAACGAGTTCGGCCCTCGATACGCCGGCGCCCGACTCCGTCGCCTGCACGCCAGCGGCAAACGTGCAGGTCCGGCGGTGCAAGAGGTGTAACGGTTGGGATCTTGATCGTTGCCTTGCTGATGAGAAGGCTGTGGCGGCCCGGCGACGTCGTGGCAGCAGTGGTGCGGGGGAGCCCGTAGAGGTATGTGGCGCGAGGCCCTCGGGCGCCGCTACGTAGCCGAGGTGGCATGACCAGACGGGGGCCCTTGGAGTGGGCCTTCGATCCAGGGGTCCGTGAAGCGTAGCCAGCCACCTAGCGATGACAAAGGGTAACGACTCGATCACGCCGGGGCACAAGAGTGGAACGGGGAACCCGTGTCGAGTGCAAGTCCGCTTAAATCGCCCCAGCTTCGGCTACCACCAGCCGCAACGCTGAGACTCGGGAGTGACCTTGTTCGAGGGACTGATCCAGCCACTGCCTGGAGACCCGACTCAAGATGATTGCGCACCTGGTCGACTGATGGCCGACGTGGATGGAGCCGCGCTGCGGTCGGACGTTCGGAAGCTTGAGGCCTGGCGGGTGGTCGAGGACCACCATCGAGAGGCGTCGCCCCGATACCGGCCGTGAGAGGCCTCGCGGCTTGGGATCGCGTCCCGTCAGGGGCCCTTGATCTCACTGACGCTGAGACCGAGAAGCAGCTCCGCATATTCTATACGGGCATCAGCGACCAGGTCCCTCGTCGCGTTTATGATGCAACGTTCCGTCAAGCGATTGCGCTCCGCGCCCATAGCGCAATAATGGAGCCGCGCTATATCGATGCCGACTGGCGTAGTGAGCACGGTCAGTTCTATTCGACGACCTACCGACGCTACCCTTCTGTTGCACACCGACTGCATCTATTCAGCGGTGAACTGCCTGCGGCAGCACTACACGAGGATAAGCCGATCGCTCGCGCACTAAAGCGCGAAACATACCTGGGTTACATCGTCCTGCGTCCGGTGCAGGCGGCACCGATCGGTAGGACGATGCTTGCAGTTCCACCGCGACTGCGTTCCCCGCGCGCGGTTGTATGCCAGGCGGACGATCAGGTCAACCTTTTCGGCATGGACTTAAGAGTCTCCGGGATGCCGTTTCTATCCCAAGACGGACAATATATGCGCTGCGCTCAGGTCTGCGCTTGGATTACCGCGTACTACCATCACTTGCGGTTTGGTAGTCCTCGAGCACTCCCCGAGCTAATTGCCACGCATGCGGGGGTTGCAAGCGATTTAGGGCGGCCGCTACCTAGTCCAGGCTTGAGTGTGCGGCAGGTCACTGATGCAATGCTCGGACTTGGGTTGCCGGGAGAGGTCTACGATCTTCGGCAGAGAGATCGCGCGAGTGTAGTACCTTTCATCTGCCGATACCTTAACAGTCGACTCCCAGTAACCGTCATCACCAGTAGGCACGCCTTTGTCCTGATCGGCTACGAGCGCTACGTTGATCGGGATGGCATTCGCCGTATTCGCTTCTGGCGCCAAGACGACGAGGCGGGCCCCTACCAGGCGGTGGACAATTGGGGGAGCGATCCGTCGGGTACGTGGCAGCATCTTGTTGTCCCCCTTCCACCCAAGGTGTACCTGACGGGTGAACATGCGGAGCTCATCGCCAAGAAACATCTGATCTCCCGCTTGAAGAAGGGCACCGGCGACGATCAGATGCTGGCCAGTGAACTTGTGAAGATGGGAACAGGTGAGAGTAGCGTTGCTCTCAGAAGCAGCGTGATGCTAAGCAACGATTTCAAGCGCGGCATTGAGCACCGTCGCTTTCCAGACGCCATAACCGCTCGGTACCTTAACCTTCCAATGCCGCGCTACATCTGGGTGGTGGAGGTGACTGATCGTTCAGCGCGTGATCAGGACGACGTGGCTGCCCCCGACTGTGTGCTCGCTGAGGCCGTCCTAGACGCCACTGACCATACGAACGATACGAAGGTCCTGGCCTGGCGCTGTCCCTCCGGCATAACGCGATGGCTAGCTGACCAAGACTCGGAGTCTCACCACCTCGTATCGAGCGAGGCGACCCCGAGCGTTGTCGACATCCCTCGAGCGCCGGTCCACGAACTCCGCTGACCTGCGGTCGCCTGTCACGTGATCCCCGGAGGAGGTGTCACAGACTCTCTATAGAGAGTGAAGACACCGGAGGGACCCATGGACGAGAAGGAACTCATTGAGCTGCTGCGCGCCGGCGATCCGAGCGCGGTCCCGCTTCTACTGACGTACTTAGGCTCCACCTGCGACGCGTACGCCGAAGCCATCGCGGGGGACATGGCTCAGGTGGATCGAGAGCTTGCTGTCGAGAGCGCGTTGACGGAGGTGGCCCGCAAGATCGACAAGTTCGTCGACCAGGGCCGGGGTCTCCTCCCGTGGGCGAAGGGGTTCGTGCGGCAGGCGCTCCGTGACGCCCGCCGGGATGCTCCAGGTCGAACCCACTTGGACTGGGATCATGTTCCGGAGGCCGAAGCAGAACCCACGTCAGACGAGCCGCGGCCCGAGGCGACGTCCATGGTGTCGCTGATGCTGACCGTCCTCACTGAGGACGAGTCCGCGTTGATCCTCGCGCGCCTGGTTGACAACGTCCCCTATGGCGTCCTAGCTGCGAACGCAGGTAAGTCCGAAACCACCATGCGGCAGCGCTTCAGCCGGGCTTTCAGGAAGCTCAAGGAAGCCGCCCGCTCGGATCCCTCCCTTCGCCATCTCTTGCCGCCCGAAGAGCAGGCGTCGTCGGAGAGCGAGGGTGAGCCATGACCGCGCTCCTCCACTCCCACCTGCAGTACCCCGAACCTCGAGACAAGGAATGCTCATGACTGCGAATGATCCTGGCTCCGAACGAGAGCTGACCGAGGCCACGGCGGCTCGTCTCCTTCGTGAAGCGGACCTCAGCACAGAGTGGCCGGACGGTGTTACTCGGCGTCGAAACAAGTTGGTCTACGGAGAGGAATCAGGTCCTCGCGGTCGGCGTCTGTCCCCGGAGCGCCGCGCACGCATTGCCGACCGTTTGGACGAGGCCTTGGACACCAAGCGGCTTGAGCACGGGCCTCTCCCGGCGCTGTTGCTTTTTCGGCGTCAGGAGGAAGGCCTGACGCGGGAGGCCGTTGTGGCCAGCAATAGAGGTGAAGGCGCCGTGGCCGAAGCGGGCCAACTGCGTGCGTTCGAGACGGGCGAGCTGTCAGCAAGGGAAATCTCGATCGACGTTCTGGCGCACTGGGTCCGCGCCGTGCGTATCGACGATGCGGTTGCCGTTCGCACCATGCGGCAGGCCCTGCTTATGGATACGCCACTGTCCCTGGCAGCGGGTGATCCCCCAGGGGGCGAGATCGTCCTCGCGGATGAGGATGAGCAGTTGGTTCGTGAGTTCCAGGACCGGCTCGTGCGGTAGCCCAGAGGTCGCTTTGGTCAAGGACGGCTGATACACCACTGATCTGCGGTCTATCAGCCGTCCTCGCTCGCCGCGACGTCACAGACCGGGCGTCGCGACGGGGATGGCTGGGTTTTCCGCATCTCCATATGCCGCCTCAGGCGCTACCCGGCGGGTGTCGCCGGTTCGCAGCGCTCGCGGTCCAGCGGGGCCAGTGTTGTCTGGTCGATGAGGCAACAAGCCTTTACGTGGCAGGGACCGCGCAGTATCGATACGCTACTTGCCTCTTCTTTGGGGGAACCGTGGAGACGCTCTGCTACCAAAACCGCATCTGGACTGGACTTGCCCGCAGGGCGGACTTGGTCACGGACGAGGCGCGCCTCGAGGCTTCTTACGTCGCAACGTCTGTCGATGGGTTGTTCTCAGGGACGGAGTCCTCGGTAGTCTTTGGTCGCCGGGGTGCCGGCAAAACACATTTGTTGATTCACCTAGAACACCAGATTCGCGCACGGGACGATGTTCCAATTTTCTTGGACATGCGCGTTATGGGATCAAATGCTGGCATCTACAATGATCCACAAATACCCTTCAGTAACCGCGCAACCAGGCTGCTTGTCGACCTGGTCGAGAACGTTCACCAAGTCCTCTACCAAGCCGGTATAGGCGAGGGGCGCCTCGATCTCTCTGCCCAATTGCACCTACTTGGGCCGGCGCTTGATGCTATCGGTGAAGCGATGACCGACGTTGCGGTCACTGGAGAAGTCGAAGTCACACACGAGCAGGGTGGGGAAGTCAGCAGGAATGGAAAGGCTGAGGTTGGCTACAAGTCGAAGGATGGCATCTCCGTTGGATTCTCATCCGAGAATCGCGAGCATGGAAGCTTCAGGCAGGCCGTAACCCGAAAAGGGCAGTCGGAGTACCACGTAGTTCTTGGGTCACTCAGTAAAGCGCTGCGATCCCTTTGTGCAGCCATAGAGGGACGAAGACTGTGGCTTCTAATCGACGAATGGGATGCGGTCCCGCGAGAACTTCAGCCAACGCTCGCAGACATGCTCCGGCGAGCCTTCATCCCCGTACCTCAACTTACCGTCAAGATGACAGCTGTTGAGCATCGATCAGTATTTCGTGAGCCAGGGACAGACGGTCGGTGGATTGGGTTGGAGCTGGGCAGTGATACGGGTGAGTCTGTGTCGCTCGACTTCCATCAGGCTCTCAAGGGTCCAGCGACCGCGCGAGACTTCGCCGGGCGGGTCCTATTCGAGCACTTTCGTGCATACGAGAAAACCTTGGGCCATGACGTATCTACTTTGGAAGAGATCATGGCCGGCTTCTTGCGGGATGCTTTGGCGACACTCGTCACGGCTTCCGAAGGTAATCCTCGCGACGCGATAAACATCGTATCCAAATCCGCCCGCTTGGCCGCTCAAGGGCCGATCGGGCCAGATCACGTTCTTCGAGCCTCAAGTGACTACTTCTGGATGACCAAGTTCAAGAACATCGAAGGGAGGCCTGACCTCGAGGAACTCTTCGAGGAGATACTCGCTAAGTCGCTGAAGCGTGGCAAAAGAACCATCCTGGTTAACCGAAGTGACCCAAAGCGCCCGCTCTACGCAGAGTTGTACGACGCGCGGCTGATACACCTCTTGCAATCGGGAATTCGACCGGAAGGTGGGGGTGAGAGCTACGACGGGTACGCCATAGACTTCGGCAGCTACTCCCAGCGCGTACTGGCTGGCACCCTGCGGTGGACAAGTGACGGTTGGGTCAACTCGACATCCTTCTTCAGCGATAAGGATGCCCCCGATTGGCGGGACGGCGTCATGCCTCGTCGAGGTCGACGTTGAATATCTGATCGGCCCATCGCCTTCTACCTACATCAGCTACTTGCTGACGCAGGAATCGGCTTGAGTGGACTGGTCTTGCCGTCGCCTTTTCGGCGCGCGCGGGTGGATGGCGAATACTCCGCAGGGATGCTCACTTGCGAGAGCCGTGCCGAGACCCCGCTGTGGACCGGCTGGCCCGCCGCAGCGACGCGGCGCGCATTCGGCGACTGGTCGCCCAGCTCGGGCGGCTCGTCACACGTGGCCCTCGATCGGCCGGCCGTCCGACCGAACTCGACAAGTACTGCGGGGACGGGCGCCGCCGGGGCACATCTGGGGCACATGAATCCTTAGTTGGCCCTCGTTGACCCCAATTGGACGAATCGTGTTGTTGCAGGTCAGCGGCGGATCGGCCCCATCACGGCTGGTCGGCGAACCCCCATGAAGTGTTCTGGGACTACACGCAGCTGCGCTTCCCGCGCCGCGAGGGCATGCGGATCGACTTCACCCTCGCCTCCCCCGCACTGGCCGGCCGGGTCACGAATGCCCTGATAGACCGCGAGGAACGCAAGGGCAAGGGAGCCAGCGACCATGCACCGGTGGTCGTGGAGCTGACCGACTAGGTGTTGCAACCAGACAGGTTGTTCACGCGGTCAGTCGGCTGATCGGTGGGTGGCCTCCGAGGGCGGAGTGGCTGCGGGCAGTGTTGTAGTGCTGCAGCCAGGCGTCCAGGGCGGCGGTGCGCTCCTCGTTGCTGGTCCAGCCGGTGGCGTAGGCCCACTCGGTGCGCAGGGTGCGGTTGAAGCGTTCGGCCTTGCCGAAGCTCCTATGGCGGTCAAGTGGCGGCGAACGGCAGGGCGGCCGGTGTGGTGAGCAGGCGGTAGATCTCGCGGGCGATGTGTCGCTTGAGGCAGCGGATGATCTCCTTGGTGCTTTTCCCGTCGGCTTGTCGTTTGGTGACGTAGGCGCGGGTGCGGGG
>NZ_FPBA01000028.1 GCF_900116515.1 Geodermatophilus amargosae
GGCCGGTCTTGCGGCCGAGGTAGCCGGCGGTGACCAGGTGCTCGAGCAGCGGCGCCGGCGCGAAGCCCGGCTCCCGGAACTCGGTGTACAGCTCCCGCTCGATGGCCAGCGACACGTCCAGGCCCACGACGTCGAGCAGTTCGAACGGGCCCATCGGGTAGCCGCAGCCGACCTTCATGGCGGCGTCGATGTCGTCGGCGGTCGCGTAGTGCGCCTCGAGCATCTTCACCGCGTCGTTGAGGTAGGGGAACAGCAGCGCGTTGACGATGAACCCGGCGCGGTCGGTGCAGGAGACCGCGTGCTTGCCCAGCTGCGCGCAGACCGCGTGCGCGGTGGCGGCCACGTCGGGGGCGGTGGCGATGGTGCTGACCACCTCGACCAGCTTCATCACCGGCGCGGGGTTGAAGAAGTGCAGGCCGACGACGTCGGCGGGGCGCTCGCTGGCCTTGGCGCACTCGATGACCGGCAGGCTCGACGTCGTCGTGGCCAGCACGGCGCCGGGCTTGGCGATCTCCCCCAGGGCGGCGAACAGCGCCTGCTTGACCGGCAGCGACTCCACGACGGCCTCGATGACCAGGTCTGAGTCGGCGAAGTCGTCCAGCGACGTCGTGCCCCGCACGCGGCCGAGGACCTCGTCGCGGCCGGCCTCGTCGAGCCGCCCGCGGGCGACCTGCTTGTCCAGCGACCTGCGCAGGGCCGCGGTGACCGCCTCCACCTTCTCCGGCGAGCGGGCCTGGAACAGCACGTCGTAGCCGCCCTTGGCGACGACCTCGATGATCCCGGTGGCCATCGTCCCGGAGCCGACGACGCCGACGGCCGAGACCGGGCGGGCGCCCGTGGCGGCACCGCCGGCCGGCGGGGTGTGCTCGTCGGCGACGACCTCGGCCGAGCCCGGGGTGGCGTAGGTGTAGAAACCGCGGCCGGACTTCCGGCCCAGCAGGCCCGCGGTCATCATCTGCTTGATCACCGGGCTGGGCGCGTGCAGCCGGTTGCGCGACTGCTTGTACATCGTGTCGAGGATCTCGTAGGCGGTGTCGATGCCGATGAGGTCCATCAGCGCCAGCGGGCCCATCGGCAGGCCGCAGCCCAGCCGCATGGCCGCGTCGATGTCCTCGCGGCTGGCGTAGCGGTTCTCGTACATCGAGACCGCGTGGTTGAGGTAGCCGAACAGCAGCGCGTTGGCGATGAAGCCGGCCTTGTCACCGATGGTCACGTCGACCTTGCCCAGCCGGTCGGCCAGCGCCTCGACGTCCTCGACGACCGGCTGTTCGGTCACCACTGTGCGCACGACCTCCACCAGCTTCATGACCGGCGCCGGGTTGAAGAAGTGCATCCCGATGACCTTGCTCGGCCGGCCGGTGGCCACCGACAGCTCCGTCACCGACAGGCTCGAGGTGTTGGTGGCCAGGATCGTGTCCGGCGGGCAGATCTTGTCCAGCTTCGCGAAGAGCTCCGTCTTGAGCTCCATCCGCTCCGGGACGGCCTCGATGACCAGCTCGGCCGAGGACAGGTCCTCCAGCGACGTGCTGAACCGGATCCGCCCGAGGATGGCGTCGCGCTCGGCCGGCTCCAGCTTGCCGCGCGAGACGGCCTTGTCCGTCGACTGGTCGACGTGGCCGCGACCGCGGGCCAGGGCGTCCTCGCTGATCTCCACGGCGGTCACCGACAGGCCCGCGCGGGCCAGCACCTCGGCGATGCCCGCACCCATGGTGCCCAGCCCCACCACGCCGACCTCGGTCAGTTCTCTGGCCACGCTGCCATCTCCTCCCGTCCGTTGGACCCCCGGAGTCTCCCACCCCGGCAGCACGGTCCCGCCCCTGGGTGGCGGTCCCCGCTACCGTCCCCGGGTGGTCGCGATCCTGGTCACCGGCATGTCCGGGACGGGCAGGTCGACGGCGCTGGCCGAGCTGGCCCGGCGGGGCTCCCGCGTCGTGGACACCGACTCCGGCGGCTACGCCGTGGAGGTGTGGTCCGCCGAGGAGGGGCGCCCGGAGCAGCTCTGGCGCGAGGACCGGATCGACGTCCTGCGCGCCCGGCACGAGCAGGACGCAGCCGGCGAGCCGCTCTTCGTCGCCGGCTGCGTGTCCGGCCAGGGACGCTTCCGTCCGCGGTTCGCCGCCGTCGTCCTGCTCAGCGCCCCGGTGGACGTGCTGCTCCGGCGGCTGGCCGGCCGGACGACCAACGGCTTCGGCGAGAGCGACGCCGAGCGCCTCCTGGGCGGCCTTGCCGCCGTGGAGCCGCTGCTGCGCGCCACGGCCGACGCGGGGATCGACACCCGCGCCCCCGCCGCGGAGGTCGCCGACCGCCTCGTCGCGATCGCCCGGGACGTCGGCTAGAAGAGGCGCTGCGAGGGGTCGTCGGTCCCCTTGAGGACGGCGTAGTCGACGGTCACGCAGTCGATGCCGCGGTCGGTGGCCAGCACCCGTGCCTGCGGCTTGATCTCCTGCGCGGCGAACACGCCCTTCACCGGCGCGAGCAGCGGGTCGCGGTTGAGCAGCTCGAGGTAGCGGGTCAGCTGCTCGACGCCGTCGATCTCCCCGCGCCGCTTGATCTCCACGGCCACGGTCCGCCCGTCGGCGTCGCGGCAGAGCAGGTCGACCGGGCCGATCGCGGTCGGGTACTCGCGGCGGACGAGCTGCCACCCCTGCCCGAAGGTCTCCACGTGCAGGGCGAGCAGCCGCTGCAGCTCGGCCTCGACGCCGTCCTTCTGCAGGCCGGGGTCCACGCCGAGCTCGTGGGCGGAGTCGTGCTCGACCGACTCGATGGTGATGACCAGCTGCTCACCGGCCCTGTTGGTGACCGTCCAGGTCCCCGCGCCGTCGACGAGCTCGTCCTTCAGCGTGCACGGCGGGCTCATCCAGTTCAGCGGCTTGTAGGCCCGGTCGTCGGCGTGCACCGACACCGAGCCGTCGGCCTTGACCAGCAGCAGCCGCTGGGCCATGGGCAGGTGGGCGGTCAGCCGCCCGATGTAGTCGACCGAGCAACGGGCGATGACCAGGCGCACGGGCGCCGACGGTACCGGTCGGGTCACGACGGGAACCGCCGAGCCCGGTCACGCGTGCCAGGACCGTGACGACGACGTCGACGGTGCGCGCGGCCGGCCTGCTGGTCCTCGCGCTGGGCCTCGCCGGGTGCGCGCAGGACGCTGCCGACGCGGGCTCGCCGTCGTCCCCGGCGGCTCCCCTGCCCCCGGGCCTCGTGCTGCAGGTCGCGCACACCGGCGGGTTCACCTCACCGGAGGAGTTGGCCACCCGGCTGCCGCTGGTCAGCGTCTACGGCGACGGGCGGGTGCTGACCCAGGGCGCGCAGATCGAGATCTGGCCGTCGCCGGCGCTGCCCAGCGTGCAGGTGCAGCAGGTCGACGAGGCCGCCCTGCGCGACCTCGTCGACCGCGCCGTCCAGGCCGGCGTGACCGAGGACGGCGACCTCGGCGAGCCGCCGGTGGCCGACGCGCCCACCACCCGGTTCACGCTGACCACCGGCGAGGGCACGACGGTGCGCGAGGTGTACGCCCTCGCCGAGACCCCCGACGACGCGCTGACCGCGGAGCAGGCCGAGGCGCGCGGGCGGCTGCGCGACCTGCAGGACGAGCTGACCGGCCTGGTGGCGGGCCCGGCCGAGGTCTACGTGCCGCAGACGGTCGCCGCGGTGGTCCAGCCGCACCGCGGCGGCGACCCGGAGCTGCCGCAGCCCGACGTCGCCTGGCCGGGGCCGGCGCTGCCGGGCACGCCGCTGGGCGCGGGGATCACCTGCGTGAGCGCCACCGGCCAGCAGGCGGCCGACGTCCTCGCGGCGGCGGCCTCGGCCAACGTCCAGACGCCGTGGGTCACCCCGGACGGCGCGCGGTGGTCGATCGCCTTCCGGCCGGTCCTCCCCCATGAGACCGGCTGCGCCGACCTCGGCGGCTAGCCGGCCTGCGGACCGACCGCGACGCGGGAGGCGTCGAGCACGACGGCCGGCCGCACCCCGATGCGGGACCGGTCGACCCGGCCGTGGCTGTTGACGTCCCCTCGGGGGCCGACGGACGCGGCTCGCGTCGCGGTGCCGTCCTGCGCCTGCGGCTGGGACCTGAGCCACCACCACGAGCGCCCGCGCCGCTCCTCGTCGACGACGAGGAAGTCCGCCTCGACGGTCTCGTCGTACACGTGGAGACGGCTGCCGTCGCTCTTCCGCTGCACCGCGAAAGGGGTGGCCACCGCCCGTCGGTCCACCCCGTCCCCTCGGCCGCGGTGGGTGAGCGCCCGGACCTCCGGCACGCCGAGCAGGAACACCCGGTCGACCGTGTCGGGCGTCCCGTCACCGTTGTCGTCGCACCGGTGCGCGACGAGGAGCTCCTGCTCGGCCCCGGTGGAAGCCCGCCGCAGGAAGGTCCCGCCCAGCCACGAGACCGGGGTGCTGTCGGCGCCGTCGGCCTGCTGGGGGTACCGGCCGAGGTCGACGAGGACCCCGGGCCGGGCGTCGGCGAGGGCGGGCGCGACCGGCACCCCCTAGTCGGTCCAGACCGGCCGGCGCTTCTCCAGGAACGACCGCATGCCCTCGCGGGCTCCGTCGAGCTGGCTGGCGCCGGCCATCACTTCGACGGCGACAGCATAGGCGTCCCGCTCGGGCCGGTCGAGCTGGGCGTACATCGTCTGCTTGCCCCACGCCTTGCTCGCCCGCGAGCCGCGCGTGGCCCGGGCCATCAGCTCGTCCACGGCGGCGTCGAGCCCGTCGTCGGGCACCACGCGGTTGACCAGTCCCCAGTCCAGCGCCGTCCGCGCGTCGATGACGTCGCCGGTCAGCGCGAGCTCCATGGCCCGCTTGCGGCCGACGTTGCGGGCGATGGCGACCATCGGCGTGTGGCAGAACCAGCCGCCCTTGCCGCCGGGGGCGGCGAAGCCGGCCGACTCCGCGGCCACCGCGAGGTCGCAGGAGGCGACCAGCTGGCAGCCGGCCGCGGTGGCCAGGGCGTGCACCCGCGCGACGACGACCTGCGGCACCTCCTGCAGCGCCCGCATCAGTTCGGTGCACAGCGCCAGGAGGCTGCGCACGTCGGCCACGGGCGCGTCGAGGACGTCGGCGAAGTCGTGGCCGGCGCTGAAGACCGGCCCCTCCGCGCCGAGGACGATGCCGGTCGCGTCGCTCTCCCCGGCGTCGGCGACGGCGGCCAGCAGCTGCTCCAGGTGCTCGCGGGACAGCGCGTTGCGCCGCTGCGGCCGGCACATGGTGATGCGGACGACGTCGCCGTCCCGCTCGACGCGGGGCGCACCCTCTGCGGTCATGTGGGCGACCTCACCACGCCCGGCGGCCCGGCGGCAACGTCGCTGGGACGCTGGGGTGGTGGACGTCGAGGAGGTCACCGACACCGCGCCCCGCCCCGCCGGCCGGACGCTGTTCAGCCAGGGCTGGCGCGACGTCGCGTTCGTGCACTGGGCGCTCGACCCCGCCGCCGTCGCGCCGCTGCTGCCGCCGGGCACCAGGCCGGACACGACGCCGGACGGGCGCACCTGGGCCGGGCTGGTGCCCTTCCGCATGCGCCGCATCGGCGTCCTCGGCTCGCCGGGACTGCCGTGGGTCGGCTCCTTCCTCGAGACCAACGTGCGGCTCTACTCGGTCGACGAGGAGGGCCGCCGCGGCGTCGTCTTCCGGTCCCTGGACGCCGACCGGTTGCTGCCGGTCTTCGTCGCCCGGGCCGCGGGACTGCCGTACCTGTGGTCGCGGATGCGCTTCGACCGGGACGGTGACCTGCTGACCTACACCTCCCGGCGGCGCTGGCCGGGGCCGCGGGGCGCCGGCGGCCGCGTGGAGCTGCGGGTGGGCCCGCGGCTGACCGATCCCGGGCCGGTCGAGCGGTTCCTCACGGGCCGCTGGGGGCTGCACCAGACCGCCTTCGGCCGCACCCGCTACTGGCCCAACGAGCACCCGGCCTGGCCGCTGCACCGCGCCGAGCTGCTGGCCTGGGACGGCGACCTGCTGGCCGCGGCCGGCCTGCCCGGCGTCGAGGGGCCGCCCGACAGCGTGCTGTTCTCCCCGGGCGTCGACGTCCGGTTCGGCCCCCGCCTCTGACGTACGGGGCCGTTCCGCAACCCCTGGGCAGGAGCGCCCCCAGCCGCGAGGATGTGCCCGTGGCAGCACCACGGTCCGCCGCGACCGCCGTCGTGGAGACCGCCGTCGTGGAGACCGCCGACCGTGCCGACGACTGGGTGCACCGCCTGCTGGACCTCGCGCGCGATCGGCTCGGGATGGACGTGGCGTGGCTCTCGGTGTTCTCCGAGGACCGCCAGGAGATCACCTCGGCCACCGGCGACCTGGACGGCATGCACGTCTCCGAGGGCATGTCGTTGCCGCTGGAGGAGTCGTTCTGCGTGCGGGTGCTGTCCGGTCAGCTGCCACCGGTGGTCACCGCGGCCGACCGCAACCCGCTCACCCGCGACCTCGCCGTCACCGGGAAGCTGGGCATCGGCTCCTACGTCGGGGCGCCCGTCCGCAGCCCCGACCGGCGACCGGTCGGGATGCTGTGCTGCATCAGCCGGGACGCCGGCGAGCAGCTCGACGGCTCCTCGGTGCGCACGGTGGAGATGCTGGCCGAGCTGATCGGTGACCGGATGGCCGCCGAGGAGCTCGCCGAGGCCGAGCTCGCCGCCCGCCGGACCCGCGTCCGCCAGGTCCTGGACCGGGGCGCGGTCACCGTGCACGTGCAGCCGGTGGTGGACATGCACACCGGCAGGGTCGTGGCCCACGAGGCACTGTCGCGCTTCCCCGGGCACGAGGGCGGTCCGGCGACGCTGTTCGCCGACGCCGCGGCGGTGGGCCTGGGGGTGGAGCTGGAGCTGCTGGCGGTGCGGTCGGCGCTCGGCGTCGCGGGCCGGCTGCCGCGGGGGCTGCGCCTGGCGGTCAACCTGTCCCCCATCGCGCTGGTGTCGCCCGCGGTGGCCGCGGTGCTGCTCGACGGGGCGGACACGACGGCGCTCACCGTGGAGATCACCGAGCACTCGCCGATCGAGGACTACGCGCCGGTCCTGGCCGCGCTCGAGCCCCTCCGCGCGGCGGGCATCCGGCTGAGCATCGACGACGCCGGTGCCGGCTACGCCAGCCTCCGGCACATCCTGCGGTTGTGCCCGGACACCATCAAGCTCGACATCGCGCTGGTCAGCGGGGTCGACACCGACCCGGCCCGGCAGGCGATGACCGCCGCGATGGTGGCCTTCGCCGCCGAGACCGGGGCCCGGCTGGTGGCCGAGGGCGTCGAGACCCCGGCCGAGCGCGACGCCCTGGTCGCCCGCGGCGTCCGCTACGGCCAGGGCCACGTGTTCGGCCGCCCCGCGCCCGTGGATTGATCCTCCCTGCCGCTGCCGGCCCCCTGCCGGGCACCGCCCCGAGCCTGCGAGGGGTGGGGAGCAGGGGTCCTTCGACTAGACGGGGGTGGGGACCCTCTCGTCGAGGCCGTTGGCCTCGCGGACCACGTCGACGACGTGGCCCATGATGTCGTTGAGCCCGAAGTCCTTGGGCGTGAACACCCGGGCCACGCCCTGCTCGCGCAGCCGGCGGGCGTCGCTGTCGGGGATGATCCCGCCGACGACCACCGGGACGTCGTCCAGCCCGGCCTCGCGCAGGCCCTGCAGCACCGCCGGGACCACCTGCAGGTGCGACCCGGACAGCACCGACAGCCCGACGACGTGCACGTCCTCCTCGACGGCGGCGGACACGATCTGCGCGGGCGTGAGCCGGATGCCCTGGTAGACGACCTCGAACCCGGCGTCGCGGGCGCGGACGGCGATCTGCTCGGCGCCGTTGGAGTGCCCGTCGAGGCCGGGCTTGCCGACCAGGAACCGCAGCCGGCCGCCGAGCTCCTCGCCGGTGGCGTGCACCCGCTCGCGCACGAGCACCAGCGACTCGTCGGCCTCGCCGCTGCCGGCGGCCGCGGCCACACCCGTGGGGGCCCGGTACTCGCCGAACACCTCGCGCAGCACGCCGGCCCACTCCCCCGTCGTCGCGCCCGCACGGGCGCACTGCAGCGTGGCCTCCATCAGGTTGACGTCGCTGCCGGCGGCCTCGCGGAGCGCGGCGAGCGCCCGCTCGACCGGCTCGGGGTCGCGCCCGGCGCGCCACTCCCGGACGGCCTCCTGCGCGGCGGCCTCCACGGCCGGGTCGACGACCATGATCGCGGTGTCGAGGTCGGCGGTCAGCGGGTTGGGCTCCGTGGTGTCGAACCGGTTCACGCCGACGACGACGTCCTCGCCGCTCTCCATCCGGCGGCGCCGCTCGGCGAGCGAGCCGACGAGCTGGCCCTTCATGTACCCGGACTCGACGGCGGCCACGGCCCCGCCCATCTCCTGCACCCGGGCGATCTCGGCGCGGGCGCCCTCGACGAGCTCGGCGACCTTCCGCTCCACCACGACCGACCCGGTGAACAGGTCCTCGTACTCGAGCAGGTCGGTCTCGTAGGCGAGCACCTGCTGCAGCCGCAGTGACCACTGCTGGTCCCACGGCCGGGGCAGGCCCAGCGCCTCGTTCCACGCCGGCAGCTGCACCGCGCGGGCGCGGGCGTCCCTGGACAGCGTGACCGCGAGCATCTCCAGCACGATCCGCTGGACGTTGTTCTCCGGCTGCGCCTCGGTCAGGCCCAGGGAGTTGACCTGGACGCCGTAGCGGAACCTCCGGTGCCTGGCGTCCTGGACGCCGTAGCGCTCCCGCGTCAGCTCGTCCCACAGCTGGGTGAAGGCGCGCATCTTGCACATCTCCTCGACGAAGCGGACGCCCGCGTTGACGAAGAAGGAGATGCGCGCGACCACCTCGCCGAAGCGCTCCTGCGGCACCTGGCCGGAGTCGCGCACGGAGTCCAGGACGGCGATCGCGGTGCTCATCGCGTAGGCGATCTCCTGCACCGGCGTCGCCCCGGCCTCCTGCAGGTGGTAGCTGCAGATGTTGATCGGGTTCCACTTCGGCATCGCCGTCACGGTGTAGGCGACCACGTCGGTGATCAGCCGCATCGAGGGCCCGGGCGGGAAGACGTAGGTCCCCCGCGACAGGTACTCCTTGATGATGTCGTTCTGCGTCGTCCCGGCGAGCTCGGTGACGTCGTGCCCCTGCTCCTCGGCGACCGCCTGGTAGAGCGCCAGCAGCCACATCGCGGTGGCGTTGATCGTCATCGACGTGTTCATCCCGTCGAGCGGGATGCCGTCGAAGAGCGCCCGCATGTCGCCGATGTGCGTGACCGGGACGCCGACCTTGCCCACCTCACCGACGGCGAGCTCGTCGTCGGGGTCGTAACCGGTCTGCGTGGGCAGGTCGAACGCGACCGACAGGCCCGTCTGCCCCTTCGCCAGGTTCCGGCGGTAGAGCGCGTTGGACTCGGCCGGCGAGGAGTGGCCGGCGTAGGTGCGCATGACCCAGGGGTGGTCGCGCTCCTTCGGCGATGAAGGGAACGGCATGCCAGCGGAGTGTAGGGGCCGCTACTGGTGAGTAGCAGCACCGGTCCGGGTGCTCCGGCGGTGGCACACTCGATCGTGTGCGACCGGGCCGGGAGGGCCCCGGCGCCGCTCGTCGAGGGGGTCGGGATGCTGCAGCCGGGCGGTCTCAGCTACATCGCCGGGCCGGTCATCGCGATCGTCGTCATGGTCCTGCTCGTGCTGTTCATGCGCTGGGCCTTCGGCGGGAACTCCACCGGCGGCATGCGCCGCGGCCGTCCCTCGCCCGCCGACGACGGCCTGCTCACCCGCGTGGCCACCCTGTCCCGCCGGGAGTCGGCGCTGGCGCTGCGCGCGGTGCTCTCCGACGCCGGGATCCGCTCGACGATCCGGTTCCCCGAGGCGCACCGCGCCGACGTCTTCGTCTTCCCGGAGGACGCCGCCCGCGCCCGCGAGCTGGCCGCCTCCTTTCCTGCGGCGTAGCCGCGGCTCAGTCCGGGCGCTCGATCCGCTCGATCCCGGCGCCGAGGCCGCGCAGCAGGTCGACGAAGTCGGGGTAGCCGCGGTCGACGTGGTGCACGTCCTGCACCTCGGTCACCCCGTCGGTGAGCAGCCCGGCCAGGACCAGCCCGGCACCGGCGCGGATGTCGGTGGCCAGCACCGGCGCCGACGACAGCCGCTCGCGCCCGCGGACGACGGCGTGGTGGCCGTCGATGCGCACGTCGGCGCCGAGGCGCACGAGCTCGTTGACGAACATGAAGCGGCCCTCGAACACGTTCTCGGTGATCAGGGCCGTGCCGGTGGACACCGCGGCCAGCGCGACCGCCATCGGCTGCAGGTCGGTGGGGAACCCGGGGAAGGGCAGCGTGACGACGTCGACCCCGCGCGGGCGCTCGTCCATCGCGACCCGGATGCCGTCCTCCACCACCTCGACGGTGGCGCCGGCGCTGACCAGCTTGTCCAGCGGGACGGCGAGGTGCTGGGGCAGGGCCCGCTCGACGACGACGTCGCCGCGGGTCATCACCGCCCCGATCGCCCAGGTCCCGGCCACGATCCGGTCGGGCACCGTCGAGTAGGTGACCGGCGCGAGAGAGTCGACGCCCTCGATCGTGAGCGTGGAGGTGCCGGCGCCGTCGATGCGCGCGCCCATCGCGGTGAGCATCGAGCAGATGTCGACGATCTCCGGCTCGCGGGCGGCGTTGTCGATGACCGTCGTCCCCTCGGCCAGGACCGCGGCCATCAGCAGGTTCTCGGTGGCGCCGACCGACGGGAAGTCCAGCCAGATCGACGTGCCCTTGAGGCGCGGGGCGGTGGCGACGAGGAAGCCGTGCTCGCTGTGGATCGAGGCGCCGAGCCGCTCGAGGCCGGAGATGTGCATGTCCAGGCCGCGCGAGCCGATCGCGTCGCCGCCCGGGAGAGCGACCCGGGCGCTGCCGCGGCGGGCGACCAGGGGGCCGAGCACGCTGATCGAGGCGCGCATCTTGCGCACGAGGTCGTAGTCGGTCTCGGTGTCGGGGTCCTCCGGGACGTCGACGACGACCCGTCCCCCGCCGCCGGGCTTCCCGGACCGCTCGTAGGTGACGCCGCAGCCGAGGCGGCGCAGCACCTCGCTCATGATCGCGACGTCGAGGATGTCGGGGACCTCGTCGATCGTCGTACGCCCGGCCGCCAGCAGCGCGGCCGCCATGAGCTTGAGGGCACTGTTCTTCGCCCCCGTGACCCGCACGCGTCCGGTCAGGGCCGTGCCGCCGGTCACCTCGAAGCACTGCACCGGGCCACCCTACGGCGGCCGCGCGGACGGCTCCGGTCAGCGTCCCGGGCCCGGGGGCACGCGCCGCAGCACCGCCTAGGCTCAGGGACCATGACAGTCCGGCTCACCCGCATCTACACGAAGACCGGAGACGCCGGGCAGACGCACCTCGGCGACATGAGCCGGGTGACCAAGACCGACCCGCGGCTGATCGCCTACGCCGACGTCGACGAGGCCAACAGCGTGCTCGGCCTGGCGCTGGCGCTCGGGTCGCCGTCCGAGGACGTGGTCAGGCTCGTGCGCAGCGTGCAGAACGACCTGTTCGACGTCGGCGCCGACCTGTCCACGCCCGTGGTGCCCGACCCCGCGCACCCGCCGCTGCGGGTGACCGCCGCCTACACCGAGCGGCTCGAGGTGGCGTGCGACGAGCACAACGAGGCGCTGCCTCCACTGACCAGTTTCGTGCTGCCCGGCGGGACGGCGCTGGCGGCGCTGCTGCACCAGGCGCGCGTGGTCGTCCGGCGGGCCGAGCGCAGCGTGTGGGCGCTGCTGGAGGCCGACGGCGGGCGCACCAACGCCGAGACCGCGCGCTACCTCAACCGGCTGTCGGACCTGCTGTTCATCCTCGCCCGCGAGGCCAACCCGGACGGCGACGTGCTGTGGGAGCCCGGAGCGCACAGCGGCGTGCACGCCCAGCGGGCCGCCAGAACCTGAGGAGGGACTAGCGGATGGGTGGGGCGGACTCCACCCAGGACAGGAAGCCGGTGACGGTCGAGAGGTCCATGGCCAGCTCGGTGGGCCCGCGGTTGGTGTCGCAGCGGAGGACGACGGCGTCGTCGGGCAGGGCGACGTCGTCGCGGCCCGGCCCCCGCCGGCTCTCGACGTGCACCTCGGTGCGGCACAACCGCTGCTGAGGGCGTACCGACAGCGACACGGCCCGGTACCAGAGCAGCGCGTCCCCGCCGTACCAGGCGACGCCCACCGACCACCGGGAGCTCCCGGCCGGACGCAGCCACATGGTCACCGCGCCGAGCCCGGAGAGCAGGAAGCGGCGGCGGATCAGGAAGGCGACCACCAGGACGACGACCAGCACCCCGGCGAGGACGAGGAGGGCGGTGGTCACCGGCGGGTCGGCGGTCGCGGTCCGGTCGGGTCAGTCGCCCTGACCGGCGGCCCGCAGGCGGGACTGCGCGCGGCGGGCGGCGGCGAGGGCCTCGGGGTCGTCGCCGGCCTGCTCGGCGCGGCGCAGCGCCTCGCGGGCGCGCTCGACGTCGATCTCGGAGGCGATCTCCGCCGTCTCGGCGAGGATGGACACGCCCTGCGGCGTCACGGAGAGGAAGCCCCCGTGGGCGGCGGCGACGACGTCCTGGCCCTCGGTCGTGCGGATGGTGACCACGCCGCCGGGCGCGAGCTCGCCGAGCAGCGGGGCGTGGCTGGGCAGGACGCCGATCTCGCCCTCGGTCGTGCGGGCGATGACCATGCTGGCCTCACCGGACCAGATGGTCCTCTCGACGGCCACCAACTCGACCTGCAGGGTCGCCACGACACTCCTCCGGGTCCACCGACGAGCGGTGCTGGGACGCCGGCCGGGAAGCGGGCGCGGCGACGGTCGTCCTCACTCTAGCCGCGGGTCCGGGCGTGTCCGGCGCGGGTCGCCCGGCGGTCACCCGCCCGGGCGGCCGGGCTACGACGCGCGACGGTAGAGCAGCGTCCAGCGCCCGACGCGCACCCACGGGTGGCGCACGCTGGAGGCCGGGGCCCAGTCCTCGGTGTCGTAGGAGATGTCCTGGACGGAGGACACGACTGCCGACGGCGGCCAGGTCCACCCGGGGTCGGCGGTCCCCGCCGGCAGGCGGGTCACCGTGCCGTCGAAGCTGGTCGCATCCAGCCAGTCCATCGTCGTCTCCTGCGCGGCACGTCCGGTCCCTCCGGGCGCCATCTGCTCGATCGGCAGCGAGGTTCCCGCTCTTGAGGGTGTGTCGGGAAGCCCACTGCCCATCTCGGCGGTGAGGTCAACCCCTCCGGGTGTCACCGCCGGGCACGTCCCGACGCTGCGTCACCGGTCGGGCACGCACCCGCAGTCCCGGGACGCACGACGGCCGGGCACCCCCGAAGGGGCACCCGGCCGTCGTCACGCTCCGGTGGAGCCTCAGCCGCGCTTGAGCTTCTCCGCGTTGCGCTCGAGGTCCTCGAGGCCACCGCACATGAAGAACGCCTGCTCCGGCACGTGGTCGTAGCGGCCCTCGGTGAGCGCCTTGAACGCCTCGAGGGTCTCCGACAGCGGCACGTAGGAACCGGGCTGCCCGGTGAACGCCTCGGCCACGAACATGTTCTGCGAGAGGAACCGCTCGATCCGCCGCGCGCGCTGCACGGTGACCTTGTCCTCCTCGGAGAGCTCGTCGATGCCGAGGATCGCGATGATGTCCTGCAGTTCCTGGTACCGCTGGAGGATCTGCTTGACGGTCTGCGCGACCTGGTAGTGCTCCTGCCCGACGTACTGCGGGTCGAGGATCCGGCTGGTGGAGTCCAGCGGGTCGACGGCCGGGTAGATGCCCTTCTCCGAGATCGGCCGCGAGAGCACGGTCGTCGCGTCGAGGTGGGCGAATGTGGTGTGCGGCGCCGGGTCGGTGATGTCGTCGGCGGGCACGTAGATCGCCTGCAGCGAGGTGATCGAGTGGCCGCGCGTCGAGGTGATCCGCTCCTGCAGCTCGCCCATCTCGTCGGCGAGGGTCGGCTGGTACCCCACGGCGGAGGGCATGCGGCCCAGCAGCGTGGAGACCTCGGACCCGGCCTGGGTGAACCGGAAGATGTTGTCGATGAAGAGCAGCACGTCCTGGTTCTGCTCGTCGCGGAAGTACTCCGCCATCGTCAGCGCCGAGAGCGCGACGCGCAGCCGGGTGCCCGGCGGCTCGTCCATCTGGCCGAAGACCAGAGCGGTCGAGTCGATGACGCCGGACTCGGTCATCTCGGTGATGAGGTCGTTGCCCTCACGGGTGCGCTCGCCGACGCCGGCGAACACCGAGACGCCACCGAACTCCTGGGCGACGCGGCGGATCATCTCCTGGATGAGCACCGTCTTGCCCACGCCGGCCCCGCCGAACAGGCCGATCTTCCCGCCGGCCACGTAGGGGGTCAGCAGGTCGATGACCTTGATGCCGGTCTCGAGCAGCTCGGTGCGGCCCTCGAGCTGGTCGAACCGCGGCGCGTGCCGGTGGATCGACCAGCGCGGGAGGTCGCGGCCGTAGCCGGGGGTGTCCAGGCACTCGCCGAGTGCGTTGAACACGTGGCCGGTGACGCCCGGGCCGACCGGGACGTTGATCGCCGTGCCGGTGTCAGTGACCTCGGCGCCACGGACGAGGCCGTCCGTCGGTGCCATCGAGATGGTGCGGACCACGTTGTCGCCGAGGTGCTGGGCGACCTCCAGGGTCAGGGTCTTGCCCAGGTCGGCGAGGGTCACGTCGACGTGCAGGGCGTTGAACAGGTCGGGCATCGAGTCGCGCGGGAACTCGACGTCGACGACCGGCCCGGTGACCCGGACGACGCGGCCGCTCGTCTGGGTGGTCGGACGGTCCTCGGTGACGGTCATGGGTGCTCCTGGGCTCAGGTGGATCTCAGGTCCAGTGTCCCCGCCGGAGAGGCGGGGTGGAGTGGTCAGTCGTCGGCGCCGGCGGACACCAGCGCGTCGGCGCCGCCGACGATCTCGCTGATCTCCTGGGTGATCTCGGCCTGCCGGGCCTGGTTGGCCTGGCGAGAGAGGTTCTTGGCCAGCTCCTCGGCGTTGTCCGACGCCGACTTCATCGCCCGCCGGCGCGAGGCCGACTCCGAGGCCGCGGCCTCGAGCAGCGCCGCGTAGATGCGGGTGGTGACGTACTTCGGCAGCAGCGCGTCGAGCAGCGCCTCGGGCGAGGGCTCGAACTCGTAGGAGGTCGGGACGCCGGAGTCGCCGGTGTTCCTCCCCTCCCCGTCCTCGGCCGGGTCCTCGAGCTCGCTGGTGTCCATCGGCGCCAGCCGGCGGGCGGTGGGCACCTGGGCCAGCAGCGACTTGAACTCGGTGTAGACGATGTGCACCTCGTCCACGGCGCCGCTGCGGTCGGCGTCGTCACCGGGGGTGAAGACGTCGATCAGCGCCCGGCCGACGTCCTGCGCGTCGGAGTAGGCCGGCTGCTCGGAGAAGCCGGTGAAGGTCTGCTCCACGGGGCGGTCGCGGAAGGAGTAGTAGGTCTCCCCCTTGCGCCCGACGACGTAGAGCACCGGCTCCTTGCCCTGCTGGCGCAGGGTGCCCAGCAGCTCCTCGGTCCGCCGCAGGACGTTGACGTTGTACGAGCCGGCGAACCCGCGGTCGGAGGTGACCACGAGGACCGCCGCCCGGCCGGTCCCGGTCTGCTCGTTGAGCAGCGGGTGCTCCAGGGACGCCGACGCCGCGAGGGCGGACAGCACGCGGGTGATCTCGCGGGCGTAGGGCTTGGACGCCTCCACCCGCGCCTGGGCGCGCACGATGCGGGCACCGGCGATCAGCTCCTGGGCCGAGAAGATCTTCTTCGTCGACTGGGTGGAGCGGATGCGACGCCGCAGCGCACGGAGGGAACCGGCCACGTCAGGCGCTCTTCGCCGCGGTGGCGCCCTGCGCCGTCGCGCCGCCCTGCGTCGTCCCGCCAACCTGGGCGCCGCCACGCTGGCCGTCGGTGCGCTGACCGGCGGTGCGCTGGCCGTCGGTGCGCTGACCGGTGGTGCTCGCGTCGTCGTCCTCGTCGGTCAGCGAGCTGCCGTCCGACGTCGTGAACTGGCTGTAGAAGCCCTCGACGGCGCGCCCGAGGCTGCTGACGGCGTCGTCGCCGAGCGCCCGCGAGGTGCGGATCTCGTCGTACACGCCGGGCTCGGCCCGGGCGATGTGGTCGAGGAACTCCGACTCGAAGCGCCGCACGTCGCCGACCGGGACACGGTCGAGCTTGCCGGTGGTGCCCAGCCACAGCGAGACGACCTCGCGCTCGACCGGGTAGGGCTGGTACTGGCCCTGCTTGAGCAGCTCGACGAGGCGCTGGCCGCGGTCGAGGGTGGCCCGGCTGGAGGCGTCGAGGTCCGACGAGAAGGAGGCGAAGGCCTCCAGCTCTCGGTACTGCGCCAGGTCCAGCCGCAGGCGGCCGGCGACCGACTTCATCGCCTTGATCTGCGCCGAGCCGCCGACACGGGACACCGAGATGCCGACGTTGATGGCGGGGCGGACACCGGAGTTGAACAGACCGGTCTCGAGGAAGATCTGCCCGTCGGTGATCGAGATGACGTTGGTCGGGATGTAGGCCGACACGTCGTTGCCCTTGGTCTCGATGAGCGGGAGACCCGTCATCGAGCCGGCGCCCAGGTCGTCGGAGAGCTTGGCGCAGCGCTCCAGCAGGCGGGAGTGGAGGTAGAACACGTCGCCGGGGTAGGCCTCGCGGCCCGGCGGGCGGCGCAGCAGCAGCGAGACGGCGCGGTAGGCCTCGGCCTGCTTGGACAGGTCGTCGAAGACGATCAGGACGTGCTTGCCCTCGTACATCCAGTGCTGGCCGATGGCCGAGCCGGTGTAGGGGGCGATGTACTTGAAGCCGGCCGACTCCGACGCCGGGGCGGCGACGATCGTCGTGTACTCCATCGCACCGGCCTCCTCGAGGGAGGCGCGGATCGCCGCGATCGTCGAGCCCTTCTGGCCGACGGCGACGTAGATGCAGCGCACCTGCTGGGCCGGGTCACCGGTCTCCCAGGCCTGCTTCTGGTTGATGATCGTGTCGGTGACGATCGCCGTCTTGCCGGTCTGCCGGTCGCCGATCACCAGCTGGCGCTGGCCACGGCCGATCGGGGTCATGGCGTCGATGGCCTTGATGCCGGTCTGCAGCGGCTCGTGCACCGACTGCCGCTGCACCACGGTGGGCGCCTGCAGCTCGAGGGCGCGACGGCCGGTGGTGGTGATCGGGCCGGCGCCGTCGATCGGGTTGCCCAGCGGGTCGACGACGCGGCCGAGGTAGCCGTCACCGACCGCCACCGACAGGACCTCGCCGGTGCGGCGGACCTGCTGGCCCTCCTCGATGCCGGCGAAGTCACCGAGGATGACGACACCGACCTCGCGGACGTCGAGGTTCAGCGCCAGGCCGCGGACGCCGCTCTCGAACTCGAGCAGCTCGTTGGTCATGACCGAGGGCAGGCCCTCGACCCGGGCGATGCCGTCGCCCGCCTCGGTGACGGTCCCGACCTCTTCCCGGGAGACGTCCGGGGAGTACTCGGTGACGTAGTTCTGGATGGCACTGCGGATCTCGTCTGCGGAGATGGTCAGCTCGGCCATGGCGCGCGTCCTCTTCCCTGCTGGGTCGTGAGTCTGTGGTTCTGGGGTGGTCGCGTCAGCCGGCGAGCCGGCGGCCCGCGACCTCGAGCCGGTTGGCGATGCTGCCGTCGATGACCTCGTCGCCGACGCGCACGATCAGGCCGCCGAGGACCTCGGGGTCGACGGTCACCTGCAGACCGATCGTCCGCCCGTAGATGCGGCCGAGCACCTCACGCAGCCGCTGCTCCTGCGGCGCGGACAGCGGCACCGCCGTCGTCACGTGGGCGACCGACCGGCCACGCCGGGCGGAGGCCGCCTCGGAGAGGCGCTCGACACGGACCTCGGCGTTGCCCACGTGCCGGGCGGTCAGCGAGTTCCGCACCAGCTGCTCGGTGACGGGGCTGACCCGGCCCGACAGCAGCCGGTCCAGCAGCGCCGCCCGGCCCTCGGCCGGGGCCGCGTCGTCGGAGAGGATGCGGGACAGCTGCGGGTCGCCGCCGACGATCCGGCCGAACCGGAACAGCTCGTCCTCGACGCCCTCGAGCTCGCCCCGGGCCTCCGCCGCGTCCAGGGCGGTGTCCGTGGCGAGCGTCTCGACGGCCTCGACCAGGTCGAGCGGCCGCGACCAGCGCTGCCGGGCGACGGTCTCGACCAGGTCGACGGCGGCGGCCGAGACGCGGCTGTCGAAGATCCGGTGGGCGAGGCCGGCCCGGTCGGCCGGCTTGCCCGCCGGGTCCGACAGCGCCCGGCGCAGCGCGACGTGCCCGTCGAGCAGCCGCGCGACGGCGAACAGCTCGTCGGCCAGCGCCAGCAGCCCCGGACCGGCGGCACCGCTGGTGGTCTCCGCCAGGCGCTCGCGGCTGGCGATGAGCGCCGCCCGGCTGGAGGCGTCCATCAGCGGTCGCCGCCGGGGACGAACACCGTGCTGCCGGTGCGGCCGTCGGAGGCGCCGCCCCCGGACATGCCGTCGAGGTCGTCGAGGAACCGGTCGACGGTGCCGCGACGGCGGGACTCGTCCTCCAGGGACTCCCCCACCACGCGGCCGGCGAGGTCGACGGCGAGTGCGCCGATCTGGCCGCGCAGCTCGTTGATGACCGACTGCCGGTTGGCGGCCAGCTGCTCCTCGCCGCGGGCGACGATGCGCGCCGACTCCTCCTGCGCCTGGGTCCGCAGCTCCTCGAGGATCTGCTGGCCCTCCGCGCGGGCCTGGTCCCGGATCTGCGCGGCCTCGGTGCGGGCCTCGGCCAGCTGCGCGCGGTACTGCTCCAGCGCGGCCTTGGCCTCGGCCTGCATGGCCTCCGCCCGCTCGATCCCGCCCTCGATCGCCTCGCGGCGGGCCCGGAAGACCTGCTCGAAGCGCGGTGCGATGAACTTGAAGAAGACGAACATCACGACCGCGAAGGCGATCAGGCCGATGATGATCTCGCCGAGCGGCGGCAGGAGCGGGTTGGCGCTCTCCGCAGCGAGGATGCTCATGGTCTCAGTGTCCTGTCTCGATGTCGCCGTCCGTACCCGGAGGGACGGATCAGGTGCCGTAGACGAAGGGGACGACGAAGCCGATCAGCGCGAGGGCCTCGGAGAGGGCGAACCCGAGGAAGGCGTAGGTGCGGGTCAGGCCGGCCGACTCGGGCTGGCGGGCGGTGGCCTGGATGTAGGCCGCCCAGACGATGCCGACGCCGATGCCCGGGCCGATCGCCGCGAGGCCGTAGCCCACGGAGCCGATGCTGCCGTTCAGCTCAGCGAGAAGATCCATGTCGGGGTGTTCCTCCTGTGTCGTCGCCCGGGACGTCCGGGCGGCTTGCGGGGGTCGTGCGGGTGGTGCGGTCGGGGGGCGGGTCAGGCCGTCAGTGCTCGGCCTCGATCGAGCCGTTGAGGTAGGTCCCCATCAGCACGGTGAAGACGTAGGCCTGCAGGAAGATCACCAGCAGCTCGAAGAACGTCATCACGATCGCCATCAGCGCCGAGATGGGCCCGAAGACGATCGAGAAGTTGTCGCGGCTGAACAGGTAGACCGCGCCGAGGGAGAAGACGACCAGCAGCATGTGGCCGGCGAACATGTTCGCGAAGAGCCGGACCGCGAGGGTGAACGGCCGCACGATGAAGTTCTGCAGGATCTCGATCGGGGTCACCAGGACGTACATCGCCTTGGGCACACCGGGCAGGAACAGGATGTCCTTGAAGTACTTGCCGGCGCCCTGCTCGCGGATGCCGATGTAGATGTAGAGCACCCAGCAGATCAGGGCGAGGACCAGCGGGAACGCGAACTTCGACATCGGCGAGATCTGCGCCAGCGGCAGGATCGACATGAAGTTGTTCGCGAGGATGAAGAAGAACAGCGACGCGAGGAACGGCGCGAACGGGATGCCCCGGGGACCGACGACGTCGCGGGCGATGCCGTCGCGGACCAGCGAGTAGCCGCTCTCGCCGACGAACTGCAGCTTGCCCGGCACGATCTGGGGCCTGCGCACCGTCATGACCATGAACACGAGCATCGCGAGCGTGGCGAACCACAGGCCCAGCGTGATGCGGGTGATGGCGAAGTCGACGCCCAGGAGTGAGAACTCGGCGATCGGCTCGGGGTAGAACTCGCTGAGGCCGGGGGCCTGGAAGCCGTCCCCGCCGCCGCTCTCCTCGACCGCGAGCACGCCTGCGAGCGCGAGGGCGCTGGAGGTCACCGTTGTCCCTTCTGCGTCCTGGGCCGGCTCCGTCGTCCGCCCGGGGTCTTGCCGTCGTCCGTTGCCCCCGGTGCTGGGGGCAGGCCGCCGTACCGCGCGACGACCAGGTAGATGGCCACCGAGATGCCCAGGAGGATGCCGACCGGCACGAACACCCGCGTGTCCAACCACCGGTCGAGCAACCACCCGGCTCCGCCCCACACGGCCATCCCGGAGATCATCGTGCCGATGACCGCGTAACCGGTCTCGGCACCGCTGCCCTGAGAGGGTGCCCGCGCAGGTCGGGGCCGGGGCTCCCTACGGGTGGGGTCGTCCTCGGCCATCGCGGGGACACTATCAGCCGCGTGTCGCGGTCCCGCCCGGTGCCGGGGGGACGGTCGCCTGACCGGGTGGTGCGGGCGGGGTCACGTAGTAGAGCTGGCGGGTCCACACCCACCGCAGCTGGACGCCGCTCCACAGCAGGGCCCCGACGACGACCGACCAGGCCATCGTCAGCCGGTCGAGCCAGCCGTCCTCCGGCAGGGCGCCCAGGACCCCGAAGAGCACGACCGCCTTGACGAAGAAGGTGCCCAGCGCCGCAGGCAGCGTGAAGGTCTCGTTGATCCGCCCCGCCCAGGCGATGACGACACCGGAGACGACGAAGAACGCCGTCACCACGAGCGCGCCGACCAGGACGCCCACGGCGTCGGCCCAGCCGGCCACGACCCCCGCGACGAGCGCCGCGACGACGGCCACGGCTCCGGTGACCAGCGCGCCGACCTTGAGGAACGACAGGTCCCACGGGACCGGCGTCGCCGACCGCGGCGCGCTCACCGCACACCCCGGCCGGCACCGGCGGCCCGCGGGGCGGCCGGCCCGGGAGCCGGCCCGGACGGCGGCGCGGACGCCGGCGGCGTCGGCGACAGCGGCGCGCTGGTGGACGCCGTGGCACCGGCGGGCCGGCCGCCCGTGCGGTGGGCCCGGGCGGTCGGGTGGGCGGCGCGGCTGCGCCGGCGCTGGGCGGCGATCTCGGCGGCCCGAGCCTCGCGGGCCGCACGGCGGGCGTGCGGCCCGAGGACGACGACGACACCCACGACGAGCAGCACCCCGATCACGACGAGCAGCTCGACCGTCCCGCCGGTGACCGAGAGGGCCACCGCACCGAAGGACAGGAGAGCCGCCCAGAAGTACATGGTCAGCACCGCCCGGCGGTGCGAGTGTCCGATGGACAGCAGCCGGTGGTGCAGGTGCATCTTGTCCGGTGAGAACGGTGACTGTCCTCGCCGGGTCCGGCGGACGACGGCCAGGAGCAGGTCGATGAACGGGATGAAGAGCACCGCCACCGGCACCAGCAGGGGCAGGGCCAGCGGCAGCAGGCTCGCGGCGGAGTCGAAGGACTGCGCGTCGACCCGGCCGGTGGCGCTCACCGCGGCGGCCGACAGCATCAGGCCGACGAGCATCGACCCGGAGTCGCCCATGAAGATCCGCGCCGGGCTGAAGTTGTGCGGCAGGAAGCCCAGGCAGGCCCCGGCGAGCACCGCCGTCACCAGGGCCGGGGCGCTGGCCACCTCGTCGTAGCCGACGCTGCTGAGGTTGTAGCTGTAGGCGAAGAAGGCCAGCGCGGCGATGGCCGAGACGCCGGCGGCCAGCCCGTCGAGGCCGTCGATGAAGTTGAGCGCGTTGACCGTCATGACGGTCAGCAGGATGGTCAGCGGAACGCCTACGTCCGGGCCGAAGGAGATGGTCCCGATGTCGGCGAACGGCAGGAACAGGAACGCCAGCTGGACGCCGAGCAGCACCATGACGCCGGCCGCGGCGATCTGCCCGGTCAGCTTGGTGAGCGCGTCGAGGCCGAACTTGTCGTCGAGGACGCCGAGCAGGCAGATGAGGCCGCCGGCGACCAGCACCGCGGCGGTCTGCGAGTCGTCGAAGGTGCGCTGCAGCGCCGGCAGGCGGGTGGCCACCATCACCGCCGCCGCCACGCCGAGGTACATCGCCACTCCCCCGCCGCGCGGGGTCGGGATGACGTGCACGTCGCGCTCGCGGGGCGCGGCCATCATGCGCAGCCGCACCGCCGCGATCCGCACGACCGGGGTGGCCAGGAAGGTGACCAGGCCCGCGGTGAGCAGGACGACGGCGTACTCGCGCACGGCTCAGCCCTGGTGCAGACCGCGCAGGGTCCCGGCCGGGCGCGCAGCGGGCGTGCTCATCGCGACGGTGCTCCCGGAGGCGAGACGACGGGCGGACGGGACTGGCGGTGCCCCCACGGTATCCCCCCGTCACGGGACGGAGCGGGACCCGGAGCGCCCGGGCCCCGCTCCGGGTGTGCGGAGGACGGGGTCCCTACTCAGTCGGTCGTCTCGGGGACGACCTCGCGCAGCCGCTCGACGGAGACGGCGCCGACGCGCAGCACCCGTGGCACCGGGCCGGTGCAGTCGACGATCGTGCTGGGCGCCGAGCCTGCCCGCGGGCCGCCGTCGAGGACGACCGCGGCGTGCTCGCCGAGCTGCGCCGTCGCCTCCTCCGCGCTGGTGGCGGCGGGCCGGCCCGAGCGGTTGGCGCTGGAGACGGCCAGCGGGCCGGTGCGGCGCAGCAGGGCGCGGACGACGTCGTCGTCGGGGAGCCGGACGGCGACGGTGCCCTCGGCGTCACCGAGGTCCCAGGCCAGCGAGGGTGCGTGCTCGATGACGAGGGTGAGGCCGCCGGGCCAGAACGCCTCCGCCAGCCGCGAGGCCACCCGCGGCACGCTCATCGTCAGGCCGGCCAGCGTGGAGGCCTCGCCGACCAGCACGGGCACCGGCATGGCGCGGCCGCGATTCTTCGCCGCCAGCAGCCCGGCGACCGCCGTGGGCGAGAAGGCGTCGGCGGCCACGCCGTAGACGGTGTCGGTGGGGACGAGCACCAGCTCGCCGCGGGCGATCGCGGCGGCGGCGGCGTCGAGACCCGCCGCGCGCTGCTCGGGGTCGGTGCAGTCGTAGAGGTCGGCCACGGCCGGTCAGTCTCGCGTGGTCCGGCGGGCGGTCGTGAAGCGGGGGCGGCCGGCGAGGTCCGGGTGGTCGGCGACGTCGGTGAACTCCCCGGTGGCGCGCACCAGCGCGGGCACCGCGCTCCCCTGCTGGTCGGCGTGCTCGATGCCGAGAGCGCCGCCGGGGCGCAGCAACCGCGCCGCCGTGACCAGCAGGCCACGGACGACGTCGAGACCGTCGGGGCCGCCCCAGAGCGCGAGCGGCGGGTCGTGGTCGGCGACCTCGCGCGGCACCCGGGCGCCGTCGGGGACGTAGGGCGGGTTGGAGACGACGAGGTCGACCGTGCCGTCGAGGTCGCGCAGCAGCGCGGGGTCGGTCATGTCGCCGGCCAGCACCGTCACCGGGCGGTCGCGGGCGGCCGCGCGCAGGGCGGCGTTGTGCCGCGTCCACTCGATCGCCTGCGGATCGCGCTCGACGGCGGTGACCCGCGCGCCGCGGTGTTCGTGCGCCAGGGACAGTGCGATCGCCCCCGACCCGGCGCCCAGGTCGACGACGACCGGCTCGTCGACGCCGGCCAGCTGTGCCAGCGCCCACTCGACGAGCTGTTCGGTCTCCGGCCGGGGCACGAACACGCCCGGCCCGACGGCGAGCTCGAGGTGACGGAACGGCGCCCGGCCGGTGAGGTGCTGCAGCGGCACGCGCCCGGCGCGCTGGTCGAGCAGCGCGGCGAAGCGGGCGGCGGCCGCGCCGTCGACGTCGTCGCGGGTGAGCAGGGCCACGCGGGGGACGCCGAGGGCGTGGGCGAGCAGCAGCTCGGCGTCCACGCGGGGTGACTCGATGCCGGCTCCGGCCAGCCGCCGGGCCGCGTCGGCGAGCAGCGTGCGGGTGTTCAGGAGCCGGCCGCCAGCAGCTCGGTGGTGTGCGCGCGGGTGAGGGCGTCGATGACCGGGTCGAGCTCGCCGTCGAGGACCTGGTCGAGGTTGTGCGCCTTGAAGCCGACCCGGTGGTCGGAGATGCGGCTCTCCGGGAAGTTGTAGGTGCGCACCCGCTCGCTGCGGTCGACGGTGCGGACCTGGCTGCGCCGCTGGTCGCTGGCGGTGGCCGCGGCCTCCTCGCGGGCGGCGGCCAGCAGCCGCGAGCGCAGCACGCGCAGCGCCGACTCCCGGTTCTGCAACTGGCTCTTCTCGTTCTGCGAGCTCACCACGATGCCGCTGGGCAGGTGGGTGATCCGGACGGCGGAGTCGGTGGTGTTCACGCTCTGCCCGCCGGGGCCGCTGGAGCGGAAGACGTCGATGCGCAGGTCGTTCGGGTCCACGGTGACGTCGACGTCCTCGGCCTCGGGCAGCACCAGGACCCCGACGGCGGAGGTGTGGATGCGGCCCTGGGACTCCGTCACCGGCACGCGCTGCACGCGGTGGACGCCGCCCTCGAACTTCAGCCGCGACCAGATGCCCTCGTCGGTGCGCGACTTCACCGCGATCGCGACGTCCTTGTAGCCGCCGAGCTCCGCGGGGACGGCGTCGAGCACCTCGGTGGCCCAGCCGCGGCGCTCGGCGTAGCGCAGGTACATGCGCAGCAGGTCGCCGGCGAACAGCGCCGACTCCGCACCGCCCTCCCCCGCCTTGATCTCGAGGATGACGTCCTTGTCGTCGTCGGGGTCCTTCGGCAGCAGCTGCTCGCGCAGCCGGTCGGTGAGCTCGTCGATCTGCGTCTCGAGCCCGCGGGCCTCCTCCGCGAAGGACGCGTCCTCCGCGGCGAGCTCCTGCGCGGCCGCCAGGTCGTCCCGGGCGGCGTCGAGGGCACGTGCCGTCTCCACCACCGGCGCGAGCTGCGCGTAGCGGCGGCCCAGCCGGCGGGCGCGGGCGGTGTCGGTGTGCACCGCGGGGTCGGCCAGCTCCGTCTCGAGGGCGGCGTGCTCCTCGAGCAGCCCGTGCAGCCGGTCGGGTGCGGCGTCGGTGGGGCTGCTCATCGCAGGACCTCTCGGCAGGAGCGGCAGAAATGGCCATCTCTGCCGGGGGACGGGGGCGGACACGACGACGGCGCCCGTCCCACGCGAGGTGGGACGGGCGCCGTCGGGGGTGCTACTTGCCGGCGTTGGCGCCGCGCTTGCCGAACCGCTTCTCAAAGCGGGCCACGCGGCCACCGGTGTCGAGGATGCGCTGCTTGCCGGTGTAGAAGGGGTGGCAGGCCGAGCAGGTCTCGACGGTGAGCGTGCCGCTGGGCGAGGTGCTGCGGGTGGTGAAGGTGTTGCCACAGCCACAGGTGACCGTGGTGGTGTGGTACTCGGGGTGGATACCGGGCTTCATGATGCGGGGCCTCTTCCGGGGACGTCTCGGTGCTGTCTGGCTGAACGCCGGCGGCCAGCCGGTCATTCCGGCCGCCAGCGCGGGGCTCGGCCGACCAGTATCCCCGGTCGCCGGGCCCCACCGCCGGTGGGGGTCCTTGCTCAGTCCCGCTCGGGACCGAGCGTCGTCTTCTGGATCTGCATGAGGAACTCGATGTTGTTGCGCGTCTTGCGCAGCTTGTCGAGCAGCAGCTCCAGCGCCTGCTGCGGCTCGAGTGCGGAGAGCACCCGGCGCAGCTTGATGACGATGGCCAGCTCGTCGGGTGCGAGGAGGATCTCCTCCTTGCGGGTGCCCGACGCGTTGACGTCGACGGCCGGGAAGACCCGCTTGTCCGCCAGCCGGCGGTCGAGCTTGATCTCCGCGTTACCCGTGCCCTTGAACTCCTCGAAGATGACCGTGTCCATCGTCGAGCCGGTCTCGACCAGCGCCGAGGCGAGGATGGTCAGCGAGCCGCCGTTCTCGATGTTGCGGGCGGCGCCGAGGAAGCGCTTGGGCGGGTAGAGCGCCGTGGAGTCGACACCACCGGAGAGGATGCGCCCGCTGGCCGGGGCGGCCAGGTTGTAGGCGCGGCCCAGGCGGGTGATCGAGTCCAGCAGGACGACGACGTCGTGGCCCATCTCGACCAGGCGCTTGGCGCGCTCGATCGACAGCTCCGCGACCGTGGTGTGGTCCGACGGCGGCCGGTCGAAGGTCGAGGCGATGACCTCGCCCTTCACCGAGCGCTGCATGTCGGTGACCTCCTCGGGCCGCTCGTCGACGAGGACGACCATGAGGTGGCACTCGGGGTTGTTGGTGGTGATCGCGTTGGCGATCGCCTGCAGCACCATCGTCTTGCCGGCCTTGGGCGGCGAGACGATGAGGGCGCGCTGCCCCTTGCCGATCGGCATGACCAGGTCGATGACCCGCGTCGTCAACTGCTGCGGGTCGGTCTCCAGCCGCAGGCGCTCCTGCGGGTAGAGCGGCGTCAGCTTGGTGAACTCGGGCCGGTTGCGCGCCTGCTCGGGGTCCAGGCCGTTGACCGAGTCGAGCCGGACCAGCGCGTTGTACTTGTCCTTGCGCTCGCCCTCGCGCGGCTGGCGGACCGCGCCGGTGATCGCGTCACCGCGGCGCAGGCCGTGCCGGCGCACCTGCGACAGCGAGACGTAGACGTCGTTGGGACCGGTCAGGTAGCCCGAGGTCCGGACGAACGCGTAGTTGTCCAGGACGTCGAGGATGCCGGCGACCGGCAGCAGGACGTCGTCCTCGCTGACCGTCGGCTCGCTGGGCTGGTCGAAGCGCTCGCGCCCGTTGCGGCGGTTGCGGTCGCGGTAGCGGCGCCCGCGGCGGCCGCGGCCGCCCTCGAAGTCGTCGTCGTCCTCGTCGTTGCGGGCGTCGTTCCGTGTGTCGGTGCGGGTGTCGGGGCGCGTGTCGGGCCGGTCGTTGCGGTCCGGGCGGTCGTTGCGCTCCGGCCGGTCGGTGCGCTCCGGCCGGTCGTTCCGGTCCGGGCGGCCGGTGCGCTCGCTGCGGTCCCCGCGCTCGGGGGCGCGGTTGCCGTCGCGCTGGCCGTCGCGCTGGGTGCGCTCGCCGTCGCGGGGGGCGCGCTCGGCACGCTCGCCGTCGCGGGGGGCGCGCTCGGCGGCGTCCCGGTTGCCCTCGCGGCCGTTGTCGCGGCCGTCCCGGCTGCGGTTGCGGTCCCGGTTGCGGGCCGGACGCTCGCCCTCGGCACGGTCGCCGTCGGTGCGGTCGCCGTCGGTGCGGTCGCCCTCGGTCCGCTCCGCGGGCGGGGCGGACTGTGCGGGGGCAGCGTCGGCGGGGGCCTCGGGGGTGGGTGCCTCGGCGGCGGCCGGGGCCTGGGCGGCGGGTGCCTCGGCGGCACCCGCGTCGGACGGGGCACCGGCGGGACGGCTGGCCGCACGGCGACGGCGCGGGGCGCCCTCGGCCGGCGCCTTGACCTCGGTGGCGGCGTCAGGGGTGGCGGTCAGCGGACCGCCGTTGGCGCCGCCGCTGACGGGGGCCTCGAGCGGCGCGGCCGTCGCGGCGACGCCGCGTGCCTCGGGAGGAGCGGACGCCCCGGTGGCAGCGGGCGCCTCGGCTGCAGCGGGCGCCTCCGTGGCAGCGGGCGCCTCGGGAGCGGCAGGAGCCGCGTCGGCCGGGGTGCTGGGCGCCGGGACACCGTTGCCGGGGGCGCCGCTGCCGACCTGACGGGCGGAGATGGCGGCGACGAGGTCGCCCTTGCGCATGCGGCCGGTGCCGGGGATGCCCAGCTCGGCCGCCAGCCGCTGCAGCTCGGGGAGCAGCATGCCGGCCAGCCCGCTGCCGCGGCGGCGGGACCGGCCCGCGGCGCCGGAGGCGGCAGGTGCCTCGCCCGCAGCGCCCTCGGGGGCGCCGCCGGTGGCGAGGTCGGTGGTTTCGCTCACGTACAGGTCCTTCCCTGCGGTGGCCTGCGCCTACCAGCGCAGGAGGTGACCCGGCATCTGGACCGTCCGGCCGGAGCGGGACGGGAGGACGCGGCGGATCGAGTGGGTGCGAGACGGATCAGCGCCGACGGAGAGAACGTCTGCAACGCCCCGCGCGAGGCTCGCCCGAGAGAGCGGCTGTGTCCGAAGACTAGACTCGCGCCACGGACGGGACAACACCGCTGTACAGCGGAGTGTTCCTCGTTACGAAGACGATACCCCAGGTGCCACACGGGTCACCCGGGCGCCGCTCAGGTCCACCTCCAGGGGGTACACGCGCCACCCCTCCGGGGTGGTGCAGGTCACCTCGCGCACGCGCACGGCCGCGGCCGGGTCACCGGGGACGTCGTCGGGATGCCGCCGGGTGAGCACCAGGACGCTCGGCCCGGCGCCGGACACCACGGCCGCGTGGCCCGCGGCGCGCAGCCGGTCGACCAGCGCGATCGTCCCCGGCATGGCGGCCGCGCGCTGCCGCTGGTGCAGCCGGTCCTCGGTGGCCTCGAGCAGTTGCGACGGCTCGGCGACGAGGGCGTGCACCAGCAGCGCCGCGCGGGCGGCGTTGAAGGCGGCGTCGGCGTGCGGCACAGCGGCGGGCAGCAGCGTGCGCGCCACGTGGGTCGACAGCGTGGCCTCCGGGACGAGCACCACCGGCAGCACCTCGTCGCTGACCGGCAGCCGGTCGGCCCGGGCACCCTCGGGCGTCGTCCACGACAGTGTCGCGCCGCCCAGGAGGCAGGCGGCCACGTTGTCGGGGTGGCCCTCGATCTGGCTGACCAGGCGCAGGACCGCGTCGCCGTCGATGGCCTCGACCTCGGGGCACAGCACCCAGGCACCCACGACCCCGGCGACGACGGCGGCCGCCGACGAGCCCATCCCCCGCCCCTGCGGGATGGCGTTCACGGCACGCACGCACAGGCCGGGCGGGGTCCAGCCCAGCTGCTCGCACGCGGCGCGGAAGGCCCGCACGACCAGGTGCGACTCGTCGGCGGGCAGCTCTCCGGCCCCGACGCCGGACACCTCGACGCTGAGCCCGCTGTCGCGAACGGCGAACTCCACGACGTCGTGCAGCGTCAGCGCGAGGCCGGCGCAGTCGAAGGCGGGACCGAGGTTGGCGCTGGTCGCGGGCACGCGAACCCGCACGGCGGGCTCCCCCACTCAGAGACCCAGCTGCGCGGCGGCCGCCGCGGCGTCGACCGGGATCGTGACCGGCGCGGGCGCACCGGAGATGGCCCAGTCCGGGTCCTTGAGCCCGTTGCCGGTCACGGTGCACACCACGCGCTGGCCCGGCTCGAGCTCGCCGGCGGCGGCGACCTTGAGCAGCCCGGCGACCGAGGCGGCCGAGGCCGGCTCGACGAAGACGGCCTCGCTGCGGGCCAGCAGCCGGTAGGCCGACAGGATCTCCCGGTCGGTGACGGCGTCGATGCGGCCGCCGGACTCGTCGCGGGCGGCCAGCGCCTTGGTCCACGACGCGGGGTTGCCGATGCGGATGGCCGTGGCGATGGTGCTCGGCTGCTCGACCACCTTGCCGGTGACGATCGGCGCGGCACCAGCGGCCTGGAAGCCCCACATGCGCGGCCGCCTCGTGGCCGGGCCGTCGTCGGAGTACTCGCGGTAGCCCTGCCAGTAGGCGGTGATGTTGCCGGCGTTGCCGACCGGCAGGCAGTGCACGTCGGGGGCGTCGCCGAGGACGTCGACGATCTCGAACGAGGCGGTCTTCTGCCCCTCGATGCGGTACTGGTTGACGCTGTTGACCAGGCTGACCGGGTAGTCGATGGACAGCTTGCTGGCCAGCGCGAGGCAGTCGTCGAAGTTGCCCTCGACCTGCAGCAGCTTGGCGCCGTGCACCAGCGCCTGCGCCAGCTTGCCGAGCGCGATCTTGCCCGTGGGCACGAGGACGGCGCAGACGATCCCGGCACGCGCGGCGTAGGCGGCGGCGCTGGCGCTGGTGTTGCCGGTGGAGGCGCAGATGACCGCCTGTGCGCCCTCCTCGACGGCCTTGGTGATGGCCATCGTCATGCCGCGGTCCTTGAACGACCCGGTCGGGTTGGCGCCCTCGACCTTGAGGAACACCTCACAGCCGGTCCGCCTCGACAGCTCGACGGCGGGCACCAGCGGCGTGGCGCCCTCGTGGAGGGTGACCACCGGCGTCGACGCGGTCACCGGCAGGCGGGACCGGTAGGCCTCGATCAGCCCCGGCCAGAACGGCGAGACGGCACCGCGCAGCGTTCCGGTCATGACAGACCCTCCACCCTCAGCACGCTCGTGACCCCGCGGACGGCGGGGAGCTCCCGCAGCGCGGCGATCGTCGACGACAGCGCGGCGTCCGGGGCGCTGTGCGTGACGATGACCAGGGTGGCGGCGTCGCCGTGCCCGTCCTGGCGGACGGTGGCGATGCTCACCCCGTGCTCGGCGAAGGCGGTGGCCACCGTCGCCAGGACGCCCGGGACGTCGGCCACGTCGAGGCTGACGTGGTACCGCGTCGGCGTCTCGGCGATGGGCCGGGCCGGCAGGTCGGCGTAGGCGGTGGGCCCCGCGCCGGCGGCGCCGGCCACCCGGTTGCGCGCGACGGCGACGAGGTCGCCGAGGACGGCGCTGGCGGTGGGCTCCCCGCCGGCCCCCTGGCCGTAGAACATCAGCTGCCCGGCGGCCTCGGCCTCGACGAAGACGGCGTTGAACGCCCCGCCGACGGCCGCCAGCGGGTGCGACGTCGGGATCATCGCCGGGTGCACGCGGACGGCGACGGTGTCGCCGTCCTCCCCCGCCACCCGCTCGCAGATGGCCAGCAGCTTGACCGTGCAGCCGATCTCTGCGGCGCGGGCGACGTCGGTGGCGCTGACCGCGGAGATCCCCTCGCGGTGCACGTCGGCGGCGGTGACCGCGGTGTGGAAGGACAGCGACGCGAGGATCGCGGCCTTGGCGGCGGCGTCGAACCCGTCGACGTCGGCGGTCGGGTCGGCCTCGGCGTAACCGAGCTCGGTGGCCTCGGCCAGCGCCTCGCTGAACCCGGCGCCGGTCTCGGCCATGCGGGACAGGATGTAGTTGGTGGTGCCGTTGACGATGCCGACGACGCGGCGGATCTGGTCGCCGGCCAGCGACTCCCGCAGCGGGCGCAGCAGCGGGATCGCCCCGGCCACCGACGCCTCGTAGTACAGGTCGACGCCGGCCTTCGCGGCCGCGGCGTGCAGCGCGACGCCGTCCTCGGCCAGCAGCGCCTTGTTGGCGCTGACCACGGACTTCCCCGCCTCGACGGCGGCCAGGATCAGCGAGCGGGCCGGCTCGATCCCGCCGATCACCTCGACGACCAGGTCGACGTCGTCGCGGGCGACCAGGCCGAGCGCGTCGGTGGTCAGCAGGTCCGCGGGGACCTCCGGGTGCCGGTCGGGCCGGCGGACGGCGACCCCGGCGACCTGCACCGGGCGGCCGATGCGGGCCGTGAGGTCGCCGGCCTGCTCGTCGAGCAGCCGGAGCACGGCGCCGCCGACGGTGCCGCAGCCGAGCAGCGCGACGCGCAGCGGGGCGGTCACGACCGCGCCCCGACCGGGTGCTCGGGTGCGGGCTGGTCGATCGCCGGGGACGGCGCCGGGCGGCCGGCGAGGACCGCGTCGAGGGCGAACACGTCCAACAGTGTCTGACGCCGCACGATCTCGGTGGCGGCGCCGTCCCGCACGGCCACCACCGGCGGCTTGAGCAGGTAGTTGTAGTTGCTGGCCATCGACCAGCAGTAGGCGCCGGTGGCGGCGACGGCGAGCAGGTCGCCGGGCTGCACGTCCGAGGGCAGCCACAGGTCGCGGACCAGCACGTCTCCGCTCTCGCAGTGCTTGCCGACGACGCGGCACAGCGCCGGCGGGGCGTCGGAGGTGCGGTTGGCCAGCACGCAGGTGTAGCTCGCGTCGTAGAGGGCGGTGCGGATGTTGTCGCTCATCCCGCCGTCGACGGAGACGTAGTTGCGCACCTGCGGCGCGCCCTGCCCGCCGCTGCCCAGCCGGACCGGCTTGATGGTGCCGATCTCGTAGAGCGTCACGGTGCCGGGACCGGCGATCGCTCGGCCGGGCTCGACGGCCAGCCGCGGCACCGGCAGGTCCAGCGCGGCGCACTCGGCGGCGACGACGGTGCGCAGCCGCTCGGCGACGTCGTGCGGGGTGACCGGGTCGTCGTCGGGCAGGTAGGCGATGCCGAAGCCGCCGCCGAGGTTGAGCTCCTCGAGCACCTCGCCGGTGGCCTGGTGCACCTGGCCGAGCAGGCCGACCACCCGGTGCGCGGCGGCCTCGAACCCGGCGGTGTCGAAGATCTGCGAGCCGATGTGGCTGTGCAGCCCGGCCAGGTGCAGCGCGGGCTCGCGGATGACCCGGACGGCGGCGGTCAGCGCGTCGCCGGTGGCCAGCGAGAAGCCGAACTTCTGGTCCTCGTGCGCGGTGGCGATGAACTCGTGGGTGTGCGCCTCGATGCCGACCGTGGTGCGGATCAGCACCGACACCGGGCTGCCCCCGGCCTCCATCCGTGCCAGGGCCATCGGCACCAGCCGGTCGATCTCGTCGAAGGAGTCCACGACGACGTGGCCGATGCCGGCGTCGACGGCCAGCTGCAGCTCGACCAGCGACTTGTTGTTGCCGTGCAGCGCGATCCGCTCGGCCGGGAAGCCGGCGGCCAGCGCGACGGCGAGCTCGTTGCCGCTGCAGGCGTCCAGGTGCAGTCCGTCGTCGGCGATCCAGCGGGCCACCTGGCCGCAGAGGAAGGCCTTGGAGGCGTAGTGGACGTCGGCGCCGTCGAAGGCGGTGGCGAAGTCGGCCGCGCGGCCGCGGAAGTCGCCCTCGTCGAGGACGAACAGCGGGGTGCCGTGCGTGCGGGCCAGCTCGGTGACCGGCTTGCCGCCCAGGTGCAGCTCGCCGTCGACCCGGCGGGCCGAGCGCGGCCAGACCTGCTCGTCGAGGGCTCCCAGGTCGGCCGGGGGCATCCCGGCCGACGGCGGCGGGGCGAACGCGCCGTGCAGCGGCCCCGCGGGGTGCGCCCTCACATCCGCTCCGGGGCGGAGACGCCGAGCACGCCCAGGCCGTTGCGCAGCACCACCGCGGTGGCCGCGCACAGCCAGAGCCGCGCGGTGGTGAGCGGGGTCGCCTCCTCGTCGCCGCGGGGCAGCACCCGGCAGGCGTCGTAGAAGCGGTGGTAGGTGCCGGCCAGCTCCTCGAGGTAGCGAGCCACCCGGTGCGGCGCGCGCAGCTCGGCGGCCGAGGTGACCACCCGCGGGAACTCGCCGATCGCCCGCAGCAGGTCGTTCTCCCGCTCGTGGGTGAGCAGGCCCGCGTCGACGTCGCCGGGGTCGCCGAGCGCCAGCCCGAGGTCGGCGGCGTTGCGCAGCACCGAGGAGATCCGGGCGTGCGCGTAATGGACGTAGAAGACCGGGTTGTCGTTGGTGCGCCGGCTCCACAGGTCGGCGTCGATGTCGATCGTCTGGTCGACCGAGGCGCGGGCCAGCGCGTAGCGGGCGGCGTCGGTGCCGACGGCGTCGACGAGGTCGGTGAGCAGCACGAAGTCCCCCCTGCGCTTGCTCATCCGGACCGGCTCGCCGTCGCGCACCAGGTTGACCAGCTGGCCGATGAGGATCTCGAGGTGGGTGCCGGGGTCGTCGCCCGCCGCGGCCACCAGCGCCTTGTACCGACCGACGTAGCCGGAGTGGTCGGCACCGAGCATGATCACGACCCGGTCGAAGCCGCGGGTCCGCTTGTCGAGGTAGTAGGCGCAGTCGGCGGCGAAGTAGGTCGGCTCGCCGTCGGCCTTGACCAGCACGCGGTCCTTGTCGTCGCCGAAGACCGTCGTCCGCAGCCAGACCGCGCCGTCGGCCTCGAAGACGTGCCCCTGCTCGCGCAGCGTGGCCACCGCCTTCTCCAGCGCGCCGGACTCGTGCAGCGTCCGCTCGGAGAAGAAGGTGTCGTAGCGGACGCCGAAGTCCTCGAGGGTGGACCGGATGTCGGCCACCATCGCGGCCACGCCGCGCTCGGCGAACCGCGCCACCTGCTCGTCCTCGGGCCGCTCGAGCAGCCCGGGCTCGTCGGCGACGACGCGGGCGGCCACCTCGCCGACGTAGTCGCCCTGGTAGCCGTCCCCGGGCACCGGCCGGCCCAGCGCCACGGCCTGCAGGCTGAGGGCGAACCGCTCGATCTGCGCGCCGGCGTCGTTGACGTAGTACTCGCGGCTGACCTCGGCGCCGCTGGACTCCAGCAGCCGGGCCAGCGCGTCGCCGACCGCGGCCCACCGGGTGGAGCCGAGGGTGACCGGGCCGGTCGGGTTGGCCGAGACGAACTCCAGGTTGAGCCGCTGCCCGGCGAGGGTGTCCGTGCGGCCGTAGCCCTCGCCGGCGGTGACCGCCCGGACGGCGATCTGCCCGAGCGCGCCCTGGGCGAGGGTCACGTTGAGGAAGCCGGGACCGGCGACGTCGACCCGCGCGACCCCCGGCTGCGCGCGCAGCTCCTCGGCCAGCAGGTCGGCGACGGCGCGCGGTGGCATGCCGGCCGGCTTGGCCAGGCGCAGCGCGACGTTGGTGGCGTAGTCGCCGTGCTCGGGGTTCTTCGGACGCTCGACGAGGACGTCGTCGGGTACGGCGACGGCGAGCGTGCCGCGCTCGACGACCGCCGCGACCGCGGTCCGGACGAGGTCGCGCAACTGCTCGGGTGTCACCGCGTGATCGTACGCAGCGGGCGCGACCCGGTTCCCCGCCGTCCCCACTTGCCGGGGTGCGCACAGGGAGGCGACCTAGACTCGCAGGCGCTGCCCCGCGGTGGCGGGCGCGAGGCCCGCCGCGCCGGCGCGCACCCATGCTGCGCCACGACCGGCGGACGCACCACTCGACGAGCACCGAGGAGAGCACGTGGCCAAGGACCGCAAGCCCGATGCCGGCCGCGCCGGGGGCGGGTCGAGCCGGTCCGGTTCCGGCGCACGTCCGGTGTCGACGACGAAGGGTTCGTCGGCGAGCCGGGGCCCGGCTCCGCGCAACGGCGGCCGCGGCCGCACCCGCCCGCCGACGCAGGTGGTCACCCAGTCGCGGCCGTGGGGGCTGATCGCCGCCGCCGTCGCCGTCGTGGTGTTCGCCGCCGCGGCCATCACCTACGCCGTCGTGCAGGTGCGGGCGTCCGACGCCGCGAAGGTCGACGCGCTCGACGAGATCTCGGGGATCCAGAGCTTCGACTACGCCGCCGGCCAGGAGCACGTGAGCACCCCGGTCGAGTACGACCAGACGCCGCCGGTCGGCGGGCCGCACGACGGCGAGTGGGCCGACTGCACCGGCACCGTCTACGACGCCGACATCCGGCACGAGAACGCCGTCCACTCGATGGAGCACGGCGCCGTGTGGATCGCCTACGACCCCGACGAGGTCTCGGGCGACGACGTCGCGAAGCTCGCCGAGCTGGTCGACGGCGTCTCCGGTCGGCTGCTGTCCCCCTATGCCGGCCTGGACTCCGCCGTCAGCCTGCAGTCCTGGAACCACCAGCTGGAGGTCGACTCGGTCGACGACCCGCGGATCGAGCAGTTCGCCGACTTCCTCACCTTCAACGGCGAGGTCGAGGGCCACTACCCCGAGATCGGGGCCAGCTGCGAGAACCCGACCTTCGTGGCCGACCCGCTCGTCGTCGGTGACAGCAGCCGCGGTGCCGACGCCACCACCACCGACGCCCCCACCACGCCGACCATGGGCGCCGACGGTTCCACCGAGACCCCCACGGAGTGAGCCCGCGATGACCGCCACCGTCGTCCGCCCGGAGCAGGAGGCACCGGCGCCGGTCCACCGCGGGCGCGGCCTGCGCGCCGCGCTGCTCGCCGTCATCGCCGTCGCGCTCGTGGTGCTCGGCGGCGCGCTGGCGGTGGGGCTGGGCATCGGGCGGGAGGAGACGCCGACGGCCGAGTCGGTCGACGCCGGCTTCTCCCGTGACATGGCGCTGCACCACCGGCAGGGCGTGGAGATGGCGAACCTGGCGCTCGAGCGGAGCACCGACCCGGAGATCCGGCAGCTGGCCTTCGACATCTCCAGCACCCAGACCAACCAGGCCGGGCAGATGGAGGGCTGGCTGGCGATGTGGGGCCTGTCCCGCTCCGGCGGTGACCACATGGCGTGGATGGGCGGCGGGCACTCCGGGCACGACGTGTCGGCCATGCCGGGCGACACCGACGGCGCGCTGATGCCGGGCATGGCCACCGAGACCGAACTGGCGAACCTGCGGTCCCTGACGGGGACCGGGTTCGACGTCGAGTTCCTGCGGCTGATGATCCGCCACCACCAGGGCGGCCTGGAGATGGCGCAGTACCAGGCGGCCAACGGCACCCAGTCGGCGGTGCGGACGCTGGCCACCTCGATCGCCGAGACGCAGACCGCCGAGGTGACGACGATGGTCGGCATGCTCACCGCGCGGGGCGGGACGCCGCTGCCGGCCCCCTGATCCGGGGCCGACCCGCCCGCCGGAGCTCCCGGGGAGGACTGGTAACTTCTCTCCTGCCCCGAGCCCCCGTAGCTCAGGGGATAGAGCACCGCCCTCCGGAGGCGGGTGCGCAGGTTCGAATCCTGCCGGGGGCACTTCGTGAAAGACCTGGTCAACCAGGGCTTTTCGTCTCTCCGGGACCCGAGCTTCGTCGGTCGGGTCCGCGGGGGTACACATCCGGTACACGGCAGCTGCTCGTGCGGCCTCCATCGCCTCCGCCACCTGGTCGAGACGGTCGCCGAAAAGGTGCCCGTACTGGTCGAGCGTCATCGCGGCCGACGCGTGGCCGAGCATCTGCTGGACGACCTTCACGTCCGCACCCGCCGCGATCGCCAGCGACGCCGCCGTGTGCCGCAGCTCGTGCGGGTGCAGCCCCTCCAGCCCAATGGACGCCGCGGCCTCGTCGAAGGCGGCCCGCCGGAACACCGTCGCCCGGAGCGCTCCGCCGCCGCGCACGCCGCTGAAGACCAGCTCGTCGTCGCTCCTGCCCTCGACGAGCGTGCTCAGCTGCTCGACGAGGAAGCCCGGAACGGGCACCTCCCGCCGGGTGTGGCCCTTCGGGGAGCCCCACACCTGGCCGGCGCGGTGGACGGTGGTGACGGACTCCGCGATGACCGCGCGACGGCGGGCGAGGTCCAGCCGTCCCACCTTCAGCGCCGCCAGCTCGCCGAACCGGACGCCGGTGTAGGCGAGGAAGAGGACCACCAGTCGGTAGGTGTCGTTCTCGCGCTCGCTGAGCCGCCGGTGCTTGCTGACCACCGGCGGCCGGGCGCACGCCGTCGCGAGCTGGTCGACCTGCCGGTGGGTCAGGTAGCGCCGTTCCCGGCCGACAGCCCGGGGCAGCTTGATGCCGGCGGCGGGGTTCCTCGCGAGCCGGCCGTCGCGTACGGCCAGGTCTAGGATCAGCGAGAGCACGCGGTGGACCTTGCGCACCGTGGCCGGCTCCCCTTGAGCCGCCAGCCGTGTCACCCACCGCTGCACCTCGGCATGGGAGACGTCGGCCAACCTGACCGTGCCCCAGGTCGGCGAGATGTGACGGCGCACGATCCCGGCGTAGCGCTCCAGGGTCGAGGGCTTCAGGTGCACCTGCCCGGCGAGCCACCGGTCGGTCCACTCCCCCATGGTCAGCCGGGCGAGGGCGGGATCGACATAGGACCCGCCGAGCTTCGCCGACTCGACGGTCGTCAGGTAACGCTCGGCGTCGATCCGTCGGTCGAAGACCTTGACCCGCTGACGCCCGGTGGGGTCGCGATAGCGGGCATACCACCGGTTCTGTCCGGAGCGCTGACGCTTCTCGATGCTCGCCATGCCGACCTCCTAGCAGGAGCCTGTGTCACGTCGGTGCTGGTCATCCACAGACATCTCGTCATCCACAGACGTCCTGCATTCCTCCGGTCCTCCCGGAGCCGTCGACGTCTCTGGTTATGACGCTGCGACGCGGGCTTCGAGGGCCTCACGAGCGAGTTGGGAGATGGTCTTGCCCTCCTGGGCAGCGATCTCGGCGGCGCGGTCGCGAACGCTGGGGGTGACGCGGAAGACGATGCGCGGGGAGGCGGCCGCCTCGCCGGTCAAGGAGGGTCGGCCGCCGTGGCGGCGCACCTCCTCGACGATCTCGCTGGCGCCCTGCTCGGTCAGCCGGGTCCCGTCCGCGAGCCGGATGTCCTCGACGTCGAGGTCGACGTCGGGCCCGATCGGCGAGGCGGTGGTGACGGGTGGCGGGGTGCGCTCGGTCATGGGTGTCGTCCTCGGGGCTGGGTCGGCATGACGTGGATAACCAGCAGGTAGGGCGAGGCGCCCTCTGTCGGTCCGACCTCGACGGCGATGACCTCCAGCTGTCGCCCCCGCTCGTCGGGTCCGACATAGAGCCAGGCGTCCGTGTCACGGTTGGTGGTGACCGGCGTCGGCGCGGTGCTGGCCATGACGTGCCGTGCGGATGCCCGGCCGATGCGGTGCTTGCGCGCCGCCTGGGTGAACCGGATCTCCCAGGCGCTAGTATTGTCTGACATAAAAGACTCGGTCAAGGGCAACCGGAGGTGCCCTGCTGGCGCTGGGCGTCGATCCAGGTGTCCAGGTCGTCGCGGCGGTAGACCACTCGGCGGCCGAGCCGGAAGCTGTCCGGGCCGGTGCCCAGGTGGCGCCAGTACCGGAGGGTGGCGACGGGGGAACGCAGCAGCAAGGCTGCTTCGGCGATGGTGAGCAGCTCGGCAGGTGGCTCGGCGCTGGGTTCGCGACCCAGAGGGTGGTCGGTCATGGCTGTCTCCGAGGGCTGGACGGGTCCGGACGGCTGTCCACCTGGAGAAGGCACCGTTTTCCGGCCGTTGGTGACAGCCCACATCCAACTTCTCCGGTCGACCTCCTGTTCTCCTCCGGTGCGTGTGCTGTCGCTGCTGGCTCGGCAGGTGCGAGCCGCCGATGTGACGGCCCGCGGTCGAGGCCGGCGCCGGGAGGTGGCCTCCGGCAGGAGACCACCTCCGGCAGGACCGCCGGAGGTCGACGAATCCTTCAGTAGTCCTTCAGTTCTCCTGCAGTGCCCGCCCGCCCCGGCCCGGCAGCAGGCCGGCAAGCGGCCCCGCTCACCACCCGAGGCTCGGGGTGACACCCCGCGTGGCCCGTGGCCCATGGCGCTCGGACTCGGGCCGCGGGACACCCGCCGGGGCGGCCGGCTCCGGGGCGATGGCTCGGCGCTGCTGGCGGTCGGCGTCGTAGTGCGCGCGCCAGGCGTCGCGGGCTGCGGTGAGCCGGTCGGGCGGCTGGCCCAGCAGGGCCGGGTCGGCCTGCAGGTCGGCGATGCGGGCCCGGGCGGCGGCCAGTTCGTGCCGGGTGGTGGCGACGGATCGCTCGAGGGCGGTCAGCCGCGCTGCCGGGTCGGGTGCCCAGGCGATCGGCCCGAGCGGGTCGAGCCGTTCGGCGCGCCGGCGCTGCGCCTCGGCCAGTGCGGCCTGGGCCTGCTCGCCGGCGCGCCGGGCGGCTTCAGTGGCGGCGTGCAGCCCGGCGCGCTCGGGATGCTGCTGTGCGGCAGCCCGGCGGGCGATGGCGTCGAACGCCCGCCACAGCGCGGGCCGGTCGTCGGACCGGTCGGCCACCCGGGCGAGCTGCTCTGCGTCGGTGGGCAGTCCGGGCAGGTGCGGGCGCCACCGGTCGGCCCAGCCGGCCAGCTGCTCACCGGCGCGGATGACGGGTGCGCGCTTGAGCCCCCACCAGCCGGGCCCGTCGAGCACCACCCTCGCCGCGGCGCGGGCGGCGTCGCGCTCGGCGTCCCAGTCGGTGAGCAGGCCCTCCCGGATCCGGTCGGCGTCCTCGGCGAGGGCAGCGTCGGCGGCCTGCACCCGCTGCGTGGCTCGCTGAGCGGCGTGAGCTGCGTGCTGAGACCGGTCCTCCAGCCGGGCCAACTCGCCGGCGTAGAGGCTCTCCAGCGCCACGGCCTGGCGCAGCACGTCACACCAGGGCTCCAGGACGGCCAGCTGCTCGAGGCAGCGCTGCTCGACCGTCCACGCCAGCTGCAGCTCGGCCAGCACCTGTCCGAGCGGGCGAGGGGTGGCGTAGCTGGCCGCCTCGGCGGCAGCCTGCGCGGCGGCGTGGCCGGGGCCGAGGTCGGCCCGGTCCCGGGCGAACACCGCGATCCACTGCTCCCGCGCTGCGGCCAGGTCGGTGGCGATCAGGTGGGCGGTGTTGGCGGTACGCCCGCGGGTCATCCCGACGTAGGCCGACGCCGCACCGGTGTGCTCACCGACCACCAGGTGCGCGGCGGTAACCGTGTCGCCCTGCGCGCCATGCGCGGTGCTGGCGTAGGCCCACTCGACGTGCGAGGTGACATAGCCGGGCGGCAGCACCCGTTCCGCCACCCCCGCCGGGGTGACACCCGACGGGACGGCGTCGGTCGGGGTGACCTCGGCCGGCACGACGGCCAGCCCCCCGTCGTGCCCGACCGCGACGACGGTCCAGGTGTCGCGGTTGGCCACGCCGAGGTCGCGGTCGTTGCGGCGGGTGGCGATCCGGTCCCCGACCCCGATCCGCTGGCCGGTGCGCGTGGTGGTCACGGCGCGGTCGTCGACGCGGCCGTCGGCAACCAGCCGCTCCCGGATCGCGGTACCCAACTCGGCGGCCTGCTCGCGAGTGTCGACCACCACGGCCACCGGCTCGCCGTCACAGTGGTGTGCGATTACAAGCATGGCCAGCGCCTCCTGCAGCGCTGCCGGGTCGGGGTGCAGGCGGATCCGGCCGCGGGCGGCCAGTGCGTCGAAGACGTTGCCCGGGTCGTCCCCGGTGCGCATGGTCAGGGTCAGCTCGGCGTACTCCGCATCCGAGTTCGTCTGGCCGGCGTCGTCGGTGCGGATAAAGCGGTGCACCGCATCCAGGGTTAGATGCGCTTCCGGATCAACCTGGGAAGCGGCCAGGTCCAGCACGCCGCCGCGTCCGACCGCAGCCAGCTGATGGCGGTCACCCAGCAGCGCCAGCCGGGCTCCGGCCTCGTCAGCGACGGTCAGCAGCGCCCGGGCGGTGTCCTGGTCGAGCATCCCGGCCTCGTCGACGACGAGGAGATCCCCCGCGGCCAGCCGCGCCGTTCCCCGTGGGCCGACGTGGGGTGCTCCGGTGACCGGGTCGGCCTGGCCGGGGGTCAGCCGGGTCCAGGCACTGTCGTCGGTCCAGCGCCAGCCGTGCTGATAGGCCAGGCCGGCAGCTGAGCCGGTGTGAGCGCCGACCTCGGCGGCGGCGACCTTGGCCGCCTTCAGCGTCGGGGTGACCACCACCAGCCGGCGCCCCCGCGCCTCGAGCAGCTGCCGGGTGGCGGCCAGGGCGGTGGTCTTACCCGCACCTGCCGCGCCCTCGACGACCATCAGGAGCCGGTTCCCGGCCAGTGCGGTGACCGCCGCCGCCTGCCCGGCATCCAAACGCCCGCGCACGGCATCCGGCAGCGCCGGCCCGTCGACGCCGGCACCGGTGCTGGTGCTGCTTCGAGCGGCCAGCCGGTCGCTCAGGTCCGCCTCGACGTCGAGCACCGGCTGGGAGGTCCAGGCCCGGATGTGCTCCGGGACGCCGGCCCGGTCCCGGTCCAGCAGCGGCACACACCGGCCCATGGCGCGGGCGCTGAGGTCCTCAGCCAGCTCGATTCGCACGCCGGCATCGACGACGACGCCGGCGGCGGCGAGCAGCTGCTCGACCTCCCCGCGGATGTCGGCGGGGTTCCACGCCGAACGGGCGGCCGCTAACCGAGTCAGCACCCGCTCGACCGCCCCGTCACGGTCCATCCCGCCGATCGGCGTGGGGGCCATAGCGACGGGTCGCTCGGGGTCGCGGTAGCCCAGGGTGGCCAACTCGCCAATCCACTGGGCGGTGAGGTCGGTGCCCGGTCGTGGGGTGACCTTGTCCGGGCGGCCCTCGGCCCACGCCCGCGCGTCCCAGGTCCGCCGCAGCCCCGGCCCCGGGACCTCACCGGGGTGCGCAGCCATCCATTCCCGCTCGTAACAGTCGATGTTGCGGCCGATCTGCGCCGCGCGGGCGCTGAACGCGGCAGCGTAGGCGGCCAGCTCCGGTACGTCTCCGGTTACATCCATCGTGTAGCCGTGCGCGGCCAGCGCGGCCCGGAACTGCGGGTCGCACGCCACCGCGGCGTGCCCAATCCCGTTGACCGCTGAGAGGAAGTCACGCACCCCGACGGTGTGCAGCCCCCGCCACCGCCCGGCGGCGAACACCCGGGCGTTGATCTGCAGGTGCAGGTGCCGGTGCGGATCCCCCGCCCGGGAGGTGTGGTGCCGCACCGTCACCGCCTCCAGGCGCTCGACCGGCACCTGCACCTGCCCGCCGCGCGGGCCGACCCGGGTGGTGGCGTGCTGCGCGAGCCAGCCGATGATCTGGACCGCGGCGCGGTCCTGGGCGGCGTCGTAGGCGGCGGCGGTGTCGGGGTGCAAGGCGGCGGCCAGCGACCAGGACTTCGGCCCGTTGACGATCACCTCGACGAACCGCACCGCCCGGTCGTCGGTGCGGAGCCGACCGCGTAGCTCACCGGTATCGGGGTCGGTGCCGGCGACCCACGCCTGGTAGCCGTCCCCGGCGAGCGGCGCGAGCTCAGCCACCCTGCCGTCTGTGGCGGTGTAGCGGCGGGCGAGCCCGGTGCCCTCGGTCAGGTAGTAGTCATCGGCCCGGCCCCGGTCGGCCTCTACGTAGTGGCGGGCCGCGGCAGGGGCGCCAGCGTAGATCTTCATTCCGCCGTGCATTTTCAATACCTGCCAACAACGACCAACACGTCACCCCCAGAAACGGCAGTGGCCCCGCGAAGCGGGGCCCGGACTACCACTATTGGTAGCATGCGTGCCGTTCTTGAGTAAAGACTCAAATGTGAGCGGTGAGAGTTGGATGTTATGGGCATTAAGTCGTCGCGTGTGTCAGCTCGTTGGCCGCGTATGGCGATTGTTGGGCGCATACAGGATGACTGCTTAGCTTCTCATGGTGGTGGCGGCGGGCTGCGCGGTGGCAGTAGGTTCGCGGTCACGCAGCGGCCTTCTATGAGACGGTGGCTTGGGTGTAGGGCGGCCGGTCGATGACACAGCTCTGCCGCCCATGAGGGGGTCCCGGTTGCCCCCCGGCGTACGGGACGGGTCACCGGGCGGGTCTTACGGGACGGCGGTCGAGGGGCACGTGCTCTGTCCGGCGATGTTCCCGGTTGAGGTTGCTCAACTTCCTGTGCGCGGCGATCCCGGCGAGGGGAGCGGGTGATCACTTGCGAGGAGGTCTTCGAGCTGCCGAAGGCAAGTCGGATGCACATGTGTCAGGGGCTACCCGCCGGGCTGTGACATGGCGTGATGAGCTACAGCTATGTCAGTGACCCACTCGTTGACGATCTTCACGAAGACCGTCAACCGCTCCCGTGCTTTCCTGCGCATCTTCGACAGTCACCGGGGTGGTCCTGGCAGACCGTCCGCCGACGAGAAGGAGCTGCTGCGCGGCGCTCTTGTGTTCGCGGTTGGCGCTCTCGACGCCTACCTGAGTGACCTGATCATCGAGGTTGTGCCTGGACGTTCGCTCGCCTCGCAGCCGTTTCGTGAGGCGCTGAAGGCCATCGCGAAGTCAGACCCCGGACTCGCACTGCGTGTGTCGCTCGCGGGGAGTCCGGAGGCCAGTCAGGACGAATTCCGGGTGGCGTTGACTGAGTGGCTGGATACGAAGTCGTGGCACGGGCCGACTGGCGTCGCCAGCGCCCTCGGGTTTCTCGCCTGTCCGGTCCCCTGGCGAGACTTCGACACGGTGACCGGACTCGACACGGCAAAGGAGCTGGACCGAATCACGACCGACCGGCATGACATCGTCCACCGTGGTGGTACTCCGTACATCAAGCGGGCGTTGGCGGAGGAGTCCGTCACGCTGGTCGAGGGCATCGCACGCCATGTCGACAAGGAGGTGGTGGCGCAGTTCAGCCTCGCGAAGGCGAGCTGAGTGCCACACCTACGTCGCCGGTACCGCGCCCACTGAGGTAGACGCCCACGGGGGTAGATGACGGAGCCCGGCGGAGGCGACGATTCTCCGGCGGGCTCCATCATGTGCTGACGTCCGGCGCTGGCGAGCCGCCCCAGGGACTGGGGCGCATGGGCTCCCATCGCTCCGGCGTGCGGCCTGCCGTCGTGTCGACAGGTCCCGGTGGCGTTGACGCCGGGCCAGGTGGTCGGTCAGCTCGCGGTGAGCCGGATCCGGACCAACGCGGCGGCGTGCGGGAATCCGAAGCCCACGCGACATGTGGCCCGCACGGCGACCCGGTCGCTGGTGAAGAACACCGACCGGTCGGCCTTGACCTCGGCGTCGCGCCGGACGGCGGTGACCACCCGCTCGGCAGGCAGCCCCCAGATAGTGCCGACCGGGGCCTCCGGGGAGGTCAACAGCGGCACACCGAAGATCATCCGCCGGGTCGGCAGGGTCGGGTCTGGCTGAAGCAGCGGTCACCGTCGGCGCGTTCGCCGTCGCCTTCGGCGCGGGGATGCATGGACCGTCGGCGCCGAGCAGATGGCCCCGCGGCGCTGGTCCGGTGAGGTCGTGGAGATGCCAGCCGGTCGGCTGCACGCGGTCAACGGCGCCGGCTTGATCCTCGGCCGGGCGCTGTGCCTGGCCCCGGTGACCCTGCTGGACCCGCGCGACTGGCGCTGGCCCAATGACGGCGATGAGGACTGGCCGCTGTGCTGGATCTGCCTCACGCTGACCCATTCGCCGTCCTGACCCGGAGACCGGCCGCCCGAGGGACACTGACGTTGCGCAGCGCCCGGGGACGGCGACGCCTGCCAGGTACCGACCCACCTCATCGCGCAGAAGAGCGGATGCTGGTGGCGGTGGACCGGCACGACGCCCGGGACCCCTCCCGCCAATCGGCCGGCGGCGAGCTGATCGGCTTCTACTGTCCCGTGTGCGGCTACCTCACCGCCCAGGACCGCCAGCCGACGTCCGCGCCGACGTGTGCCGGCTCCAAGGCCAGGACCGGCAAGCAGCATGAGCGACCCAGATGAGGACCCTTCCTTTCGACTGAACGCTTTGCTCGTCTTGTAGCGCTCAGGCAGCTTGGACGATCACGTGCGCCGGCGACGCACGAAGGGGAAAATTGGAGCGGTGCGGTCCGGGTGCATGCTATCCGTGATGTATGGGGCAGCCCGACTTCTATCAGGTTAAGCGGGGCTGACGCTCAGTGGACAACTGCAGGTCTGCAGCTGGTCAGTCGCTTAATCGTAGTTGCGCATCAAGATCAAGCCCCACGCGCACGAGACCCCAGAATCGCGCTTATCTTGCGCGAGCCCAGTAGGGATACTTCGGAGATACCCCCAGTGGACGCTCGTCGCTTCGGTTATGCAGAGCGTGACCAGTGGCTACGAAAGTAATCAGGGTTCTCACAATCCACGAGCGCTGGAGAGTCGATTTGGTATCGTCGTTGCCAGATTATCCTCTCGAGGGAACCCCTCATCTGTCGCACGCGGCTTTGAAGTGACCCGTCGGCTAAACACCGCCTTGCAGGAGTCAAGCAGGGAGGGCCCGGAAGGGCCGACGGAGCAAGCATCCCGAAAGGTTCCGGCAGCGTGGCCAGCAACCGGTCGATGAACACCAGCCGATGCTGGGCACCGGCCCCGATCGCTCGTTGACGCGGCCGATCGGCCAACCGTGCGTCCTGGCGCGCCTGCCAGCGCGACCCCAGCTCGGCGACCAGCTCCGCCAGCACTTCTCGGGACAGCCCCGTCACATGGCGATCGGCGACAGCGGCGGCTCGGGCCAGCGGCCTGAACACATTATGACCCTGCACCGTCGGTCACGAGCAAGCCGTCCCGCTTACCGTGCACGAGGTCGTAAGCGCTGACCGGTAATCCGTTCGGCCGATCAGCGCGCGGACCCCGCGCTGGCTCCAATCCGCGGTGGCCACGGTGTCGTTGGAGCGGGGCGGCCAGCACGTAGGCAGGCCGTGCTGCGCACACCACACCCGCAGCCGCTTATCCTGCCCATGGACTTCATCGGCGGTCAGCCCGCCCGCCGGTAGACCGGCGTCGATCACCTGTTGCACTATCCGGCGGGCCGCTCCGGCTTGGTGACGATCGGCACGGCATCGTCGATGTCGGCGGCCAGCGCCCGGTCGCGGTCGTCGGTCGAGGCCCGAGGCGACTCCTGGTGGATGACTTGTGCTCGGCTGGGGCGGCGTCAGCCAGCGACACTCCGACCTGGGGTCGGAGGCGAGCCCCGCGCGGTGTGTCAGGTGCCCTACCTCGGGGCACATCAGCTTCCTGTCTGCTCTGCGGCGGAACCCGCGTTCGAGCACAGGAGGAATGCGTGCCTTTCCTCGATGACCGTGCGGGTAGCCCTGGCCGGCCCGCGGGTGGACACGCCCACCGGCGACCCGTTCCGGTCGCTCGACGCCGCAAGAGGCGACTGGTGTGGGCTGGCGTGCTGGCCGCCGCGGCCCTCGGCCTGGCGCTGTGGCTGGTCCCCACTGTCGTCGGGGAATCGTCTAGGAGCAGCCCATCGGCCCGCTCAGCGCAGTCGACGGAGGCGGCCAGCCTGCCCTCACTGCCCGCCACCGCTCGGATGCCGGACGAGCAACTCCGCGCAACGATTGTCGACCTCGGGGACCTGGTGCAGGGCGACCCCGACGCCGCGGGACCTGAGACGGACGAGGTGCTCGACAACCTCCGGCAGGTCGAGGTGCTCGGCGGGGGAGAACAGCGCTCGGCCGCGGTCGTGGCGCACGACGCCGTCGGCGCGGCGGTCGCTGATGGAGGGCTCGCCGCCGCCGTCGGGCAGCAGGTGCAGGAGGTGCTGGCCGGTGTGGCCCGGCCCGAGCGGCTGATCGACCTTGTACAGACGGTCGGTGCGGACCCGCCCGCTATCGGCCCGGCCGGCCCGGGCCTGCATGACCCCCTCATCGCCCTCGACCATCAGGTCCCCGCCGACCAGACCGCCGACCGTGCCGCCGCACTGCTGGAGGACGTGCGGAACGCTGCGGAGCAAGGCGAGTTGAGCAAGGCCTTTGCTGACGCTGCCCTCCCCACGTTGCAGGAGCTGGCCGACCCGGGGCCTCACCGCGCCCTGCAGGACCTCCTCGCCGACGCCGAGCAAGACCCGGGCGCCATCGGCCCGGCCTCCGAGGAGGTGCTGACGTCCCTGCGCGCTATCGCGGAGCTGCCGGTGTGGCCGCAGGGCAATGAGGTCGCCGCACTGTTGGACCTCGTCCGCCAGGACGGTCAGGTGACGCCAACCTTCCGGGAGGCCGTCATCCCGGTCCTGGTGCCGTTGGCGCGCTGATCGGCGCCAGGCCCGGGACGAGTGGTGTTCGCCTGAGCGTGTCACTCCAGAGATCTGCTTTGTTAGGTCTTGTGTCCGCTGATCCTCGGCCTTGAGATGAAGGGATGAGTCGGAGAAGCTGGCGGCGGCGAGCTACATCATCAGGCGGTGACCTCGGCGGTGCTTGAGTGGAGGTGTTGCCGGCCAGTGGGCGTGACGTCGCTGGCTCCATGTGGAAGCGGCTGGAGTTAGACGGCGCCGATCCGGGTGTCTTCGCGAGCTGGGAGTGGACACGGACCTAGCTGGAGCACTGGAGAACGACCGTCCCTCACTGCTTCGCCGCGGTGGGTACCGAGGAGGAGCCGGTGGGAGCCGCGCTCCTGACCCTCGATCGCTGGCACCGTGGCCCGTTCGTGTTCCGGCGGGTGCACATCGGGACGGCGGCGGGTGGCGGGTGCACGGCCGGGCGGCTACTGCCGACCACCGGCACAAGCCGGTGCCTCTCGGCTTCGACTGCGTGCACGTCACCGTCGATGACCACACCCGGCTGGCCTACGTCGAGGTCCTTCCCGACGAGCGGGTGGCCGCCTGCGCCGGCTCCCTGCGACGCGCGGCAGCCTGGTTCGCCGACCACGGCATCACCGCCCGCCGGAGGCTGACCGACAACGCGCGTAGTGAGTCGTGGGAGCTGACGCACTACGACTCGATACATACCGGCCGTGCACTCTTTCCGAGCATGCGACGAGGGGCCAAGGAGTCAGGCGAACCCTGGCGGTCCCTCACGGCTCAGGTGGACCGGCAGTTTGTGGTGACAGGTAGCCTGACGAGGGCTTCTTAGTCGCCGCTGGGCCGGTTGCCGCTGTGGTGGTTACCGGGGCTCTGGCCCCCGTCCTGGTCATCGCCCCTGTCCTGGTCATCGCCCCCGTCTTGGTCGGTGTCTCCACCGCGGTTGTGGGCGGTCGGCTCAGGGATCTCAGCCGGCTCGGTGACCGGGAGCGTGCTGGTCGGCTCCGGTCTCGGGTCGGGCATCGCGGGATGGTCGCCTTCGGCGGTTGGGTAGTCGGCGCCAGCCTGATCGGACGGCTCCAGTTCGGCTGCCGTCGCCGACGGAGCCGGGTTCGGCGCAGGCTGCTCCGGGTCGGGCGCCGGCACGGTTGTTGGCACCGGGCTCGATGTTGGAGTGGCGAGTGCAGGACCTTGCACGCTGGCGGGGGATGACTCGGACACCGGCGCACCGGCCGATGAGCTACCGGCCGGCAGTGGGTCCGCCGAGGACGCCGCGGGTGGCTGCACTGCCGTGGGCGACCCGGAGTCGGTGGCCACCATCGCCTGCTCGGCACCCGTAGGCTCAACGGTGCCCATCGGCACGGTCGCCGGCTTCGGCGCTTCCTCCGCGGCCGTGGTGCTCACGCTCCCTCGGCTGGTGCTCGCCTGCGTGGCGGGCGACGGGTCGCCCGGCGGGGACTCGGCCTCGTTCAGGGGTTGCGTCGCTGAGGCGCCGTCCACGCCACCGCGGGTCGCGACCAGCGCCGTCGCGGCGCCCAGCCCCACCAACATGACGACCACGACAACCGCGCGGAGCACCCGGTCCTGACGCGTTCCGACCACCGGCGGGTGAAACGTCCGGCACGGGCAACGCCCACAGCGGTCAGTGTCGCGCCGGTGCTCATGGGCCCTCGATGAGTGACCGCACCGGCACGGCCGCGGGGTCACTTCGCCGCCCTGGCCTGCTCGTGCAGCTCCGGCTCGCGCTCGGCCAGCTCAAGCCCGGAGCAGGTCGCCGGCACCGTCGCGCCACGGTCCCCGTGGTGGTTCGTCGTCATGCGGCTGGTCCTCTCCGGGCTCCTGTCGCGCAGGCTGGCCGTGGACGGGGAAGGCGGTGCGCCGGGACCTCGCTTCCCAGTGAAGCAAGTCCAAGCGTCATCCGCTCCTTGGTCTTGCGCCCAGCCACGGTGGTCCACGGCCGCTGCGTGCCTGGGCGGTCGAGCCGTGCACGGTCTCGGCCTGGGCCAGCAGTGCTGGGTCGTCGAGCGGCGTTTTGCGTGGCGGCACGCGTTCAAGCGGCTGCGTACCCGCTATGAGCACCGCGCCGACCTCTACCTCGGTCGGCTCCAGTTGGCCTGTGCTGGTCTGGTGCCGCCGCCTGCGCTCGTCTCAGACGACTGCTCAGTCCTCACCGCCGTCGTCGGGCGGGGTGCCGGTGCCGAGCGTGTTGCCGTTGTCGTCCTCAGGCGCCTCACCGCCGGTGGTGGCCGCTGCGGGGGGCGGGCCGGCCGGGACGGTGCTGCCGGCGAGGACCGGGTCGGCTGGCGGGAAGGGGACCATCGGTGCGCCGGTGAGGATGGGGAGCATGGCGTTGTGCCAGATGGTGCCGCCGATGCCGCCGCCCTGCCCACCGACGTCCTGGTTGGTCTTGGGGTTGAGCACCATCACGCTGGCGGAGTACTGCGGGGTGTAGCCGGCGAAGGCGATCGAGAAGCCGTTCTGCGTCGTTCCGGTCTTGCCGGCGATCTGGTGGCCGGGGACGTAGGCGGCTGAGGCGGTCTGCCCGGGATATCCCGGTTCGACGTCCTTGCGCATCATCTGGGCGAGGGTGTTGGCCACAGCCGGCGAGACGGCTCCGGCAATGCAGGTGTCCCCGCTGCCGGCCGGTTTACCGTCGGGCCCGGTCAGCGGCTCGCCGTCGCGGTCGAGAACGGCGGTGACCGGCGTCGGGTCGCATCGGGTGCCGCCGGCGGCCAGCGTGGCGTAGGCGCTGGCCAGGTCCAGCGGGCTGGTGGCCTCGGCGCCGAGGGTGAACGACCCGCGGTTCCCGCCGATGATCTGGTCGGCGGAGGAGGCGGTGAAGTGCATGCCCATCCGCTCGGCGACGCGCACCGGACCCTCCACGCTGCCCAACTCGTCCTGCAGCGCCATGAAGTAGGGATTGGAGGACCGGTAGAGCGCCTCCTCCATGTTCATCGTCCGCTGGTCGGCACCGGCGAAGGCCTGCACGACGTAGGGCCGGCCGTTGTTGGTGTAGACCCGGGAGACGTAGGGGTTGCTCGTGGTCAGGATGTGGTCGGCGGGAATCCCCCGCTCCAACGCGGCGGCGGCGGTGAACACCTTGTAGGTGGAACCGGCGCCCTGGCTGTAGGCGGTGTTGAGGACGACGGACTCGCAGTCGGCCTCCGAGCAGCCGTAGCGGCGGTTGACGCTCATCGCCAGCACGTGGCCGGTGCCTGGTTCCACCGCGGTGTACATGCCGGCCAGCGAGTCGCCCATCGGCAGCATGCTGAGCACCGCCTGGTCTCCGGCGGCCTGCATGTCCGGGCGCAGCGTGGTCTGGATGGTCAACCCGCCGTCGTCCAGCGTCGCCTGGTCGATCCCCAGGGTCTGCACCAGGTACTGCTGCAGATAGGCGCAGAAGAACCCGCCGATCGCGGCGTCGATGCAGCCGTTGGGTGATGCATCACCTGGCTGGACGGCGACCGGCGAGGCCGAAATCTCGGTGAACTCCTGCTCGCTGATGTGTCCCAGGTCGTACATCCGCTGCAGCACCTGGTTGCGGCGGACCTGCGCGTTGGCCGGGTTGGTAATCGGGTCGTCGTTGGTCGGGCTCTGCACCAGCCCGGCCAGCATCGCCGCCTGGGACAGGGTGAGGTCGGCGGCGTCCACGCTGAAGTAACGTTGGGCGGCGGCCTGGATGCCGTAGGCGCCCTGGCCGAAGTAGACGATGTTGAGGTAGCGGGTGAGGATCTCGTCCTTGGAGGCGGTCTCCTCCAGGGCCAGCGCGAGGCGGGCCTCGCGCAGCTTGCGCGCCACACCGGCTTGCCCGTCCTGCTCGGTCGCCGCCTGCCGGTCCTCGGCGGTGTCGGCGGTCTCCAGCAGGGTCTGCTTGACCAGCTGCTGGGTGAGCGTCGAGCCGCCCTCCTGCACCGACCCGGCGGCGGCGTTGGTCACCGCGGCGCGCAGGGTGCCCTGCACGTCCAGGCCGTTGTGTTGGTGGAAGCGCGCGTCCTCGATGTCGACCAGCGCCTGCTTCACCACCGCGGCGATCCGGTCGCCAGGCACCGGGGTGCGGTCGTTGGAGTAGAAGCTCGTGATCAGCGACCCGTCGGCGGCCAGCACCCGGCTGTTCCCCGACACGCTCTCGGTCAGCGCGGGAGGCAGCCCGCCGGCCAACGTCGCCGAGTTCTGCACTAGAAGACCGATTCCTCCCATCCAGGGCAGCAGCGTTGCAGCTACCAGCGCCCCGGCCACCACCACCGCCGTCGCCAGCCTCCCCAGAACGGCGGACCGCGAACGCCGGTAGGACCACATCGGCGCAATCTACGCGAGCCGTGCTCCCCACACGTTGCCGGCAGGTTGCAATACCGCGAAGGGATACATGAACAAATCCGACTCCACGCAAAGAGGGGCTGAACACGGACTCCGCGAAACAAGGGGCGGACCAAGGCCTCCTCTGAACCCGGGGCGGTTCCAACGGCCCACCCGCACCTTGCTGACCGAAGGGACCTACGCCCGATCCTTCAGCGTAGGTCAGCAGCAGGCCGAGGCTTAGCCTGGCTGCCTGCACACCTGCAACCATCACCGCCCCCACACCGCGCTCGGCGGACGCCCCCGATCGGCCGCATCACATCAACCACGTCACGAGCGCTACAGCTACCGTTCCCGGGCACCGGCGCTACTCACGAAGGGCGACGACGCGCCAAGGACCCACAGCTCGGCTGACGGCGTTAGGGTCGGTGATGATCTCAGCCGGGAAGCGGATCTCCCAGGCCCTCGTCTCTGCGGCAAGAGGATCCCAGGTTGAAGAGCGGTAGACGAGCATGCCTGCCTCCTCTCGCAGGATGAGAACGTCTGGGCCATCCGGCGCGTTCCGCAATTCGTCGACGATGCGGGGCGCGGATCCTCCGGCGAGGTCCTCCAGAAACGCCCGCCTCTCGGCGTATCCGCTCAGCGGATTGGCGTACAGCTCCCACCACTGCTGGTAGCCGTACCAGTTGGTCAGGGCCAGGAAGGGCACTTCGTCGGTAAGCACCACCGGGATCCCGTCGTGGCCGGCCTCCGCCGTCAGCTGCTCGACCGCAGTGACGATCTCGGCCACCGGCGGCTCCGCGGACTCTGGCGCCGCTCGGGCCTCGCGGCTCGCGGCCACGGGGAAGCGCCCGTCGGGATAACGCTCGTCGGCGGCCATCCTGGTGAGGTCGGAGGCGACCCACTCCGACGCGTGACCCGACGCGCCGAACCCCACGATCAGGAGCAACCCGGCGCGGACGGCTTGGCGGCCCACCCGGTCCGCCGCCGGTCCGAGCCGCACGGTGGCGTGCTGGCGCACCAGCAGGACCACGCCCAGCGTGCCGGCGGTGAGCAGTGCCAGGGCGAGCACCTGCAGGAGCTTATGGAGGAGGACACCCCGACCGGTCTGCCCCAGGGCCAGCTGGGCGACGGTGAGCACGAGCACGGCCGCCGCCACGGATCCCACACCGCCCAGACGGCGGTCCAGATGACGGAGGCTGAGCAGGACCACGGCGCCGAGCGCGGCGAGCAGGAACCACGGGCTGGCGCTGGGACGGAGGGCGAGTAGCCCGAACGATCCGTCGTTGACGTACGTCGTCGCCGCCGCCGGGGGCATGCCTTCCCTCACCCACGCGAGCGCGAATCGCCCCAGCCACGGGGCGACGACGACCACGCTGACAACTCCAGCGAGGACCAGCTCAAGCCACTTGACCGCGCTACGCCGAACCGCGGTCAAGAGGAGGAGGGCGAGGACGGCCAGCCCCGCGTAGAGCAAGTAGCACCAGGCGGCCAGGCCCAGGACTAGTCCCAGCCCGACACCCCGCCGAGCCGACAGCGGCCCATCGGTCGTTGCCGCCCACGCTAGGAGGGGTGGGATGACGCTGGCGACTAGCCATGCGTAGGGCTCGTACGCTGCGGACTGCAGCGTCTCCAATCCAAGCCATGCGCTTCCCTGTGAAGGGAGCCCGAGCGTGGTGACCAGGGTCAACAGGGCTGCAAGCCGAGTACTGCAGGTGGCGCGCCACGCGACAAAGGTCAACGCCGAGGCCGTCCACAGCGAAGCGATCGCGACCCACTTGTACGCCTGCCACGGCGTTGTATTGAGCAGGTTGCCCACCACCCCGGTGACCCAGAACCAGCCCGGGGAGTAGAAGGCCGGCACTCCTCGGTAGGTGTAGTCCGTCAGCGCGGTGGGGTCTTCGGCGAATCGAGCCGTGTACTCCAGCCGGAAGGACTGGTCCCCTTGCACTCCGGCGAAGTACCAGTCAGTGCCGTTGAGGGCGATGAGGGTCAGCCCGGGGAGGAACGTCGCCGTGAGTGCGGCGGCTGTGTGGTGAGCACGCCGATCGTTCTTACCCAGGGTCCACGCCACTCCCACTGCCATCAGCAGTGCCAGGGCGGCCACCTGGTAGTGGGTCCGGGCGGGAGTGGGGGCAGGGAGCAACGCCGCAGCCAGGAGAGCAGCGGCAGGCCATCCCACCCATGCGGCGGCGGGTACCACCCAGCCAGCCCGCTCCCGTCTCTCGGAGCCGAGGGGGTCGTGGCCAGGGTGGGCGACCTGCTCTACCGGGGCTGAGTTCATGCTGTTTCCCCACGTCGCGGGCGGAGGGCTCCCGCCTTCGGACTCGCTGGTACTGAAGGCGGCTGCGCGCAGGACAGACCCCGGGTACTCCTGGTGCCGCGCCTCGCAACGGCAGCGGTTGAGTGTAGGTGTCCGTGTCAGCCAGGCTCCCCCGGCGTCGTGATCGGCGCTGTGACGCCTAGAGTGCGCGGTGGTTGCGGACGATGTAGAGCCATCGCGCGGCGACGTCGCACCGACATGCCGGAGGTCTGACCATGGATGTTGAGACAAGGCTTCTCATCATCCTGCAGCGGGCCACCGGGCGTCCGCTCGGCCTCGCGTCCGCACGCGGCCTCAGCCACGCCGGTGAGCACGCCGGCGCCTGGCTGTCTGTCGCCGCGTTGGGAGCTGTTGCGGACCGCGAGCGGCGTGAGGACTGGGTGCGCGCGTGGGTCGCGGTTCTTGTCTCCCATGCCGCCAGCGTCGTGGTCAAGCGCCTTGTGCGACGAGTGCGGCCGCGCCACGACGCCGTCACCGTGCACGTCCAGACGCCGAGCCGGTGGAGCTTCCCCTCCTCGCATGCAGCGTCCACCACGACGGCCGCCGTGGTGCTCGCTCCGCTCGTGGGCCGCTGGGCGTTCGCGCTCCCGGCGATGATGGCCTGGTCGCGGATGGTGCTCGGGGTGCACTACCTCACTGATGTGCTGTCCGGCGCAGCCCTGGGTGTCACGATCGGCGCTGCCAGTGAGCGCTGCCGTACGGCGCTGCAGCGGTGAGCGCTCTGACCCAGGTAAAAGCGACCGCGCGTAGCGCTGCGCCCGGTCTGCTGCGTGCGATGCGGGTGCGGCAGTGGACCAAGAACGTCCTCGTTTTTGCCTCCCTGCTGCCGGCGGGAGCGGCCCTGCGCGACGTGAACCTCGTGGGTGTCTTTCTCGCCTTCGTCGCGTTCTGCCTCATCAGTTCGAGCGTTTACCTCATCAACGACTCACGGGATGTCGAGGCGGACCGCGCACATCCGATGAAGCGACACCGACCGATCGCTGCGGGTGTGGTCTCGGTGCCCACGGCGCTGGGGACGGCCGCCGTACTGGCCGTTGTGGCTCTGTCACTGGCAGCGCTCGGCGGGCCCGCGCTGCTGGTGACGGTCGCGGTCTACTACGCCATCCAGCTGGCGTACTGCTTCGGCATGAAGCACGAGCCGGTCGTGGAGCTGGCCTGCGTGGCGTCCGGGTTCATGTTGCGCGCCCTTGCCGGCGGCGTGGCCGCCGGCCTGCCGCTGTCTTCATGGTTCCTGCTCACCACGGCGTTCGGCTCCCTCTACATTGCCAGCGGGAAGCGTTACGGCGAGGCGCGGATGGGGGAGCGCACCGGTGGGCAGGTCCGGCGCGTGGTGCAGCGGTATACGACGAGTTACCTGCGGTTCGTATGGACGCTGTCCGCGACCGTGGTGGTCCTCACCTACGCGCTGTGGTCGTTCGAGGTGGCCGAGGTGACCCGCCCACCGTGGAGCGTGGTATCCGTAGTCCCCTTCACGCTGGCGATTCTGAGATTCGGCATTGACGTCGACGCAGGCACGGCCGAAGAGCCCGACGACATCGTCTTGCACGACCGAGTGCTGCTCGTGCTTGGTGGGATTTGGATGGCCGTGGTCGCGACCGCGGTATACGCATGAGCCCTGCGCCGAGCGGCTCGGAGCGATTCGGTGAGCTGGCCCGTTTCGCGGTGACCGGCCTGGCGGCATACCTGACCGACGTAGCGGTGTTCAACGCGCTGCTCCTCGGCGCGGAACTCGCCTCGACTTGGGCGAAAGTCGCATCTAGCCTCGTGGCGATCGGGGTCGCCTTCGCCGGCAGCCGGTGGTTCACCTGGCGACACCGGCGCAGTTCCCGAATCGGACGCGAGTACGCCCGGTTCTTCTTGGTCAGCTTGCTGGCGGCTGGAATTCAGTACTTCTGCCTGGTGATCACTCACCACGTGCTCGGCTGGACCAGCCCGCTGGTCGACAACCTGTCGGCGAACGTGGTGGGCATGGGCTTGGCCACGGCCTTCCGGTTCTGGGCCTTCCGGACCTTCGTCTTCCCGCCCGGCGCAGCTTCCCTGGCCGCCACGGACGTGGGGGCTCAGCGGGGAAGGGTCAGATCGGGAGGCGTCTGAAGACGGTCGCCGGCAAGTGGCGAAGGACTGACATCACGTAGCGCATCGGCGCCGGCACCCACACCGTTTCCTTGCCGGAGAGCAGCGCAGACACCGAAGCCTCGGCGACCTGCCCGGCGTCGACGGCAAGTGGAGCGGCGTCCAGGCCCGCAGTCATCTTCGTCCTCACGAAGCCAGGGCGGACGACGACGACCCGGATCCCGTCCGGACGCAGGGCTTCGCGCAGCCCGGTGAAGAAGGCGTCTAGCCCCGCCTTGGCGGACCCGTAGGCGAAGTTGGTGCGGCGTGGGCGCTCACCGGCCACGCTGGACAGCACGATGAGTGCACCGTGGCCCTGCGCGCGCAGGCGGCCAGCGGCGTCCACCCCCATGGTGACCGGTGCCGTGTAGTTGACTGTGGCCAGTCGCGCTGCGACATCCGGCTCCTGCCAGGCGCGTTCGGCGTCGCCGAGCAGGCCAAAGGCCACTACGACGACGTCCACGTCGCCGCTGGCGAATCCCTTCCCCATGACAGGTGCCCACGTGCCGCCGTCCTCAGCGTCGAAGTGGACGACCTCGACCTGGTGCCCTTCGCTCCGGAGCGCGCCGGCAGCGTCGTCCAAGCCCGGCGTGGGCCGTCCGGCGAGCACGGCGGTGATCCTGCGCTCCCCGGCTAGGCGGCGCAGCAGCGCCATGCCGATCTCGGAGGTACCGCCTAGGAGCAGCACCTTCTGCACGTCACCGACAGCATCGATCACAGGAACAACCTCCTGGCCTGGTCTGAGCTGAACACCTGGGCGGGGTCCACCTGGTCTCGGACCGTGCGCCACTCGTCGATGCGCGGATACATCTGATGCAGGGTCTCCGCCTGGGCGCGGGAGTCCTTGGCCAGGTAGAGACGCCCGCCTGCGGACAGCACGAGGTCGTCGAGTTCGTCCAGCAACCGGCCCAGGCCCGGTGCCACGGGGATGTCTAGTGCCAGCGTCCACCCGGGCGTCGGGAAGGACAGAAGGCCGGGGTTGCCCGGGCCGAACCGCTTCAGCACGGCCAGGAACGACGCGGCGCCAGCCGTGGACAGCCGTTCCACAGCCCGGCGCATGGCGTCCTCGGCTCCGAAGGGCACGACGAACTGGTACTGCAGGAAGCCCCGTTGCCCGTAGATGCGGTTCCAGTGCTTAGCGACATCAAGCGGGTGGAAGAACTGTCCGATGCTCTGGATGGCGCCGCGCTGCTCTCGGGGCGTCTTGCGGTAGTAGGCCTCGTTGAATGCCGCGATCGTCACCTTGTTCAGCAGCCCCGAGGGAAAGATGTTCGGGGCAGTGAACAGCGAACGCGAGGCGAAGTGGTAGGGCTGGCCTCGCAACCTCTGCGGCAATTGGTCGGCGCGGGCCGACCAACCGCGGGTGAGCACGGAGCGGCCCATCGCCGCCCCCCGGGCGACCAGGTCGATCCACGCGACCGAGTAGTCGTACTCGTCATCGTCGGCCTGCAGGCGGGCCATTAAGTCGTCTAGGTCGCGGGTGCGTTCGGTATCGACGACGAAGTAAGCGCTGTCGACCGGAGTCGCTACGACGGTGGCGCGCAGGATGATGCCCGTCAGGCCCATGCCCCCGACCGTGGCCCAAAAGAGCTCCGGCGCGCCTTGGGGCGTCAGCGTTCGCACGCTGCCGTCGGCCAATAGCAAGTCCATCGCGGCCACGTGGTTGCCGAAGCTGCCCTTGACGTGGTGGTTCTTGCCATGGATGTCGGCGGCGATCGCCCCACCCACCGTGACCTGGCGGGTGCCGGGTAGTACCGGCACGAGGAGGCCCAGCGGCAGGAGTACCCGGACGAGGGTGTCTAGCGACACCCCAGCCTCGGTGACGACATGGCCGGTGGTGGTGTCGACGGAGAGGATGCGGGCGAGTCCGCTCATGTCGACGACGGTGCCGCCGCCGTTCTGAGCGGAGTCACCGTAACTACGACCCAGCCCGCGGGCCAGGACACCGCGGGTCCCTGCATCCCGCACCGCCAACCGGACGTCCACCTCGCCGCTGGCCAAGACGAGGTTCGCCATACTGGGTGAGGTCCGTCCCCAGCCGGTCAGGGAGCGACGGAGCACCGGGGCCCTCGACATAAGATGGTGCCTCCTGAGTGTGAACTCCGCGACAAACCAGTGGCGACCATAACAACGCCCCTGACGTCCCCAGTACCGCCGTTGCCATGCACGGCTGGGCCGACGCCGGGATCACCCTGCGCGGCGCAGGCGGAAAGGCCCACGGTCTCCCCCATCAGACGCGCGTTGATGTCCGGCAGCGGCAGCAGGATCACCGGTTGCTCAGTCGGGGGTGACGGGCAGTCCGGTAGTGGTGGCGCCGCATCGGTCGCCCACCTCGTTGACTCGTTGGTAGGCGGGGTAACTGCAACAAGATCATTTCCACGCGCCAGGGGCCTGGACGCATTAGCACGTCGTCCGAGAGCCCTTGAGATTGTCGAGGCGCCTTCATTGACGCTCGAATTCCCATTGTGCAGAGGATAGCTGCAACTTACGACCTCGTGCATGGTTAGCCGCGGGCCGTCGTCGACCTATTCAGGACCAGGTCGATCACGCGGCGGTGCCGGCCGGCAGCGCGTTTGGCGGGCGGTGAGGCTGGTCGGGTCGTGGGGCTCGTTCCTGGCTGTAGACGAGGCCGGCGACCGCGGGCAGGATCGTGTCGAGGTGTTCGCGTCTGCCGAGGTGTCGGGACAGGGCGCGCCAGTTCTTCAGGTGGCTGATGCCGTGCTCCACGTGGATGCGCTGCGAGGCGTGAGCTCGGCGTTCGGCTTCGTGCGCGGCGGCGACGGCGGGGAAGACCGGGATCTGGTTCTTTCGCTAGACCGGCCGTGGCGTGAGCACCGCGCCGGCGGTCTGGGTGCTCAGGCCCTGGTAGCCGGCGTCGGCCAGCAGGATGACACCGAGGATGAGGGTCAGCAGCTCGACCAGGCCGGCCTGGCGGACCTGGGTCAGATCGTGGACGGAGCCGGGGCGGGGCTGTCCGCAGAACAGCAGCCGCCCGGCGGGGTCGGTGAGGACCAGCGCCTTGACCGTGTTGACCCGGGCCTTCCCGGACACGAACCGATAGCGACCGGCCCGATGGGCCGCCGGGCGGCGCACTCGGACCATGGTGGCATCCAGCAGGCCGACCCGCCCGGTGGCGCCCAGGTGGGTGATCACGTCGGCCAGGGTGCGCAGCCGGACCCCGCCTTCGACGGTGCAGCCGCGCTCAGCCAGCAGCGGGCGGAACTCTCCGACCGCGCGGGTGATCGTCGAGCGGGGCACCCCGAATCAGCAGGCCAATACGTCATGGGTGATCCTGTGGCGCAGATGCACCAGGGTGATTAGCAACCGGTCGATGAACACCAGCCGATGCCGGGCACCGGCCCCGACCGCCCGCTGACGCGGCCGATCGGCCAGCCGTGCGTCCTGGCGCCTGCCAGCGCGGCCCCACCTCGGTGACCAGCTCAGCCAGGACCTGCCGGGACAGTCCGGTCGACCGGCGATCGGCAACAGCGGCGGCGCGAAGCAGCGTCCTGGACACACCACGACCCTGCTCCGTCCGTCACGAGCAAGCTGCTCCGCTAACCATGCACGAGGTCGTTAGGAGACGCGCCTCAGCTGTACCTAGCCAAGACGTTGGTGACGGCGTGCGGCAGGTACTGGCTGCTGCGAGGAAGACAATGCAGCCTAGCGCTGCGGTTTCCGCGCCAGCCTCAAGTGTATGCCGCTGCAGTTTCATTGCCGGCAGCCTTAGCTGGGCCAAGGTCGTGAGATCAGGCCATGAGCGGCACTGCAAAAAGGTTGACTCGCAGAACGGCCTACCTATATCGCATTGCGCGGAAAATCTATAACGATCATCCCTGGGCCGACCAGGGTGATGTATACGCTCGTTGACATCGCTTGTACCGCCAGCGCCATTAGCCTATCGGGGATGCGGATGGGTTGTCCGTCCATTGCCATCTGCTCAAGGTCCCAGATGCGTACCGTGTCGTCGTCGCTGCCGGTGATCGCGACCGGGCGCCCGTCGGGCAGCACCGCGGTGGCCACCGCCCGCACCGCGCCGGTGTGGCCGGTCAGCGGCTCCCCGACCGGGGCGGCACTAGTCAAGTCCCAGATCCGCACCGTGGTGTCGGCGCCGCCGGTGACCGCGACCGGGCGCCCGTCGGGCAGCACCGCGGTGGCCACCGCCCGCACCACGTCGGTGTGTCCGGTCAGCGGCTCCCCGACCGGGGCGGCACTAGTCAAGTCCCAGATCCGCACCGTGGTGTCGGCGCCGCTGGTGACCGCGACCGGGCGCCCGTCGGGCAGCACCACCGTGGCCACCGCCGTCACCGATTGGGGGTGCCGAGCAAGAATCTCCCCGCTTCCAATACGGCATCGAGCCCAGCGCGTCAGCCACAGCCCTCCCATCAAGCTGGGCTCTTGCGGCCTTCCGAAGGCGGCGGACCAGAAGCTGAGCGCATCGGCGTTCGCGGCAGGATCATCTCAACTCCAAACGTGCACAGCGCGGCGCCATGCCTCCAGCAGATCCGAACTACCAGCATCCTGTTCGTCGATCCTCTGCGACCGTCCGATGACCAGGGGCCGCAACCTAGCCGCATCGGTGAACGGTAAGAAATCCAGAGACAAGAATCGATCGTCCAGAACCCGACCAGCCGCTGCATGCTCGACCGCATGGCGCCGGACGTAGGCCGGTGGCGGAACCACTTGGCCACCAACCCGGCGGGACCGGGTCAATCGCAGCAACTCCTCCGCGATCCGCGCCTCCACCCTCTGGGTCGCTTCCCTCATAGACGCATCAAACCCGATAACCCCCACGGGGATGAACCGCCCCGGCGAGTCCGGAGACTCCAGTCCTTGAGGAGGATGGAGTCGTGGCAGATCGAAGCGTCCGGTATCCGCAGGAGCTGCGGGAGCGGGCGGTACGCCTGGTCGCCGAGTCCCGGCCGGACCACGCCACCGAGTGGGAGGCGATGCGCTCGGTGGCGCAGAAGCTGGGCATCGGCTCGACCCAGACGGTGCGCACGTGGGTCCGTAAGGCGGAGGTCGACGACGGCGTCCGACCCGGGGTGAGCAGCGAAGAGTCCGCCGAACTGCGCCGGCTGCGGGCGGAGAACCGTGAACTGCACCGGGCGGATGAGATCCTGAAGGCGGCGGCGGGTTTCTTCGCGGCCGAGCTCGACCAGCCACAGCGGACCTCGTGAGCTTTATCGAGACCCACGCCGATTGGCGCACCGACGATGGGCTGCGCTGGGGGTCGAGCCGATCTGCCGGGTGCTCACCGAGCACGGAACGCCGATCGCCCCAGCACCTACTACGACACCCGCGTCCGCCGCTCGGCTCGGGTCGATCGGGATGAGCAGCTGAAGGCCGAGATCGCCCGGGTGCACGCGGCCAACTACGGCGTCTACGGCGCCCGCAAGGTCTGGTTGGCGCTCAACCGCGAGGGCATCGGCGTCGCCCGCTGCACCGTGGAGCGGCTGATGCGCGACCTCGGCCTGGAAGGCGCCCGCCGCGGCCGCCGGCGACGCACCACAATCCCCGACCCGGCCGCCGCGCGGCCGGCCGACCTGGTGCAACGCCGGTTCTCTCAGGCCCGTCCGGATGCGGTCTGGGTCGCCGACTTCACCTACGTGGCGACCTGGTCGGGCACCGTCTACGTCGCCTTCGTCCTCGACGCCCACTCCCGGCGCATCCTGAGCTGGCGGGCGGCCACCTCGATGAAGACCGAGTTGGTGCTCGACGCGCTCGAGCAGGCGATCTGGACCCGCGGCCGAGACGGAGTGACCGACCTGTCCGGGCTGGTGTGCCACCACGACGCCGGGTCGCAATACACCTCCATCGCGTTCACCGAGCGGCTCGCGGCCGCCGGTGCGGCCCCCAGCGTCGGCACGGTCGGCGACGCGCTGGACAACGCGCTGGACAACGCGCTGGCCGAGACCCAGATCGGGCTGTTCAAGACCGAGCTGATCCACCGCCGCGGGCCGTGGAAGGGACTCGACAACGTCGAGCTTGCGACGCTGGAGTGGGTCGACTGGCACAACAACCGCCGGCTGCACACCGCCTGCCACGACCTGACCCCGGTCGAGTACGAGCAGGTCTTCTACGGTCAACACCCCGCCCAGCAGACGGTCGGGGTCTCACAATCCTGAGTCTCCGGACTCGCCGGGGCGGTTCACACGCCCCCGACCAACGTCTCGGGTCAGTACACCTAGCACCGCATCGCCCGCACTCCCGCACGGTCGATTTCGAACAGGCGGCCGCGATCCCGGGCCGCTCCGCGGGATCTCATCGTCGGGGCGGCCGGGGGGATCGGCTCCTACGCCGTGCAGCTCGCCCGGCTCGCCAGCGCTCACGTCACCGCGGTCGCCGACTCGGCGCGTGCGGACTTCGTCCGCGATCTCGGTGCCCACGTCGTCGTGGATCGGCGCCGCGACGACGTCCTCGCCGGTGACCAGCGGTGGGATGTCGTGCTCGACGCGCCTGGTGCGCTGCGATTCGCCGCGGTGCGGCCCGCGCTGACCTCCGACGGCGTCCTGGTGTCGACCCGGCCACTGTCCCCCGACACGGTGCGCGGACTCCGCCCGGGCAGTGGACCGCGCGCGACCGCTGTCACGACGCGGCGGTCACCGGTCGACCTCACCCACTTGGCCCACCTCATCGACACCGGCCGCCTGCGCGTCCCGCTCTACCGCGTCGTGGCACTGAAGGACGTGGCCTCCGGTATCGAGCACGCGGGCTCCGGGCAGGTGCGCGGCAAGGTGGTGGTCGCCATCGCCGCCTCACCCCTCCCCTCCGGCTCGCGGACGCCCGGACACGGCGCGGCGCCGGGGCCGACTCAACGGCGGATGAACTAGCGGAGCCCGTCGGCGTCATCGGCGGCATCGCGCCGATGTCTCAATGGCCTCCTGGTCCCTTTTTACGAGAGGCGCCCTGTCATTAGCACCGCGTCAGGCAACTTCGCCTTGAAGGCGGCTTACGGGACACACGCGCCGCGCGGGCACATCAGGGGGCGCGGCGACTGACCAGGATGCCGACCACGGGGCCGAGGACGACGAGCGCGAGCCATGACAGCCGGGCGGCGGAGGAGGAGACCAGGAACGCCACGGGGATCGACGCGAGGAAGAACGCCGGGGGGACGAGCTGGGGCACCAGCTCGAGCCGTATCCGCCGGGGTGACGGCGGCGCGCTGATCAGCCCTCTGTGCCAGGCCAGCAAGGACATCACCGCCTCCGTCGAGGAGATCACCGCGACGTTCCCGGCGAAGACGGCCGTTGCCAGCGGCTCCTGGTGCTCCCCGAGTGCGTCGGTGCTGAACGGCAGCAGCACGACGAACGCGAGCAGTACGAGGTTCACGGTGATGAGGCGCCCGCTGAGGTGGTGCAGCCGCGCGACGAAGGCGTGGTTTGAGCGCCAGTAGAAGGCGACGATGGCGAAGGCCAGGAAGAAGGCCACGATCTCGTTCCCGATCGCCGCCCACAGGGCGGCGAGGTCGGCCCAGGCGCCCGGCACCTGTATGCCGTCCAGCGTGGTGACCAGCAGGGTGAGGGCGACGGCGTAGGTCGCGTCGAAGAACGCGAGCGCGCGGTCGAACTCCGGTGTCCCCCGAGGGAACCGCGGCGCCCCCGGGTCCGGTGAGTTGGAAGCCACGCCCCGCAGGGTCGCAGTCTCGCGCCGGACAGCGGCGGGCGAGGAGGTCCGGTCAGGGCGACTCGTCCCAGCGCGCCCGGAGCTGCGCGAAAGTCTGCCGTCTGTCGTCACGGGTGTCCCTGGGGGAGACGCTCAGGGCGAACGTTGCCTGTCGCGGTATTAGCTTGCGCGCCATGGGAGCGCGACTGGCCGCCTACCTGAGCTACCGCGACGCCCCGGCCGCCCTGCGCTGGATGGAGGCGATCGGCTTCACCATCTTCCGCCGGTCGGCCAGGTGGTCGGCGACGGTGAACGCCGTTAGGGGGCGCTTTGTGGGGGCTCGGGTGCGTCCGCGCCGGGGCGGCGGTCGGGCGGGACCCATGTGGTGAGGTCGCGCCAGGTCAGGTGGGGCCGGCCGCGGATTGGTGCTGGGCCGCCGGGCCGCGGGTGGCCGAGACACACGACTAGCTCGGGGACCCAGCTCTCCGGTAGGCGGAGGGCGACGGCAACCGCGGCGTGACTGAACGAGGTCACGGGCCCGGCTCCGATGCCGATCGCGTGCGCGGCCAGCATGAGGGTCGCCGCCGCCGTGCCGACGTCGATGCGCAGGCCGGGCGCGTCTGACGGGAAGCCGTAGCTGGCCGCGAGAGCGTGGTCGGTGCAGATGGTGATGGCGGCGGTCGGGTGCTGAAGCATTCCTGGCGACACCGCGCGCAGCACCCGCAGCGTCGCGGGGTCGTCGGTGGCGACGAAACGCTGCAGGTGCCGGTTGCCTGCGGTGGGCGCCCAGCGGGCGGCGTCGAGGATGGTCTCCAGCGCGTGGCGCTCGACCGGCTCCGCCGTCATCGCACGCACCACCCGGCGGCTGCGGATCGCCGCGAGCACAGCCGCGCCGCGCTCCGCGTCCGCGCCGACGCCGGTCATGCCGGCCCCGCTCGGTCCGATGCCCACCGGGCGCTCAGGTGGGCGGCGAGTGACCGACACAGCTCGTCGAGGCGTGCGACGTATTCCTCGCGTCCGGTGCGGGGCACGGCCAGCTGGGGGACCTGGTCGAGCTCGTCGTGGACGAAGGCGGCGGTTGCTCTCGAGGAGCGCGGCGCGATCTGTTCGGCGAGCCGGTGAGCGGCGGTGAGCAGCCGCATCGGGCCGTACTCCGCCGCCTCGTCCACTTGCGTGCGGGCGGCGGTGATCAGGTAGGCCAGCAGTTCAACCGCCTCGTCCTCGTCGAGGACCCAGACGGGGGCGGTGGTCGGCATGGCGGCTCCTCACTGCCGGGGATCTTGCCAGCGGATCCGGCCGCGGCGTCTCGTCCCCCACGCCGGCTGATACACCTCGACCGGAAGGAGACACCACTGCCATGTCAGATGCGCGAGGAGGATGAAGTACGAGCCTGCGCACCAGAGGAAGCGATGGCCTACTCGTGCACAGAGTCATGAAGACATACGCGGAGGTCAACTCCCGCCGCCAGGCGCCCAGGTCCGCCGCATCGGCGGGGCCGTGGAGTACGCGTTTGACCTGAGGTCATGCGGTGGGCCCGTGGGGTTGAACTCGCAACCCGCGGATCTCGAATCGTCTCACTATGACGTCGGCGTGGCTGTCACAGGAGGTGGCGGGTCCTGAGCAGGCTGGCCTGGGTGGTCGAGAAGCTCGTACCTGACGGATTATGGGAGGGGGCCGCTCCGCTGCTGCCGTCGAAGCCCCGCCGTCATCGCCATCCCACACCGCTGACCGGTCGGTGTGCGCGTGATTGCCGTGCTGCGGATGTTGTTGCGGTCAGCCAAGGCGACCCGGGCAGCCCTCCTCGGGTGAGGATCCGGCAGCAGGCCGTGCTTGCCACGCAGACAGGATGTCCTCGCAGGGGCTGACCATGCAGACCCGGCTCGTCCGGGCGCCGACCTGCTCGACCATTCCGGGTATGCGCCGGGCAGGATGTTCACCGAGACACGCAGACCCGGCGACGAAGGCGGCCCGACGCCCATCGCCACACGCGGCGCGGTCGGCTTCGACGAAGCTGCTCTGGCCGCTGCTGACCGTGGTCATCACCTTGCTGATCACCGCATGCTCACCCGGCGGTCCTGCCGTCACGTCCGCGGGCCAGGGTTCGACGGCTAGTACCTCGACCGGTGCGTCCGCCGACCAGGCGACGCCCAGCGCCGGGGCCCGAGAGCCTGAGGATCAGCCCACGAGCGTGGAGGTCAGTGCCGTCGGCGACGTCATCATGGGGGCGACGCTAGAGCTGCCTCCCGACAATGGACGTCACTTGTTCGATGCCGTCGCCGACCGGCTCACCGGAGACGTCGTGCTGGGCAACCTGGACCAGGCCCTCACCGACATCGCGACGTCGACCAAGTGCGGCGCGAACAGCAGTGGCTGCTTCGCCTTCCGAACTCCACCGTCATATGCAGGATGGCTCCGCGAGGCCGGGTTCACCGTCATCAACCTGGCGAACAACCACGCGCACGACTTCGGCGACGCCGGCCTGCGCGACTCGCAGGCGGCGCTGACGGCGGCGGGTCTGCAGTACACCGGCATGCCCGGACAGGTGACCCTGCAGGACATCGGGTCCCTGCGAGTGGCGATCCTCGGCTTCGCCCCCTACGGCTGGGCCCAGAGCCTGCTCGACATCCCCGCCGCACAGCAGCTCGTCGGTCAGGCCGCCGAGCAGGCAGATGTGGTCTTGGTCTCCATCCACGCCGGCGCGGAAGGTGCAGACCAGGCCCACGTCCGCCCGGGCCCTGAGATCTTCCTCGGCGAGAACCGGGGGGACGCCATGGCCTTCGCCCGTGCGGTGATCGACGCCGGCGCGGACGCGGTCCTGGGTGCCGGTCCACATGTGCTGCGGGGTATGGAGTGGTACCGCGGACGGCTGATCGCCTACAGCATGGGCAACTTCACCGGCTACCGCACCCTCTCCAACGACGGCCCGGCGGGCATCGGCGGCATCGTCACGCTACGGCTGGCAGCGGATGGGACCTGGCACTCCGGCCAGCTGGTCAGCACCGTGATGGTCGACCCAGGACTCGCCCAGCTCGATCCCGCCCAGCAAGCGCTGGGCGTGGTGCGCGACCTCTCCCGCGCCGACTTCGGCGCCTGCGGCGTGGACCTCACCACCACCGGCGAGCTGAGCGCACCCACCTGCTGACACCCGGGCCCGCACGCCAAGCGTCGCGGGCTTGTCGACGAGGCGGTGCAAGACCAGCAACGCTCTTGGTGCTCCCATGGTCTGCCCTGAATGCTGCACCGCCCCGCGGCCGCGGCAGGGACCGCCACCCAAGTCTCTGGATTCACCGGGGCGGTTCAGGCCTCGACCGACGACCGCGACCAGGCGCTGGCTGCCGACATCGACGATGCCGTGCCGGTCGTCACCAAGCCGGAGCTGGCCCGCCGGATGCTCACCCGAGCCCTGGAGGGTGGCGTCGCATGGAACCGCCGCGACAGAGCTCGGCAAGTGTGGCTGGTCGTGGCGATCGGGGCGCTTGTGCAGCCAGCACAGGAGTACGACCGAGCGCCGCTCACTGCAGGACGGCCCGGCCATCGTTGACCCGCTGCCAACGCGTGATGCGGTGACGAAGTCGGACGGACCGGTTTGGACTCAGGAGCCCGGGGTGCGGCCGAGGACCAGCTCGGTGGAGTACACGACCAGATCGGGCTGGGAGAACTGGATGTAGTGATCGCTGCCGGTGGCGAAGACCTGCGGTGTGGCGGGAGCAAGCGCGACAAAGTGGTCCTCGGCGCGTTGAAAGATCTCGTTGATCTCGGCTGCGGACAGCCTGGGGAGGTCGGTGAGGCCGGCGAACGGCTCCGTCTTGGTCAGCACGGCCAGCGGCCTCGCCGGGAGAGCTGGGGCGGCCTGGACCTGCGCGATACTTGCGTCGAGCTCGACTCGCTCGGCGTCGGGATCGCTCAGCGAGGGCACCTGGGCCGGCGGCATACCCAGGGCGTCACGGTAGATCGGCCACCGGTCTTCGAGCAGCTCGGGCAGGGTCGGGCCCAAGGCGTCGACGAAGACGATCCCGGCCACCTGCTCGGGGTGGGTCTGCCCGTACAGCTGCACGAGCAGGCCACCCAGGGAGTGACCGACCAGCACGTACGGCTTCGGCACCGACGCGGCGCGCAACAGTTCGTGCAGCTCGCCGACCAGGCCCTCGAGGGTCCGCGGCTGCGGAACCGGCGTGCTGCGGTCGGTCAAGGGGACGCCCTCGACGTAGCGCAGGGTGCCGGGGCGGTCGTAGGAGCAAACGCGGTGGGACTCGGCCAGCGCCTCCTGCACCGGTGGCCCCACCGCCGGCGCCAGTAGCTCCAGCACGTCCGCGCTGTTCCAAACGTCTGAGGAGTCGTGGTAGCCCGACACCAGGACGACCGTCGGTCGCCCAGGCGTCACCGGACCGCGGCAGTCGAGGAAGACCCGGCGTCCACCGATGTCCACCGACTGGGCGAAGGGTTCTGGGCCGGCGGCGGCAGTCCCGAGGGAGCAAGGGGACGGGGAGGCTATCGCCGCTGCACCGCCCGCGGCCGGCGTTACAGACGAGCACGCGGTGACCAGCAGGCCGCAGACCACGGCCAGGCAGGCGGTCCGCATGACATCCATCGCCATCGCCACCACCTCGTCCCTCACCACCCGGGACTGCCCAGGGTTCGGTTGACTCCTTGCCTGTGAGGCTGCGGCCTCGCTGGAAGGATCAGCATCGTGCCCAAGCCGTTCCCGAAGGAGTTCCGGCGTGACGTGATCGCGGTGGCCCGCAAGGGTGATCAGTCGATCGCGCAGGTCGCCCGAAGCTTCGGGGTCTCTAAGTCCTGTCTGGCCCGGTGACTGAAGATCGCCGACCGCCAGGACGGTCTGTCCGGCGCAGCCGCGTCGACCGCTGCCGCTGACGCGGGCGGTGACCTCGAGGCGGAGAACCGTGAGCTGCGCAAGCGCACCAAGCAGCTGGAGCAGGAGAACGAGATCTTGCGCCGGGCGACGGCCTACTTCGCCCGTGACGTGCTCCCAAAATGATGTACCCGCTGGTCCTTGACCTCGCCGACGACGGCATCCCCGTCACGGTGACCTGCCGGGTGCTCGGCTTGCTCCAAGCAGGCCTTCTACAAGTGGTGCGCCGACCCGGTCAGCCGGCGGGACTGGGACGACGCACACCTGATCAACGCCGGGCGGTCGACATCCACCACGACGATCCCGAGTTCGGCTACCGCTTCATCACCGACGAGCTCGCCGACCAGGGCGTGCGGGCCTCGCGCAACCGGGTCAACCGACTCTGCATGTCGCAGCGGCTGTGGTCCGTCCACTCGCGTAAGCGCGGCCTCAATCGCAAGCCAGGCCCGCCCGTGCACGAGGACCTGGTGCAGCGGGAGTTCACCGCGGCAGAACCCAACCAGCTCTGGTTGACCGACATCACCGAGCACCCCACCGCCGAGGGCAAGCTCTACTTCTGCGCGGTCCAGGACGCCTGCTCCAAGCGCATCGTCGGCTACGCGATCGACGAACGGATGACCGCCCAGCTGGCCGTCACCGCGCTACGGACGGCCGTTGCCCGGCGCCAGCCGACGGGTCTGGTGGTCGTTCACAGCGACCGCGGGTCCCAGTTTCGAGCAAGATCCTTCCGAGCCGTCCTGACCGCCGCCGGGCTGCAGGGATCGATGGGCCGCGTCGCCTCCGCGGGCGACAACGCCGCCATGGAGTCCTGGCACGCGCTGCTGCAGAAGAACGTCCTGGACCGCCGGCGCTGGCGCACCCGGGACGAGCTGCACGCCGCGATCGTGTTCTGGACCGAGCACACCTACAACCGCCGCCGCAGGCAACGCGCCCTCGGAAAACTCACCCCGATCGAGTACGAACTCGCCTTCACCGCACCCCAGGCCGCTATCGCGGCATGATCAGTCCCAACCGCCGTCAACTGAGGCTGCAGCAGTCCCCGACCTGCGCACATGGGACGTACGTTTCACTGAACTACCACTGTCGGCATACCCCGCTTCAACACCCTAAGTCGCTGTGGAGCGTGTCCCGAAAGATCGAGTGCCGCACCTTGTGCAACGCGGAGCTCGAGCGCTGATACGACGCGGAGGGCAGCGCTTGGTCTGTCACCGAGGATAAGGACGTTGCATTGGGCGCGCGGTGAACGTGTCGCGTTCTTCGATGAACCGTCGAATCCAACGGACCCCTGGCACGGCTATCGCTCCGGTCGAGGATCCCGTGCACTTCTCAATTGCTTAGCTGCGATGCTAATGCCTACCGCCTCCAATCGAACGTCATTAGCCTCGCTCCCATGCGTCGCGCAGCGAGCGCTCCAAATAGACATACTCTTTGTGCGCGGCAAGCGCGCGGACGAGAAGTCGTCGGTACCGCTGCTTCTGCAGCGGGGCTACAAAGTACTCGCCAAGCATCGCTAGGTATGGGGTCAGATTCAATTTCACTGCACTGAGTGGATTGGTGACCATCTCGGCTGTGACCTCGACTCCCACTGCGGGCGCCGGGAGTTCGGTGTCGCCGATCTTTCGCAGTACCGCCTCCTTGACCTTGTTCAGACTCTTTCGAGTCTTCGTTGGAATCCTGCCCAGTTGCTCGAAGTCCGCATTTGCCTGTTTAAGCCATGCGCGATAATCGCCCACATCCTCGTTTTGGCGGAGATCAATCGCCAGTTGCAGGACGGTTAGCGGTGTTGGATCCTTGGTGAATGAAAGGAGATAGGGAAGGAAAGTTGGAGTCCACGGTACTTTCCCCGCGCTCATGTCGGCGAACTCCTCATCCGACTGAACGAGCGCCCTCAATTCTTTAAATAGATGCGACTCGAACTTAGAGTTGGCCCGCTCTTTCTGCAACCCGGATGCTAGCAGCGCACGCCATCGCTTTGCCTGCAACACGTGGTCGCCACCCAGCTTTTGGGCGTACGAACCGAATAGCAGGCCACCTAACAGGTAGCTTGCCACCGTCTGTTCGCGGGGGTCTGCGAGCTTAAGTTGTACCCCCTCACCTTGGAGGGTGGGGGTCCAGCGGTAGTCGAGCGCTGACAGTTCGGCCAATATGTCCTCGAATGCCTCCCGGCTGACGAGGCCATTGTTCGTCTCTTGCATCTCGCTGAGGACTTTGAGGGCGGCGTTCTTGCACTCGACGTGCGCCGCGTCCTTCACCGTCACCGGGACGAGGATATCTTGTCCCACGATGTTCACAAGATCAAAAAGTGAGCGGTCGGTCGACGGTTCCCACGTGACATCGTAGTCGAAGACTGGCAGTCGATTGTTGAGCACGATCTGGTCGAAAAACAACATGAGCGCATTGACATCCCCGCTGACGCCCATCCACGTTCGATCACCGATGCTTGAGCTATCATAGGAGTGCCGGGAATTGGTATCCGCGCTTGCCGCCTCGACGGCTCGACCCTTCCCGAGCAAGAATATCTGTGCCACCCGTAGCGCAATCGGATCGACTACCGTAGTCAGGTGCTCCTTCGATAGATTCTCCCAATCGGCCCCGCTCTTGACTACATATTCTCCCATTTCGACTCTTCCTCTCCACCGCTGGATCCTCAATACATAGGGCGCAGGAGGGGTTGGTGGTAGCGATCGACGGCATAACGACGGCCGATCCCCGTCGCCCAGCACAATGGCCTCCGCGTCGGCAAATCTTGAGGCATCGAATGCTTGCGGACCAGAGTCTTGGGTCCCTAGAACTTGCTTGATGTTGTCCTTGCTCCCGGCAGTGCCTACAGCCGGCCTTCCCCTTCGAGCATAGGCGAAACATTCCGTCAAGCTGGTCGGCCTCGTGCGACAGCCGCGCGACGAGCTATGCCGCCCGAACTCGCTGCCAGCGCCTGGGACTGCCCCCGGTTGACTTGACTCCTTGTTGCCCCTTTCTTCGTGGAGTCCGATTGTTGGCTCTTGGGACTGCCCCAACTTCAGTTGACTCGTCGGGTTGGCGTCGCCCTGCCATGCCCTCCGGGCATATAGGATTTCCGGCTGGCCACCCGCCCATCGCTGTGTCCTTGAGGCGGCCTTTGGGGACACACCGCCGTACCTTCTGAGGGCTTCCTAGTAGTGCTTTGTTAGGTCGGTGCTCGAGGTTGGCTGTCGATGTGGGAGCCGCAGACGGTGCAGGTGCCGGTCCAGGTAGCTAGCAGGGCCTGCAGCTGGTGGAGCACGGCGTAGAGGCTCAGGCCGAGACACGGGCTTTTGGGCTGGTGCGCAGCAGGGTGAGGAACAGCTGGGCGGCAGTGACCAGGGTGACGTGGCGGTGCCAGCCGGTCCAAGTGCGGCCCTCGAAGTGGTCCAGGCCCAGGGCGGTCTTCAGCTCGCGGTAGTCATGCTCGATCCGCCAGCGGATCTTGGCCAGCCGGACCAGCTCGGCCGGGTCGGTGTCTT
>NZ_FPBA01000029.1 GCF_900116515.1 Geodermatophilus amargosae
GTGGTGGTGAAGCTGCAGGACCTGGCCGACCCCGGCACCGGCCCGGGTGCCGGGCGGATGGGCTTCGGTGCGGTCATCTCCGCCGCCCGCGCCCGCTGGCTGGCCTGCGACGGCGCCGTCTCCCGCGTGGTCTTCGGCCCCGGCGGCGCCCCGCTCGACCTGGGCCGCGAGCAGCGGCTGGCCGGCCGGCACCTCCGCCGCGCGGCCGAACTCCGCGACGGCGGCTGCGTGTTCACCGGCTGCGCAGCACCCACGCACTGGTGCGACGTCCACCACCTGGTGCACTGGATCGACGGCGGTGAGACGTCGCTGGAGAACTCAGCCCTGCTGTGCGAACGCCACCACACCAAGGTCCACCACGGGTTCCGCGTCGAACGACAACCGGACGGCACCTGGTGCACCTGGCGACCCGACGGGTCGCAGATCACCGTCCCGGCGCCACTGGTGGCGGTCGCGTGACCGGCCGCCCGGTGGTGTCGGGGGACGGCGCTAGCGTGCGCGGCGTGGAGCCCGTGCCGACCGACGACCGCGTGCGCTGCGACTGGGGGAACAGCGCTCCCGAGTACGTCACCTACCACGACGAGGAGTGGGGCACCCCGCTGCACGGCGACGACGCGCTGTTCGAGCGGCTCTGCCTCGAGGCGTTCCAGTCGGGCCTGTCCTGGATCACCATCCTGCGCAAGCGGCCCGCCTTCCGCGCGGCCTTCGCCGGCTTCCGCATCGACGCCGTCGCCGGGTTCACCGCCGACGACGAGGCCCGCCTGATGGCCGACGCGGGCACCGTCCGCAACCGCGCCAAGATCGCCGCCGCCGTCCGCAACGCCCGAGCCGCGCAGCAGCTCCCGGAGGGGTTGTCGGCGCTGCTGTGGTCCTTCGCGCCCACTGTGCCGCGGCCCCGCCCGGCCACGCTGGCCGACGTCCCGGCCACGAGTCCGGAGTCGGCGGCGATGGCGAAGGAGCTCAAGCGGCGGGGGTTCGTGTTCGTCGGACCCACCACCGCCTACGCGCTCATGCAGGCCACGGGCATGGTCGACGACCACGTCGCCACCTGCTTCCGGGCCACCCGCCCGGGGGCTCAGGTTGGTTCCGCAGCGGGGATACGGGATCATGGGTAGCGGAGCTCACTGCACCGAGACACAGCCACACCGCAGCTGCACAGGGTTGCGGGTGGTCGGCGAAGGAGGCACGCATGGCGGCCATGAAGCCGCGCACGGGTGAAGGTCCCCTGGAGGTCACCAAGGAGGGGCGCGGCCTGGTCATGCGGGTGCCGCTCGAGGGCGGCGGTCGCCTCGTCGTCGAGCTGTCGCCCGACGAGGCTGCGGCTCTCTCCGAGGCACTGAAGGGCGCGACCAGCTGAACGTCGCCGCGAGCCTGCCCTCGGGCAGCCCCGCGCAGGACGACGCGGCCCCGGCCGCCGGCAGCACGCCGGCGACCGGGGCCGCCCCCTTGCCGCGGGTCGAGCTGCTCACCGGCCTGCCGCGCCTCGGTGAGGACGACGTGCTCGCGGTCCCGGTCGGGTCCGGCGGCACCCTGCCGGCCTGGCTGACCTCGCCTGCCTTCGGCACCCTCGCGCCCGTGCCCGCACGGCTGCTGAGCGGCGCGCTGCGCGACACCGGCAACACCGGCAAGGCCGGCGCCATCACGAACCTGCCGGTGCCCGGACGCCGCCCGCGCAGCGTCGTGGCCGTCGGCCAGGGCGACGGCACGCTGCCGCACCTGCGCGCCTACGTCGCCACCGCGGTGCGCCGCGCGCAGACACTCGCCGAGCACGGCGCCACCCGGCTCGTCCTGCCGCTCGACGGCGCCGTCGCACCCGCCGGGGCCGACGAGGTCCGCGCCGCGGTCGAGGCCGCGCTCCTGGCCGGGTACCGCTTCCGCGAGACCTCCAAGCCGCACCCGCCGCGGCTGGCCACGGTCACCGTGGTCGCCACCGACGCCGAGGACGACGCCGTCGTCGCCGCGGCCCGGGCCGGGGAGGTCACCGCCTCCGCCGTCGCCTGGGCCCGCGACCTGGTCAACACCCCGAGCGACACCAAGGACCCCGCCTGGCTGGCCGGGCAGGCGCGGGAGCGGCTCTCCGGCCTGCCGCACGTCACCGTCACCGTGCTCGGCCCCGAGGAGCTCGCCGCGGGCGGCTTCGGCGGCCTGCTGGCCGTCGGCGGCGGCTCGGCGTCCCCGCCGCGGCTCGTCGTCGCCACCTACCAGCCCCCCGGCGCCGGCCCCGCCCGGCCCGTGCTGGTGGGCAAGGGCATCACGTTCGACACCGGCGGCCTGTCGATCAAGCCCACCGCCGGCATGCGCGAGATGAAGACCGACATGGCCGGGGGAGCGGCGGTGCTCGCCGCGCTCGACGCCGCCGCCCGGCTGGAGCTCCCGGTCGCGGTGACCGCGGTCGTCCCGGCCGCGGAGAACGCGGTGTCCGGGGCGTCCTACCGGCCGGGCGACGTCGTCCGGCACGTCGGCGGGCGCACCACCGAGGTGCAGAACACCGACGCGGAGGGCCGGATGGTCCTCGCCGACGGCCTGGCCCACGCCCGCCTGCGCCTCGGCGCCACGGTGCTGGTCGACGTCGCCACGCTGACCGGGGCGATGAAGGTCGCGCTCGGCGCCCGGACGGCGGGGCTCTACGCCACCACCGACGGGCTGGCCACCGCGCTGTCCACCGCCGCGCTGCACGCCGGCGAGCGGGTCTGGCGCATGCCGCTGGACGGGGAGTACGCCGACCTGCTGCACAGCGACGTCGCCGACGCCAACAACGCGCCCGGCAACCCGGGCGGGACCACCGCCGCGCTGTTCCTGCGCTCGTTCACCGGCGACCTGCCCTGGGCCCACCTCGACGTCGCCGGTCCCGCGCGGGCCGGCTCCGACGACGCCGAGGTGGTCAAGGGCGGCACCGGGTACGGCGCACGCACCCTGCTGCGCTGGCTGGAGGCCGGGGCGCCGGTCGACCCGCCGCCGACCACCACGGACTGAGGAGCCCCGCGTGAGCACCGACGACACCGGCGTCGTCTTCCCCGCAGGACCCGACGGGCGGCGCAGCACCGCGGCGGTCGGCCGCGCGGTGGTCGCCGACGCGCTGCGTCCGGTCGACCCGACCGGCGCCCGCGCGGCCGAGACGGAGACCAACTGGCGGGCCGGCTACCTGGTGCACTTCCGCCGCCTGGTCGAGGCCGGGCTGGCCTCGCCGGAGGCGGCGCTGTCCGTGGCCGGCGCCGGGCTGGACGCCGTCCACGCCCGGCTGCAGGTGGCCGCTGACGGCGCCGAGCAGCCGCTGAGCGCGCTGCCGGCCGCCTCGGCGGGGCGGACGCCGGCCACCCGCGAGGTGACCGGCACCGCCGAGCCCGAGCGTGAGTTCACCCTGCCCTTTCACGGCCGGCGGCTGCGCGGCGACGACCTGCTGCGCCAGGTGGACTCCTGGGTCGAGCGCGGCATCGCCGAGCCGACGCTGGCCGAGGCGGTGCGCGCCGTGACCGCGCACCCGGAGTGGCTGGCTCTGCCCGGGCGCACCGTCGTCGTGCTCGGCGCCGGCGCGGAGATGGGGCCGCTGACCGCGCTGCTGCGCTGGGGCGCCACCGTCGCCGGCGTCGACCTGCCGCGGCCGGACCTGTGGCGGCGGGTCCTCGACACCGCCCGCCGCGGCGCCGGCCGGCTGCTGGTGCCCGCCGGTCCTGGCGACGGCGACCTCGCCACCACCGCGGGCGCCGACCTGGTGCGCGAGGTCCCCGCCGTGGGCGACTGGGTGGCCGGGCTCCCCGGCGACCCGGTGCTCGGCGACTACGTCTACGCCGACGGCGCCACGAACGTGCGGGTCTCGGCGGCCGTCGACGCCCTCACCCTGCGGCTGCAGCGGGAGCGCCCCGACCTGGCTCTGGCCTTCCTCGCCACGCCCACCGACGTCTTCGCCGTCCCCGGCGACGCCGTCGAGCACTCGGTCCGCGCGTACGCCGGCCGCTCGCGGGCCGGCAAGCTGCTCGGCCGCCCGCTGCGCACGCTCTCGGCCGGCCGGCTGCTGCAGCGCGCCTACGTGCCCGGAACCGACCCGGGGATCAGCGACAGCCTGGTCGCCCAGCAGGGCCCGAACTACGCGCTGGCCAAGCGGCTGCAGCGGTGGCGGGCCACGGTCGCGCGGGCCGCCGGCACGACGGTGTCGATGAACGTCGCGCCGCCCACGCGCACCCGCTCGGTGGTCAAGAACCGGGCGCTGGCCGCGGCCTACGCCGGGGCGCACCGCTTCGGCGTCGAGGTGTTCGAGCCGGCGACGTCGAACGTGCTCATGGCCGCGCTGCTGGTGCACGACCTGCACACCGACGGCGGCCCTCGGCACGGGCAGCCGTGGCAGGACGAGGCGTACGCCGCCGTCCACGGGGGCCTGTGGCGGACGGCCTACGCGCCGCGCAGCGCGCTCGGGCTGGCCGCGGTGCTGGGGCTGGGCGCGGCGCGGGGCTGACGCCCGGCGCTCACTCCCCGGTGGTGCCGTCGACCGCCTCGCGCAGCAGGTCGGCGTGCCCGGCGTGCCGCGCGGTCTCCTCGACGAGGTGCAGCAGCATCCAGCGCAGGCTGAACCGGTTGCCGTTGCGCAGCGGCTGCGCCGACAGCGCGTCGAGGTCGCCGGCGGCGGCGACCACGGCGTCGGTGCGCCGGCCGGCCTCCCGGTAGCGCTCGCGCAACACCTCCGGCTCGAGGTCGACGGCGGTCTCGAACTCCCAGTCGGGGGTCGCGTCCCAGTCGACCGCCGCCCACGGCTCCGGCATCGGCTGTCCGGCGAACCGCTCCACGGCCCAGGACTCCTCGACCAGCGCGAGGTGGGAGAGCAGGCCGGCCAGGGTGAGTGACGACGGCGGGTGCGGCTGCGCCAGCTGCCCGCGGGTCAGCCCGTCGGTCTTCAGCAGCACCGTCTCGCGCTGGTAGGCCAGGTAGGCGGTCAGGACGGTCGTCTCGTCGCCGGTCTCCGGGGGGTCGCTGCGCACCGGGGGACCCTCGCACGGCCCGCTGACACTGGTCCCGCGGCCGTGCCAGCGCCGTGTGCGGCCCGTGCCAGCGCTCCCCTCCATCGTGAGCGCCGACGACGAGAGGAGAGCTGCATGACCACCGTCATCGAGGCCGAGGGCCTCACCAAGCGCTTCGGCACCACGCAGGCACTGGCCGGGGTCGACCTGGCCGCCCGCGAGGGCACCGTGCTGGGGGTGCTCGGCCCCAACGGCGCCGGCAAGACCACCGCCGTCCGCTGCCTGGCCACCCTGGTCCGGCCCGACGCCGGGCGGGCACGGATCGCCGGCCACGACGTCCTCGGCGACCCGGCCGCGGTGCGGTCGGTGATCGGGCTGACCGGGCAGTACGCCTCGGTCGACGAGGACTTGACCGGCACGCAGAACCTGCTGCTCATCGGCCAGTTGCTCGGCCTGCGCACCCGCGACGCGAAGGCGCGGGCGGCCGAGCTGCTCGCCTGGTTCGACCTGTCCGAGGCCGCCGGCCGCACCGCCAAGACCTACAGCGGGGGCATGCGCCGCCGGCTCGACCTCGCTGCCAGCCTGGTCGGGCGGCCGTCGGTGATCTTCCTCGACGAGCCGACGACCGGCCTCGACCCGGCCAAGCGCGAGGAGATGTGGGACGTCGTCCGCCACGTCGTGGCCGACGGCGCCACCGTGCTGCTGACCACGCAGTACCTCGAGGAGGCCGACGCGCTGGCCGACGAGATCACCGTCATCGACCGCGGGCGGGTGATCGCGCACGACACCCCTGACGGGCTCAAGCACCACGTCGGCGGCCAGCGGCTGCGGGTGCGCCCGGCCGACCCCGGACGGCTCGAGGACGTGCGCCGGCTGCTCACCGCGCTCACCGGCAGCACGCCGGCCGGCAGCGGCCGCGGCGAGCTCACCTGCCGGGTGGCCGACGACGCGGTCCTGCCGGGGCTGGTCGCCCAGCTGCAGGCCGCCGGCATCGCCGTCAGCGAGCTGTCGCTGCACCTGCCCACGCTCGACGAGGTGTTCCTGACCCTGACCGGCCGGCCCGGCGCCGGCGCACAGCGCGCTGCCGAGGAGGCCGCATGACCACCGTCACCACAGCCCCCGGCCGGGCCGTGCCCGTGCCGCAGACCACTCCCGCCGGCAGCAGTCCCGCCCGGCAGGCGGTCGTGCTGGCCCGCCGGAGCCTGATCAAGACCTGGCGCACGCCCGAGGCGCTGGTCGACGTGACCCTGCAGCCGGTCATCTTCCTGGCGCTGTTCACCTACGTGTTCGGCGGCGCGATCGCCGGCGGGTCGCAGCAGCAGTACCTGCAGTTCCTGCTGCCGGGCCTGCTCGGCCAGACGATCGCCATGGCCAGCGTCTCCCTCGGGCAGAACCTCAACACCGACATCCAGAAGGGCGTGTTCGACCGGTTCCGCTCGCTGCCCATCTCCCGGTCGGCGCCGCTGGTCGGGGCGGTGCTCGCCGACCTCGTCCGCTACCTGGTCCTCTTCGCCGTCACGATGGTCGTCGGGACGCTCATGGGCTTCCAGGTCACCACCGGGGTGGGCGGGGTGCTCGCCGCGCTGGCGCTGTCGATGGGCTTCGCGCTGTGCTTCGGCTGGATCTCGGTCTACGTCGGGATGATCGCCCGGGCGCCCGGCGCGGTGCAGGGGATCATGTTCCTGCTGGTGCTGCCGCTGAGCTTCGGCTCGAACACCTTCGTGGCCACCGAGTCCATGCCGGGCTGGCTGCAGGCGTTCGTGAACGTGAACCCGATCAGCCACGTCGTCGGCGCGGTGCGGGGGCTGATGACCGGCGGGCCGGTGGCCGGCCACGTCGGGTGGACGCTGGTGTGGATGGCCGCGTTCGTCGTCGTGTTCATGCCGCTGGCGGTGCGGGCCTACCGCCGCCGCGCCTGACGAGGCAGAGGAGGCTCTCCGCACGGGGTCCGTGCGGAGAGCCTCCTATGCCTGTGCCAGGGCGGTGGTGATGCGGTCGGGGTCCAGGCGTGCCGTGGCCGCCGCGGCGTCGAGGGCGAGACCCTCGGCGTGCGCGACGTCGAACTCCGGCCCGAGCGCGTCGCGCAGCGTCGCGGTGAGCGCGGCCAGCACCGGGTTGGTGACGTCCCCGCTCCCGCGCAGCCGGGCGGCGGCACCGAGCACCACGGCCGCCTCCCGCGAGGCGCCGACGGCGTGTGCCCAGCCGGCCGCGACGAGCCCCACGGCGGCGAGGACGGGCCGGTCGGTGGTGTGGACACCGAACCGGTGGGCGGCGCGCACGTGCGCGCCGGCCGCCGCGACGTCGCCCAGGTGCAGGGCCAGGCCGCCGGCCGCGGCGTGACCGACGGCGTGGACCTGTCCCGCGTGCGGCGCCGGCTCGCTCATCCCGGCCAGCACGGTGCCCAGCTCGTCGTAGGCGGCGCGGACGCCGTCGGTGTCCCTGGCGGCCAGGGCGATCGACCCGGCGGTCGCGTTGACCAGCACCGACCGCAGCACCACGACCGAGCCGAGCGAGCGGTCGCCGCGCATGGTCGCCAGGTGCCGCCGGGCGCCGTCGAGGTCCCCGGCCCGCAGCCGCAGGTCGGCCAGGCGCATGGTCACCAGCAGGTGGTCGCTGGTGCCGCCGAGCTCGCGCACCAGCACCTGGGCCCGCTCGAGGTCGGCCGCCGCGCCGGCCAGGTCGCCGTCGAGGGTGCGCACCAGGCCGCGCACCGAGAGCAGCGAGCCGATGCCCCAGCGGTCGCCCAGGTGCTCCCAGTCCGCCAGGCCCGCGGAGGTCTCGGTCCGCAGCGCCGCGAGGTCGCCGTCGTTCTCCGCGAAGGCCATGCGCACCAGCCGCCCGGCGGCGCGCACCCAGGGGTCGGGAGCCGTCCGGACCGCATCCAGCAGCGGCGCGGCCTCGTCGGGTGCGCCGGCCAGGAGCAGCAGCATCGGCCCGAACAGCGCCAGGGCCGGTCGCAGCGACGCCACGGGGCCGACCCGCCGGCTGATGGCGCGCAGGGCGGCCGGGCGGCCGGGGTCGGGGGCCGCGGAGATGGTCGCCATCGCCTGCATCGCCTCGGCGAAGGGCGCCAGCGGGTGCTCCCTGGCGCCGGGCAGGGCGAGGACGGCGCCGGTCCACCGGGCGGACTCGCGCTCGCTCTCGCGCAGCGTCCAGTACCAGGTCAGGTCGACGACGAGGCCGAGCGCGGCCGCGGCGTCCCCGCCGTCCACCAGGCGCCGCAGCGCCAGGAGCACGTCGTCGTGCTCGGTGTCGAGGAGCCGGAGGGCCGCCAGCTGCTCCGGCCCGCGCAACCGCGGGTCGGCCGCGGCCACGAGCGCGGCGAACCAGCGGGCGTGCGCGGCGCACGCGGTGACACCGCGGCCGTCCTCGGCCAGCCGCTCGGCGCCGTACTCGCGCAGCGTCTCCAGCATCCGGAACCGCGTGCCGTCGGCGGTGTGCAGGGCGACGAGCAGCGACTTGTCCACCAGCGCGGACAGCACGTCGGCCAGGTCGCCCGCGTCGGCCCCGGACCGCCAGGAGGGGCAGACGGCGGCGACGGCGTCCTCGGTCGCCCCCGACGCGAACACCGAGAAGTGCTCGGCCACCTCGCGCTCGCGGGCGTCGAGGAGGTCCCAGCTCCACTCGACGACCGCGCGCAGCGTGCGGTGCCGCGGGGCCGCGGTGCGCCGCCCGCCGGTCAGGAGCCGGAACCGGTCGGCCAGCCGCGCGGCGACCTCGGCCGGCGTCAGCACCCGCATCCGCGCCGCGGCGAGCTCGATGGCCAGCGGGAGCCCGTCGAGGCGGCGGACCACCTCGACCACCGCGGCGTCGGCGGACACGTCGGCCGAGACCGCTCGCGCCCGGTCGAGCAGCAGCCGGACGGCGGGGCTCGCGGCGGCCTCGGCCGGGGAGGCGCCGTCGGACGGGACGGCGAGCGGACCCAGCGGGTGCAGCGTCTCCCCGTCGACGCCGAGCGGCTCGCGGCTGGTGGCCAGCACCCGCACGCCGGGGCAGCGGCCGAGGAGGTCGGCGACCAGGTCGGCGGCGGCGTCGACGAGGTGCTCGCAGTTGTCGACGACGAGCAGGCACCGGGCCTCGCGCAGGCGCTGCAGCAGCCGCGCCCGGGCGTCACCGCGACGCCGGTCGGGGGACTGGTCGGGCAGGGCCACCTCGCGCAGGCCGAGGGCGTCGAGCACGGCCTGTGCCACGGCGGCGGGGTCGGTCACCGGCGCGAGCTCGACCAGCCAGACGCCGTCGGTGACGTCGGGGACGGCGCCGGGACGGCCGGCGTCGGCGAGCAGCCCGGCGGCGACCTCGCCGGCCAGCCGGGTCTTGCCCGCTCCGCCGGCGCCGACCACGGTCACCAGCCGGCCAGCCGCGAGCCGTGCGCGCAGCCGGGCGACGTCGTCGTCCCGGCCGACGAAGCTGGTGACCGCCGCCCGCAGGTTGCCCGCCGGCCGGACCGGCCGCTCGCCCAGCCGCAGCAGCGCCAGGTGCCGCTCGCGCAGCGCCGGCGAGGGGTCGGTACCGACACCGTCGGCGAGCGCGGTGCGCAGCCGCTCGTAGGCGGCCAGCCCCTCGGCCGGGCGGCCGGCCGAGGCCAGCGCGTCGAGCAGCACGGCGGCCAGGTCCTCGCGCAGCGGCTGAGCCGCGGTGAGCTCCTCGAGGTCGGCCAGCGCCTCGGCGGCCCGGCCCGCGGCCACCAGGCGCGCGGCCCGCTCCCTCCGCGCGGCCACGCGCAGCTCCTCCAGCGCGGCGCGCGGCCCGGCGGCGTCGGGAGAGTCGTCCTCTTCCAGCGGCCGGCCGCGCCACAGCGACAGCGCCTCGTCCAGCAGGGGCAGCGCGTCGGCCGTGCCCTGCGCGGCGGTGACCAGCCGGGTGAAGCGGACGGCGTCGACGTCGTCGGGCGCCACGGTCAACCGGTAGCCCGCGAGCGACTGGACGACCAGCGCGGGGTCGCCGAGCGTGCGCCGCAGCCGCGAGACCAGCGACTGCAGCGCGTTCGCCGGGTCGGCCGGGACCTCGTCGGGCCAGACGGCCGCGGTCAGCGCGCCCCCGGACACCCAGGCGCCGGGATCGGCGGCGAGGCGGAGCAGCAGCCGGCGCAGCCGGGTGCCGGGCACCGGGACGGTGCGGCCGTCGTCGGTGACCTCCAGGGGCCCGAGCCAGCCGATCCGCACGCCCCGCATCGTGCCACCGGCGGCGGCGCGCGCCGCCGGCGTCAGGCGGGTCCGACCAGCCCGGCGACGATCTCCGCCGACAGCGTCACCAGCGGCAGCCCGCCGCCGGGGTGCGACGAGCCGCCGACCAGGTAGAGCCCCCGCACCGGGGCGGCGTTGCCCGGGCGCAGGAAGGCGGCGCGGGCGCCGTTGCTCGAGGTGCCGTAGATCGAACCGCCCACGCTGCCGGTCTCCCGCGCGAGGTCGGCCGGCGTGCGCGCCACGCACCAGCGCACGCGGGAGCGCACGTCGAGCCCGCGCGCGGCCATCACGTCGAGCACCCGGGTGGCGTAGCGGTCGGCCAGGCCGGGGGTGTCCCAGTCGACGCCGCCGTCGGGGTCGTGCCGCGGCGCGTTGACCAGCACGAACCACGACTCGCTGTCGTCGTCGGGCCGGGTCGCGGGGTCGTCGGGGGCGCTGACGTAGACGGTCGGGTCGGGCACCGGGCAGGGCAGCCCGCGGTGCCGGCCGGTGCCGAAGACGGCGTCGAACTCGGCGTCGTAGTCGCCGGGGAAGGCGACGGTGTGGTGCGCCAGGCCCGGCGTGCGGCCACGCAGCGCGAGCAGCAGCACGAACCCCGACAGCGACGGCGTCGCCCGGGTCAGCCCGCGGCGCACCGCGCGGGTGCGCCGGTCGGGCGGCAGCAGCCCGGCGTAGAGGGCGGTGGCGTCGGCACCGGAGACGACGACGTCGGCGGTCATCTCGCCGCCCTCGGCGAGCTCCACCCCGGCCACCCGGCCGCCCTCGCGCAGGACCCGCCGGACGGGCGTGCCGGTGCGGACGTCGGCGCCGCGCTCGCGGGCCCGGTCGGCGACCGCCTCGGCCAGCCGGTGCAGCCCGCCGCGGACGTACCAGGAGCCGAACGCCTGCTCCACGTGGGGGACCGTGGCGAGCACCGCGGGTGCTCGCCGCGGGTCGGAGCCGGAGTAGGTGGCGTAGCGGTCGAGCAGGACGCGCAGCCGCGGGTCGCGCAGGTGGCGGGTGCCGAGGCCGCGCAGTGTCTGCCAGGGCGCCACGGCGGCGACGTCGGCGGGGTCGCGGGCCAGCCGGGCGAGGGTGGCCGCCCCCCGCAGGGGGGAGCGCAGGAACGGCTGCTCGGTGACCGCCCACATCGCCTCGGCCCGTTCCAGCAGCGCCTGCCACTGCGCGCCGCTGCCCTCCCCGAGTGCGTCGTCCAGGGCGGCCGGCACCGCCTCCCGGTGCCCGGGCATCGACAGCCGGGTGCCGTCGGCGAACCGGTAGTCGACGGCGGGGTCGAGCCGGACGAGGTCGACGGCCTCCTCCAGCGGGCCGCCGGTGGCGTCGAACAGGTCGCGCAGCACCTGGGGCAGCGTCACCAGGCTCGGGCCGGTGTCGAAGGCGTGGCCGTCGCGGGCGTACCAGCCGAGCTTGCCGCCGACGCCGTCCGACTGCTCCAGCACCGTGACGCGGTGACCGAGCGCGGCGAGCCGGGCGGCCGCCGCGAGGCCGCCGAGCCCGGCGCCGACGACCAGCACGCGCGCCATCCCGCCACCGTAGTGCGCTGGTCGCGCCGGGGATCAGGACGGGATGGTCAGGGCCAGGACGGCGAGGTCGTCGGCCTCGAAGCGGGAGTGCTGCAGCCGTTCGGCCACACCGGTCGAGATCAGCTCGACGAGGTGCTCGGCGCCGTCGGCCCCGGGGCGGTCGAGCAGGGCCATCAACCCGTCCTCGCCCAGCTGCACGCCGGAGTCGTCGCGGGCCTCGGTGACCCCGTCGGTGTAGAGGACCAGGGCTGCACCCGGCGGGAGGGGGACGGTCTGACGCCGGAACCGGGCGTCGGCGTCGACACCGAGCGGGAGGTCCCGGTCGCCGACCTCCGACCAGCCCGCGGGTGTGCGCAGCAGCGGCAGCGGGTGGCCCGCGACGCTCAGGTCGGCGCGGGCGCCGCCGTCGTCCCGTGGTTCGAGCACCAGGCAGCAGGCGGTCACGAACCGGAGCGGACCGGAGGCCTGCTCGCGCAGGAGCGCGGCGTTGACCGCCCGGAGCACCGCGTCCGGGTCCCCGGCCGCCGCGGCCGCACGAGCCGTGTGGCGGGCGAGGGCGGTCACCGCGGCCGCTTCGGCCCCGGTGCCGCACACGTCGGCGATGAGGACCATCCAGCGCCCGTCGGGCAGGGGCGTGACGTCGTAGGTGTCGCCGCCGACCAGGGCCGACCCGCCGCCGGGCCGGTACCGGGCAGCGACGTCGAGCCCGGGGACCGTCGGCAGGTGCGAGGGCAGCAGGCTGCGCTGCAGGGTGTCGGCCAGGTGCCGGACGTCGGACTCGGCGCGCAGCCGGCCGAGGAACTGGCCGATCTGCCGCCCGGCGTGGGCCAGGACGTCGAGCAGCTCGGCGGGCACCGGTCGCGACTGCCGCGAGAACAGCTCGCAGACCGCCACCACGGCGCCCCCGCGCAGCACGGGGAAGGCCACACCCGTCCGGAGGCCGTCGGCCCGCGCCTCGGTGGCCCGGAGGAACCGAGGGTCGGTCCACAGGTCCTCCATGACGACCGGCGCCCGGGAGGACCAGGCCAGCCCCGGCAGCCCCTGGCCCCGGGCGAGGGACCGCCCGACCGTCCCGGCGTGCAGGGCACCGACGTCCCGTCCCGGTGCGGTCCAGGTGCTGGTGTACCGCAGCTGGCCGGTGCTCTCGTCGGCTTCCCACAGGCTGGCGGCGTCCCAGTCGAGCTCGGCGCACAGCGTCGCCAGCAGCCGCGCGAAGGCGGCATCGGCGTCGGGCGCCTCGGTGAGCGCCGCGGTGACCCGCAGCGTGGCCGCCAGGTACCGGCTGACCTGCAGCTGCCGCTCGAGCAGGACGGTCGTGCTGGCGTCCCGCAGCACGGCCACCACCACGGCGCCCTCCGGGTCCGCACCGGGCACCGGGTCCAGCCGGGACAGGGTCAGGTCGATCGGGATCTCGTGCCCCCGCACGTGCAGGGCCGGCACCTGTGTGGTGGAGCCGACCAGCTCGCCGACACCGGTCCTCCGGAAGCGGTCGAACCCCGCCCCGTGGCTGCTGCGGAAGCGTTCGGGCATGAGGACCGTGAGCGACCGGCCCACCAGGTCCACGGGGTCGTGTCCGAGCAGCGTGCGGACCGAGGGGTTGACGTAGGCGATCCGCCCGGCTCCGTCGGCGACCACCACGGTGTCGGGCAGGGCCTCGAGGAGGGCCGGTGCAGGGAGGGCCGGCGTTCCCGCACCCGACATGGGTGCCATGGTCTCCCCCCGACCTGTGCTGCGGTGGCTGCCGGGCGCGCCGGCGGTCGTCCTCGGCAACGATCCCACAGACGGCGTCCGCGCCCGGACCCGGACGCCGGTCGGACGGGGCTGAGGTGGACGGGGCTCGAGTCGCACGGGGCTCAGAAGGCGTAGCGGATGCGGAGCCACGGGGCGTGGTGGGCGACGAGCTCCTGCAGCCGCTCGACGCCGGCCCGCTTGACGTCGTTGCGGTAGCGCACGTTCCACTGGCCGTTCTGGCTGCGCTTGGGCTGCTGCAGGTCCGGCCGCCAGAGCAGGTCCTCGGCCTTGGGGTGCCAGCCGAGGTTGACCTCGTGCAGGTCCCGGTTGTGGGTCAGCATGATCACCTCGGCCGCCGCCTGCGCCTTCGCCGCGGGGGAGAGGGTGTCGTCGAGCTGCCGCAGCAGCTGCGCCCAGTCGGCCTCCCACCCGTCGCGCAGCACCACCGGCGAGAGGTTGAGGTGCACCTCGTAGCCGGCCTCGACGAAGTCGTCGACGGCCGCGACGCGCTCGGCGATGCGGCTGGTCCGTACGTCGATGACCCGCGAGTCGGCGTCGGGCATGAGCGAGAACCGGATGCGGGTGCGGCCCTGCGGGTCGAGGTCGAGCAGCTCGCGGTTGACGTACTTGGTCGCGAAGGACGCCTTGGCGGTGGGCAGCCCGCGGAAGGTGGCCACCAGGTCGGCGACGTTGTCGCTGACCAGCGCGTCGACCGAGCAGTCGCTGTTCTCGCCGATGTCGTAGACCCAGCTCACCGGGTCGCACTGGTCGGGCTCGGTCTTGGACCCCTGCCGGGCGACGTGCCGGCGCAGGTAGCCGGAGATCTGCTCGATGTGGGTGAAGACGGTGATCGGGTTGGCGAAGCCCTTGCGCCGCGGTACGTAGCAGTAGGCGCACAACAACTTTCCGCTAGTGCACCTATGCGCGTGTCCCGGAAGGCGGCTTCAGGAGCGGCCCCGCGGGGCGCTGTCGTGTCTGTCCGGCCGCGCCCTTCCCCTGAATCAGCCATTCGGGGAACATGCCGGCCATGCAGTCGGAAGGACCCGCTGGAACTGCTCAACGCCAACCGTGGCGGCTGAGCCTGGCGACTAGCTTGGTCGGTCTGGCCCTCGGCATCGCCGCGAGCACGATAAGCACCGACTTCCGTTACCCCGGCGTAGCCGGCGCGGCGGTACTCGCCGCCGTCTTCTACGCCACGCAGTGGTTGCAGCGGCTGCCACCACGCGCGCCGCTCGTCCGCATCTCCTCTTGGTCGGCCCTTACCGGAGCGGCCTTCTTGGCGGTGGCGGCCGTCATCGTCCCGGCCCAATCGGCGGCCTATCCCGTGCTTTTCGCCGCCGTCCTCACAATCACGGCGGTGTTGATTCTAGGTCAGGCTGAGGACGCGCTTGAGTTGCTGGCCGCAGTTGGGGTCATTGGCATCGGGGTGGCGTCCATCGGCGGCGGGGTGGGCTTCATGGTCCGAGGCGACCAGCTGGTTGGGGTGGCGATGATCGGCCTCGGGGTGGCGATGATCGGCTACCACGTGGGCCTCATGGTTCGAAGCGACCAGTTGGTTGAGGTGGCGATGATCGGCGCCGGGGTGGCGACCATCGGCGGCGGGGTGGGCTTCATGGTCCGAGGCGACCAGGCGGCTGGGGTGGCAATCATCGGCCTCGGGGTCGCGACCATCGGCTACCAGGTGAGCCTCATGGTCCGAGGCGACCTGTTGGCTGGGGTGGCGATCATCGGCGCCGGGGTGGCGACCATCAGCGTCGGGGTGGGCTTCATGGTCCGAGGCGACCAGCTGGCTGGGGTGGGGTTCATCGGCGCCGGGGTGGCGACCATCGGCCTCGGGGTGGGCTTCATGGTCCGAGGGGACCAGCTGGCCGAAGTGGGGTTCATCGGCGTCGGGGTGGCGGGCATCGGCCTCGGGGTGCTGATCCTGGTTCGAGGCCACCTGCTGGGCGGGGTGGCGGCGATCGGCGCCGGGGTGGCGATGATCGGCGGCGGGGTGATCAGTGTCCGAAGGACGAACGGGTTCATTCGGGTTTTCCGCCTGCTAACCAGCGATCCCTACACTGCAGACACACCTGTGAAGCCTGTTGTTCCATCTGTACCTGTTCAGCCATCGCCCACTACAGTTGAGCGACAGGAACCCGACTCTTCAGAACCTTGATTAGCCACACGCCGGTGGTGCGCGGGATGCAGTGCAGCACCACCAAAAGTTCATGATCGCCCGGCCCGAACATCCCGGCAATCGCGTCCTCTTCACGGAAGCGGGCAGGGTCACCGCGCCTTGGGGCTGTTGCGGCCCGAGCCTTGAGTGAGCTTTTTCCTACGTCGGTAGAGTCGGATGGTCCATCCCATCAGCACCAGGTTCGACAGCCCGACAAGCACCGCTATCACGAGAAATCCTGTCAACCAGGGGCGGCGGTTCTCCTCCGGCACCACGATCGAGATGACGATGAGGGACGCCACTACTGCGCTGGTGAGGGACACAAGGAAGCGGTTGAGATACAGAACGGCTACAACCGCGGGGTCCTCCAACCGTCGCCGGTCGCGAGCGGCCAACCTGCGCGTCTCGTCGTCGAGCAGCTTCCGCAGCGGCTCTCCCGTTTCCGGCGGCAGCTCTTTCAGGAGCGCGGCGTGCTCCTGAACGCGGCGCCGCAGCGTCGGCCAGCGCCAGGTCGTGGCGAACGTGATGGCGGCGGTCAGCGCCACACCCACAAGACCGAGGATCGGAGTCGCCAGGGATTCGCCTTCTGCGGCCACTACGAGAGGGTCGAGCACGCACGGCAGCGTAGGTGGCGCCCCTCAGACGAGGGCCGCCAGCGGCCCGTCGGGCGCCAGTGCGTCAGTGCGATGGGGAGGGCGGGTGAAGATCGGCGAGCAGGGTGGGCAGGAAGTTGTCGAAGTCCTCGCGGTTGCGACCTCGCGGCAGCTCGACGGGAAAGTCCAGGCTGGCGTAGGTAAGGCGGACTGTGGCCTGGGAGGGCCAGCGCAGCAGTCCCCCCTGCTCGTCTGTCCACACCCGGTACCGGGTCCTGTCGGGCTCTTGGGTGGGCAGCACGTCCACGCGGGTCAGGGCTGTCCGGGACACCATGGCCGGCGTGACCTCGCCTCCGTACGGGTCCTCCATGAAGTGGGGCGGCACACCTGTGAACGGAGCCACGATTAGGACCCGGTCGGTATAGGCGATGACCGCGCCCGTGAGGCCCTGCGGGGTCTCCAACACTGGTACGTCGAGGTACTTCACCGGGGCGTCTCCGATTAGGAAGGCCAATCGCACGGCGATGTGGTGCGGCAGCTCCCTATCCGAGACCTCGGTAATCCGAGTGTTCAGCTGGCTGAAGACCGTCTCGCGCGTCGCCGGTGCCACGGGCTCAACCTATGCCGTAGGGGGGCGTGAGACCGACTGGCCCGCGGAGCGCGTCTGGCGGTCTCCTGGGGGCCTGAGGGCGGCCCGCCGGGCGCGCACGAGACACGCGCGGCCCAGCGGGTGCCGGGTGGTGCCCGACGGCTCGCGGACCCCTCGTCTGGGTCTGCGGCCCCCGGCGGGCACCGAGGGCGGACGCTGGGACGGATCGCGGAGGGATGACTGACTGCCTCCGGCCGCCCGTTACCGGGAACCAGTAGCACCCGGGCGGGCGACGCCGCACCCATAGCTCCCGCGCCCGCTGAGGCCAGACAGCGCGGGTGACCTTGACGCCCGACGCGGACGGTACCCGCGCCGGGCGTCAGAATCGGGTCAGGACCGCGGGCGGTCGCCGGAGCCGAGCCCCACCCCGGCCACGGCCACGCCGAGCACCCGCGTCCCGTCGGCCAGGTCGCCGACCACGGCCCGCTCGGCGGCGCCCCGGTCGGCGGCCCGGAGCCGGTGCACCGTGCGGTGCCCGTTGGGCTGCTCGGCGAGCACTTCGTAGAGGTCGCCGGCGGCCTCGCCGGAGGTCTCCACCTGCGGATCGACGTCGGCCGCGTCCTCGCGGTCGGCCGTGCGCTTGCTGCTGCTGTTCGCCATGACGGACCCCTCAGCCTGAGTAGTTGACGAGACGGAACGCATCGGCCGTCAGGACGTCCCCGCCGGTGCGCCAGTGCATGTAGAACCCGCGGCTCCCGGTCGGACGACCGGCCGCCCCGAACAGGTGCGGCACCAGTTCGAGGGTCGTGCCGATCCGGTCCACGATCACGTACTGGTCGAACGACCCGGCCAGCAGCGCGTAGTCGGCCGTTGACGCGGTCAGCGACCCGTCCATCGCGGAGTTCTCCTCCACGACCCACCCGGCCATGCGCGGCTGCGACCCGGAGTCGTCCACGAACGACTCGGTCATGCCGGGACCCTTGATCAGCGCCCGGTAGCCGTTGATCACCGACAGGTTCGCCATGAACCGGGCACCCTGCCGCCAGCGGGCCGGGAGCGCGTTCTGCGCGGCGTAGACGTCGGCCACGGCGAGCGCGTTGGTCGCCGTGGCGATCACCGACCCACCGACGGCGGACACGGCGGTGATCACGCCCTTCGGCTGACCGGCGCCGCTGCCGGTAGTGAACGCGACCGACTCCAGTTGCGCCTTCGCGTCGGCGAACAGGGCGGCGACCTGCGGCGCGAGGTCGGCGTCCTCGAACAGTTCGATGGACACCGGCACGAACGACGCGCCCTTGTGGGTGGTAATCGCGGGGTTCAGCAGCGCCGGGGTGTCGTCGCTGACCTCGGCCAGTTCCGCATCCCACGACGCGGTGACCCCGGCCGTGGTCACGAAGCGCTTCTCGTTCGCGGCGGTCTGCACCACGCGGGCGACCCGGCGCATGGGATCGACCGAGCCCGGCCCGACCAGCCGGAGCTGCGGGTCGAGCTCGAACGGCACGAGGTACCCGCCAGCACCCGGCACGCCGAGGCTCATCGTGCGGGACACGGTGGACACCCGGCGGGCGGCCTCCCGTTCCTCCGGGGACCACTCAGCGGGGCCGGTGACCGGGTCCCGCAGCCATGCCAGAAACGCCGACCGGTAGGCGGGATCGGCGAGGACGACGGTCGCGCGGGCGAGCCCGGCGGTGGGGTCGTCGTCGCCCTCGACGCTGCGGGTGACGTGCTCGCGGACGTGGTCGGGCAGCAGGTCGGCCCGTTCGATCGCGTCGAGCGCCCGGCCGCGGACCTCGCTGCGCACCGACGGCGCGGTGCGGGCGGCGGCGTGGTCGCCGTCGCCGAGCCCGTAGTCGTCGCTGCCGGACAGGACGGTGCCGCGGCCGGACGTCGCGGTGTCCATGATCGCCTCACGGGTCAGCGTCTCGCGCTCGGCGTAGAGGGCCTTGCTGCGGCGCTCCTGCTCGGCGGTCAGGGTGTCGAACCGGCCCAGCCGGTCCAGGTCGTGCCAGATCTCGCCGAGGCGCTTGTCGCGCTCGGCACGGCTCATGGGCATGGGATGCCTCCACGGGGGGGACGGGGGGAGGGCGCGCGTGATCGCTACGCCTCGAGGTCTGCCGTCTCGACTCCGTGGGCGGGGGACCCTGGTCCCGGTGCCCGGCGGTTCGGCCGCCCTGGCGGCCTGGTCGTGCGGGTCGTGCGTCCGCCCCCCTGGGGACGGACCGCGCGAGGGTACCCGCGGGTACCGACAGGACCGGGTCAGCCGTCCTCGGCCCACTCGGCGACGACGGACTCGACCCGTTGCAGGGTCACCGGGAGGGCATCGACGGTCAGTTGGTCGAGGTGCCGCCGGTACGCCTCCAGCGCGTGTTCCAGCCGCCCCAGGTCGCCGCTAGCGATGGCGGCCCGGACTCGCCTGTCCCACTCGTCGCCGTCCTCGGGCAGCGGACCGGGCAGCCACTCCGGGCCAGGCCCCTCACTCACCGGGGCCGCCCAGGCCGGCGCGCGGGACGCGGACGACGTCGCGGTCGGCGACGGAAGCGATCACGACGTACTCGCCGAACCGGTCGCCGTAGTCGAACCGGACCGAGGACCGGCCCGCGCGCCATGCCAGGTCGAGGACCAGCCGGTCGGCCGCCGGCATGGCGTCGAGCGCGGCCCGGACCAGCGCGGCGAGCGCGGCGACCTCGGCCAGGTCGAGCGGCGGCCAGTCGGGCATCCACCACGGCGGGACGACCTCGTCCTCGTCGGCCCAGTCGATCCCGGCGGTCACGCCGCACCGTCCGGCCCGTCGTCGGGCCGCAGCTGGTCCCGCAGCCGGTCCCACCGGCTCCACGTGTCGAACCCGGGGTGCGCGTGTAACCACACCTGCCGGGCCTCGTGCCAGCGGTTCCACGCGGCGTTATAGGCGCGCTCACCCTCCGGCGTCCACGTCCCGGACCCGACGTAGTCCCCGACGATCGGCTCGGCCCCCCACCGGGGATCGCGCCAGTCGAACGAGCACAGGTGCGCGGGCATCCGGTCCGACCCCGGTCCCTGCGGCTCCCGTCGGCGGCTCACGACGCGCCCCGGGTCCGGTAGAACCCGCGCAGCGTGGCGACCTTCCCGGCGGGCCGGACGTCCGGCGCGGCGGTGTCGTCGGCGGGCAGCCGCAGCGCGGCCAGCAGCCGCCCCAGCACGAGCCTCTGTTGCCGGGCCTCCACGACGGCCGGGTGCGGCTTGCGGCCGGTCGCCGACAGCAGCCCGTCGGCGGCGACCACGTCGTCCAGGGCGGCGATGACGTCGGCGGTGCGTGCGGCCTGTTCCAGCAGGGTCAGTTCGTGCGGTTCCAGGTCGAACCGGTCGACCACGGAGCGCCAGAGGCGCCGACCGGGCGCGCGCAGCCCGGCCGGGGTGCGATTGGGGGTCATTTCGGGTCCTTTCGGCCCTCAGCGGGCCACTCTCATGCGGTTCGAGGCGGGACGGGGGGCTCCGGTGACCGGCGGGGCGGACTCCCGGGTACCGGTTACGTCGGCGGGGTGCCCCCCCGGGTCCCCGGATGACGCGGCCCGGTGGTCGGCGACGACGGCGACCAGGCGGTCCTCGCAGGACAGCGTCGCGGTCTCAGGTGCCACATCTGTGGCACCTGCCTGGCGGGCCTTGCGCTCGGCGAGGGCGACGGCCCGGCGGCGGGCGGGTCGTGCGGCGGGCATCGGGCTCGGGCTCCGGAGCAGGTGTCCGATTTCGGACACCTGCCTGCGGGTCGGCCCGGATGCCGGGGTCGGCCCGGACGCCGGTCCCGGTGTCGGACGTCGGTCGGTGTCGGTCGGATGCGTCGGTGTCGGTCGGACGTCGGGCACGACCTCGGACGCGGACGTCGGCGTCGGACGCGGCACGACGGACGCGAGGTCGGACATCGGGCGCGAGGTCGAGACCACGACCACGCGGACGAGGTCGAGCGCGAGGTCGGCCACGACCACGGACGCGGTCGCGATCGAGCGGTCGGTCGGGACCTCGGGCGCGAGGTCGGTCGGGACCTCGGGCTCGGTCACGGCGTCGGACCGTGGTCGGTGTCGCGCTCGTCGGTGTCGTGGTCGTGGTCGTGGTCGGTGTCGGCACGGGTGCCGGGTGAGGCGGACAGGGCGGCGAGACCAGGGGTCGGGCGTCGAGGCGCAGACGGCCGCAGTTCGGCGACCTCGCGTCGGCGCCGGACGCTGCGGGCCGCGTCGTCGCGGTGCCGACGGTGAGCGTGCGTGACGTCGCGTCGGTGCCGATGCGGTGCGGCGTGACGGCGCCGACGGTGACGCGCCTCGCTGTCGCGGTGCCGAACCGGACGCGCACGCGGGCCTGGCGCGGGCCGGTCATCGTCGGGTCCCGGCGCTGACTCGGGACGGGTGCGCGATCGGTGGGGGGAACGGGCGAGCGGGGAAGGGCCGCCAGCCCGGCGTGCGCCTCGCTGGGCGGGTGGGGGGTGCGGGGTGGTATGTCGGGACCCCGGGATAGGCAGGGCGCCGTTCGTCGGGTCGGTTGCCTGGGCAACCGGCCGGCTCGCGCGGAACAGCCCCCGGGGGTGCGTCACGTGTACGCCCACACCGGGACGTCGACCTCCGACCCGGGACGGTGGCGGCGCTTGCCGAGGCTTCCCCGGCAGGACACGCACCGGGAGTCGGCCCGGGGGGGTCGCCACGACACCGGCACATGGCAGTCCGGGCAGTGATACCGGGTGCGCGGCCGGGGGGCCTCCGTCGGCGTCTCCGTCGGGGCATCCGGCGGGGGAGCCGGGGCGGTCTCGGGGAGCGCGACCGGGTCGGCGGGTCGGCGGGCCGCCCGGGGGGTTCGCGTCACCGGGTCACCTCCTGCCGGACCTCGTCGGCGAGCGCGGACACCCGGGCGAGCAGCAACGAGAGGTCGAGCACGGCGGCGTCGAGTTGTCCCGACAGGTCGGCGAGCCGCCGGTCCCGGTCGGAGGTCATCAGCCGCAGCGGCACCGTGTCCGGGCCGGTCGGCGGTCGGGCGTCGTCGTCCCGGCGCGCCCCGTGGCGCCTGGCGAGGGCGGCGGCGCGCCCGGCCGCGGTCTGCTCGCGGCGCTGTTCGGCGGTGAGGTTGTCCCACCTGGACCGGACGAGGCGGCGGCCCGCTTCGCTCCGGTCGGTCGTCGGGTCGTCGGGGCCGGTCGGTCGGTCGGTCATCGGGGGTCGTCCAGGGAACGGGGCGGCGGCGCGAGGTCGCATCGCCCGGCCGCGCACTCGGCGCGCAGCACCCGCAGGGCGTCGTCGCCCAGAGGGTCGGCGAGGTCGTGTGCGTCGCGCAGGTGGTCGAGGACGTCGCGGTCGGTCACCCCCCGGTCCTCGGCGATCTGATCGGCGATCAGGTGGGCGATGAGGGCGCGGGTCCGGGGGCGGTAGGCGGCGAAATCGGTGACGGGGTCAGGCATCGGGGTCCTCCGGGTCGAGTTGGATCAGGTCGATACCGAGCGCGGCGAGTTCCGCGACCACGGCGTCCAGGTCGAACACGTCGGGCTCGGGGAAGGGCAGCGGCACGGAGCCGGTCACCGGCTCGTCCGGGTCGAGCGAGCGACGCCGGGTCATCGGGTGGCCTCCCGTCGGTGGGCTGCCGCCAGGTCGGCGCAGTCCTCGCACGGCGGGGGGTCGGCGAGGTCGCGGCAGCGAGCGCAGCGGGGTTCGTCGTCAGTGGCGAGGTCCGGCACCGCGCGCAGCGCGGGGGCGCGGCCCTCGGGCGCGCGCGCGTCCTTCTTCTTTTCTTTCTTCGTTTCCCTTCCTGTCCCATCGTGAGCGTGCGGATGGGACATAACCTGCCCTCGGATGGGACATAACCTGCCCTCGGATGGGACATAACCCCGGGCGGGTTTGGTCCCCTTCCGAGAGGGGTCGTGGGACGTAACCTCCCCGGAGGGTTTGGTCCCATTCCCAGCGGGGTCGTGGGACGTAATCAGGTCGGGGAAGCGGTACAGGGTGGGCGCGCGGCCGGGCCGGCCGGGCTGCCGGGGTCCTCCCCGGTCGTGGACGGTGATCGCGCCCGTCTCGGCCAGGCGCGCGAGGTGGCGACCTACGGCCTTCCGTTCGACGCCGAGGGCTGCCGCCAGTAGGGCCTGCGACGGGTAGGCACCCTCTGCGGGGTCCGTCCGGGTGTGCCGGGCGAGGATCGCGCCGAGCGCCCACAACGTCCCGTCGCCCCCGGGGGTGACCCCGTAGTCGGCGGCGTGCGCGTGCCACCAGTCCACGGCGGTCAGCACTGGAGCCCCCGCGGCGGCCCGACGTCGGGCGCGTCGTGGCCGGTCACGTCCACCCCAACGGCGGGTGCGCCCACTCCGTCGGCGGCCACGGCGGGTCGCCGTAGGTGTCCGTGTCGGCCTCGTCGGCGCAGCAGTCGGTGCATATCCACAGCGGCGGTAGCGGCTCGTTCGTCATGCGGGAGACCCCGGGCGGGGTGTCCCCGGGCGGCAGCCCGCACCGCGGGCACGGGACGACGGACTCGAACGTCACGACGCCTCCCGGGTGGCGACCGGGACCGGGCGCAGTACGGCGGCGATCCGGGCGCGGACGGCGTCGCTCAGCGGCGGGGCAGCGGCGGCGGCGGCCTCGGCCGCGGCGTCGAGCCGGGCGTCGAGGTCGCGGTCGGCCGGTGGGCGGTCGCTCACTGCGGACCGGCGAGCAGCCGTTCTGCCAGGGCGCGGCGCTCGGTCTCGTTGAGTTGCGGATACGTGCCGAGCCAGTAGTCGATCTTCCGCTCGGCGGAGCGCATCCGGTGTTCGCGGTGCGCTTTCCGCAGGCGGGGCGGAACGGGGTCCAGAGTGGGGTCAGGTGCGGTCACGTCGGCTCCTATTACCGAAGGTCACTCCCTTAGTGCCTGCGGCACATACGTAAGCCTATTGGAACGGCACTCGGGACCATTCCTGTCAATACAGATGCCCGGACACAAAGGGACCCCCGGACCGTTTCGGCCGGGGGTCCCTGGGGGGTTGAGGGCGGTCAGCGCCAGTCGATCCGGACGGTCGCGGGGTCGAATGACGACTCGCCCCGGCGGGCCGGGAGCAGGGTCACGACGGCGAGGGCGTCCACGACCTCGCGCTGCGTGCCGAGGTCGGCGGCGGTGAACGCGGCGGCCGGGTCGGGGGCGGCGCCGAGGGTGCCGAGCACCGAGGACCGGGCGGCGGCGGTCAGCCTGCGGCCCACGGCCTCCTGCGCGACCTTGACGCGCCGTTTCTCGGTGACGAAATCGTCCTCGTCGTACACGCCGCGGCGCAGCCGGTCGCGCGCCACGTCGAGCGCAGCGGCCAGGGCGTCGGCCTCGGCCCGCAGCGCGGTCACCTCGTCGTCCCCCCCGGCCAGCAGGTCGCGGGCGTCGTCGCGGGCGAGCCGGGCGGCCACGGCCCGCAGCACGAGGTCGTCGATGACGTCGGCCCGGCGGGACAGGTGGGCGTGCTCGCGGCAGACGTAGGTCCGGGCGCCGTTCCCGCCGTTGGGGGAGCGGTAGCCGCAGCGGACGTCGGACCCGCAGCCGTCCATGCCGCAGCGGAACAGCCCGGAGCCGAGCCACCGGCGGGCGGTGCCGCGGAACCCGGCCGGTCGGCGGGCGGCGTCGGTCAGCAGCCGGACGGCCCGGTCGTGCTCGTCCTCGGTGATGATCGCGGGCCAGTCGCCGCGCACCGGCTCCCCGTCGTCGTCCCGGACGACCTCGCCGTGGTGCGTGCGCAGCCCGGCGTAGACCGGGTTCGTGAGCAGGTAGCGGACGCCCTTCCGGCAGAGGGTCGTGCCGCGCACCGAGGGCAGCCCGGCGGCGTTGACGGCGTCGGTGATCCGGACGAGGGACTGACCCTTGACGAGCAGCCGGTCGAACGCATCGCGGACGACCGGGGCCTCGGCCGGGTCGAGGACCATCCGGCGCTTCCGGCCCTTGCCCTCTAGCCGGTAGCCGAACGCGCGGCGGCTCGGGGCCTGCCCGTCGCTCGCGGCCTGCTCGGCCTCGGCGCGCTGCCGGGCGGCCTTCTTCGTCATCTCGCCCTGCGCGATGACGGCGGCCATGAGGGCGAGGGTCTGTCCGTCGGTGGTCGCCAGGTCGAGCCGTCCGGCCTGCACGGTGACGACCGCGATGCCGCGCTTCGCGCAGAGGTCGATCAGGACGAGCATGTCGGCGACCTTGCGGAGTAGCCGGTCCTGCGCCCACGCGACGATGACGTCGCCGCTGACGATCCGGCCGTGTTCGAGGTCGGCGAGCAGCCGCGCGTAGTCCTTGCGGGCCTTGCGGGGGTTGCTCGCGCTCGCATCGTTGTCCTCGTAGACCTCGGCGACCGGCCAGCGGTTGCGCTCGCAGAGGTCGAGGCAGTCGGCGCGCTGCCGGTCCACGGCGGCGCGGGTGTTCTCGACGTCCTTCGACTGCCGGAGGTAGACGTATGCGCTGGTCATGGTCGCGTCCTCGGGTCCAATGCCGGCGGGATGGGTCCCCCGGGGTCAAAGGTACATCAGCGGGAAGTCATCGCACGCCATAGCGCACCCATTGGCCGTCGAAGGCGCGATCCAGTTCGACGAGCGGCTGTTCGGCCGGGCCGAGAGCGACTTCTTGACGCCGAGCACCAGCGTCTCGGTCTTGACCCGCACCCAGCGCTCGACGTTGCCCTCGTTGCCGTTGAGCTCGGGGATCTGCCAGTGCGAGGGCACCTCGACGACCTCGGCCCCGGGGAAGCGGGCGGGCACCTCGCGGCCGCGGGCGGACTCGAGGGCGGCCGGCTCGGCGTAGACCGTGCGGACGTCGAGCAGGCGCGTGGGGGAGGGGACGGGGGCCGGGGCGGGCGCCGGCGGAGCGGAGACGGCGGACGGCGAGGGCACGGCGGTCACGGGAGGTGCAGCACCCGCGCGCAGGCCCGGATTCCGCCGCTGACCTGCGGGAACGGTCACACCGCGGTGCTCAGGGACCGCGGCCGGGCGCGAGCCGGGCGACGTCGAGCCGGCCCTGCTCGAGGTCCTCGGCGACGTCCTCCAGGCTGCGCCCGTCCGCGTAGGCGGCCGCGCGCAGGAGGTCCAGCGCGGTGGCCGGGTCGGTCTCCAGCGCCATCGCCGCCCGCCCCGCGGCCCGCAGCACGGCGGCCCGGCGGCGGGCGTCGGGGCCGTGCAGCCAGTCGGGGCCGCGGTCGGCCGGCCAGTCCGACCAGACGGCGGCCTCGCTGAGCGCGGCGGTGACCAGCTCGCCGACCGCCAGGGCCGCGAAGACGTCGAGGTCGGGCACCCGCGCGTCGTCGGTGGAGTAGAGGTCCAGCGCCCCGGCCCCGGCGAGGTCCTCGCGCAGCGGCAGGGCGACCACGGCGCGGAACGGCGTCTGCGCGATGAGCAGGTCGGCGAAGGGCGGCCAGCGGCGCCGCAGGTCCTCGAGCAGGGCGAAGACCGGCTGCCGGGTCTCCTGCGCCTCCCAGCACGGCCCCGCGCCGACGGTGAACTGCAGCCGTTCGGCGCACGCGGCGGAGGCGGTGCTCGACCCGAGGGGGATGCGGGTGCCGGTGGCGTCGACCACGGACAGCCCCACGCCGTCGACCCCCAGCGTGGCGGCGCACGCCCGGGCGAGGCGGACCGGGAGCAGCTCGGGAGGTCCGGGGCCACGGGACGTCTCCGCGCCGAGCGCGGCGGCGAACCGTGTGGCGATGGTCACACGTCATCCTCGCCCCCGCCGTCCCCCCGGACCACGTCGATCACCCCGCTGCGTCGGGCCGGTGCGTGTAGGCGGCCTCGCGGACCGCCTCGTCGGACTCCAGTCCCGCGCCCAGCGCCCCGCCGACGGTCGCCAGCGAGCTGGTCAGCCAGGCCAGCTCCAGGTAGTCCCCGATCCGGGCCGGGTGCCCGAGGCCCTCGGCGAACAGCCCCGCGGGCACCAGGAGCAGCGACCCGCCCAGGGCGAGGAGGAACAGCGCGGCGTAGAGGGTCAGCACCCCGATCACCACGGTCGCGGTGGTGGCCAGGTTGAACAGCGCCACCTGCTTGCGCACCCGGCGCGACCGGGCGCGCTCCCACAGCTCCGCACCGACGACGAGCGTCGCGCAGATCGCCACCACCGAGCCCAGCCCGACCACCGCCAGCCGCAGCCAGCCGAACCGGTCGGCCAGCCGCCAGATGTCGGCGGTCACCAGGGCGAAGACCCCGGCCGCGACCGCCGCCGTCAGCGCGCGGGACAGCTGGATGGTCAGCCGCCACGGCCGGTTGGCGCGCACCATGCCGACCAGCAGCCGCAGGTTGCCGGTGAGCACGCGGGCGGTGAACCGCACGCCCTCGGCGGTGTCGGCCGGGTCGGTGGCCAGTTCGCGCACCCGGCGGCGCAGTGCCGCCGGGTCACCCTCTCCGTCGGTGTCGTCGCCGAGCAGGGTGCGGACCAGCCCGACCGTCGTCTGCAGGGCGCGCCGGCGCCGGGCCACCGCGCCCAGGGCCGGCAGCGAGAGCACCGCGACGCCGTGCACCGGGCTGGCGTGGGCCACCACCGTCCGCCGGTCCACCGACAGCGGCAGGTCGGTGACGACGACGGCGAGGTCCCACTCCTCGGCCAGCAGCCGGTCGCGGGCGGCGGTCACGATCTCGGCGTCGTCGGCCGGTGGCCGGACCAGGCCGTCCTCCACCACCCGCAGGTCCCAGGTGACGTCGGGGTGGCGCTCGCGCAGCGCGCCGGTCAGGTCGGCGGCCAGCTCGTCGGCCAGCTCGGCCGGGGCCCCGGGCGCGGCGACGAGCCCGACGACGACGTCGGCCGGTGCCGCGTCCGCCTCGGGGTGGGGATCTCCGGTCGGTGCCGCGCTCACAGCCTCAACTGCTCCTCGGCGCCGGTCCGCCACTCGACCATGACGATGCTGGCGTCGTCCTGCAGCTGCCCGGCCTGGTGCTCCATGACGCTGCCCATGAGCCGGCGCATCGTCTCCGGCGGCGGGTTGCCGGCGAGCTCGGCGCGGACGACGAGGTCGGCCAGCCGCTCCTCGCCGAAGAAGTCGCCCTCGGGGGAGCGGGCCTCGACGATGCCGTCGGTGTAGAGCAGCACTCGGTCACCCGGCCGCAGCTGCACCTGGCAGAGGTCGGGCTTGGCCGCCTGCAGACCCAGGGGCCGCGCGGGCCGGCAGGCCGGTGGGCGGATCAGCACGCCGTCGCGGACCAGCAGCGGGTCCGGGTGCCCGCAGTTCACCCAGCGCAGCACCCCGGTGTCGAGGTCGAGGCGAGCGAGGGCCGCGGTGGCGAACCGGCTGCCAGGGAAATGGCCCGCGACGACGGCGTCGACGGCGGCCGCGACGTCGGGGAGGTCCAGTCGGTCCCGCCGCGCGTGCCGGTAGGCGCCGACGGCCGCGGAGGCGAGCAGGGCCGCCGGCAGCCCGTGACCCACGGCGTCGAGCACCATGAGCTCGACGAGGGAGCCGTTGACCGCGTAGTCGAAGGTGTCCCCGCCGATGTCGTAGGCCGGCTCCAGGGCGCCGGTGATGACGACGCGGTCACTGGCGTAGGTGAGCGGAGGGAGCAGGTCCCACTGGATCTCCGCGGCGAGCGACAGGGTCCGGCGCCGGCGCAGACGGGCGAACACGTCGCTGTAGGCGTCACGGGTGACCACCAGCTCGGCCACCAGCGAGGCGAGGGACCGGCAGTCGTCCTCCAGCCGGGGCGTCGGCTCCGCCAGGAGCACCATCTCCAGGACCCCGATGCGCTCGGCGCCGTCGAGGAGGGGCAGCCAGAGGGTGACCGGGCCGTCGTGGGCGGGCGCCTGCACCGGGTGCACGCGGCGGAACGCCCGGCCGGCCAGCGAGCCGTCGATGGTCAGCGCCTGACGGGCCGGCACCCCGTCGCCGGGCACGGGCACCAGCTCGTGCTGGGCGTAGTCGGCCAGGTAGACGACCGCCTCACGCGCGCCGAGCCGCCGTGCCTCGCGCGTGACGGCCGTCCCGACGCGGTCGGCGGGGAGGTGGTGCGACGCGCGGGCGAGCGCCCGGATCGGGTCCTCGGCGGAGGGTTGCCGGTCGATGGTCACGACGGGACAGCCTCCCATCCGGCGCGTGGGCGGGACCGCGCGGGCTCTAGCCGCGGGCCTCGAGCACCGCCGAGTACACCTGCACGGTCTGCTGGGCGATCGCCGGCCAGCCGAACTCAGAGAGCACCCGCTCGCGGCCGGCGGCGCCCATGCGCACCGCCCGCGCGGGGTCGTGCAGCAACTCGGTGACGCGGGCGGCGAGGCCGGCCTCGAAGGCGGCGACGTCGTCGGGGTCGTAGGGGACCAGCAGGCCGGTCTCGCCGTCGGCGACGACCTCGGGGATCCCGCCGACGGCGCTGGCGACCACGGCGGTGCCGCAGGCGGCGGCCTCGAGGTTCACGATGCCCAGCGGCTCGTAGACCGAGGGGACGACGAACACCGTCGCGCCGGTGATCAGCGGCACCAGCTGCTCGCGCGGCAGCATCGCCTCGATCCAGACGACGCCCGGCCGGCGGGCCTGCAGCTCGGCGACGGCGTCGGCCACCTGCTGGCGCTCGCCCGGGGTGTCCGCGGCGCCGGCGCACAGCACCAGCCCGGCGTCGGGCGGCAGCTGCTCGGCCGCCCGGAGCAGGTGGACGACGCCCTTCTGCCGGGTGATCCGGCCGACGAACAGCGCGTACGGCCGGTCGGGGTCCACCCCGAGCGAGCGGACGACGTCGGGCGCCGGCGTGGGCCGGTAGGCCTCGGCGTCCACCCCGTTGCCGACGACGTGCACGCGGGCCGGGTCGAGGTCGGGATAGGCGTCGAGCACGTCGGTGCGCATGCCGTGGCTGACCGCGACCACCGCGTCGGCGGCGAGGTAGGCGGTGCGCTCCACCCAGGACGAGAGCCGGTAGCCCCCGCCGAGCTGGTCGGCCTTCCACGGCCGCCGGGGCTCCAGCGAGTGCGCGGTGACCACGTGCGGCGCCCCGTGCACGAGAGCGGCGAGCAGGCCGGCGCCGTTGGCGTACCAGGTGTGGCTGTGCACGAGGTCGACCCCGCCGAGCGCCGCGGCGATCTCGACGTCGGTGCCCAGTGCCTGCAGCGCGCCGTTGGCGCCGGCGAGGCCCGGCGGGACCGCCCAGCCGCGGGCGTCGGGCCGGGGGCCGCCGAAGGCGTGCACCTCCAGGTCCGGCCCCGCGGGCAGCGAGCGGAGGGCGGCCACGAGGTGCTCGACGTGCACGCCGGCGCCGCCGTAGACGTCCGGTGGCCACTCGCGGGTGACGATGCCGATGCGCACGGCGGTCACCCTAGGGGGCGGGGCGGGCGGAGGTGGGGCGACGGCGACGGCGACCAGCGACTACGTTCCCTGCATGCGTGGCGGTCCTCGGGTGCTCGGCATCGTCCTGGCCGGTGGGGAGGGCAAGCGCCTGGCGCCCCTGACACAGGACCGCGCCAAGCCCGCGGTCCCCTTCGGCGGCAACTACCGGCTCATCGACTTCGTGCTGTCCAACCTGGTCAACGCGGAGATCCGGCAGATCGCCGTCCTCACCCAGTACAAGAGCCACAGCCTCGACCGGCACATCACCACGACGTGGCGGATGTCGAACCTGCTGGGGAACTTCATCACCCCGGTACCGGCCCAGCAGCGGCTCGGCCCGCGCTGGTACACCGGCAGCGCCGACGCGATCCTGCAGAGCCTCAACCTCATCTACGACGCGCGACCCGACATCGTCGTCGTCTTCGGTGCCGACCACGTCTACCGGATGGACCCGGGCCAGATGGTCGACCAGCACCTGCAGACCGGGGCGGGCGTGACCATCGCCGGTCTGCGGGTGCCACGGGCCGAGGCGACCGAGTTCGGTGTCATCGACGCCGCCGCCGACGGGAAGGTGCGCGGCTTCCTCGAGAAGCCCGCCGACCCGCCGGGACTGCCCGACAGCCCGGAGGAGTCCTTCGCCTCGATGGGCAACTACGTGTTCAGCACCGACGCGCTGCTGGAGGCCCTGCGCGCCGACGCCGAGGACGCCGACTCGGCGCACGACATGGGCGGCTCGATCATGCCGATGCTGGCCGACGCGGGGACGGCCTACGTCTACGACTTCTCGACCAACATCGTCCCCGGTGCCAGCGAGCGCGACCACGGCTACTGGCGCGACGTCGGGACGATCGACTCCTACTTCGACGCGCACATGGACCTGGTGTCGGTGACCCCGGTGTTCAACCTCTACAACGACCGCTGGCCGATCCTCACCCTGCCGCCGCAGCAGCCGCCGGCGAAGTTCGTGCTGGGCGGGCGGGCCGAGGAGTCGATGGTCAGCGCCGGCGCGATCATCGGGGGCGGGTCGGTGCACAACTCGGTGGTCTCGCCGGGCGTGCGCGTCGACCGCGGCGCCCGGGTCGAGGACAGCGTCCTCATGGACGGCGTCCGGATCGGCGAGGGCGCCTACGTCCGGCGGGCGATCCTGGACAAGAACGTCGTCGTCCCGCCGTGGGCGCGCATCGGTGTCGACTCCGAGGCCGACCGTGCGCACTACCACGTCAGCGCGGGAGGCGTGACCGTGCTCGGCAAGGGCGCCCGCGCGATCGTGTGAGCGGCGACCCTCGTCCGCTCGTCGTCACGCTGCTGCTCGAGGCGGAGGCGCAGGCGCGGTTCGACCGGCTGCGGGCCGAGCACTTCCCGGCCGGCCGCAACCACCTCGCCGCGCACGTCACGCTGTTCCACGCCCTGCCGGGCGAGCAGCGCGACGCCGTGGACGCCGCGCTGGCCGGGGTCGCCGCCCGGCCGCCGTTCGCCGTCGCGGTGACCGGTGTGCAGCTGCTCGGCCGCGGGGTGGCCTACCGGCTGGCCGCGCCGGAGCTCTCCGCACTGCACACGCGGCTGTCCGCGGAGTTCGGCCCGTGGCTGACCCCGCAGGACCGCCAGCGGCTGTCGGCGCACGTCACCGTGCAGAACAAGGTGGAGCCGGCGGTGGCGCGGGCACTGCGCGACCGGCTGGCCGCGGAGTTCGTCCCCTCCGAGGTCCCCGCCCGCGGGCTGGGGCTGTGGCGCTACCTCGGCGGGCCGTGGGAGCCGCTGGCCGAGCACCCCTTCGCGGCTTAGCGGCGGGTGGCCACCAGCAGGCCGGCCCCGATGGGCAGGACGGCGGAGGTGAGCTGCTCGTCCTCGCGGACGCTGCGCGCCAGGTCGCGCCAGGTGACGGTCTCCGGGTCGCGGGCCGCGCGGTCGCCGATGCGCTCCCCGGCGAGCAGGCCGTGGCAGGCGAGCGTCCCGCCGGTGCGCAGCAGCGCGAGCAGCGCCGCGAGGTGCGCGGCGTACTCGGTCGGCGGCCCGGCGCAGACCACCAGGTCGTAGGCGCCGGGCAGGAGGCGGGGGAGCACCTCGCCGGGGGTGCCGAAGATCAGCCGGGTCCGGCCCGCGGGGACGCCGGCCTCGGTGAAGGCCCGCCGTGCACCGCGCAGCTGCTCGGGGTCACCGTCGAGGGCGGTGAGGACGCCGTCGGGACGCATGCCGCGCAGCAGCCACAGGCCGACGACGCCACCACCACTGCCGACGGACACGACCGCCCGGGCCCCGGCGCCCGCCGCGAGGACGGCGAGGGTGGCCCCCGCGGCCGGCTCGGGCGGGGGCGGGCCGCCGAGCGCCGCGGACCGCGTGCGGGCCGAGGCGAGGACGGGGTCCTCCGCGGCGTAGCGGTCGGCCCAGGCGGCGCCTCCGGTCCCGCCGGCGCGCGACGGTCCCTGGGCGCTCATCACCGGGCGAGGGTAGTGCGACCGCGTGACGTGACCCGGGAGGCGAACCTGTGAGGAACCTGGCAACACCTGCCGACGGGAACAGGGGACACGTCGCCGCCCGTTGGTCCCGACGTGACACCCGAGCGTGCCGCCGTCCCCGTCCATCATCCGGGGGAGGCCGGCAACGTGCGCGTCTGCGATCCTGGCGACGTGTCCGAGGCCGCCGTCCCCCAGCCCGCCGCCGAGCAGCCGGCCGCGTCCGGCGCCGGCGAGGTGTGGGTGGCCCCGACCTGGGAGCAGGTCGTGCGGGACCACTCCGCGCGGGTATACCGGCTAGCCTACCGCCTCTCGGGCAACGCGCAGGACGCCGAGGACCTCACCCAGGAGACGTTCGTCCGGGTGTTCCGCTCGCTCGCCGACTTCTCGCCCGGCACCTTCGAGGGCTGGCTGCACCGCATCACCACGAACCTGTTCCTCGACATGGTCCGCCGCCGGCAGCGGATCCGGTTCGACGCGCTGCCCGAGGACACCGAGCGGCTGCCGGGCACCGCGCCGAGCCCCGAGCAGGTCTACGCCGACACCCACCTCGACCCGCAGGTGCAGGCGGCGCTGGACGCGCTGCCGCCGGAGTTCCGCGTGGCCGTGGTCCTCTGCGACATCGAGGGCCTGACCTACGAGGAGATCGCGGCGACCCTCGGCATCAAGCTGGGTACCGTCCGCAGCCGCATCCACCGCGGCCGCGTGCAGCTGCGCGCCGCCCTGGCCCACCTCGCCCCGCGCGGGGTGGCGGCACCGGGGGCTCGCGCATGAGCCTGCCGGAGAGCCACCTGGCCCAGGAGGCCATCGCGGCGCTCGTCGACGGCGAGCTGGCCAGCGGCCCGGCCGCCCGCGCCGCCCGCCACCTGGCCGGCTGCCTCGAGTGCCGGATGCTCGTCCAGGCGCAGCGGGAGGCCAAGGACGCGCTGCACGCCGCCTCCGACGTCGCCGTCCCCGGTGACCTGCTGTCGCGGCTGTGCGCCATCCCCTTCACCGCCGACGTCCCCGGCGGCGGCGGGCTCGGCACGGTGACCGCCGGTCCCGGGCAGCTCACCGTCTCCGGCTCCTCGGGGCGCTGGACCGTCGCCCTCGACGACCCACCGGCGCGCTCCTCCTCGCCGCACCAGGCCCGCTGGCTGCGCCGCAGCGTCGCCGGCACGCTGGCCGGGCTGGGCCTCGGCGTCGCCGTCCTGGCGGTCAACCTCCCCGAGCCCGGTGAGACCCCGCGCGGGGTCCCGGCGTCGGTGGCCGGGCCCTCGGCGCCCGACGAGCGCACCGAGGTCGTGCCGCCGGTGGTGCGCACCCTGGCCGGGCAGCCGCCCGCGGCCGGTGGCACTCCCTGATCCCGAGCCCCTGGTCCCGGGGTCCCGGGTCCGCCGGCGGGTACCGTCGCGCTGCACCGCCAGCTCCCGTCCGCTGACAGGTCCGGGGAGGACCCTGTACCCGTGACCCCACCCGACGACGCTCGCGAGACCGGCACGCCCGAGGCCGCGACCCGCGACGCCGACCGCACCGTGGAGGCCGTCGTCCGCCCGCCGGTCGGCAGCGGCCGCGACGGCGACGCGGTCTTCGCCCGGCCCGCCGGGGCCACCGGTTCCTTCGACCCGCCGGAGCAGGCCCGGCCGGCCTCGGCGCCCCGGCCGCAGCCCAGCCCCGCACAGGCCGCCGCCTTCGGCCGGCCGGCCGCCGTCCCCGGCAGCTTCGCCGGCGACCGCCCCGCGATGCCGCCCCGGCCGGTGCCCCCGCCGCCGCCGGAGGCCGTGTTGCGCGCCTTCCGCGCACCGGCCGGCCAGGCCGGGCTGCAGGAGCCGCCCGGTGGCCGTCCCGGGCGCCGGCGCACGTCGGCCGGCCCGTGGTGGAAGCCGGACGCGAAGAGCGACCCGTGGCGCGATCCGCACGCCCCGGCCGGCCTCACCGGTCCCGCGGTGTTCGAGGAGGAGTCCGAGCAGGAGGGGCCGGTCGTCGTCGACCGGGAGGGCCGCCGGAAGCTGCGGCTGCGCGACCTGTCGGTGCGGGTGGCCGTGCTCGTCGCGCTGGCCGTCCTGCTCGCCGGCGCGCTCGGCGGCGGGGTGGGCTACCTGCTGACCCGCGAGGCCAGCGAGACGCCGCTGCTGGCACCGGGCACCACCCTGACCGAGACCGACGAGGGGATCACCCGGGAGCCGGGCTCGGTGTCCGACATCGCCGAGACCGTGATCCCGGCCGTCGTGTCCATCGAGGTGCGCATCGGCGACGCGGGCGCCACCGGCTCGGGTGTGGTCGTCGACGGCGCCGACGGCTACATCGTCACCAACAACCACGTCATCTCCGGCGCCGACGGTGTGGAGGGCGCGGAGATCCGCGCGGTGTTCAGCGACGGCAGCGGCTCGTCGGCGCGCATCGTCGGCCGCGACCCGGCCAGCGACATCGCCGTCGTCAAGGTCGAGAAGCCCGGCCTGGTCACCGCCTCGCTCGGCGACTCCGACGACGTCGTCGTCGGTGACCCGGTCGTCGCCATCGGCTCGCCGCTGGGCCTGGCCGGCACGGTGACCAGCGGCATCGTCAGCGCCCTCGACCGGCCGGTGCGGCTGGCCGGGGAGGGCAGCGACACCAACGCGGTCATCAGCGCCGTGCAGACCGACGCCCCGATCAACCCGGGCAACTCCGGCGGCGCGCTGGTCGACGCCACGGGCGCGGTCATCGGCATCAACACCGCGATCGCCTCGCTCGGCGGCGGCAGCGTGGGCCTCGGCTTCGCCATCCCGATCGACACCGCCCGCACCGTCGCCGAGCAGCTGATCGCCACCGGCAGTGCGGTGCACGCCACCCTCGGGGTGAACACCCGGTCGGTCACCGACGGCACCCGCGACGGCGCGCTGGTCCTCAACGTCGAGCCGGGCAGCCCCGCGGCCGACGCCGGCATCCAGGAGCAGGACGTCGTCATCGGCGTCGACGACCAGGCCGTGGGCAGCTCCGAGGAGCTCGCCGTCGCCATCGACGCGCACGCCCCCGGGGACGTGGTGACGATCGAGCTGGTGCGCGGCGGCTCGTCGACGACGGTCCAGGCCACCCTCGCACAGGCCTAGGGGAGGGAGCCTCGTGTTCGACTCGATCGGCTGGGGCGAGATCGTCGTCCTGGCACTGGCCGCGCTGTTCATCTTCGGGCCCGAGCGGCTCCCGCACCTGGCCCGGGACGCCGCGGCCGGGCTGAAGAAGGTGCGCGAGGCGATCACGGGGGTGCGCGCCCAGGTGGACGAGTCCCTCGGCGACGACCTCGCCGGCCTGCGCGACCTGGACCTGCGCAAGTACCACCCGAAGACGTTCATCCGCTCGCAGCTGTTCGACGACGACGCCCCTCCGGTGCGCCGCGGCGACGCCGGGACGCCGGCCGGCGCGACGGCGGCGAGCCTGGTCAAGCCCGCCACCCGGCCGGCCGTCGCCGACCACGACCGGAGCACCCCGCCGCCGTTCGACGTCGACGCGACCTAGTCCGGGAACGGGGGTCCCGCCGGACGCCCGGACCGCGGCAGACTCCGCGGGTGACCGCCGTCGACTGCTGGGTCGACCCCAGCTGCCCGTACACGTGGGTGACCGCCCGCTGGCTGTGGGAGGTCGAGCGGGTGCGTGACGTCGCTGTCCGCTGGCACGTGATGAGCCTGGCGGTGCTCGACGAGGGGCGCGAGGACGACCCGGAGGGCGATCCCGAGGGCTGGCTGTGGCAGCCCGTGCGGGTCTTCGCGCTGGTGCAGGAGGAGCACGGGCAGGCCGCCCTGGCCGCGCTGTACCGCGCCTACGGGGAAGCCGTGCACGGCCGGGGCGAGTGGCCCGACACCCACGACCTGCTGCGCGCGGCCGGCCTGCCCGAGCAGCTGGCGGAGGCCGCGCACACCTCCGCCCACGACGGGCTGGTGCGGGCCTCGCACCGGTCGGGGATCGAGCTGGTGGGCACGCACGTCGGCACCCCGGTTGTGGCGGTGGTCTCCGGGACCGGGACGCGCTCGGCCTGGTTCGGCCCGGTCCTCTCCCGCGTCCCCGTCGGGGAGGAGGCGGGCCGGTTGTGGGACGGCGTCACGCTCGTCGCCGGGACGAGCGGCTTCCACGAGCTCAAGGGACGCCCGCACGAGGCGCCACGGGGCTGACCGCCCCGCGCACGACCGAGGCCCGGCCCCCTGGACCGGGCCTCGGTGGTGTCAGCGACGGACGGGCGTGAGCCCCAGCGACATGCCGGACAGCCCGCGCTGGCGGACGGCGAGCGACTCGGCGATCTTGCCGAGCGCCTGCGCGGCGGGCGTCTCCGGATCGGCCAGCACGATCGGCGCACCGGCGTCGCCGGACTCCCGCAGCCGCGTGTCGAGCGGGATCTGGCCGAGCAGCGGGACCCGGGCACCGAGGGTGCGGGTCAGCGCGTCGGAGACCGCCTGGCCGCCACCGGAGCCGAAGACCTCCATCCGCGAGCCGTCGGGCAGCTCGAGCCACGACATGTTCTCGATGACGCCGACCACCTGCTGGTGGGTCTGCGTGGCGATCGCGCCGGCCCGCTCGGCCACCTCGGCGGCGGCCAGCTGCGGCGTGGTCACCACGAGGATCTCGGCGTTGGGCAGCAGCTGGGCGATGGAGATCGCGACGTCGCCGGTGCCGGGCGGGAGGTCCAGCAGCAGGACGTCCAGGTCGCCCCACCACACGTCGGCGAGGAACTGCTGCAGCGCGCGGTGCAGCATCGGGCCGCGCCAGACGACCGGGGTGTTGCCCGGGGTGAACATGCCGATCGAGATGACCTTCACGCCCATCGACTGCGGCGGCATGATCATGTTGTCGACCTGGGTCGGCTTGTCCTCGACGCCGAGCATGCGCGGCACCGAGTGGCCGTAGATGTCGGCGTCCACGACCCCGACCGACAGGCCCTTCTTGGCCAGCGCGGCGGCCAGGTTGACCGTGACGCTGGACTTGCCGACGCCGCCCTTGCCGGAGGCGACCGCGTAGACGCGGGTCAGCGAGCCGGGCTGGGCGAAGGGGATCACCGGCTCGGCGGTGTCGCTGCCGCGCACGGTCTTGCGCAGCTCCGAGCGCTGCTCGTCGCTCATGACGTCCAGGCCGACCTGCACCGACGTCACGCCGGGGACGGCGGAGACCGCCGTGGTCACCCGGTTGGTGATGGTCTCGCGCATCGGGCAGCCGGCCACGGTCAGGTAGACCTCGACGCGCACGGCGCCCGGGTCGCCGCCGACGCCGATCTGCACGTCCTTGACCATCCCGAGGTCGGTCAGCGGACGGTTGATCTCCGGGTCCTGGACGGTGGCCAGAGCGGCGTTGACGGCGTCGAGCGCCGGCGAGCCGGTCAGCGTGTCGGACATGGGGGATGTGTCTCCTTCGACGGGGGGACCCGGTCGGCGACGCGCCGCGCGGAGGCGGCGACCTGCACTGCGGGCCACCTCTCACTGTACGGCGGCGGGCACCGGGTGCCGCCCGGCGCGGTGGTGATCTGCTGCGCACTCGGTGCCGGGCGTCCCGCCGGGCACGTGCAGGTCAACGCCCCCGGGGCGGCCCGCTCCCCGGCCGCCGGTCGCCGCGCCGGCGCCACGACCCCGCTCGATCCGCCCGGGCAACTGCCGGGCAGTGGCCGTCCACGGAGACGGATGAGCAGCGACTTCCCCGCAGGTGCTGCATCCGGCGGTCCGCGGGCCCCGGTCGCGCAGCACGCACGGCGGGCGCGTCCTCGGGACTCGGGTGGAGGAGGGGCGGGCGGGCTCTAGAGTCCGACGGCGTGCCCGGTCCCGCCCGTACCGCCGTCCTGCGCGACGCGATCGGGCTGGGCGTCGCCGTCGGCCTCTACGGCGTCGCCTTCGGCGCGGCCGCCGACGCCGCGGGCCTGGACCCCTGGCAGGCGCTGGCCATGTCGCTGCTGATGTTCACCGGCGCCTCGCAGTTCGCGCTGGTCGGTGTCCTCGGCGCCGGGGGAGGCGCGGCGGCTGCTGTCGGCAGCGCGCTGCTGCTGGGCACCCGTAACACCGTCTACGGCGTCCGCCTGGCGCCGCTGCTCGCGCCGCGCGGGCTGCTGCGCCGGCTGGGCCTGGCGCACTGGGTGATCGACGAGACGACGGCGCTGGCCGTGGCCGCTCCCGACCGCGGCCTGGCCCGGCTGGGCTTCCTCGCCGGCGGCGCCACCATCTACGCCGTCTGGAACGCCACCACGCTGGTCGGTGCGCTCGGCGCCGGGGCACTGGGGGAGACGGCGCAGGCGGCGCTGGACGCCGTCGTCCCGGCCGCGTTCCTCGCCCTGCTGTGGCCGCGGCTGCGCGCCGGCGCCGACGAGCCGGCCGTCGCCCGGCGGGTGGCGCTCGGCGGCGCGGTCGTCGCGCTGGCGCTGACGCCGTTCGTGCCGCCGGGCGTGCAGGTGGTGGCCGCCGTCGTCGCGGTGGTGCTCGCCGGCCGGCCGCGGGAGGCGGCGTGAGCAGCGGCGCGCTGTGGACGGCGGTGCTCGTCGGGTCGCTGGGCTGCTACCTGCTCAAGCTGGCCGGGCTGTCGGTGCCCGCCGCGTGGGTCGAGCGGCCGTGGGTGACCCGGCTGGTCACCTTCGTGCCGGCGGCGCTGCTGGCCGCGCTCGTGGCCGTGCAGGCGCTGAGCTCCGGGCAGGACCTCGTCGTCGACGGCCGGCTGGCCGGGCTGGCGGTCGCCGCGGTGGCGCTGGCGCTGCGCGCGCCGTTCATCGTCGTCCTCGTGCTGGCCGGTGCCACCGGGGCGCTCGTGCACGTCCTGGTGGGCTGAGGTGACCGGCCCCGCGGACCTCGCCTCCGTCCGCGCCGCGATCGACCGCCTCGACGACGACGTCGTCGCGCTGCTCGCCCGCCGCGAGGAGCTGGTGCGGGCGGCCGGCCGGCTGAAGGCCGACGGCGCCGCCGTGCGGGCGCCCGGCCGGGTCGAGCAGGTCGTCGCCCGGGCGCGGGAGCGCGCGACGGCGCACGGCGCGAGCCCGGAGGCGGTCGAGCGGGTGTACCGCGCCATGATCGCCGCCTTCGTCGACCTGGAGCTCGCGACGGCGGCGGTGGCCGACGGCGTCGTCGTCGGGCCGGCCGCCCCGGGCAGCGCGGGGGAGGTGCTCACCCTCCAGCGCGCCGCCTACGTGACCGAGGCCCAGCTGTACGGCGACCCGGGCATCCCGCCGCTCACCGAGACCCTCGAGGAGGTCGCCGCGGCCGTCGCCGCCGGCACCGTCCTCACCGCCACGGTGGGTCCGCGGGTGGTGGGTGCGGTGCGCGGCGAGCTCGCCGGCGGGGTGCTGTCGGTGGGCCGCCTGGTCGTGGCGCCCGACCGCCGGGGCCGGGGCGTCGGCACGGCCCTGCTCGCCGCCGTGGAACGGACGCCGGGAGCCCGCCGGGCGGTCCTGTTCACCGGCGCCCGCAGCGCCGGCAACCTCCGCCTGTACCGGCGGGCGGGCTACCGGGAGGAACGCCGTGAACGGGTCAGCGCCGGCCTCGAGCTCGTCCACCTCGCCAAGGACCTCCCCGGCTGAGCCGCGCGGGCTGCTCGCCGCCGCGCCGGCCGGGGTCCTGGCGGGGATCGCGGCCAAGGCGGCCGACGAGTCGGGCCAGGCGTGGGCGGCGGACCTGGGCAGCTACCCGGCCGCGTGGGTCCTCGCCGTGGCCGCGCTGGGCCGCTGGGCGCCGTCGGCCCGCGCGGCGGCGGTGCGTGCGTGCGTCTCCTTCGCCCTGATGAGCCTCGCCTACTACGCGTGGGCGGCGCTGGTCCTCGGCTTCGGCTGGAACCGGCTGCTCGGCGCCTGGCTGGCGCTCTCGGCCACCGCCGTCCCGGCCGTCGCCGTCGCGGTGCACCGGGCGACCCGGCAGGACGGGCCGGTGCCCGGTGCGCTGCTCGCGGGCGCCGCGGGCATCGTGCCGGGCGGGGGAGCGGTGCTCGGCGACGCGGCCGCGCACCCGGTGCAGGCGGCGGCCGACGTGCTCGTCGCCGGGGCGCTGGTCGCCGTCCTGCCCCGGCGGGCGCGCACCCGGCTGTGGGCGAGTCGTGCTGCTCGCGTCGGCCACCTGGCTCGCCGCCCGCGGCCTCGACGTCTGCAGGCGCTGCTGGGCTGAGCCTCAGCCGACCGACTCGCGGCGCTCCCGCTCGGCCCGCTTCTCGCGCTCGCCCCGCTCGGCGTGCTTGCGGCGCTTCTTCTCCCGCTTCTCCGCGTCGTCGCCCTCGTCTCCGGCCATGCGGTTGAGCTCGCCGCGGATGAAGTCGCGGGTGGCCAGCTCGCCGACGGCCACGCGCAGCGCGGCCAGCTCGCGGGCGAGGTACTCGGTGTCGGCGCGGGTCGAGGCGGCGCGGGCACGGTCCTCCTCGGCCTGCACGCGGTCGCGGTCGGCCTGCCGGTTCTGCGCCAGCAGGATCAGCGGCGCGGCGTAGGCGGCCTGGGTGGAGAAGGCCAGGTTCAGCAGGATGAAGGGATAGGGGTCCCACCGCAGCCCCACGGCGACCACGTTGAGGGTGATCCAGACGATCACGATCAGCGTCTGGACGGCGAGGAACCGGCCGGTGCCGAGGAAGCGGGCGATGCCCTCGGCGAACCGGCCGACGGCGTCGGGGTCCAGCCGCAGGAAGCTGGAGAGGCTGCGCGGCGAGCCGCGGGGGACGTCGAGGCGGCGCCCGGACTCAGCCACGACGGGCCCGCTCGCGCCAGTCCTCGGGCAGCAGGTGGTCGAGGACGTCGTCGACGCTCACCGCGCCCACCAGCCGGCCCTGCTCGTCGACGACCGGCGCGGCGACCAGGTTGTAGGTGGCGAAGTAGCGGGTGACCTCGGCCAGCGGCGCCTCGGGGCGCAGCGGCTCGAGGTCGTCGAGGGCGCCGCTGACCAGCGTCGAGGGTGGCTCGCGCAGCAGCCGCTGGATGTGCGCCAGGCCCAGGTAGCGCCCGGTGGGGGTGGCCGACGGCGGGCGGCAGACGTAGACCTGGCTGGCCAGCGACGGCGTGAGCTCGGGCTCGCGGACCCGGGCCAGCGCCTCGGCGATCGTCGCGTCGGGAGAGAGGATCACCGGCTCGCTGGTCATCATCCCGCCGGCGGTGTCCTCGGAGTACTTGAGCAGCTGGCGCACCGGCTCGGCCTCGTCGGGCTCCATGAGCTCCAGCAGCCGGTCGCGGTCGACGTTGGACAGCTCGGCGAGCAGGTCGGCGGCGTCGTCGGGGTCCATCTCCTCGAGGACGTCGGCGGCCCGGCGCTCCTCCAGCGTGCCGAGGATGAGGGCCTGCTCGGCCTCGGGCAGCTCCCCGAGCACGTCGGCCAGCCGCTCGTCGTCGAGGGCCTCGGCGACCTCGTGCCGCCGCTTGATCGGCAGGTCCTGCAGCGCGTGCGCGAGGTCGGCGGCGTTGAGCTCGCGGTACGTGGCGATCAGCGTCTCCGCGCCCTGGCCGGTCTCCGGCAGCGCGAGCCCGTCCACCTCGTCCCAGGCGAGCTGGTGCAGCTGCCCGCGGCGGCCGATGCGGCCGGGCTCCTGGACGGCCAGGCGGGTGATCAGCCAGTCGCCGGTGCGGGTCTGCTCCATGGCGGCGTCGACCACGGTCGCCCGCCGGGCGGACTCGCGGATGGTGACCGTGCGGTCGAGCAGTTCGCCCAGCACCAGCGTCTCGCCGGCCCGCTGCTCGAAGCGCTTGAGGTTCAGCGTGCCCGAGCCGAGCACCACCGCGCCGGGGTCGATGCTTGTCACCTTGCCCATCGGCACGAAGATGCGCCGGCGCGCCACGACCTCCACGACCAGCCCCAGCGCCCGCGGGGAGGCGCTGCCCACGCGCAGCGCCACGACGACGTCGCGCAGGCGCCCGACCCGGTCCCCGTTGGGGTCGAAGACGGGGAGTCCGGCGAGCCGGGAGACGTATGCCCTGGTCACCGTGCTCACGGTTCGTGAGGTTACCGTCGGCGCGTGGCAGCCCCCGGGTCCGTCGAGTACGAGGTCGTCGACGTGTTCGCGCCGCGGGCGTTCGCGGGAAACCCCCTGGCCGTCGTGTTCGACGCCGACGACCTGACCACCGGGCAGTGCCAGGCCCTGGCGAACGAGTTCGCGCTGTCGGAGACGTCGTTCCTCTGCGCGCCCACCGAGCCCGGAGCCGACTACCGGGTGCGCATCTTCACGCCCTACGCCGAACTGCCCTTCGCCGGTCACCCGAGCGTCGGCGCCGCGCACACGCTGGTGCGCACCGGCCGGCTGCCCGCCGGGACGCTGCGCCAGGAGTGCGGTGCCGGGGTGCTCGACGTCGTCGTCGACGAGGCCGGCGCCACCCTGTCCGGCGGTCGGCCGACGCTCGAGGACGGTCCCGAGCCGGCGGCGCTGGCGCAGGCGCTGGGGCTGTCGGCGGCCGACGCCGTGGGGCTGCCCGCGTCCGTCGCCGGCTGCGGCCTGCCGTTCGCCTTCCTCGCCGTCCACCCGGGCGTCGTCGACCGCGCCGTCCCGGACCCCGCCGCGCTCGGCGCCTTCGGCGTGGGGGAGGGCGTCTCGGTGCTGTCCTGGGACGGCTCGACCGCCTCCGCCCGCGTGTTCGCGAACGACCTGCGCTGGGGCGAGGACCCGGCCACCGGCTCCGCGGCGCTGGGCACCGGCGTCTGGCTGGTCGCCTCCGGGCTGGCGGCGCCGGAGGGGACGTCGTCCTACACCGTGCGGCAGGGCGAGGCGATGGGGCGGCCGTCGGTGCTGTCCTGCACCGTCACCGCCGAGGCCGGCCGGGCGACGGCGGCCACGGTGGCCGGCGCGGTGGTGCCGGTGGCCGCCGGCCGCATCCGCGTCCCGTGAGCCAGGCGACGACCGCACCGTCCCCGTGGGCGGTCCACCGCCCGGGCGCCCGCGACGTCGGGCTGATGGCGGTCGCCGTCGTCGGGGTGTCGTTCTCCGGTCCGCTGACCGCGCTGGTCACCACCTCCTTCCTCGCCATCGCCTTCTGGCGCAACGCGGCCGGCGCCGCGCTGCTGGTCCCGGTGCTCCTCGGCCGGGAGCGCGCGACGCTGACCGGGCTGCGGCCGCGGGACCTGGGCAGCTCGGTGGTCGCCGGGCTGTTCCTCGCCGCGCACTTCGCCGCCTGGCTGCCCAGCCTGTCGATGACCACGGTCGCCGCGTCGACGGCGCTGGTCACCACCACCCCGATCTGGACGGCGCTGGCCGCGCGGGTCTCCGGCGTGCGGCTGCCCGGGCAGGTGTGGGTCGGCCTCGGGCTGGCCGTCGTCGGCGCCGCGCTGATCGCCGGGGTCGACGTCGCGGTGAGCCTGGAGGCACTCGCCGGTGACGGGCTGGCGCTGCTCGGCGCGATCTGCGCGGGCGGCTACATGCTCGCGGGGGCGCGCGCCCGCACCCGGCTGGCGACGTCGGCGTACTCCGTCGTCTGCTACTCCACCTGCGCGGCCGTGCTCGCCGTCGCGGCGCTGGTCACCACCACGCCGCTCGCCGGGTTCAGCGCCCGCGACTGGTGGCTGATCGCGGCGATCACCGTGTGCGCGCAGATCCTCGGGCACACGCTGCTCAACCTGGTGCTGTCCACCGTCGGGCCGACCGTGGTCGGGCTCGCGGTGCTGCTGGAGGTGCCCGGCGCGCTGCTGGTGGCGCTCGTGCTGCTCGGGCAGACCCCGCCGCTGCTGGCGCTGCCGGGGATGGTCGCCGTCGTCGCCGGGGTGGCGCTGGTGATCCGGGCGAGCCGGCCGCCGACGCCGGTCGAGCCGGTCACCTGACGGGGCACGCGGGCGCCGTCGTTACCCTCCGGTAGCCGATCATCGACCCACCAGCGGAGGCACCGTGGCCGAGCTCCGATCCCGCCGTTCCAACCTCGCCGTGCCGGGGAGCAACCCGCGCTTCCTGGAGAAGGCCAAGGGCCTGCCCGCCGACCAGGTGTTCCTCGACCTCGAGGACGCCTGCGCGCCGCTGGCCAAGCCGGGTGCCCGGAAGAACATCGTCGCGGCGCTCAACGAGGGCGGCTGGGGCGACAAGATCCGCACGGTCCGGGTCAACGACTGGACGACGGAGTGGACCTTCCAGGACGTGCTCGAGGTCGTCGGCGGGGCCGGCGCCGAGCTCGACTGCATCATGCTGCCCAAGGTCCAGGACGCCGCCCAGGTGAAGGCGCTGGACCTGCTGCTCACCCAGATCGAGAAGGCCAACGGCCTGGAGGTCGGGCGGATCGGCATCGAGGCGCAGATCGAGACCGCGCAGGGCCTGATCAACGTCAACGACATCGCCTTCGCCAGCGACCGGATCGAGACGATCATCTTCGGCCCGGCCGACTTCATGGCCAGCATCAACATGAAGTCGCTGGTGGTGGGCGCCCTGCACCCCGACTACCCGGGCGACCCGTTCCACTACATCCTCATGCAGATCCTCATGGCCGCCCGCGCCCGCGGCGTGCAGGCGATCGACGGTCCGTTCCTGCAGGTGCGCGACGTGCCCGCGTTCGAGGAGGTCGCCAGGCGCTCGGCGATGCTCGGCTTCGACGGCAAGTGGGTGCTGCACCCGGGCCAGATCGACGCCGCCAACGAGATCTACGCGCCGTCGCAGGAGGACTACGACCACGCCGAGCTGATCCTCGACGCCTACGACTGGGCGACGTCGGAGGCCGGCGGCAAGAAGGGCTCGGCGATGCTCGGCGACGAGATGATCGACGAGGCCAGCCGGAAGATGGCGCTGGTCATCGCCGGCAAGGGCCGCGCCGCCGGCATGAGCCGCTCGTCGAGCTTCACCCCGCCGGAGAGCTGAGCCCCGCGCGAGGCAGTGGAAGCTCTCCCCACGTCCCGGGCCGTCGGACGTGGGGAGAGCTTCCTATGCCTCGGGGTCCCGCAGGTGACCGGGGACACGGCGACGGGTCCGGGCGTCTCGCCCATACTCGCCGGTAGCAAACGGACACCGGAGTCCCGGAGGAGCAGACGTGGCCCGACTGGCGCAGACCGCCGACCTGACCGACATCCAGCAGGAGATCCTGTCGACGGTCCGCAGCTTCGTGGACAAGGAGATCATCCCGCACGCGCAGGCGCTCGAGCACGCCGACGAGTACCCGACCGAGATCGTCGACGGGCTCAAGGAGCTCGGCATCTTCGGGCTGATGATCCCCGAGGAGTACGGCGGCCTCGGCGAGTCGCTGCTGACCTACGCGCTGGTGGTCGAGGAGATCGCCCGCGGCTGGATGAGCGTCTCGGGCGTCATCAACACCCACTTCATCGTCGCGTACATGCTCCGTCAGCACGGCACGCCGGAGCAGAAGGAGCACTTCCTCCCGCGCATGGCCACCGGCGAGGTCCGCGGCGCGTTCTCCATGTCCGAGCCGGGTCTCGGCTCCGACGTCGCGGGCATCCGCACCAAGGCCGTCCCCGACGGGGACTCCTACGTCATCGACGGCCAGAAGATGTGGCTGACCAACGGCGGCTCCTCGACGCTGGTGGCCACGCTGGTGCGCACCGACCTCGGCGCGGACAAGGCGTACCAGAACCTGACGACGTTCCTGGTGGAGAAGCCGGCCGGCTTCGGCACCGTCGCCCCGGGCCTGACCATCCCCGGCAAGATCGACAAGATGGGCTACAAGGGCGTCGACACCACCGAGCTGGTGTTCGACGGCTACCGCATCGGCGCCGACATGATCCTCGGCGGGACCCCCGGCCGCGGCTTCGCGCAGATGATGGACGGCGTCGAGGTCGGCCGCGTGAACGTCGCCGCCCGCGCCTGCGGCATCTCCATCCGCGCGTTCGAGCTCGCCGTCGAGTACGCCCAGCAGCGGGAGACCTTCGGCAAGCCGATCGTCCAGCACCAGGCGATCGCCTTCCAGCTCGCCGAGATGGCCACCAAGGTCGAGGCCGCCCACCTCATGATGGTCAACGCCGCCCGCCTCAAGGACGCCGGTCAGCGCAACGACGTCGAGGCAGGGATGGCCAAGCTCATCGCCAGCGAATACTGCGCCGAGGTGACCACGCAGTCCTTCCGCATCCACGGCGGCTATGGCTACTCCAAGGAGTACGAGATCGAGCGGCTGATGCGCGAGGCGCCGTTCCTGCTCATCGGCGAGGGCACCAGCGAGATCCAGAAGACGATCATCAGCCGCGGCCTGCTCAAGGAGTACGGCCTCGAGCGCTGAGTGAGGACCCCCTGCTCCCCGCCACTCGCAAGCTCGCGGCGGGACCCTGCAGGGGGCCGACGGCCGGCGGCCCAGGACCACGCCGGTCCTGGGCCGCTCGCGTTCAGCGGGCCGGGCGGCGCTCGTAGCCCCGCCGCGCCCAGAGGTAGCCGACGAGCGCGATGCCGGCGCACCAGGCGCCCGCCACCCACGCGCTGGACCCGATGGCGGTGCCGGTGAGCAGCCCGCGCAGTGTCTCGATCATCGGCGTGAACGGCTGGTACTCGGCGAACCAGCGCAGGCCCGCGGGCATCGAGTCCACCGGCACGAACCCGCTGCCGAGGAACGGCAGCAGCGACAGCGGCATCGGCAGGTTGCTCGCCGCCTCCACGGTGGGGGAGGCCAGGCCCATCGCGACCGCCGGCCAGGCCAGCGCGAAGGACGCCAGGGCCAGCAGGCCGGTCGCGGCCAGCCACTCCACCGGACCCGCGTCGGGCCGGAAGCCCACCAGCAGCGCGACGGCGAGGACCACGGCCAGGCCCACCAGCGTCTGGACGACCGAGCCGACGACGTGCCCGGTCAGCACCGACGCCCGGGCGATCGACATGGTCCGGAAGCGGGAGATGATGCCCTCGGTCATGTCCATGGCCACCGCGATGGCGGTGCCCTGCGGGGCGCCGGCGACGGCCAGGAGCAGCACGCCGGGCACCACGTAGGTGACGTACTCGGTGCGCCCGCCCCCAGGTCCGCCCAGGCCCGCGCCGAGCGTGCCGCCGAGGACGTAGACGAACAGCAGCAGGAAGACGATCGGCACCGCGGCGACGATCAGGGTCAGCGACGGGTAGCGGACGGCGTGCTGCAGGTTCCGCCGCAGCATCGTCCGGCTGTCGGCCAGGGTGGCGGGAACGCTCACGCGGGCACCTCCTCGGAGGTCGGGCGGCCGGTCAGCGCCAGGAAGACGTCGTCGAGGCCGGGTGTGGTGACGGTGAGCCCGGCGACGTCGACGCGGGCGTCGTCGAGGCGGGCGAGCAGGGCCCGCAGCGCGGGGACGCTGCCGTCGGAGGGCACCTCGAGCACGAGCGCGGCGGGGTCGCCGGGCGGGACACCGAGCGCCCCCGCGGCCGCCTCGAGGGCGGTGGCGTCGTCGAAGGACAGCCGCACCGCGCCGCCGGGGACCAGCCGCTTGAGCTCGTCGGAGGTCCCCTCGGCGACCAGCCGGCCGCCGTCGAGCAGGCCGATGCGGTCGGCGAGCTGGTCGGCCTCCTCGAGGTACTGCGTGGTGAGCAGGATCGTCACGCCCTCGGCGACCAGCCCGCGGACGACGTCCCACATGGCCCGGCGGCTGCGCGGGTCCAGGCCGGTGGTGGGCTCGTCGAGGAAGACGACGCGCGGGTCGCCCAGCAGCCCCATCGCCAGGTCCAGCCGGCGGCGCATGCCGCCGGAGTAGGTGGACGGCAGCCGGTCGGCGGCGTCGACGAGGTCGAAGCGCTCGAGCAGGTCCGTGGCGCGGCGGCGGCCCTCCCGGCGGCCGAGGTGGTTCAGGTCGGCCATCAGCCGGAGGTTCTCCCGCCCGGTGAGCAGGCTGTCGACGGCGGAGAACTGCCCGGTCACCGCGATGGCGGAGCGGACCCCGCCGGGATCGCGGGCGAGGTCGTGCCCGGCCACGGTCACCTGCCCGGCGGCGGCCGGGGTGAGCGTGGACAGGATGTCGACGGTGGTCGTCTTCCCGGCGCCGTTGGGGCCGAGCAGGGCGTAGACCGAGCCCTCGGCGACGGCGAGGTCCAGGCCGTCGAGGACGACGGTCGACCCGAAGGCCTTGCGCAGGCCGGTGACGGAGACGGCGGTGTCCCTCTGCGGAGCCATGCTCAGGCCCGCCTGACGAGGATGTCGCCGTAGCCGGTGCGTGCCTGGACCTCGACGGTGTCGGTCGCGTCGTCGGGTCCCTCGGCGGTGGTCAGCTCGCTGCGGATGCTGCCCGATCCCGACTGCAGGTCCAGCCAGGCCGCGGTGCCGGCCGCGATGCCGGCCTCGACCTCGCCGTAGGCGGTCTCGAGCACCAGCGACCCGCGCACCGCCTCACCGACCCGCACCTTCCCGTACTTCGTGCTGCCCCGCAGCGAGCCGTGGGTGCGGTCGACGGTGACGTCGCCGCAGGCGGTCTCCAGGCGCGCGTCGCCGTCGGTGCGGCCCAGCCGCACGTCGCCGTAGGAGGTCCGCATGACGGTGTTCCCGTCGACGGCGCCGGCGGTGATGCCGCCGCTGCTGGTGCTCGCCCGGAGCCGCTCGGCCGAGTCCAGCCGGATGTCGCCGTAGCGGCTGTCGAGCACGGCGGTGCCCAGCCGGCCGGAGCAGGAGACGTCCCCGGCCGACGTGTGCACCTCGACCGAGGACCCCTCGGGGAGGGCGACCTCGACGTCGACCTCGCCGCCGGAGCCGAGGAACAGCAGCCGGGGGCGGCCGGCCGAGCGGACCAGGAGCTCGCCGGCGGTGTGCTCGACCACGCAGCGCTCCGCGGCGGTGACGTCGGCGGGGTTGCGCTCGTTGCGCGGCCGGACGGTGACCACGGTGTCGCGCCGGTCGGAGGCGCGGACGCGGACGCTGCCCGCGGCGACCTCGATGCGTGCGGAGACGGGGTCCGGTGTGTCGAACGTGGGCATGGCTGCGCCCTCCTCGGGGCAGGGGAGATCGCCCCCGGACCGGTCGGCCGGGGTCGCGGTGCGTGTTCCTGTGGCGGGCGGGACGCCGCTAGCGCGCCCAGCCCGTGTACTGGGAGCCGCCCGACCACCGGGAGCGGCGTCCGTCCGTGGCCGGCGGCCGGTCGGCGCGGGCGACCGCGTCGGTGACGGCCCGGACCAGCCACGTGTTGACCGACGAGCCCAGGCGGGCGGCGGCCTCCTCGACGCGGACCTTGAGCTGCTCGGGCAGCCGGAGGGTGATGCGGATGGTGGTGCCGTCGTCGGCGTCGGGGATCCCCGGCTCGGGCGCCGGGGGCTCGTGCGCCGCCTCGGCGGGCGCCGGGGGCGGGGTGACGACGAAGCCGATGTCGCTGCCGCGCAGCCGCACGTCGACGGCGCCCGGCGCGAGCTGGCTGGTCAGCTCCTCGGCCGCGGCCGACAGCGCGCTGAGCAGGGCCAGCCGGACCGACGCCTCCAGCGGCGCGGTGAGGCGCTCGGCCAGCTCGCGGGCCTCCTCACCGCCGGGTGCGGCGGCGAGGAGGAGGTCCCGGCGGAGCTGCTCGACGAAGGGCGCGAGGTCCATGGTGTCAGGATGACACCATCATGACGTCATCCGCAGCTGTCGTGACGTCAACGTGGTGTCGGAGCGTCCGAGCGGTGCGTGCGGGTGCCGGCATGCAGCAGGAGCAGGGCGGCCAGGAGCAGGGCGGGCTCCAGCGGGGGCGAGCGACGCCGCGGCACCGGCCCGACTCGCCACCGCGGCCCAGTCGCTGCGCCGGCAGGGAGCCGCCTGCGCCCTCGTCGCCCTCGGCCGCCCCGCCGACGTGCCGGGACGGGGACGAGTGGCGCGTCGTGGAGCGGACGACCACCCGCCGGCTCCGCTGACCTGCCCGCCGGGTGCGCCACCCGGTGCCGCCCTAGGGTCGGGCCCGTGCGAGCCGTGGGAGTGACCGAGTTCGGCGGGCCCGAGGCCCTCACCGTCGTCGACGTGCCCGACGAGCCCCTGGGGCCCGGCCAGGTGCGGCTGCGGGTGCGGGCCGCAGCGGTGAGCCCGACCGACACCCACCTGCGCAGCGGCGCCTACGCCGGGCGCGACCCGGTGAAGACGCCGCCCTGGGTGCCCGGCATGGACGCCGCCGGCGAGGTCGTCGAGGTGGCCGAGGGGGTCGACCGCGTGGCCGTGGGCGACGCGGTCATGGCGATCGTCGTCCCCTCCGGCGCGCACGGCGGCTACCGCGAGGACCTCGTGCTGCCGGCCGGCTCGGTGGCCCGCGTGCCCGCCGGGGCCGACGCCGTCGCCGCCTGCACGCTGCCGATGAACGCGCTCACCGCCCGGCTCGCGCTCGACCAGATGGCGCTGCCGGCCGGGTCGGTGGTCGCGGTGACCGGCGCGGCGGGTGCCTTCGGCGGCTACGTCGTCCAGCTGGCGAAGGCCGACGGGCACACCGTCGTCGCCGACGCCTCCCAGGCCGACGAGCAGCTCGTCCGCGACCTCGGCGCCGACGTCGTGGTGCGGCGCGGCGACGACGTGGCCGAGCGGATCCGCGCGGAGTTCCCCGACGGCGTCGACGGGCTGGCCGACGGGGCGGTGCAGGACGCGCTGGTGCTGCCCGCGGTCCGCGACGGCGGGAAGGTGGCCACCGTCCGCGGCTACCGCGGCGACGGGTCCGACCGCGTCGAGGTGCTCCCGACGCTGGTGCGCCGCTACGCCGAGAACGCCGCCGCGCTCGACCGGCTGCGCGAGCAGGTCGAGTCCGGCGCGGCGACGCTGCGGGTGGCCCGCACGTTCGCGCCGGAGGAGGCGCCCGAGGCGCACCGCGTGCTGGCCGCCGGCGGGGTCCGCGGCCGCCTGGTGATCACCTTCTGAGGTCGCGGGGACCGTCCGGTCCCTGCCAGGGTGGGGGGACCCCCGGGCACCGGTGCCCGGGCGCGAGCGCGGAGGTGCGGTAGATGGTGCACAGGCTGGTGGTCAGCTACGGACAGCCCGACGACCCGGCGGCGTTCGACGCCTACTACCGCGACACGCACACCCCGCTCGCGGTGCAGATGCCCGGGCTGGTCCGGCTCACCACCGGGCGGCCGCAGTCCATGGACCCCTCGCACCCCGCCCCCTACCTCGTCGCCCAGCTCGACTTCGACTCCGAGCAGGCGATGGGCGCGGCCTTCGCCTCCGACGAGGGCAAGGCGACGGCGAAGGACGTGCCGAAGTTCGCCAGCGGCGGCGCGGTCATGACCCACTACGAGGTGAACGAGGTGCACGTCTCCCGGTGAACGGCGCACAGGCCCTCATCCGCACGCTCGTCGACGCCGGCGTCGACGTCTGCTTCGCCAACCCCGGCACGTCGGAGATGCACTTCGTCGCGGCGCTGGACGACGTCCCCGAGATGCGCGGCGTCCTCACCCTGTTCGAGGGGGTGGCCACCGGCGCCGCCGACGGCTGGGCGCGCATGACCGGCCGGCCCGCCGCCACGCTGCTGCACCTCGGGCCGGGCATGGGCAACGGCCTGGCCAACCTGCACAACGCCCGCCGCGGCCGGACGCCGATGGTCAACGTCGTCGGCGACCACGGCCGCTCGCACAAGCGGCTGGACGCGCCGCTGGAGTCCGACATCGACGCCGTCGCCGGCACCGTGTCGGGCTGGGTGCGCCGGTCGCTGGCACCGGAGGACGTCGCCGCCGACGCCGCGGACGCCGTCGCCGCCGCCGCGCGCGGCCAGATCGCCACGCTGGTGCTGCCGGCCGACGTCTCGTGGTCCGACGGGGGCGTCGTGGCCGACCCGGTGCCGCCGCGGCCGCGGCCGCAGGTGGCGCCGTCGGCCCTCGAGGACGTCGCCGCGGCGGTGCAGGGCGGCGAGGCCACCGTGCTGCTGCTCGGCGGGGACGTCGTCGCCTCCGAGGCGGGCCTGGTGGCCGCGGCGCGGGTGGCCGCCGGCACCGGTGCCCGGCTGCTCGCCGAGACGTTCCCGGCGCGGATGGTGCGCGGCGCGGGACTGCCCGACGTCGGCAAGCTGCCCTATCCGCCCGAGGTCGCGATCAAGGCGCTGGCCGGCACGCGGCACCTGGTGCTGGCCGGGGCGACGTCGCCGGTGCACTTCTTCGCCTATCCCGGCGTGCCGGGCACGCCGGTGCCGGAGGACTGCACGGTGCACGTGCTCTCGGCCCCGGGGGAGGACGGCGTCGCGGCGCTCGAGGCGCTCGCCGCGCAGGTGGCCGCGGACGCCGAGCCGGAGCTGCTGGAGGCCTCCCGCCCGGAGCTGCCGACCGGGCGCCTGACGCCACGCGCGGTGTCGGCGGTGGTCGGCGCGCTGCTGCCCGAGCGGGCGGTGGTGGTGGACGAGGCGATCACCTCCGGCGTCGGGATCGCCGAGCTGACCTCGGGGGCGCCGCGGCACGACTGGCTGGCGCTGACGGGTGGGGCGATCGGTGACGGCCTGCCGATGGCGGTCGGCGCGGCGGTCGCCTGTCCCGACCGGCCGGTGCTCGTCCTGCAGGCCGACGGCAGCGCGATGTACACCGTCCAGGCGCTGTGGACGATGGCGCGCGAGCAGCTCGACGTCACCGTCGTCCTCTACGACAACGCGTCGTACGCGATCCTCCAGGGCGAGCTCTCCCGAGTGGGCGCCACCGGCGCGGGCGAGAAGGCCGGGCAGCTGCTCGACCTGGGCGGGCCGACGCTGGACTTCGTCGCGCTGGCCACCGGGATGGGCGTGCCGGCCACCCGCGCCGAGACCGCCGAGGAGCTGGCCGAGCAGCTGGGCACCGCGCTGCGCGAGCCCGGTCCGCACCTGGTGCAGGCGGTACTGCGGCCGGCCGGCTGACCGCGTCTCACCCCCTGGGGGGAACACGGCCGGATCCGTTCCAGACCGATCCGTTCCACGCCGATCCCCGTTCCGTGTCGTGGACCATGGATGGACCCAGCTGGACGGCCGCCAGGAGCCGGCCGGCCCAGCGGCGTGCGCCCGCGCTGGTGGTCGCCCTCGTCGTCGTCCTGCTCGCTGCCGAGGGCGCGGCGTACGGGACGGCGACCGGCACGGCGCTGTACTTCACGGTGCTGGGGCTGGCGGTCGTCGCCGCCTGGGCAGGCGTCTCCCGCGGGGGGCGGCAGCTCCCCGCCGTCCTCGTCGCCCTCGGCGTCACCCTGACCGGCGCCGGTGACGTGGTCTGGCAGGTCCAGACGTCGCTGACCGGCTCCGGCGCGGACCTCGGTGTCGCCGACGTCCTGTACCTGGGCAGCTACGTCGCCCTGGGCGCCGCGCTGGCGCTCATGGCCCGGACCTGCCACGCCGACCGCGACCAGCAGGTGTCCGGCTGGATCGACGCCCTCGTCGTGTTCGTCGCCGCGCTGCTGGTGGTCTGGGAGCTGTCGATCGCCACCACGGTCCAGGACCCGACGCTCGGGGGCCTCGACCGCGTCGTCCTCTCGCTCTACCCGGCCCTCGACGCGGCCCTGATCGGCCTGGTCGTGCGGCTGCTGGCCACCCGCCGGCACGGGGAGCGGGCCTCGCTGGCCGTGGCCGTCGCCTGTGCCTGCTGGCTCTTCTCCGACGTCGTCTACCTGCTCGACGTCGACGCCGACGACCTCGGCTCGCTGCTCGACGCCGGCTGGCTGCTCGGCAGCGTGCTGCTCGCCGTCGCCGCCTGGCCCGCCGCCTCCCGTCCCGCGGCCGGGGACGACGCCGGGCACGCGGTGTCGGGCCTGGCCCGCCTGGCCGTCTGCCTGGGCGCGCTGCTGGTGCCCCCGACGACGGAGCTGGTCATCGACTGGACCGGCGGCGAGGACGCCGCCGGTGCGGTGTTCACCGCCATGGTCACGCTGACCGTCCTCGTGTTCGTCCGTGCGGCGCTGCTCGTGCGCGGCGAGGCGGCTGCCCGGGCGCTCGTGCGCTCGCGGGAGCGGTTCGCCGCCAAGCTCACCGCGCACTCCTCCGACGCCGTCCTGGTCCTCTCCCGCGACGGCCGGCTGCTCAGCGACCCCACGCCCCTGGCCACGCTGCTCGGCGCCACGCCGTCGGGCCTGAGCACCACCGCGGACGCCCTCCGCCTGGCCGGCGTGGACACTGACCTCGCCGATGCGCTGTTCGCCCGCGCCGTGGCCGCTCGGGGCAGGGTCGTCGACGCCGAGCTGCCCACCCGGCACCGCGGCGAGGACCGCTGGGTCGGCGTGCGGCTGGTCGACCTCAGCAGGGACCCCGACGTCGGCGGCGTCGTCGTCCACGTCACCGACGTGACCGGCCGCCGCCGTGCCGAGGAGGCGCTCGCCCACTCCGTGCTGCACGACGGGCTGACCGGCCTGGCCAACCGCGCGCTGTTCACCGACCGCGTGGGCCAGGCGCTGCGCCGGACGGTGCGCGGCGGCGGCTCGGTGGCGGTGCTGTCCCTCGACCTCGACGGCTTCAAGGCCGTCAACGACTCCCTCGGCCACGCCGCCGGCGACGCGCTGCTGCGCGAGGTGGCGACGCGGCTGCGCGCCGCGGTCCGCGCCGACGACACCGTGGCCCGCCTCGGCGGCGACGAGTTCGCCGTGCTGGTCGAGCAGACCGGCGAGGGCGACGACGAGGCCCTGCTGGCCGCTGCCCGCGCGCTCGAGGTGCTGGCGCGGCCGGTGCCGCTGCCCGGCGGCCCGGTGACCGTGTCCGCCAGCGTCGGCGTGGCCGTCGGCCGCGGGGGCGTGGCGGGGGAATCGCTCATCGGCGACGCCGACCTGGCGCTGTACGCGGCCAAGCTCGACGGCCGCAACCGCGTGCAGCGCTTCGAGCCGGGCATGCGCGCGGCGGCGCTGGCCGCCCGCGAGCTGGAGCAGGAGCTGCGCGGCGCGGTGGACCGTGGGGAGTTCCGGCTGGCGTACCAGCCGGTGATCGGCCTGGCCGACCGCCGGGTGACCGGCTTCGAGGCGCTGCTGCGCTGGGACAACCCGCGGCTGGGCCCGGTGACCCCCGACCGGTTCGTGCCGGTGGCCGAGGCCGCGGGCCTGATGGACGAGATCGGCGCGTGGGTGCTGCGCGAGGCGTGCACCACCGCGGCGGTCTGGCGGCACCGGCACCCGGGTGCCGGGCCGTTCACGATGGCGGTGAACGTGTCGGCCACCCAGCTGACCTCGCCGGACCTGGTCGGCTCGATCGCCCACGCGCTGGCCGAGAGCGGGCTGCCGGCCGGTGCGCTGGTGCTCGAGGTGACCGAGACGGCGCTGGTGGGCGACCCCGGGCGGGCGGCCGCGTGCCTGTCGGCGCTGCGGGCGCTGGGCGTGCGGCTGGCGCTGGACGACTTCGGCACCGGCTACTCCTCGCTGGCGCACCTGCGGCAGTTCACCGTGGACGTGCTCAAGATCGACCGGTCGTTCGTCAGCTCGATGGCCGAGGGCGAGCCGCTGCCGGCGATCGTGCGCGGCACCATCGACCTGGGCCGCACGCTGGGCCTGGAGGTCCTCGCCGAGGGCGTCGAGCACGAGCACCAGGCGCGGCTGCTGGCCGAGGGCCGGTGCGACACCGCGCAGGGCTACCTCTTCGCCCGGCCGCTGGAGGCCTGCGACGCCGAGGCGCTGCTGCTCGAGGAGGCCGCGGCCCGCGCCGGGGTGCCGGCCATCGTGCCGCTGCGCTCCGCGCCCCGGGCGCTGACCCGCCCCGCGTGAGGGCGCTGGCCGCCCTTCGGTGTTCCGCGCGCGCTCGTGCTCTGCCCACACCTGTGGGCAGAGCACGACCGTGCGCAGGGGCATCTGCTGTCCGGCCAGCGTGTGCGCTGAAGCCGCCTCCTGGTCCGCGGAACGCCGCGTCAGCGCACATCGTCCGGGGGCCGCCGGGATCGCGAGCGGGTGCGTGCCCGGATCTGGCCTGTCACGCGCGGGGTTCGTGCTACTCGAGGTCACCGCTGGGGAGGGCGAGACGACGTCGTTCCGGATTTCCCGTGTGCAGCAGGCCATTCGCCATACCGTTCGTGCGCTCGCCGAGACGGCGGGTGACCAGCCCTCGTGCCCACCCCGGGCCGGTGTTCCTGTCTCGACCGAGACGCCCTGAACGGAGAAGTCCATGTCCCAGACCGCAACCGCCCCCACCACGACGCGCAAGAAGCGTCACGTGTTCCGCTGGGTGTTCCTGGCGATCCAGGCCATCTTCCTGATCTGGATCATCAGCGGCACCTCGAGTGCGGCGGACAACTGCGACGGTCAGGTCGGTCAGGCCCTCGACGCCTGTCAGGCGGGCACGGCGATCGGCGCCGGCATCGGCGTCATGGTCGTGATCTTCCTCTGGGTCGCCGTTGACGTGATCCTCGGGATCGGCTACCTCATCTTCCGCAAGCGCTGAGTACGGCCGGGGCGATCCGGTCACCTCAGGGGAGTCTGGAGACGGAGGGTCACGGCTCTCCCGGCGGTTCGATCCCGCCGTTCCCACGCCCCGCTCGCCACTCGGCGTGCTGCCCCTTCTGCCTGACTGTCCTCTGAGCGGCGAGCGTGTGTGCTGACGCCGCACCCCAGCCTCGGGAATGCCGCGCCAGCGCACACCGTCGGCCGCTACGTCGACCGCTGAGCCCCGGCACCCGGGCGGGGGAGGCGGCTCCGCGTTCGAGTCCAGGACGGGCCGCATGGTGCCGTTGTGACAGGTGGTGCCTGCCGCACGGACGCAGCAGGCCCGACAGCACGGAGGCGCGCAGGATGGGTCTGGGTATCGCCACGAACGTGGCGGCGCTCGGTGCCTCGCGCGCGCTGAGCCGGACGGACCAGTCCGTGGGGACGTCGCTGCGGCGACTGGCCTCCGGGCTCCGCATCGCCACCGCCGCCGACGACGCCACGGGCCTCGGCGTCTCCGAGGGCCTGCGCGCCCAGGTGCGCGGCATGACGCAGGCGGTGCGCAACACCCAGGACGGCATCGGCCTGCTGCGCACCGCCGACGCCGCCCTCGACGGCGTCCACGCGATGCTGCGGCGGATGCGCGACCTCGCCGTGCAGGGCGGCAATGCCGGCCTGCTCGACGCCCAGGCGACGGCCGCCGTCCGCGCGGAGTTCGAGCAGCTCAAGTCCGAGCTCGACGACGTCGCCGGCCGGACGTCGTTCAACGGCAGGTCCCTGCTGGACGGCACCTACGACCGGCTGTTCCAGGCCGGCGCCGAGGCCGGGGACACCGTGCGCGTCGTCCTCGCCGTCTCCGGCCGGGCGGTCGACGTCGCCGGGCTCGGGCTCTCCGACGTCGACCTCACCGGCGGGCTCGGCCTCCAGCACACGCTGGCCCCGGCCGTCGCCGTGGAGCCGAGCACGCCGGCGCCCGGCCGGCTGACGCTGGCCGGCAACTACACCTCCGGCGCCGCCTTCCGCGCGCTGTCCGGGACGGTGACGTACGACGGGCGGACCCTCGACCTGGGGACGGTCGACTACACCGGCGCAGTGACGGCGCAGGACCACCTCGACCGGCTGAACGCCACGGCGTCCGCGCTGGGCGCCGGCTCGTTCGCCGCGTCCGGCTCGGGGCTGGTGTTCACCGGCGCGACGCCCGGCCCGACGTCGCTCCCTGCCGACGCCGCCGCCCTGACCCCGCAGTACTCCGGCGGGACCGCCGCCACGGTGGACGCCGCCGTCCCCGCCGCCCGCAACACGCCGTCGGCCGGACGGCTGCTGCTGGCCGGCGACTACGTCTCCGCCGACGCGTATGCCACCAGCTACGACGCTCTCGTCGGAACGGTCACCTACGGCGGGCGGACCTTCGACCTGAGCTCGGTGGACTACACCGGCGCCGTCACGGTGCAGGACCGCATCGACCGGCTCGACACCGCGGCGATCGCCGCCCTCGGCACGACCCTCAGCCCGTTCGTGGCGACCGCGACCGGGCTGGTCTTCACCGCGCCGACGCCCGGCCCGACCTCGACCGCGGCCGACGCGCGGGCGATGACGCCGTACTACGCGGGGGACGCCGGGACCGCCGGCACGCTGCGGGCGATCGACCGGGCGATCGGCTGGGTGTCGGACCTGCGGGCCCACGTCGGCGCGATGGACAACCGGTTCTCCTCGCGGGTCGACCGACTCAACGTCTCGATCGAGAACGCGACGGCGTCGGAGTCGCGGATCCGCGACGTCGACGTGGCCGACGAGGTCACCGCGCTGACCCGCAGCCAGGTCGTCGCGCAGGCCGGCACCGCGATGCTGGCCCAGGCGAACCAGTCCGCGGGCCGCGTCCTCGCCCTGCTGCGCTGAGCACGTGCGCTGACGCCGCATCGCGCCTCGCGGAACGCTGCGTCAGCGCACACCCTCGGCTCGCCTGCGCGGGTCACCCGGCCGGGTGGAGCTGGTCCCCGGCCGCGCACGCCCTGTCCACAGATCGGCTGAGGAGCCTCCCGCGGAGCGCCTGCGTCTCCCTATCGTCCCGTCGTCCCGAACGGGGTCGGGCAGGCGAGACGGGGGTGCGGTGCCGACTGCGACGAGTGCCGCGCGGAGTGCCCTGGACGTCGTCGACGGCGAGGTCCGCGAGCTCATCCGGCGCCGCGGGCTCGACCCCTTCACCGATCCCGCGCCGGTCCGGGTGCTGGTGCGCGACGTCGTCGCCGACTACTCCGAGCGGTCGCTGACCTCGGCGCTGCCGCCGATCGGCGATCCCGAGTCGGTGGTGCGCGACGTGCTCGACCGGGTGGCCGGGTTCGGGCCGCTGCAGCGCCACCTCGACGACCCCGAGGTCGAGGAGATCTGGGTCAACGAGCCCGGCCGGGTGTTCGTGGCCCGCCGCGGCCGCAGCGAGCTGACCACGACGATCCTCGGCGCCGGGGAGCTGGCCGACCTGGTCGAGCGGATGCTGCGCAGCTCGGGACGGCGGATCGACATGAGCCAGCCCTTCGTCGACGCGATGCTGCCCGACGGCTCGCGGCTGCACGTCGTCATCCCCGACATCACCCGGCGGCACATGGCCGTGAACATCCGCAAGTTCGTGCTGCGTGCGCACGGCCTCGACGAGCTGGTCGCCACCGGCACGCTGACCCTGCAGGCCGCGCGGTTCCTCGAGGCCGCCGTCGGCGCTGGCCTGAACGTCCTGGTCTCCGGTGGCACGCAGGCCGGGAAGACCACCCTCCTCAACTGCCTGTGCGCGGCGATCCCGGCGCGGGAGCGGGTGATCACCTGCGAGGAGGTCTTCGAGCTCCGGGTGCCGCTGCCTGACGTCGTCTCCATGCAGACCCGCCAGCCCAACCTCGAGGGCGCCGGGGAGATCCCGCTGCGGCGGCTGGTCAAGGAGGCGCTGCGGATGCGGCCCTCGCGGATCGTGGTCGGGGAGGTGCGGCAGGAGGAGTGCCTGGACCTTGCGCATTACGGCTTAACACACACCGGCTGCGGGTATCTTCCGAGCATGCAGCGAAGGCCATGACAACCGCTTCATGCTCGCTCACCTGCGCTTACGACATCATCCCGCTCATCACGCCCGCGGTGTCGTACACGCCTGGGCCGACACCATGGGGTCGTCGAACGCACCCTCGGCTGGCTGCTGTCCTACAAACGTCTGGCGCTTCGCTATAACCGCCGGACCAGCGTGCTCCCACGCTCAGGACGGCCACCGAAACTCGACGCGAATCCATGTGACCTCGAGACCGCCGGGGACGACCTGTGGCCCGATGTGTCCGCCGACCAGACTGCGAGGAACCTGCCACGCCATCCGGCCAGCCATCTCCACCGCCTTGGCGGCCGCGACCGCGGTGAGCGCAAATGCCGACGCAGTGAGGACTGGCCCGGCGGTGGCGACCAGCGCCAGCGTCGGGAGCAGCGGGGGCCGCAGACGTGGAGCAATCCCGGCCGCTGCACGCCGAAAGGGGACGCTAGCCCCATCCCTATCGAAGATGGCGCTGGGCTCGACCGGCTGGTGATTCGTCATCGCATCTCTCCGTTTACACGGCAACCGTGGCCCATTGGACCACCACCGGGCCGGGATCTCGTCGATCGGGTCGGGCAGGCTTCCTGGGCGGGTTCCGCTGGCCGACGGTTGGCCGCGCCAGCCTAGGGCCGGGGCTGGCGCCGGGCCCCGCAGAGCCACGCCGTTGATGCTGGCCCAGGTCCGGGTGGACTGACAGTCGGCGGTACCAGTCAGCCTGACGAGGTCACTTCAGTCGCCGCTGGGCCGGTCGCCGCTGTGGTGGTCACCGGGGCGCTGGCCCCCGCCCTGGTTAGTGCCCCCGTCCTGGTTGTTGTCCCCGTCCTGGTTGTTGTCCACCGCG
>NZ_FPBA01000030.1 GCF_900116515.1 Geodermatophilus amargosae
TGGAACGCGTATGAGAACAACTTCGGGTTGACCCGGCTGGACGGCACACCGAAACCGGCCCTGGCCGCTCTGCGCACCGCCAACGACCACCTCGCGGAGGAGCGGGCACGGATCGGCGGACGCTCCGGGGGGGAGGGACCCTGACGCGGCACCCGTCGGGTCGGACCGCCCCCCATCGAGCGATCTCGCGTTGCGGTGTACAGGAAGCGTGGGGAAGGTGACTCCCGACGTCCGGGTTCGGGGCCGGCGGTGGCAGCGGGACGGCGTCGTGAGCATGCCGACCGATGGGATGGGTGCATGAGCGAGCCGACCCCCCGGACTGCGTTGTTCGTCCTCCCCGGCCTCCAGCTGGGTGGAGCGGAGCGGCACGTCGTCCTCCTGGCACAGCACCTGGATCAGCAGCGCTGGCGGTCACGCGTGGTCACGTTCCGCGACGGCCCCTACGGCGACGAACTCCGGGCCTCCGGCATCCCCGTCGACCTGGTGCCCGAACCGGCGGGAGCAGGCGGCGTCGCCAGGACGGCACGGGCGATCCGCGGACTGGTCCGCCGGCACCGGCCGGCCGTCGTCAGCGCTCAGCACTTCGCGGCCGACCTGCCGGTCCGGCTCGCACTGCTGCAGCACCGGGCGATGGCCGGCGGCCGGGTCCCCTACGTCGTGTGGAAGCACACCTACGGCCACATCGGTCACCGCGGGAGGCGCGAGCGGGCCGTGGAGTCGGTGCTCGGCGGGCTGGTGAGCGGCTACGCGGCGGTCTGCTACACGCAGGTCACCTACCTGCGCGGCCAGCTCGGCCTGCCGACGCAGAAGATGGAGGTCGTACAGAACAGCCTGCCGGCGACGACCGTGGGTGACGGTCGCGCGGCCTTGGCGGCGGTTGTCCCGGGGGGCTTCCCGGGACCGGTCGCCGTCGTCGTCGGCGCCCTGCGGGCGGACAAGGGCCACCGCGACCTGCTCGACGCGTGGCGGGATGTGGCCCGGCAGGTCCCCGACGCGTCACTCGTCGTGGTGGGGGACGGGCCGGAACGCCGCGCGCTGGAGCAGGTCGCGGCAGCGCCGGGACTGGAGCGCGTGCACTTCCTCGGCGCCCGTGTCGATGCTCCGCTCCTCGCGGCCGGTGCCGACGTCTTCGTGCTCGCGTCCTACAACATCGAGTGCTTCCCGTACGCGGTGCTCGAGGCCATGGCCGGCGGTGTCCCGGTGGTCACGACGGCCACCGGCGGGCTGGCGGAGATGGTCGACCACGGGGTGACCGGGCTCCTCGTGCCGCCCATGGCGCCGCGCGCGCTCGGGGAGGCGCTGGTGGAGGTCCTCGGGTCCCCCGCGCGCGCCGCCGAGCTGGGTGCGGGCGGACGGCGCCGCCTGGCGGAGGCGTTCCCGTTCGACCGGTGGATCTCGGAGGTCAACGAGCTCTACGACGGGTGGTCGGCCCCGAGCGGTCGGCGGACGTGAACTCGGGCGGTTCCGGCACCCCCCGGCCCACCGGAGGACGGCACGCCCTGGACGAGCGCGGGGGCATCGCGCGCCTGTGGCGGCTCCTCGGTCTGCCGCTCCTCGCGACCGTGCTCGGTGCCGCTGCGGGGGTCGCGGTGAGCCTCGTCGGTGGCCCGCAGTGGGAGGCGCAGTCGACCATGGTCTACACGCCGCCCTCCCAGGACCCGGTGGTCTTCCCGGGGGCCAATCCGGCGGCGGCCGAGCGGGAGGTGGCCGACGCCGCCGCGCTGGCCGCGTCCGAGGCCGTCCTCGCCCCGGCGGCCGGCCGGCTGGGTGACGGTCAGGCATGGACGGACCTCCAGGGAGCGGTCACGGTCACTCCGAGCCCCGGGTCCGGCGTGATCACCGTGTCCGTCACCGCGACGGAGACGGAGGAGGTCGCCGCCCGGCTCGCCGCCGTCGTGACCTCCTTCGCCGACGTCGCACGCCAGCAGGCGGTCGACGCCGCGAACGCGGCTGCGGCTGCGGCGGGCGCCACCGCCGGTTCTGACGGAGGCGCCGCCGAGGACGTCCGCGCCCGGGCGGAGGTCCTCGCTCGCACCGCGGACCCGGTCCGGGTCCTCAGCACCACGACGCCCGTCCAGACCGCACCGGCGGTGCCCCGCGACGCGGCGACGGGTGGGGTCCTGGGTCTCATCCTCGCTGCCGGGCTCCTGGCGGTGCGCTCCGCCCGCCCCTCCCGCGTCTCCTCCGCACGGGACGCAGGCGAGATGTTCGGACTCCCCGTCGGGGTCATCCGTGCCGGACAGGTCGTCCCCGGGTCCGAGCGGCTCGTCGAGGACCTCCAGCGGCTCGGCGGACCGGGGACCGGGCACCGGCTGGTGGTGGTCCCCGCAGGCGCGGCCTCCGTGGCGGCGGCGCAGGAGGTCGCGGCGGTGCTCCGGGACACCATCCCCGCCCACCGCCCCGCGGACGAGCACGTCCCGGTGACCGACGGTGGCACGGCCGTGGACGTCGGTCCCGCCGAGAACCGGGTGCGGGTGACGGCTGACCCCACGACGACCGTGGTCGCCCCGGCTCTGCAACAGGCCACCGCGGTCGTCCTCGCGGTCGAGCAGGGGGCACCGCTGCGCGAGGTGCGTACCGTGCACCGCCTCAGCCGGCACTGGGAGCGTCCACCCGACGCCGTCGTCGTGACGGGATGACCGTGCGCGGCAGGCCCGGCGTCGTCGGTGCACAGGCCGTGGACGCCGTCTGATGCCCGTCGTCGTCCTCGGACTCGGGCTCGTGCTCGCCGGGATCTGGCTCCTCGTGCGCCGTCCGTGGCTGGCGCCCTGGGCCGTCGTGTTCCTCTTCGGTACGACCGCGGAGCTGCGCCTCCGGATCTCGGACTCGCTGGGTGTGGCCAAGGACGCACTCGTCGTCCTGCTCCTGGGGGTGACCGTGCTGGCGGTCCTCCAGGGGCGTACCTCCCTCGCCGCGCGACTGCCTCCGCTCTCCGTGGGCTTCCCCCTGACCGTGCTCGTCGGCCTCTACCTGCTCGACCTCGGCGGGGACCACGGTGGCGGCTGGGTGTTCGGCACACGTCTGCTCGTGGAGCCCCTGCTCCTGCTGTTCATCGGGCTCGCGACACCCCGACCGGAGGCCGCTCTGCGGCACCTCGTGCACGCGATGACCGTGTTCTTAGCGGCCCAGGCGATCCTGGCGTGGATCCAGCAGGCGGTCGGCCCGGACGCGCTGGTCTACCAGTGGGGCTACGCCTTCGGCTCACAGGTGCGGCTCAGCTCGGGAGGCGCCCTGCGCAGCCCGGGGTCCTTCGAGGAGTCGTTCTCGCTCGCCGCGTTCGCCGTCCTCGGGGCCTGCCTGGCCCTCACCGTCGCGTCCCGGCGTCAGGCGGTCGTCCTCTGGATCTCGGTCGCGGCCATCCTGGGTGCCACCCAGGTCCGCACCGCGGTCCTCCAGCTCGCCGTCCTCGCGATCGTGGTGTTGCTGCGCCAGGGCAAGACCCGTGCGGCCGTGGTTGGCGTCGTGGGGGCTGCGGCGGGCGCCGTCCTCGCGGCCGGGGTGTACCTGGTCTCCGCCACCGTCCCGGGCGGACCGGTCCGCCCGCTGCTGTTCACGCTCAACGGGCGCTTCGACGCGTGGGGAGTCGCCTACCAGGGGATCTCATCCCTCGTGCGGGGGAACGGGGTGGGAGCGCTCGGCGCAGGCTCGACGCGAGCCGAGGCGGGGTTGGTCTCCGCGGCGCCGGCCTACGACCCGAACCGCGAGAGCGAGGCGCTGTTCGCCGGCGACCCGTCCTTCCTGGACTCCTCCTGGGCGCAGGTCCTGTCCGACGTGGGGCTCGTGGGGGTGGTCGCACTGCTGGCCGTCGTGGTGGCCTACGCCCGATGGCTGAGCGGGCCGGCGCGGGGGGACAGCGGAGCGGCCTGGCTCGGCCTGGCGGTACTGGCCGTGTCGGTCGTCGACTGGATCTCGAGGACGACGCTGGGCAGTTACCCCACCGGCTTCATGACCTTCTACCTGCTGGGTCTCGCGACCGGTGCCGCTCTCGCCGTCGGCCGGGACCGGGTACGGCTGCCGTCGAGGGAGGCGCGCACGTGACAGCACTCGAACCCGACGAGGTCCTGTCGAAGGGCAGGCTCGTCCGCATCGGGGTGGCCGCGGCGCTGATCTCGCGGATCTTCGGGCGCCTCGTCGGCATCATCCTCGTCGTGGTGCTGGCCCGGGTGGCCGACCCGGCCACCGTCGCGCTGTACGGCTTCCTGCTCGGCACCGTGACGCTGATGGCCAGTCTCACCGACCTCGGGGTGGCCAGCCTCGCCGGGAGGGACGTCGCGGCGAAGGTCGCCGCGGCTCCCGCGGCGCTGCGCTCGGCCCTCGGTCCTCAGGCGCTGTCCACGGTGGTGGCAGTGGTCCTGACCTGCGTGGTGGCGGTCCTCGCCGGCCCGGCAGGGGTCGAGGCCTCCGTGCTCGTCCCCTGCTCGGTGTTCGTCGTCGCCAACTCGGTGTTCAACCTGTGGGCCGAGGTGCTGCGAGGTGACGGCAAGGTCGTCCTCGAGGGCGTCCTGCAGGGGGTGGGTGCCATGCTCCTGGTCACGGCCGGCTCTCTGGCCGTCCTGGCCGGCGCGGGGATCGTCCCGCTGCTCTGGATCGTCGCGGGCAAGGAGATCGTCGTCCTCGCCGTCGCGACCGTCTGGCTGCGCCCCGGCGCCCGGACGGACGCAGGGCCCTCCTTCGGAGCCCTGGTCCGCCGAAGCGCCTGGCTGGCGGTGGCGGGGACCGCACTCGTGCTCCTGTGGCGGCAGGGGACCCTGCTGGTGAGCGGCATGGCCTCCACGCGCGACCTGGCCGACTACGTCGTGGCAACGCGGTTGCTCGACGCCAGCGTCACGCTCGCTCACACGCTGGGCATCGGCCTGTTCCCGGGGATCGCGGCTCTCGCGGCCGAGGCTCCCGGGGCGGCGCGTGCCCATGCCCGGCGCTACCTCGTAGCGGTCCTGGGGCTCTCCGTGCCGGTGGCGGCCCTCGGCGTGCTCCTGGCGGGCCCCGTGACCACGGGTGTCTTCGGCGGCCAGTGGCAGTCGGCCGTGCCCGCCGTGCGCGTGCTGGCGGCGATCACACCCCTCATCCTGCTCGGCTACCTGTTGTGGTTCGTGCTGCTGGCAGAGGGGCAGGAGCGATGGCTGTGTGTCGGTGCACTGGCGGCCGCGGGGACGTCCGTGGGCGTGACCGCCGTGCTGCTGGCCGTCGAACCGGGCGCAGCCGCCGGCGCATGGGGGACCGGTGCCGGTGCGCTCGTGCTCGCCGTCGTGCTGGCGATCCGGTTCACGACCACCCGTGCCTCTCGTCGAGCGCCGGTCGAGGTGCCCCGGGCGGGCGACGCGCCCTGATCGCCCGCGTGGGACCGATCTGCCGTAGAGGATGCGGCTGCCCCGGACCGACCTTAAACTTCACCGGCACCCCGCGCTCCGATGGCGGGCCGGGATGCAGCAGGCGCGTGAAGCTGCGGGGGCGGCGTGCCGAGGAGGGGCAGTGGACGACAACACGGGGGTCAGTCCTGCGCGTGACGTGGGGCTGTTGAGCACGGCGGTCGACCCGACGACGGCGGGATCGGACGAGGTGCGGGCCGACGGTGGCCTGCCGCCGACGCCGGCCGCCCGGAGGCTGGAGCTCGAGCGACCGTGGCGCAACCCGGAGCCCTGGTGGCTGCGAGCCGGGGTGCGGCCCTACCTGCTGCTGGGCGACGTGCTCGCCTTCGTGGTGGCCACAGCCATCACCGCGCCGGCGAACCCGATCCACGTGATCGTCCTGGCCGTCTACATCCTGGTGTTCTACGCGGTGGGGCTCTACCGGTCGCGGCTGAACCTGTCGCTGCTCGACGACCTGCCCTACATCCTGGCGGCCTCCGTGGTCGGCTTCGCCCTGAAGCTGGCCCTCATCTCCCTGCTGCCGAGTGTCGACCCGCCTCCGCGTCAGGTGCTGCACGCGCTGGTGTTGCTGGCAGCGGTCCTGGTGGTGCGGCGGATCGCCTACACGGTGGTCCGGCTGGCCCGCTGCCGCGGCAAGGTACGCCACCGGACGCTGATCGTCGGCGCAGGAACGGTGGGCCTGCGCCTGGCGAACACGCTGAAGGAGCGGAGGACGTACGGGCTCGAACCCGTCGGCTTCGTCGACTCCGATCCGCCGGCCGACGATCCACCGCTGCTGCCTGCTCCCGTCCTGGGCCGGTACGAGGAGCTGGGGCAGGTCATCCGCCGTCACGAGATCCGCGACGTGATCGTGGCGTTCGGCGGCATCAGCGAGGACGAGCTGGTCGACATCCTGCGCACCTGCGACCGGTTGGACGTCGAGGTCTTCATGGTCCCGAGGCTGTTCGAGCTCACCAACGCCAACCGGTACACCGATGAGGTGTGGGGGATCCCCCTCGTCCGTGTGCGGCGCGCCGTCTTCCGCAGCCCCTGGTGGAAGGTGAAGCGGCTGGTCGACGTGCTGACCTCGGGGATCGCGCTGCTCCTCCTGTCACCGGTGCTGGCGGCCGTCGCCCTGGCCGTCCGGTGGGAGGGCGGGCCCGGGATAATCTTCCGGCAGGAGCGGGTGGGGATCGACGGACGGCCCTTCCAGGTTCTCAAGTTCCGCTCGCTCAGGCCTGCGGACGACACCGAGTCGCAGACCAACTGGAACATCAAGCACGACGACCGGCTCGGGCCCGTCGGCAAGTTCATCCGCGCCACCTCGCTCGACGAGCTGCCGCAGCTGTGGAACATCCTGCGGGGTGACATGAGCCTCGTCGGTCCCCGCCCGGAGCGTCCGCACTTCGTCGAGCAGTTCTCCGATTACATCCCCCGGTACACAGCCCGTCACCGGGTGCCGGCCGGGCTGACCGGCTGGTCGCAGGCCCACGGACTCCGGGGGGACACCTCGATCGAGGACCGGGCACGGTTCGACAACTACTACATCGAGAACTGGTCGCCCTGGCTCGACATGAAGATCGTCCTCAAGACGGTGGGGCAGGTGGTCCGCCGGCAAGGCGGCTGAGCAGGCGTTTCCGCCGTTCCGCACCCGTCGGCGCGCGCGGGCGTCACCACTGGCGGGCGCCACTCCGGCAAGGACGGGCGCTCGCGCCCGAGCCGGTGCCGAGCGGCGGCTGACTGCAGGCGCCGCGGCCGCGGGCGTCGGCGGCGCGCGGGCCAGCGGGATTCCGGTCAGCGCGCTGGGGTACCCGAGGCTGATGCAACTCCTCCTCACCGGCGCGTCCGGATTCGTGGGCGGCCGGCTCGCGCCGGCCCTGGTGAAGGCGGGCCACGACGTGCGCGCCATGACCCGTCGGCCGGACGACTACGGCGGCGCCGGCACGCCGGTGGCCGGCGACGTCACCGACGAGGCCTCGCTGCGGGGGGCGCTGCGCGGTTGCGAGGCCGCCTACTACCTCGTGCACTCCCTCGGCGACGCCGACTTCCAGCGCAAGGACGCCGAGGCCGCGCGGACCTTCGCCCGCGCCGCCGCCGACGCCGGCGTCGAGCGGATCGTCTACCTCGGCGGCCTGGGCCGCGACAGCGACGAGCTGTCCCCGCACCTGCGCAGCCGCCGTGAGGTGGAGCGGCTGCTCGCCTCGACCGGCGTCCCCGTCACCACCCTGCGCGCGGGCATCGTCGTCGGCCACGGCGGCGTCTCCTGGGAGATGACCCGCCAGCTCGTGGCGCACCTGCCTGCGATGGTCACCCCGCGCTGGGTGCACACCCGCACGCAGCCGATCGCCGTCGCCGACGTCGTCCGCTACCTGGTGGGCGTCCTCGAGGCGCCCGACGCCGGGGGCCGGGTGTTCGAGGTCGGCGGCCCCGAGGTGCTCACCTACCTCCAGATGCTCAGCCGGGTCGCCGACATCCAGGGCAGGCACCTGTTCGTCGTCCCCGTGCCGCTGCTGACGCCGAGCCTGTCCTCGCGCTGGCTGGCGCTGGTCACCGACGTCGACGTGACCACCGGCCGCTCGCTGGTCGACTCGATGATCAACGAGGTCGTCGTCACCGACGACGCGATCCGCACGGTGGTGCCCTTCGAGCCGATGGACTACGACGAGATGGTGCTGGTGGCGCTGGGCGAGCGGGCTGCCGACCGTCGGCGCGCGGCCCGCGTCCGCCGCGCCGGCCTGCTCGCCCGCGGCGCCCGCTCGTGAGCCGACGCCGCGGCGGACCGCTGGCACGAGCGGCCGGCCGGCTGCCGGACTGGCTGGTCGAGCCGGTGCCCCGCGACCACCGCGAGACCGACGCGGCCTTCCGTCGTCGTCGGAGGGTCACCGCGGGAGTGGCGTTGGGGGGTGCTGGGCTGCTCGGGATCTCGCTGTCGACGAAGCCCGGCTCGCCGGGCTTCTACGGCCTCACGATGGCCGTGGCCGGCACCTGGGTCACCGGCGGCCTGGCCTCGGGTCCGCTGCACCTGGGCTGGATGCTCACCCCCGACCACCAGCTGCGCCGCCCCGTGGTGACACCGGTGGTCACCGGGATCGGCGCCTTCGGCGTCTTCTACGGCGCGGCCCTGGTGGCTCGCCGGATCCCCGTCCTCGACCGGTCGATCACCAAGGTCATGCGCTATGCGCACCAGGGGTCGACCCCCCTGGTGGCCACGACGGCGCTGGCCAACGGCGTGGCCGAGGAGGTCTTCTTCCGCGGCGCGCTGTACGCCGCCATCGGCGCCGATCGCCCGGTGGTCACCTCGACCGCGGTCTACTGCCTGGCCACCGCGGCCACCCGCAACCCGGCTCTGCTGCTCGCCTCACTGGTCATGGGGGCGCTCTTCGGGGTGCAGCGGCGGGTCACCGGCGGCATCCAGGCCCCGGTGCTCACCCACGTCACCTGGTCGGCGCTGATGCTGCGCTTCCTGCCGCCGCTGTTCGCCGATCGCCCCGACGTGCACGACCCGCGCCCCTCGGCCGCCTGATGCCCTGAGCTCGGCCGACTCGTCACCAGCCCCGGGCGCGCCACTCCCAAGGCGAGGGATGCTCGGTGCCCTGCGTCCTGTCCTTGCCGTGGCCGGGGTGGACCCACGCGTCGTCCGGCAGGACGGGGGCGACCGCTGAATCCAGCGGAGGGACTCCTGAGGGTTGACCCGTCCGTCGGTCTGGCCGTATCGAGCCACCAGCAGGTCGAACCGCACCGCGGAGTCCATTCGACTCGTCTGATCACCCCCGCCGACGAACGTTCGTGCGAACTCCGGCGCGTCAGCGATCTCGGGTCGGACGCGCTGGGGGGCGCGAACGTCACCGCCGTAGCGCTCCGCGGCCGTATCCGGACCCAACCTCGAGCATCCGGCTTCCTGCTCCGTCGTACCGCCTCGCCCTGCGAGGTCGGCCTGAACGAGCCGGGTCAAGCCCGGAGTGCTTCCTCTCGGTGGTCGATCGATGCGCCGTGCTGCCCTCGAACGGACGGACCGGCGGCGAGGGGCGGCGGGCGCATCGAGCAGGAGCCCGGCGAGGGTGTGCCGTGGGATCCCCGCAGGATGTCTCAGGAACAGAGGGGCGGCCCCGCCGTCCGCTCGACTGGAACGGCGGGGCCTGACCGCAACAGCCCCCGCGGAAGCCGTTGCGGCTGCTGGTGAGTCTCCGGACGCCTTCGGATCCGGGCGACTCGATGGGTGGTGGACGACGTCAGCTCGTCCCGGAGAACCAGCTCCCCGGGGGGAGTTCGCCGGTGTGCACCAGGTCGTCGGCGATCGCGTGCAGCTTGCGGTTGGCCTTCATCGACATCTGGGCCAGGACCTGGAACGCCTGGTCGGCGGTGAGCTTGTGGCGGTCCATCAGGATGCCTTTGGCCTGGTCGATGACCCCCCGGGTCTGCAGCGCGGCCTGCAGGTCGTCGGCCCTGTCCCGTGCGCTCAGGTAGGCGTGCAGGTTGCCGGCGGCGACCGCGGCGTAGGGCCCGAACCGGGTGGCCGCCGTCTGGCTGTCCTCGTCGAAGGCGTGCGGCCGGCGGGCGTAGACGTTCAGCGCGCCGGCGACCTGCTCGTCGTCGTCGATGGCCAGCGGCACCGACAGGGAGCTCAGGGCCCCGTGCTCGACGGCCTGGGGCGTGTAGTCCGGCCACCGGCTGTCGGTGCGCATGTCGGTGATCTCGGTCAGCTCGCCGGTGCGGGCCGCGTGCAGGCAGGGGCCGTGGCCGCGGTCGTACTGCGCCTCGTCCAGGTCGGTGGCCAGCTCGCCGGTGCTCGCGACCGTGGTCGGGTGGTCCTTGACCAGCAGCGTCACCGACGCCTCGGGGTTGCCGGGCAGCACGGTCTTGGCCAGGTCGGCGATGGTCTGCAGCAGGTCGTCCATCGACACCTGTCGCAGGGACAGCGAGCCGAGGCGTTCCAGCGCTCGGACGGCGGAAGCCGATGCGGAGGGTTGGTCACTGGCCACGGCGGGCCTCCGGCCTGCTCTTACCGGGGACGGGTGACCTCGGCCGCGGACCTCGATCTGAGGGCCGTGCATGAGACGCCGGCTGTGTGACGCGCCATCGACGCCGAGCGATCGAGCGTCACAGGCGACGCTACTCGTGTTGAGCGCCTGATGTGCGGCGATGTCCTGAGGCTCACCGCTCGGGACCCGGCCCGCAGCGGCACGCGCCAACGCCACGGCAACGACTCAACTGGCCGCCGCGCAGGTCCCGGGAGCCGACGTACCAGAGTGCTCGCTTCGCCGCAGCGGGTGATCGAGCCGCCGGCCACCCTCGGGCTCGTCGGCCACGCCCCCATGCGGGGAAGCCGTCCAACCCCCGGTGCAGCACGCCCCTACGACCGACCTCAGCGGGCGGACGCACCGCGCGATAAACGTGGGTGCAGGCCGCCTGTGAGCGGTGCGCCGACTGACGGCCACTCCGACGGTGCGTGGAGCCGAGCCACTGCGCCTCGGAGGAGCCGCCTCGTCCACCGCGGCAGGGTCCGGCAATCGCCCCCATGCCGCTGAGCTCCAGCGCGATGTCGATCACCTTGCGATTGGTTTCTCGTGAGGCGCGGACCAGGACCGCGCCTGGTCGGCAGTGACTCCGTGGCGTTCCGTGAGGATGCCCTGTCATCTGCCGTGGTCCTGAACCCGGCTCTCACCGCGGGCGGGTCGCCCGCCGGGGATCTCGGCAGCCACCAAGTCGCCCGGTGTGAAGGCCGTGGGGCGATCCGCCGATCCCGAGCACTGAGGTACGTGCCACGCTGGTCCGCGGTACCCCGCCACGGCGCAGAGTCCAGAACGTGTCCTGGCGATCCTGACCGGCGCGCGAGCGAGGGGCCCACGAGCCTGTGCGGGCGAGGTCTTCAGCGGCTCGCGCCGGTCACCGCGCGTCTCCTCGAGGAGCGCGCCCCTCGATCACCTGCAGCAGCCGCCCGGCTGTGGCTTCAGCGGTGGAGCCTGGCGGCCCGCGCTGTTCTGGGCCGCAGACCTACAGCGAGAGGCCACCGTCGACGGGCAGGACGACGCCGGTGATGTACGCGGCCTCGTCCGCGGCGAGGAACGCGACCGCCGCAGCCATCTCCCACGCCTCCGCGAAGCGGCCCATCGGGATGCCAGCGCTGATCTGGTCGAGCTTCTCGGCGGGAACGGACGAGATCATGCGGGTCTGGGCGTTCGGGGAGATCGCGTTCACCGTGATCCCGAAACGCGCCAGCTCCTTCGCCGCGGTCTTCGTGAAACCGATGATCCCGGCCTTGGCCATGGAGTAGTTGGACTGACCCGGGTTGCCATGGAGGCCGGTGTAGGAAGTGACGTTGATGATCCGGCCGGACCCCTGCCGGCGGAAATGGGGAACCGCAGCACGCGTGAAGCGGAAGGTGCCTCCGGCGTGCACCGCCATGACGGACTCGTAGTCCTCGTCGGTCAGCTTCCACAGCATCCCGTCGCGGAGGATGCCGGCGTTGTTGACCAGGACGTCGATGCGGCCGGTGTCGGAGATGACCTGTTCCATCACCTGGGCAACGTCGGCGGTCCGTGAGACGTCAGCGGCCAGGCCGACCGCGTTCATCTCCTTCGCGGCAACCGCGACCTCGTCGTTGTCGTAGTCCACCAGGAAGACCGTCGCGCCGGCCGCCCGGAAGTGCTGCCCGATCGCCCGGCCGACACCGCGGGCGCCCCCGGTGACCACGACGGTGCGTCCGGAGAAGTCGAAGGTCAGGTTCCCCATCAGGCCAGTCCCGCGATGGGGCAGGCGTGTGGGACCTCGCTGGACGACATGGCGCTCTCCCAGGCTCTGGCGTCAGTAGGTGTCTGAGCGCAGTCACTGCAGACGACCTCGGTGTGTCAAGGGTCGCATGTCATGTCGTTCATGGTGACCAGCCCCGAATCAGAGCAGGGGCTGAGCGGCGTGATCCGGCACCGCAGCGCCCCTCGGCGATGCAGGCCACGAAGTGGGCGCCGGCACTGCCGGACCGCTCCGGAGGCTCGGCCGTGAGACATGGGTGACGCCAGGGCGGGATGCGGTCCCTGATGCGGCTCCTCGCTGGTGTGATGCCCCTCACGGCTGCAGGGCGAGCGCTTGCTCGAGCTCGGCGACGGCCTCGCCGGTGTAGACGGCGAGCTTCTGGAGATGGGGGACGGTGTCGCGGCAGCCGGTGAACCCGAGGTGCACCTGGCCGGCGTAGCTGAACAGCGTGATGTTCAGGGCAAGACCGTTGCTCACGATGGAGGCCGGGTACATCGCTTCGACGCGGGCCCCTGCGAAGTAGAGCGGCTCGGGCGGACCGGGCACGTTCGAGACGACCACGTTGAAGAGGATCCGCTGCCCGCCGAGCCCGGTGACCGCGCTCAGCGTCTGCAGTCCGACGGGCGCCATGAGTGTCTGGCTGTAGGCCACGATGGTCTCCGGGGTCATCCCCACGAACTGGTTCTTGGCCTCGGTCGTGGATGCGTTGACCGCCCGTAGCCGCTCGATCGGGTCGGCGACGTCGGTTGCCATCGAAGCCAGCAGGGCGCCGACGGCGTTGCCGCCACCCGGGTCGTCCTCGGGACGGATGTTCACCGGGACGAAGGCGACCAGAGGGGCATCCGGCAGCTCCCCCTGGTCGAGCAGGTATCTCCGGATGCCTCCGCCGCAGACGGCCAGGGCGATGTCGTTGAGCGTGGTCCCGCTGGCCTTGGCCAGCCGCTTGAGTTGCGCCAGCGGGTACTGCTGCGTCGCGAAGCGGCGGTTGCGGGTGATCCGCTGGTTGAACGGGGTGTGCGGTGCCTGGAAGGTGCCGACCAGTGCGCCCCGGTTCCATGTGAGCCGGCTGAGCGCGCGGGTCAGCGGACCGAGCGCGCGGACACCCTGGCCGGCTGAGCGGAGCAAGCCGGTCGCGCTCGCCCACGAGGGAGCCACGTCGTCGGAGACGGCCGCGGTCTTGAGCGGGACGTTGTAGAACAGGCGCGACTGCGGGCTGTCCGGGTCTGTGGTGAAGGCGTGCTCGTGGGCCTTCGTGAGCGTGTAGCCGTCCACGAGGGAGTGGTGCACCTTGGCGAAGAGCGCGAAGCCGCCGTCCTCGAGTCCCTCGATGACGTGCAGCTCCCACAGGGGTTTGGACAGGTCGAGCGGGCTGGCGTGCAACCGGGCGACCAGGGTGCCGAGCTCGCGCTCGTCGCCGGGGGCAGGCACCGCGGTGCGGCGCACGTGGTAGTCGAAGTCGAAGTCCTCGTCCTCGACCCACGCGTGAAGCGGGTTGTGCTGGAACCAGGGCGTGGCGAGCTTGCGGTTCCACGGACTGGCGACCGACGGTGCGGCCCGGAGCCGCTCGAAGACGCCGCGCAGATACTCGGGCGACGCCTCCTCGGGCGGCTGCAAGCGCATCAGGGTGCCGACGTGCTGAGGCGCCTCCCGCGTCTCGGCATAGAGGAATGCCGCGTCCGCCGGGCTCAGAGGTCGTGGGCGTGACATGGGGGCTCCTTCCGCCCGCGCGAGCGGCAGGCTCTGTCTCCATGATGGGGCGAAAGACGTGCGCACGACGCCCGGGTGCAGCGCATCGGCGGTGACGACGCGCTGCAGGCCAACTGCGGGCACGGTCCGGTCAGCCATCCGTCCGCGGCGGTCCTCCTGCGCCATCGTGATGCCCTTCAGCCGGATGTGCGGACGAGGCGTCCCCGGCTTCCCGGACCCGTCGCCCGAGGGGTCGACACCTCGGGCGACGAGCGATCCCCGCGGCAGTCAGCGTGCGTGGGCGGCCGAGGTTGGCGGCGACGCGGTCGGCATCCCGGTCGGCGGCGGTCCGATGGGCTCGGCGGGGACCGTGCCGGGGTCGGTGCCGCCGGTGTCGAGCCGGAAGGGGGGGTATCGGTCGGTCATCAGCGCCGCGTAGGGGCCGACTCGTAGCGCCCAGCGGTCCATGCCCATGACGAAGTCGTAGAGCGGCTTCGGGTAGCGGCCGGTGAACAGCAGCATGATGGCGGCGATGAGGACGAGCAGGCCGACCAGGGAGATGCCGGCGTTCGCGGCGCTGTCCCAGGCGTCGTTCGTGTCGCCGCCGCGGGTGCCCAGCCACAGGCCGCCGCCGACGAACACGGCCAGCACCAGGTAGTGGGGAATGGCCAGCAGCCACTTGACGAAGATCAGTCCCCGGGAGAGCCGCTCGGGGTAGTGCACGTCCAGGTGCGCCGGGTAGTCCGGCACGTCGGCGAGGGTGAACGGCGGATAGCGGTCGGTACCCAGGGCCCAGTAGCCGTAGTAGTGCACGCGCCAGGACCAGCGCATGACCCCGACGTTGAAGTCGAACAGCGACCGTGGATAACGCCCGGTGAACAGGATCGCGAAGAAAGCGATCACCGTGACCACGGCGAACGCCACCCACAGCAAGAACAGCACGACGACGTGCGGGATCAGCAGCAGCCACTTGACCAGCCACAGCCAGCGGGACAGCGACGGGTCCAGTGCCGCGTCGACGCGGACCGGATAGGGGGTTCGGGGCTCGGTCATGGCGTGCTCCCTGGAGGCGTTGTCTGCATGCCGCTGGAGGAGACGGAGACGACGAGCTTGCCTCGGGCCCTGCCGTCCAGCAGGTGGCGGATGGCGGCGGCCGCTTCCTCGAGCGGATAGGTCCGGTCGATGACCGGGATGACCTGGCCGGACTCGACGAGCCCGGTCAGGACGACCAGGTCGGCGGCGTTCTCCGAGCTGGCGAGCGGAGTCAGGTGCTGGCGGACGAAGGGCGACAGCAGCAGGGCGCGGATGGTCCGGTCGAACCCGCCGAGCCAGCGGCCACCGGTCTCCGAGCCGACGATGATGAGCGTGCCCCGGCGGGTGAGCGTGCGCCGCAGCTGTCTCAGGGAGCGGTGCCCGCCGGTGTCGAGGACGACGTCGAAGCGCCGGCCGTCGGCGACGTCTCCGGCGGTGTAGTCGATGACGTGGTCGGCGCCGAGCGAGCGGACCAGATCCACCTTGCTGGTGCTGCACACGCCGGTGACCTCCGCGCCGAACGCCTTCGCGATCTGCACGGCGAACGTGCCGACGCCACCGGAGGCGCCGATGACCAGCACCGCCTGCCCCGGCTGCACCCGGCCTCGGTCCCGGAGACCCTGCAGGGCGGTGACGGCGGAGATGGGGGCGGCGGCCGCCTGCTCGTAGGTCAGGTTGGCCGGCCTCGCGGCCAATCGGTCGACTGCGACGGTCACGTACTCGGCGAAGGAGCCGTTGCACGTGCCGTACACCTGGTCACCCGGAGCGAAGCCCGTCGTGCCGGGGCCGACGGCCTCGACGGTTCCGGCCAGGCTCCGGCCGGGGTTGGAGTACTTCGGCCGGCGCAGCCCGAAGCCGGCGAGCCGGATGGGATAGGGCAGGCCGGCCATGAGGTGCCAGGTTCCCCGGTCGACGCTGGCCGCGTGCACCCGCACGAGGACCTCGTCGTCGCCGACGGTAGGACGGTCCATCCGTTCGACCCGGAGGAGGCCCTCGGGTGCCGGGCCGTAGCGGTCCTGCACGACCGCCGTCATGGTCCTCGGGCCTCCGGCACCGCTGGGCGGGCCTCGGAGCGCGTGGAACTGGGTGGTGGCCATGGGGACCTCTCTCGTCGTCGACGGGGGTGTTCAGGACGTGCGGCGCTGGAGGACGAAGTCGCTCTGGCGGTGCCGGCCGTAGTGCCGGCAGGTGGCCACCCGCAGCACCGGATCGCCGCGCCGCCCCAGGACGGCGGGCAGCAGCAGGATCGGGACGAGCAGGATGGCGTACGTCCAGGCGGTGGTGAACCACGTCCAGGTGAGGCTCGTCCCGCCGGCGACGACGGCCGGCAGCACCACGTCCGCCGGTTCGCGCAGGATGTCGGGCCAGTCGAACGTCGCGGACAGGGCGGTGGCCGCCCCGCCGAACGCCAGTGCGCCCGTCACCAGTAGCGCGCCCGTCGTACGGCGCGGGATGCGGTCCACGGATGTGGTCGTCATGACACTCCCTGAACGACGTACGAACTGAACGACGTACGAACTGAACGACGTACGAACTAAACGGCGTACAACATTTGTACGATGTACAGCAAGGGTTCTACCGTGTAGGCACCGGCGTCAAGGGGGTAGGTCGAGCCGATGTCCGTCCCAGGCATGCGACGCCGTCGCGGGCCACGTCGGGCCCTTACCGACGACGAGATCCTCGATGCGGCACTGGATCTGCTCGACGAGGGCGGGCCCGACGCGGCGTCCGTCCGGGGCATCGCCGCTCGGGTCGGCGTGGCACCGAACGCGGTCTACACCTACTTCCCGGACAAGGCCGCCGTGATCAAGGGCCTCGCCGAGCGGCTGCTCGGCGGGGTCGACCACGACGTGTTCGCCGACCGGGAACGGCCCTGGCGGGAACGCGTGGAGGCCCTGGCCCTGGAACTCCGCGCCCATCTGTCGGCCCATCCCGGCGCGGTGCCGCTGATGATCGGCGGCCCGATGGACGGGCCCCACGCACTGGCGCTCAACGAACGGCTCCTGCAGCTGCTGGTCGACGCCGGACTCGATGCCACCGAGGCCGCACAGGCCTCCTACCTGCTCATCGTCTACGTGTTCGGCTCGATCGCGCTGGAGGTCGCCGACGTGCATCGGGCCGGTCCGCTGCCGTCGGAGCCCGAGAGGGTCGCCACCCGACTGGTGGCCTTCTCGGCGATCCCGACCGGTGGCTTCCCCCGCAGCGCGGAGGCAGCCGCCACCATGGCGGGCTACGTCTCCACCGAGCAGTACCTGTGGGGGCTGCGCCGCATCCTCGACGGGATCGCCGCACGCGTCGCCACGGCAGGCGACGTCACGGAACGCGCGGCCGGCCCGGATGGTCTCCAGCCGGCCGAGCTGTGGGGTCAGCCCGGGCCGCCGGGAGCGCACCCCGCCTGACCGGTTCCCGGTGGCGGAACCGCCGACCGGGCGGCGACGCAACCCGATGGGAGGCGGGCCGGCTGTTGGCCAGCCGACCGCCCCCTGACGCGTGCCCCGTCCTGGGTGAACCGTACGTTGCACGCCGTACAAAGCCTGTACGACGTCCAGGGAATGGCCTCACGACCCATCCGGTGCCCGAGTTCGCCCACGCTGGCCTGAGTGCGCTCCCACTTCTGCAACCGCGATGCCTGACGTCGACCTCCGGTCGAGCCGGCACCGCAGCCATGCAGCCACGTTCACCGCACAGCCACGGAGTGCGCTCATGATCACGGTCTCGGCCCTCACCAGGCAGTACGGCAAGCGGCTCGCCGTCGACGACATGACCTTCGATGTCGCGGGTGGCCGCGTCACCGGATTCGTCGGCCCGAACGGCGCCGGGAAGTCGACCACCATGCGGATGATGGTCGGGTTGACCCGACCGGACAGCGGTGAGGTCCGGTACCACGGCGTGGACTACTCCGACCTGAAGTGGCCCGCCCGGACCGTCGGATGCGTCCTCGACGCCCGCATGCACCCCGGCCGTACCGCGCTGAACCACCTCCGGGCCACCGCCGCCATCAGCCGCGTCCCCGCCGGCCGGGCCGAGCAGGTCCTGGCGGAGGTCGGACTGGAGACGGCAGCCGATCAGCGGGCCGGCAAGTTCTCCCTCGGCATGCGGCAGCGCCTCGCGCTGGCCGCGGCACTGCTGGGCGACCCCCAGATCCTGCTGCTGGACGAGCCGTCCAACGGTCTGGACCCCGACGGAATCCACTGGCTGCGCGGTCACCTCAGCGACTTCGCTGCTCGAGGGGGCACGGTCTTCGTCTCCAGCCACCTCATCAGCGAGCTGAGCATGTTCGCCCAGGACCTGGTCGTGATCGGGGTGGACGGCTGCTCGCCGCGGACTCGGTCACGGCGATCACCGGACGCCATGACATCGCCGTGATCGTCGAGACGCCGCAGCCGGTCGAACTCGTCGCGCTGCTCACCGCGCACGGCTTCGTCGTCGAGGCGGAGGCCGACCGGCTCGTCGTCCGGGAAACCACCCGCGCCGTGGTCTCACAGGTCGCCTTCGACAGCGGCATCCGCCTTCTCGAACTCACCGAGACGTCCCGCTCGCTGGAGGACAGCCTGCTGGACATGACCCGGTCCTCCGCCGAGTTCGCCTCCACCTGATCCGCACCCCGACCACGGAACCGAGGGACACGACATGACCATCACCGGTGCGGGCGCGGACCAGACAGCGACGGCCCCCACGACCACCGACCACCGCCCGGCGACACGCTCCGCGGGCGGTGACGCCCGGGCCGTCCTCGCCACACTGAGGAGCGACTGGATCAAGGCCGCGACCGTCCGGGTCAACCAGGCGATCCTCCTGCTCGCGCTCGTCGGGGGCCTGCTCGTCTCGTGGGCGGTCGCGACGTTCGTGACCGACGAGGTGCTCGTCGTCTCCGAGGTCGGCTTCTACTGGACCAGCGTGACCTCGATGCTCGCCGCGATCGGCGGAGTGCTGCTGTTCGGCTCCGAGGTCCAGCACGGCACCCTGGCCGCGGCGGTGGCCGCCCGACCGGCGCGCTGGATCATCGCGCTGTCCAAGACGCTGACCGCCGCCGTCCTCGGGCTGCTCGTCGGAGCTGTCGGCCTCGCTGCCGGCTTCGGCGGTGCCGCCCTCGCCGGCCTGGACACGGGAGCCACGTCGGCGCTGCCGGCCACGATCGGGTGGGCCCTGCTGTTCACCACGCTGTCGGCCGTGCTCGGGCTGGGCATCGGCATGATCGTGCGGCACAGCACGGCAGCCATCGCCGGTGTGCTGGTGTGGGGCTTCGTCCTGGAGAACCTGTTCAACCTCTTCCTCCCCGTGGAGGTCAGCCGCTTCCTGCCCTTCTTCGCCGGGAACAAGCTGCTCGCCTACGCGAACGACCGCAACACCCCCGAGGCGCTCGCCGCTGCGCTCACCCGGCCGGAGACCGCGCTGGTCTTCGCCGGTTACACCGCCGTCGCGCTCGTCGTGGGCACTGTGCTGCTGTACCGGCGGGACACGGACTGAGCGTCCTCGCGGGGCTCGGTCGCCCAGCGGCCCGGGTCGCGCGGCATCGGTCCGACCGTGGGGCCTGGACCGGTCACCCGGCCGCCTCGTGCGGCCGGGCGACCGGCGTCCGGCACCGCGCACGGAGCGCGCAGCGTCTCCGCCGGCAGCCGGACCCGCGGTCGGCGACGTCGGTGGCGACATCGGCCACCGCCGCGCCACCGACCCCGGCCCTCTTCGACGGAGAGGCCCGACGCCATGAGGACCATCGAGCACGCCGTCGACATCCGAGCGCCCCTGGGACGGTCGCACCCGCATCCGCCGGCGGGGACGACTCGGGGATGCCGACCTCTTCGACGGCCAGCACGAACTGCGCCTCGATCCCTCCCCGACGGTGGCACCCGCTTCGTCCAGCGCGAGACCTCCACCGGCCTTCTCGTCCCGATGATGCCGCGCGTCCTCGACGACACCGCGACCGGCTTCGCCGCGATGAGCACAGGTCCCCGGGACCGAGCCGTGTCCGGCAGCACTCCCGCAGATGGGCCGGTCGCGTCCTGACCGGTGCCGCGGTCGGTACCGGCGGCTGGTACCGGGTCCTGCCTTCTCGGCACACCGGCGCGGCCGTCGGCAGCGCCGTCATCCCACGGCATCGGCGACCAGAGCTGCCAGCGCGGAGCGGGTCACCACCCGAGCGGTGTCCCCGACGACGAGGTCGGCGTGGATGGCGATCGCCGCGCGGGAGCCGGCGCCTGCAGCGCTGATCACTCGTGCGGCCGGGTCAGCGACGTTCCCGGCCGCCCAGATCCCGCGGACGCTCGGTTCCGGCTGGTGTACCGGCGTGATCGAGGGTGCGCAGCGTCAGCAGCGGGACGCCGAGATCGCGGATCCGGGCGAGGACACCGTGCAGTTGCGCCTGGTCGACGACCGGCCCGGTCAGGCTGGTGGTGCCGTCGTCGAGGCGGACCAAGACGAGGTCGTCGAGGGTGGCGGCCCAGTGATCGTCGAGGTGGCCCGCAACCCGGATCTCGTACGTCGCGGGGCCGGTCACGGTAGGGCGGGTCCGGCCCGGGCCGGCTGGGCTCGACGTGGGGCGGATCATGTCGGTGCCCCGACTGGCGCGCCGTGGAGCGTGGTGGTGCTGCGTGGGTGGTGGCGGGTGCGTCGGCCAGCGAGGCGGCGGATGGCCCACTCGGCGACGGCGAGGTTGATGACCCAACCGGCGCCCTTGGCCAGGTCCATTCGGAGCTCCCCGGTGCCGACGACTGCCGCGGCGATGCCCTCGGTGAACGCCTGGGTGCCGGCGGCCAGGCTGATCGCGTAGGCCCGGATCATCCAGGCCCGGTGGGCGGGGATGTCGCGGCGGCGGATCGCGGTGATCCCGAGCAGCAGGCCGGCGGCCATCGCGGAGGCGAACAGGAGCCGGAGGACGTGGAGCAGGTTCCCGGTCCCGGGCTGGGTCTCGTAGAAGAGGGTGAGCCACAGCGCCGAGCCGGTGACCGCGAGCCCCGCCGCGATCACGAGCCGGCCGGCGCGGCGGTGCCACGCGGGGTGGTGGCGCCGGATGCGGGGCACGAACTGGAATGCGCCCACCAGGGCGAACACCGTGGCGCCGACGATGTGGACGACGAGGGCGGTCGGGAAGCCGGTGAACCGGTCGTCGGCCGGCACCAGGTCGGGTCCGCCGGCAAGGTGGACGAGGCGGAGCGAGCCGGCCGCGAGCGGGATGGCGGACAGCGCCACCAGCGCGGCCGGGACCGGCCAGCCCCGAGGCTGGCCGGCCCGCTGGTCCCGCGGCCGCGTCGACCCTCCACCGGATGAGGTCCGGTGGGAGGTCGACTGGGCGGCCCGTCGGGCGATGGTCATCGGACCGCGGGCTGCTCGGCCGGGCTGACGGCCATGGCGGTCGAGGGGACCGTGGCGGGGCCGTTCTGACGGACGTCGCGGGGGTTGCGCCACAGGGACACGCCCAAGGCGATGAGCGCGATGCCCGCGGGGACGGCGAACGGCCGGTTGAACGACTCGGGCAGGACTGCGAGCGCGGCGGTGGCGGCGGTGCTGACGGCGAGCAGGGCGGCCGCCCACCGGGTGAGGACGCCGGTGCGGAACAGGACGATGCCGAAGACGAGGCCGCCGACGATGTAGCCGGCCCCGGCCACGTTGAGCAGGGTCTGCAGTCCGCCGATGTCGGCGTTGGGCGTTCCGCCGTTGGCGGCGGCGACGACGTCGTTGACGAACCCGGGCTCGCTGTCGACCAGGTCGGGCAGGACGGCGGCGGCGATGACCTCGACGGAGAGCAGGGCCAGGTACCCGACCGCGAACACGAGGTAGCCGACCAGGCCGAGGACGCCGGCCTTGCGGTACTGGCGGACGTACATGCCGGTGATGCCTGCGAGCGCCAGCGCCGCCATCACGGACTTGGCGCCGCTGCGGGCCACCCACTGGGTGGTCTCGGTGGTGAAGGAGCCGGTGGACGGGTGACCGATCTGGACGGTGACGAAGATGGCTCCGGCGACCGCGGCTGCGGCGCCCGCGGCCTTGGTGAGGCCGGTGGCGGTGATGGTCATGGCGGAGCTCCTCGTCCCGGTGCCGGGCGGGTGTCCGGCGATGTGGGAGACGCTAGGAGCGCGGTGGGCGAGTCCACGTCACATGATCATGTGACTGCCTTGGTGATCCCGCCTGGGTGGCCCGGCCTCGTCATCCCGCTGCCGGGGGCGGGGCCCACAGGAGGCCGAGCTCACCTGCGCGGCTGACCGCAGCCCGCCGGGTGTTCACGTCGAGCTTGGTGAAGATGTGCCGGGTGTGGGTCCGGAACGTGTTGACCGACAGGAACAGCTGGCCGGCGATGTCGGGGCCGGTCAGGTCGGTCGCCAGCAGCCGGAGCACCTCGACTTCCCGCTCGCTCAGCGGCTCCCGGCTCCCGAGTGCCGGAGGGCGCGTACGGGAGGGGTCGTCCTGCTGGCGTCCGGCCGCCTGGAGCAAGGTCGCTGCCTCTGCCGAGCCGAGCAGGTCGGGGCGTCCGGCGGCCGCCCGGAGCAGCTCGCCCATCGCGGGTCCCTCGTCGAGGAACAGCCGGCAGTACCCGACCGGGACGCCGGCCCGCAGCGCGCGACCCAGGTCTGCGAGCGCGGCGTCCGGGTCGCTGTGGCGGTGCCCGAGGGACCGCACGAGCAGGGCCTCGACGAGGCTGCCGCCACGATCCGCTGCCTCGGCGGCGGCCACGATCCGGTCCAGCAGCGTGCGGGCGTCCTCGAGGGTCTTCGGTCGTGGGGCGGCGCGGTGCTGCGCGATGAGCAGACGGGCGAGCGTGAGCTGGTCGTACTCGGCCGAGTAGTCGGACGGGTTGTCGGAGGTGACGTGGTGGGCGCGTGCCCACGCCGCCGCGTCCTCCAGCCGCCCCTGCGCGATGTGGACCCGCGCCCGGCCGGCGGGGATGGGACGCACGTCGGGGAAGTAGCCGGGCAGGTACAACGGCTGCGCCTGCTCCAGCATGCCGACGGCGCCGTCCAGGTCGCCGTGTGCCACCAGCAGTCCGGCCATGGCGGTGTACCAGCGGTGTCGGTTCTCCGGGAGCGACGCGCGTTCACCGAGCTCCCGCGCCATCTGCAGGTGCTTCGCGGCGGCGTCGAGGTCGCCTTGTTCCCGTAGCACGTCGGCGAGGCCGACGTGCAGGTCCCCGGTCGTGGACAGCACCGGGCCCGGATGGGCCCGTGCCGTCCGGAGGGCTCGCTCGTAGAGTCGCCGCGCCTGGTCGGGCTGTCCGCGCGCGAGCCACATGGTGGCGAGGACGACGGTCGTGCCGAGCTCGTCGGTGACGTTGCCGGCGGCGCGCAGGCTGCGCACGGCCTCGCCGAACGTGTCCACCGCTGCGGGCAGGTCGCCGGCGGCCCACGCGGCCAGGCCGAGGAACCCGGCGCCGCCGGACCGGGCGACGTGGTCGGCCGGCCCGGCCAGGTCCAGGGCGCGGCGAGCGTGCGCGATGGTCCCTGCGACGTCACCGCCGGCCTGAGCGACTGCGGCGCGGTACACGGCGGCCTGCGCCGGCAGGGCTCGGAGCTCCTTCTCTCGCGCGCGTGCCGCGTCAGCCAGACGTCCCGCGTGCGGCACGCCCGCCGCAGGTTCGAGCGTCGTCGTCCGGAGTGCCGCGTCGGCGTCGTCGAGCCAGCGCTCGGCCCCCTCCAGGTCGCCCTCGGAGAGTCGCGCCGGCGCCATCTGCACGGCGAGGAGCGCGCGGCCGCGGAGGACGTCGTCGGGGAGGCCGTTCAGCCAGGCGCGCAGGGTCCGGTCCTGCCGGCGCTGACGGGCCTCTGACAACGCCAGTTCCAGGAGGTCGGCCACGTGCTCGACATCGCCTGCGGCGAGAGCGTGGCTGATCGCGTCGCTCAGCGTCCCGTGTTCGGCGTGCCAGTCACTGGCTGCTCGGTGCAGGCTGCGGACCCGTCCGGGGCTTCTGGCCAGGAGCCGGGCGCGCAGCGCGTCGGCGAACAGGTGCTGGTAGCGGAACCACTGTCGCTGCTCGTCGAGCGGGACCAGGAACAGGTTGCCGCGCTCCAGGGTCTCCAGCAGCCGTTGCCCGTCGCTGCCGCCGGTGAGCGCGTCGCACAACGGCCCGGTGAGCTGCTCGAGGACCGATGTGTCGAGGAGGAACGTGCGCACGTCCTCGGGTTGAGTGGCCAGGACCTCCTCGAGCAGGTAGTCGAGGACGAACCGATCGCTGCCGGTGAACGCCTCGACGAACGCCGCGATCCCCTCGGATGCCGGGTGGCCGGAGCCGGCGGTGGTGTGGCCGCGGACCGAGAGGGCCGCGAGCTGGAGGCCGGCCGCCCAGCCCTCGGTCCGGCTCTCCAGGGCCGCCACGAGGGCGGGTTCGAGCCCGAGGCCCATGACCCGGTTGAGGAAGACATCGGCCTCCTCCGCGGTGAACCGCAGGTCGGCGGCGCGGACCTCGAGCAGCTCCCCACGGGCCCGCAGGCGGGCGAGCGGCAGGGGCGGGTCCGCACGCGTCGTCATGACCACGGTGACCTGGGGCGGCAGGTGGTCGAGCAGGAAGGCGACCGCACGGTGGATCTCGGGGTCGTCGATGAGGTGGTAGTCGTCGAGGGCGACGGCGGTGGAGCCGGCGAGTGCATCGAGGTCGTTGACCAGGCTGGCCACCACGTCCTCGACCGGGAGGGTGCGTTCGGTGTCCATCAGCGCCAGCGCGTCGGCCCCCACCTCGGGGCTGGCGACCTGGAGTGCCGCCACCAGGTGGGTGAGGAAGACACGCAGGTGGGCGTCGGCCGCGTCGAGGGACAGCCACGCCACCCGCAGGGCGTGCGGTCTCCGGCCCGCGTCGCGGTCCTCGACCCGATCCGGCGTCAGCCACTGGGTCATCAGGGTCGTCTTCCCGTACCCGGCCGGGGCCGAGACGAGCACCAGCCGCGGCATCGTCGTCGGGTGCGCGCGGAACTCGACCTCCAGCCGCTCGCGGGGGACGAGCTGACGGCGCGGACTCGGGGCGCGCAGCTTGGTGCCCAGGAGCGGCATCCGGCCAGCGTAGGTGGGCGGTGCGCGGACGTAGCGGGACCGCGGCCGGCCTGCCGGCCGCCCTGGCTCCTGCACTGCGGCCGCCCGCGGATCAGCGGGTGCATCGTCCGGAGGTCGGGCGGTCAGCGAACCCCTCTGACCGGGAGGATCGAGGCGGCTCCGGCGAGGGCGCCCGCGCCCGCGCCGCTGGACGGGACGCCGTAGCTCCCGCCGCCCAGATCCAGGATCACAGGGGCGATGGCCGGGGCGAGGGAGAACGGTGAGGTACCGGCGATGTTCAGGACGCCAAGGTCCTCGCAGGCCGGCCGCGACGGCCGCGGCGGTTGCGATCGCGGAGCGGAGCAGACGGTGCCTGCCACCCAGTCGGCCCCTGAGGGACAGGACGCCGCTCCCCACTCCGGTGGCTCGTGTGTCTGCGACCCGTTGGGTCCCTCTCCTGCGACCACAGGAGTGGTGCAGGGATCGAGGCGATGACTGCCAGCCGACGACGTCCAGGTCGTCGTCAGCGGGGTGCGGACGGTCACCAGCCGCGTGCTCGCCACTCCTCGAGGTGGATGCGCTCGGCCCCGAGGGTGGAGTCCTTTCCGTGACCGGGGTAGAACCACGTCGAGTCGTCGAGGGCCTCGAAGATGCGCTGTTCCAGGTCGTCCATCAGGGAATGGAAGTCCTCAGGAGATGTCGTCCGTCCAGGACCGCCGGGGAACAGGCTGTCGCCGGTGAAGACGTGGGTGCCGGCGTCGCCGCCCCCGCGCCAGACGAGCGCGATGCTGCCGGGCGTGTGCCCGCGCAGGTGGACCACCTCGAGCTCCTGCTCGCCCACGGCGACCGTGTCGCCGTGGGCCACGGTCCGGTCCACCGGAACGGGCAGGTCGCCGGCGTCGGCCGCGTGCGCCACCGTCTGCGCGCCGGTGGCCGCGACGACGTCGGGCAGCGCGCGGTGGTGGTCCCAGTGCCCGTGCGTGGTGACGACGGTGCGCAGGTCGGCGCCGCCGACGAGGCGGTGGAGGGTCTCGGGCTCCGCCGCGGCGTCGACGAGCAGCGCCTGCCCGGTGGCGGTGCACTGCAGCAGGTAGGCGTTGTTGGCCATCTCGCTGACCGCGATCTTGCTGATGGTCAGGCCGGGCAGCTCCCGCACGTCGGCCGGGCCGCCCACCTCGACGTCGCCGCTGTAGCTCATCGGGCCTCCGTTCGGAAACTGTCGGCGACCGCGGATACGGTCGCGGCATGGACGCTAGCGGAGCTCCGGGTGGCGCCCGGCTCGTCGGCCTGCCCGCTTCCGTGATCGCCGCGGGTGTGCGCTCCGGGGAGCTCTCTGCGGTCGACGTGGTGCGCGCCCACCTGGTCCACCTGGCCGAGGTCGAGCCCCGGATCGGCGCCTTCCGCGTGGTCCGCGCCGAGGCTGCGCTCGCCGAGGCGGCCGCGGTCGACGCCGACCCGCGTCGGGGCACGATGCCGCTGGCCGGCGTGCCGGTCGCGGTGAAGGACAACGTCGCGGTGACCGGCGAGGTGGCCACCGACGGCTGCGCCGCGTCCGGCGCGGTCCCCGCGGACGCCGACCACGCAGTCATCGCCCGGCTGCGCGCCGCGGGCGCCGTCGTCGTCGGGATCACCCGCGTCCCCGAGCTGTGCCTCTACGCCGCCACCGACGGCCCGGGCACGGTGACCCGCAACCCCTGGGACACCGCCCGCTCGCCGGCCGGGAGCTCCGGCGGCAGCGCCGCCGCGGTCGCCGCGGGCGTCGTCCCGCTGGCGCACGGCGGCGACGGCATGGGCTCGCTGCGGCTGCCGGCCGCGGCGTGCGGCCTGGTCACGCTCAAGCCCGGCCGCGGCGTGCTGCCCGCCGGCATCGGCGCCGACGACTGGTCGGGCATGGCGGTCAACGGCGTCCTCGCCACCACGGTCGACGACGTCGCGCTGGGCACCGCCGTGCTGGCGGGGGAGACCTCGGCGCTCGACTGGTCGGGTCCGTCCGCCCCGGGCCGGCCGCTGCGGATCGCCGTCGCCCGGCGCTCCCCGGTACCCGGCGCGCGGCCCGACGGTCCGGCGCGGGCGGCGGTCGAGCGGACGGCCCGGCTGCTGCGCGGTGCCGGGCACGTCGTCGTCGAGCGCGACCCGGTCGTCCCGCCGGGCGCCGCCGTCGGCGCCGTCGCCCGCTGGCTCGCCGGTGCGGAGGACGACGCGGCGTTCCTGGGCATCGACCGCGCGGCGCTGCAGCCGCGCAGCCGCACGCACGCGCGCCTGGGCCGGCTCGTGCGGCGGGCCGGGCTGGTCCGGCCGCAGACGGCCGAGCGGTTCCGCGAGCGGACGGCGGCCTTCTTCGCCGAGAACGACCTCGACGTGCTGCTGACGCCGATCACCAACGGCCCGCCGCTGCCGGCCCGGCCGTGGCACGAGCGCGGCTTCCTGGCGAACATCACCGCCAACACCCGGTGGGCGCCGTGGGCCGCACCGTGGAACCTGGCGGGGGTCCCGGCGGTCGTGCTGCCTGCGGGGACGCGCCCCGGGGGGCACCCGCTGGCGGTCCAGCTCGTGGGCCCCCCGGGGAGCGAGACGCGACTACTCTGGCTGGCCGGAGAGCTGGAACGCCGCGCGCCCTGGCGCCGTCACGCGCCGGTCTTCGACCCCGCCGGAATGCCGTCCCCGGCTCCCGTCTGAGCGCCCGCGCCAGGCGGCAACGTCGCCGTCGTCACGGATTGCGCGCGGGCCGTGACGGCGTTGCCCGTATCGACATCTCGACACCTCCACCGTGGCCCGGCGAGCACCGCCCGGCCCGGCTGACCGACAGGGATCACATTGGACCGTCTCGTCGTCCGCGGCGCCCGTGAGCACAACCTCAAGGACGTCCACCTCGACCTGCCCCGCGACGCCCTGATCGTCTTCACCGGGCTGTCCGGATCGGGCAAGTCGAGCCTGGCCTTCGACACCATCTTCGCCGAGGGCCAGCGGCGCTACGTCGAGTCTCTGTCGGCCTACGCGCGCCAGTTCCTCGGGCAGATGGACAAGCCCGACGTCGACTTCATCGAGGGCCTGTCGCCCGCGGTGTCGATCGACCAGAAGTCGACCAACCGCAACCCGCGCTCGACGGTCGGCACGATCACCGAGGTCTACGACTACCTCCGGCTGCTCTACGCCCGCGCCGGGCAGCCGCACTGCCCCAACTGCGGCAAGCCGATCGCCCGGCAGACGCCGCAGCAGATCGTGGACCAGGTGCTGTCGATGGAGGAGGGCACCCGGTTCCAGGTGCTCGCGCCGGTCGTGCGGGCGCGCAAGGGCGAGTACGTCGACCTGTTCAGCTCGCTGCAGACCCAGGGCTTCTCCCGTGTCCGGGTCGACGGCACGGTGCACCCGCTCACCGAGCCGCCGAAGCTGAAGAAGCAGGAGAAGCACACGATCGAGGTCATCGTCGACCGGCTGACGGTGAAGGAGAGCGCCAAGCGGCGGCTCACCGACTCGGTCGAGACCGCGCTGGGCCTCGCCGGCGGCCTCGTCGTCCTCGACTTCGTCGACCTGCCCGACGACGACCCGGAGCGCGAGCGCACCTTCTCCGAGCACCTCGCCTGCGTCGACGACGGCCTGTCGTTCGAGGCGCTCGAGCCGCGCAGCTTCTCGTTCAACTCGCCGTTCGGCGCCTGCCCCGAGTGCACCGGCATCGGCACCCGCAAGGAGGTCGACCCCGACCTCGTCGTGCCCGACCCGGAGAAGAGCCTCGCGCAGGGCGCGGTCGCCCCGTGGGCCGGCTCGATGAGCAACGAGTACTTCCTGCGGCTGCTGTCCGGGCTGGCCGACCAGATCGGCTTCTCCATGGACACGCCGTGGGAGAAGCTGCCGGCCAAGGTCCAGAAGGCCGTCCTGCACGGCTCACCGGACCAGGTGCACGTCCGCTACAAGAACCGCTACGGCCGCGAGCGCAGCTACTACGCCGCGTTCGAGGGCGTGCTGCCCTTCCTCGAGCGCCGGCACGAGGACACCGACAGCGAGTACATGCGGGACAAGTACGAGGGCTACATGCGCGACGTGCCCTGTCCCGTGTGCCACGGCACCCGGCTCAAGCCGGAGATCCTCGCGGTCAAGCTCAACGGCCGCTCGATCGCCGAGGTGACCGGCCTGTCGATCGGCGAGGCCGCGGACTGGCTGCGCGCGCTGGAGCTGGGCGACCGCGAGCGGGCCATCGCCGACCGCGTGCTCAAGGAGATCCAGGCCCGGCTGTCCTTCCTGGTCGACGTCGGCCTGGACTACCTGTCCCTCGACCGCCCGGCGGCGACGCTGGCCGGTGGCGAGGCGCAGCGCATCCGGCTGGCCACGCAGATCGGGTCGGGGCTGGTCGGCGTCCTGTACGTCCTCGACGAGCCCTCGATCGGGCTGCACCAGCGGGACAACACCCGGCTGATCGAGACGCTGGTCCGGCTGCGCGACATGGGCAACACCCTCATCGTCGTCGAGCACGACGAGGACACGATCAAGACCGCCGACTGGGTGGTCGACATCGGCCCCGGCGCCGGCGAACACGGCGGCGAGGTGATCGTCAGCGGCACCGTCGCGGACCTGCTGGCCAGCGAGCGGTCGCTGACCGGGCAGTACCTGTCGGGCCGGCTGGAGATCACCGTGCCGAAGGTGCGGCGGCAGCCGCAGCCCGGCCGCGAGCTGGTGGTCAAGGGCGCGCGCGAGCACAACCTCAAGGGCGTCGACGTGACGTTCCCCCTGGGCTGCCTGGTCGGCGTCACCGGGGTGTCCGGGTCCGGCAAGTCCAGCCTGGTCAACGACATTCTCTACACGGTCCTGGCCAACCAGCTGAACCGCGCGCGGATGGTCCCCGGGCGGCACCGGACGGTCACCGGGCTCGAGCACCTGGACAAGGTCGTGCACGTCGACCAGTCGCCGATCGGGCGGACCCCGCGATCCAACCCGGCCACCTACACCGGTGTCTGGGACCAGGTCCGCAAGCTGTTCGCGCAGACGTCGGAGGCGAAGATCCGCGGCTACCAGCCGGGGCGGTTCTCCTTCAACGTCAAGGGCGGGCGCTGCGAGGCGTGCTCGGGCGACGGCACGCTGAAGATCGAGATGAACTTCCTGCCCGACGTCTACGTCCCGTGCGAGGTGTGCAAGGGCGCCCGGTTCAACCGGGAGACGCTCGAGGTGCACTACAAGGGCAAGACGGTCGCCGAGGTCCTGGACATGCCGATCGAGGAGGCCGCGGACTTCTTCGCCGCCATCCCGGGCATCGCGCGGTACCTGCGCACGCTCACCGACGTCGGCCTGGGCTACGTGCGGCTCGGCCAGCCGGCGACGACGCTGTCCGGCGGCGAGGCGCAGCGGGTGAAGCTGGCCAGCGAGCTGCAGAAGCGGTCCAACGGCCGCAGCGTGTACGTCCTGGACGAGCCGACCACCGGCCTGCACTTCGAGGACATCCGCAAGCTGCTGCTCGTGCTGCAGGGCCTGGTCGACAAGGGCAACTCGGTGATCGTCATCGAGCACAACCTCGACGTCATCAAGAGCGCCGACTGGCTGATCGACATGGGGCCCGAGGGCGGGTTCCGTGGCGGCACGGTCGTGGCCGAGGGGCCGCCGGAGTTCGTCGCGTCGGTGCCGGAGTCGCACACCGGCCGGTACCTGGTGCCGCTGCTCGACCCGGACGCGGTCGAGGCGGCAGCCGGCCCGAAGAAACGGGCGACGCGCAAGCGCGCCAGCTGACGGGAGCAGCACGGATGCGCGTCGGCCGGGTACGGGTCGGCGCGCATCCGGCGGTCCTCGACGGGGACGACGCCGCGTGGCTGCTCCGGCGGTCCGACGGCTGATCCGTGATCGCGGCGCGGGCCAGGTACTCGGCGAGGACGTCGGTCCCGCCGCGCCGCGGGTCCCGGCTGGTGCGGGACGGCGGTCGACTCGACCACCGCGCACCTGCACCGCCGGCTGCCGCGGGATCTCCCGCGCAGCCGCCTGCACCGCGTCCAGCGGACCGGAGACGGCCCACCGGCGACACCGGAGCCGGCGCGGTCACCACGTCGTCCACACGGTCGACGGACACGCAGGCGAGCCGGTGACCTGCGGGATCGACGTGCGGTCGCCGCGGTGTCCGCGGCAGCCCGGTTGAGGAACGGTGATCCAGGGCACGCTGCAGACGTGACTCCAGATCGAACAGCGAGCGCGGTCGGCACCAGGCTCCTCTGCGGCCGGCCGCGGTCCCGCTGGCCCCGCCGCATGCACCCGGACGCCGCTGCCGACGCTCTGCACGCCGTCGAGGTGCACCGCAACGCCGAGGAACTGATGGGCGAGCCCGAGGTGGCGCTGTGCGGCGTCATCGTCGCCGTCCTCGACGACCCGTGGCCGGAGACGGACACGACCGGCCTCTGTCCGAGCTGCCGCGAGCTCACGGACTGACGCCCTGCCCGGGCATGCAGCACCCCGGACGGTGCGATGCTGCACCCGGCCGGGAGGAGGGCGCATGGGACCGGGGACACTGGTCGCACTGACGATCCCGGGGCTGGCCGTGCTGCTCGTCGGACTGGCGCTGGTCGAGCGGGTGGCGTCCGGGCTGCGGCGCAGGAGCCCCCTGCACCGGCGGAGGCGCTACGCGGTGTCGGCCGCCGGCACCGAGGTCCTGTGCGCCGCGCTCGAGCCCGGCCGGATGGTCGACGCCGACGAGCGCAGGGTGAGCGAGGTCTTCCGCGAGGACGAGACCGACGGCGCCCCACCGCGCAGCCGGGTCGACCTCGACGCCGGCGTCGCGCACCTGGTCCTGCCGCAGCGGTGAGCCGGTCGAGCGAGGACTCCAACCGCCGCATGTTGCGGGCCCGGGACGAGATGGACCGCTCCTACGCCGAGCCGCTCGACGTCACTGTCCTGGCGCGCATCGCGCACGTCTCCGAGGCGCACTTCATCCGCACCTTCAAGCAGACCTTCGGCGAGACGCCGCACCGGTACCTGCAGCGCCGCCGGGTCGAGCGGGCGATGTTCCTGCTGCGCAGCACCGACCGCACGGTCACCGACGTCTGCGTGGCCGTCGGCTTCTCCAGCCTCGGCACGTTCAGCCGTGTGTTCGCCGACGTCGTGGGGGAGCCGCCGAGCGTCTACCGGCGGCGCGGGCCGCTCGCGCCGGTGCCGAGCTGCTTCGGAATGCGGTGGCTGCGCCCCAGCGAGAAGACGCGACCGAGCGAGAAGACAGCAGTTCCGGAGAAGCCCGGCGACGGCGGCCGCCCCTAGCGTCGTCGGCATGTTGACCTCCATCTCGATCACCTCCCTCTACGTGCTGGACCAGGACCAGGCGCTGGACTTCTACGTCGGCAAGCTGGGCTTCGAGGTCCAGACCGACCAGCAGTTCGGGCCGATGCGCTTCCTGACCGTCGCCCTCCCCTCCGACCCCGGCCACGCGGTGCTGCTCGAGCGGCCCGCCCCGCCGTCGGTGGGTCCGGAGGTCGCCGACCAGGTGCGCGAGCTCGTCACCAAGGGCGCCGGCGGCGGCCACCTCTTCCTCACCACCGACGACGCGCACAAGACGCACGCGGAGCTCAAGGAGAAGGGCGTCGACCTGCCCGAGGAGCCGGTCGTGCAGCCCTATGGCATCGACTTCGGCCTCCGCGACCCGTTCGGCAACTCCGTCCGCGTCGCCCAGATGACCCCGCCGCCGGCCTGACCGTCGGGCGGCCACCCGGTCGGCGCCCCACCGCGGTTGAGGCGACGGGGGAGCGGGTCTAGCGTCCCGTGTGACCGTCGTCACGGCCGAGGGGAGGCCCGCTGGTGCCCCTCAGCCGGAGGTCCTTCCTCGCCGGGGCCCTGGCCGGGCCCGCGCTGGCGACCGCGGCCGGGGCGCTGGCCGGGTGTGCCGGCACGGTGGTGCAGCCCGGCGACCTGTCCCGGCTGCGGCTCATGGCGCCGGCCAGCCCGGGCGGCGGCTGGGACACCACCGCCCGCGTCTTCCAGCGCGTCGTCCAGACCAGCGGCCTGGCGCGCAACGTGCAGGTGTTCAACGTCGAGGGCGCCGGCGGCACCATCGGCCTCGGCCAGCTCTCCCGGGAGACCGACGACGCGCTGCTCATGATGATGGGCCTGGTCATGGTGGGCGCCGTCGACACCAACGACTCCGCCACCCGGCTCACCGACGTCACCCCGATCGCCCGGCTGATCGGGGAGACCGAGCTCATCGTGGCCCCGGCCGACGCGCCGTACAGCGACATCCAGGGCTTCGTCGAGGTCTGGGCGGCCGACCCGTCGGGCACGCCGATCGCCGGCGGCTCGGCCGGCGGCACCGACCAGATCCTCGCCGGGCTGCTGGCCCAGGCCGCCGGCATCGACCCCGGGCAGGTCAACTACATCGCCTACTCCGGCGGCGGGGAGTCGCTCGCGGCCCTGCTCGGCAACCAGGTCGCCGCGGGGATCTCCGGTACCGCCGACTACGGCGAGCAGGTCCGCACCGGCGACCTGGTCGGCCTCGCGGTCTCCACCGCCGAGCGCTCCGACCAGGTGCCCGACGTGCCGACGCTGGTCGAGTCCGGGTTCGACGTCGAGGTGTCCAACTGGCGCGGGCTCATGGCCCGGCCGGGCATGTCCGACCAGGCGCGCGAGGACCTCACCGCGCTCGTCGTCGACGTCCACGACAGCGAGGAGTGGACCGAGGCGGTGGCCGCCAACGGCTGGGAGGACCTGCTGCTGACCGGGGACGAGTACGGCCGCTTCCTCGCCGAGGAGGAGCAGCGGGTGCTGGCGATCCTGCGCGAGATCGGGCTGGTGCAGTGAGCAGCGGGTCGCCCGACCCCGACGTCTCCACCCGGGACGCCACCGGGTCGCACGCCGCCGCCACCGGCCGGCACCCCGCCGCCCCGCGCACCGGCGTCAGCCGCGGCGAGCTGGCGATGGTCGTGCTGCTCGGGGCGCTCGGCCTCTACCTGCTGCTCGACGCCGCGAACATCGCGATCCCGGGCTCGTCGAACACCATCGGCCCGCGCTTCTTCCCCTACCTCGTCGGCGCCGTCGTGCTGGCCACCGCGCTGGCGCTGGGCTTCCGCGTGCTGCGCGGCGACCGGGGCCCGTCCGACGACAGCGAGGACATCGACCCCGACGCCCCGACGTCGTGGGGCGCGGTCGGGATCATCGCGGTCGCCTTCCTCGGCCACGCGCTGCTCATCAACGTCGTCGGCTGGCCGCTGGCGGTCACGCTGATGTTCGCGCTGGTCGCCTGGGCGCTCGGTGCCCGCGGCGTCGTCCGTCCGCTGCTGGCCGGCGGGGTGCTGTCGGTCGTCGTGTGGATCGTGTTCGTCAAGGCCCTCGGCGTCGCGCTGCCCGGCGGCGTCCTGCTCGAGCTCGCGACGAGCTGGTTCTGATGGGGGCGTTCACCGACCTCCTCGGCGGGTTCGCCGACGCCCTGACCCCGGTCAACCTGCTCTTCGCGCTGCTCGGGGTGCTGCTCGGGACGGCGGTCGGCGTGCTGCCCGGCATCGGCCCGGCCATGACCGTCGCGCTGCTGCTGCCGGTCACGTACACGCTGGAGCCGACGGCGGCCTTCATCATGTTCGCCGGCATCTACTACGGCGGCATGTACGGCGGGTCGACGACGTCGATCCTGCTCAACACCCCCGGCGAGTCCAGCTCGATCATGACCGCGCTCGAGGGCAACAAGATGGCCAAGGCCGGCCGCGGCGCCGCGGCGCTGGCCACCGCCGCGCTCGGCTCGTTCGTCGCCGGCACGATCGCCACGCTGCTGCTCGCGCTGGTCGCGCCGACCGTCGTCGACCTCGTCATCGGGATCACGCCGGCCGACTACTTCGCCCTGGCCGTCCTCGCCTTCGTCGCGGTGGCCACGGTGCTCGGCTCGTCGCCGCTGCGCGGGCTGGCCTCCCTCGGCGTCGGCCTCTACCTCGGCCTGGTCGGCACCGACGTCCTCACCGGGCAGGAGCGGTTCACCCTCGGCATCCCGCAGCTGGCCGACGGCATCGACGTCGTCGTGGTCGCCGTCGCGCTGTTCGCCGTGGGGGAGTCGCTGCACGTGGCCTCGCGGCTGCGCCGCGGCCCGGTCCAGGTGATGGCGGCGTCCGGGCCGTGGTTCACCCGGCGGGACCTGCGCCGCTCGGTGGGCCCGTGGCTGCGCGGGACGGCGCTGGGCTTCCCGCTCGGCGCGCTGCCCGCCGGCGGCGCGGAGATCCCGACGTTCCTGTCCTACGCGACGGAGCGGAGGCTGACCAAGCACCCGGAGGAGTTCGGCCGCGGCGCGATCGAGGGCGTCGCCGGCCCGGAGGCGGCCAACAACGCCGCGGCCGCCGGCGTGCTCGTGCCGCTGCTCACCCTCGGCCTGCCCACCTCGGCGACGGCGGCGATCATCCTGGTCGCGTTCCAGGGCTACGGGATCCAGCCCGGGCCGACGCTGCTGTCCACCGAGTCGACGCTGGTCTGGACGCTGATCGCCTCACTGCTCATCGGCAACCTCATGCTGCTGGTGCTGAACCTGCCGCTGGCGCGGGTATGGGTGCAGCTGCTGCGCGTGCCGCGGCCCTACCTGTACGCCGGGATCCTGCTGTTCGCCTCGCTCGGCTGCTACGCCGTCAACGCCGACCCGCTCGACCTGGTGCTGCTGCTGGTCATCGGCCTGCTGGGCTTCGCCATGCGCCGCTACGGCTGGCCGGTGGCACCCGCGGTCATCGGGCTCATCCTCGGCCCGGTCGCCGAGACGAACCTCCGGCGCGCGCTGGCCATCAGCAGCGGCGACCTCGGCGTGCTGGTCGACACCTGGTTCAGCCGGATCGTGCTCGGGCTGGCGCTGCTCGCGCTGGTGCTGCCGATCGCGCTGCGCGCCGTCCGCGGCCGCCGGGCGACGCCGGAGGAGCTGCAGGCGGGCGAGGGGCTCAGGCACTCGGAGCGAGGGCACCGCGAGACCGTCGGTGCCCCGCCCGGGGAGGGGGACGAGCGGTGAGCCGGCAGCCGGTGGTCGTCGTCGGGCACGTGCCCACCCCGCGGGGGCGGGCCGCGCTCGAGCACGGCGTGGCCGAGGCGTACCGCCGCGGCGCCCGGCTGGTGGTGGTCAACAGCAGCCGGGGCGACGCGCTGGTCGACGAGGAGTACCTGCAGGGCGACCCGCTGCGCCGGCTCGAGGACGAGCTCACCGTGTCCGGCGTGCCCTTCGAGCTGCGCCGGCCGATCGGCCGCGACGTCGCCGAGGAGCTCGCCGACGCCGTGTCGGAGACCGGCGCCGACCTGCTCGTGATCGGCCTGCGCCGGCGGTCGGCCGTCGGGAAGCTGCTGATGGGCAGCGCCGCCCAGCGGATCCTGCTGACCGTCGAGTGCCCGATCCTCACGGTGAAGGGGCCACCCGGCCCCCCTTGAGTCCGGGGCGTCACTGCGCCTATCTTCTCTGTGACGGACGTCACGCCGTGGGTTCGGCGTGACGGGGTCCCCGATGGAGGAGACGCCCATGAGCGCGCTCACGCCCGACTGCGATCCCGACCTGTCCAACTGCGGATCACCGGTGACCGGCCCGCGGATCCGGTCGACCGTGGTCCTGGCCGCGCTCGTCACCGTGGCGGTCCTCAGCGTCACCGGGGAGCTGGCCGTGCCCGGTGCCGTGGCGTTCCTGGCCGGCGGGGTCGGGGTGGTCGCGGCGCTCGTGCTCGGCGCCCGCACCGTCCGCCTGGGCCAGCGCGCCGTCGCCGCGGTGCACCTGCCCGCGCTGCAGCGCTCGCACCCCGTGGGCTGACCGCCCGCCCGCGGCGGTCCGGCTGCGGGACCGGGTGCGGAACGGCAGGCTGACTTCCGACGACGACGTCCGAGGAGGCCAGCCCCATGACCGACCCCACCTTCACCGACGCTGCCGACGGCACCCGCCTGGCCGAGCGCCGCTGGGCGCCCGACGGCGAGGTGCGCGCGACGATCCAGCTGGTGCACGGGCTGTCCGAGCACGCCGGCCGCTACGGGCGGCTGGCCGCGGCCCTGACCGCCCGCGGGTTCGCCGTGGCCGCGCTCGACCACCGCGGCCACGGGCGGACGGCGGAGTCCACGGGGCCGGGCCGCTTCGGCGACGGGGCGACGAGCGGTGACGTCCTCGACGACGTCCGCGACCTCGGGCAGCGGCTGGCCGACGAGCACCCCGGCGTCCCGAGGTTCCTGCTCGGTCACTCGCTCGGCTCGGCGGTGGCGCTGGCCTCCGCCGAGCGTGACGGCGCCGGCCTGGCGGGGCTGGTCCTCTCCGGTCCGATCGGCGTGGCGCCGCACATCGCCGAGGCGGTGCCGCAGCTGGAGGCCGCGGTCGCCGGCGGGATGGGCGACCAGCCGATGGACGCCCTCAGTGGCTACAACGCCCCCTACGAGCCGGCCCGCACGCCCTTCGACTGGCTCACCCGCGACCAGGCCGAGGTCGACGCCTACGTGGCCGACCCGCTCTGCGGCGACGACTTCCCCCCGACGTACGGCTACGGCGCCGGGATGTTCGCCCTCGTCGCCCGCTGCGCGAGCCCCGAGGCCGTGGCGGACCTGCCCGCGGGCCTGCCGGTGCTGCTGCTGTCCGGGCAGCGCGACCCGGTGGGCGGCGAGGAGGCCGCCCAGGTGACCGCGCTGGCCGACCTGCTGCGCGACCGCGGCCTCCCGGTCGAGCAGCACGTGTACCCCGACGCCCGGCACGAGGTCTTCAACGAGACCAACCGGGACGAGGTGACCGCCGACCTGCTGTCGTGGCTGGAGGCACGCCTGACCTGAACCACACCGGTGGAGTTCCCCGGCGGACCGTCGGGGGTCCCACCTACTGTGGAGGCGTGCCCGACCCGTCCACGTACCGCCCGGCGGTCGGGAGCATCCCCGAGAGCCCGGGCGTCTACAAGTTCCGCGACCCGAACGGCCGGGTCATCTACGTCGGCAAGGCCAAGAGCCTGCGCCAGCGGCTGAACAGCTACTTCGCCGACGTCGCCGGCCTGCACCCCCGCACCCGCCAGATGGTGACGACGGCGGCCGCCGTCGAGTGGACCGTCGTCGGCACCGAGGTCGAGGCCCTCCAGCTCGAGTACAACTGGATCAAGGAGTTCGACCCGCGGTTCAACGTCCGGTACCGCGACGACAAGAGCTACCCGTCGCTGGCCGTGACCCTCAACGAGGAGTACCCGCGGCTGCAGGTGATGCGCGGGCCGAAGAAGAAGGGCGTCCGCTACTTCGGCCCCTACGCGCACGCCTGGGCCATCCGCGAGACCCTCGACACGCTCACCCGCGTCTTCCCCGCGCGCACCTGCTCCAACGGCGTCTTCAAGCGGGCCGGGCAGATCGGCCGGCCCTGCCTGCTCGGCTACATCGGCAAGTGCGCCGCGCCGTGCGTCGGCCGGGTCAGCGCCGACGAGCACCGGCAGGTCGTCGACGACTTCTGCGACTTCATGGCCGGCCGCACCGACGCCATGGTCCGGCGGCTGGAGCGGGAGATGGCCGAGGCCGCCGAGGCGATGGAGTACGAGAGGGCCGCCCGTCTGCGCGACGACCTCGGCGCGCTCAAGCGGGCCCTGGAGAAGCAGGCCGTCGTCCTCGGTGACGGCACCGACGCCGACGTCGTCGCCTTCGCCCAGGACGAGCTCGAGGCCGCCGTCCAGGTCTTCCACGTGCGCGGCGGCCGGGTCCGCGGCCAGCGCGGCTGGATCATCGACAAGGTCGAGGAGGTCACCACCGGCGAGCTGGTGGAGCAGTTCCTCCTGCAGGTCTACGGCGGGGTCGACGACGCCACCGGCACCACCGAGGCCGGCGAGGCGGTGCCCCGGGAGGTGCTCGTCCCCGAGCTCCCCGACGACGCCGACGTCTACGAGGAGCTGCTCAGCGAGCTGCGCGGCTCCCGGGTGTCGCTGCGGGTCCCGCAGCGCGGCGACAAGCGCAGCCTCATGGAGACCGTCGAGCGCAACGCCAAGGAGTCCTTCGCCCGGCACCGGGTCAAGCGCTCCAGCGACCTCACCGCCCGCTCGCTGGCGCTGTCGGAGCTGCAGGAGGCCCTCGAGCTGCCCGAGGCGCCGCTGCGCATCGAGTGCATCGACATCAGCCACGTGCAGCAGACCAACGTCGTCGCCTCGATGGTCGTGTTCGAGGACGGCCTGGCCAAGAAGTCCGACTACCGGCGCTTCTCCGTGCACGAGGGCACCGACGACACCGCGGCCATGGCCGAGGTGGTCCGCCGCCGCTTCGCCCGCCACCTCAAGGAGGAGGCCGACCGGCGCGACGAGCAGGGCATCGCCGCCGAGGAGGGCCGGCCGCGCCGGTTCGCCTACCCGCCGAACCTGCTCGTCGTCGACGGCGGCGCCCCGCAGGTGGCCGCCGCGGCGCGCTCGCTGGACGAGCTGGGCGTCGTCGACGTCGCCGTCTGCGGGCTGGCCAAGCGGATGGAGGAGGTGTGGCTGCCGGGCGAGACGGACCCGGTGATCCTGCCGCGCACCTCCGAGGCGCTGTACCTGCTCCAGCGGGTGCGCGACGAGGCCCACCGGTTCGCGATCACCTACCACCGGCAGAAGCGTTCGGTCAGCATGCTGGTCTCCCTGTTGGACGACGTCCCCGGTCTCGGGGAGACGCGGCGGAAGGCGCTGATGAAGCAGTTCGGGTCCCTCAAGCGGCTGCGCGCGGCCTCGGTCGAGGAACTGACGGCCGTCCCCGGCATCGGGCGGCGCACCGCCGAGGCGGTGCTGGCGGCCGTCGCCGAGCCCGCCGAGGGGCAGTCCTCCGCCGAGGCCGCCGTGGACACGGTCGAGAGCACGACGGCCCCCAGCGGGCCGGCCGAGCGGGGCACGCCCCGCCCGGCGGCAGGGGACACCGCCGAGGTCGGCCGGGTCGCCTCGTGAGCCGTGCGCAGGACACGGGGACGACGGTCCCCGCCGGCAACGGCGCGCCGCCGGAGCCGGACGCCGAGCCGGTCGCCGAGCCGGTCGTGAGGCCCTCGAGCGAGCCGCCCGCCGGCCCGCAGTCCGACGTCCCCGCGGCGCTCGACCCGGCGAGCACCGAGCTGCCGCCGGTCGAGGTCGTCGTCGTCACCGGGCTGTCGGGCGCGGGCAAGAACAGCGCCGGGCGGGTGCTGGAGGACCTCGGCTGGTTCGTCGTCGACAACCTGCCGCCGGCACTGCTGCTGCCCATGGTCGAGCTCGGCGCCCGCGGCGACGTCCGCCGGTTCGCCGCGGTGGTCGACGTCCGCAGCCGGGCGTTCTCCAGCGACCTGCAGGAGGCCATCCGGGTGCTCGCCGGGGCCGGGCACCGGCCGCGGGTGGTCTACGTGCACGCCCGCGACGAGGTGCTGGTGCGGCGCTACGAGTCCAACCGGCGCGAGCACCCGCTGCAGGGCTCCGGCCGCATCCTCGACGGCATCACCGCCGAGCGGGCGCTGCTCACCGGCATCGCCGGCGAGGCCGACCTGTGGGTCGACACCAGCGACCTCAACGTCCACCAGCTGCGCGCCACGCTGGAGAACGCCTTCGCCCGGGAGGGCCGCACCCCGCCGCTGACGGCGACCGTGCTGAGCTTCGGCTTCAAGTACGGGCTGCCGCTGGACGCCGACCTCGTCGTCGACGCGCGGTTCCTGCCCAACCCGCACTGGCTGCCCGAGCTGCGCCCGCACACCGGGCAGGACCCCGACGTGCGCGACTACGTGCTGGGCCAGGAGGACGCCGGGCCCTTCCTCGACCGCTACACCGAGGTGCTGCGGCTGCTCACCCCCGGCTACCGGCGCGAGGGCAAGCGCTACCTGACGCTCGCGGTCGGCTGCACCGGCGGCAAGCACCGCAGCGTCGCCATCGCCGAGGAGTTCGCCCGCCGGCTGGCCGCCGAGGGCATCGACACGGTCGCGCGCCACCGCGACCTGGGCCGCGAGTAGTGGGCGGCCCGGCAGCACCTGGAGCGGGGGCTCCACCGAAGGTGGTCGCCCTCGGCGGCGGGCACGGCCTGGCCGCCGCGCTGGGCGCCTGGCGGCAGCTCACCCCCGAGCTGACCGCCGTCGTCACCGTGGCCGACGACGGCGGCTCCTCCGGCCGCATCCGGCGGGAGATGCCGGTGCTGCCCCCTGGTGACCTCCGGATGGCGCTGGCCGCGCTCGCCGGCGAGGACCCGGGCCAGCAGGAGATGGCCCGGCTGCTGCAGCACCGGCTCGGCGGCACCGGCGTCCTGGCCGGGCACCCGGTCGGCAACCTCGTCCTCACCGGGCTGGTGGAGCTGCACGGCGGCGACACCGTCCGCGCCCTCGACGCCGTCTGCGAGCTCGTCGGCGCGTGCGGCCGAGTGCTGCCGATGGCCGACGTGCCGCTGGACCTCGTCGCCCGCGTGCAGACCGTCGACCCCGACGACCCCGCCCGCGCCCGCACCATCCGCGGGCAGGTCGCGATCGCCTCCACACCCGGGCGGGTCCGCGACATCCTCGTGTCGCCGCCGGACCCGCCCGTGCACCCCGACGTGCTGGCCGCCATCGCCGCCGCCGACGTCGTCTCGCTGGGCCCGGGGTCCTGGTACACGTCGGTGCTGCCGCACCTGCTGGTGCCGCGGCTGCGCGCCGCGCTGGCCGCAACCCGCGCCCGCGTCGTCGTGGTGCTCAACCTGGAGCCGCAGCCGGGGGAGACGGACGGGTTCTCCCCGGAGGAGCACCTGAGGGTGCTGCAGGCCCATCTGGGCGGTGTGGCGCTGCACACCGTGGTCGCGGATGCGGAATCGGTTGTTGACCGCTGTGGTCTGCTGTCAGCGGTGCGCGAGTGCGGCGCCGAGCTGGTACTGGCTCCGGTCGCCGCGCCCGACGGCTCACCACGTCACGACCCCGCGCGGCTGTCGGCCGCGCTGGCATCGGTGGTCGGGGCGCGGTGAGGGGGAACGGTCCCAACCGGTGCACCGGGAACGGTGGTGCGCGGACGGTACGAGGGGGAGAGGTGACGCCGAGGATGGCGCCGCAGCAGAGCAGGGGGTGGTCGTCGTGGCGATGACCGCCATGGTCAAGGACGAGCTGTCCCGGGTGGAGTGCACGCGGACCTCCGAGCGCAAGGCCGAGGTCACCGCGCTGCTGCGCTTCTCCGGGGGCCTGCACATCGTGGGCGGCCGGGTCGTGATCGAGGCCGAGCTGGACACCGGTTCGGTCGCGCGCCGGCTGCGCCGGGACATCAGCGAGGTCTACGGCTACACCAGCGGCGTCAGCGTGCTCGCCGGCGGCAACATCCGCCGCGGCGTGCGCTACCTGGTCCGCATCGCCAAGCACGGCGAGGGCCTGGCCCGGCAGACCGGGCTGGTCGACCAGCGCGGCCGCCCGGTGCGCGGCCTGCCGCCGTCGGTGGTCTCCGGCAGCATCAACGACGCCGAGGCCGCCTGGCGGGGGGCCTTCCTGGCGCACGGCTCGCTCACCGAGCCGGGCCGGTCCTCCTCGCTGGAGGTCACCTGCCCGGGCCCCGAGGCGGCCATGGCGCTGGTCGGCGCGGCGCGGCGGCTCGGCATCGCCGCCAAGGCGCGCGAGGTCCGCGGCGCCGACCGGGTGGTCGTCCGCGACGGCGACGCGATCAGCGCGCTGCTCACCCGCATGGGCGCGCACGACGCGGTCCTGGCCTGGGAGGAGCGGCGGATGCGCCGCGAGGTCCGGGCCACCGCCAACCGGCTGGCCAACTTCGACGACGCCAACCTGCGCCGCTCGGCCCGCGCGGCGGTGGCGGCCAGCGCCCGCGTCGAGCGGGCGCTGGAGATCCTCGCCGACGACGCCCCCGAGCACCTGCTGGTCGCCGGCCGGCTGCGCCTCGAGCACGGCCAGGCCTCGCTGGAGGAGCTCGGGCAGCGCGCCGACCCGCCGATGACCAAGGACGCCGTCGCCGGCCGGATAAGGCGTCTGCTGGCCATGGCCGACAAGCGCGCGAAGGACCTCGGCATCCCCGACACCGAGTCGGTCGTCACCGAGGACATGCTCGCCCAGTAGCGGGACCTCACGAGGGGGCCCCGCACCGGTGCGGGGGCCCCTCGTCCGTCCGCGGGCGCCCTCATCCCGAGGGGGTAACCGGCTCCAGAACGGACGCAGTCGAGCCGAATCTCCCGCCAGCGGCAGGCCGACAGGGCTCGCCCGTGGCCACGAGGAGCCGGGATGACACCACAGCTGTGGGCGGTGGTCTTCGCCTGCGCGGCGCTGGTCGCCGTGTGCACCGGGGTCCTGGCCTGGCGACAGCGAGACCGCACGCCCGCGGCGACCGCGCTCGCGGTGACCATGGGCGGCGTCGCCGTCTGGTCGCTGGCCGACGTCGCCGTCTACGGGCTGCAGACCGAGGTGGTGCGCCGGGTGTACCTCCCGCTGCTGCTCGCCTCGGTCGGCCTCGTCGTCATCGGCACGTACGTCCTCGCCCGCACCGTGTCCGACCCGTCCTGGCGGCTGGCGCCGCGGCGGGCCGCGCTGCTGCTCGTCGAGCCGCTGCTCATGGTGCTGTTCGCCGCCCTCCCGCCGACCCGCGACCTGGTCGTGTCCGGCATGGCCACGGGTCCGGCCGGCGGGGAGACCGAGGTCGTCTTCGGGCCGCTCTTCCTCGCCCACACCGCCTACTCCTACGTCCTGGTGGGCGTGGCCTACACCCACCTGGCACGCCGCTGGGTCGCCTCGGTCGGCGCCTTCCGCAGCCAGATCGGCATCCTGCTGGGGTCGGCGGTGCTCTCCACGACCGGCAACGTGGTCGCCGTCGTCAGCCAGCTGGACGGGCGCGGCACCGACGTCACCCCGCTGTTCTTCCTCGTCACCGGGCTGATCGACTGCTGGGCCATCTTCCGCGGCGGGCTGCTGCGGCTGGTCCCGGTCGCCCGGGAGCAGGTCGTCGACACCGTCCCCGACGCCGTCCTCGTCGTCGACCCCGGCGGCGTCCTCATCGACGTCAACCCGGCCGCCGAGCGGCTGCTCCGGCGGCTGCGGCCCGAGCTCGACGGCGACCTGGTCGGCCGTCCGCTCCCGGAGGTCGCCGGCCCCGCGGCGGTCGCCGTGCTCGGCACCACCGAGCGGCTCGACGGCCACCGCGTCGCCGAGGTCCGGCCGGGGGTCTGGCTGGACGTGCGGGACTCCGCCGTCGCCGACCCGCGCGGTCGCGCCCTGGGCCGGATCCTCGTCGTCCGCGACGTGAGCGAGCAGCAGCAGCGGCAGGTCGCCGTCGAGCGGCTCAACCGGCAGCTCGCCGAGCAGGTCGAGGAGGTCGAGCGGCTGCGCGCGGTCCTCGCCGAGGAGGCCGTCCGCGACCCGCTCACCGGGTTGCACAACCGCCGGCACCTCGACCGTGCGCTCGACGCCGACCTCGCGCACCGCCCGCGCACCGGGCAGCTGTCCCTCCTCGTCGTCGACATCGACCACTTCAAGACCGTCAACGACCGGTTCGGCCACGCCGCGGGCGACCGCGTCCTCACCTCCGTCGCCGGCACCCTGTCCGCCGCCGTCCGGGGGGGCGACACGGCCGCACGGCTCGGCGGCGAGGAGTTCGTCGTCGTCCTGCCCGGCGCCGGCCGCGAGCAGGCGCTCGTCCGCGCCGAGCAGGTCCGCCGCGAGGTGGCCGCGGCGCGGCACCTGCTCGACGGCGAGCCGGTCGCCGTGACGGTCAGCGTCGGCGTCGCCGTCTGCCCGGCCGACGGCACCTCGGCGGCCGCGCTGCTCGAGGCCGCCGACCGCGCCCTGTACACGGCCAAGGCCACCGGCCGCGACCGCGTGGTCGCCGCCGAGGCGCCCCTGCCGTCCGCCGTCCCGGTCCCGCCCGCCGCGGTGCTGCCCGTCCCCGCTCCGCCCCGCGACCTCCAGGAGCTCGTCCCCGGGGTCTGACCTCACCCGGACGGTCCACGTCCCGGCCGATAGGGTCGACGCCGATCGAGGCCGCGCGCCGTGCGGCCCACCGGGGCGACGGGCGTCGCCGGGACACATGGAGGTCTGTCGTGACCGTACGCGTGGGCATCAACGGGTTCGGCCGCATCGGCCGCAACTTCTGGCGGGCGGCCGCGGCCAGCGGCAAGGACATCGAGATCGTGGCGGTCAACGACCTGACCAGCCCCAAGGTCCTGGCCCACCTGCTCAAGTACGACAGCATCCTGGGCGTGCTCGGCGAGGACGTCGAGGCCTCCGACGGCGGCATCGACATCGCCGGCAAGACCATGCAGGTGCTCTCCGAGCGGGACCCGGCCTCGCTGCCCTGGGGCGACCTCGGCGTCGACGTCGTCGTGGAGTCCACCGGCTTCTTCACCAAGGCCGACGACGCCCGCAAGCACGTGGACAAGGGCGGCGCGAAGAAGGTCGTCATCTCCGCGCCGGCCACCGGCGACGACCTCACCATCGTCATGGGCGTCAACCACGAGCAGTACGACGGCTCGCAGACGATCATCAGCAACGCGTCCTGCACCACCAACTGCCTGGCCCCGCTGGCCAAGGTGCTCCACGACGCCTTCGGCATCGAGCGCGGCCTGATGACGACGATCCACGCCTACACCGCCGACCAGAACCTGCAGGACGGCCCGCACAAGGACCTGCGCCGCGCCCGCGCCGCCGCGCTCAACATGGTCCCGACCTCGACCGGCGCCGCCAAGGCGATCGGCCTGGTGCTGCCGGAGCTGCAGGGCAAGCTCGACGGCTACGCCATGCGCGTGCCCGTGCCCACCGGCTCCGCCACCGACCTCACCGTCCAGCTCACCCGCGAGGCCTCGGCCGACGATGTCGACGCCGCCTACCGCGCGGCCGCGGAGTCCGGGCCGCTGGCCGGGATCCTGACGTACACCTCGGCGCCGATCGTCTCCTCCGACATCGTCACCGACCCGGCCTCGTGCATCTACGACGCCAAGCTGACCAAGGTCTTCGGCCCGATGGTCAAGGTCCTCGGCTGGTACGACAACGAGTGGGGCTACTCCAACCGGCTGGTCGACTCCGTCGAGCTCGTCGGCGCCTCCGTCTGATGCGGTCCCTCGACGACCTGCTCGCCGAGGGGGTGTCGGGCCGGCGCGTGCTCCTGCGCGCCGACCTGAACGTCCCCCTCGACAAGCAGACCCGGGCGATCACCGACGACGGCCGGATCCGCGCCAGCCTGCCCACGCTGCAGGCCCTGGGCGACGCCGGCGCCCGCGTCGTCGTCGCGGCGCACCTGGGCCGGCCGAAGGGCGCGCCCGACCCGCAGTACTCGCTGGCACCGGTCGCCGCGCGCCTCGGCGAGCTGCTCGGCGCCGACGTCCCGCTGGCCTCCGACGTCGCCGGTGACGACGCCCGGGCGCAGGCGTCGTCGCTGGCCGACGGCGGCGTCCTGCTGCTGGAGAACGTCCGCTTCGAGGCCGCCGAGACGTCCAAGGACGACGCCGAGCGCGGGGAGCTGGCCGACCGGCTGGCCGCGCTCGCCGACGTCTACATCGACGACGCGTTCGGCGCGGTGCACCGCAAGCACGCGTCGGTGTACGACGTCGCCCAGCGGCTGCCGCACGTCGCCGGCCGGCTGGTGGCCACCGAGCTCGACGTCCTCACCCGGCTGACCAGCGACCCCGAGCGGCCCTACGTCGTGGTGCTCGGCGGGTCGAAGGTCAGCGACAAGCTCGCCGTCATCGAGGCGCTGCTGCCCAAGGTCGACCGGCTGCTCGTCGGCGGCGGCATGTGCTTCACCTTCCTGGCCGCACAGGGCCACGGCGTCGGGAAGTCGCTGCTGGAGGCCGACCAGGTCGACACCTGCCGCCGGCTGCTGGCCGACGCGGGGGAGCGCATCGTGCTGCCGCTGGACGTCGTCTGCGCGCCGGAGTTCAGCGCCGACACCGAGACCACCGTCGTCCCGGTCGAGCAGATCCCCGACGGGCAGCTGGGCCTCGACGTCGGCCCCCGCACGGTCGAGGCCTTCGGCGGCGAGCTGGCCGGGGCGCGCACGGTGTTCTGGAACGGCCCGATGGGCGTGTTCGAGCTGGCGCCCTTCCAGGCCGGCACCCGCGGCGTGGCCGAGGCCGTGGCCGCCGTCGACGGCCTGTCGGTGGTCGGCGGCGGCGACTCCGCCGCCGCGGTCCGCCAGCTCGGCCTCGACGAGGCGTCCTACGGGCACATCAGCACCGGCGGCGGCGCGTCGCTGGAGTACCTCGAGGGCCGGGAGCTGCCGGGCCTCGCGGTGCTGGCGGACTGAGGAGCGACAGCGATGGCACGCACCGCCCCCCGGGCGCCGCGCACCGGCCGCCGGCCGCTGATCGCGGGCAACTGGAAGATGCACATGACGCACCTGGAGGCCATCGGCCTGGTGCAGAAGCTGGTCTTCAGCCTCACCGAGAAGGACCTCGACGACGCCGAGGTCGTCGTCCTGCCGCCGTTCACCGCGCTGCGCAGCGTGCAGACCCTGGTGACCGGCGACAAGCTGCCCGTCGGCTACGGCGCGCAGGACCTGTCGGCGCACGACTCCGGCGCTTACACCGGTGAGGTCAGCGGTGCGATGCTCGCCGCGCTGGCCTGCCGGTTCGTCGTCGTCGGCCACTCCGAGCGGCGCGCGCTGCACGGCGAGGACGACGCCACGGTGGCGGCCAAGGTGCAGGCGGTCCTGCGGCACGGCCTCACGCCGATCCTGTGCGTCGGCGAGGGCCTCGACGTCCGCCGCGCCGGGCAGCACGTCGGGCACTGCACCGACCAGCTCGACGCCGCGCTCGAGGGGCTGACGGCCGAGCAGGTCCGCGGCATCGTGCTCGCCTACGAGCCGGTCTGGGCGATCGGCACCGGCGAGGTGGCCACTCCCGACGACGCCCAGGAGGTCTGTGGCGCACTCCGGTCGCGCCTCGACGGGCGTTTCGGCCCGGAGACGGCCGCGGTGGTCCGTATCCTCTACGGCGGGTCGGTGAAGGCCGCCAACACGGCCGGGATCCTGGCCGGGCCGGACGTCGACGGTGCACTCGTCGGGGGCGCGAGCCTCGACACCGACGAGTTCGCGCAGATCTGTCGGAGCGCCGCAGGGGGCAGCAGCAGCTAGCCGCCCGCGGCCGAACGGGGGGTGGGGTGGGTGGGCAGTACGCTGCACGGGCCCACCCGCTCCCGGTCCTCCCGGCTGGCGGGGCTGCTGCGGGGCACCGCCGGGCGCGTGCTCGGCCTGGTCCTCGTCGTCCTGCTGGTGGTCGCCGTGGCGGTCAGCTGCAGCGGCGGCGGCAGCGACGACTCCGGCGTCCCGGTGCTCGGCGACGGCCCCGACGCCGGCGTGGACGGCGTCCGCGCACCCTCCGACGCGGCGGGCGGCACGCTGCGCGTGGTCACCAGCGAGGTCGACAGCCTCGACCCGCAGCGGTCCTACCAGCCGGGTGTCTGGAACCTCATGCGGCTCTACACCCGCACGCTGGTCACCTACGCCAGCGAGCCGGGGCGCACCGGCGAGCTGGTGCCCGACCTCGCCACCGACACCGGCACCACCCCCGACGGCGGGCTGACCTGGACGTTCACCCTCGAGCAGGGCGCGCTGTTCGAGGGCGGGGCGCCGATCACCTCCCGCGACGTCAAGTACGGCATCGAGCGGTCGTTCGCCTCCGACGTCGTCGTCGGCGGCCCCACGTACGTCGTGGACCTGCTCGACGACCCCGACAACCCCTACGCCGGGCCCTACCAGGACGAGGCCCCGGACAAGCTGGGGCTGGCGGCGATCGAGACGCCCGACGACGCGACGATCACCTTCCGGCTGCGGTCGGCGCAGCCGGACTTCCCCTACGTCCTGGCGCTGCCCTCGAGCAGCCCGGTGCCCGTCACCAACGACACCGGCGCCGCCTACGGCAGCGACCCGGTCTCCTCCGGCCCCTACGCGATCACCACCGTGGACGCCCAGACCGGCATCGTGCTCGACCGCAACCCCCACTGGGACGCGGCCACCGACGAGGTCCGCACGGCGCTGCCCGACCGCGTCGTCGTCCGCACCGGCCTGTCCAACCTCGAGCGGGACCAGGCACTGCTGGCCGGCTCGGCCGACGTGGACATCTCCGGCACCGGCCTGCACGCGGCGACCGAGTCCCGGCTCGCGGAGGGTGCCGGCGGGGACGTGCCGCTGGCCGACCGCGTCGACGACCTCACCACCGGCGCCGTGCGGCTGCTCGCGCTGCCCACCGACGTCGCGCCGATGAACGACCCCGGCTGCCGCGCCGCGGTGGCCGCCGCGATCGACCGCCGCGCCGTCCAGGAGACCGTGGGCGGGGCCGACGCCGCCGTGCGGACGTCGCGGCTGTGGCCGCGGTCGCTGGACGGCGGCCCCGAGGACCCCGACCCGGGTCCCGACCCGGACGCCGCCCGGGCCGCGCTGGAGGCCTGCGGGCAGCCGGAGGGCTTCAGCACCGTGCTGGCCGTCCCGGACGCGTCGGCGAGCGTCCTCGTCGCCGAGAAGGTCGCCGAGCAGCTCGCCGAGGTGGGCATCACCGTGGAGGTGCGGCCGCTGCCGGCGACCACCTTCTACGCCACCGACGTCGGCAGCCCGGACAACGTGGCCCGCAACGGCTTCGGCATCGTCCTGGCCACCTGGACCGCCGACTTCCCGACACCGGGCTCGTTCCTCGTGCCGCTGGTCGACGGGCGCTCGATCAGCCTGGTCGGCAACACCGACTACGCCCGGCTCGCCGACCCCGCGATCTCCGGGCTGGTGGACACCGCCCGGGCGGCCGCCGACCCGGAGGCCGCGCGCAGCGCCTGGCGGGACGTCGCGACGGCGGCCGGCGCGACCGGTGCCTACGTGCCGCTGGTGGAGACGCGGGTGCAGCTCCTGGCGGGGCAGCGGCTGCACAACGGGCTGGTCATGGAGCCCTACGCCGGCCACGACCTGGCCACCGCGGGCGTGCGCTGACCGGGACGCCCCGGCACTCCGGTTAGGCTGGGGGCGTGTTCGAACTCGTCCTCAACGTGCTGCTGGTCCTCACCAGCGTGATGCTGGTGGTGCTGATCCTGCTGCACCGTGGCAAGGGCGGCGGCCTGTCCTCGATGTTCGGCGGCGCGGTCTCCTCGCAGCTGTCCGGGTCCTCCGTCGTCGAGAAGAACCTCAACCGGCTGACGGTCATCGTCGGGTTCGTCTGGGCCGTGTGCGTCGTGACGCTGGGGATCCTGCTCAAGGTCTGAGTGTGAGGACCCCGCTGCCCTCCACCGCTCGCGAGCGCGCGGCGGGACCCTGCAGCGGTCCCGAACCGCAGGTCGGAGCGAAATCGTGATCGAGGGAACACCCCGCAGGCCATAGACTGCCCCGGCGGTGCGTCCAGCGCCGTGCAGGTCCGTCCACAAGGGGGCGCTCGTGGCTGGTGGCAACGCGATCCGGGGGACCCGGGTCGGTGCGGGTCCGATGGGTGAGGCCGAACGGGGGGAGGCAGCGCCGCGGCACCGGGTCGGTTACTGGTGCAGCTCGGGTCACGAGACCCGGGTGGCCTTCGCCGCCGACGCGGAGATCCCGGAGTCCTGGGACTGCCCGCGCTGCGGCCTCCCGGCCGGCCAGGACGCGCAGGCGCCGCCGCCGGCGCCGCGGACCGAGCCCTACAAGACCCACCTCGCCTACGTGCGGGAGCGGCGCAGCGACGCCGACGGCGACGCCCTCCTCGAGGAGGCCCTCGCCAAGCTGCGGGCCCGCCGCGGCGCCTAACACGCCGAACTGACGGCCTCGGCGGCGCGGTACTCCGCCGCCGAGGCCTCCGGCGTGTCCGGGGCGAGCAGTCCCCGGCCGCCAGGATCCGCCGTCAGCCGGCCCCGGGCAGCCGGCTCGCCGCCGCGGCGTCGAGCAGCCAGCGGGTGGCGCGGCGGCCGCGGGCGCCGGCGGCGGGGACGTCCGTGCGGGCGGCACCACCGAGGGCCCGCGCGACGGCCTCCGCCTTGCCCTCGCCCGACACCAGCAGCCAGACCTCCTCGGCAGCGGCGATCGCGGAGAAGCCGAGGCTCACCCGCGTGGGCGGCGGCTTCAGGCAGTCCCGCACCGCGACCACCGTGCGCTCGTCGGTCGCCGCGGGGGAGTCCGGGAAGATCGAGGCGACGTGGCCCTCTGGGCCCATCCCCAGCAGCAGGAGGTCGAGGCGGGGGACCGGGCCGTCGCCGGCGGCGTCGGACAGGGCCCCGGCGTACCAGTCCGCGGCCTCCTCCGGGGTGTCGAAGCCGGCGTCGGAGGCGGGCATCGGGTGCACCCGCTCCGGCGGGACCCCCACCCGGTCCAGGAGCGCCTCGCGGGCGCCCTTCTCGTTGCGCTCGTCGTCGTCGGCGGGCACGAAGCGCTCGTCACCCCACCAGACGTCGACCGCCGTCCAGTCGACCTGCTGGCCGGGGGCGGGCTCCGCGGCCAGTTCGGCGACGTGCCGCAGCACCGCCGTGCCGATGCCGCCGCCGGTCAGCACCACCGACGCCGTCCCGTGCACCGCCTGGGCGGCGGCCAGCCGGGCGAGGAGGGCGGACGCCACCGCCCGCGCCAGCGCCTCCGCGTCGGGCTCCACCACCACCTGGAGACCGGGGACGTCGGCGAGCGGGCCGTCGGCCGCCTCCGCCAGCGCGGCGAGGATCCGGTCCCCGGGCGGGAGCGTCACCGGGCCGCCTCGGGCGCTGACTCGGGCGCTGACTCGGGCGCTGCCTCGGGCGCGGTCGGGTCCGGGGTGTCGTGCTCGCCGTGCTCGGCCACCTCGTCGGCTCCCTCGGAGTCCAGGGGCACGGTCGGCGCCTCGCCGTGCGGGCTGTCCTCCCCGACGTCGTCCTTCGCGAACGGCGCGCCCGTCTGCTCGGCCGGGTCGACCCAGACGTGCGCGCGGACCGGGGCACGGCCGACCAGGCCGGTCAGCCCGGTCGCGGCCTCCAGCGCCTCGGCGTAGGGCTCGTCGGAGTCCAGCCGGCGCAGTTCCTCGCCCAGCAGGTCGCCGAGCGGGCGGTCGGGCAGAGCCATCGTCGCGTCGGGCCGATAGGGCTGGCTGATCACCGCGCCGCCTCGGCGGTCGGTGTGCACCCGGACCTCCTCGTCCTGGTCCAGGGTCAGCAGCACCGAGTCGATGCCGCTGGGCCCGGGGTGCCGGGTCGCCTGGACGACCTCCGACGCGATGCCGGTGCGCGCCGCGATCCAGCCGCTGAGCAGCTGCGCGGTGCCCGCGCCGGGATCCCCCTCGATGCGGGCACCGAGCACCCGGACGGCGTCGCCCCGGCGGCCGGAGACCGAGTCCAGGGCGGAGGTCAGCGTGGCCCGCCAGCCGGTGGCGCGGGTCCAGGTCAGGTCGGTGTCGCCGGGGGCGTAGTCCTGGGCCCGCGTGCGCAGCGCGGCGAGCTGGTCGGCCGAGGCGGCGCTGTCGGTGATCCGCCGGTCGGCGATGACCGCCAGCGCGTCGGTGGTGAGCTGCCGCGGCGGCTCGGTGTGCCACCAGGTGACCACCGGCGCGTCGGCGGCCAGCAGGGGGAGCACGACCGACTCGGCGTGCAGGGCCAGCCGCCCGTACATGCGCATGACGACCGCCTCGCCGGGGCCCAGCCGCCCGCCGATCGACACCTCGGCGTCCAGCCGGGGCACCGGGGCCTCGATCTGCCGGCGGACGACGACGAGGATCCGGCAGGGGTGCTGCTCGGCGGCGACCGTCGCGGCCTCCTCGGCCTCGGCCACGCGGCCCTCGTCGGCGACGACCACGAGGGTCAGCGCCACGCCGGAGAGCACCGCCCCGCCGGTCCGCCGCTGGGTGGCCAGCTCCTTGACCACCGCGGAACCGGTGGTGTCCCACAACGTCGTCACGGGGTCTCCTCTGCTCGGGTGGGCCGGCCGCTCACGGTCGCCGCCACCGGCGCCCTTCGGCGGCCAGCATCTCGTCGGCGGCGCGCGGTCCCCACTCGCCGGCCCGGTAGGGCTGCGGCGTGCTGCCGGACCAGAACTCCTCCAGCGGGTCGATGACCGCCCAGGACGCCTCGACCTCGGCGTTGCGCGGGAACAGCGTCGCGTCCCCGAGCAGGACGTCGAGCAGCAGCCGCTCGTAGGCCTCGGGGCTGGCCTCGGTGAACTGCTCGCCGTAGAGGAAGTCCATGGACACGTCCCGGACCTCCATGACGCTGCCGGGCACCTTCGACCCGAACTTCAGCGTCACCCCCTCGTCGGGCTGCACGCGCACGACCAGCTGGTTGTTGCCCAGCTCCTCGGTGTCGGTGTCGGCGAAGGGCAGGTGCGGCGCCCGCTTGAACACCAGCGCGATCTCGGTGACCCGGCGGGGCAGCCGCTTGCCGGTGCGCAGGTAGAACGGCACCCCGGCCCAGCGGCGCGTCTCCACGCCGAGCCGGACGGCGGCGAAGGTCTCGGTGGCCGACTCCGGGTCGACGCCCTCCTCCTGCCGGTAGCCCCTGGCGCGCTGGCCGGCCAGCCAGCCCTGCTCGTACTGTCCGCGGACGGCGAAGCGGCGCAGGTCCTCGGGCAGCGACACCGCCCGGAGCACCTTGAGCTTCTCGGTGCGGATCTCGTCGGCGGAGAACTCGACCGGCTCCTCCATGGCGGTCAGCGCCAGCAGCTGCAGCAGGTGGTTCTGCAGCACGTCGCGGGCCGCGCCGGTCTTCTCGTAGAAGCCCGCGCGCCCCCCGATGCCGACGTCCTCGGCCATGGTGATCTGCACCGAGTCCACGTGGTGGCCGTTCCAGACCGGCTCGAACAGCTCGTTGGCGAACCGCATCGCCATGAGGTTCTGGACGGTCTCCTTGCCCAGGTAGTGGTCGATGCGGAAGACGTCCTCGGCGCTGAACACCGAGTCGACGAGCTCGTTGAGCTCCCGGCTGGAGGCCAGGTCGGTGCCGAAGGGCTTCTCGACGACGACCCGCCGCCACCGGTCGGGCGTGCTCTCTGCCATGCCGGTGCGCTGCATCTGCTTGAGCACGACCGGGAACATCGCCGGCGGGATCGACAGGTAGAACGCGGCGTTGCCGCCGATGCCGTGGCTGCTCTCCAGGTCCGACAGCGCGTTGGCGAGCTGGTCGAAGGCGTCGTCGTCGTCGAAGGAGCCCTGGACGAACCGGACGTTGCCGGCCAGCCGCTCCCAGACCTCCTCGCGCCACGGGGTGCGGGCGGCGTTGCGGGCGGCGTCGCGGGCCAGCTCGGCGAAGTCCTGGTCACCCCAGTCCCGCCGGGCGAAGCCCAGCAGCGCGAAGTTGGTGGGCAGCAGCCCGCGGTTGGCCAGGTCGTAGACCGCCGGGAGCAGCTTCTTGCGGGCCAGGTCGCCGGTGATGCCGAAGACGACCAGGGCGCACGGCTCGGGGACCCGCGGCAGCCGCCGGTCCCGGGGGTCGCGCAGGGGATTGGGGATCACAGGCCCTCCTCGTGGGGCTGGAGAGCGGACGCTCAGCCGAGGGTGTCGAGCACCTGAGCGATGCCGGCGGACCGGTCGGTCAGGTGCAGGTGCAGGAGCGGGCGCTGCCGGTCGGCCAGCGCCTGGCGGTAGCCGGCGGCCTGGGCGGCCTGCAGCACGCCGAAGGAGTAGGGCCGGTCGGGCACCGGCAGGTCCTCGGGGACCGCCCCGGTCAGCTGCAGGAACACCCCGACCTGCGGGCCGCCCTCGTGGTACTGGCCGGTCGAGTGCAGGAAGCGCGGCCCCCACCCGAAGGTGACCGCGTGCTCCGTCCGCCGGGCCACCGCCGCGCGCAGCTCCCCGGCGCGGGCGTCCGCCACGCGGTCGAGGTAGGCCATGACGGCGAGGTAGCCGCGCGGCGGGACGGCGGCCAGCAACGCGTCGAGGGCCAGGCGCAGCCCGTCGGACGCCGACAGGTCGACGCCGTCGAGCACACCGCCGGAGGCGCACAGCTCCACCGCGCCGATCGTGGCCAGCGGCCGCTCGTCGGGCAGGCCGGACTCGAGGATCCGTGCGGTGTTCTCCTCGGACGCGGTCACGTTCGGTTGTTCGAAGGGGTTGATCCCCAGCACCCGGCCGGCCACGGCCGTCGCGAACTCCCAGCCGAGGAACTGCGCGCCGAGCGGCCCGGTGACGCCGACCGACGGCCGGCCCGCGACCGGGTCGCCGTCGACGACGGCCAGCAGCGCGTCCGGTGCCGTCGAGCCCGGCGCGTCCACCGACTCGAGGACGACGGGCAGCAGCCCGCGGCCCCCCTTGCCGGTGGACTCCGCGATGAGTTGCTCGGCCCAGTCGCCGAAGCCCTCGGTGCGCGGGCCACTGCCGGCACCGAGGGCCACCTTGTCGCGGCCGGTCCGGAAGCCGGCGCCCAGGGCCACGCCGAGCTCCAGCGCCGGGTTGCCCGGCTCGGTGAGGTGCTCGGCGAGGTCGGCCGCCTCGTCGAGCAGCGCGCCGACGTCGACCCCGGCCAGGGCCGCGGGCACCAGGCCGAACGCCGACAGGGCGCTGTAGCGGCCGCCGACGTTCGGGTCGGCCAGGAACACCGCACGGGCGCCCATGGCGGCGGCGGTGTCGGCCAGCGGCGAGCCGGGGTCGGTGACGACGACGAAGCGGCGGCCGACCTCCTTCTCGTCCAGCCCGACCTCGGTGAACGCGGCCACGAAGGCCCGCCGGTGGCTCTCGGTCTCGATCGTGCCGCCGGACTCGGAGCTGACCACGACCACGGTGCGGTCGAGGTCGCTCATCGCCCCGGCGACCTGGCCGGGATCGGTGGTGTCGAGGACCACCAGCGGCACGCCCGCGGTGCGGCAGATGACCTCCGGCGCGAGCGACGAGCCGCCCATGCCGCACAGCACCACCCGGTCGAGACCCTCGCCGGCCAGCTCGGCGCGCAGTTCCGCCAGGCCCGACACCAGCGCGCGGGAGGTCGCCGGCAGGTCCAGCCACCCGAGCCGGACCGAGGCCTCGCTCTCGGCCTCGGGGCCCCAGAGGGTGGCGTCCTCGGCGACCAGCCGCTTTGCGACGTCGTCGTCGCCCAGCTGGGTGCGGACGTTCTCCGGGACCTCGAGGCCGGAGCAGCGGAACTGCAAGGTCACGCCTTGTCCTCGAGCTCTTCCTTGACCGAGTCGGTGAGCTCGTCCCACGAGTCGACGAACTTCTGCACGCCCTCGTCCTCGATGACGCGGAAGACGTCGTCGAGGTCGACCCCGGCGTCGGCGATGGCCTTCATCGTGGCCGTCGCGTCGTCGTAGGCCTCCTGCACCGGGGTGCCCGGGCTGCCGTGGTCGGCGTAGGCCTTGAGCGTCTTCTCCGGCATCGTGTTGACCGTGCCGGGGGCGATGAGCTCGCTGACGTACAGGGTGTCGGAGTACTCGGGGTTCTTGACGCCGGTCGAGGCCCACAGCGGCCGCTGCGGGCGGGCGCCCTTGGCCTCCAGCGCCTTCCAGCGGTCGGAGGAGAAGACCTCCTCGTAGGCCTGGTAGGCCAGCTGGGCGTTGGCCAGCGCGGCCTTGCCCTTGAGCGAGGGGTCGGCCCCGACCTTGTCCAGCCGCTTGTCGACCTCGGTGTCCACGCGGGACACGAAGAAGGACGCGACGGACGCGATCTGGGTCAGGTCGGCGTCGGCGTCCTCGGCCACCCGCTGCTCCAGGCCGGAGAGGTAGGCGTCCATGACGGCGCGGTACCGCTCGGAGCTGAAGATGAGGGTGACGTTGACGCTGATGCCGCGCGCGATCGAGGTGGTGATCGCCGCCAGCCCCTCCTCGGTCGCCGGGATCTTGATGAACAGGTTCGGCCGGTCCACGAGCCACCACAGGTGTGCGGCCTCGGCCGCCGTCGCGTCGGTGTCGTGGGCCAGGCCCGGCGCCACCTCCAGCGACACCCGGCCGTCGCCGGGCTGCCGCTCGGCGACCGGCGCGAGCAGGTCGCAGGCGTCCCGGACGTCGGCGGCGGTGATGGTGCGCAGCGCCTCCTCCACGCTCACCTTGCGGACGGCCATCGCGTGCAGCTGGTCGTCGTAGGACTCCGACCCGCTGATCGCCGCGGCGAAGATGGTCGGGTTGGTGGTGACGCCGACGACGGAGAACTCGTCGACCAGGGACTGCAGGTTGCCGCTGCGGATGCGGTCGCGCGACAGGTCGTCGAGCCAGACGGCGACGCCCGCCTTCGACAGCTGGGCCAGGTTCTCGTTCTGTGCCATGGTCAGGTCCCTTCCGGACTGGTGCGGTACGGCTCCCTGCAGGGTCCCGCCGCGAGCCTGCGAGTGGTGGGGAGCAGGGGGTCCTTCATCGGTCGCCGGTCGGGTGGGGGAGGCCGCCGGTGGCCGCAACCGGGCCGGCCGGCACGGCGTTCCCGGAGCGGGCGGCCTCGAGGGACTCGCGCGCGGCGGTGACGACGGCCTCGTCGGTGAGCCCGAACTCCTCGTACAGGACGGAGTAGGACGCGCTGGCGCCGTAGTGCGTCAGCCCGACGATCCGGCCGGCGTCGCCGACGAACTCCCGCCAGCCCATCGGCACGCCGGCCTCGACGCTGACGCGCGCGCGGACCGTGGGCGGCAGGACCTCGTCCTTGTAGGCCTGGTCCTGGTCGGCGAACCACTCGACGCAGGGCACGGAGACCACGCGGGTCGGGACGCCGTCGGCCTCGAGCCGCTCGCGGGCGGCCACGGCGATCTGCACCTCTGAGCCGGTGCCAAGCAGGATCACCTCGGGCTGCCCGTTCGAGGCGTCGGCCAGCACGTAGGCACCGCGCGCGGTGCCCTCCGCCGAGCCCATCTGCGAGCGGTCGAACACCGGCAGGTTCTGCCGCGACAGCAGCAGGCCGGCCGGGCGGTCGTTGTTCTCGAGGACGGTCCGCCAGGCGACGACGACCTCGTTGGCGTCGGCCGGGCGGACGACGTCGAGGCCGGGGATGGCCCGCAGCGCGGCGAAGTGCTCGATCGGCTGGTGGGTCGGGCCGTCCTCGCCCAGGCCGATCGAGTCGTGTGTCCACACGTAGGTGACCGGCAGCTGCATGAGCGCGGCCAGGCGGACCGCGCCGCGCATGTAGTCGGAGAAGGTGAGGAAGGTGCCGCCGTAGACGCGGGTGCCGCCGTGCAGCGCGATGCCGTTCATGACCGCGCCCATGGCGTGCTCGCGGACGCCGAAGTGGAGGGTGCGGCCGTAGGGCCCGCCGTTCCACATCTTCGTCTGGCGGTTGGCCGGCAGGAACGAGGGCTCACCCTCGACGGCGGTGTTGTTGCTCTCCGCGAGGTCGGCCGACCCGCCCCACAGCTCCGGCAGCGCCGGGTAGAGCGCGGCGAGCACCTTGCCCGACGCCTTGCGGGTGGCCACGCCCTTGGGGTCGGCGTCGAAGGTCGGCAGCGCGTCGGCCCAGCCCTCGGGCAGCTCGCGCTGCCCCATGCGGGCCAGCAGGGCCGCGCGCTCGGGCTGCTCGGACTTCCACGCCGCGAAGCGCTCCTGCCACTCGGCGTGGTCCTGTGCGCCCGTCTCCACGACCGAGCGGGCGTGGGCGATCACCTCGTCGTCGACCTCGAAGGTCTTGTCGGGGTCGAAGCCGAGGACCTCCTTGGTGGCGCGCACCTCGTCGTCGCCGAGCGCGGAGCCGTGGGCGGCGCCGGTGTTCTGCTTGTTCGGCGACGGCCAGCCGATGATCGTCCGCAGCACGACGAGCGACGGGCGGCCGGTCTCGGCCTTGGCGGCGGCGAACGCGGCGTCGACGGCGGCCAGGTCCTCGCCGTCGTCGACCTGCTGCACGTGCCAGCCGTAGGCCTCGTAGCGCTTGCCGACGTCCTCGGTGAAGGCGACGGTCGTGTCGTCCTCGATGGAGATCTTGTTGTCGTCGTAGACGAGGACGAGGTTGCCCAGCTGCTGGGTGCCGGCCAGCGACGACGCCTCGCCGCTGACGCCCTCCTCCAGGTCGCCGTCGGAGGCGAAGGCCCAGATAGTGTGGTCGAAGAGGCTCTCGCCCTCGGGGGCGTCGGGGTCGAGCAGGCCGCGCTCGCGGCGGGCGGCCATCGCCATGCCCACGGCGTTGCCGACGCCCTGGCCGAGCGGGCCGGTCGTCGTCTCCACGCCGGGCGTGTGGTTGACCTCGGGGTGGCCCGGGGTCTTCGAGCCCCAGGTGCGCAGCGCCTGCAGGTCCTCGAGCTCGAGGCCGTAGCCGGCGAGGTACAGCTGCACGTAGAGCGTCAGGCTCGAGTGGCCCATGGAGAGCACGAAGCGGTCGCGGGCCACCCAGTTCGGGTCCGTGGGGTCGTGCCGCAGCCACTTGTGGAACAGCAGGTAGGCCGTGGGGGCCATGCTCATCGCGGTGCCGGGGTGGCCGTTACCGACCTTCTGGACGGCGTCCATGGCCAGCACGCGGGCGGTGTCGATGGCCCGCCGGTCGAGGTCGCCGAAGCCCTCGGGCAGCGTCGGGTGCGGCTGGCGCGGCGAGCCGGTCGGGGAGTCGGAGGCGGCCTCGGCGGGGGCCTCTGACTCCGTGCTCTTCGTGTCGTTGGCCTGGGTCATGACGGGCGGGACTCCTCGAGGTCGGCCGTGCGCGGGGCCGTCCGGGGGACCGGTGTCCCGTGCTCCCGGGCGGACTACGGAGGTGCGGGGGGTGGTACCGGACGCAGCGGGTGCGGCTGTGTCCGGAGTCCCCATCGACCCGTGACCCTCCGTCGTCGGCGACGGCCCTACCCGCAGTTCCCGCGGCGTCAACGTGATCAGACCCTAGTCATGCGGAGCCGCCCCCGGCCGGGCGGAAGACCTGTTCCTGCGTCCGACGACGCGCCAGCGAGGAGGCCGGGCGCTGAGAGCCGGCCGCCACCCCGCATGCGCACCGGGGCGAGCAGGGGTGCACCGGACCGGGTGAACCTCCTCAATACCGATGCGCTGACCACCGATGGGCTCTGCATGACCCGATCGTCGTGGCAGCAGAGACTCGTCCTCGGACTGGTGATGCTGGGCGTCACCTCCTTCCTCGTCATCGCCCCGCCGGTGTCCACCCGAGCGGCTGCCGAGACCTCGACCGTCTCCACGGGGCGGGTGTTGGAGACGGGGGTGGAGGTGTTCTCGTTGTGGCGGGACTGGCCGGTGAACGAGTTGGTGCTGGATCGGGTGGTGGAGTCGGGGT